>NZ_CP040614.1:0-71914 GCF_012889415.1 Campylobacter sp. CFSAN093246 | reverse complement strand
TTGGCAAAGTATTTATTTAAAAGATCCCATTAAAGGAAGCATAGCTCCTTGGACTAAAGCAGAAAAAGCTTATTATAAATCTTTAAAAACTAAAAAAGAAAGATATAAATATTTAGTTATAAGAAGTGGTATAAGAAGTGTTGTTATAGATATACCTTATGAAGCTATAGGAGCTGTAGATGAAAAAGGAAATGTAGATCCTAAATATGAAAAATTATATAGAATAGTAGATGATAATAAACATAATCTAAGATCAAGTTTATTTCATAATGAATGGGGTATGGCAGCAGGAATATTAGGTGATTATAAATACCTAGCTAATGATATGTCTCAAAATGGTTTTAATGCAAGATTTATCCAAGCTACTATACTTTATATACAATTAAGTGGAGGAAGTAGTATATTAGATAAACCTCATTTATTAGGTGCTATTTATGGTTATGCTGATATTGCTGTAGGAAGTGGTTTAGTAGGAGTGCATAAAAATCCTTTAAGAGAACAAGAGATTAAAACCTTAGCTAAGACTTTAAAACCTGATGAATTTGGTATGCTTCCTTTTATAGATGAGATTATGGGAGTAGATTGGGTGATTGATTATAATAAATATAGAATTGCTCGCGATGAATTTGGAAGTATGTATAAAGCCTTAAGAAGTGATATAGTTGAGGGCAAAATAAAAGATCCAAGGGATATAGATTCTACTTATGAAAGCAGAAGAGAATTTGATCATCATAGGGGAGGGTATTATAATGGCATGGTAAATGCCTATGGTTATGATATTCCAAATGATCGGAGTGAAGAAAGTGCACAATTAAGAATAGATTCTATGATTTTAACTGCCAAATTAGCAGCCCTAACCCCACCTCAAGGCTATCCTAATGCACCTTATTATTTTACCCCTGAAAATCTAGAATGGTATTATAAAAGACATAAGCTTGATAGACTCCTTGATCCAAGAATTCCTGCTATTTATAGATATAATTTTCCGCAAGAACTTCGAGCTAAAATACTAGCTTATGCTAAAGAGCATAATATCAAAGAGTAAAAATCACTCAAAATCTTTAATATACTTTTCCAATGCTTTGATGGTAAGATTTTCAAAAAGAATCTTATCTTCTTTGATATTGTTTTGTATGGCAGCTTCAATATATTTAATAAACATATTTTCTTCCATTTCTTCAAATATTGGAGTATATAATTCTTTTGCGATTAGGCTAAGGGCTAAAATATTGATCAATCTTGTGGATTTGATTAAGGGTATATTATTAATAATACTTTCAAAATCTTTGATACTAATAGAAGAATAATCTTTATTTAATTTAGAGCTTTGTTGTTTTGTTTTAATATCTTTTAAATTTTTTACCAAACTTTTTAAAACATTTTCATATTCTAATGAATTTGGATTTTTTTGAATTATTTCTTTTAAAAAGCTATCATCTGCCTTTTCTTCTTCGATAAATTTATAATCATTATTTTCTAAAATCTCTTTTAACTCTTTGTTTTTGTCAAAATTTATACTTGTTTTTCCTCTAGGTTTAATTTCAATTTCATCAAAATGATTGCGTTTTTCAATATCTTCTAAGTATTTTTTATTTTCTTTAATGCTTGCTTCAATGCTTTTTGCATCCACAAATCTAAATTCTAAATTACCGATTTTAAAAATATCGCCTATGCTGATTATTATTTCATAGCCACTTGGCATTCTAGAAAAGGACTTATTATAATAAATGTCAGAATCTTCAAAAGCCGCAATTGTAAAAGATCCTTCTTCATAAGATACTATGGCATGGGTATTTTTGATTTGTTCTAGTTTATCTTGAATACGAAAAGTGCAATCATCACCGCTTCCTATAGTTCCACCCTTTGTGTTAAATACAAATGTTTTAGAACCACTAATACATTCGTCATAATTCTCAATAGCAATTCCTATCTCTTCTTTTTCTATCATTGTTTATTTACCCCTGTAATATTTTCTACTATTTTAAGATTGTTTAAAATATAAACTATATTATTTAATTCACTAGCACCGTTAATAATTTCAAAGTCAAAATATAAGTTTTTATTATTGTTAAATATAATGCTGTATATAGAATTACTTTTATTATCTTTTATAAACTTATACCATGCCCATTCTCCTTTATATGATTTTGTATAATTTAAATTAGGATTAGAGTAGTTATAGGCTGTAAAATTTAAACTTGTTCCATTATTGAATTTTTCTGCTACAATTTGTAGGGTTTGATTAAGAGTATGATCGTATTGGATATTTTTATTATCATAGCCAAGCTTTATAAAGGAAAAATCCGCACTTAAATCAAGGCTTTGAATAGTAAAATTAACTTTTATATTATCATTACCATTTAGTATGAGACTAGAGAGATTGCCTGCATTGGTGATAAAATCTAAAAATTCTTTAGAGAAATTTAATTTTGAAGCAAATTGAGAATTGATAGAATAGTTATTTTTTCTTTTTACTAAAACATTGTTCAAGTATTTTTTATAAAAACTATTTAATGTCCCATTTCTTCCAAAAAATGTTTTAAAACTATCCATACTAAGATCTGCTACACTCTCATCATTAAAAGGATAATATGGTGCAATATCATTAACAAATGGATTATACACTTCATTAATCCAAGCAGTATTAAATAAAGAAATACCATGATTTTCTATAAAATTCCACGAATAATTAGAAAGCTGACTATAATATCTCTCTAAATCATTAGGTAATTTTTTTATGTTCATTTGAAATACAGCAAAAGGATCATTGGCATCTTTATTGCCTCCAAGAGCATATGAAATTTTTTCTTCAGCGCTTTGGTTATTATTAGAACTAAAATCTATAATTTTATTGGACATATTTGTAATACTTGTATTAAGAATATCTAATATTTTTTCATCATCAGTGCCTTTGCCCACTTCTATATTACCAACACTCAAAAGTGTATTTTTGTTTACTAGCTTATGATATTGTGTGAAAGCATTGCTTACCCCAATAAAATTTGATCTAATTTCCCCAGCATTTAATCCTAAATTGTAGGCTTGAGTTAGTAAAACTGCATCATTTAAATTTGTATTAGAACTAACAATTTTTAACAAAGAATATAAAGGGTTTTCTTTTTTTGATAAGATATTAAGCTCATTAAGCATTGCCTCTTTGGTATTATACCTAACAGGTTGCAATGAAGCGAGTAGATTTTGCCAAGCATTTTGGTATTCACTTAAGTATAATTTTAAAATACCCATAGTCAAAGTGTTTTTATTTTCTTTAAAATTGTTATCTAGCATCCAAGATTCAATATTGATTGCGGTGTCAACTTGTTGATTTAAATCATTTAAAAAGTCCATCATACCAACTTTTGTATATATTTTATCTATAGAAGTTATTTGAGAATTATTTGAAAATACACTATTTGCAGCAAAACCTAAATCCTCTTTTATAAGATATTTTTCTTTAGGTTTATCGCTATTTAAAAAATTAAGAAGAATGTAAATTCTTTGAGTTCTACTTATACTCTCAAGTTTTCTTTTTCCTGTATGTATACTGTTTTCATCTTCTGTAAAAGATTTAAGATTAAATTGTTTAAGCTCATCCACCCCTTCTAGAAAGTCATCTTTAGAGATTGAATACTTACTTAAAGTATTCCAATTCTCGTTAATCCAAATTTTTAGTATTTCTTTATTAAAATATTTTTGTTCAAACAAAGATCTATACATATATAATGTTTTGATTAAATTTTCTTTATTTGTATCGGTAAGTAAAGTATATTCCATTTCTTTTAATAAAGTATTTTTTAACACATCTTCATTCAGTTTGTAATAAAGTTGTTTAGCTTCTTTAAATCCTTTGTATGAGAGATTTAGATTTAAATATTGAAATATATTATTATCTTGCCAAAGTTCAGGATAAGTATTTAAAATATTTCTCAATTCAATTAAGAAGTCAGCTTTTTGTTTAATATTTAAATTTTGATAATCTTGATCTTTAAGAAGCAATTGTAAAGATCTTAAGGTGTTTTGGCTTTTTTCGAATTCTTTATTGTTTTTACTTATAAAATAAGAAGATATAACATATGTTCCAAAGCTTATGATTAAAATTATCATTAAAAAAGATAATTTTTTAGAATAAGATTTCATAGTGCTTAAAGAATAATCTGTAAAAATTAAATCTTCGAGCAGTGATTTAACAAAATAGCTTTGTTTATTATGTATAATATTGGATTTTGATAATACTTTTTTGCAGTTATATTTCTCACATATGGCATCGAGTAAGAAATTTCTAGGAATATTTTCTTGATAGGCACTAACAAAATAAACTCCTCTAAGATAAGAATTATTTTTAAGCTTATTTTCTTCTTGCACTTCCAAAATAAAAGTCTTTGCTAATGCAAATAAATTATCAAGTTGTTTTAAAAATAAGTAGCTTTTATTTTTATTTTCTATATTATAAATATGGGAGTTTTTACTCATCAAGGAACATAATAATGAATCACTTAATTCTTTAAATTCATTATTTAAAAATTCTTCACTTAAGATTTTATCAAAAGATAATCCTAAAATTTTATCTGAAATTTTTTTATCGAAAATATCAAAATACTCTTTCATGCCTTCGATCAAGTCGAGTTTTGAAAAAACTATATAAATAGGCAGTTTTAAATTTAAAGTTTTTTCACATTCATTTACTCTTTTTGTTAGATATCTAATAAGATTTTTGGAATACTCCTTAGGATTATTTAAGAAAATTACAGTGTCAACAACTAAAATAATTCCATTTAGTTTGCTATGAAAAAAATTTTTATTGAGAAAAGTAAGGAATTTTTTCCATATATTTTTTTTAATTAAAAAATCTCTATTTTTATCTATATCATCTTCGGGTATTTCATCGCTACTTGTAGGCTTAAAAAATTCTTCTTGTGAAAAATAGTTTCCTTCTGTATCTAACAAAGCACCTTTTTTTGATACATAAAGTGCAAAATTTCTAGTAGACTTATGGAATTTTTTATAAGACTCTAAACTATCACTAAGTGGGTATTCGATGTCAGAATAATTAATAAAAGTGCTTTTTCCAGCTCCTTCATTTCCTATGATGATAATTAAGGGTAAATTTTTTGTTTTTAAATCATTCTTCCATGTTTCTTTGGCATCTTTAAGAGATAAAAAGAAGTTTCTTTTAGATTTGTAAATGAACTCATCAGCTTCTTTTTTTAGGACTTTAAATTTTAATCTTTTTTCACTTTTTAAAGAAGATATAAAATTTATAATAGGCTTTAATAAAAAAAACAAAAAAACAATAAGCCAAATTATCAAAATAATACTAAATCTTAAAAATGAACTACTAAAAATATATATGTCATTAAAAGCTACTAAAGAACCCCAAAACCAAAATAAAATACTCAAAAGAAAAATACAACAAAGCAAAAAAGCAGTTATAAATAATCTTGATTTCACAAAATCAAATATTTTTTTAAACATCATTATTCCTTAGTAAAGTAAAAACAAATTAATATGCAAATATTTTGCAAAAATTTAATAGATTAAGATTAAAATGATACAATTTTGAATGTTAAAAAAAATTAAAGGAGTTTTTTTATGGCTGAACCAGCGTTTATAAAAATTGAAGGTTCCACACAAGGTTTGATTTCAAGCGGTGCATCTACTGAAGCGAGTATTGGCAATAGATATAAATCGGGTCATGAAGATGAAATCATGGCTCAAGAGGTATCTCATATTGTAACCGTACCTGTTGATCAGCAAAGCGGACAACCTTCTGGACAAAGAGTTCATAAGCCTTTTTCTTTTACTTGCTCATTAAATAAATCTGTGCCTTTGCTATATAATGCACTTACCAAAGGAGAAAGACTTCCAACAGTCGAAGTTCATTGGTTTAGAACCGCAACAAGTGGCGGATCTGAACATTTTTTTACTACAAAATTGGAAGATGCAATTATTACAAATATTGAATTAATAATGCCAAATGCGCAAGAGTCAAGTAATCATGATAAAACCGAGCTTTTAAAAGTTTCAATGAGCTATAGAAAAGTAGTTTGGGAACATACTGCTGCTGGAACTAGCGGAAGTGATGATTGGAGAGAGGGCAAAGCTTAATTATAATTTATCTTAAATAATCCTGACTAAAATACATAATTATAGTTGGGATTGTATCGTGAATTATATCCATGGCATAATTATGATACGACCTTATACTTATTTGTACTAATAATTTGCATAATTAAAGCTTGTTTTTATATTATTTTTATCCTTTTATAGGTTTTACATTTGATTTTTATTCTAGCAGTAAAACAATTTTTATTTAATTTTACTCATAACAAATAAATTGATATTTAAAAATTTAGTATATTTATTCTATATGTGTTAAATTTTTTATCAATACGGATATATTATTATCCACTTTAAGATTATTAGTTTCTAAATTGAAAATTGAATAGCTTAATACTCCTAATATAATCAATACTGGCACAACGATAATAAGTTTTTTAAAATACAATCTTATAAATTTTTGCCAAATATTTTCTTTCAAACCAGTTTTATATGCTTTATTAAAAGCTAACTCTTCTTCTATCTTATAAACCGGTTTTAAAGATGTGGCAATATTATTGCAAAAATGAATTATTTTTTCATCTCTATCCTTAGTCTCATTATATTTTCCTTTATAACCAAGAATTAAACAAGCATAGATAAATTCCAAAAAATCTTTAAACTTAAAAGGGTTATTAATCCAAGATGATGCAATATCATAAAAATTATTTCCGCCTAAAGTTTCATCAAATAACCTTACAGTTAGAGTATTGTGAGCCCAAAAATTAATAAAAAGTTCATTTTTCATTAAGCTTTCATCTATAAAGACACAAAGACAATATTTGAATTTAATAATTTCTTTTTCATCATATTCTTTACATATACTTAATTTAGCGGTTATATCTAAAATTTTATTAATCAATGTTTCTCTAAGTTGATTAATACTACTTGTATCCATAGAGCTTATTTTTGAAAGTCTATAAGAAAGCAAAAGCAACTCCAAAGAATAATCAATAATTTTATTGTTTTTTAAACCATCAAAATCTGAATCAAGAAGTAAGCTTAATGCCTTTTTTTCTTCATTTATTTCTTTCATTGAAATACCGCCCACATTATAATATCAGGGTTTTTTATATTGTTGGTCAAGTACATACTAATGATACTTTCATTTTTAAAATCTTTAAACAGTTGATCTCTTTTATCTAATTTATAATAAACATAACCATTTAAATAAGGAATGCTAGATGGAACATTAGGTACTTGATCTACATTTAAGCCCTCAAGCTGAGTTGCGACTATATTTTTAATTTTACTTTGAGTATGTATCTTGCTTTGAATTTTAAAATTATTAAGTAGATATTCTGTAGTAACATCTGCACGAATTGCGAAATAAATTTCACTTTCTTCTAAAATTCCCGAATTATCAAAAATAAAATCATAAAAACCATTGCCGTTAATACTGGTCTTAGCTATAAAATATTTAGGGCTTGTGATTTTAGAAAATAACAATCTTAGATTATTCATCATATTTAAAAAAGTATTATAAAGATTATCGTGTTTATAAGGAATAAAATCTAAAAAAGATTCTTCGTTGCTAAAAGCTGCAAGCTCTCCTTGAAATTCTAAAAATTTTTCGTATAAAAATTCAGGATGTATTTTATCTTTTTTTGATAGATGTGAAAATATTAAATACCATTTTTTTAAAAGATTAAGGGATAAAAAAGTGCTAAAATCCAATGTATTTTTTGTTTGATCGATTCCTTTAAAAACATTAGATAGAACTTTTTTATGTTGATTGATTGAAAAAATAATTTCTTCCAAAAAGGATCTTATGGTAGATATTTTGCTGATATTTAAGCAAGTGGGTATAAAATCACTTTCTAATTCAATTTTTTTATTGATATCAATATTTTTAATTTTTGCAATTGGTAATTCAAGTTCATCAGGAGTTGAATTACCTAAAATGCCAAGTTTTAGTCTTAAACTAGCAAGAAGTAAATCTTTTTTCTCTTGTGTAAAAGTCAGATTTTCAAGTTCGTACTCATCTTCAATTTTGTCCATTACATTAGATTTTGAATCATCATAATTTCTTAAAGCAATACTATTTCTAAGACATATAAACTTTGAATTTGGAAAAGTATTTCTTAAAGATAAATCAGCAATATCAGTAACTCCGATAGGAATTTTTAATACCACAACTGAATCAATTAAAGATTCATAATTGATTTCAATAGGCTCAGGCAACAAATCTTGCTCAGGTGCATTAAAAATGCTTCCATCTTGTGCGATACCTGAAATTTTAGAAAGTGCAATTTTTCCTTGTAATAACATCTCTTGAGAAAATTCCAAGTCTATTATTCCATATAAATTACTATATATATTTATAGTTTTAAGATCTATATTTCTATTAAAAAATCTTTCTTGCTGCTCAAAATGGGTTTGTCCAATATTAAGTCCATCAAACCAAGCAACTTTTAATTTATTTGCCATATATTATTCCTATTTAATTCTTTTGATACCTTCTTTGGATATTTCAAATTTTAAATACTTATTCTTCCCAAACCCATTTGCATCTTCGGTCTTTGCCCATATTTTTGTTGTTTTTTTTGTATTATTTGCAAATAATACAAGAATGCCTACATAAGGAACCTCTTCTTCATCTACTTTAACCGCGATAATATTGTCTTTAGGTGCAATTTGCGTTTTAATAGAATCAAGTTTATCCTTGCCTAGTACCCCCTCTTCTCTAGTAGCCAAATCTATATCACTTGCTTCTTCAAATTTTTTAATATCCTTAAGTTGATATACAATAGCCGTAACAGGAACATCATCATGTCTATTATTAAGATTGGAATTCTCTACATTATTTATCTTAACACTAACAACACTTGAGCAAGCGCAAAAGAATAGTGGCAATAAAAAAAATAAGCTTTTTTTACAAAACATGAAACTAAAGTATCCTTTCTATCTTAGAATATATAATTTATGATTAATTGAGTAAATTTTTTAAAAAATTAACATAATATTTTTTAAAATTTAATTATAATGAGGCAAATTTTTGGAGGAATTAAATGTATTTTTGTGATCAATTGAAAAATAATTTAGATGAACTACAAGAATTTCAGTTACTTGAAGATGAGATGTCAAAATATAAGACTTTAAACCATGAAAATATTTCTTGGGATAAAGTTTATCAATATTCTCAGTTTATATTATTAAATCATTCTTTAGATTTTAAAATTTGCAACTATTTTCTTTTATCGTGTTTTAATTTAAACAATGAAGAATGCTTTGAAAAGCTTTTGCTTCTTTTTCAACATTTAAAAAAACTTATAGATGAAAATAATGCTTATATATTAGCTCAAAAGCGAAAAATTCAAAATTTTATTCAAAATTTTATTCAAGAATACAATAAAACAAAAGTGCTTATATCATCTGAGATTGTTAATCAATTTATTACTTTATTTTCCGAATTTGAAAATTTACTATCTTGCAATTTTGCAAAAATTGAAATTGCTCAAGTTGCACCACAACTTCCAAAATCTCCTGTAACTCAAGTATCTGTAAACATTAGAAGCGATAATATTAACTCTTTAAACGAGAGAGAATATAAAAATTTTTATCAAAAACTTGCATTTGAGCTTTTGGAAGAGGATGAAAATAATCTCAATATCTACGCTTTATTCACCCAAGCAATGTGGGGAAAAATCAGGTGTTTGCCTGAATGTAATAATGAAAAAATTACTAAAATAAGAAAACCTGATGCAGATATAATTCGCATATTACTTTCTGATAAAGAAAATGATATAGAACATATTAAATGTTTTATGCATGAACTTATTTTAAATCCTTTTTGGATAGAGGGTGTACAACTCTTTTGTGATTTTTTAGAAAAAAAGAAAAAAAATAAACAATTAGACATTCTTATAATATTAACAAGTGATTTTATTTCTAAATTTGATACTATTGAACTTCTCCGTTTTCAAAATGGTGATTTTATCTGCAAAGAAGAAGTTTATAAATATTTTGTTAAATCCAAAGAAAATAAAAAAAGTTTTTTTTCAAGTAAAAAAACTGACAAAGAGCATACACTACAAGATTTTGAGCAAATGCTGATGAATATTGATAAAGAAAATTTTAATAATTCTATTATGAATAATATTAATTCCTTGCTAGATATGGTAAAAATTTTTGAGTCAAAAGGAATGAAAAAGAACTCTAAAATTTTAAATATATACTTAGTAGAGTTAATGGAGAAAACTCTACTAAAAGATTATCTAGCCGAAGAATACGAAAACGCAAAAAGTAAAATTAAGTGATACAAGATTAAATTTAGTAAATTTTAATATAATTATTAAACTAAAAATTTTGTTTTTAAGGATTTTAAATGTCAGATGGATCTTATGCTCCAAAAGAGCGGATTAATATTACATATAAAGCTAAAACTAATGGACAAAATGAGGATGTGGAGTTGCCGTTAAAATTAATGGTAATGGCAAATTTAAAAGGAAAAAACGAAACTCCTTTAGAGGAAAGAGAAATTTTGCAAATTAATAAGATTAATTTTGATCAAGTCATGAGAAAACTCAATATAACAACAAGTTTTAGCGTAAAAAACACTCTTGGAACAGGAGCTGAAGAGCTTGATGTTAAGCTCAATATTGCTAGTATGAAGGATTTTTCTCCAGATAGCTTAGCTAAACAAATACCCGAGCTAAACAAATTATTGCAGCTAAGAGAAGCATTAATGGCTTTAAAAGGTCCTATGGGTAATATTCCTGATTTTAGAAAAGCTGTTTTAGAAGCGTTAAAAAATGAAAAAACTAAAGAAAAATTACTTTTAGAAATTAAACAAGAAGAGCAAGGAAATTAAGATGGCAAATACTAAAGCAGTTGATATGCCAATTATTGAACAAATTATGGAGAAAAGCAAATACTCTAAAACCGATGAAAGTTATAGTATTGCTAAAAGAGGTGTTGCTGAATTTATTTCAGAAATTGTAAAAAGCGACAATGCTGAAGAAAAAATCAATAAATTTGCACTTGATGAAATGATAGCCCATATTGATTATTTACTCTCAAAACAAATGGATGAAGTTTTACATAATGAAGAATTTCAAAAACTTGAATCTACTTGGCGTGGACTTAGATTTCTAGTTGAAAGAACTGATTTTAATGAAAATATAAAAATTGACCTATTTGATATAAGAAAAGAAGAAGCTTTAGAGGATTTTGAAAACAATCCAGATATAACACAAAGCGTTGTTTATAAAAATATATATTCTTCAGAATATGGACAATTTGGAGGAGAGCCTGTAGGAGCAATCATTGGAGATTATCAACTTGGATCAGCAAGTCCTGATATGACTTTTTTAAATAAAATGGCTAGTATTGCGGCTATGAGTCATTCTCCCTTTTTAACATCTTTTGGACCAAAATTTTTTGGGCTTGATAATTATTCTGAACTTGCGAATATTCAAGATTTGCAAGGTTTGCTAGAAGGTCCTCAATATACAAGATGGAGAACTTTTAGAGAAAATGAAGACTCTAAATATACAGGCTTACTAGTGACAAGATTTTTAGCAAGAAGCCCTTATGATCCTGAAGAAAACCCTATTAAAAGCTTTAACTATAAAGAAAATGTTCATGCTTCGCATAATCATTTATTGTGGGCTAATTCTTCGTATACTTTTTGTACAAGATTAACAGAAAGCTTTGCTAAATATAGATGGTGTGGAAATATTATAGGACCAAAAAGTGGAGGGACTGTTAAGGATCTGCCTACTTATCTTTATGAAAATTTTGGAACTATACAATCAAAAATACCTACAGAAGTTTTGATTACAGATAGAAGAGAGTATGAACTTGCTGAAGCAGGTTTTATAACTTTAACATTAAGAAGAGATAGTAATAATGCAGCATTTTTTTCAGCAAATTCTCCGTTAAAACCAAAATTATTTCAAAATACCCCAGAAGGTAAAGAAGCTGAAACAAATTACAGATTAGGAACTCAACTTCCATATATCTTTTTAATTTCAAGATTGGCGCACTATTTAAAGGTTTTACAACGAGAAGAAATAGGGAGCTGGAAAGAAAGAAGCGATATTGAAAATGGACTTAATGAATGGATTAGACAATATATTTCCGATCAAGAAAATCCACCTTCTGAAGTAAGAAGTCGTCGTCCATTTAGAGCAGCACAAGTGAAAGTTGATGATATACCAGGAGAGCCAGGATGGTATAAAATAGGACTAAGCGTCCGACCTCATTTTAAATATATGGGTGGTAATTTTGAACTTTCTTTAGTAGGAAAATTAGATAAAGAATAATAATGTCCCTGCTAGATAAACTGATCCATAATTTAGACGAGCAAAACATTCATATTCCATTCTATCAAAATGATTTTGAAGATGTAAAAAACAATATAAAGGTTTTGCTCAATGCAAAAATTAATGATTGTTATGCTGTAAAAAACTTAGGAATGCCTAATATGGCTGATATTAATCTTAACTCTAATGAATTATGCGTATCAATGGCTAAGGAAATAAGAAAACTAATTGATAACTATGAAAAAAGAATATGTGTAGTTTCTATCACTTATGATAACAATTTAAGTCCTTGGCAACTTTCTTTTATTGTAAAATGTTTTTTTCAGGATGATCGTTTTAAAGAATTCAATATAGAAATCATCTTTAAAAACAATAGATATTGCGAGGTTAAATGAAGGATAATATTTTTTATTATCAAAAAGAGCTTGAATATCTATATGAAAAAAGAGAGTATTTTATAAAAAATTATCCAAAGTTAACACCATTTTTAGCATATGATAGCAAAGATCCTGATATAGAAAGAATTATTGAAAATTTAGCTATTTTAAGCTCTAAAATCCATCAAGAGCTTGATGAAAATATACCACACATTGCAGAATCTTTGATTAATATTGTTTCTCCAAATTATACAAATCCTTTACCTTCTTTATGTATGCAAGAATTTAAATTTGAACAAAATAGTAAAGAAAATAATTTAATTATTCCCAAAGGAACTCTTATTAAATCAAAACCAATAGACAAATGTGTTTGTGAATTTAAAACAGTATATGATGTTTATCTTTATTCTATCTCCATCAGCGAAGTTTTTATATCTAGTAAAAATCAAGATTATACTTTCAATTTAACTTTGCAAGTCAATAAGGCAGAAACAAAAATATGTGATTTGGGTTTGGAAAAAATTAATTTATATCTAGGCAATGATACCTATATGTCTAGTACTTTATTATTATACATGCATTCTTATTTAAAAGAATTAAAAATTCAAAGTTTAGATACTGATGAAGAATTTTTTCTTAATACCTATAATATTGAAAAAATAGGATTGAATCCAGATGAAAGTAGTTTATCTTATAATGATTTAGGTTTTGAAGCATTTTCCTTACTAAGAGAATATTTTTTCATGCCACATAAATTTAATTTTTTAAGAATCAATGGTTTGGATATTTTAAATAATTGTCAAGGAAAGACAATTAATATTGAATTTAAATTCTCTAAACCATTTCCTGCAAATTGTATTTTTAGAAAAGAATTACTTTCTTTAAGCATGACACCTATTATCAATATCTTTACAAAAAGTGCAGAACCTCTTATAAATAATCACAAAAAAGATAGTTATAGAATTTTTGTGGATAGAAGCCAACCTAAAGCTTACGAAATCATACAGACACTACAGGTTAAAGCACATAATAGTGAAGGCGGCAAAAGGTTATTAAAAAACTATAAAAGTTTTGAACGCTTTGAATTTTTAAAAGATAATCAAAAGGATTTTTATAGCGTAAATACTAAAAAGAATTCCAAAGGAGAGGTATTTAGCGAAATTTCTTTCTTTTCCTCTTATATAATGGATGAAACTATAAGTATTGATCTTTTGTGCTCCAATGGAGATTTACCTTCAAAATTAAAAATAGGTGATATTAATACCTGCGATCTAAAAGGTGTCGATACCAAAAATGTGGAAATTCCAAGCGAAACAAGAAGATGTAGTGTTGATGGTAATTTATTATGGAAGCTTGTTTCTGTGTTATCTTTTTCATATCAAACAATATTGAGCAAAAAAGCTTTTTTTGGTGTGTTGGAAAGCTATAGCTTTTTAGATAATCAATCAAATTGGAAGATTTATAAGCTTTTGCAAGAATCTATAATCGATATTCAAAGTAAAAGCACTTATTTAATAGATGAAAATATCACAAAAAAAGGGACCTTAGCTATTTTTAGTATTAAAGATTCGAAGTTTTACACTTTAGGCGAGGTATATTTATTGGGATTGATTATATCTAAATTTTTAGCTTCTTTTGCTAGTATTAACTCCTTTTGTGAGTTAAAAATAAGATGCCTTGACTCAAAAGAAATTTTACATTACCCTGCTTCTTTTGGAAAAAAAGCTTTAATATGAATAATCTTACTTCATATAGTTTTTTTAAATTAATAAAAAAATTAGAAAAAGACTATGGAAGAAAGAATATATTTTTAAGAACAAATAAAAGTTTAAAACATCCAAATAAAGATATAGAAAAAATCATTTTTTCAGAACACGAACAATCAGTTATAGAATTGTTTATAAATTTCATGGGGCTACATGGAGTCTCTTCACAACTTCCTTCATTTATGCTAGATAAACTGTCAAGAAATGAAGATGGCGATCAAGGTTGGACTCTATTCTTTGATTTCTTTAATCATTATTTGCTTTGGATATTTTTTGATGTAATAAGCTTAAAAAATTATCCACGATCTTTTAATGAAAATTTTAAAGATTCTATTTCAAAAATTTTATTTAGCATGTTGGGAATTAAAGAATACGATATTGCAAAAAAATATTTACCATTTGCACCTTTACTACTAAGTTTAAGACGACCTAAAACACACATTGAAAGAGTTTTACAAGTCAATTTTAAACTTAAGGATAAATTATCAATTATTGAAAATTTACCCCATCAAATTTTAATTTCAAATTCGCAAAAAAATAACTTAGGAATAAAGAACAATATTTTAGGAAATAATTTCATATTAGGCGATAAATTTATCTCTTATCAAAACAAAATAGCGATCTATATAAAGGATATTTCATATCAAGAAGCGGTTAAATTTATGCCCAATGGAACCAAACACGATGATTTAAAAAATAGTATAATGTTTTTAACAAATAATGAATTTTGTGTTGATTTATATCTTAAAATCAACTATTCTTCAGAAATGAAGTTTGTGTTAGGAGAAGAAAATACTGCCAAACTTGGTTGGGCAAAAATTTTAGGTAATACGCAAAAAAAATATACAATAGTATATATGAAACTATGTGAATAAGCTAACACAAAAATATGTTTAAAAAAATCACAATCTCTCTTCACCCATAAACCATACCCTAAAATAAACTTTATTTTACCCACTTTATGCTAAAATAAATCACATAAGCTTATGGCTATTAATCATCAACAAACCCAAAAGGATCTTCAATGTCCCTTAATTCTTATATGAGTCTTGATATATCAAATTCTACTTCAAATCCCCTACCCTTTAAAATCACTAAAGCCCTTATCAAAGAAAGTCTTGAAGAGCTTTTTTCTATAGAATGTGAAGGCTTTTTTGAAAGTTTAGAACAAGATTTATTTTCTTTAAATACTTTAACCAATGCTTCATCTCATCTAAGCACCCCTACAACTTTTAATTTTCATCCTAATGTTTTAATCGATCAAGAAGCTATTTTAAGTATCCATAATCCTTATGAGAATAATACCTTAAACTTTGATAACAATAAAGTAATAAACTATAAGGGAATTATCACTTATATAAAATATCTAGGTATTAATCATGAAAGTGCTTTAAATATTAATGATAGCGCTTCAAATACTAAGCAAATAAAATACAAGCATTTTTTTTCTTTTAAGCTTCAATCAGTTTTGATAAGACTTTCTTTAAATAAAGCCAATCGTATTTATACTCATACTAATATTATAGAAGTGATTAAACAAACCCTTGGTTTTTATCAAGATATCTTACATAAAGAAATTGATTATTCTAATATACATTTTAATTATGAAGAACAAGAACTCATCTCTCAATACAATGAAAGTGATTTAGACTTTATTACAAGATTAAGCCATAATAATGGAATCTTTTTTTATGAAGATGAGAACACTATTTATTTTTGTGATGTATATAAAAATGTAAAAAATAAAGAAATTGAGTATAATCCTAATGTTAATAATATTTTAAATCAAGCTTGTATTTCTTCTATTTATAAAGAGCAAAGTTTAAGAACTAATTCTTTTACACATTCTAGTATTAATGCTAACACTCCTTTAAATCTTTTATCTTTACACTCTAGTAAAGTTCCTTATGAACAAGAACTTAATAACAAAGCTTATTATAATGAACATTTTTATGAGAGTGAATATTCTTTTACAAAAAGCATTGATTTAAAGACTAAGCCTTCTCTTAAAGAAAAAAGAGCCTTAGTATTAAATGAAAGCTTACTAGCAAAAAGTAATATTTATCATCTTAGCTTAGGAGATTTTATCACTTTAAATTATAAGGAGTTTAATCATCAAGAAGAAATAAAAAATCAAGATGAAGAAAAACAAGATAAAGCTTCTTTGCTTAAAGACTTTATTATTATTGCTAATACTCAAATCTTAATTGATGATGCCATCTTAGCTAATTCTATTAATACTAATGATCATTTAAATTTAAAAGATTTAAATTTAAGTAAATCTTATTCTAATACTTTAACTTTATTAAAAAAGAATATTATCTTTACTCCAAGTTTTAAAGCTAAACCTAAAGCTCCTAATAGCACTCAAGGTATTGTTATAGGAGAGAGTAAGGATATAGAAAGTGAGAGAAATACTATTTATACTGATGAGCATGGAAGGGTTAAGGTAAGGATTAATCTTTATGCCAATCAAGAAGAATTAGATAATAATACTTTTATTACAAATGATATAGATACAAATTCTTCTAATTTATCAAGCAATACTTACAAATCTTACCATCACACTCCTTTTTTAAGAGTAGCTTCTAGTATAGCAAGCAATCATTCAGGTTTTTTTCATACTCCAAGAATAGGAGATGAAGTGATTATTTCTTTTTTAGATGATGATATAGATAAACCTTATGTGAGCTCTAGTTTGTATAATGGGGCTAATCCAAGTTTAGTAAATCTTCCTTTTAATGATCATCAAACTTCTCTTTCTTCTAAAACCATAGGTGTTAATGAAGAAGGTTATAATGAACTTACCCTCTCAAATATAAAAGATAAAGAACAAATTTATTTAAAAGCCCAAAAGGATTATGATGAATTAGTACAACATAATTTCACTCAAAGAATCTTAAATGATAAAGATTCTATAGTGGATGGAATTTATAATGAAAGGATTAAAAAGGTTCATACTCAAACCATAGACTTAGCTAAAAATGTCAATGTAGGAGGAGAATACTTAACTAATGTAGGCTTATCTAAAGATACCATAGTAGGATTAAGCAATACCTTAAATGTAGGAGTAGATAATAAAGTAAGAGTGGCTAAAAACTCTCATGAGTTTGTAGGAGAAAACAAAGATATAGAAATAGGTGCTAATCAAAACACTATTATCCATAAAGATGAGATAAGGAATGTGAAGGGAAATAAAAAGGAAGTGGTTGAGGGGCATTATGATATTAATATCAGCGATAAAATGCAAGTATTAAGCGAGAAAGAGATGGATTATAAAAGCAAAGACAATATTCTTTTTACAAGTAATGAATCCATAGGATTTGAAAGTGATAAAAATACAAGCATGGTAGCTGATAATATCACAACTTACGCAAAAACTATTCATGAGTTAAAAGCCGATAGCGAAGCGACTATACAGGTAGGAGAAACAATTATTAATGCAAAACCTGATTGTGTTATCATTAAAGCAGGTGGAGTTGAAGTAACTATAGACTCTAATGGACTTGTGGTTAGAGGTGGAGAACTTAAAGCAGAGTAATAAAGGATAAACAATGAATAAACCCTTCTACAAACTTAAAAGATTTTATATACCTTGTGGTGTGCTTATAGCTTTGATTATTTTTACAAGCTTAGCTTATCATTTTTTACATCGCCCTTTAGAGCTTATTTTTTGGAATAGGTATGATATATCGAAATTATCTATTAATAACAAAGAGAAAAATTTTAAAACAATGAAAACTGTGAATTACTCCTACTTTCGCTAACGCTTAGAAGTAGGAGGTTCCTAACTAAAGCCAAGTATTCTTAGCTAGCTCGAAAGGCTTCTTGTTTATAGCTTACACCTAAATTTTCATTAAAATATTAAAACTTATACAAAAATCTTTCATAAATTGTTTCAGAAGTTAAAGAATTTGTTTGGTATAATTACATTAAGGGTTTTGCCACAAGGCTGCAACCCTGTGGCATAATCACACCCTAGAAAGGGGGTGAACTATATGACACGACTCATACTTATAATTATACTAATTTGTATAATTACTGTCAAGGCTTATTAGCCTTGCCCCTTTGGGGGTGAGTTTCTCCTTGTGGCTTACCCAACAAACTTTTTAACTAAACTTCCCTTCTTCTATTGATTTTCTATATTTGAAAAATTTTATTTTTTAAAAAGTATATGTTTTTTGTATTATTAATTTTTCAAGTATGTTCTTTTGGTTATTTTAACTATAAATCACAGTCCTCTTGAGTTTTCTTGAAAATAAAAAAAATAGAGAAAAACTCATAAAAACCCTAATCATACACTTAAATTCTTATCTAAAAACTAAAAATAATCCAGAAAGAATTAATATTTTGGTTGAAATATATCAAGAATTACAAAAAGGTAGCCAAACTCCTGATCTTATTGATATAGAAGAACTTGAATTTAACAAAGAAGACATTTTCGAAGAATTATTTTATGCTTTAGGCGGTTTAGGAGGTATGTATTCCGTAGAAATGATACAATCAAGAATTGCAAATTTCATCAAAATACTTGGCGGAGAACCTAAACTTTTATTAGAAAGATTCACAGCATAGACTTCAAAAAGAAGTCTATTATAGAAAAATTAATTATTCAATAACGCAGCTTTTATTGTATCATTTGTTGCTTTGGCATATATAGTAGTAGTATTTAGATTTGCATGTCTTAGAATTTTTTGTATGACCACAAGGTTTGTTCCTTTGGCTGTTAATCTCATGGCTAAAGTGTGTCTAAGCAAATGAAGTCCTTTTTTGCTGATCAAAGCTTTAGCATAAATATTATTTACAATCAAAAAAGCATTACTTCTATTTAAATGTTTTCCTGTGCTAGTTTGCATTATGTAATCACTATCTTGGATATTTTCTTTAAAATATTCAAGCTCATCATCTACTTCTTCTTTTTTAATAAATGCAAATTGTTCTTTACCGCCCTTGCCTATTATGGATATTTTTAATATTTCATCATCAACCTCTTCAAAATCACAAAGTTTTACATTTAAAGCTTCAGAAATTCTAAGTCCTCCATAAAGCATAAGTTTTATCAGTAAAGAGTTTCTAAAACTATTATAAACTTCTTTTTTTGCTTTTTCTTTCTCTAAAACATTATTTAGCCTTATAATTTCATTTTCATTAAGATAATTTAATTTTTCTTCTGATTTTTCTGTTCTAAATCTAATTTTCTTCATATCAAAGGAAAAAACAAACAAATCATCATTATTATCGCTTATAAAAGAAAAAAAGCTAGTTAATACTCTCAAATAAGTTATTTTTGTTTTTTTTGATAGTTTATTGCCATTTTTTGAATTATTTTCTAAATAATTAAGAAAATTGACTAAAAAAGTCGTTTTTATATCGTTTATTTGCATTTCATCTTGATAATCTAAAGAATATTCTACAAATTCTAGTAAAATACGCCTATAAAGTAAAAAAGTATTATTTGAATAGGATAATGCTTGAATATGTTTCAAATAAGCTTCTATCCAACGCTCTAAATCTTCGCTTATTGTAGTATTTTTAAGTTTCATTTTATTTATATCCTTTTTTTTATAACATAATTTAACATTATGTTATATTTATTTGCTTGTGTTAATATCAAAATATATATTTTAATAGGCTTATTTTGATATAAGATTATGTTATATATTTTAAATTATACCATAAATATATTTATATTTTTGCATTATTTGTCTATTTATACAATTTTTTATTAATATTATGGTATAATTTATATATTTTAACAAATAAAGGATAAAAATGGAAAAAAATACAATAAATAATGAAAATATTCAAAAAAATGAAATATTAATTCCAAAAAGAGTATTATTTGATGAAAAAACATTAAAAATGATAGAAATGATGACTCCTACTTACAAAGATGAAATTTCTAATACAAATAAAGAAAATGAGAAAATTAATCAAATGATTAAGCTTGCTATAGAAAAAATGTTTAAAAATGATTTTTTGAATAAAATAAATAATTTTTAATTAGGTTTTTTTATGAATAATGTTTTGTTGCACAGAATAACTGAGAAAGGAAACATTCGCTATTATAGCATAGAAATTATTGCAACTCTATTTGAGGAATATATTGTTGAGAGAGTTTACGGAAATGTGCGTTTTAAAAGTTGCACAGGAAGAAAAAATAATGTATTTCCAAGTTTTAATGAGGCACAAATTTTTTTTGAGAGGTTAAAGAAACAAAAAATGAAAAAAGGGTATGCGTAAGTTTTTGCTCAAAAAATAAGAAAAAACATTGATAAAATAGGCTTTTTAGATAAGCTTTTAGCTAAACTCTCAAAAACAGGTAAAAAATCCTTATCAAATCCGCTAATTTCAATTTTTATAGCCATTTGTATCCTTTCTTATATAATTTTTATTTTTATTATACCATAAAGGATTTTGTTGTAAAATTGGAAAAAACTTTTTTTATATATAAAATTACATAAATAAGACAATCAAAATACAATATAAAAGATTAAAGAATAGTAAAAACGGTTTTTTAAAAAAAACTAATATAAATATATGGCTAATTATATAATTAATCCTCCTCTAAGCCATCATTAATTCCTGCTTCTGCAAGTTCAAGCTGTTCTTTTTGATACACTTTATCATCTTTAAAGGCTTCAAAACTTTTTTCCCATAAAACCTTTCTTTGCTCTATATATTCTCGATCTTTACACATATTAATCCTTTTTATTTATCAGGTTTAAAACCACTATCTAAAATTATTTTTGTCATTGCACCTTTAAGTTTATCAAAACGATTTAAAGCTTGCATATTACTAACTCTAAGCAATCTTATTTTATCATCTTTTTTATAAAACACTTTAAAAACTTCATCACTTTGTTTGTGTTTTACTATATCATCTAAAGTAGGACTATCTATGAATTCATATTCTTTGGTAAAATCTTCATTTAAAACATCGAATAAATCTTGTTTATAAGCATTTGATGAATGGGGATCGCAAGAATGAACATCAATAATATAATCTTGTATATTTTTTTGCATAGCAAATCCTTTAAAAAATAGTATAAATTTTTATTTTTAGAATGACTTAAAATCTTTTTTAATTTTTATAAATATTAAGGATATTATTTTTTTATATTATGTTGATGATCTTTTTTATCAAAGTCATAAAATGTAACAAATATGGCTACGGCTATTGCAAAAGCTAAAATAATATATTGTCCTAATGAATGAGATAAATCCATATTGTTTCCTTTGTAATATATTATTTTAACATATAAATTATAACAAAAAAGAAAAAAATAAAATGAAAATAATAAGAAATTGATTTTTTATTATTTATTATGATAATCTTATTTGAGTACTTTTAAAAAGCTTAGAGTATAAAGTGTTGTGATGTAGCTTTTAAAAAGAAGAATAAAAACAAAGAAGCAGAAAACACCCTTATAAAAATTATTAATTATATTCACTAACTATAGATGTAATAAAAAATATTGAGTAAAATATAATCAAAACAAATTTCTATTTATTTTTATAAAAACTGCATTTTTAAATTTGCTATGTTATAATTAAAAAAAGGTTGTATAAATATGAAAAATTATTATATTTCAGAAGGTGTAAAAGCTTTATTTTCTATCTATTTTAAAGATCAAACTGAAGAAAATTTCATTAAAGCTCTTAACGAATTTACTAAAGAAAGCCAAATAAATTCTCAAGAAATAAAAGACAAATCTTTTAGAGAATTTAAAGAAGCCATTTCTAAATTACCAACTATAGATCTTTTGAATACTAGATTTGATAAGCTTGAATATTCAATAGGTACTAAACTTGATAAGCCTGAAGATTCAGTATGTGCTAAACTTGATAAGCTTGAAAACAAACTAGATAGTTTTAAAAGAGAAGTTAGAACATATGTAATTATTCTTGCTGCTTTAATGTTTATTTTACAGCCTACAATTTTTGATTTAATTTTGTCTATCTTTAAATCATTTCTAAGACAATAAGGTTTTTAGTTTTCACTTTCGTTAGTGTGTTTATCATTGAGATAATGAGCTACTAAAACCAATATGCCAAAAACGAGAGTGATAGCACCAATTAAAATAGCTATATTATAACCATCCATTTTTTCTCCTTTTTTCAAAAAAGTTCAATCTTTAAGAAAGATTGATGATAATGCAACTACCGTTAAAATTAGCAAACTTTCAATTAAAATAATAAAAGCTCTACTATCGCCTGTATTTACAAACAATCCTATGCCGATAGACTCCATAAATCTTAAGATTGCTTTTGTGGGTATTTTTGCAAATATTACTATTTTTTTGAAAAAATCTTTCTTTTTTCTCCTTATCTTATAACAAAAAATGCTAAAAGTCAAGGGATATTAATATCCCTAGTGGAATAAAACTATCCCACCTTAGGGTTAAGTTACACTAGATTGTTTCTAGTGTGAGAGTATTATTTTAAATGTTTTACCATAAAGTCCATTATTGCCCAAACACTTGAAATTATAGTGGCAATGCTAACAACACAAGCTCCTATAAGCCAATAGATTCCTTGTTGTTTTAATGAACTTATTGATAGTTTGATTTCACTTTGTAAGGAACTTTCCATTCGTTTGATTTCAGCTTCAAGTCCTTTAGTCTCAGATTGGAATAAATCCTTGCTAACCAACTCATTTCTTATTTGCTCAATGGCTTCTTGCTTTAAATTCCCAAAATTAAGCCTTTGCGTTGTTGCTCTATCATTAGCAAATTCTTCAAAAGCTTGAATGAGCTTTTTAGCTTGATTAGTATCTGAAAAAATACTTTCCAATAATGCTTTAAAGCTCTCATTGAGTTGTAATTTCTTTTTTCATGGCATATCCTTGCATACTAACTCCTAAATTATAACATATTTTCATGTGCGTTCTTAGGCTACATTTCCAATTTGCTTCCACCATGTTTTTTCTCAGGGTGAAATCTATAACCTAATTGCTTGATTTTTTCATTTAAACCATAGGTATTTCTTACAATCCAATAATAACCATCTTCATTTTTCACTTCGAGTCCCAAAGATAACAAAACTTGTCTTTCATCTTCGCTAAAAGTTGTAGCGTTTGATTGTGAAAAGTTTTGTGAGAAATCAACTTTCTTTTTGTTTTCCTGAGTATTGTTTTGGCAAGCTTCAATGTCGATAACAATATTGCTAGTTTCAGTCATTCCAACGCCCATTTCTTCAGTAGAATATAATCCACTAAGTTAGAATTTTACCACTAGCCCAAGTATTTATTGTAGAAGCAGAGACATCTAATTGTCTTCCTAATTCAGTTTGAGTAATGTTTAGCTCTTTACAAACTTCTTTAATAATATTTTCTTTCTCTTCCGTCATGCTAATCCTTTATTTTAGATTAATATTTTTTAGTAATAATTTTTTCATTACTTTTCAGAAATGAAAGGATTTGGCTCATTTTTTGAGTTTCCCTGTCTTAGTGCAGGGCTTATTATTTATTTTTAATCATTTCAAAATCTTTGTCATTGATTTTTCCTATGTAAGTTTTTATCCTTTTAGTATCAAAAACTCTCATTTGTCCTAAAAGTGCAACTTGTAAAGTGCCTTTATTGTCCTTAAATTTGTGAAATAAAAAGCCTTTTTTTGTTTTTAGTCTTAGAACTTAAAGGTGCGCCTAAAAATGTGCCATTATAAAAACTATTTATTACCAAAACAGGACGCGTAAAAAACTCATTTTTACCTTAAACTTCAGCACCGATATTTAAACCAATGCTAAGCCAATAAATCTTTTTTTACACTAACTTTTCTGATTAATTTTACTTTGTTTAAGCTCTTTTTTCGTTCGTTCCAGCTGTCAAATTGCACTTCGTTCATTTTATTCCTTTATATCTTTTGACATAATGCTATGTAATGCTGCAAGCAGAAGTTTCATCTTTAAATATTTCTTTTCTATATTTTTCTAAGTTTTTTCATTGTTTCTCCTGCCTTTTTAAAAATTAATTCTCGATTTGTTTTTCAACTAATTTTCTCTTTCTTTTTTTAATTTATTGGTATTTTGGTTTATGATTTATATAAAAAGCAAGATCCTTATTATAACAGTTCCATTTTTTTAAATAGCGAAAAATGAAAGGAGTAATAAAGATTTTGAGATTTTTCCATGTATAAAATAAGGCAGATTTTTATTTTATCAATAGCAATTATTATTAAAAAAAATAGCAGAAAATTTCATTTGCCTATATTAATGTAACTTTTTATTACAATCAGCATTTTCAAAAAACTTTATCATTATTTCAGCTTAAATTTTATCATTTAAAATTAAACTTGATATAAATCTTTTCGTATACTTTGCTCGCTCGATTTAAATATATAAAAGCATAATATTGAATAACCTCTTTTAATACTATGTAATTTTAAACAAGGCATGGTTTTTGATAAAATTTTTAGATGAAAAAATCTACAAGCTTGATTGTTTTATTGATTAATTCCAAAACAAGAACTAAAAATTAACAATCTTAGTCTATTAAAATTCTTTTTATACAATTAAAAAATAATTATTATATACAAATGTAAAAATATGGATAATACGCAAAAATATGCAGTTATAGATCTTAAGTCATTTTATGCTTCTGTTGAATGCATTTTAAGAAAATTAGATCCTCTAAATACCAATCTTGTAGTTGCGGATGAAAGTAGAACTGAAAAAACAATATGTCTTGCGGTATCTCCCGCATTAAGATCTTATAATATATCAGGCAGATTAAGACTATTTGAACTAATACAAAAAGTAAAAACAATCAATTACGAGCGCTTAAAAATTGCTAAATATTTCAGTGCAAAATCATACAATCATCTTGAACTAATAAATAATCCCAATTTAGAGCTTGATTACATTGTCGCAAAACCTAGGATGTCAACATATATAGACTATAGTCCTAAAATCTACAGTATTTATTTAAAGTATTTTGATCCAAAAGACATTCATATTTACTCCATTGATGAAGTATTTATTGATTTAACTCCTTATATCAAACATTATAAGCTATCTGCTGGCAAACTCATTGAAAACATATTATTTGAAATTTTAAAAACAACTCAAATAACAGCAACTGCGGGAATAGGAACAAATCTTTACTTAGCAAAAATTGCAATGGATATATTAGCCAAAAAACAAAATACTAATAAAGATGGACTTTGCATAGGGTATTTGGATGAAATGCTTTATAGAAGAAAATTATGGCAACACACGCCCATAAATGATTTTTGGCGTATAGGCAAAGGATATGCAACAAAACTAAAAAGCATAGGCATTAACAATATGGGAGATTTAGCAAGATACTCTCTTAATAACGAGGATAAACTTTATCAAATTTTTGGAGTAAATGCTGAGTTATTAATCGATCATGCTTGGGGGTTTGAAAGCTTTACAATGCAAGCTATTAAAGAATATAAAAGCAAACATATCTCTAAGGTAATGGCTAAGGTTTTGCCTAAGCCTTATAGTTTTAAAAAAGCTAGAGATATGCTTAAAGAAATCGTCGATCATATGGTTCTTGAGCTAATTGAGCAAAATTTAACATGCAATCAAATCGTTTTAGATGTACAATATGATAAAGAAAGCTTAGAAAAGGTACAAAGCTACAATGGTCCAATGAGCAAAGATTCCTATGGAAGATCTATTCCAAAAAATGCACATTCAACAATCAATTTGGATTACCATACCTCTTCCTTGGAAGCTATTTGCAATAAAGGCTTAGAATTGTTTGATTTAATAGTTAATGCTGATTTTTTAATTAGAAAAATAAGTCTTACTCTTAATAATGTTGTAAAAAATGACACGATAAAAAAAATTAAAGAACCCAGTCTTTTTACTGACTTAGAACAGAAGGAAAATAAAAATTTTATAAAAGAAGAGAAATTACAAAAAGCTAGACTCGCGATTGTTCACAAATATGGAAAAAAATCTATTTTTAAAGCCTCGAGTCTTGAAAATGGCTTAAAAATTAATTCGCAAATAGGAGGACACAATGCCTAATAACCACGATGATATTATTAATATTAAATACAAAAAATCTACAAAATATCCTCTTATGCCATTAGAAAAAAGAGCGGCATAGTTTGCTCCATTTTCAGTGCTTAAAGGATTTGATGAAGCAATTGAAAAAAAGAAAAAAGAAATGGAAAGAAAGCTTGAAAAGTCTATCTATATAAACGAGTAATCATGTTTTTATGAGAAAAATATTTTAGATATAAAAATCAATTAAAAACAAGTAAAAAAATAAGTATTTTTTAAATAGTGTATTTTTTATACCACTTTTATCTCTATATATTTTAGACTTAAAATAAAATTAATTAAAATTAGTATTAAAATTTTATCTTTTTTTTCTGTGAATTTTCATATAAAAAATATTGTTTTTTATATGATTAAAAAAATAAAAAAATTATCTTGTACTTTTCACGAGCAAAAATTCAAAGAGAAAATTACAGCAAAACTATATTTATTTTGATTTATTTTTTTGTTTTTTTTATCTATCTTTACTCTAAATTTTTTGTAAATTTTTCAACTAAAAAATACTCCAAATCCAAACCCACGAAAAGACAAAAAATAGTTTTAATTAAGTATTAAAAAGTCTAGCCTTTAGCAAGGGCATTTTTATACCTACCCTAAAGCAAAGAATGCCTATAAATTGGAGATTTATAGTATTTTTAGAATGAAATTTATTTTTCTCAAAAAAAGGGTGTTAAAAAATTTTATACCTACCATACATTAACTTCGTTAATAATATTGCCATTTTTATACCTAACCTAAACCGTTTCATCCCCTTAAATAGAAAAGTCTTCTTCTCGCCCTTTATCACCTCATTTATCACCCCCTTTATACCCCATCTCCCATTCCTCCCTATCTTGCATTCTACGCATTCAAATCTCATCTTAACGCTATCCTTAACACAAATCCTTATAGCCTTTATACTCATTCTTTCCCTCATTTATTGCCTTATTTATTGCCTTATTTATCACCTCATTCTTTCTCTCATTCTCTCCCTATCTTTGCCATTTTTTAAACATATTTCTAGCATAAACTTTCCCTGATATATAAAAATACTCATTTCATACCCAAGTTAAATAAAAATACGGTACAATTTCATAAAGCACTAAAACCACAGGAGAAAACTTATGTCTAAAACTAATACACGCCCAAGCGAAAAAACAAAATGCACAAAGCCATAGAAACTTGGTTTACCAAAATATACCTAAACAAAATAATCCACAAAGAGAAAAACGACAAATTATTTGTCAATATAACTAGCTGTCTAGCATTCATACTCTCAATCTATGGCAAAACAGATGAAAACAAAAGCAAAATGACACCTGCTGTTATGGCTTATATCAAAAAAACAAAAAACACTTTTATTGCCAAACTAAAAAGAGTTAAAAACCATGAGAGCATTATCGATTTACAAGCCAAATACCCAAAGCTTGATATAGTTTCAGCCTATCAGTTTCTAACACTCAAAGACAAATTCAAAATCACCAAATCAGAAATCCAAGATTTTGAAACACTAATCGATATTCTTTCAAAAAACGCCCAAAAATCAAAAAAATAACCCTAAAACGATAAAAACCATTAAAAAAATCATTTTAGCCTTTTAAGGGCTAATTCTGTCATTTTAAACACTATATCCATTCAAGATATCCACTTGCAATCAAAAAGACACAAAAAAACCTACAAAAATTGCAACACAAAACAAAAACCACAGTCCATTTCAAAACTGCAAAGCATTTTTGAAAATTCGCAAGAACTTCTAAAATAAGCCCTAGCTCTCATATTATCGCTATAAATCAAGCACAATCAAAAATACACGCCATGAAGAAAATTTTGTAGTTTTTAGCTCTAAAGTCTATTTTTGCCAAAAATCTTACACAATAACTCGATTATCAATAATGCTTAAAAACCTACAAAATAGATATTTTAAAAGCTTTTTACAAATCGCAAAATGTCGGTAAAACATTAGCATAATTTGCCTACAACAATAAGATTTAAACGCCTATATTTAGGCTATATTATTGCATTATGCCCATTGGCTCAACTTTTTACATTTTTTTTAAAAAAGCAAAAGAGCCTAAAAATAAGGATTTTAGCATAATAAGCCCTAAATATTGATATTTTATTTTTTTATTACACTTTTTAGTATATTTTTTTCAACAATAAAAATTAAATTAATATTAAAAACCCTATAAAATAGTACTTTAAACAAACTCTTTTTTGTAGTCAAGTTGTAATAAAGTTACACTCAAGTTATAGTAAAAATAATATTAACTACATATTAACTACACTTTTACTTCAAAAAACATGCAAATTTTCACATTTTTGTAGTTAAAGTGTAGTGAAAGTGTAATAAAGTTGAATTCAAGTTGTAATTATGTTGTAGTTAAGTTGTAGTTAAGTTGAAAATAAAATGCAGTTTATCAAGTAGCGTTTTTTTGCACTCAAGTTGTAGTTATGTTGTAGTAAAAGTGTAGTTAAGTTGAAATAAAAATTTACATAAACATAAACTATACTTGAAGTAAAGTTGTATTAATGTGTATCACATATTGAAATAAAATTACATATTGCTTGAAAACAACTTGTAATATATGTATTTTATTTAGTTGATTTGTAATTAACTCGCAACAACTTATATTTTAACTCCAACAGGAAAAGTAATAGGCACTCCTATTGAAGGAGCGGTTGATTCTGACATACTTTTTGGACTATTGAAAGGTTTAGAAGATTATAAGAAAGGACAATTAGGTTTTTAGCGTGGAAAAAAACATAGAAAAATTAATTTTAGAAGCCTATGAAGATAGTAAAACTAAATTTGACCATGTTACTACAGGACATATCAGTCAATATTTGAAAAGAAAATATGATTTAAAAATCAATTGTAGTAAGGCATTAATAGAAGCAGGCTTTGATCTTGAAAAAGATGAAAACGAACCTTCTTTAGTTTATATTCAAAAAGCTACCACAAGAAACAAGGCTTCAAATCGTGATCAAATTCAAAACAAAGTTGAAGAGAAACCTTTGTTGTTTCAATTTGCCTATTTTCCAAATTTTCTAAATACACTCCAAGAGCTTTCTAATATAGCTCAAAAAGAATTTTGGGGAAACGGAAATAATATTTTATTTTCCTACTTGTTTAAATATTTTGAGTTCATTTACGAAAATAAAAGCTATCCTGATATTATTACTTACAATAAAGACAAAACAAAAGCATGCTTTAATACAGGATTGTACAGCACAGGTGTTTTTCCAATATTTGCATACTTTGAAAAGCAGGAAAATGGAGGATATATTTTTAGAAAATTTTGTTCTAATGGGGATAGAGTTTTAGATGATTTAGAAATACCTAAATCTTTAAGCGATTATGATACATTCAAAAATGAAATCATTTTTGATAGTAAATTAGATTTTAGAGTAAATCATTTGCATCTTTTTGAGAGAAAAGAGCGATTACCTGAAATTGTGAAAAAACTAAATGATAGGTTCATAGGACACATTATTAATGGTGAATTGAAAATCATCAAAGATAATTATAATCTTCAAAAGATGATTATTCCTGCAGCTTATAAGCAAAGGGTAGTTTTATACATTCCTTTGAAACTTCAAGAAGAATCAGTTGATACGATAGTTGTAGTTGAAAAAGAGGAGGTAAAAAAACGAGCAGTATTACGCTGTGAGAACTATACTAAATCCGCATGATAATATTTACAAAACCGCAAGAGTTCTTTCGATAGTTGAATCTGAATGGGTTAAAAACACTATTTGAAAGTGAAAACATTGATAAAATAGGCTTTTAAGATAAGTCTATTTTATCATATAAATAATTAACAAGAGGCTAAACTAGATATTATAAATATTATATGTTATATTTATTTTACCATGCAAACAATTAATAATAGGCTAAAACAAAATTTTTGTAAAATAAAACAATACAAGATAATAAAAATTCATTTAAAAATACTACAATTAAAGCGTATTAAGTATGGCTACTCTTTCGGTTATAAGAAGGAGGCATGATGAGTAAGATCATTGAGTTTTTAGTTCTTGTCTTAGAATTAATTAACGAGATAATCAAACTCGTTGATTATCTCACTTAAAAAACCGAAATAATTATAAATAAACCACGCTTAGTCTTAGCTTAATACAATTGCAACAAAAAACATTGAACCGAAAGAGGCGTGGCTTTTGGTTTGCATTATTTTGGATTTGAATGCTTTTTAATTTCCTATTCTAATTTACCATACAGATGATAAAACTATTATTTATATGTACATGCAAACTTTATTCCGTGAAATATAGTTTATGTTAATTATACAAAATACATAATTTTTATATAAATATTATGTATTATATATAATTATTTATACATTTATATATCTATTAACTTTATATGATATAATTAACAGACTATTTTATTAAAGGAGTAAAAATGAAGTTGCACGATATTGTATGCAATGAGCTTAGAATAAACAGAAGCGAACTTGGAAACATTTTAGGAGTTTCTAAAACAACAATTGATGCTTGGAGTGATCCAAGTAGAATGTCAAAAACGACAGAAATTGCGTTAAAACAAATGTTAGAAAATCACAGACTTAAAGAAATTTTTGAAGCACAAGCAAATGCTTATAGAAAATTTTTAAAATATGCAAATGAAAATAGTAGTATTGAAATTTCAGACACACACAGGACGCTTATAGATAAGATTCGCTATATTTTAAAAGAATACAATTTAAATTCTCTAACTGCGGCTAAAAAATTAAAAATTAGCTTTGAAGAACTTGATCGAATAATGTTGCTTGTAAAATATCCAAATTTTGATTTTTTAAGTCACTTTATCGAATCTTTTTTTATTTCGGAAAAGTGGTTGCTTGAAGATTTTGGAAAACCTTTTAGCAGAAATTTTATAGAATCTAAAAACATGGAAAGTTTTACCACTGAGGCAAAAAAATATGAACAAATTTACATTATCCATTGCAATGATAATTCAGAATATACAAAAATCATAGTTAAAAACAATAAAGATTTATTTAGCATATTTGATCAAGATTTTTACATAGGCAATTTTATCATGGAGAATCAAGAGCAAAAAGGATTGTTTGAATTATATAATTTTTATAATGAAAATCAGCGTAATACTACTTGTTATATCTTCGACAAGGAAGATTATCAAAATATAATCTCAGGAGACTATTTTATAAAAAATTGTTTAAAAAAAGGAAAAATATCTTATCTATTAGAAGATCTATTTGATTTAAATTCAAACAGCAATTTTTATCAAAATTGTAAATTTTACAAGGAATGTGTAGATATTTTAAATAAATTCATAAATTAAAACATAGACATTTTTAAAAATTTATAATAAAACAAGATTCGCTATAATAAAAAATCCGCTTTAGAGCTGCAACTCTAGCGGAAAATTACAACAAAGGCTAACTATGAAACGACATAGTAAGCGTTTTGTGAGATTATATCTAAATTTTAGGTTTTTTAAGCTTAAAGTTGAAGTATTTTTCTAACAAAACCGCAGGGGCAGAGAAGCCCCTTGCCTTTGTTAGTACATGAAACTACAAATTCTCATTCATTTTTCCAAGTCAAATAAAAAAGAAATCCGTTTCAAACCCCTAAAAAATAGGTATTTTATAGCAAAAAAACTTGGCTTTTTTGATGAAATTTGCTATAATATAGCTTGTATTTAAGCACTAATAAGGCTAATCTTCCGATTGTTTAGAAAGGGGGTAGCTATGATTAGAGAAATAATCGAATTTACGATTCTCTTTTTGGAGACAGTAAATAAGATAATCGATTTAATCGACTATCTTTTAAAATAACTTTCTTACAACTATTTTATAAGATCCACGCTTAGTCTTAGCTTAATACAAACAAAAAAACTTTTAAACTTTACAAAAATAAATGATCGGAAGTGCGTGGCTTCTGATTGTTTAATGCTTAAAAGCAATGCGAACAAAGTAGCGTGAAAATACAATTAAATCGATGAAGATTTTGGCGACTTTTCCCAAGTTAAATAAAAAAAAGAACCCCGTTAAAACCACTAAAAAATAGGCATTTTATAGCAAAAATACTTGCAAAATTTATTAAAATATGGTATAATTTTATTAAAAATATGAATAAGTTATAATTGAAAGGAATAAAGATGGATAAAGCAGTAAATATGAAATTAAAGATCACTTTTATTGTGTTTCTTGTATTGATTTTGACTAATATAGGCATTTTGTTTATAAGCAAGAATGAAATATTTACAAAAACACTTATAGGCTTAATAGCAACTGCTTTCATTTTATATTATGCTTTAGCTTGGATAAAAACCATAAAAAGTATTAAAAAAGATAGTTCTAAAAGTGGAGTTAAAAATCTTTTCATAGGTATTTTAAAATTGCCTTATGAATTAGTGAAAGTGGTTTTAAAGATCATCAAAAAAACATTTTCTTTTTTCTTTGGTTTAATAGATGCTTGGGTTGATGATACAGTTAAGTCGAGAAAAACCTTAGATGAGTTTAATTCAAACGAACAACTAAATGGAAAATCGTTAGATCTCTCAAATATGAGTATGCTTAAATGATATCTCCTCAATAAGCTAGAAAAATTTCTAGCTTATTTTAATTATCATTCTTGCAAACATTTTTCAAATTTTTATTACATACTTAATATTTCCACAAATAAAAAGCAAAAACATATTTTAACAATATTTATAAGCAAGCCTAAATTAGCTTGCTTATTTTAAAAATTCAGGAGGTATTTTAGGCGCAGGAGGAGCAGAGTTTGGAGGCGTAGAAGTTGTAGAATTATTTTGCGGAGGCGGAGTGCTAGGCATCCCACTTCCTGCCCTATTTAATAATGAACCTTCTCCTGCAGTTGCATCTACAAAATGTCCTGCCATTCTTTGTTCTGTAGGTTTGCTAAATTGATTTACCGCATTATTAACCTGTCCTTGAACTTCTTGTTGCACTGTTCCTTGTGAATTACCTTGTCCCCAAGCTGTGTTTTGTCCTGTAGTGTTAAAATGTCCTTCTGCCATAGATTTCTTATCAGCTTCATAACTATTTCCAAATCCTACGGCTGCTGAATCTACTGTGCCATAATTGCCTTTATGGATTGCAGAAGCTGTAGAAGGACTATAATAATTTTGCATACCTACAGAACCCATAGTGTTTTGCGGACTACTAAAATCTCCTGCGTTAAAGTATTTAGAGAGTTGTTGTGGATTGTTAACGCTCCATCTTTGGAAATCATCAGAAGCCATTGCCATAGCTTTTCCGATATTACCACTATTCCAAGCATTTGTAATTGCTGCATTATCACCTGAACGAATGTAATTATTGAGTGCTTTAGGCACAGAATCAGAGTTAACATTGCTTGCAAACGATTCAACCGAGCTATATTTATTAATAGCTGAATGCACTTGAGAGAATTCTTTACCTGTAAAGGTTGAGAAAGCATTATTAAGAGAGGCTCTAGCTGAATCATCACGAGCATAAGTAGAAGCCACATTATCCCCAAAGTCCTTAGCCCATTGTTGCATTTCTTTTTCTGAGAATTGAAAGGTTCTACTTGTACCATCAGCTTCGGTTAATTGAACTTTTCCACCCGCAATAACAACTGTACCGCCAGCATGTAAAGAAGTAGAAATTTCTTGCGCTCTTTGATCTCCTGCTTGAGCCATCTTATCAAATGCCATAGTAGAACTTGCTTTAAAGATTTCTTGTGCTTGAGCATTAATGCCATGAGAGGCAGAATGATCAAATGCCATATTAGCAACAGATTGAGAAGTTTGTCCTGTTTTTAAAGCATCGCTAATACCTTGAGAAACTTCACCTGCTAAAGAAGCTTGTTTTGATTTCATATCACTAGCACTAAGTCCTGCAATGTTAGCAGCAGTAACGCCTTGCATATCACCACTTATTTTAGAACCTGTATTTACATCAGCCACAGTTGTTCCACCCCCTGCTATGCTAGTAGTAGAATATCTACTGCTTCCTATGCTAGTAGCACCTTGCAAACTCGCTACCCCTGCATTCATCGCCCAAACTTCATCTCCTCTAGGAGCAGCAATACTAGTTTGTGTAGATAAGGCTTGCTGATTTGCAAAGCTTCCAGCAGCTCTTGAAGCACCTGTTAGAGCTTGAGATAATCCAGAAGCAAAAGTTACAAATCCTTGTTCACTTGCTTTAGCTATAGCATAAGCTAAAACAGGAGTACTCATTACAAGATAATTCATGAAATTTGATCTATTTGCTACTTCTTTGAATATAAGCATGTTATCTCCTAAGCTTAAAGCTGCTTTTCCACCTGTTATTACTTGTGCAACATTCATAAGATTAAAATCATTTATAAAATTAATAATACAAAGTATAGGAGTCCAAAGCACTATCCAAATACACAGAGTAAAAAACATCTTAATATGAGCGTAAGAGCCAAATACAATAGAAAGCAAAGCAACAAGCCAAGATAAACCTATGATAATAGCTGTTAAATAAGCTTTAGCTAAAGGCAAATAAGTTTGCGCCATGTGTCCTTGTGCTTGCATACTTGCGTAAAATTGCTGATCCGCATAAGCAGTATTTGCAGCCACAGAAGCAGGATTTAATCCTACTGATTTAGCGGTATTAATGATTGCATCTTGAGAAGCAAGCATTATCATGGATTGCTGTAAATAAGATCTAGCACTTACAGCTTGTTCGTTATAGATTTATGCAGCGCCTAAGAACTTTTGCTCATAATTTGTCATATCATCTACCATGCCAAGCAAAGCAGCATGAATTTTCATAGCTTCATCTGTATCTTTTTTAATCATTTCAACGATTTGAGGACCTGCATCAGAACAAGGCACAACACTTTGTTTTTCAATATTATTGTTATTTTCAAACAAAGGAGTAAGCTGAGAGCCATTGCCTATGTTTGTGAAAAGATCTTGCATCAAATTATCAGAGTTTTGAAAAAGATTTCTACCTTGTTGATTAAGCAAGATACCTACTGAAACGCAGTTTCTAAAGTAAAAATCAATATTTTTTTGTAAAGTTGCATCAATAGCCGAAAGCTTTACACTTGGTAAAGTACTCATTACTTGAAGTGAAAAACCTAAACCTGCGTTAGAAAAATTTGTAGATTGTGGAGTTGAAAAATGTTTTTCCATGCTTTTTAAAACTACTCTTTCAAAATTACTCATTAAAGCAAAACTAACACCCATACCCACAGGAAGTTGTGATATTACATAACTTTTGCTTGTAACTTCATCATAAACCATAAAACGATGCTTGTCATCATTACTTGAGCTTAAAAATAAATTCCAAGTAACCCCACCTAAAAGTAACAATTTGCCAAACTCCATTACAGGGCTAGTTTGATTATCAATTGCTTTTTTAACACTAAAAATTAAAAAGCCTATACCCAAAGCCGCTTTAAATAGGAAATTTGCTTCAGTTGTGATACCTTTGACAGCTTGAAGCATTTCATTGATAATATCACCATAGCCCTAAGCATAAATTAAGTGATTATTATCTATTTGTGTAGCTCCAAACAAAGGTGCAACCATAAATAAAATTAATAAAAAAATTCTTTTCATAAATTATATTAAGAAGTTAAAGAGTTTGTTTGGTATAATTATAAAAGGGTGCAACGCCAAAGGGGTGCCACCCTTTAGCGTTAATTTACCGCCCAGAAGGGAGGTGAGCTTAATGCTAACCAAAATTATAGTAATAATTATACTACTTTGTATAATTATAGTCAAGTGTTATTAACACTTGATTTCCCTTTTTTTAAGGGGAGCTATAATTTTCCCTTTGGCTTAACCAAACAAGCTTTTAACTAAGCTTATCTCCTTTCTGTTGAATTATTTTATTTTTTAATTTATATTTTTCTTGTTTATGTTAAAAGATAAGATTCAATCATAAATAAAATGTATTAAGAAGTCAAAGAGTTTGTTTGGTATAATTGCATTAAGGGTTTTGCCACAAGGCTGCAACCCTGTGGCATAATCACGCCCTAGAAAGGGGGTGAAACTATGTTTCGTTTCGTACTTATAATTATACTAATTTGTATAATTATAGTCAAGTGTTATTAACACTTGATTTCCCCTTTTTTAAAGGGGAGTTATAATTTTCCTTTGGCTTACCAAACAAACTTTTAACTAAACTTCTCTTCTTCTATTGAATTTCTATATTTTTTTATATTTTTTATTTGAACTAAATAATAAACTTAACAAGATTTAAATTTACCAAATCTACTATCTTTTTACTTCAATCTCACATTCATAATCATATTAGATAAAAAGATACTATCTTTATCAAAGTCTTTTGAGTTATATTCATTTTTTGATTGTATAGTTTGTATAGTTTGCATTAAAGTTGAAAGATTGTATAAACTTAAACTTTCTAATATATTTATGAGTTCTATCTTGCTTAAAGTATTAAAATCATTTAACAATCTAAGATAATTACTTATAATAGAAGAAGAATTTATATTATGAAATACAATTTTATTTTTTATATCTTTTTTAATAAAAAATTGATTATTTTTTATATAAAAATAATTTCTAAAATGATTATTGCTTATTATTTGATTATAAAAACTTAAAAGACTTTCTTTGCTGTTTAAGTCTATAAAATTAAGATAAAAATTCTTTTCTTCTAAGGCTAATTTTAAAGCATTAAGATTTGCAAAAGAAGCATTAAGATTTTCATTATTTTTTAAAGCATAAACGATATTTTCTTGTTCTTGTTTTTGGGTAATAGCATATTGTAATAAAGGATTTTTATAATGTGTATCGCTATTGATTAAAACATTGATATAAAAAGCTTCTTTGCTTTTCTTAGTTAATTGAAGCAAAGATAAAAGTGTAGAAGGGATATAAAAAGAATCAAGCTTTAAATTTAAATACTTATCATAAGTATTTATATAAGTTAATTCTTGACTAAAATCCAAAGCTTGTTCTTTTAAATTTAAAAGCATTGTTCCACCTAATCCTAATAAAGCTAGATTTTTGAAATTCTCTAAAGCTTTTCTTTTTTCTAAATCGATTTGAAGTATTTTTTGCATTGTTTTTCCTTTCTTTTGTGGTTTACTCTTTTATATTATGTTCTTTAGCATAAGCTAGTATTTTAGCTCGAAGTTCTTGCGGAAAATTATATCTATAAATAGCAGGAATTCTTGGGTCAAGAAGTTTATCAAGCTTATGTCTTTTATAAATAATTTCTAGTCTTTCAGGGCTATAGTATCTTGGAGCATTAGGATAGCCTTGAGGAGGAGTGAGGGCTGCGAGTTTGGCGCTTAATACTAGGGTATCCATAGTCAGTTTAGCAGATCTTTCATCTCTTTCGTTTCTAATATCTACATCAAATCTAGTTGCCATTCCATTTTTATATCCATCCATATAATGATCAAATTCTTTCCTGCTTTCAGAAGTAGAATCTATATCTCTTGGATCTTTTAATTTACCTTTTTCAATATCATCATATAAAGCCCAAATGATTCTGCCTTCTTCATCAAGAGCAAATTTATATCGATTTAAATCTATCACCCAATCTACTCCTATAATCTCATCTAAAAAAGGAAGCATACCAAATTCATCTAATAAACTCTCATAATGATGATCGTGTAAATCATAAATCATTTTTGCCCTAAGCTTATTCCAATGTTGCCCTGTAAGAAAAGAATTAGAACACAATACTGCTAAACCTAAACTTTTAAAAGCATTTTTATCTCCAAGTTGAGCTTGTAAAAACAATGCTTGTTGTTGTCTTGCTTTAAATCCTACGGCAGCTGTGGGACTAGCTTTAATATTTCCCAAAAGTAAAGCAGACAATTCCCATTCATTAAAGAAAGAATAAGATTTTAATGTTCCACGACGAGAACTTACTTCATCATAAATATAGGCGTATTCTTCATTGATTAAATTTCCTTTTTCATCTACATTAGCATAAGCATCATAGGGTATATCTATAACCACAGATCTTAATCCACTTCTTATTGCTAAATATTTATATCTTTCTCTTTTAGTTTTTAAAGATTTATAATAAGCTTTTTCTGCTTTAGTCCAAGGAGCTATGTTTCCTTTAATAGGATCTTTTAAATATATACTTTGCCATTCTTTAAATTCAAGTAAAGTAGATTTCTCCCCTGTGTGAAATTCAGGATCTAGGTATTGAGGTTTATAGTCTTTGTAGGGGGAGTTTTGTTTGATATTGTGTGCTTCAAACAAAGCTTTGGAATATTCTTGGGTGTATTTGCCTGTGGGCTTAACATTTTCTTTAAAGAGTATTTTATTGGTATCTTTTTCCACATCTAATGCCAATCCATTAGGTGTATAAATCTCATAAGTTTCACTCATTATCTATCCTTTCTTAATTTAACCCATATATAAACCATCTTCTATGATTATAGTAGTGGCTAGTCTGCCTATGAAATTAGGCGGTAATTTTTGGGATTGTTTATTTTTAGTTACACTTTCTATATCCTCCTCGTTTCCTTCTTCATTGTCTTTGTTTTTCAAGCTTTCTTCATTTTCATTTATCCCCATATACATAGCCTTAAGATTGTTTTGTCCTATGATATTGAGTTTTTCTAGTAATCTTCTGGTTTTATTTTTATCTTCTATATATCTTCCTGTTTTATCTTTACTTGTATTGTAAAGTCCATTAGCAAAATCTTGTAAAATTTGTAAAGCTTCATTGTAAGCATGAATAGGACTATCTTCATCCTTTTTAAAAGCACTAATTTGCTTTTCTTTATTTCTAAACTCTTTAAACAAAGGATGATTACAAGGAAGTTGATATATAGTGCATTTTTTAAGTTCTAAAGATTTTAATTCTTTAAAATAAAAAGTATAATCATCTATAATATATTTTTGTTCTTTTATATCCTCTAAAGCAGTTGCATTTCTTTTCTCATCAATAATCAAATAAGATAAAAGTCTTTTTAAAAGAAATTCTTTATTTTCTTCAAGCTTTTGATCTATTTCATAATGAAAGGAAAAATGAGTGTCAAAAACTCCTGTGCAAAGATCTATGCCATAAAAAATTTTCTTTAAATCAAAGCTAATGAATTTTGAATTGATTGCAAAAGGATAAGTTACAAAATGATCTCTTATAACTGCTAAAGGAGAATCATCTTTAAAGGTGTAAAGCTGATAAACAATGCTTTCATATTGTTCTTGTAGGGCTTTAAAATTTGTTGGAAAGAGATAATTTAAAAAAATACCCACAAATTCTCCAGTCACAATAGAAGCAAGGTCAAGTTTATTTAGCTTAGCATAAGTATAAATAGTATATTTTTGAGTTTGTATATCTATGCTATGCATAAGAGCAATTTTAGATATATTGCTTTCTTGATTAGAGTATATAAATAATTGTTTCATATATTTATCACTCCAATAAATCTTAATTTGTTTTTCATTAAAGTATTCTTTTATCTTTGTGATAAATGGATTTAAACCGGATGTATTTTTTTGTATTATTAAATTGGATTTTATCTCTTGTGCTAAAATCATTTGGATTTTAGTATGAATTAATTCTTTTTCTATTTGTTGCAAGCGTGCTTTTATTATTAAATTAGATTTTATGTGTATATGATATATACTATTCTTTTTTGGAGGTGCAAAAATACCAAGCTGTTCTTTAAAAAATTCTTTAAATCCTTCTTTGTTTATTTTAATACAAGCTTGAATAACATATTCTATTGTTTTTAAAAAATTAAAATCCCACAACATTTGAGCTGTAAAGCTGATAAAAGGACTAGCACTTAATAAAATTTTTAACATTGCATAAGTAAATATTTCACTTGTTTTTTGTTCTTTTGCCTTATTTAAATATTCTTTTCCATACATCTGTTCCAAAAGCTTTGATAAATCTGATATTTGTTTCTCTATATCCATCCATGCAACAAAAGCTCGTTGCGTTTCTTCGTCTAAATTCATAAATTCTTTAATGCATTTTTGTTCATCTAAATGATACATTTGCTTTAATTTGATTATTTTTTTATCTAATGTATTTGTTGTATCTAAATCTTTTGATAATTCATTAAAAAAATCATCTATAGTTATCGAATTATCATTTTCCACAAAAGAATAATCTTTTTTGTCAAGTATTTTTAATAATTGCGATACAACTTCATATGCTGTAATATTTGTTGGCTCATTATTTACATATATTGGACATTCATCTGTCCATAAAACATAAGTTTCCTCTAAGTATTTTATATATACAAAATTACTGCCTCCATATTTTTTCAAATCCAAATTGATATTTGGAAAAATAAGCTTAGCTTGATACAAGACAAATGAAATGAATAAACATTCCATTAAAGAATAGTTCCCAAATGAAGATTTATCCGATTTTTCAAAAAACTCTTTTTTCAAAAAAGTTAAATATTGATGAGCTATCTTTTTTTCTTTTTCTATGATGGATTCTTTGGCTTCGTTTTGTTTAAAGAATTTTTTGATATAAAAATAAGGAAGCCATTTTTTATCATTTATTTTTTTATTGTAGTCAATGTAAGCTAAAATGTTTATTCGTTCGCAATGTCGTAAATTTTCCGTCTTTTTTACTATTTCTATCATTGGCTCATTTTCTGATATTGCTAATTTTTCTTTAGCTGTTTTTGCGAATTCTGGTAGCTTCTGCGGTGTAGCAACAAAATTTGTTAAATATTTATAAACCTTTTGCATATCTTCATAAGCTTTTTTACTATTCTCATAAGCTTCTTTGGATATTTTCACAAAAGGGCTTAATTGTAAAATATAAGGTTCATTTTCATCTTGTGGCATTTCTATGCTATATTCGCTATAATCTCTTGTGCTGTCATAAGTTTTTTTTGAAGTATCAATATTTTTTTTAATTCTTCTGTATTTATCTTGTATATTATAGTTGGCGATTTCTTGAGTTAAACTTTCACTAAGTCCTGCATTGTATTTATTGGGGATATTTGAAATAATCAAATAATTTTTACTCATTTTAGTTGTATTTAAATCTATTTGTGCATTTTGATTTTTTTGTGCGAAAAATTCAGCTAGTTTACTTGAGTTAAAATTTGGACTTTCTATATAGGAAAAATAAATAAATTGTTTAATATCTTCTTGCAAATTCTTTAAAATAGCATTGTTTTTTAAATACAAATTAGATAATTTTTGCGTTGAAATGAAAGCGGGTAAATTGCTCGATTTTGAATCATTGGGTGTATTTTTATACCCCTTGTCTTTTTGTTCTGGGTTTAAAAAGATTTCACTAAAAATATTTTCAATGCTTTTTATTTCTTCGCTTAAAGTGATTTTATAAGCTAAATTCGAAGCGATATTGCTTTCATCGCTTCCAAGATATAATCCAAAACCACTTAAATCAATAATTTCTTTTTTATTAATAATTAAAACACAAGATAACAAGCGAGAATTAATATAATGAATAAACATAGCACATCTAGTGGCTAAAAATGCGGCTAAAGGCGTTAAAAGTGTGCCATAATCTCTTTGAGCAAATTCATAATACTCGCTTGCAGAACCCATTAAAGAAAATAAATCAGCAGCCAAAATAGCTAATCCTGCCCCACCTGTAAGAACAGCTACCACTGTGGCTATTGCAACACCCGCTATAGCACTTAGTATGATTTTAATTTTTTCATATTCTTTTTCTTCGGCAAGTTTTTTAATGTGTTCTAACAACTCATTGATAAATTTTTCATAAGTATTTTTTAAAGTGGGACTTATGCTATTTTTGAAAAAATCCGATTCTATGACATTTCCAATTTTTTCTAAAACTTTTTTCTTAAAATCATCAAATTTCTCACTGCTTATATCATCAGGATCAATGTTTTCGATTAACTCGTCTAAGGTTGTTATATCTTCAGAATCTTTAGCTAGTTCTTTTAAAGTATTGATAAATTCGATACAAAGATTATTTTTATCTGTATGATAAAAAAGATTAAAATCTTTACCTTGTTTCTTGTCTTGAATTTCTTCTAAGTCTTCTAAATAAACTTTAGTGCAAATTTCACTGCTTGATAAATCTTTTAAATTTACATTTTGTCCAGCATCAAGCTCATTAAGGGTATGGATATTTATTTCTATATTATTGTGATTATCACAAGTTTGTTTTAAAATTTCTAGTATTTCCATAGTCAATATTTGATTTTTAGATAGCATTTTTCTTTGATGAAAATCAATATTTTTTAATATAGCGTGTAAAATAGAAAAATTAGGATAAATAAAATCAATCTGTTTAACTTCTTTATTGTTGATTGTTAAATTTTTAATAGTTTGAATTAACTCTGTTTTAGAACTTATAAACATAAAAGATTCCTTATATAAAGCATTATTATATCATTTTTTATTTGCTAATATTTTTTGTCTCTCTATTAATCTCTCCTATCCATCTAAGCACATTACCCTTATCATCAATCTCTACTTCTAAATCTTTGTATTTGTTGTAAAATTTAGGAGCTAAGATTTCATTAATTAGGATTTTTATAACTTTAAAAACTTCTTGTAATTCTTATTGCATCTTTTTAACTTTTTACATATTCTAGGTATTTGTTGTTGCTTATTGCCTTTGTTGCGTCTATTTTTCACATAATTTCAGACGATATTCTTGTATAATCTGCTTGTTTTTAGAAATATATAAAAAATTATTAAAAATATTGTATTCATAAATACCATTTTTAAAAACATATCCTTTAAAATTCATATTTACATCACTAATAGACTTACCGTTTAGGACAATATATTTTCCATTATTTTTATTGACACCCACATATACAACTTTATCACAAGTTATATTACCCTCTGGACATAGATTTAAAATTTTTATCCAAAACTTTTCATTTTCATAGGTACATTGCTCTAGTGGAGTAAAATCCTCTTGCGCTAATAAATAAGTACTAAAAAATAAAAACAATAATATATTTTTAAAAATTACCATTTTTCATAACCTCCTTGAATGTAAAGCTTATATTCAGCATTTCTCCTATTAATTAGTCCTTGCATTACTTTATTTTGACTTTTGTTCCACGCCATCCAAGCTTCCTTTAATGTTTTGTAGCCTGTTTTCTCTCCATTGATGATTTTAGCAACAGAAGAATTTTTAAAATTATCAATCCCTATATTAAAACATAATATAACCAAGGCATCAAATTCGTTCTGTGCTAAGGAAGAGTTTATTGAATTTTTTACAGCATTTTCAAAGGGTAACAAATCGCTTTTAAACAATTTATCCGCTTCTTGTAAAGTAATGCCATTTTTATACAAATCCCATTCATTTTGCCCTATAAGATGTCCATATCCGATAGTTGCACCTTTAACATATGAAGTAATTTCTTTTCCATTTTGATCATTATAAGGTTTGAGTCTTAGCTTCTCTATATTTTTTAAAAGATTTTGACCATCATTGCTTAGATGAGTGATTTTTTCTTGAGCATTGTTTTCACTAACCCCATTTACCACCACAAATTTACAAACATAAAGCTCTTGTTTTCTATCTTCATCTTCTAAGATTTCATCTAGTCCTTGTGCGATTTGAAGTTTTAAATTTTGCATTTTTGCAGGAGCTAAAAAACTAAAATGATATTCGTTTAATTCTTTATTATCTTCTAAAGCATTTTTGATGATTTTATCATACTCATGTAGCTGTGTAAAATACCCTACTCCTAAATCTTTATTTTCAAATTCCTTATAAGCACTTTTATAAACTTTAGCAATGTTTTTTGGGATAATAAAATAAAGTTTGATTAAATTAGTATCAAAGCTAAGATTTAATTCTTTAAATTCATAATCTTTACTAAAGTCTTGTTTGAATTGATTAAGAATATTTATATCCTCTATATCTTTTAAATCTTTTAAATCTATATTAAATTCATTTAAAGCCTTATCTTGTTCTTTTTTTTCATTATTGATTAAAAGATTATAGATAGGTAAATTATCTTTTTGAAATCTATCACTTTTATAATGAAGTCTTATTATAGGTTCTTTTAACTCTATTTGATTTTTACTTTGTTCTCCTAAGCCCTCTTTAGGATCAAAGCTGTGATCAAATTTAAACTTAGTAGGAGTAAAGCTTACTTTTAAAGCAAAGCCTTTATCTGTTTTACAAGCTGAGATGAGTTCTTGTAAGATTACATATTCATTATTGACTTTCTTTTGAGATAAGGATCCTTTTACATTAACAACTTTAGTACAAGGAACACTTACACCTGCTATAGTATTAGGACAAGCTACTATACTAGAGTTTAATAAATCACTTTCTAGCATAATAGGCACACCATCATCTTTAAAAGTTTTTCCTTTGTTTGATTTAAGTATGACTTTACCTCCATGGATACATTCTAGGTTTTGATTTTCTAAAAGAGCATGAAGTTTAGCTATAGCTTGTTTTTTATCTACTTGTGTGGTTTTTTGTTCTTTTAAAGTGTTTGAAATTAAGTCTTTATACTCTAAGCTTTGTTTGCTTAAACATTCTAATTTAATATTTAAAGAATTTTCTATAATAGAATAATTAAGCAAGCAAAGTTCATCATTTTTATAAAAGATACTAAGTCTTCCTAAACCACTGCTTTCATCTTTAGGAGAAAAATAATAACTAGGTGTATCTTGTTTTATAGTATTATCTTGATCTAATTCTCCAAAGTAAAAAGGATTGTTAGGAAGTTCATTTGAGCCTGTAAGGAGAGTGGAGTTTAGGAAGATTTTTATATCTAAACTTTTAAAATCTATTTGGTATTTTTCTTCTATGTCCTTTATATCCAAAACACTTCTATCTTTTGCAAAAATATCACAATGATTATCATAAATATGGATTAAATTTGACATAGAGATGAAAGAAGTATTGTTAGAATTATCTTGCAAATTTACTTTATCTAAGAATATGATTTTTATATTATTTGTCTTTAATACTATGGTATTGGTATTTTTATCATAAAATTGCTCTATGTTAAATACTTCGTTTAAAATTAAATTAACATCATTTTCCTTAGTATTAAAGCTTTGATTATTTAGATTATCTTGTAAGGAAATTTCTTTATTTAAATAGTCTTGGATATCTTTTATTTTTTCATTTCTTTTTTCTTTTAAAGTATTGATAGATTTATAAAGCCTTTTTCTAGCATCAAGATAGGTATCATTTAGATTTTCTTTATCTAGGATGAAGATTTTTGTGAAAGTAGAATTATAACCTATAACACTGCTATTTAAAAAAGTTTCATTATTTTCTTTATAAAATACATATTCTTTGCAAACATAAAGAGCTCTTAAAAGTGAAATATCAGATTCGATATTAATCTCATCTATATCTTTTAAATCTAAATGTTTTATATAAAAATTCTTATCTTTTTGCATTAGATTAAAAATAGCACTAACAAGACTTTTTGTTTTTTTCGTATGATGATAGTTTAGTTCATAAAGAAAAGTATTTAACATTAATATCCCTGAAAATCTCTAAAAAATTCTTCCCATCCATAAAAAAAATGTAATGACGGCTCATCATCTTTAATTCTAGATTGTTTTAACAATTCTTCACATATATCTTCTATAGAAATTAAAACAAGAATCCATTTTAAAATAGTGGCTTTTTTAGCAAAACCAAAAACACTTTCTGCAGATTTTTTTGAACCATCAAATTTAAAATTAAGTTGCAACTTAAAATAATCTAATTTCAAAGCTATAATTTCATTAGGCTTTATATGCGTTCCAAACTTTTGAAATATTTCTTCAGAGTCATCTAAATCAATGGTGTATATTTTGTAAATTTCTGCATTTAGCAGCTTTGAAAATTCTTCATTCCCTTTTAATAAATTTTCTATTAAGTTTTTAAATCCTCGCGCTTGGATTGGAGTTAGTGTATAAACGCTATTATAATCTAATTCTTTGAATATCACACTAAAATCCAAAGGAGCGTTTTGTATTTGTAAATAAAGCTGAGTTGTATTTTTTTGACTCTTTATATTGTTGGGAAACAATTCTTTAACCTCATAAGGAGTATCTTCCTTAAAAGCTATAGAATTATCTTTTAAAATAATATTATTTTTAAGCTCTTGTGTTATTGGAATCAGCTTAATATTTTTTAGATTAGCATCAAAGATATTAAAATTGTATCCCAAAATTTCAATTCCATCATCAAATTTATTTCCTATATAATTTGTATATTTTGTATATTCATTTTCATATACTCCCATGGCATTATAGGTGTATAAAGCTTTAACACTTTGTGGAAAAGACAAAACAAAAAGCTGTGCCAAATATCCACCAAAACAATGTCCAGTAACAATAAGTTTATCATTACCTAAAAAATGCCTGACTTTATCATCGTAAAATTTTAATAATTGCAAATAATATTCCAGAGGAACTTGAGATCTGAAAATTTGTGCACCGGCTTTTATACTATCCCAAAAAGAAAAACTAAATTGAAAAATATCTATACCTCTAAATGCAAGAATTAATTCATTATCTTTAGTATCTTTAAAAAGCGTAGCAGAAAAGCTTGTATCATCATCTTGAATAAAGGCTAATACTTCATAGCGATTTATAAATTCATTAGCATTATCTTCATCAAAACTAATATTATAAGTATCAAACACAAGCATAGAACTTTGGGTTATGGCTTGGAAGTATGTGGGAGAATTAATGTTATTTTCTTTTAACATTTCTATATCCTGTTTTGTATAATATTGTGTTTGATTTTTCAACCCCCATTTTTTATCTTCTTTTCCAAACATACCCTCATTTAAACCTGTAGAATAACTAGCCCAGCACATTCTAGCATATTTATAAAGTTTCATATATTTGGCTTGTTTTTCATGCATTAGTAGCCTCTTTTTTCTTGTAATTCTTTATATTTTTGAATATCATAGCATATCATTTTTCTTTTGTATTTAGCAAACATACCTATGTCAAGCCAAGAGTATGTATTGTCTATTTTATATTCTTGTATTGTATTTTTGCCGTCCTTATAGTACCATAAAATAATAATTTTTTTTATTCTAAAATCTACATATTGCTCTGTTATGTTGAATAAAATATCCTTGTTTATTTTTTTATAATTATCCCAAAGACTTATAATATTTTTTGCATCATAAATAACCGCCTTAGAATCAGCCTTCTCACACAAACTCTCAAATTCTTTAAAACTACTTTGCCATTCAAGAGGTACAAAAGAGTATCCAAACCAAAGAAGCATGAATAATGGATAAGGTAAAAATAAATAAAACTTTTTAATTTTTTTATCAATATTAAAAATTTTAAAGACAAGATAAAAGACAAGCTTTAAAAATAAATATACCCATATAGTAGAAAGTATAAACAAGCTAATCCATCCAAAGAAAGGAAAAGGGAAAAAGGTTAAAAGAGTTAAATAAGTAATATTATAAAAAGTTAAGATGACAAGAAAAAGATAAAATAAAGCTTGTTTTATATTTTTAAAGAATTGTTTTTTTAAATCATTTGAATTTTCTTTATTGTTAAAATAATGATAGAGCTTGTTTTTCATATATTTTTATCCTATATTACTTTGATTATTATCTTTAGTATCTTCAAACAAAATAGCACTAAAGCCACTTAAAGTGTTAGACTAATGTTTTAAAAGTTTAAATCTATTTATAAAATCAATGATTCTTTTACTAAGTGTATCATTTAACCCCACCCTACTAATATCATTATCCAATGTTATTTCTTTACTATCAAAACAAGTATTTATAAGAGAAATACAATATTTAGGTTCTATTTTAACTATTTTATTTTGTTCAAAACGAGCTTGTATAGCTCTTGCATAGGTAGAATTTTGATTATTATGCTTATCACCTAGTCTTTGGGTATCTACTTTTTTTTCTAATTCATTGCCATTATCATTTTTATATTTAATTACACCTTTAAAAACATATTGCAACATCGCATAACTAGCATCTGCACAATTAGCATAGTCTAAAAATTTAGTGATTAAGTCTAATTTAGCTTCTTGTGTTTTAATGTTTTTGCTCATTTGTTATTCCAAAAATCTAAATCTCAAATTATCTTTCTAATTTTTTATCTAATATCTTCACAATACAGTCTTTTATGATATCTAAAATAGAATCCAGCGCCCTCATTACCTTTTAAGAATATACCATAATTATCATAAATATAGGATAAATGCGTTAAATAATGAATATCATCATAATAATCTTCAAATGTAACTTCTTTTAAAGTAAACTTTATTTTTTGTAATACATTAATGCTTTTTTGATTTTTTAAAATCAAAATATATTTTTATTTATTTTTTGATTAAAAAAGAATTCTCCTTTTTCATCATGTATTGTATTTCCTTTTTCTCTATTGCTAAATATTTCCCAATAAGCTTTATTGTAAATTATTACTTTATTATCTATATCTTTACACAAGCTCTCAAACTCATAATATGCGGATCCATATATTTATAAGAACAGCCTCCTGTTAAGAATAATAAAAGATATACAGGCAAAAGAAATAAAGTAAGTTTTTTAAATATTGTTTTAAAATTTATAGTTTTTGTTTTATTTTTTATTTTAAAAAAGACTTTAAAGATAAAACGAAAAGAATATATGAGAAGATATTATGATAGTGAAACTTTAAAATCTATTCTCGGACAAAAGACTAGTTTAGAATATAGCGATGATTTAGAATGTCTTTCTAAGAATACTATATATAAAATTATTTTATCTGAGAAACAATATAATTTTCCTTATGTAAATATTTTTGAAGATAAAATAGAAAATAATTTTACAGCTAGTTTTATAAAAAATGAAGATAGAAAAAAAGCTAAAGAACATTTAAAAGCCATATTTTTAAATGCAAATCATTTGTTTGTTTATGATAAATTTATAAATAAAAATCAGAAGCAATTTATAAAATTTGCTGAAGAATGCTTTCCGAGAAAAAAATTAAACATTTTTTATCCTATTGAAAATATAATGAAATTTCCCAAAAATTTATGTTCCAACTTGAAAAATATATATAAAGAATGGTTGGTTGTAGAGAATAAAGATGCTGAAATTAACGAAAAATATGATTATTTGCACAATAGATATATAATTGTAGATAAGAAAATTCAAATTATCTTAACTAGCGGCATTGATAATTTAATGAATATTAAAAAAGATTTTACATATATAATAAGAGAATTATAAAATAGTAATTAACATATAACATTAATTACTAAAAATAACTATTATATATTAAAAATTAGTAATATATAATAGTATTTACTTTCAAACAACCTTATTATTTGTGACTATTTGTCTTATAGCATCAACAATTTGTTGTATGCTTTCGCCTAGAGTTTGAAAAAGATCTAAATTCATTTGTTGTTCTTAAAAAAATCTTTAGCACTTGATAATGGCTTTTGAAATGACTTAGAATAGTTTGCTTTATAAGCATTTGCACATTCTGTGTCAGTTTGTGCAGAATTAGCATTTTTATCGCATTCTTTGATTTTAGCTTCTAATTCTGTAGCATTTTTTGGATCTTCGTAATATTGCACTGTTTTTGGCTCTGAAGAGCAAGCAGAAAAAACACAAGCAGTAACTATACTTAATAAACTTAGTTTAATTAAATTTTGCATAAAAGTTCTTTTTTCTATAATTTTATATATATTTATAGTAACTATAATATACTAATATTTATTAATATATAATAAAATTAATTTTAAATAATAATATTATTATATAATATTTCACAAAATAATTATAAGAAATAATTATTTTTTATTTTAATATGATGAATTATCTTGTTATATCTTTTTGAGATATTGTTTTTGTAGGATTTTCAAAGGTATTAAGCTTATTATGAAAATCAATGAAATTTAATTGTTTTTTGACTTCATGCTACCTACACATTTAGAAGATTATTTAGAATATAAAACAAAACTATCACTAAAAAATCAAAGAAACAAAAATAAATATTATTTATTTTTATTATTTATTAATAAATAATAATATATAATATTATACAAAAATATAAAAAAGGTTTTTTAATGATAATATCTGTTATAAATAAAAAAGGTGGTGTTGGAAAGACTCCTTTTGCTTTTTCAATTGCTAAAGATTTAGAATATTTTTTACAAAGCAATGATAATTCTATTATAGAAAAAATTTATCCTGAAAAAGCAAAAATTTTACCAACTCCAAAAAAAATAGATAATTGCGTTTATGATTTTGGTGGGTTTGTAGAAAAAGGAGTGTTGGATATTATTAAAGAAAGCAATAAGATTATTGTTCCTTGCACGAGTAATTATAATTCTTTACTTAGAACATTAGAAACTTTAAACGAAATAGGTAATGATGGTAAAGTTTGTATTTTAGTTACAGACTATAGAGATGAGAAAGAAAAAAAGCAAATTTGTGAAACTCTTGAAAGCAATTTTACAGATTTAAATCTTTTTTTCTTTAAATTTTCAAAGATAATTGAAAATTCTATGAGTAGTGGAGCTTCTTTTACTGAACTTTATAATGAAAACAATCTTTCAAGATTAAGCTATACAAACTTTTTCAATGAATATCAAAGACTTTTAGATTTTATTAGAAAGGATAAATAATAATGGAAAAAAAACCATTTACAATAGCAGAAGCTTTAAACTCTGAAACAAGCTCTCAAAAAACATATAGTAAAGCTGATAAAAAATCAGCTGGAAGAAAAACCGTAGATCAAAAACTAAGAAGAGATAATTTAGTAGTTTGCAGACTTAATGAACAAGAAATGGAAATTTTGAAAAAATTAATGGTTTTAGATTTAGCAAGTGAATATGGCACTTATATAAGAAAATTGATTTTAAAAGAGGCAAGAACTTTAAATATTAATAATTAAAAATGTTACAATATCCTTGCAAAAAACGAAAAACAAGGATACAAATGAGTAAAAAAACAAAAAGGTTCAAATAATCGCGCAAAAGCTAAACTTAAAGTAGCTAAAGCTCATCAAAAAATTACAAGAGCAAGAGCTGATTATTTACATAAGATAAGCGATGAAATCACAAATTTATATGATTTTATAGCTGTTGAAAATCTAAATATTAAAGGACTAATTAAAAACAAACGCTTATCTAAATCTATTACTAATGCTAGTTGGGGTAGAGATAGCTCTAGTAGGGTATTAAAAATGGTTATATACTAGTTATCTATTCGTTGAAGCAAGAAACCCACTTTACTTTAGCAGATGGGTGATTCACTCAAATAAAGACTTCTGTAAGATAAATTTATTACTTTTGGTGTTTAATCGATTCATTGGATCACCACGCTTAATATATCTTTTTACTCTATTATTACTTTGGTAGATAAAAAACAAATCATTTTCATTTTTATACTTGTTATAAAAAAATTCATCATCATAATTTGCAAATTCTATACCTTTGCCATAAACATTAATTCCAAATTCTATAAGCTTATCTTTTAATTTAGCAATCTCCTTTTTTTGTTTTGAAATGATAGAACTTTCTTTATAAAGTCTATAAGCTTTAATTTCACAAAACTCACTATAACTAAGGATTTTCTTATCAGGAAAACTTGTCAAAAATCTAATTAAATCCTGTGCAACTAAAGAATTTAAATCAATGAGTATTTTTGATAAGTCATCATCATATGAAAGAGTAGATTCTGTTTCAAGTCTTTTGATATATTCCCTACGAACTGTCAATACAAATACAGATACAATCACGCCATTTTCTTTTGTGATACGCTCTACAGAATCAAACATTAAAATCCCTTTATCTCTTTGTGTAATTGTTTTTTTATCTTTATCTTTATCTTCAATGTTTTGCGTAAAGGCTAAATCATATGCAAAACGAGAAATTTCTGTAAATTTTTGTTTTAACCAAGAATAATTACTAGGAGCTTTATTAAGATATTGTTTTAAAAATTTATAAGGCTCTAATCTTACTTCCATATCCCAAAAATTTTCTTGATATTTTTTAATAACACTTGTATCTACATTTTTCTTGATATATAAAAATAAAGCATCTAAAATACTTCTATGTGTTTGCGTTAGTAAAGAATTTTTAAGAGTAATAGCATATGATGAACCATTTGCACCAAGCATTCCAAATTCTATTTTATTGTCATTTTCTTTAAATGCTTTATAAAAATTAGAATCAGTAAGCTTTCGTGAGCTTAAATAAAAAACTCCTCTATTTTCATTCATTGTTACATAGCCTTCCGCTAAATCATTAACACTTACAGCAGAAATATCTTTTTTGTTGATAATTTCTAAGGTATGATTGTCAATATTTTCCACTTTTATATCTTTAACTAAAGGTTCATCAATGCTAGAGTTCTGTAATACTTTGATTGTTTTTTGAAACTCGCCAGCATTGATATTATTATTATCTTTTAGCACTTCAAGTAAGCGATAAGTTGTAGAGTTTTTATCTTCTCCTTTTTGAAATGAGAGTTTATAAACAAGTCTAGGGGCATTTATAATTACAGAGCTACCCATAAGACTTTCACCTTTTTTATCTAAGTGGTGAAGTAATAAAATGGCTTGATTATTTGATTTTGCTACATCTGTTAAAATATTAAAGAAATTTTGCACATCGTTTTGATTATTTTGATCTTTAAAGCCCGAGATTGAGAAGAATGCACTAAAAGTATCAAGAACGATTAAATCACAATCTGCTAACTCATTAAGTTCTTCTTTTAAGCTATCCATAGGTTCTTTATCAATTTTTGGAAGTTCATTTGAAAACTCAAATTCTAAACTATTAAAAGGATAAAAATTTTCTATATTTTTAATGCGTTCTAAAATTGCTTTATTCTTATCTTCTATACTCCAAAAAAAAGGTTTTAAACCATCATTAATTGCATTAGCACATACTTTTAAAGCTAAAAAAGATTTTCCTACTTCACTATTGCCGCTTAATACAGCTACAGAACCTCTTTCTAGTTTAATGGTGTCTTCACAAATTACAGAAGCATTCTCATCGCTAAAAATTCCAAGTGTAATTGTATTAATAGTATTGCGTTTAGGCATTTTTAATCCTTTGCTACTTCTATAATTTCAAATAGTTGTTTTATGATTTTAGGGTGTAATATTTCTCCGCTATGATGAGGAATAACCATTCTATAAAGTCCTTTTTTATAGATTCTATGACTACCTTTTTGCCTATCAATCAAAAAATTATTTTGCAATAAAAGCTTTTCTGCTTCTTTTGCAGTCAATCTTGGCAATTCAGGCATTTGCTAAAACCATTGGAATAATTGAAGTTGTTTTGTTTTCAATAATCCTTTTTTCTTCATTTGCAAGGCTTTCTAAATAAAGCTCCCCAGCTTCTTTTATATTAGCTAAAGTTTCTTCATAGGTATTTCCTTGCGAAACACAACCTTCAAGCTCTAGAATGCGTGCAAAATATCCATCCTGATCTTTTTCAATAATAATATTTAGTAACATTTAATTCCTTACTATTGACATAAATAGAACAAACAATTAATTTACACCCTAAAAATTGACATAAATAGAATAGTTTAGTGCAAATTAACAACTTTTTATAAAGTAATTATAGTAAAATTATTATATTTATGTCAATACTTATTATATCTATGTAAAAAATTATTTTTTTGAAAAATACTAATTTCATCTAAAATATAAAATTGACATAAATAGAATAGTTTATTATATTTATGTCAGCAAAATCAGCATACAATCACCCATAAGTTATTAAAAAATTGACATAAATAGAATAGTTTTTGATATAAATAGAATAGTTTTTGATATTTTTTCGGAACACCCATATGGAAAATAGGAGCTTTAAAAGACACATTTACATAAATAGAATAGTTACTAAATTCTTAAATTTGTTAAATTCTATAATATTAAAAAAGGTAAATCAAAAATTAAAATTTTTGAACTTTTGTATAAAATCATAAAAAAATGATTTTGATAACTCCAAAAAAGAGGTTTTAATAAAAAAATTTTTTTTATTATTTTGTTATAATATCATAAGAATTAAAAAATGGAAAAAGAAAGTGAAAATTAAAAATATTCTTTTAAATTTTTTTATGAAGATATTTTAGTTTTCTTTCGAGACTATTTTTTATTGCTTATAATTTTTTATTATAGTATTGATAGGTTTATTTAATACTCTTAAGAGTGTAAGAAAATATAAAGAGATTTTAAAAAAGAAAAACTATGAATATTAAGCTTAATATTCCTTATTCTAATAAGGATAAATTAAAAAAATATAAGATTAAGTGGAATAATGATTATAAAATTTGGTATTTAGAAGATTATAGGAATTTAACTTACCTTATCGATTATTTAGAAAATAGAAATTTTACCATTTATGTTACTGAGAAGTTGTATATTGTTGAAGGTTTTATTACTTGTTGGAAATGTTCTAAGATGATTTCAGTTTATGCTTTTGGTGCTTTAAAATCTTCTTTTTTAGATTGTGAAAAAAAAATATTGGAAATTTAATTCAAAATTTAAAATGATTTGGAATATTTTGTCTTATTCTCAAGAGCTAGAAAGTATTTTAAAAAAAATAATATGAAAATTTCATATTCCAATACAACAAAAAGTTACTACCTTATGAATATATGTCAAAATTGTCAGGCAAAACAAGGAGAATTTTTTTATTTAACGAAATAGATTCTATTTTTAGCCCAAATAGTGTAAATGAAGCTAAAAGGCTTAAAATTTATGAAATACCTTTGTTATTCGATATTGGGTTTAATGCGGAACATAAAACTAATTTAACATATAACATTAATTACTAAAAATAACTATTATATATTAAAAATTAGTAATATATAATAGTATTTACTTTCAAACAACCTTATCATTCGTGCCTATTTTCCTAATTTTTTCTTAAATTAAGGATTTATTTTAGGTTTTTTGTTTTTTAAATTTTGTATTTTATTAAATAATTTTTCTGTTTTTATTTTTTGAGTGATTAATTTTTCTGCAATTAAATTAATCGTCTCAAAAAGACAGTAGGCAATTTCTGGATTGTCATTTATATCAATGATTCCAGGATGAACAGCATTATTTCCTACTATTCTTACAATTTCACAGGCTTTTATTATCTGTTCATCAAGTCCTTTGTTTTTCAAGTTTAATATATCACTAGCAAGATCCTTTCCTTTTTCTCCTAATTCTTTCATTAGTTCTTGTAATGCAAGACGCATTAGAGCACAAGCTGCTCTGGGTGAATCATTAAGTATGATTGCCGCTTCATTATATATTTGCTTTATGTTTTCTTTGAGATCTTCATTTGGTAAAGGAACATTTATTGTTTTTGGATATAACATTTCTTTGGTTTCATTTAGCCATATTGAATATTTTTTACAATGATTACAAAATGCGATTGAACACAAATATTCAACATGATAAAAATCTAGACAAGTATCTTCCCATTTTATATGAGAGTAAACATTGCAATGGGGACAATGAAAGCTATCTTGGCGAAAAACTGGCGGATAATATTTTATTTCCATAAGTTTCCTTTTATGTATATTTATAGTAACTTATTATATATTAATATTTATTTATATATAATAAAGTTTAAGGTAAAATATGATAATAAATTAATAATTAGGAGTAGTATATGAATAAAAGTTATATTCCTTATGGTTCAGATGTTTCTGGAGGAGAATTTGAATGTGTTGATTGCAAACGGAAAATAACAATCAGTTCAAGTGACTCATTGCCTCCTTGTCCAAATTTTAGAAAAGAACCTGATAAACATAAGTTGAAAGGATGGAAGAATCTTACTGGAAGAGGTGATGCAAAAGAGGATCCATATCCTTGATATAAAGTTAAATTAGTTATTTAAAATTAATAAGATAACCCTTTAGAATATAAGGGTTATTTATATATTTTATTTGTTTTTATAGCATCAACAATTTGTTGTATGCTTTCGCCTAGAGTTTGAAAAAGATCTAAATTCATTTGTTGTTCTTAAAAAAATCTTTAGCACTTGATAATGGCTTTTGAAATGACTTAGAATAGTTTGCTTTATAAGCATTTGCACATTCTGTGTCAGTTTGTGCAGAATTAGCATTTTTATCGCATTCTTTGATTTTAGCTTCTAATTCTGTAGCATTTTTTGGATCTTCGTAATATTGCACTGTTTTTGGCTCTGAAGAGCAAGCAGAAAAAACACAAGCAGTAACTATACTTAATAAACTTAGTTTAATTAAATTTTGCATAAAAGTTCTTTTTTCTATAATTTTATATATATTTATAGTAACTATAATATACTAATATTTATTAATATATAATAAAATTAATTTTAAATAATAATATTATTATATAATATTTCACAAAATAATTATAAGAAATAATTATTTTTTATTTTAATATGATGAATTATCTTGTTATATCTTTTTGAGATATTGTTTTTGTAGGATTTTCAAAGGTATTAAGCTTATTATGAAAATCAATGAAATTTAATTGTTTTTTGACTTCATGCTACCTACACATTTAGAAGATTATTTAGAATATAAAACAAAACTATCACTAAAAAATCAAAGAAACAAAAATAAATATTATTTATTTTTATTATTTATTAATAAATAATAATATATAATATTATACAAAAATATAAAAAAGGTTTTTTAATGATAATATCTGTTATAAATAAAAAAGGTGGTGTTGGAAAGACTCCTTTTGCTTTTTCAATTGCTAAAGATTTAGAATATTTTTTACAAAGCAATGATAATTCTATTATAGAAAAAATTTATCCTGAAAAAGCAAAAATTTTACCAACTCCAAAAAAAATAGATAATTGCGTTTATGATTTTGGTGGGTTTGTAGAAAAAGGAGTGTTGGATATTATTAAAGAAAGCAATAAGATTATTGTTCCTTGCACGAGTAATTATAATTCTTTACTTAGAACATTAGAAACTTTAAACGAAATAGGTAATGATGGTAAAGTTTGTATTTTAGTTACAGACTATAGAGATGAGAAAGAAAAAAAGCAAATTTGTGAAACTCTTGAAAGCAATTTTACAGATTTAAATCTTTTTTTCTTTAAATTTTCAAAGATAATTGAAAATTCTATGAGTAGTGGAGCTTCTTTTACTGAACTTTATAATGAAAACAATCTTTCAAGATTAAGCTATACAAACTTTTTCAATGAATATCAAAGACTTTTAGATTTTATTAGAAAGGATAAATAATAATGGAAAAAAAACCATTTACAATAGCAGAAGCTTTAAACTCTGAAACAAGCTCTCAAAAAACATATAGTAAAGCTGATAAAAAATCAGCTGGAAGAAAAACCGTAGATCAAAAACTAAGAAGAGATAATTTAGTAGTTTGCAGACTTAATGAACAAGAAATGGAAATTTTGAAAAAATTAATGGTTTTAGATTTAGCAAGTGAATATGGCACTTATATAAGAAAATTGATTTTAAAAGAGGCAAGAACTTTAAATATTAATAATTAAAAATGTTACAATATCCTTGCAAAAAACGAAAAGATAAATTGAAGATGAAAAAGATTATGACTGTCGAAGTTTATTTGACTTAATCGAATTAGAATTTTCACAAGGAGAAGAAAATGAGTTGCTTATCTCTAAGTAAGTTCTTATTAATGTTTTTTATGTTAGAATTACAGCATCATTAGCATAGAGGGGTCTTTTTACATAATATTTTTAAAATGACGACTCATTTTGCCTTCAAGATTTAGCAAATAGGACTACATATTATGGATTTGTCCAATAAAGATACAGAATTTTCTATAATTCAACCAAAAAAGACTGCTGTTCTTGTAGATCTTTCTTTTTTATTGAAGGATACAATACACGCAAAAGCATTAAAACAATGGAAGCCGCAGAATTAGCCAAAAGATTAAAAGACTATGTGTGGGAAACTCTTAGAAGAAGTGAAGACTATTTATATAAAGTTTATATTTATGATTGCGAACCGTTAGATAAAAATGTTCCTATGCCTCCTATAGAAAAAACTGATAAATCTAAAAATTTAAGCAAAACTACAACTTATAAATTTAGAAGTGAATTATTAAAACATCTAAGAAAGCAACCGTATTTTGCTGTAAGATTAGGTGAAATTGATGTTAGCGAACTAAGCAATGAAGATTTTGTTATAGATATTAAACAAAAAGGTGTAGATATGAAAATAGGACTTGATATTGCAACTTTAGCAAATAAACACCAAGTGGAAAAAATCATTTTAATTACTTCGGATAGCGATTTTGTTCCTACTGTAAAACACGCTAGAAAAGAAGGGCTTATTGTGCAATTAGATACTATGAGATTTCCAGAAACTCGAATCAAAAAAGGTTTATTAGAACATATTGATATTCTCTCATCCGTTTTTATTAATAAAAATAAAAATGGTAATTAATTATTGTTTTTTATTTTGCTAAATAGATAACTAAAAAATGAATATTGTTAAAAGAAAAAATGAATGAATTTTTCAAAAAAACTAAATAAAGTTTTACCAGATAAAGAAATTAGCAACGAAAAAACATATTCTCGATCAAGGTAAAGAATGAATAATCTAACAAATTTTAATGATCTGTTTTCTCAAATGAGATTATCTTCTTATAATGATGATATTGTAAAGCATTATGATAACCTTAAATTTGTAGGAAAAATCACTCCAAAAATTGCTACATTAGAAATTATTCTTAGAAATAAACTAGATAATAAATTATCAGAGAAAGATAGTAATTGGATAAAAAATTCTAATGATGAAAATATTAAAAAAGCTAAAGATGAAATTGAATATAGAGAAAAAAATAGAAATTTATCTCATCATCAATATCTTTCTCGTATGAGCTTAGGAGCTATTATTCATCTTATCAAAGAAAATAAATTACAAAACTCTATAATGGATTTAAAAAATATCAATTTTAGAAACTACAATCAACACAATAGAAATTTCTTTTTTGAAAATGGTATAAAATTACGCTTTAGAAATACGCATAAGGTTGATATTGTTCTTAGCTTATTACAAAATCTAAGAAATAGAAGTTATCATTGGGAAAATATTTTAAAAACTACAGAAAAAAATGGCAAACATTATCCAAGATTAACGACAAAAATAGAAAACACTCATATAGGATTAAATCCACAAAAAATAGATTTATTCTTAAGTGATTTAATTAAAACATTTAACGAAGAAATTTTGGAATATTGTTAATATAAAAAAAGTGGGCTACTAGGAAGCCCTTTGAATTTAATTGCAATTATAGCAATAATAATATTAAAGGAAACTAAAAGGATATACGATGCCACAAAAAAGAATTTATCTTTATGTTCCATTTAAAGACAAAGAAAAAGTAAAATCATTAGGGGCAATGTGGGATGATAAAGAAAAAAAATGGTTTGCTCCAAAAAGCTTAGATAAAAATATTTTCTCACAATGGTTTTATCCGTACCAAAATAAAGAATTTTCATTTGATGAAAATGAAGTTTTAACTACTTTTAAATCTGCTTTAGAAAATCAAGGTTTAATTATTGATGGCTTACCTATCATGGATGGCAAAATCCACAGAGTAAAAACAACAACAGATAAAGGCAGAGAAATGAGTGGAGCTTATAGTGGATTTTTAGATAAATACCCTGCTGGTTTTATTCAAAATTTTAAAACAGGTATTAAAGAAAATTGGAAAATGCCTTTAGAAAATGCAAAACAAAACATTGTAAGTTATCAAACTCCTAGTCAAAAAAGATTACATAATTCTACAAGCAATAATACGAAACAAGACATTTTAGAGCTTCAGCAAAAAACAGCATTAAAAATTGAAGAAGAATATAATCAAGCTAATTGGGCTCATTCAAATCATCCTTATTTAAAGAAAAAAGGTTTTAGTGAAAACTTTTATCTTAAGCAGGATAACAAAGGTTCTTTACTTATTCCCTTAAAAGATGAAAATGGCAAATTATGGTCTGTGCAAAGAATATTCCCAAATGGTGATAAAATTATTGGTGTAATTAAAACTAAAGAAGAAAAAGAGCAAGGCATTGAATATTCTGCAAAAAAATCTGGATGTTTTCACCTAATAGGTGCAAAAAACCTAGAATATTGCAAAGAATTTATCATAGCAGAAGGCTTTGCTACTGCTGCAACTATATACAAAGCACTCAATAAGCCTGTAATAATGGGTATAGATGCTGGAAACTTATCAAAAATCGTTGAAACCCTAAAAAACAAATTTCAAAACACTCCTATTACCTTAATAGCCGATAATGATAAAAAAAGAGAATTAAAAGGACTTTCTAATGTCGGGGTGGAAACTGCAAAAGAAATTCAACAAAAATTTTCAGATATTAAAGTTATTATTCCAAAAATCAGCAATCAAGAAGCAGAACAAGGAATAAGTGATTTCAATGACGTTTTTTTAAATAAAGGGCTTGATGAAGTCAAAAAACAATTAAATTTCATTGATTTTCATAATAAACTTAAAGCTTTTAAATCTATGGAAAAAACACAACCTGAAAAAGAGATAACTAGACAATAATAGTTACTCTTTGTAATCATAATATATAATAATATATAAAAAATATTTTTTATATATTATTAGTTAATAATAGTATATTATAATTATTATAAATATACAAAAAAAGGATTAAAAATGAAAAATACAATCAAACTAGCTTTATTAAGTGTAGTTACTGCTTGTGTTTTTTCTGCTTGCTCTTCAGAGCCAAAAAAGTATGTAATACTATGAAGATCCAAAAAATGCTACAGAGTTAGAATCTAAAATCAAAGAATGTGCAAATGCTTCAAGTTATTCTAAATCATTTAATTACAAACCACAAGTAAGTACAAAAGAACTTATGGAACAAGCTAGAGAAAATATAAATGAATGATCTTTTTCAAACCCTGGGTGAAAGCATAAAGCAAATCGACTTCACCCACGCTTTCTTAGGACTTACCAAAGGCAAAAGTCCTGATAAGCTTGATAAAGTAGATGAAACATTAAGACAAGAATATCTTAAAAACAAAGAATTTAAATTAATTAAAAGTATTAAGTAGATTGGTTATAATAAAACAATTTATCTATATTAGGAGTAAATTTGCAAATTCCTATTTATTCTAAACTCAAAACAAAGCTAGAAAGCAAAGGAATAGACAATATATCAAGTGGACAAATTGCTTGGTTTGTATGTAGTGTAGGGATTTTTATCATTCCTATGGTATATTTTTATATCAGTAATAATTATGATCAATTCACTATTTTATTTATTATGTTATTTATTTTTATATTGAATATGCTTTATATTAAAAATTTTTTTGCATTATTGTTGCTTGTGATATTAATATTTATATATATGAAATATCATGAGTTTATCTATAATTTTAAAATTTTATTTTTTATTTTTGCACCTATAATTTTTATCTTTTTAAGAGCTTGGAGAATTTTAATAACTTTTTTATGTGGATATATTTTTTTAGTGGCTATGGTATGTATATTTGAGTTATTAGGAGGATTTTATAAATGAAATATTATGTTACGATTTATATTGATCCATTGGTAGAATGTTTTTTGGATTTTAAAAATCAGTGTTACTGGCAAAGAGAAGATTTCACCCACGCTTTCTTAGGACTTACCAAAGGCAAAAGTCCTGATGAGCTTGATAAAGCAGATGAAACATTAAGACAAGAATATCTTAAAAACAAAGAATGGGACAAGATAGATCAAAAATGGTATGAAGCTAAAGAACCTAATGAATTCAATGATGGTTTTTGGGGTTTTGGAACTGGAATTGCTAATGTTGCAGAATCTCTTATAGGATCTCCTGGCAAAGTATTTAACAATAACCAATATGTATTAGATAGCAATATTGATAAAAATTGTTATATTATTAAAAAACTAAGAAGCCCCCAAGCTTTCAAACCCTCTAATCGTTGCACTTTAGAACTTTCTAAAGAACAATATGAAATCCTACTTGCAAATATTAAAAATGATTTTAATACTACAAAAGAAATTACACCTAATAGCAAAGAACCAATCAATGAAGAATTTACCTATAAGCTTCTTGAAAACAACTGCGTTACTTGGGTTATTCAAAAACTTTCTGATATAGGAATAGAGCTTATTGATGATGAATATAAAGTGCCTGGAAATTTGATAGATATCTTTGGCTTGATCAAATCTCTTCACTCTATCTTTTTGAAATTTCAAAACATTGATGATAATTTACAAAGTGTAAAAGGCGCAAGAGCTTTTATTACTTGGACTAGATCTATGCTAGATAATAATTATATATGTTATGTAAATCAGGAAAATTTAGAAAAGAAAATACAAACTTTTTGTAAAAAAGATATAGAAAATCAAAGATATTATGAAAGTATTAAAAAATTTTATGATAAAGCCTCCCAACTTAAAAGTATATATAATAAATTAGATTTTCGTTTGGAATCTATCACTAAAAAATTTAATACAAGCATAAAAGGCGATTTTGAATTGATTTATTTCGATAGAAAAGATAGACAAATTAAACTTTTAAAAGCGAGTAATGATTATGAAGCTATTGCGATACAAGATTTAGATTTGAGTCAAAAATATAATAATTTTAGTGCGAGTAAATTTTATCCTTTTGTTTTTATACCTAAAGATGAAATGCTTTCAAGAATGCTTTATCATAAATATGATTATGGTAATATCTCACAAGAATATCAAAAAGATAGAAATGAATTTTATTTTAATGTTTTAGCAGGAGAAAAAAGCGATAAATACTGGAGTTTAAGTTATCATAAAATGACTAAAAATTTAAGGAAAATTCATGCCTCTTGAAAAAGTAAAAGAAACAATTTTTGCTTATGATAAAGAAGTGATTGATTGTGAAGTTTTAAGGGCTAAAAATGTTGATTTAACTCATTCTAAAATTTATTTTCAAGGTGTATTACTTACAGGCTCAAATGAACTTCCTAATAATCCTTTTTATTTTGGAGAATTAGATCGAGATAATACTATAAAACAAGATACACCTAGTTATTATTTTTCTCCTAGTAATGAATTCAAATGCAAATCATAAAGGATAAAATAATATATGAAAACAAGCCAAATATATGAAACTTTATAAATATGCTAGAATGTGCTGGACTAGGTATTCTATAAATTTAAATGAGAACATGCTTAAGGAATTTCTAAAATATAAAAACAATAGGATGAAATAATGGATGAAGAACTTTTTTGGGAAAACATTGTTCCAGTAGGACATATTAATGAAGAAACTTTAAAGAGCCAAATTTATATTAATAATATAAATTTTAGCACTTTACAATATGATGAAACAGTGTTACCTACAGAATTAGAGTGTTGTTATAATGAATTTAAATACTATCAAAAAAGCAATAATGAAATAGCAACACTAGGTTGGGCTATTAGCTATCAACTTCAAGTATTGTGGCAAAATAGCCCTAAGATAGATACAATACAAAATTATCATCTCCCCGTAAAACAAAATAAGCCTAATAATCCCCAAGCAGAACAAAGACTAAAAGAAATACAAAATTTCTTACAAAGTAAAGGTATAGAACCTCTTATTTTACATTATACCCCTTATCCAAACAACACACAAACCCAAGAGATGAAAAGACTAAGGCAAAATTCAGAGCGTTTTTCGCGCCATGTAGATAATAAAACAAATGAAGTAAGAGAAGAAAGGCGTTCTATTAAATTTTACACTACGCTAGATTGGGATAAGTTTTATTCTCATTTTCCTATAATAAAAAGACTAAGTAAAAAATTTCATACAAAAGAAGACATATACACTCAAAATTTTACAAAGCAAATAGAAATAATCTTACAAAAAACTCATAATATTTTGATATTAAAAAATTTGCCTCGAGGAGAATATAAATTTGATTTTGCGATCGATATAAAAGAAAATCGAAGCGATAAAAATGAAGAATCTTATATCATCATTAAAGAAAATGATGAAATTTCAAAAGATTATAAACGCATTTTAGACTGTAAGCCCTATGAGCTTGATACTTTAAATTGTCAATATATAGGTGTGGGTGATGATGAGTTTTTCAGACAAATTTGGCAAAATTTAGGTATAAATATTGCAGAGAAATTTAAGGTAGATTTTTCTTATGCTAGACTTGATAAATTTATTTTTGCGACATCGCCATTTGGACTTACTTATAATACATATGAGACTTTAGAGCAAACTTATGATGAACTCATGCAAGATCTATCTCTTTATGCTTGTAGTGGTAAATTTTCTTTTAATTTTGTTCCTTCAAAATTAAGCATTAAAAAAGAAATTCAAGGAGATAGAGAAAAAGTGCTATACCGCGTTGATGAAATGCTTGTTTATGTTTATGATAGCTTTGATTTTTTAGATCAAGGACATGAATTTGATGATAAGGGAAATTTTATCAAGCTAGGACAACCTGTTGGAGCTTGGGATTTTAATACGAAAACTTTTAGCATAGAAGGTTCTTTGCGGCAAATGGCAACTTATAGAGAATGGCTTGAATGGGAAATAGATGGATATAAAATTGATTGTTCAATAAGCCCTCAAAGAATTCTGCAATCTCCAAAAACCAAACAATACTATCTTTACAATCAAGATTATCAAGACTATCAAAAATTCACTCCTTATGGTTTGGATTTTAGACTTTATAGTAAAGATTTTATCACTAAGCTTGATTTTAAAGATAAAGCTTATAATGTGCTTTATAATACAGGAGTTTAAATGGGAGAAGATATTATACTTTCTATTTTTTGGGGTTTATTTGGATTTATTCTTGCTTTTACTAATATAAAATTTTATCTTACAACTTTAAGTGTTCTTGTTGTCTTTTCTATTTTAAATTATTGGATTAAAATTAACATAAAAGAATTTGTAAAATCTTATTTTTTAATATCTTTTATTATCTTTTTTATGGCTATTGTTATCATATTTTATCTTAGCTATGATCTTGAATTTTATAAATCGCTTGTATTACTTGATCCTCCAGAAATTGAAAAATTATCACCGCAAGAATATAGAGTGCGTAATTATTTTAAATTTTTAACCTTTGCAACTATGTTTTTTTTAGTAATCACATTTTTTATATTTCCTTGTTTATTACAAGCTTATTTATTTAAATGTTATAGCACAGGAGAAAAACACAAAAAATTAAGTTGGTTTATAGGGTTTGTGTGTAATATCTTTTTATTAATTGCGAGTGTGTATGTGGTATATGAAAATCTTTAAAGACTATCAAAAATTCACTCCTTATGGTTTGGATTTTAGACTTTATAGTAAAGATTTTATCACTAAGCTTGATTTTAAAGATAAAGCTTATAATGTGCTTTATAATACAGGAGTTTAAATGGGAGAAGATATTACATTTTCTATTTTTTGGGGTTTGGTAGGATTTATTTTTAGGCTTGTTACTATTGATACAATACTTTATATTACAGCCTTAAGCGTTCTTATTGCCTTTTCTATTATAAATTATTGGATGAGAATTAACATAAAAGAATTTTTAAAATCTTATTTTTCAATATCTTTTATTATCTTTTTTACAGCTATTATTATCATATTTTATCTTAGCTATGATCTTGAAACTTATAGAGGATATGTAATGCTCGGTCCTCCAGAAGCTGAAGAATTATCACCACAAGAATATATAGTATATAAGTGTTCTAAATTTTTAATCTTTATAAATTTTATTTTTTTTACAATCACATTTATTATATTTTCTTGTTTATTACAAGCTTATTTTTTTAAATGTTATAGCACAGAAGAAAAACGCAAAAAATTAAGTTGGTTTATAGGGTTTTTATGCAATATTATTATATTAATTGCAAGTGCATATTTGATGTATATATTTTAAAGACTATTAAAAATTTAATATATTTGATATAATATTCATTTATCTTAAATATTTAGAAAAAAATGGATAGAGAATTATTTATAACAAGGCTTGCTTTTATAAACAATGACGAAATAGACACAATAGATAAAAATTCATCCATAGCATATTTAAAAGCCTTATATCAATGTGAAAATTCCATAGCTATAAATTATAATCAAGAAGAGCTTTTCACCCAAGCTACTGCTATAAACAATCTAGGTTATAATTCTACTTTCACAAAAATCTTCATCCTAGATAAAGAAAATCTAAATGATACCTATCTTGATGCTAGAAAAAGGCTTTATAAATCTATCAATACTTTAAAAGAAAAAAGAAATGAAAAAATAAAAGATATCCAAGACTATTTAAATAAAGAAATTTCCTTACAAGATAATCTAAATAATCAAAGCTTTAATACTAAGGAAAATGATGTTAATTTAATTTTAAACGAAGTATTTAACATAGAGCAATTTTATGATAAAAATACCAATACCATAGTATTAAAGACAAATAATATAAAAATCATATTCTTAGATAAAGTAAATTTGCAAGATAATTCTAACAATACTTCTTTCATCTCTATGTCAAATTTAATCCATATTTATGATAATCATTGTGATATTTTTGCAAAAGATAGAAGTGTTTTGGATATAAAGGACATAGAAGAAAAATACCAAATAGATTTTAAAAGTTTAGATATAAAAATCTTCCTAAACTCCACTCTCCTTACAGGCTCAAATGAACTTCCTAACAATCCTTTTTACTTTGGAGAATTAGATCAAGATAATACTATAAAACAAGATACACCTAGTTATTATTTTTCTCCTAAAGATGAAAGCAGTGGTTTAGGAAGACTTAGTATCTTTTATAAAAATGATGAACTTTGCTTGCTTAATTATTCTATTATAGAAAATTCTTTAAATATTAAATTAGAATGTTTAAGCAAACAAAGCTTAGAGTATAAAGACTTAATTTCAAACACTTTAAAAGAACAAAAAACCACACAAGTAGATAAAAAACAAGCTATAGCTAAACTTCATGCTCTTTTAGAAAATCAAAACCTAGAATGTATCCATGGAGGTAAAGTCATACTTAAATCAAACAAAGGAAAAACTTTTAAAGATGATGGTGTGCCTATTATGCTAGAAAGTGATTTATTAAACTCTAGTATAGTAGCTTGTCCTAATACTATAGCAGGTGTAAGTGTTCCTTGTACTAAAGTTGTTAATGTAAAAGGATCCTTATCTCAAAAGAAAGTCAATAATGAATATGTAATCTTACAAGAACTCATCTCAGCTTGTAAAACAGATAAAGGCTTTGCTTTAAAAGTAAGCTTTACTCCTACTAAGTTTAAATTTGATCACAGCTTTGATCCTAAAGAGGGCTTAGGAGAACAAAGTAAAAATCAAATAGAGTTAAAAGAACCTATAATAAGACTTCATTATAAAAGTGATAGATTTCAAAAAGATAATTTACCTATCTATAATCTTTTAATCAATAATGAAAAAAAAGAACAAGATAAGGCTTTAAATGAATTTAATATAGATTTAAAAGATTTAAAAGATATAGAGGATATAAATATTCTTAATCAATTCAAACAAGACTTTAGTAAAGATTATGAATTTAAAGAATTAAATCTTAGCTTTGATACTAATTTAATCAAACTTTATTTTATTATCCCAAAAAACATTGCTAAAGTTTATAAAAGTGCTTATAAGGAATTTGAAAATAAAGATTTAGGAGTAGGGTATTTTACACAGCTACATGAGTATGATAAAATCATCAAAAATGCTTTAGAAGATAATAAAGAATTAAACGAATATCATTTTAGTTTTTTAGCTCCTGCAAAAATGCAAAATTTAAAACTTCAAATCGCACAAGGACTAGATGAAATCTTAGAAGATGAAGATAGAAAACAAGAGCTTTATGTTTGTAAATTTGTGGTGGTAAATGGGGTTAAAATATGAAAATAAAAAATTTTACTTTAATTGCATCAAATCATAATTTAGAAATCGAGTTAAAAAATCTTACCAAAAATGCTAATAAAATTATTTTTATATGCAGTGATTTTGATGGATATAAAGAAGCTAAGAATTCTTTGTATAAGACACTGCATACTATTGAAGATAATTTTAAAATTGATAATACAAAAACTTTTAAAATCATACATTTAAATCAAGCCAATAAAGACGAAATCACAAAAGAACAAAAATTTAGCTCTGATAAAAATTTATCTAGCATTAAAAAAATTATCTTTAATAATTTAAAATTTTTAAATAATGCAATTAATCAAAATGAAAATAAAACGCTCAATAAAATTATTGATGAAAACAATGTAGAAAATATTGAAAATTTTTTAAAAGAAATTCAAAAAGAATTAAATATATTATTAAAAAATATCAAAGAATCTAACTATTTTGAGCAAGAAATTAAACCAAAGATACAACTTACCCTAGATACACTTTTTAATACACTTTTAAAAAATATTACTCAATCTAATGATGATGAATATAAGCAAATTATTAGAGCTATAGCAAAATTTTTTATCAATATATTAGATTCTGTAACCAATCTTAAAAAACCTGTCTCTTTAGTCAAAAAAAATCCTTATGTTTTTGTTGTAAATACATTATTTGAAGCTTATAATTCTTCTGCTGAGTATCAAGAGTATAAGGAACAAAAATATTATTATGATTTTGCTTATCCACTTTTAGAGCTTATTGCTAGTAAGCTTTATCCTATTATCGCTTTGTGCAATGAAGAAATTTTATCTGATGTATTGATTATAGATGATAAAGTATTATTAGATTTTTCATCTTATTCTAATGTACCTTCTATTAGTCTTTATAAAAATAGTTTTTATAAAGTTATTTTAGATGAAGAATTTCAAGGTATTTTTGATAATTTTTTAGAAAATAATCTAAAATTTGAAAATGAAAAGTTAGATAATACACTTTTAGTGAATTCTAGTTTAAATAATTTTGATACAACATTAAAAAAAGCAATCAATTTAAATATCTCTAAACTCAATCATTTCTTTTATGCAGAATATCCTGATTTAAATTCTTCCATGCTAGTAGAAATGATATTAGATAAAAAAAATACTGATCAAATCAATACAACCAAAATGGGTAAAAATTATTTGCTTATTACTAATCCACCACAGCTTAACAATGCAGGACTTTGTGAGGACTTGTATCAAAAAAAATTAGGAGCAATAATAAAAAATCGCCCAAAATCCCTTACAAAAAATGAAAAACTTGGATTAAAAGAACAATTTCCTAGTAAAAGAGATTATGGCTCTTATTTTATAGAAAGAGATGTTAAAAAGGAAGATGATTATGTATTGCAACTTTGTCCTTTTGTGAAACTTGATGGACAGATTTATCAAAAATATAAAGGGTATTTTAATTTTTATAATCAAACATATTCTTGGATGAAACTTTATTTATTAGAACATATAAACGAACGATTAGAATATGAAAAAGTTAAGCAAGATTTTGCTTATATTGATAGCTTTTTTAAATTGCCTAAAGAACTGGAAGAAATTAGCGAAAAAGAAAAAGTAAAAGTAAAAGAATATGTCGAGCTTTTTAATGATTATTTAGACAATATGAATAAAAGTTTGGTTTCTTATTCTGTTCAAAATTCATATGAATATTCTATTTTACATTTATTTTTAATAACTTGCACCTTATATGTTTTTCAAAAAGAATTTAAAAAACATAAATATGAAATATGCGCCGATAGAGGATTATATTATTATCAGGCGCTTAATCTTAATCACATTAATAAGCTAAAAGTCATTTTTTCAAAATCTTATACTATGTTTGACAATGAAAAAAGATATATTTTCATAAATAAAAAATTGGATATGCAAGCAGATGAAAAAAATAGAATAAATGAAGTTATTTATTTAGATGAATTAGCTAAAGCTATGTTTGAAAATGATTTTGAAGAAGAAGATCAAACTTATGTAAATTTTTTAAAAACCTTAAATGAAAGCTTTGATGAGGAGATTGAATTTGAAGAAAATATACAAACAGACAAAACTCTTCCTTCAAAAAAAGATTTAGATAAAAGCATTCAAGATATTATGCTTGATAAAGAACTTGCAAAATTATCTATAGATATTACTTTTTTTAATATCATTAAGCAACTTTTTCCTTTTACAGAATTTTTTATGAGTCAGCCTGATTTTTTTAAAAAAATGATTTTATTTTTTATAGATTCAAGCTTAGATAAAAAGTATTATGGTAATAAATTATTTTCTAGTTTTAAAGCACATTTTTTTAAAGAACTAGGGATATTTTATGCACTTAGCCCTAAGGGGCGTTTTATAAAAATTAATCCAAAAAGTAAAAAATCACTCAATAAGCTTTTTTTATATCAAATAGGAACAAATTATTATTATTTTAATCAATTAGAATATGCAAGTGAATTAAAAAAGTCAAAGAGTTTTTCAAGATTGGATAAAGCTAAGCAAATTCATTTGATATCAAAAGTAAAAAAACAATTAGCTATTGATTTTTCTATTAAAATGAGTAAAGACTTGAGCGTGGATATATTAAAAAATTTAGCAGGATCTTTTATCGATACACTTTTGCCTACAAATTATGAAAGATTGAAAATTTTATATGAAAAACTAATGTATGAAAAATTTACTTACAATTATGATTTTCCTTTAGCTGTAAAAAAAGAAGAATATATAACCTATCCTTTATTGATAAATTCTAGATTTATGAGTTTTGATTTATCTGAGTTTATTTTTGGTTCTTTATTATGCACGGGTGGGCTTAATTATTATCCTAGTATTGCTTGTGCTACAACTTCAAGTGAAGCTAGGGAATTTGCCTTAAAAAGACTTTTATCTTATATTATTTTAGATGAAAAAAGAAGTGCTTTTAAGGAAGATAAAATCAATGAAGGCAAATATATCTTAAATGATAAGGAATTTTTTGAAAAAAACAATATAGAACTTAGAAATTGTAATATATATAAGCTAGAACATTTTCAAAGAAAAGAAGAGTATAAAATACAACACCCAGTGATAAAACAACACCCTATCTTAGCTTATAATGATACTATACAAATTTTATATGAATATGCAAATGGGATTTATAATACCACTCAAGATGAAAAGGGTAAGTTCATAGAAGATAGGCAAAAGGCAAGAAGATTGATGGAAAATTTAGAAGCTATAGGACAACATAATTTAGAAGTGATGTATAGGGGGATAAATGAGGAATATGTAAAAAACAAAAGAAAAAATGAATATGATGAGGAAGAAAGTGATGATACTAATAAATCCCAAGATTATTCTAATAAGTTTATAGGCAGACTAGCTACAACTATAATCATGGAAGATGGTTTATATATAGGATGAAAGGATAAATAATGAGCGGTAATAAAGATATTTACGAGATTTATACTTCTAATGGACTTATATTAGAAGTTGATAAAAATACGAATCAAATTATATTTGATAAAAGAGAAGATGGGCGTGAAGTAGGCAAATACACCCAAGAATATTCCAAAGCTTTGTTTGAAGCACACAATATCAAACAAAACTCCCCCTACAAAGACTATAAACCTCAATACCTAGATCCTGAATTTCACACAGGGGAGAAAACT
>NZ_CP040613.1:0-1680823 GCF_012889415.1 Campylobacter sp. CFSAN093246 | reverse complement strand
AATCTCTCTTTAAATTTTGCATAATGTATAAATTTTATCTTAAATTTTATAAAAAAAGGTTAAAATCCGCTTTTGTATTTTATTTTTCAAAAGGTATGAATTTGAAAATTTTAGGTATAGATCCAGGTTCGAGAAATTGTGGTTATGCTATCATAGAAGCTGACAAAGGAAAAAACATTCTCATAGAAGCAGGACTTATAAAGATAAAGCCAAGTACCTTACAGTATCAAATCACAGAGCTTTGCGAGGGTTTGGACTTGATTTTTAAAAATCATTCTTTTGATGAGGTGGCTATAGAAGATATCTTTTTTGCTTACAATCCAAAAACCGTTTTAAAACTCGCACAATTTCGCGGAGCCCTATCTTTAAAAATTCTTCAAATTTATGGAGATTTTGCAGAATACACTCCCTTACAAGTAAAAAAAGCCGTTACAGGAAAAGCCAAAGCAACTAAAGAACAAGTTGCTTTTATGGTAAAAAGGCTTTTAGGACTTAGTAAAGATATCAAGCCTTTGGATATCACAGATGCTATTGCAGTAGCTTTAACCCATGCAGCAAATTTAAGAGTTAGGGTGTGATTTTAGTAATTTTTATTACACAAAAGCCCAAAGCTTCATAAACTCCTAAAATACCTTTAAATTTTTTCTATAAATTTTTTAAAAATTCATAAAAAATTTCAAAAGTTGGAACAGAACTTGCTTGTAAACTTCACATAAACGCAAAAGTTTTTTAAAGCCAAAGCGTTAAATTTTTTTAAAGCAATATTTTATAAAGGATTTAAGATGATGAGATCACTTTGGTCTGGCGTAAGCGGACTACAAGCACATCAAGTTGCGATGGATGTTGAAGGTAATAACATTTCAAATGTTAATACCACTGGTTTTAAATACTCTCGTGCAGATTTTGGGACTATGTTTAGCCAAACTGTGAAAATTGCTACAGCTCCAACTGATGGAAGAGGCGGATCTAATCCACTTCAAATCGGTCTTGGCGTTTCAGTAAGTTCTACAACTAGAATTCATTCTCAAGGTTCAGTTCAAACCACAGATAAAAACACTGACGTTGCTATAAATGGTGATGGTTTTTTTATGGTGAGTGATGATGGGGGGCTTACTCGCTATCTTACAAGGAGTGGGGATTTTAAACTCGATGCTTATGGAAATTTTGTTAATAATGCAGGTTTTGTTGTCCAAGGGTGGAATATCAACTGGGATGATCAAACTATAGATAGTTCAAGAACTCCACAAAATATTTTTATCGATCCCGGTATGCATATCCCTGCAGCGCAATCTACAGAAGTAGCCATCAAAGCGAATTTAAATAGCGGTTTAAATATAGGAACTTCAAGTAGAAATCTTTATGCACTTGATTCTGTTCATGGATGGAATACTAAAACCCAAAGAGCAGAAGATGAAAATGATACAGGAACCACTCAGTTTTATACGACTTCTAAGAATTCTGTAGAAGTGACAGAAAAGGGTGTGGATGCGGGATCACTTTTTAACGCGAAAGGACAAGGACTTAATCTTAGAGATGGACAAGGAATTTGGGTATCTTATGCAGATGCAACATATTCTACCAATAAAGTAGGAGTAAATGCTTTTGATCCAAATTTACAGCAAAATCAAACTGCTGCTTTTTGGGGAACAGCTAATCAAAAAGTGAATTTAGATATAACTTTAAATGGGGTTAGAATTCAAAATGCTGATATTCAAAGTATTGATGATGCTATTGCTTATATCAATACCTTTACTGCACCAACGGATACAAGGGATGGAACAGGTGTAAAAGCGGTTAAAAATAAGGATGGTAGTGGAATTGATTTTGTCAATGATAATGCCGATGGTACTACAGATAATATGAAAAATATCAATCTTGTGGTTGCCAATACCAATACAGCAGGTGAGCTTTGGAATGCTGTATGGGATAACAACAATCAAACATTTACATTTAATAATAATGGTAATGGACAGGCTGGAACACCGACTATTAATAAAAATGGTTCTTCTTTATGGACAGCTACAAATATTACATTTACACCACAACCTCCTCAAGCAGCTACGAATGTTCAGCTTACTGGTGGACTAAATGCACAAATAATAACAGCACATAAATATATTTATAGTTCAAACCCTGTGGATATAGGTCCTATGTATAATCCTGACGGTGGACCAGCATTCCAGCCTGGTGTTAATGCAACTACAAGACCAACTGAACCAGGTTCAGCAGCTTATTGGGATGCTGTTAATGGTGGACTTTTAAATACTAATGTAAGAACTTTTAGAACCACAGAAGATTTAAGAGAACTTTTACAAAGGGATGCTAGATATGGGGTTGATTATGATGGAAGTGGAACTTTTGCTGCAGCTGATATTAATCAAAATATAAAAGTAGTAGTAACGGCAGATGGACATTTTGCTATTTCCAATGCTAATGAACAATCAACTGTTCCACCAAATGCTATTAATGGTGTAGGAAATGCCACTACAACAGATCCAAAAAATATGAGTTTTAATATAACAGCTTATAGTAACAAACAAGGAACTGTAAGTACTAATGATGCTTTCACTGCTATTTTTAAAGCTTTCGATGGTCCTTTGGTTATAGGAAATCAGATCAAAGAAAGCGAGCAACTTAAGCTTTCTGCTTTTTCAGCAGGACTTGAAATTTATGATTCCTTAGGTTCAAAACATACTTTAGAAGTGCAGTTTGTTAAGCAAAGCACCACTCAAGATGGGGGTAATGAATGGCAAATGATTATCCGTGTGCCAGAACCTGCTGAGATCAACACTACAGGCGAAGGACCAAACAATATCATCGTAGGAACAGCAAGATTTAATAATGATGGATCTTTAGCTAGTTATACACCAAGAACGATAAATTTTTCACCAAATAATGGTGCCGCACCAAATCAACAAATCAAACTTTCCTTTGGAACAAGCGGAAGTAATGACGGCCTTGTAAGCTCAAATTCTGCTTCAACTCTAACAGGACAGGCAACTGATGGTTATACTTCAGGTAACTTAAAACCTGATGCTATCCGTGTGGATGACAAAGGTAATATCTTAGGTGAATTTACTAATGGCAAAACCTTTGCTGTAGCAAAAATAGCAATGGCTTCAGTGGCAAATAACTCAGGTCTTGAGGAAATTGGTGGAAATCTTTTTAAAGTCACTGCAAATAGTGGTAATATCGTAGTAGGTGAAGCAGGAACAGGAGGTCGTGGTGAAATGAAAACCTCAGCTCTTGAAATGTCAAATGTGGATTTAAGTCGTTCTTTAACAGAGCTTATTATCATTCAAAGAGGTTATCAAGCAAACTCAAAAACCATTTCAACGAGTGATCAAATGCTCCAAACTCTAATCCAGCTTAAACAATAATTTAAGCTTAGTATTCTATAAAATATTGTTTTTTGCTCCCTTAAAGGGAGCAGCCTTGCTTTACAAGCCTATCTTGGTAGTCTTGTAATACTAGGCTTAGGCTTGAACTGCCTTCAATTTATTGCTAACTCACTCTTGCTAGGGGTGAGTTGCAATAAAATTTTAAGCAATGTGATATAAATTTTTTAAAATTTAATTTTAATTTTATTTTTTAAAGATAGAATAATCAATAATTTTTTAGAAAGGAGAAAAAATGTCTTATATTAGTTTTAACTTAATGCTTTCTTCTTTCTGTATGCGTGCTTGGCACGCTTAATCTACTCGTATATACTCATATTCTATAAATTTACATTTTCAAATAGCCTAGTTTAAAGCCGATAAAAAGCTTTTTAACATTTTTTCATTGACACAATAAGGATAAAAAATGAATTTCAATAAAGAAACTTTAGCATTACACGGAGCTTATAATTTTGATACTCAAAGAAGTATTAGTGTGCCTATATATCAAAACACTGCGTATAATTTTGAAAATTTGGATCAAGCTGCAGCAAGGTTTAATCTTCAAGAACTTGGCAATATTTACTCAAGACTTAGCAATCCTACAAGCGATGTTTTAGGACAAAGACTTGCTAATATCGAAGGAGGGGCTTTTGGAATTCCTGTTGCTAGCGGTATGGCAGCTTGTTTTTATGCTCTTATCAATTTAGCAAGTTCGGGAGATAATGTCGTGTATTCGAACAAAATTTATGGTGGGACTCAAACTTTAATTTCTCACACACTTAAAAATTTTGGCATAGAAGCTAGGGAATTTGATATCGATGATTTAGATAGCTTGGAAAAAGTTATAGATCAAAACACAAAAGCGATTTTTTTCGAAAGTCTTTCAAATCCTCAAATTGCCATAGCTGATATAGAAAAAATAAGCCAAATAGCAAAAAAACATAAAATCGTTAGCATTTGTGATAATACCGTTGCTACTCCTTTCTTACTCCAACCTTTTAAACATGGCGTGGATGTAATCGTGCATAGTTTAAGTAAATATGTAAGCGGTCAAGGCAGTGCTTTGGGTGGAGCACTTATAGAAAGAAAAGATTTAAACGACTTGCTTAAAAATAACGATAGATATAAAGCTTTTAACACTCCTGATCCAAGTTATCATGGACTGAATTTAAATACACTTGATTTGCCGATTTTTAGTATTAGAGTCATCATCACTTGGCTTAGAGATCTAGGAGCTAGCTTAGCACCTCAAAATGCTTGGTTACTTTTACAAGGACTTGAAACCTTGGCAGTGCGTATAGAAAAACACAGTCAAAATGCTGAAAAAGTTGCGAATTTTTTAAATTCTCATCCTGATATCAAGGGCGTAAATTATCCTACTTTAGCAAGTAATGCTTATCATAATTTATTTAAAAAATATTTTGATAAAAATTTTGCTAGCGGGCTTTTAAGCTTTGAAGCTAAAGATTATGAGCATGCTAGAAGAATTTGTGATAAAACTCAACTTTTCTTACTTGCTGCAAATTTGGGTGATAGCAAGTCTTTGATCATCCATCCTGCTTCTACTACTCATTCACAACTAAGCGAAGAAGAACTCCAAAAAGCAGGCATTACGAAAGCTACTATACGCTTAAGCATAGGACTTGAAAATAGCGATGATTTGATAGCGGATTTAAAACAAGCTATAGAAAGTTAAAAGTGTGTTTGCATTGAGTGGAATGAGATAAAAATTCCACCATGCTTTATCATAAATAAGGTTTATTAAATAAAGGAGAAAAAATGCCACTTATTATTCCAGAAAATATACCCGCTTATGAGCTTTTAAAAGAACATGCTTTTATCATGGGATCAAGGAGGGCAAAACATCAAGATATCCGTCCGCAAGAGATTTTAATCATCAATCTTATGCCAAAAAAAATTGAGACAGAAAATCAAATTTTAAGCTTACTTGCAAATTCTCCTTTGCAAGTAAATATCACACTTTTAGCTACTACTAGCTATGTAGGTAAAAACACTCCTTTTACTCATTTAGAAAAATTTTATAAAGGTCTTGATGAGGTTAAAAAACGCAAATTTGATGGTGCTATTGTTACGGGAGCTCCTGTGGAACAAATGGATTTTGAAAAAGTTGCTTACTGGAAAGAATTGTTAGAAATTTTTGATTTTTTAAAGCAAAATGTAACAAGCTCTATGTATATTTGTTGGGGTGCTATGGCTGCTTTAAAACATTTTCATGGCGTAGATAAAATCGCTTTAGATAAGAAAATTTTTGGAATTTATAAGCATGATAAAATTTCACCTGATTTACTTTTAACGAATTTAGATGAAAAGGTTTTAATGCCTCATTCAAGACATTCTAGTATGGATGAAGAGCAAATTTTAGCACTACAAAAACAAGGGAAATTGAAAGTTTTGCTTAGAAATAAAAAAATTGGCTCGGCTTTGTTAAGAGATGAAAAGAATATTTTTATTTTAGGCCATTTAGAGTATTTTAAAGATACTTTACACCAAGAATATGTAAGAGATAATTTCATACAAAAAGCTAAAAATTATTATGATAAAAAGGGCAATATAAAATACAATTGGCGTTCAAATGCGAACACCATCTTTGCAAATTGGCTCAATTATGATGTGTATCAAAGCACACCTTTTGTGCTTTGATGATTTAAACTCTTGTAGTAGGGGTATCGTGATATACGCTTACTGCACCTTTGATATCGCTTAAAATCGCGCAAGCTACCATAGTCGTAACACCTGAAGCAAGTCCTGCTGCGTAAATTCCTTCTTTGATAATCTGTCTCCCGTGATGTTTGAAACAAAATTTGTTTGGTTTTGGCATAAGCTCATGCGGTATTACAAAATCTTCAAGTTCTTTGATATCGCTTTTGTTTGCCCCTGTTGCTACGATGATATAATCTGCTTTTATACCCAAGCCTTGCTCATCATTAACAGTAAAATCTCCTTTTTCTCCGCTTATGCTTACTACTTTTGAATCGATGTATTTTACTTCGAGCATAGAAGCAATTTGTGCTTTTATATGAGTGTAAATTTCATCTGCTTTTGCACCTTTTGGGAAAAAAGGAACATTGTAAATTGCTGCTGCTTTTAAATCTGCTTTACCCTCATCAAAAACAGTGATATCAAAGTCAAGTTCTTCATTTTTAGCTGAAGCGAAAAATAAAGCCGCGCTAAGTCCTGCGATGCTACCGCCTATAATTGCAATTGATTTTCTCATTTTTTTCCTTTTTAAAAATTTGTCTTATTCTAGTATAAAAAGCTTTATTTAATCTAATATCGATCTTTTTTATACAATTTGTTAAAAATGTTTATTTTTCAATTGCTCTAAAAGTAATTTTTTATATAATTTTCTAAAAATTTTTCAATAAGGAAAGCTCATGCGTTATGGTGAAAAAGAAATTAAAGAATTTGATGTAGAAAATATGGAAATTTGGCCTAATGATGCGAAGAATGATTATATTATAAAAATCACCTTACCTGAATTTATGTGTTGTTGTCCGCGTTCGGGTTATCCTGATTTTGCGACGATTTATCTTGAGTATATGCCTGATAAATTTGTGGTTGAGCTTAAAGCGATAAAACTTTATATCAATACTTTTATGTATAGAAATGTTTCACATGAAGCAAGTATCAATGAAATTTATAATACTCTAAAAGACAAACTCAAGCCAAAATGGATTAAAGTTGTGGGGGATTTTAACCCGCGTGGAAATGTGCATACGGTGATAGAATGTCGTAGCGATATGGTAGTGCCAAAATAATATTTAAGTAAAATATTAACATATTTTTATGTAAAGATTAAGTATTTTATAAAAAATTCTTATTTAATCTTTGAAGAATATATAATATAAAAAGATCTAAATTTTTTAGATCGAATTTTATTATAAGGAGTTAGGTTATGAATAAAAAATTATTAAGCATTATCGCAAGTGCTACTTTGTTTTCAAATTTGGCTTTAGCAGATGAGAATTCTGGTTTTTTTATAGGTGCTGATGCAGCTTGGATGCATGCTCAAGTAAAAAGTGAGTTAAAACATAAGAATACAAAGCAAAATTTTAATGGAGATATTTCAGGTAATATACCATCGTTTGGTCTAAAACTTGGATATCGTTTAAATGAAAATCATAGAATTTATGCTGGTTATAATTATTCTGATGAATTTAGTGATTTTATCAAAACTCCTAAAATTCAAATCGAAGGTGATTTTGCTACACATAAATTTTTAACAGGTTATGATTTTACTCCTAAGCTTTTTGAAAAAACCAGAGCTGTTTTAGGTGTGTATGGAGGATATGCAAGAACAGATCTTACCTTAAAAACAAGCTTTTTATCTTTGTCGCAAAATTTTGACGGTTATTTTTATGGAGCGAAAATAGGTGCTTTATATGATTTGACACCACATAATGAAATAGAATTAGGCTTTAAAGCAGAGCAAATTCATTATAATTCTAGAAATTTTTATCAAAATAAAGTGGGTTCAAACTTTTACGATCCTAAACAAACAAATTATGGTGTATATTTAGGATATAATTATAAATTTTAATCTAATGCAAGTTTTTATAACTTGCATTAATGAAATCAACCTCCACCGATAAAGTATTTTTCAACATCATCAAGTAGTTTTTCACAAATTTGAGAATCTGTATTTTTTTCTACTACAAGATTGATATAAGTTTTAGTATCTCTGAAACTTCCTGCTGATTTTGAATTTTCACGAGTGAGTTTTTGATTCTCTTTAGTATATTCTATAGTGATGTTAAATTTTAGAGCAGCACTTGCTTCACCTAAATTCGTTTTTACTACCACATTCATTTTAGAAGCTTTAGCAAGTGTAGCTTGGGTTTTGTTTATGATCTCTTTAAAGCGTTGGCAAGATCGTATAAGTGTAGCGATAAATTTGTTATCAAGTCCTTCATAAGCTACTTTGAGTTTATTTTTGATATCTTTTGTACTTTCTTTTTCAGGGGCAACAAAAACCATATAAAAACCATTTTTTATAGTCACATTGTCTGTTTTTACATCGCGTCCACTTGACATAACTTTAACATAAATGGCATTATCAAGATAAACACGATCTACCATAGGCCCATAAATTTCGTATTCTTTTTTTCGGACTATGACTTCACGAGCTAGGACATTTAATTTCACATTGGCTTCGTGGATAACAGGTTCCATTTCTTTTTTAATCTCTAAGAGTTCTTTTAACATCAACTTCCTTTTTGTTACTTAAAATTACAATTATATCAATAATTTTCTTAATTTAAGAATTTTACAAACACATTTACTAAAAATATGATACATTAAGTATTAATTTTAACAAAGGAGGAAAAGATGAAACAAATTTTTGAAATTTCAAATTCAGTTCAACAAAAAAGTAAAGACAATACTTTTAATCTGCTACTGCAACTTTCACTCTAAAACTCAATTTTATTTTTAATCATTTTTTACATTTTTAATTTTTTATTGTTGTTGTTAAGTTTTTGAATTTTTAATTCATTCAGTCTGTTTGGTTTTAAAGGATTAAATCATGAAAGATAATAAAATCATAATCTTTGATACCACTTTGCGAGATGGAGAACAAGCTTTAGGCAGTTCTTTGGGTATCAATCAAAAATTACAAATCGCTTTAGCGCTTGAAAATTTAGGCGTAGATGTTATAGAAGCAGGTTTTCCGGTATCTTCACAAGGGGATTTTAAAGCGGTGCAAAAGATCGCTTCTAAGGTTAAAAACTCAACTATTTGTGCACTTTCTAGAGCATTGGATAAAGATATAGATATGGCTTATGAAGCTTTAAAAGTGGCAAAGCATTTTAGAATTCATACTTTTATAGCCACTTCGACTTTGCATATGCAAGATAAATTAAAAAAAGATTTTGATGAAATTTTGTCTATGGCAAAAAGAGCGATTATAAGAGCAAGATCTTATACTGATGATGTAGAATTTTCATGCGAAGATGCAGGAAGAACGCCTATAGATAATCTTTGTTTTATGGTGGAAAATGCGATAAAAGCAGGTGCTAAAACTATAAATATCCCAGATACCGTAGGCTATACTCTGCCAAGCGAATTTGCTAATATCATCAAAATTTTATTTAACAAAGTGCCAAATATAGACAAAGCTATCATTTCTGTGCATTGTCACAATGACTTAGGTATGGCAACGGGCAATAGTTTAAGTGCTATTTTACAAGGTGCAAGACAGATAGAGTGCACTATAAATGGACTTGGCGAAAGGGCGGGCAATTGTGCTTTAGAAGAAGTGGTTATGGCGATAAAAACTAGAAAAGATTATTTAAAAGGTTTTTATACTGATATTAAATGTGAAAATATCTTTAAAACTTCAAAATTGGTTTCAGCTATCACTAATGAAAGCATACCTTCACATAAAGCTATAGTGGGTAGCAATGCGTTTTCTCATAGTTCAGGCATTCATCAAGATGGAGTGCTTAAAAATAGGCAAACTTACGAGATCATAAGCCCTAGTGCCATAGGAATTCATGAAAATCGTATGTTAATGACAGCAAGAAGTGGAAGGGCTATGATAAAAACTTGCCTTGAAAATTTAGGCTATGATGAAAATACTTATAATTTAGATGATGTTTATGAGCGTTTTTTACGCCTTGCGGATAAAAAGGGTCAAGTATATGATTATGATTTAGAAGCTTTGATGTTTTTAAGTTATGAGAGTGAAGAAGAAAATGAATTTGTGCTTGAAAAATTAAGTGTGATCAGTGGAAATATCCCAACTGCTTGTGTTTGTATGCGTATCAAAGAAGAGCTAAAAACTGAAGCTTGCACAGGAAATGGTCCTGTTGAAGCAGTTTTTAACTGCATTGCTAGGATAACGAATTTAAAGCCTGCGCTAAAAGCTTATAGTATCAATGCAAAAAGTTCAGGAGTAGATGCTCAAGGGCAAGTGGATGTAGATTTGGAATTTAAAGGGAGAAAATTCCATGGAAAAGGACTTTCAACAGATGTGATAGAAGCTTCAGCACAAGCTTTTGTGAGTGCTTACAATGCGATTTATCGCTCTTTAAAAGTAGAAGAAAGGAAAATGGCATGAAAACTTATAAAGTAGCTGTTTTAGCAGGAGATGGCATAGGGCCTTTGGTGATGAAAGAGGCTTTAAAAATTTTAACTTTTATCGCACAAAAATACAATTTTAGTTTTGAATTTAATGAAGCTAAAATAGGCGGTGCAAGTATAGATGCTTATGGAGTGGCTTTAAGTGATGAAACTTTAAAGCTTTGTGAGCAAAGTGATGCGATTTTATTTGGTTCTGTGGGTGGGCCTAAATGGGATAATTTGCCCATAGATCAAAGACCTGAAAGAGCCTCGCTTTTGCCTTTAAGAAAGCATTTTAATTTGTTTGCAAATTTGCGTCCTTGTAAAATTTATGAAAGTTTAACCCATGCTTCACCTTTAAAAAATGAGATTATCCAAAAAGGAGTGGATATTTTATGTGTTAGAGAGCTTACAGGTGGGATTTATTTTGGTAAGCAGGATTTAGGTAAAGAAAGTGCGTATGATACTGAAATTTACACTAAAAAAGAGATAGAAAGGATAGCTCGTATCGCTTTTGAAAGTGCAAGAATAAGAAAGAAAAAAGTCCATTTAATCGACAAGGCGAATGTTTTAGCAAGTTCTATTTTGTGGCGAGAAGTGGTGGCAAATGTTGCAAAAGATTATCAAGATATAAACTTAGAGTACATGTATGTGGATAATGCTGCGATGCAGATTGTAAAAAATCCTAGCATTTTTGATGTTATGCTTTGTTCAAATCTTTTTGGTGATATTTTGAGTGATGAGTTAGCTGCCATTAATGGATCTTTGGGTTTGTTAAGTTCAGCAAGTTTGAATGATAAAGGTTTTGGACTTTATGAGCCAGCAGGTGGAAGTGCGCCTGATATAGCTCATTTAAATATAGCCAATCCCATAGCTCAAATTTTAAGTGCGGCTTTGATGTTAAAGTATAGTTTCAAAGAAGAACAAGCCGCACAGGATATAGAAAATGCTATATCTTTGGCATTGGCACAAGGAAAAATGACTAAGGATTTAAATGCTAAGTCGTATTTAAATACCGATGAAATGGGGGATTGTATTTTAGAAATTTTAAAGGAGAATGACAATGGCTAAAACTTTATATGAAAAAGTCTTTGATTCTCATGTGGTTTATGAAGGCAAAAACGAACTTCCTATACTTTATATCGATAGACATTTAATCCATGAAGTAACAAGCCCTCAAGCATTTTCAGGGCTTAAAATGGCTAAGCGTAGAATGGCAAGAGCGGATTTAACTTTGGCTACTATAGATCATGATGTTTCAACTAAAAGTATGGATTTAAATGCTTGTTCTGATATGGCAAAAGAGCAAATTACAACTTTGATGCAAAATACTAAGGAATTTGGAGTAAGGCTTTTAGGACTTGGAGATAAAAATCAAGGCATAGTTCATATAGTAGGTCCTGAGCTTGGCTTTACTTTACCTGGGATTACTTTAGTTTGCGGGGATTCTCATACGGCAACACATGGGGCTTTTGGAGCTTTAGCCTTTGGTATAGGCACGAGTGAAGTAGAGCATGTCATGGCAACGCAAACTTTAAAACAAGCCAAACTTAAAACTATGAAAATCGAATGTAAAGGGCAGTTTCAAAAAGGCGTTTATACTAAGGATTTGATTTTGTATTTGATCGCACAATACGGCACAGCAAAAGGCACAGGCTATGCTATAGAATTTTGCGGAGAACTTATAAGAAATCTAAGCATGGAAGCTAGAATGACTCTTTGTAATATGGCTATAGAATTTGGAGCGAAAGTAGGTATGATAGCTCCTGATGAGATCACTTTTGAGTATATTAAGGGAAAGGAATTTGCACCTAAAGGAGAAGAATTTCAAAAGTATTGTGAGTATTGGAAGAGTTTAAGAAGTGATGAAGGAGCAAAATATGATGCGAGTATTACTCTAGATGTAAGCAAGATAAAACCACAAATTAGCTATGGAACAAATCCTTCGCAAGTGATTGGCATAGATGAAAAAATTCCAAAAATAAGTGATTTTAAAAATCAAAGCGAGCAAAAATCTTTGCTTGATGCTTTATATTATGTAAATTTAGAGCAAGATCAAGTTATAGAAGGGGTAAAAATCGACATTGTATTTATAGGATCTTGCACAAATGGGCGTTTAGAAGATCTTAAAATAGCTGCTGATATCTTAAAAGGGCGCAAAATTCATAAAAATGTTAAAGCTTTAATCGTGCCTGGTTCAATGCAAGTAAGAAAAGAAGCTGAAAATTTAGGACTTGATAAGATTTTTATCGAGGCAGGGTGTGAGTGGAGATATGCAGGGTGTTCTATGTGTCTTGGTATGAATGATGACAAAGCAAATTCAGGTCAAAGAGTTGCTTCAACTTCAAATCGTAACTTTGTAGGCAGACAAGGTAAAGGTTCTATCACTCATTTGATGAGTCCTGCAAGTGCAGCAGCTTGTGCCATAGAAGGTGTTATTTGTGATAATAGAAAGTATTTAGGAGTTTAATATGCAAAAATTTATTATACACAAAGGTATAGCTTGTCCTTTAGAATATGCCAATATAGACACAGATCAAATTATACCTAAGCAATTTTTACTTGCAGTGTCTAAGCAAGGTTTTGGCAAGCATTTGTTCCATGATTTGCGTTATTTAGATGATAAAGAAAGTGTTTTAAATATGGATTTTAATCTCAATAAAAAAGAATATCAAAATAGCTCTATTTTGGTGAGTTTTGAAAATTTTGGTAGTGGCTCTTCAAGAGAGCATGCGCCTTGGGCTTTGGTTGATTATGGTATTAGAGCTATTATCGCACCTTCTTTTGCGGATATTTTTAAAAACAATGCCTTAGGAAACGGTTTGCTCACTATAGAACTTGCTAAAGATGAGGTTTTGGAAATAGTTGATGAGTTAAAAAAATCCCAAGATAAAAATATAGAAATTTCTTTGTTGGAAAAAAGAGTATTTTTTAAAGATAAGATTTTTTCTTTTGATTTAGATGATTTTCACAGAATTTGTCTTTTGGAAGGGCTTGATAATATAGCTTTAACTTTAAAACATGAAGCACAAATCAAAGCCTATGAAAAAAACTCAAAAAGCTTTTTGGTTTAGAATTTTTTCATAAGCTAAAAAAGGATCTTGGTAATTAGGTATGTCAAAGTTTCCACAAAAATTAAAATCAAGCTTTTTAAAAAGCGAATTCATAGGAAAATTTTTACTATGAGTATCTGCTCTTAAACTTGCCTTGTGATTTTCCAAGGCAAAATTTTCGCAAAAATTTAAAAGTTTTTGTGCCACGCCTTTGCCTTTTGCATTTTGTTTGACAGCTAAACGGTGTAGATAAAAGGCTTTATCATCATAATTTTTGTTAAAAATAACTTGTTTGTAAAATTCAGGTTTAAATTTTTCATTGATACAGATAAAGCCTAAAATTTCATCATTTTCTTTAAACACATAAAGTTCTTGTGCTTGTATATCTTCTTGAAAAACTATTTCATTTGGATAATTCTCATCCCATTGGTGAAAATTCATAGTTTTCATAGCATTTAAAGCATCTTTTGTGATTTCAAGTATAGAATTTAAATCTTTATTGACGGCTTTTTGTATGATAGTGTTTTGCATGATAATCCTTTGTATAAGGAAGGGTGATGGTGGCTCCGATTGGACTTGAACCAACGGCCACTACCATGTCAAGGTAGTGCTCTACCAGCTGAGCTACGGAACCATATGGTGGAGCATAGCGGGTTCGAACCGCTGACCCCAACGCTGCCAGCGTTGTGCTCTCCCAGCTGAGCTAATGCCCCAAATGAAGTTTGTATTATAACTTAGTTTGCCTTAAAGTTTATTTGATGGCAGACAGGAAGGGATTCGAACCCTCGAAAGCTTGCACTTTACACGCGTTCCAGGCGTGCTCCTTCAACCGCTCGGACACCTGTCTATGAAATAAAGCGTTCATTATATCTATAAAAGCTTTAAAAATAAAGAAATTTTTTAAATATTGAAAATAAAATTATTTTTTTTAAAAATCAGAAAATTTTTAGTAAAAAGTAGTATAATTATATTTTTATTTTTAGTCAGGGTAGCTCAGCTGGTTAGAGCGCTGGTCTCATAAGCCGGAGGTCGGGAGTTCAAGTCTCCCCCTTGACACCATTAAATGTAATAATTATTTTTTTTCTTTTGTTACTACAAAAACAATTCCACCAAAACCTATAATTACAACAGTTGTTATAAAAATGATTTCGAAAATATCTAACATCGTCATTGTTCTTTTGCCCTTTCTTTAAGCTGTCCACAAGCAGCTGAGATATCAAGTCCTTTACTTTCTCTTATAGTACAAGTTACACCTTTATTACTTAGTAAATCTTGGAATTTAATCGCATTTTCTAAACTAGGGCGTTTATATAAACTTCCTTCATGTGGATTAAAGAGTATTAAATTCACTTTGGCTTTAATGCCATTTAAAAGCTTGACTAATTCTTTAGCGTGTTCAAGCTTATCATTGATACCATCAATTAAAAGATATTCAAACATCACTCTTTTTCTTTGATCTATAGGAAATTCACGCACCGCATCCATAATCGCAGCGATATTATAAGCTTTATTGATAGGCATAAGTTCGGTTCGAAGCTCATCATTAACCGCGTGCAATGATATAGCAAGTAAAACACCTAAGTTCATTTGACCTAATTCTTTGATTTGTTTTGCTAAACCACTAGTGCTGATGGTTTGACGGCGGGGACTTATGGCAAGCCCCTCATTTTGTGCTAAAATTTTTACCGCTTTAGAAACATTTTTAAGATTATCCAAAGGCTCGCCCATACCCATATATACTATATTTATACGGCGTTCATAAGGGATATTGTTTTGTTTTTTGATCCATAAAATTTGTCCGACTATCTCACCTGCACTTAAATTTCTTTTCAAACCACCCTTGGCAGTAAGACAAAAACTACATCCACTTTTACAACCTACTTGAGAAGAAACACAGATAGTATATCTCGCATGAGAAATTCTTTTGCCTTCTGCGTCTATTTTTTCTTCTTTCATAGGCAAAAGCACACTTTCTATCCTTAAACCATCAACGAGTTCAAAAAGATATTTTATACTTCCATCTTTACTTTGCTCATTTTTAACGCATTTTACAGGAGAAAAATGAAAATTTTGCGCAAGTTCTAAACGCAAATCTTTTGGCAAACTTGACATATCGGAAAAATTATTGGCATATTTTTGATAAATCCATTGATAAATTTGTTTCACGCGAAACATCGGTTTGATTTTTTCTCCTAATTCTTCAGGTAAAAAATCTAAAATATTAACAAGCTCTTTCAAAATTATTTTCCTTTTTGAATTTTTAAATATAATGATATTTTTTTAAGTATTCTTCTAAGTTTTCTTTTGCCTTTTGATGATTTTTTATAAAATCTTCGTGAGCGTTTTCATTACAAAAATTTGTTGCACACAAAATACACTCTGCATCAATATTTAAATTTTTAGCTACGCTCAAAACAGAAAAGGCTTCCATATTTTCTGCAAAAAAACCTAATTTTGAAAATTCTTTTGCCGCTTTTGAATTTTGACAAATATAATTTGAAGAATTGATTTTTATTGTTTCACGAGAAACATTTTCTTTTTCTAAGCAAATTTCATATTTTGCAGGAGTATAAAATGCATGTGAAATTTTAGAAAATTCTACATTAAAAGCGTGCGAACTTCTATAAATTTCTAAAATCTCTCCCTTATCATAAAGCCCACAAGTTCCTATAAATATAAGTTTTGATGGTTTTTCTTTGAAGCAAAGTTGACTCAAATGAAAAGCTGATTCAACCAAACCTATGCCTATAGCTTTTGCAAAAGAAAAATTTTCATTTCCACCCGCACAAATAATCATTTTGATCCTTATGAAATTTTACAAAAAATAATTCTACCTAAAAAGACTTAATTAAGAATTTTTAGATAAAATTATTTCTTATGGTTAAAGCAAAAAAACAATACGGACAAAATTTTTTAATCGATAAAAGCGTATTAGCAAAAATCATCCAAGCCATACCCAAAGAGATGAACAATATCATTGAGATTGGGCCTGGCTTAGGTGATTTAACGCAAGAACTTTTAAAAATTTCTCAAGTAAAAGCTTATGAAATCGATAATGATCTCATACCTATTTTAAAAAAGAAATTTCAAAAAGAACTTGAATGTGGAAAATTTAACTTGATCCATCAAGACGCAAGCGAAGCTTTTAATCCTAGTCTTGATGAAAAACCATATTTTTTGGTTGCAAATTTGCCTTATTATGTTGCAAGTCACATTATATTAAAAGCTTTAGAAGATAAAAATTGTCTAGGGCTTATTGTAATGGCACAAAGGGAAATGGCTGAAAAATTCTGCGCTAAAGAAGGAAATAGTGAGTTTTCTTCCTTAGGTGTTTTAAGTGCAATGATTTGCGAAAGAAAAATACTTTTTGATGTTGATCCACAATGTTTTAATCCTCCACCAAAAGTTATGTCAGCGGTGATGAGTTTGATTAAAACTAAGGATTTTGATGAACTTTGCGAAATAGAAAATTTCAAAAATTTTCTAAAAGATTGTTTTAAAGCTCCTAGAAAACAACTCTTAGGAAATTTAAAAACATATAAAGCAAAAGTTTTAGAAGTTTTAAGCACTCTTGGCTTAAAAGAAAACATCAGACCACATGAAATTTGCGTTGATTTATACCTTAAAATTTATGACAAATTAAAGGATGAATATGGACGAAAACAAAGAGATAAATAAAAACGAACAAAATCCGAACTCAAATTCAAAAAACAATAAACGCTATAAATATAAAAATCGTAGAAAAAAATTAGCTGATTCTTTGCAAAATGAAAATGATACTCCAAAAATTGATCAAAATTCCAACAAGGAAAATTCTGAAAACTCAGAAAATAAAACTGAGAAAAAAAAGAAGAAAAATCGCAATCTTCCTTCAAAACTCACAGGTAATGAAGATTGGCAAATCGCTCTTGCAGAATGCATAGAAGCTAACCGTATTTCACATGAAAACCGCTTACACCCTTTAAAATATAATAATTCTAGCGAGCATAAAATCCGCATCACTCCTTTAGGAGGTTTAGGAGAAATTGGTGGAAATATCAGTGTTTTTGAAACCAATAAAGATGCAATTATAGTAGATATAGGTATGAGTTTTCCTGATGGAACTATGCATGGGGTAGATATTATCATCCCTGATTTTGACTATGTAAGAAAAATTAAAGATAAAATTCGTGGTATAGTGATCACTCATGCACACGAAGATCATATCGGTGCAGTGCCTTATTTCTTTAAAGAATTCCAATTTCCTATCTACGCTACACCTTTGGCTTTAGGAATGATTTCAAACAAATTTGAAGAACATGGCTTAAAAGCAGAACGCAAATGGTTTCGCCCTGTAGAAAAACGCCGTGTTTATGAGATAGGCGAATTTGATATAGAGTGGATCCACATCACGCATTCTATCATTGATGCTTCAGCGCTTGCGATCAAAACAAAAGCAGGAACGATTATCCACACAGGTGATTTTAAAATTGATCAAACTCCAATCGATGGCTATCCAACAGACTTAGGACGTTTGGCACATTATGGAGAAGAAGGGGTTTTATGTCTTTTAAGCGATAGTACAAATTCGTACAAAGAAGGTTATACAAAAAGTGAAAGCTCCGTAGGGCCAACTTTTGATCAAATCTTTGCACGTACCAAAGGCAGGGTGATCATGAGTACTTTTAGTTCTAATATCCACCGCGTTTATCAAGCTATCACTTATGGTTTAAAATACGGTAGAAAAGTTTGTGTGATCGGTCGTTCTATGGAAAGAAATCTTTATACCACTATGGAATTAGGCTACATCAAACTTGATAGAAAAATTTTCATCGATGCTGATGAAGTAAGCAAATATAAAGACAATGAAGTGCTTATCGTAACTACAGGAAGTCAAGGCGAAACCATGAGTGCGCTTTATAGAATGGCAACTGATGAGCATAAATTTATAAAAATCAAACCTACAGATCAAGTGATTATTTCAGCTAAAGCCATACCAGGAAATGAAGCAAGTGTTTCTGCGGTGCTTGACTATCTTTTAAAAGCAGGAGCTAAAGTAGCGTATCAAGAATTTAGTGAAATTCATGTAAGCGGACACGCTAGTATAGAAGAGCAAAAACTTATGCTAACCCTTACCAAACCTAAATTTTTCTTACCGGTTCATGGAGAATACAATCACATCACTAAACACAAAGAAACAGCGATGAAGTGCGGTATCCCTGAAAGAAATATTTATCTTATGAGTGATGGCGATCAAGTAGAACTTTGCCAAAAATATGTCAAACGCATAAAAACCGTAAAAACAGGTAAAGTTTTTGTAGATAATCAAATCAACAAACAAATCGCCGATGATGTAGTTATAGATCGCCAAAAACTTGCAGATAGTGGTATAGTAGTTATTATCGCACAAATTGACAAAGCTACAAAAACACTGATCAACAAACCAAGAGTATTTAGCTATGGGCTAGTAGCTGACAAACACGATCATGCTTTTAGCAAAGATATGGCTGAAGTTTTAGGACAATTTTTCATCAATGTTAAAGATGAAGTACTCAATGATCCAAGATTTTTAGAAAATCAAATCCGCCAAGTTTTAAGAAAACACATCTTTAGAAAGATTAAAAAATACCCAACCATAGTTCCAACTATTTTTGTAATGTAAAAAAGGGCAAAAACGCCCTTTTTAAGGAAGATCAAATGAGAATTAATAAATTTATATCCCATAACACCCGCTATTCACGCCGTGAAGCCGATGAACTTATCAAACAAGGCTTAGTAAAAATAAACAACAAAATTGCCCTTTTAAGCGATGAAGTTAAATTTGATGATAAAGTTTTTGTTAAAGGTAAAAGAGTACAAAAAAGAACGCAATTTAGCGTGATAATCTACCATAAACAAAAAGGTGAAATTGTCAGTAAAAAAGACGATCGTGGAAGAAAAACTATATATGATACCTTGCCAAGACAATTTAGTACTTGGCTTAGCGTAGGTAGGCTGGATTATGCAAGTGAAGGCTTACTTTTGCTTACAGATTCTCCTGTGATTGCCGATGCTTTAATGCATAGCGATTTAGAAAGAGAATACTACCTTAAAGTTAAAGGCACGGTGAGCAAACAAGTCATCGAAGCCATGCAAAATGGACTTGAGATTAAAAATGAAAAAAAAGGCGCACATGCAAAAACTAAAATTACCTCTATGAGTTTTGCTCCTTTTATAGACTTTGAAATTTTTGGATCAAGTGGAGGCTATACTAAGCTTAGAGTGGTTATAAATGAAGGTAAAAATAGAGAGCTTAGACGCTTTTTTGGACATTTTGATCTTGAAGTCATGGATCTTAAGCGTGTTGCTTTTGGGGCTTTAGATCTTGGTATGTTGAAGGCGGGAAAACATCGTTATTTAGAAAATGGCGAATATGAAAAATTAAGAGATTTTTTGAAATTTAATGAAATAAGATATTGACCATTATATACAAAAATTTAAAAAATAATGATAATTTTTAAATTCTAAAAATTCTATTTTTATCCTTTTTAAAAGGAAAATAATAGAAAAATTTCATCAAATTCCTTGACTTTGAAAACAAGATTTTATATACTCTCATTTCAATTTTTATAAATTGGTTAGTTTTTAACTAACGAGTTCTTTTTAAAGGAAATATTATGGAAAGAATTAGGCTTAAGCTAAAAGCTTATGACCATCGAGTACTAGACAGAACAGTTGCAGCAATCGTAGAAGCTGTTAAAAGAACAGGTGCGGATATTAGAGGTCCGATACCAATGCCTACTAAAATCAAACGCTATACAGTTTTAAAATCTCCACACATTAACAAAGATTCTCGTGAGCAGTTTGAAATAAGAATTCACGCGCGTATGCTAGATATAGTAGCAGCGACTCCAGATACAGTTGATTCTTTAACGAAGCTTGATTTAGCGCCAGAAGTAAGCGTTGAAGTAAGAGCTATGGGTAAGTAAGGATAAGATATGGAATATATTGTAGAAAAAATTGGAATGAGCAGAACAATTACTAATCCAAGTATCGCTGTAACTTTACTAAGAGTTGTAAATGCAAAAGTATGTGAAGTTGAAGGCGGAAAGGCTTTAGTAGCATATCCAAAAGGTAAAGCAAGTAATAAATGTGTCGCAGGACAACAAAAAAAATACAATCTTTCTGCAGAATACAATAGATTTGCGACTTTAGAAGTAGCAAATACTGAAGCAGGAGATTTAGATGAAACTCCATTAAATGAAGCAAAAATTTTAAAAGTAAGCTTTAACACTAAAGGTAGAGGTTATAGCGGTGTTATGAAAAGACATAACTTCGCAGGGGGTCCAGCAAGTCACGGTTCGAGATTTCATAGACGCCATGGATCTATTGGTAATAGAGAATGGCCAGGTCGTGTTCAACCAGGTATGAAAATGGCAGGACACTATGGAAATACTAAAGTGACCATTAAAAACGAAGTTGTATCTTATGATGCTGAAAATAAAATTTTAGTAGTTAAAGGTGCAGTACCAGGTTATAATGGTGCCATGGGTAAAATAAGGATTGCAAAATGAGTAAAGTAGTTGTTTTAAATGATAAATTAGAAAAAGCAGGTGAACTTGATTTACCTTCAAAATATGCGGAAGTAAATCCACACAATCTTTACTTGTATGTAAAATCTTACCTTGCAAGTTTAAGAGCAAATACAGCTCATACTAAAGGTAGAAGTGATGTAAGTGGTGGTGGTAAAAAACCTTGGAGACAAAAAGGTCGTGGCGGTGCTAGAGCGGGTTCAACAAGAACTAACGTTTGGGTAGGCGGTGCGGTTGCTTTTGGTCCAACAAATGAAAGAAACTACTTCCAAAAAGTAAATAAAAAACAAAAAAGATTGGCGCTTGAAAGAGCTTTAGCAGATAAAGCAGCTAAAGGTGTGTTATTTACTGCTGATTCTTTGGCTATTGAAAGTGGTAAAACAAAAGATGCAAACGCTGTGATTAAAAAACTTGGCGTCAAAGATGCTTTAATCGTTAAAGATTTACTAGATGAAAAAACACTTTTAGCTTACAGAAATTTAGCAAATTGCTATGTAGTTGATGTAACTGAAGTAAATGCTTATTTAGTATCTGTATTTAATGCTGTTATTATGGAAAAATCAGTGTTAGAATCTATTACAAAAGAGGGATAATTATGGCAGATATTACTGATATAAAGACTATACTTTACACAGAAAAAAGTTTGAATTTGCAAGAGCAAGGTGTCGTAGTTATTCAAACTTCGCCAAAAATGACTAAAACAGGCTTAAAAGCGGTTTTAAAAGAGTATTTTGGTGTAACTCCAAAAAGCATCAATTCCTTAAGAATGGATGGAAAAATTAAGCGTTTTAGAGGTCGTTTAGGTCAAAGAAACAATTACAAAAAATTCTATGTTAAGCTACCTGAAGGTGTTAGCTTAGAAAATACGGAGGCTTAAGATGGCAATTAAAACTTATAAACCATATACTCCAAGTAGAAGATATATCACAGGTTTAAGTTCTGAAGATATTACAGCTAAACCAAGTGTACGCTCACTACTTGTTAAACTTCCAGCACACGCGGGTCGTAACAGCTATGGAAGAATTACAAGTCGTCATAAAGAAGCGGGTGCTAAAAAACTTTACAGAATTATTGATTTTAAACGTCGTAAATTCGGTATAGAAGGCAAAGTAGAAGCAATCGAGTATGATCCATACAGAAATTGTAGAATTGCTTTGATTGCTTATAAAGATGGGGAAAAAAGATATATTCTTCAACCACGTGGATTAAGCGTTGGTGATATCGTTGCAGCTGCTGAAAGCGGACTTGATATTAAACCAGGTAACGCAATGAAACTTAAAAACATTCCTGTGGGTACTATTGTTCATAATGTTGAGTTAAAACCAGGTAAAGGCGGTCAAATGATTCGTTCTGCGGGTGCTTACGCACAACTTATGGGTAAAGAAGAAAAATATGTTATTTTAAGACTTGCAAGCGGCGAAATGAGACAAGTTTTAGCTGAATGTATGGCAAGTATCGGCGAAGTAGGTAACGAAGAATGGGCTAATGTAACTATCGGTAAAGCAGGTAGAAATCGCCATAGAGGTATCCGCCCGCAAACTCGTGGTTCTGCAATGAACCCAGTAGATCACCCGCACGGTGGGGGTGAAGGTAAGAAAAATTCAGGCCGTCATCCAGTAACTCCATGGGGTAAACCAACTAAAGGTGCGAAAACTCGTCGTAAAAAAGCTAGCGATAAGCTAATAATTTCAAGAAGAAAAGGAAAGTAAGATGGCTAGATCACTAAAAAAAGGTCCTTTTGTTGATGATCATGTAATGAAAAAAGTCATCGCTGCTAAAAAGGCTAATGATAATAAACCAATTAAAACTTGGTCAAGAAGAAGCACAATTACTCCTGATATGATAGGACTTACATTTAATGTTCATAATGGTAAAAGCTTCATTCCGGTTTATATTACTGAAAATCACATCGGTTATAAACTTGGTGAATTTGCTCCAACACGCACATTCAAAGGGCATAAAGGCTCTGTGCAAAAGAAAATTGGTAAGTAAGGGATAAGATATGAGTAAAGCATTAATTAAATTCATAAGATTATCTCCAACTAAAGCAAGATTGATTGCTAGAGAAGTTCAGGGGATGAATGCAGAATTAGCTATGGCTAGTTTAAAATTTATGCCAAATAAAGGTGCAAAATACATCGCAAATGCAATTTCAAGTGCAGTAGCAAATGGTGGCTTTGAAGCAAACGAAGTGGTTGTAAAAAGTTGTCGTGTTGACGCAGCTGCGGTATTAAAAAGATTTAGACCAAGAGCTAGAGGAAGTGCAAGTCGTATTAGAAAACCAACTTCACATATTTTAGTAGAAGTGGCAAAAGCAGAAGTGAAAGCTGAAGAGAAAAAAACAGTAGCTAAAAAAGCTCCAGCAGCTAAAAAGACTACTACAACAAAAGCTCCAGCTAAAAAAACAACAAGCACTAAAAAAGCAACAGCGAAAAAGGAAAGCTAATGGGACAAAAAGTTAATCCAATTGGTCTAAGACTAGGAATCAATAGAAATTGGGAATCAAGATGGTTTCCGACTAAAGCAAATTTAGTAGAAAATATCGGTGAAGATTACAAAATCAGAGCTTTCTTAAAAAGAAAACTTTATTACGCAGGAATCAGTCAAATTTTAGTAGAAAGAACTGCTAAAAAACTTCGCGTTACTGTAGTTGCTGCAAGACCAGGTATCATCATCGGTAAAAAAGGTAGTGATGTTGATAATTTAAGAAAAGAATTGCAAGATTTAATCGGTAAAGATGTAAATATCAATATCAAAGAAGAAAGAAAAGCAGGAGCTTCAGCTCAACTTGCTGCTGAAAGTGTTGCAACTCAACTTGAAAAAAGAATTGCTTTTAGAAGAGCGATGAAAAAAGTAATCCAAGGTGCGCAAAAAGCAGGTGCTAAAGGGATTAAAGTTTCAGTTTCTGGTCGTTTAGGCGGTGCTGAAATGGCAAGAACAGAATGGTATCTTGAAGGACGCGTTCCACTTCATACTTTAAGAGCAAAAATTGATTATGGTTTTGCAGAAGCTAGAACTACTTATGGAAACATAGGGGTTAAAGTATGGATCTTTAAAGGTGAAGTATTGCACAAAGGTATGCAACCTGAAAAAACTGAAGAAAGTGCTCCAGCTAAAAAGCCAAGACGCACAAGAAGGGGTAAATAATCATGTTAATGCCAAAAAGAACTAAATATCGCAAAATGATGAAAGGGCGTAACAGAGGTTATGCTAATCGTGGAACAGAATTTACTTTTGGTGAATTTGCATTAAAAGCAACTGAAGCAGGACGCATTAACTCACGCCAAATCGAAGCAGCGCGTATCGCTTTAACTCGTTTTGTTAAAAGACAAGGAAAAACTTGGATTAGAGTTTTCCCAGATAAGCCTTTGACAAAAAAACCTTTAGAAACTCGTATGGGTAAAGGTAAAGGTGCTGTTGAAGAATGGGTAATGAATATCAAGCCAGGTCGTATTATTTATGAAATGGCAGGAGTAAGCGAAGAAATGGCAAGAGAAGCATTGACTTTAGCTATGCATAAACTTCCATTTAAAACTAAGTTTGTTACAAGAGAGAGCCAAAATGAAATATACTGAGATTAAAGATAAAACAGCAGCTGAGCTTGCAACAATGCTAAAAGAAAAAAAGGTGCTTTTATTCACTTTAAAACAAAAGCTAAAAACAATGCAACTTACTAATCCAAAAGAGATTAGCCAAGTAAAAAAAGACATTGCTAGAATAAATACAGCAATTAACGCTTTAAGATAAGGATAGAAAATGGCATTTAAAAGAGAAATTCAAGGCGTTGTTGTTAAAATCGCTGGTGAAAAAACCGCAAGTGTTTTGGTTGAAAGAAAAGTGGTTCATCCAAGATATAGAAAAATTGTTAAACGCTTTAAAAAATATCTAATTCATGATGAGAGAAATGAAGTTAAAGTGGGTGATACTGTTGTTGCAGTAGAATGCAGACCACTTTCAAAAAGAAAATCATTTCGCTTAAAATCTGTATTAGCTACAGGAGTTGAGTAATGATTCAAAGTTTTACAAGACTTGCAGTTGCTGATAATAGCGGTGCAAAAGAATTAATGTGTATCAAGGTTTTAGGGGGTAGCAAAAGAAGATACGCTACCGTAGGTGATGTAATCGTTGCATCTGTTAAAAAAGCTTTACCAAATGGAAAAGTTAAAAAAGGTCAAGTGGTAAAAGCGGTTATCGTTAGAACTAAAAAAGAAATTCATAGAGATAATGGTTCTTTGATTCGTTTTGATGAAAATGCTGCGGTTATTCTTGACAACAAAAGAGAGCCTATCGGAACTCGTATCTTTGGGCCAGTGGGCAGAGAAGTTAGATATGGTGGCTTTATGAAAATCGTTTCACTAGCACCGGAGGTATTATAATGGCGGTTAAATTAAAAATCAAAAAAGGTGATAGCGTTAAGGTTATCACAGGCGATGATAAAGGTAAAACAGGTAAAGTTTTAGCGGTATATCCAAAAACACTTAAAGTGGTAGTTGAAGGATGTAAAATCGCTAAAAAAGCTATTAAGCCGAGTGAGAAAAACCCAAATGGTGGTTTTATCAATAAAGAAATGCCAATGGATATTTCCAATGTGGCAAAAGTTCAGGAGTAAGCGATGATGAGATTAAAAGAAAAATATAATCAAAGCATTAAACCTGCATTGGTTAAAGAATTTGATATTAAAAATCCTATGCTTATCCCTGTGATCGAAAAAGTAGTTATCAGCGTAGGTGCTGGTGAGTTGGCTAAAGATCAAAAAGTATTGCAAAATGTTGCAGATACTATTTCTTTAATTGCAGGACAAAAGGCTGTGATTACTAAAGCTAAAAAATCAGTTGCAGGATTTAAAGTTCGCGAAGGTTTTCCTGTGGGTGTAATGGTAACTTTAAGAAAAGAAAATATGTATGCTTTTCTTGATAAATTAATTTCTATTGCTTTGCCAAGGGTGAAAGACTTTAGAGGTTTAAGTAGAGATGGTTTTGATGGACGCGGAAACTATAACTTCGGTCTTGATGAGCAGTTGATGTTCCCAGAAGTGGAGTATGATAAAATTTTAAGAACTCATGGTATGAACATTTCTATAGTTACAACAGCACAAAATGACAAACAGGCACAAAAGTTATTAGAACTTATCGGTGTGCCATTTACAAAAGGAAAGTAAGATGGCTAAAAAATCAATGATTGCAAAAGCGGCACGCAAGCCTAAATTTAAGGTTAGAGCTTATACAAGATGCCAAATTTGTGGGCGTCCGCATTCGGTTTATAGAGATTTTGGAATTTGCAGAGTTTGCTTAAGAAAAATGGGCAATGAAGGTTTGATTCCAGGTCTTAAGAAAGCAAGTTGGTAAGGATAAAATATGATAAATGATATTATTTCAGATTCACTCACTCGTATCAGAAATGCAGGAATGAGAAAGCTTGAAACAACCAAGCTTTTACATTCTAAAGTTGTAGAAGCTTTAGTTGGAATTTTTCAAGCTAAGGGCTATATTGAGAGTTTTAATGTTATTGAAGAAGATAAAAAGAAATTTATCAATGTAGTTTTAAAATACGATGAAAAAGGTAAGAGTGTTATCAATGAGCTTAAAAGAATTTCTAAGCCTGGTCGTCGTGTTTATAAAGGTAAAGATGAAATCAAGCGTTTTAAAAATGGTTATGGTACTATCGTAGTTAGCACAAGTCATGGCGTTTTAGCTAATGATGAAGCTTATAAAGCAGGTGTTGGCGGCGAAATTTTATGTACCATTTGGTAAAAAATCTGCTTTTTATGGCATTGGGTATCCATTCTTTTAAAAAAGTAGAAATATCCTAGACAAATAAAAAGGAAAAATATGTCTCGTATAGGTAAACAACCGATTGCTATTCCAGCAGGAGTAGAAGTAAAATTAGAAGGAAATTTGCTTAAATTTAAAAAAGGAAATTTAGCAAAAGAACTTGATACTAAAGCAAATGTAAATGTTGAGATTAAAGATAATAATATTCTTTTTTCTCCAAAAGGTGAAGACAGACAAAGTAGAGCTTATTGGGGAACTTACAGAGCTTTAGCTTACAATATCGTTGTAGGTTTAACTCAAGGTTTTTCAAAAACTCTTGAAATCAATGGAGTTGGTTATAAAGCAGCTTTAAAAGGTAAAGTTTTAGAACTAAGCCTTGGTTTTTCTCATCCTATTAATTATGATATTCCAGAAGGAATTGAAATTGTAGTGGATAAAAATACTATTGCAGTTAAAGGAAGTGATAAACAAGTTGTAGGTCAAGTTGCTGCTCAAATTCGTGAATTTAGACCACCAGAGCCATATAAAGGAAAAGGCGTTAAGTATTCTGATGAACGCATTATCCGCAAAGCTGGTAAGACATCTAAGAAGTAAGGGTAGAATATGAGAGCAAATGTATTAAAAAGAAAACTAACTTTAAGAATCAAAAGAAAAAAAAGAATTAGAGCGAAAATTTCAGGTTGTGAAAATTTTCCAAGAATTTCTGTATTTAAATCAAACAGAACTCTATATATCCAAGCGATTGATGATGTAAAAGCTGTAACTTTAGCAGCAGTTGATGGACGCAAACTTGGCGTTAAAGCAAATAAAGAAGGTGCTAAAAAAATCGCTGCTGAATTTGCTAAAACTTTAAAAGCTAAAAAGATAGAACAAGCTGTTTTTGATAGAAATGGTTATGTATATCATGGTGTTATCGCAGCATTGGCTGAATCTTTAAGAGAAAATGGCATTAGGCTATAAGGGGTAAATCGATGGAAAAATATAATAGAGAAGAATTTGAAGAAGTAATCGTCGATATCGGCAGAGTTACTAAGGTTGTTAAAGGTGGTAGAAGATTTAGATTTACTGCTTTAGTTATCGTTGGAAACCGCAAAGGTTTAGTAGGTGTTGGTTATGGTAAGGCTAAGGAAGTTCCAGATGCCATCCGTAAAGCTGTTGACGATGCGTTTAAAAATATCGTTGAAGTTAAAACTAAAGGCTCAACTATCGCTCACGATGTAGAGGTAAAATATAACGCAAGTAGAATTTTACTTAAACCAGCTAGTGAAGGTACAGGAGTTATTGCAGGTGGTTCTACACGCCCTATCGTGGAACTTGCAGGTATTAAAGACATCTTAACCAAGTCTTTGGGTTCAAATAATTCAGCTAATGTGGTTCGTGCTACAATCAAAGCTTTAACAATGTTAAAAGGATAAGAAGATGAATTTAACAAAAGCAGCGGGTTCAACGCATAAAACTAAAAGAATTGGCCGTGGTCAAGGTTCTGGCATGGGTAAGACTGCTACTAAAGGGGGTAAAGGTCAAACTGCTAGAAAAGGTTATAATGAAAAAAGAGGTTTTGAAGGGGGTCAACAACCACTTCAAAGAAGACTACCAAAAGTAGGTTTTACTTCTAAAATTCAAAAACCTTATGTGATCAATGTTGAAAAAATCACAGCTGTAAAAGAGCTTAGTGAAATTACATTTGAGAGCATTAAAAGTGTTCACAAAATTTCAAAATCTGTGAATAAAATCAAATTAATTGGTGCAAGTGCAAAAGACTTAGTATCAAAAATCAAAGACGAGAATATTAGCGTCACCGGATCAAAATAATGAATAGAGCATTGACGAATAAGATTTTAATCACCTTAGCATTTTTATTTGCTTATAGGGTTCTGGCTTATGTGCCAGTTCCTGGCGTCAATGCTGATGTGATTGCGGAATTTTTTAATAACAATCAAAACAATGCTTTGGGTTTATTTAATGTTTTTAGTGGTGGAGCGGCTGAACGCTTTTCTATCATTTCTTTAGGTATTATGCCTTATATTACTGCTTCTATTATTATGGAGCTTCTTGCAGCAACTTTTCCAAATATTGGTAAGATGAAAAAAGAGCGTGATAGTATGCAAAAATATATGCAAATTATCCGTTATGCGACTATTGTGATTACTTTGGTTCAAAGTATAGGCGTTGCTATAGGTTTGCAAAGCTTGCACGGTCGTGGTGGTGCAGGGGCTATAATGATAGAAGATTTAAATATGTTTATCGCACTTTGTGCTATTTCTATGCTTGCTGGAACTATGCTTTTAATGTGGCTTGGCGAACAAATCACACAAAGAGGTATAGGAAATGGTATTTCTTTAATCATTTTTGCAGGTATTGTTTCAGGTATTCCAAGAGCGATTTCAGGAACTGTAGGACAAATCAATTCAGGCGAGATGAATTTCTTAACCGCTTTTGCAATTTTTGCTTTGATTTTAATCACCATAGGGGTGATTATTTATATAGAACTTGGAGAAAGAAGAATTCCTATTTCTTATTCTCGTAAAGTTGTAATGCAAAATCAAAACAAACGCATTATGAATTATATTCCTATTAAACTCAATCTTAGTGGGGTTATTCCACCGATTTTTGCTAGTGCGATTTTGATGTTTCCAACAACAATTTTACAAACTAGTACAAATCCTTATCTACAAGCCATTAATGACTTTTTAAATCCAAATGGTTATTTGTTTCATGTTCTAACTTTCTTGTTTGTAATTTTCTTTGCTTATTTTTATGCTTCTATCGTATTTAACGCTAAAGACATAGCAGAAAATTTGAAAAAACAAGGCGGTTTTATCCCTGGAATTCGTCCAGGTGAAGGAACTTCAAGTTATCTTAACGAAGTGGCTTCTCGTTTAACTTTATCAGGTTCTATTTATTTAGGGCTTGTTGCAACCTTACCTTGGGTTTTGGTGAAATTTATGGGTGTGCCTTTTCATTTTGGCGGCACTTCTGTACTTATTGTAGTTCAAGTAGCACTTGATACGATGAGAAAAATTGAAGCTCAAATTTATATGAGTAAATACCAAACTTTAAGTGCGGTAGGTTTGTAATAAATAAAATTAGCAAGATTTTTCTTGCTAATTTATTCTAGGTTTTTGCTTTAAAAATAAAAACACAATGCACACTATAAAAATTACTATTGACCATATTAAAAAAGCATCTACAAGACCCATTTGTCTAACGATAGGTTGAGAGATAATAGGACTTAAAAATTGTCCTAAAAATATACAACTTGCTAAAATTCCATAAGCCCTAGAGCGAGCATTTTCAGGACAGATTGAAAAAAGATAAGCCGTATTATTTACAAGCATAATACCTCCACCCATTCCAAGCAAAGCTAAGGCGATTAAAACTGTGAAAAAGCTATCTACTAAAAAAAGCAGCAAAAAAGAACAAGATACGATAAAAAGAGTTAAAACATAGATAGTTTTAATACTTAAGAATTTTATAATATATCTATAGCTTAGAGAGAAAAAACCATAACATAGTGCAGATACAGACATCGAAATACCTATATATTTAGGATCCAATCCCAAATGTTCTTCTATATAGTAAGGAAGTTGAGTTGGCGAAATATAATAAACTACCATGATAAAAAAACCTATAAAATAGATAGGGAAAAATTGCCAATAATTTGTTTTTGTTTCTATTTTTGTATGATTATAGAATTTAAATTTTCTAGGTTCAAAAAGATAAATGATAGCCATTAAGGTAATTAAAATTCCAAGTCCATATACCAAAAAAGGATAACGCCAAGAATAACTTGAAACAAATCCCGCAATAGAAATAAAAACAGCACCCCCTACCGCACAAAAAAATCCTTGAAGACTTAAAGCATTTTCTCTGCGATTAAAGCCACCACGACTATAATAATCCCCAAGCAAAGCCGAAGCGCCTGTCATTATAAAAGCAGTTGCCATACCAAAAATAGCTCTTGAAGTCAGTATAGCATAAATATCATTTAAGAAAAAGCCACTTATCCCAGAAAGAGTCCAAACCACCATAGCTGGAAGAATGAATTTTAATTTGCCAAATTTATCCATTAAAATACCAGCAAATGGAGATAAAATGACAACAAAAATAGCAGGGATGGTTAAAACTAAGCGAACAAGTATATCAAGATGAGCTAATGTGAAACTTGAAGTAAGAGTAGCGCCACTTTGGGTTAAAAGTTCTTCAAAATGTCTGTTGATAGCAGGTAGAGCAGATGAAATGACCACACTTCCTAGCATAGTCATAGCAGCCATAGAAAACACAGCTGCTTTAAATCCGGACTTTTCAGTAATTTGAATTATTTTTTTATCCATTTTTGTGTCATTTGGATGAAATTTATAAGTTTTGTCATTCATAATTTTTACCTTTTTTATTTTATTATACTCCAAAAATTATGGTTTGTATTTAAAATTACTTAAAATTATATTTTATTTATTTTGTTATGATAGTTTTGTTTTTAAAATATTTTAGCTTGATTAAAATATATTTTATAAGTAGAATTTTAAATATTTTTAGCTAAATTCAGCTTTTTATTTAACAAGGGTGCAAAATGAAGAAAAATTTAATCATAGTAGAATCTCCTGCAAAAGCTAAAACCATAGGAAATTTTTTGGGAAAAGATTATGAAGTTATCGCTTCTAAAGGACATATTAGAGATTTGCCTAAATCAAGCTTTGGGATTAAAATAGAAGATGATGAATTTATCCCTGAGTATAGAATCACAAGTGATCATAGCGCCTTAGTTAAAGAACTTAAAAGTAAAGCCAAAGATGCCAAAGAAGTCTATCTTGCAACGGATGAAGATAGAGAAGGAGAGGCTATAGCCTATCATATTGCAAAAGCTATAGGAAAAGATGAAAACACCTTACCACGCATTGTTTTTCATGAAATCACTAAAAGCGCTATAGAAAATGCTTTAAAAAATCCAAGAAAATTAAACATGCACTCTGTAAATGCTCAGCAAACCAGACGTCTTTTAGATCGCATTGTAGGGTATAAGCTCAGCCCTTTATTAGGACAAAAAATTCAAAGAGGACTTAGTGCTGGGCGTGTTCAAAGTGCGGCTTTAAAGATCATAGTCGATCGTGAAAAAGAAATTCGTGCCTTTGTACCCCTAGAATACTTTAGTATTGATATGATTTTTCAAAAAGATTTAGATGCAGAACTAGTTGAGTTTGATAAAGCCAAGATAGAAAAACTTACCATTACCAACAAAGATCGTGCTAAACTTATACTAGAAGCTTGTAAAAATGAAGTTTATAGTATAAGTGACATTGAAAGCAAAGAAAGAAAAATCGCTCCGCCGCCTCCTTTTATGACTTCAACTTTACAACAAAGTGCCAGCAATCGCCTTGGTTTTAACCCTAAAAAAACCATGATGATAGCTCAAAAGCTCTATGAAGGAGTAAATACCCATGAAGGCGTGATGGGGGTTATTACTTATATGAGAACCGATAGTTTAAATTTAGCCAAAGAAGCAGTAGAAAATGCAAGAAAATTCATACAAGCAAATTTTGGCAAGGACTATCTTCCAAGCAAAGCAAATGTATATACTACAAAGACTAAAGGCGCTCAAGAAGCTCATGAAGCTATACGCCCTACAAATTTAAGTTTTACTCCAGAAATTGCGGCTAAATTTTTAGACAAAGATGAGTTAAAACTTTACACACTTATTTACAATCGCTTTTTAGCCTGTCAGATGAGTCCTGCTATCTCTCAAACTCAAAATGTATTTGTAAAAAATGATAGAGCAGTTTTTAAAATAAGCGGTAGAAAAATCCTTTTTGATGGATATTATAAAGTTTATGGTGATATGGATAAGGATAAAATTTTGCCAAATTTTAAAATAGGCCAAAATTTAAAAGTGCAAAATTTAGAAATGAACTCACATTTTACCGAACCACCTTCAAGGTATTCAGAAGCAGGACTTGTAAAAAAACTTGAAAGTTTAGGCATAGGTCGCCCTTCTACTTATGCACCAACCATTTCTATACTTACAAGCCGTGATTATGTAACAATAGATAAAAAACAACTCATTCCTAGCGATGTTGCTTTTAATGTAACCGAAGTGCTTGAGAAAAATTTTAGCGATATAGTAGATAGTAAATTTACTTCAAACCTTGAAAATACCCTAGATGAAATCGCAGAAGATAAAGCAGATTGGCAAGAAACTTTAAAAGAATTTTACTATCCTTTTATGAGAAAAATCGAAGAAGGAAAAACAAAAATAGCTAGTCAAAAAACTGTCACAAAACTAGGCGAAAGTTGTCCTGATTGTGGCGGAGAGCTTGCTATTAGAAAAGGGCGTTTTGGAGAATTTGTAGCGTGTTTAAATTTCCCAAAATGCAAGTATTCAAGAAATTTAAAAAGTGAAAGCAAAAACGAAAGCGAAAATACAGCCGCAAAAGCTAAAGCTAATGGTACAGGCATTACTTGTCCAAGTTGTCAAAAAGGTGAAATCGTAGAACGCTTTTCAAAACGCGGTAAATTTTATGGTTGTAGTGCTTATCCAAAATGCAATTTTATAAGCAAATACAAACCAAGTGAAGAAAAATGCGAAGAGTGTGGCGAAACTTTAGTGATAAAAGAGCTTAAAAAAGGTACATTCTTAGAATGCTTAAAGTGCAAAATCAAAAAAGAAATGAAGGATTAGAATGCAAATCATGCTTTGTGCTATTTCAAATATAGCGAGTGGAAATTGTTCAGAAGACTGTAAATACTGCACCCAAAGTGCCCATGTAAAAACAGATATTCAAAAATATCGTCGTAAAGAACTTTCACAAATCGTTTTAGAAGCGAAAATGGCAAAGAAAAATGAAGCCTTGGGTTTTTGTTTGGTTACAGCAGGACTTGGGCTTGATGATGAAAAGCTTGAGTATGTTTGTGAGGCTGCTAAGGCTGTGCAAAAAGAAGTGCCTAATTTGCTTTTAATTGCTTGTAATGGTATGGCAAGCGTGGAACAACTCAAAGAACTTAAAAAAGCAGGAATTTTTTCTTATAATCACAATCTTGAAAGTTCTAAGGAATTTTTTCCACAAATTTGCACCACTCATACTTGGGAAAGTAGATTTCAAACCAATTTAAACGCTAAAGAAGCAGGACTTATGCTTTGTTGTGGTGGAATTTATGGTATGGGTGAGAGTGAAGAAGATAGACTAAGTTTTAGAAAATCTTTGCAAGAATTACAGCCTTTTTCAACGCCTATTAATTTTTTTATAGCAAATGAAAATTTAAAACTACAAGTTCCAAGACTTAATGCTGATGAAGCCTTAAAAATTGTTCGTGATACCAAAGAGGCTTTACCGCAAAGCGTGGTAATGGTAGCAGGTGGGCGTGAAGTGGTGTTGCGAGAAAGGCAGTATGAAATTTTTCAAGCAGGTGCTGGGGCTATTGTTATAGGGGATTATTTAACCACTAAAGGTGAAGAACCAAGTCAAGATATAATAAAATTAAAAGAAATGGGATTTACTTTTGCATCAGAGTGTCATTGATCCACAAGGTTTAATTGATCTAAAAATTCTTATTGTTATAGCTTTATGCTTACTTTTTTCTCCGCATATTGCAAAAATTTTACGCTTGCCTCTTTCAGCTACTGAAATTATTTTAGGGGCAATAATAGCATATTTTGGTTTCATAGGAAAAAGTGAAAATTTTGCACTTTTAGCAAATGTAGGTTTTTATTATCTAATGTTTATAGCAGGTATGGAAGTAAATTTAAGAGCCTTTTTTAATATGGATAAAGAAGTCGCCAAAAAAAGTTTTTTTTATATTTTTTTACTTTACGCTTTATCTTCTCTTATAGTATGGATTTTTGGACTTTCTTTAGTATTTGTTATCATTATACCTGTGATGAGTGTAGGGCTTTTATCTTTGCTTTTTAAGGATTTTGGAAAAGAGTGTTATTGGCTAAATATTGCTATGATAGTGGCTACTTTAGCTGAGGTGATTTCTATTGTGCTTTTGACTATAGCGGGAGCTTTTTTGCGCGAAGGAACAGGTATTATTGATGTAGCGCAAAGTATTTTATATCTTAATATCTTTTTGGGACTTTGTTTGCTCGGATTTAAAATGCTTGGTGTGCTTTTTTGGTGGTATCCTCAGCTTAAAGTTGTGCTTATGCCATGGGAAGATAAAAATGAAAAAGATATAAGATTTTGTATGGCCATTTTTATACTGATCATTGTTGCTATGGTTATTACAAAACTTGAAATCGTTCTTGGTTCTTTTATAGCAGGCTCATTTATAGCTACTTTTTTTGATCATAAAAAAGATCTTGAGCATAAGCTTTCTACTTTTGGACATGGGTTTTTGATCCCTATTTTTTTTATCCATATAGGTTCAACCTTTGATCTTAAAATGATTTTAGATTATAAAATCGTTTTACAAGCATTTTTACTTATGTTTGTTATGGTGGGTTTAAGAATTTTATGTGCAAGTGTTTTTTTAAAAAGAATTGGTTTTAAAAATATGATTTTATTTGGTCTTAGTCATTCTATGCCTTTAACCTTGCTTATAGCAACAGCTACTCTGGGTTATTCGGGCAAGGTTATTGATGAGAAACTTTATTCAGCGCTTATTTTAACAGCGTTATTTGAGGCTGTTATTGTTATGAGTATGATTAAATTTCTTTCTAATTCTAAAAAATGAAAGTTACTTTTTTACTCAAAAAAGCAAACAAAATCTTAAAAATTTAATAATAAAAAAACTCATAATCGTCCTTTTTTGTTAGAATTAATAAAAGTAACAATAAAAGGAGCGAAAATGTCAAATTCCGTTACTATAACCGATAATAGAAATGGAAAAAGCTATGAATTTCCTATATATGACGGTACAACTGGGCCAAGCGTTGTAGATATGTCAAGTTTTTATAAACAAACAGGAATGTTTTCTTATGATGAGGGCTTGACTTCTACAGCTACTTGTAAATCAAAAATCACTTATATTGATGGAGAAAATGGAATTTTAATGCACCGTGGCTATCCTATAGAGTGGCTTGCTGAAAACAAACTTTATTTAGATGTGGTTCATCTTTTACTTTATAAAGAATTACCTGATGCTACGCGTCTTGAAGCGTTTCGTTATGAAATGAAAAAACGTTCTTTTATCCATGAAGGTATGCACCGTCTTTTTGATTCTTTCCCTGATAATGCTCATCCTATGGCAGTTTTACAAGGTGCTGTTTCATCGCTTAGTGCTTTTTATCCTGATCATTTAAACATGAATGTAAAAGAAGAATATATGGAAATGGCAGCTAGAATAGTAGCTAAAATCCCTACTATAGTGGCCACCGCTTATAGATATAAACACGGCTTTCCTATGGCTTATCCAAATTTAGATCGTGGTTTTACAGAAAATTTCTTATATATGTTAAGAACCTATCCTTACGATCATGTAGAGCTTAAACCTATAGAAGTAAAAGCACTTGATACAGTTTTTATGCTTCATGCAGATCATGAGCAAAATGCTTCAACTTCAACAGTTCGTGCTGTGGGTTCAACTCATGCTCATCCTTATGCCTGTATAGCAGCAGGTATTGGTGCGCTTTGGGGTCATGCACATGGTGGAGCTAATGAAGGTGTTATTAGAATGCTTGAGCAAATAGGTAGTGTTGATAGGGTAGATGAATTCATCAAAAGAGCTAAGGATAAAAACGATCCTTTCCGCTTGATGGGCTTTGGGCATAGGGTTTATAAAAATTTTGATCCTAGAGCAAAAGTACTGAAAAAGCTTCGTGATCAACTTATTGATGAGTTGAGTATTGATACCAATCTTATTAAAGTAGCAACGCGTATAGAAGAGATTGCTTTAAGCGATGATTATTTTGTTCAAAGAGGGTTATATCCGAATGTTGATTTTCATAGTGGACTTATTTTAAAAGCCTTAGGTATTCCAAATGAAATGTTTGCTACTTTATTTGTTATAGGGCGCACCCCAGGATGGATAGCTCAGTGGATAGAACAAAAAGAGCAAGAAAGTCTTAAAATAGTCCGTCCAAGACAACTTTATTTGGGTGAAACTAGTAAAATTTAATTAAAATTTTTGTGGAAATTAAAAATTCCACAAAATCTTCTTGTATAATTTTAAAAAATCTTATAGAAAGTTTATAATCATGCTTAATCTTGATAAATTTTTAGAAATTGCTATAAATGCTAGCAATCAAGCTTCTAAAGCTATTTTAGAAGAGAGAAAAAATTTCAAAACTTGGGAAAAAGAAGATAAAAGCCCGCTTACATCAGCAGATCTTGCTTCTAATAAAATTCTAAATGATATTTTGGGTTCTACGGATATTAAAATTCTATCAGAAGAAAAATTACTCAGCAAAGAAGAGTGTGAAGAATTAAAAACTTTTTGGCTTATCGATCCTCTTGATGGAACAAGTGGTTTTTTAAAAGGCAGTGATGAATTTTGCGTTATGATAAGTTTGGTTCATGACAATCGCCCTGTTTTATCACTCATACAAAATCCATCAAAAGGTGATATATTCTATGCTCATGCAAAAACCAAGGTTTATAAAAACGATAAACCTTTGCAAATTGACCAGCAAGAATACGAGAAAAATAAATATAAAGCCTTATTGAGTGTTAATCATCTTAGCAAAGAAGATGAAGACTTTGCAAAAGAGCATCAATTAGAAGCTATTAATATAGGCTCTGGATTGAAATTTTGTGCTATTTTAGAGGCTAGGGCAGGAGTTTATAAAAGATTTGAAAAGCTTAATATTTGGGATATTGTAGCAGGAGATTTTTTGATTAATCAAAATGGAGGATTTATGGGAGATTTTTCTAAAAAATACATTTTATATAGCCCTTTAAATTATAAATCCAGTCCTTTTATTTGTGTTTCATCTAGGAATTTTTTACAAGATTTTTTATAAAATAAAGAGTATAATTTTATATTTAAATAGTTTATAAGGATGAAGATGAGGTATTGTTTCATTTTGTTTTTAAGTTTAGTTTTAAGTTCTAATCTTTTAGCGAATAATTTTTCTCAGAAAAAAGTTATTAAAATTGAAAAAAGCGCAGATAGTTTTGAAGTAATAGATCTAAATCAAAATGTTGCAAATCCAAATCTAAATCAACAAAAAGCATTGTTTGATAGTTCTACCTTGATTGAAAAAAAATCGCAAATCACCAAAGATAAAGATATTGATTTTGCCATTGTATTAACTTCTAGGAAAAATTTTGGTTATTTTTTAGATGGTTTTAGGGTGAGTGATAAGGAATTTTCTACATTATTTGCTAAAAATTTGATTCAAAGTTTAAAGCTTAATTGGGTTAATTCTGCTGCAAATGGTATTTATCAAAGTCCTAAAACTTTGTCATATTTTAGCCCTAAGGATGCAAAACTTATAAATGTAAGTCCTTTTTTAACACAAGAAAAAGATAAGGCTAAAATGTATGCCAAATTTACAGATTATGTTGTGGTGGTAAATTTGCAAGATTTTTATGTAAATATTACAAATTATTTTATCACAACTAGTAAAGAGGGTGTGGCTAATGTTAATTTTAAAATCATTTCTACAAGCAATGGAAAAATTCTTGTAGCAAAAAATGCAAAATTAAATTTGACATTAAAAAATCAAGATGCAAAGCAAAATTATCAAGATATTATAAACCAAATGCCAAAAATGCTAGCTGATGTTATCAAAAACCAAATTTTCCACCTAAAGCTCTTAAACTAAGCTTTAGTTTAAAATATCTTTAATCAGTTTTTGCAAATTTCTTTTTGTTTCTTCTTGTTCTTTTATGATAAAACATTTTGCTTTTGGCCAAAAATAACTTTTAGGATTTTCAAATTTTCCCCAACGCCAATCAAACCTAGGATGTAAAAGAACTATAGTAGGAATATCCATAGCTAAACTTAAATGCGCTATAGCACTATCAATACTAAGCATACAGTCAATATCATATAAATAATTTAGAGTATCATTCCAATTTTTTATAAGCTTGCTTCTATCTTCTATTACCTTAGGCAATTCTTCTTTTAATTGCATTTGAAAAGAAATGATCTCATAATCTAAGTCTTTTAATACATCAAATAAAAATTCAAATTTTACATTTCTTAATAAATCAGAATTTTCAGCATTAGGAGTAGCATAAAAAATACCAAGTTTTTTTCTTTGATTATGCGGTTTTTTCTGTGGCAATATAGGTGTTTTTAATCGTAAAATCTCATCAAGCTTAATATCAATAAAAAAAGGCAAAGAACAAATAGGAATAGCATAATCAAAATTTGTAGGTAGATTTTTTAAAACCTTTACATTTTTAAAAATATCATCATTTTGATTTAAAAATTTGATTTGATTTTTAAACATTTCATACATGGCACTTTGAGGAGCAAATAAAACCTTTGAAGCGATTTTGCAAAGTTTTTCTAAGCATCTTGCATACATTATAGTATCGCCAAAGCCTTGCTCGCAAAATACTAAAACTTCTTTATTTTTAAAAGCATCAACGCCAAATTTATTAAAAGCTTTTAGGCTTTCATTATAATGATAAGTAGAAAAAGTTTCATTATGAGCATAAAATAATCTGCTTTCATAATATTTCTTGCCCTCTTCAAAATTATCATCCACTCCCATACGCATCAAAAGATAAGCCAAATCAAATTGATAGGTTGCATGAGAATCCAAGCTAAGACATTTTTTATAAGCATGATAAGCTTCTTGATAGTTTGAGTTAAATTCTAATACCTTAGCATAGTTTTGCCAAAACTGTGCATGGTGTTGATTGGCTTCTTGTAGTGATTGAAAAAGTTCTAAAGAATCAGATATTCTAAAAAGCTTAAAAAGCAAGTATGCTTTTTGGGGTAAAATTTGATGAGTTAAAAAATCTTCTATTTTAGAAATGGTAAGATTTTCTTTGGTTTTACTATGAAGCCTATCTTCGAGTTTGACTAAATTAAGATTGGTTTGTTCAGCAATGATTCCTTTTTGTAGTTTATCAATCAAATCTTGCATAAAATGACACAAGTGCTCATGTGCATTTAATGCCTTAGTAAAATCATGTTTAAAATAAATTTCTGCATAATTTTTCCATAGATTAAGATTATACATATCTTTAGAAAGCAATTCTTTGAAAATTTGTTCAGATTCTTCTAGTTTATTACTCAGTTTATAAATAAAAGCCAATTCTAACTTAAGTTCATCCTCTAAATCATCTTTGCGAGTTAAAAGTGTTTGTAATAAATTCAAGGCTTCATCAAGTCTTAAATTTTCAATATAGCTTTTAGCAAGCATAAGACCATTAAAACTTGTAGGATTTAAAGAAAAAAGCTCTTGAGCATAATATAAAGCTTTTTGAAAAAGAGAAAGTTTATAAGAAGAAAGCGTAGCAAATTCTAAAGCAAATTTTGGACTTTCTTTTAAAAATTGCTCACTCAAGTTCAAACATTTTTCATAATTAGCATTAAAATAATAATAATGAATTTTATCAAACATATTTTTCCTTGATGGTTACATTAAATCCAATATTATCTTATAAGTTGCATAAAAAGATAATTATATTTTTATAAAATTAAATAATAAAACAAAAATAAATACAATAAAAACATCCATCCTAATAATTTTAAAATTATCAGGATGAAATTTTTAACAAGTAGGAGAGTAAACTAATTAAACTAAGTATTATCTTTTATAAGATTACCAAAGATAATTAAACTGAGCAAATCCTGTATGGGTATTGCCATCTTTATCAAACATTCCATTATAGCTTAAACTAAAATAGAAAGCTTCATTAACAGGAACGATAAAAGAAGTGCTTACAAATTTTTGTACTCTTGGTAAATCAAACTCATCACTTACTTTTATATTACCAAATCTAGCCTCAGCTTCTACTTTAGGATTGATATTAAACTTAGCTCCAAGTTCTACTGAAGTTTTTAAATTAGGCAACCAATCTCTAAACCAAGTAAGACTTGTTTTAGTAGAGAAAAGATTTAAATAGTTTGCATAGGTTCTTTCTCCACCTTTAACTGTTGCTTGTCCTATGGTGTCTTTCATAGAAAAAGCTTCAGTATAACCTCCTTCATAAGCAAGACCTATTTCAGGAGAGAATATATCTTTATTAGAAATAAAATTCATACCTAAGGCTGTATTGACTCCATAAGCATAAGAATTAGGTTCAGCTTTAGCTTCATTATTTCCTATTTTTTCAGTTAAATCATTTTTAATCAAAGCAGCTTTACCTTGAGCTTTGATATAAACTTCTTGACCTTTTTCTGTAGTAAATAAGGTATTAAAGTATTTTAAACCTGCATAATAGGTTCTATTATTAATATCAAAATAAGTTGAACCCATTTTTGTATCTTCATAACCTGCATACACACCATATATTCCACTGTCTTTTAAAGTAGAATAACCTATAATGGTTCCTTTAGTGTGTCCTTTACTTTCTTCATTTAAAGAAAGTTCAACATTCTGTGAAGAAGTATAAGGAAGGATGAATAAAGAATGTTCTTTATTAGAACCATAGCTTCCATTATTTAAATCACTCTTTATATAATCACTTGCATCTGCATATAAATTACCCTTTTCAGACATAGCGATGCTTTGAGATTTACTTGAAGAAGCTAAAGCAAAGCTTTGCATAGAATTACCCATAACATTATCTATAAAGGTTGATCTTCTTGAAGTAGTAGAGATTAAAGATCTAAAGGTTGCACCTGATATGGAAGCATTAAGATTAAAATCTGTAGTAAGCTTTCCTGTTATTGGATCAAAGCTTAAAGATATTTCTCCACTTCCATTGGTTCCTATATTGCCAATATTGCCTTGATTAACACCTGAGATGATGTTATTTATATCGTTTAGCTCTTCAAGATCAACATTGCTTTGATCTACGGTGATGTTTTCTACTTTTACATTATCTTTACCACTTCCACCTATAACCACAGTGTTTAATTTACCTGTGTTTTTATCTGTAGAAACAAGCCAATCTTTGATTCCAACACTACCACTACCATTGTTAGTTACTGTATTACCATTTTTATCTTTACCTACTGAGCCTTGATTGGAGATTTCAACTTGTGCTGATCCTGAAACAGTGATGCCGTTATTTATGGTTGAGCCTTGTGAATTGGAAATACTAGTGCTTCCACTTCCTGAAGAACTAATACCGCCACTAATAGTTCCACCATTACTATTGCTAATCACCATATCAGCACTACCTGTACTTTCAATCTTACCACCGATATTACCTGAATTAGAAATTTCAAGCTTATTATCACTATTGTTAGTAATAGAACCACTTATACCTGTAGATGATGTAGAAGTGTTAGTGATAGAATCAAGTTTACTATCTTTATCTACAGTAATTGAACCAGAAATAGCTCCATTACCTTGATTAACAAGACCACCTTCTACCTTAGCTCCACCTTCTATCTTAATATCACTACCTATAGAAGCATTATCTCTATTGATTATATTTCCTTGAAGTTTAGTGTTTTTCCCACTAACAGTAATACCACCTGTTATACTTCCTGAGCGAGAGTTAGATATGGCTTGATTCGAAGTAGCCGTAACAGTTGCTCCATCTTTTATGGTTATAGAGCCTGTTATTTTTCCACTTCGATTCAATATACCAGCACCTCTTCCACCTTCTACCCTAGAACCTTCGCCAGATAAAATCATTTCTCCACTTAAAGAGGCCGAGTCTGTCAATCTTATACCATCGATCTTACCTTGTATAATGCCACCGTTTTTAAGTTCTATTTTTTGAGTTCGTGAGTTATTCTCTAATAAAATTCCATGTTCTTCACTATAAATTCCACTTACTGTGCCATTATTTGAACGTCCATCTATATATAAATCTCCTAGAGTTTGCGATTGACCCACTCCTATTGCCGAGTATTTTCCATAAACTTGACCTCCATCTTTTATGGTAAGTGTTCCAAATTTACCACCAGTTACAGATATTCCAAAAGCATTAGAACGGATAGATCCTGTGTTGATGATATTTTCTATGGTACTGTTATTTTGGAGTTTTATACCAGCAGCCCAAGTTGCCGAATTGTTTTGATTAATGGTACCGCTATTTGTAAGAGTTTTAACAAGACCTCCTATCATGTAAATACCAATACTTTCACCCTTCATAGTGCCTTCATTGATCAATTGGTCTATAGTTCCACCTGATGATCTTATAGGTGCACTAAATCCTTGTATGGTTCCCGTATTTTTTAATGTTTTTACATTAGCATTTATCTGTATTCCATTGCTCCAATTGCCCTTTACAGTTGTAGTAATTAAACCGCTATTGACGAAGGTATCTATTGTTGAACGAACATTTACACCCATGCTCTTGCCTTCAATAGTTCCGCTATTGTTAAAATTCCCTATACTACTTGTTCCTTGAGATATATTTACTCCTGCGCCTTGGTTACTCTTAATAGTCCCACTATTAGCAAAACTTGATATTTTGGCGTTATCAAAATAAATACTTTCACCAGTACTAGAGTGAATAGTTCCACTATTACTAAAATTATTGATAGTAGATTTAGAGCTATTTGTACCCCAAACTGTTACTCCAAATTTAGAAGAACCATTGCCTATGATACCTTGATTATCAAAGGTTTCTATGGTAACACCGTTATTTCTATTTGCTCCTAGCCGAACACTAGCAGCATTGTTTCCACCTATAAGAGTTCCTTGATTTAAAAAGGTAGAAGTTGAAGAACCTTGAGTGAAATTGACCGCTTGTTGGCTACCATTAGAAATAGTAATAGTTCCACCACTTTCTATAACTAGAGTATTGCCGGTGCCACTTACAGTTTGAGTTGAATTTTGTAAACTACTTATAGTCTTATTATTATTCAGATTTTTAGAACCAATACCTGACCTAGCTTTAGTATGTCTATTTGTTGCCTCTTCGTAAGTTTCTATTTCAGGAGTAAGTGTAGCATGAGTACAACTTGCCGAAAAAGAAATAGCAGCTAAAGATAAAACTATCTTTTTAGAATTTAAACAGGAATTTTGTATATCTTTTGTGTATGTTTTAGTTAATGCAGTTTTATTCATAAATATTCCCTTTCCTTTTATATTTATATTTTCTTGTTTATATTTAAAAATAATATAAAACTGTAATATGAAAATAGTGAAGACTATATAATAATTATACTTAAATTATTATTAAATACTTATTATAAAACTATATGGTTTGAATTTGTATTTTATTTAAAGTTAGATTAAGAGTAAATTTTTTAGACTTTTATTGTTTTGTGTGTTTAGATTATAATCACTTCATTTTCTAAGTTTGTGCCAAATTCTTCAAAGACTTTTTTTCTAGCCAATTCGATAAGAAAAAACGCATCTTCAAAACTTGCATTTTTTTTATTAATTAAAAAATTTGCGTGTTTATCGCTTAACATAGCATCTCCCTTGCTAAATCCTTTAAGTCCTACAGCTTCGATTAAACGTCCTGCAAAGTCGTTTTTCGGATTTTTAAAGATAGAGCCAAAGCTTGCTCCACTAGGTTGGTTGCTTCTTGCATTTTTTAAAGCTTCATCTTTAAGGGTATCAAAGCCAAAGTTTAGTTTAAATTCAGCCCAAAAAAAATGCGTATTTAAAGGACAAAAACGATAATCAAAATTTATATTTGCTCTTAGAATTTCGCCTTCAGAAGTAGCAATTTTGATTAAATTTTGACTGATACACTCTCCTTTAAGCCCTGCATTCATTTTCAAAAGACCACCAAGTGTGCCAGGAATTTTGCTTAAATACTCAAAACCCTTAAGATTGTTTTCTTTGGCAAAGCGATACATTTTGCTTGATTTTGTTTTGCAGCCTATGCGAAGATGTATAAAATCTTTATTTTGATCTAAAATTTGTATAAAATCAAAACTATCTCCTAAAATTCCTATATTTTTAGGTTTTGGGCTAACTAAAAGGTTATTTGCGCCGCCTATTAAAAAACCATCAAAATCACAAATTTGATCCAAAACTAAAACTTCAAATTCATTTCCTATACGCACAGAAGAGTATTTTTTAAAATCAATGATCATTTGATAAAAGTTGGAATTTGATTTAGTATATTCTCAGTAAAATCAATCATAGTTGTAGTCATCCAAGGCATTAAAAAGATTAAAATAACTACAACCAAGATGATTTTAGGAACAAAAGAAAGTGTCATTTCGTTAATCTGTGTAGTTGCTTGAAAAATACTGATCACAAGCCCTGCAATAAGTCCTGCTAAAAGCATAGGCAAGGAAAGTAAAAGTGTGATTTTAAAGGTTTGCACTCCAAGAGCAACTAAGGTACTTTCATCCATTTTTATCCTTTTTAAGAATTTCTAGCTTCTTCGTATTCGCTAGGGATAAGAAAATCATTTACATGTATGATTTTATCATAAAATTTATAATCATATCCTAGTTTAAAAAGCGTATCTACAGCTAAAAGTTGAGTTTGATTCATGCTAATAGAGTTTTTATTGGCATATAAATTAAGATAAGTATCAAGTTTTTCTTCATCAACACGGATAAGTTTTCTTTCCATAAGCATAGGGGCTAAAATTTTACGATTTGCATCGGCAATTTTTACAGCATTGGTTAAATCTCTTTCGATCTTAATCGCGTCGCTTAAAGGTAAAGAACGACGCAAAGCCATTCCACCTAAAGGCAAAGGCAAATTTTCTTTAGCAAATTCAAGCCATATATCCCAAAGTTCTGCTTCCACGTAAAGACTTTGATCAAAATCTAAAATGCTTTCATGGATCAAAACCCCCGCATCTACTTCGCCACTTAAAACCGCATTTTCAATGTCTAAAAAATTCTTATAAATAATTCTTGCTTCAGGATATTTCATGCGAAAAATCAAAGCATTGGTGGTATTTGCTCCACTCAAAGCGACTTTAAAATTTCTTTTTAAATGCGTGTCTTTTTTCTTGATGAGTTTTGGCCCATAACCTTCACCAAAACTCACTGCTGTGCGTAAAAGTGCATACTCAGAAGCGATTAAAGGATAAAGCCCAAAAGAAATAGCCGTAGCATCAAATTCATTTTTCAAGGCAAATTCATTTAAAGTTTGTATATCTAAAGCTGTATTTTCATAAGCAAAATCATTCCCTATCCACCCAAATTTAATTGCCATATACATAAAAATATCATCAGCATCAGGAGAATGTGCAATAGTAATTTTTTTCATCTATGCTTCCTTTAAATCTTTGCTTTAATTCTAGCAAAATAAATCATTATTTAATTTTATTTTGTTAGAATTCTAACTAAAAATTTAGAATTTTTAAGGAAAGTTATGGATGATAATAAAAGAAAATCTCTAGACGCTGCCCTAAAAAGTTTAGATAAAACCTTTGGAAAAGGCACTATTTTAAGACTAGGGGATAAAGAAGTCGAGCAAATCGATAGCATAGGCACAGGTTCAGTTGGGCTTGATCTTGCTTTAGGTATAGGCGGTGTTCCAAAAGGAAGAATTATAGAAATTTATGGACCTGAAAGTTCAGGTAAAACCACTCTAACTTTACATATTATCGCAGAATGCCAAAAAGCAGGTGGAGTTTGTGCTTTTATCGATGCAGAACATGCGCTTGATGTAAAATATGCTAAAAATTTGGGTGTAAATACAGATGATTTGTATGTTTCTCAGCCTGATTTTGGAGAACAAGCCTTAGAAATTGTAGAAACTATAGCAAGAAGTGGCGCAGTAGATCTTATCGTAGTAGATAGCGTTGCAGCACTTACTCCAAAAGCAGAAATTGAAGGCGATATGGGCGATCAACATGTAGGACTTCAAGCAAGACTTATGTCTCAAGCTCTAAGAAAACTTACAGGTATAGTTCATAAAATGAATACCACAGTAATTTTTATCAACCAAATTCGTATGAAAATCGGTGCTATGGGTTATGGTACTCCTGAAACCACAACAGGTGGAAATGCATTAAAATTCTATGCTTCTGTGCGTTTAGATGTTAGAAAAGTAGCAACCTTAAAACAAAACGAAGAACCTATAGGAAACCGCGTTAAAGTAAAAGTAGTTAAAAATAAAGTTGCTCCTCCATTCAGACAAGCTGAATTTGATGTGATGTTTGGAGAGGGTTTAAGCCGTGAAGGTGAATTGATCGATTATGGTGTAAAACTTGATATCGTAGATAAAAGTGGTGCGTGGTTTTCTTATAAAGATAAAAAACTTGGACAAGGTAGAGAAAATTCAAAAGCTTTCTTAAAAGAAAACCCTGAAATTGCAGATGAAATCACAAAAGCAATTCAAAATTCTATGGGAATAGAAGGTATGATCAGCGGTAGCGAAGATGACGAAGGAGAAGAATAATGTTAGTAATTGAAGATGTTAGAGCCTATGAAGTTCTTGATAGTAGAGGAAATCCAACCGTAAAAGCCGAAGTTACGCTAAGCGATGGAAGTGTAGGTGCGGCCATAGTTCCAAGTGGTGCAAGTACAGGTTCAAAAGAAGCCTTAGAATTGCGTGATAATGATGAAAGATTTGGCGGAAAAGGCGTTTTAAAAGCTGTTGCAAATGTCAATGAGACCATTGCAGATGAAATTTTAGGACTAGATGCTTTTAATCAAACTCAACTTGATGATACTTTGCGTGAGCTCGATGGAACAAATAATTACTCAAATTTAGGTGCAAATGCGACTTTAGGCGTATCTATGGCAACAGCTCGTGCGGCTGCAGCTGCTTTGGGAATGCCTTTATATCGCTACTTAGGTGGTGCAAATGCGAGCATTTTACCCGTGCCAATGTGTAATATCATAAATGGCGGTGCTCATGCAAACAACAATGTAGATTTTCAAGAATTTATGATCATGCCTTTTGGTTTTACTAGCTTTAAAGAAGCTTTGCGTTCAGTTTGTGAAATTTATGCGATATTAAAAAAAGAACTCGCAAATTCTGGACATTCTACGGCTTTAGGTGATGAAGGCGGTTTTGCTCCAAATTTAGCTAACAACACAGAACCTATCGATCTTTTAATGACTTGTATCAAAAAAGCAGGTTATGAAAATCGTGTAAAAATCGCTCTTGATGTGGCAAGTACAGAATTTTTCAAAGATGGCAAATATCACATGGAAGGCAAGGCTTTTTCAAGCGAGGATTTGATCGAACGCTATGTAGAACTTTGTGCAAAATATCCAATTTGCAGTATCGAAGATGGCTTAGCTGAAAATGACTTTGAAGGTTGGATTAAGCTTACTGAAAAATTGGGCAATAAAATTCAGCTTGTAGGCGATGATTTGTTTGTAACTAATGAAGATATTTTAAGAGAAGGCATCATCAAAAAAATGGCAAATGCTGTGCTTATTAAACCAAATCAAATCGGAACTATTACCCAAACTATGAGAACTGTGCGTTTAGCGCAAAGAAATAACTATAAATGTGTGATGAGTCATAGAAGCGGCGAAAGTGAAGATGCTTTTATAGCGGATTTTGCTGTGGCTTTAAATACAGGACAAATCAAAACAGGAGCTCTAGCAAGAGGTGAAAGAACCGCAAAATACAATCGCTTGCTTGAAATTGAACTTGAAAGCGATGAATACTTAGGAGAAAAGCTCTGAGCGATTTACTTAAAGAATACGACGAAAGCACAAGAAAAAAAAGTTTTTATACCCATGTTATAAAAATGATTTTTTGGGCTTTTCTTGTTGTAATTGGAGCGATTTATTTTGGCAATATGTTTTTTGGGCAGTATTCTTTAGATACTTTATTAAGCTTAGAAAATACCAAAGAAGAGCTTAATAAAAAGATTATTTTGCTCAAAGAACAAAATGCTAAAGCACAAAAAGATTATTTTGAATTAAAAGGATTATACCCAAATGAAAACTAGAATTTTGGCAATATTTTTTATTTTTACCTCTCTTTTATATGCTGATGAAAATCCTTTCAAGACAGATCAAAATATAACCTTGGTTGCTCCACCTGAATTTCAAAAAGAGGAAGTTAAATTTAATTCTAGTGCAAGAATTTTAAAAAGCATCACTTTTAATTATATCAATTTAGACGGAAGTGAAGATAAGATCGATTTAGATGTCAATAAAAGTATTGATTGGCACGATACTTATACTATATCAAGATTTAAAAGCCCTGATCCTTCAAAAGTACTTGATGTTTCAGTTACTATACCTGAAAAAAATAGCTCTAAACAAGAATCAAACTCAACAGCCAATGTTGAAATACCTTTACAGGTTGCAAAGATTTATGATTTTATTTCTTATGCGGTTTATAAAAATAAAATAAAACTTAACACTAGTGATGAAATGATTACAGATTTTTCAGTAGGAAATCCAAGTAAAATCGTTATAGATTTTAGATCTAAAATGATTAGCCCTACAAAAAACATACGCCTTAGCAATTCTATTTTTAAACGCATAGACTTTGGATCTCATAAAGGATATTATCGACTTGTAATATATCTTGATGGAACTTATAATTATAATATTCAAAAAGATGCAACTGGATATATGATTAATCTGCTTTGATGAGGTTTGTTTTTTTAATATGTTGTGCTTGTTTAGTTTTTGCTAATGAAATTTTACTTCTTAGCAAATTCGATAAGCAAGATTTTAACTCTAAAGATTTTAATGCTTATTTGATGAGCGAAAAACTTGATGGAGTGCGTGGAATTTGGGATGGGAAATATCTAAAAACTCGCCAAAATTACAAAATAAAAACTCCTGACTTTTTTACAAAAAATTTCCCTCCTTTTGCTATTGATGGTGAGCTTTGGATAGCAAGAAATAAATTTGATGAAATTTCAGCTTTAATTCGTAGTGGCGATAGTAATTTGACCTTATGGAAGGAAGTAACTTATAATATTTTTGATGTGCCAAATGCTTGCGAAGAATTTCAAATTTCTACTTGTACTCTTAAAAATCGTTTGACTGTTTTAGAAGAGTATTTGCAAAAATATCCTAGTGCCTATATAAAAATTATTCCTCAAATTCCAGTTGAAAATCAAAATAATTTAAATCAATTTTACGAAAGCATTATAAAAAATCAAGGTGAAGGTATTGTCATACGCAAAAATTTAAGTCCTTATGAAAAAGGCAGAAGTAAAAATGCTATGAAATTAAAACCCTATGATGATGCAGAGTGTGAGTTAGTAGGATTTCGCAAGGGCAAGGGTAAATTTGAAAATCAAGTAGGTGCCTTACTTTGTAAAATGCCTAATGGACAAATCATTAAAATAGGCAGTGGTTTAAAAGATGAAGATAGAAAAAATCCTCCAAAAATTGGTAGCATTGTGACTTATAAATTTAATGGATTGACCAAAAATTCCTTACCTCGCTTTCCGGTTTTTTTAAGAATAAGAGATGAAAATCCTTGACTTTAAAATTATTTTGTGATAAAATATTTCCTTTTATTTATTCGGGGTGTAGCGCAGTCTGGTTAGCGCACTTGGTTTGGGACCAAGGGGCCGAAGGTTCGAATCCTTTCACCCCGACCATTTTTTATAAATTTATACAAAATGGTGAGTGTAGCTCAGTCGGTTAGAGCATCAGATTGTGGTCCTGAGGGTCGTGGGTTCAATTCCCATCACTCACCCCACTAGCGCTCGTAGCTCAACTGGATAGAGCAACAGACTTCGGATCTGTAGGTTATGGGTTCGATTCCTATCGGGCGCACCACCAAGATTTTATATGCGTTCATAGCTCAGCTGGATAGAGCAACGGCCTTCTAAGCCGTAGGTCAGAGGTTCGAATCCTCTTGGGCGTACCACTTTGCGGATGTGGTGAAATTGGCAGACACGCCAGACTTAGGATCTGGTGCAGCAATGCGTGAAGGTTCAAGTCCTTTCATCCGCACCACTTACTTTTATCATTTTCAAATAAGAGTTGATTTCTCATAAATTTTTGTTTCATTTTAAAATTTCTTATGATTGTTAGATAAAATGCAAATTTAATTTAGATAAATTTAAAAATTATCTTGCAAAAGATTTGAAAAATAATTCAAATATACAAAATTCAATTCAAGGAGATAAAATGAAAAAATTAGGTTTAGTTTTAGCAGTTTTAGTTGCTTTAAATGTGTCAGCATTTCCAGATTTGATAGTTATCAATAAAAAAGATTTAGTTCCAGTTTCAGCAAGCGAAATGCAAAACAAATATTTCCAAGAGAGTATAAAATCAACTTTAACTGAGCCACTTTTAAAAAGGCAACTTTTTATGAAGCAGATATTGTTGCAAAAGTTGATCCAAGAACTTATAATTCAACTCAAGCTATAATACAAAAAGAATATTCAGATAAAAGCAATTATGTTTATTATAAACAAGTTCTTATATTAACTAGTGATGGTAAAAGAGCTAGATTATCTACTCTTTCTTGCGAAATTGCAAGTTTTGATAAGAAGGGGTATTTATGTGGAGGCACAGCTGATCATAATTATTCTATTAAGTAAATATTGCAAATAAAAATCCGCCTTGAGTTTTCACTCTTGGCGGAAATCCACCATTAGAACATACTATGAAAAAACATAGTAAGTATAAAATATATCTAAATTTTAAGCTTTTTAAGTTAAAAATTTCTAGTTTTTTAAATCGTTTTATCTTTTATATCTTTGCTGCAAAGACAAAATCAACACTCATTAAAAGTCTTTTCTTGATTAAATTTTTGTAAATTCATTTTTAGTGTTAAAAATGTGATGATATTAACTTTATAAAAGTATTATTATATATTTTTTACTTAGGATAGCAATTATGAAAAAAACAATTTTAACCATTCTTTTTTTACTCACTCTTACGCAGGCTAAGGAAATACAAATTTATGAAAGTCCTACTTGTGGCTGTTGTGATCTTTGGGCTGATTATATGAAAGCTAAGGGTTATGAGGTTAGTGTTCATAAAACCAATGATTTTCTTAAAATCAAAGAAAAAATGGGTATAAAAGATGAGTATCAAAGTTGCCATACAGGTGTGATTGAAGGCTATGCTATTGAAGGGCATGTTCCTGAAAGTGCTATAGCATGGTTGCTTGAAAACAAACCTAAAGATGTTATAGGAATTTCAGCTCCTGGCATGCCGCAAGGAAGTCCAGGAATGGAACAAGGTTATAGTGAAAAATATCCTGTAATTTTGATGAAAAAAGATGGAAGCTATGAGCTTTATGGATATTTTATAGGGGATAAAAAGCTTTAAAGTAAATTTTTAGCTTTTTACTTTTTTGATTTCTTTTTCAAGTATGCTATAAGGAGTTAAGCCTATGAATTTTTCATCCATTTTTCCTTCTTTGAAAAAACTAAGCACAGGTACTCCATATATTTCCCCAATGGCACTTGAAAGGTATTTAGCTGCTCTTTTTTCATAAAACATTGCTAAATTAGATAAACCTTTTTCATCAGCCCAAGCTTTTGCATCGTTTGCATCGTTTGCATCGCCTAAAACCACAAAGATATTAAAATCATAATTTTTAGCCAAATTCTGTAAAATAGGAATTTGTTCTTTGCAAACTCCGCAATCTTTTGTGAAAAATACTAAGGCAAAATTTTGTGCTTTATCATTTAGTTTTAGGCTTTTTTCAAAACCATTGTAGGCAAAATTATAGGTTTTATCGCTATTTAAAGCTTTAAAATTTTCTCCACTATCACAAGCTACAAAAAATAAAGCTATGATTAAAGCAAAGAAATAAGCTTGGATTCGAAAAATTCCCATGGTTTTTCTCCTAAAATTCTATCTTTTATCATCCCATCTTTAATGATGATGGTAGTAGGGGTTGCAAACACAGCGTAACGATCATTGGTGATTTTAAGATCGTCTTTTAAAACTTTTACATTTTTAAAGTCAAATTGTTCGGCTAAAACCTTAACCACATTGGCATTATCGATGGAATTTATAGCATAAACACTGATTTTATTGGGGTGATTTTGTATGAATTCATCTAAAGAAGGGAGTTCTTTTAAGCAAGAAGGGCAGCCATTTTGAAAAAAGACTAAGACTTTTAAACTTGTATTATCATCAGCAAGTTTTACAGCTTTTCCTAAAGTATCTTTAGCTGAAATTTCAGCTCTTTTTTCTCCAACTTTTCCAGTATCTTTTGAATTTTCAAAAGAACAAGCATTGAGTAAAAACAAAATGCTTAAGATTAAAAGGCTTTTTTTCATTTTAACACCCCATGTTGTAAGATAAGGGTTCGATCTGCGAATTTGGCTAAATCAGGATTGTGTGTGATTAAAACTATGGTTTTACCTTCATTTTTTAATTTTTGCAAGGTTTGAAGAACGATTTGTTCATTGGCTTCATCTAAATTTCCTGTGGGTTCATCTGCGAGTAAAAGCTCTGGGTTGTTGATTAAAGCTCTTGCTATACAAACTCTTTGTTGTTCTCCGCCACTTAATTGGCTAGGTAAATGAGTGAGTCTATGCGAAAGTCCTACTTTTTCAAGAACCATTTTGGCATCTTCTTCATCTACACTTGAGTGATAATACTGAGAGAGCATAACATTTTCTAAGGCGTTAAGATAGGGGATAAGATGAAATTGTTGAAAGACAAGCCCTATTTTTTCACGACGCAAGGTGATTTTTTGCTCTTCATCCATTTGCTCTAGGTTTTCATTATCCAAGATATACTCTCCAGAGCTTGGAGTATCCATGAGCGATAGTATGTTTAAAAGTGTTGATTTTCCACTTCCTGATGGACCCATGATGGCAAGCCATTCTCCTTCATAGACGCTTAAGTTGATATTGTTTAAGGCTTTAACTTTGCCAAATTCTTTATTTAAATTGTTTATTTTAATAAGTTCTTTTTTCATCATTCACCTTTCAAATTTTCACACACATTGATTTTTAATGCTCTTTTTATAGGAAAAAATGCAGCCAAAAAGGCAAAAATCAAAGAAATGATTAAGGCTATAAAAACAGCTATAAATCTAAAATCAATACTAGAATTAAAAATTAAATAACCAAAGACATTGGCTAAAAATATCCCACAAAAAGCTCCGATTAAACTAGCAAAAAAACTTACTATAAAGCATTCACTAGCAAAAAGTTTAAAAATTTCACTTTTTTTCGCACCCAAGGCTAAACGCAGTGCGATTTCTTTTTTGCGAGAAAATATAATAGAACTTAAAGTTGTATTAACGCTAGTAGTAACTATGATCAATACCACAAGTATGATTAAAAACATTAAAGCTTTGATTTTTCCAAGCACTAAACCTTCACTTAAGGATACTGAAGATATAGGTTTTGCATCGATGAATTCATTGCTGATTGCTTGTGTTTTGGCTTTAACTTCATCAAAATTTCCATAAACTACAGCATTAGCATAGTTAATACCGGCTCTATCGCTTAAATTTTGCACCACGCTTAAAGGGGCTAAAACAATGCTATCAAATTCATCATTGCTTGAAAGTATGCCTTTTATGGTAAGTTTTATACTTTTTCCGTTGTTTGGATTATAAATTTGAAGTTCATTGCCTGCTTTTAGGCCTAGTTGCTTGGCTAAATTAACTCCTAAAAAGGCTGAATTTTCATCAAAATCATTTAGAGAAAAGCTTCCTTCTTTAACTTCTAAAAAAGGTTTAGTGATTTTTAAAGCCCTAAAATCAGTGCCTAAAACCACCCCGCTTGTACTGCCTAAATTTAAAAAATCATACAAAAAAGGAGTTAAAGCTCTAGCCTTTAAATTTTCTTTTATTTTTTCATACTCAGTATTGGAGATAAAATTTTCATCCTGCTTGGGACTTATCATTACATTTGCTCCATAAGCTTTTAATTCTTTAGAAAGTTTGATGTCGATATCAAAATAAATATTTAAAAAAGCTGAGCAAGTAAGTGCTCCTATAAAAACACTTAAAACTATAATAAAAAGTCTTTGATAAGAAAAGCTAATGCTTTTAAAAAGCTCATTGAGGAAAAACTTATCTACCATAAAGCACTCCTGCAGCTGAAAGTTGTGTGATATTTTTGATAGGAAGCAAGCAACCAAGTAAGGCAATAAGTCCTGCAAAAATAAAGCTTAAAGGTAAAGCTACAAAGGCTATATCAATAAAATATCCAAAAATACTAAGACTGATGATTTGAGAAAGTGCTGTGCCAAAAATAAATCCAAGTAAAGCAGCAAATAAAGCTACGATTAAATTTTCACTAGCAAAGATGAGATAAATTTGAAAAGTATTAGCACCAAGTACTTTTAAAAGTCCTATTTCCTTTTTTCTACGATGAATTTCAGAACTCATTAGACTTGAAATCGCAATACTTGCAACAATAAGACAAATAATGCAAGTAATGCCCATTAAGGATTGGATCTTTTTAACCACCAAGCTTTGAGCATCGCTTATAGCATTTAGAGCTTTTGCATCAGCACCTGGCAAGCCATCGCTAATTTGACTAGCGATTGAGCCTACATAAGCTGAGCAATACCATTTGTCATATTCTAACTGATCTAATTTTTCTTCGCCCATGCGACGTACTTTTTCAGAAAGGGCTGATTCAGGTATGGTAAAAGCTCTTACTTCTGTACTTGAGTAAAGCCCTTGTTTGTTGAGTAAATCTTGAGCTAAATTTAAAGGAGCGATGATTTTATTTGACATTTTAGGATTGGCATGAAGTAAAATGCCTACGATTTTTGTTTCTTTGCTTTGATTGTTTTCTCCTATGAGTTTGATAGTATCTCCTAATTTTAGTTTATTGTTTTTAGCAAAGTCTTCGCCTAGCATGATTTCATTGCTATCATCTTTTGCCCATTCTCCTTGCACTGCTAAATAAGGATAAAGACTTTTTATACCTGTGATAAAATCATCATCATCTTTAATTTTTATGGCTTTTTGAAAATAAGTGCCATAAATAAGTGTTTTTTGCTGGGAGTTTTCAATTGTGATTTTACCTTCTAAAAAAGGAGCAAGTGCGGTGATGTTGTTACGCCAATAAATGTCTTTAATCATATATAAATTTTTTTCTTCTAGGTAGTTTTTGTTTTGTAAGGGTTCATAAAGTTCATTACCTATTTCTATACTAAGGCTTGAGCCTTTGGGTAAAACAAGGATATTAGAGCCATAGCTTTTGAGTTGTTTAGTTACTTCATCACCTATACTTAGGGTAATATTTAGCATAGTAGAGAGCAAAAGCGTGGCTAAAAAACAAGTAAGAAAGGCTAAAAATTTTTGAATTTTGTTTTTAAATATAGAGTTAAAAATCATTTTAGCCAACATCATTTCTCCTTTGGATTAAAAATTGGGCTTCGTTTTCTTCTACATATTTTGTAGGATCTTTTTTAAATTCTTCATAGTTGTTTTGATTTGAAAAATAATAAGTAACCCCTTTATAGCTATAAGAAAAAGGAGCTTGGGTGTTTATAACCTTTGTTTTTGATACAGGATCTTGCACTTCAATTTCTTTGATTTGACTAAAATAATTAGATCCTGCTATTACATCTTTAACATCTATGGTGATTTTTTTACCATCGTATTCGTATTTGAGTGGGATAGGATTGCAACCCCCGCTTTTACCTACACTTGGCAAGAAAATACGCACATTGCAAGAAATGCAAATGAGTTGTCCATCTTTTTTGATATAGCCCATATCTCCACAAATCATACAAGCATCAAAAACAGCTACAGGAGAATCCTTATCTTCTCTTTTGTTGATAAGAAAAAACCTTATCACTTTGCCTTCAGCACTGATATAAGCAAAGCGGTGGAGTTTGTTGTCCCTTAAAAGAGCTATATCAAAGATAAATTTGCCATTCTTATCGGGTAAAATTTCTTTAGGCTCATCTATGGTTAAAGGCTTAGAGCTTACCATAAAAAAGTATAAAACAATGCAAAAACTTACAACACAGGAGATAAAAACACTGGAAAAATAGCGATTAATAAGACTTGTTTTAGCTTCGTTTTTGCGATAATTTATATCTAAAATTTGTTTTTTGCTTATATTTTTTTTGCGAATTTTTAAGCTTAAGAATGCTAAAAAAGTGATGAAAATTAAATAAACATAAATTCCAAAAACACCAAAATAATTACTTTTTCCTACAAAACTCACCAAAAAAGCATGAGTTTCTATGATGGAATTTCGCATTAAAGTAAGCAAGATATTGGCTAGAGCTTTATCGCTTTCTATAAGGATAAGCAGTAAAAACAGCATAAAGCTTGTTTTTTGATTAAAATTTTTTTGCCATTTTAAAAAGAAGAAAATCAAAATACAAACAAGCAAGGCTAAAGCAATAAAACCTAAAGAACTTATACCTTCGCTATCGATTAAAGAGCTAGTAAAAATAGGGAAATCTTGACTTAAAAAATAATAATGCAAAGCGGTGCAAAAACTTAAAATTCCCAATAAAATAAAATTTAAAATTTCAATTTTTTTCCAAAAATAAAATATAAAGCTTACTAGCAATAAACCTATAAAAACAAAATCAAAATTAAAGATTAAATTTTCGGTTTTTAAAAATTGTGCTGCGATAAAAAAAGCAAAATATCCAAATAAAAAGCCCAAAAAAACTACTAAAAAACTTTTAAAAATATATTTTTTATTAGGAGTGATAAAGGCCATTAAAATACTTAGCGGTAAAACACTGATAAGAAAATGCACAAAATATATACTCATAATTTACTCTTTAAACATTGTTATTTTAATTTTTCAAATAAAAATAAAAATATTCAAACACTCGGAAAATCCGAGCGTAAAATTATTTTGGCGTGCCTGTGTATTTGAATTTATAATCTACTTTAAAAGGTTCAAACCACTTACCCACACCTGTTTCTTCATCAACATGGCGTCCAAAACCTTGTTTTTCTGGATTTGAGATATAAAAAGTAAGTTCATAATTTCCTACGCCAAAGCCACCTTTTTTATCTTTTTCCATAGCAATATTTGCACCATAGTGAGGACCATCATCAGCCACCATAGGCATCAAAGTTCCACGTTTAATTGCACCTGTGTCGGTATTTTTAAGTTCATAAGCTATAGTTAAATAAGGCATCCAAAAACCTTCTGGAAAACCATTTGGATTGTTTTTAAGTGCGTGAATGTCAGCTTCTAGGTGAATATCTGCTAAAGATGCAGCTAAATCAATACCTCTTGGCTCCATTTCAATAGGTTGTAAATAAACAGCGGCTATTTCCATGCCATTAAGTTCTTTTGGATCGCCGATCGGCACTTCGCCTGCAAATAAATTTGTACTAATAACCGCAGCTGCAGCAACTACTGATAAAACTTTTTTTATCATGATTTTACTCCTTTTTTTGAAATTTGTTTTGTTATTAAAATGCCAATAATTAGCATAATTAAAACTATAAATTGAGGGATTAAAGTTTCATAGTAAGGATAAATTCCAAGCCATAAAATCGGTTCAAAATTCATAGGTATAAGACTAGGAATGATGACTTTTCCTTCTATGAGTTCGGCTATGCCTTTGCCTGTAAAAACAAAAACCATGTAAAAAATAATGTAAGAAGTGATATAGAAAAATTGTTTTACAGGTATGCGAATGGCTCCTGCTTTTAAAAGAAAATATAAAACAATAAGTATTAAAATTCCAAGTCCAAGTCCGCCAAAAACAGCACCAAAATCAGTGCTTGTTTTAGCATCAAAAAGCAAGGCTTGATAAAAAAGCACAGTTTCTGCACCTTCTCTATAAACAGCTAAAAATACGGTAATCCAAAGGGTTTTTGCGCTATTATTTGATATAGCATCTATAGCACCTTGTTTGATAAAGCTTGTCCATTTTTTATTTTGTGCGTTTGAAAGTAGCCAAAAGCCCACATAAAAGAGTAGTAATACGGCTATAAGCATGGTAATACCTTCTATAAGCTCTCTACTTTGACCTGCATTTTCTTTAAATAGCCAAGAAACTCCAAAAGCGGTAATAAAACTTAAAATCACTCCTGTAAAAAGAGCACTATAGGCGATATTTAGACGATTTTTGTTGCCACTTTGCACAAGATAAGAAACAATGGCTACAATGATAATCAAAGCTTCCAAGCCTTCACGCAAAATAATACCTAAAGCCCATATAAACAGCGAATAAGGAGTAGAATCTTGAATTTTATCCACGCTGCTGGCTATGAGTTGTTCTAAGTCATTAAAAGTAGCTTCAAGCTCTTTTTTATCTGCACTTGCTTTAATCAGTGCCATGCCTTTGGAAAATAAACTTTCTATTTTAAGTTTTAAGCCACTATCTACAGCACCGATTTTATTTTCCATACCGCTTGCTTCAAAAATATCTAGATAAATTCCTTGTAAATCATCTACTATAGAAGCACTAAAGCCATCATAATTTTTTAAAATTCCATCTAAAGCAAGTTTGATATCATTAGAAACTTTGGCATAATCTTTGCCTTTTGTTTCATCATTAAAGCCTGAAATTTGCAAACTTGAAAGTTCTGAATTTGGAATTTGTAAGAAAACATCAAAAATTTGTTCTTCTATGTTATCTAAGCCATCTCTTAAGCCTTTTTCATCTATTTTTGCATCGTTGATTTGGCGTATAAGGGTGCGTATGGCTTGTTGAATTTTTTGATCGTTTCCTGCTTTGGTAAATTTATTTACTAAAATTTCTACTTTGGTATTGCGATAATCACTAAATAAGGCATCATTTAAAAAATCTTTACTAGTTTGGTAGTTTTTTTCTTTAAAAGCATTAGCTGCCTGTGAAAATTTGGTAGAGATATTATCTAGTATAAATTGCAATCTTACGTCCATTGCAGCGGCAGCTTGTAAATCAGCGCTTGCATTATCATCTGTAAGTTTGCTTGTATCATTATTTACAGGTATAGGAGCTTGGGTGGTTAAAGAGCTTTGTGCTAAATCTTTTTTATCTACACCCATCATTTGTGCGATTAAAGCTTCTGCATCAGCTTCGCGTTTGGCATTGGCTTCTAGGCTTGATTTTTCAGCTTTAGCCTTATCATAGTTTATATCGCTTGCTTCTGCTTTTAAACGATATCCATTTTGTAAAATCGGAGCTACTTCATCAAGATCATAATAAAGACTATCAATTAAAGCATTAATTTGTGTTAAAGGAGCTTCATCTTTATACATGCGACGCAAATTTACAAATTTACGTTCCATAGTGATAGCTTTTCTTCCTATGTTTCTTCCTATTGAGCCTTCCATATTTTCAAAATGTTGAAAATACGCATCTTCGCTAAGCTTTTTGGCGCCTAGATTATCGCCCTTTTTATAAGTTTCTATGCTTTGTTTTAGCATATCTTTGATAAGATTTGCTTCATTAATATAATCATCTACCCTAGCAAAAGCTGAGCTTGATAAAAAAATACCTATAATTAAAAATATAATTTTAAAAATTTTCATTATCATTACCCTTGATTTTTGATAAAAATAATATTTATTATCAAAATAAATAATGGCTAGTATAATACTAAAAATCTTAAATAGAACTAAAAAATAAGCTTTTATGTTGATAATATTTTTTTATTAAATTATAAAATGTATTTTAATAAATATTTAAATATATTTTATTTTTGTGATTTAATATGGGTTGTTTTTAAGTATCGCAAGGTCTTCTTCTAAGCTATGGACTTTGGGATATTGTTTTTATGTTTTTTAATTTTTCCTTTTTTCGATGTTTTAAAAGCTTAATAAAAATCAAAAAATCATTTATTGCGTATTCTTTAAGGAGATATAGCTATAGTATATTTTAGACTAAGCAGATATATCCAAAAGTTTATCTTTTTTATTGGTATTTGTGTTTGTAGAATTGCTATTGTCTTTATTTGCTTCTTCTTTCTCAGCCTTAGCTTCTACTTTTTCTTTTTTTCTTGAAATTTTAAAGTTGAAGTTATGCTAATTCTTTTGCTTTCAAAATTTGTATCTATTATCCCCCTGCAAGGCGTGTTAAGTAACATTAGCAAGCTCCTGATTTCTCATTTAAAATTATAATTTTAGATTATATTAAAAATTGTATAAAATAAGATAAAACTTAAATTTATTGAAATAAATTTTTATCCATTTAATTCGCTTTTAAAAGCATCAATCATTTATATTTTGCTTATTGTTTCATAGTGTAAAAATTTTTAAAATAGGATTTTATCTTAAAAAATTTATGATTTTTAATTTCAGATATTGGTTCCCTTGAAAAATTTTAAAAAGTTTAGTAAAAAATATTAAGTTTTAAAAATATCATCCGATTTAAATAAAGTCTTAAGACTCAATCTAAAAGGAGGATGTATGGTTTCAGATGTTTCTATGGGTAATGTTAATTTAATGACTGCTGTTAATACTTCAGTTTTGAAAAAATCTATGGACACAAACGAGGCATTGATGAATGAACTCATCGAAGGTATGGAAGGTGTCTCTCAAGCCTCCGCTCCACAAGCGTCTAGCTCTAGTGGTTTGGATATTTACGCTTAAATATCTTAAGAACAAGCTTAAGAACTTTTTGGTATCTTGGGCTTGTTTTTTTAAATAATTATTTCTTTAGTATTTTTTCGTTATAATTTTACCATTTTATTTATCGTATTAAATTTTTACAAATATTTACTTAGGAGCAAGGATGCAAATGATAAAGAAGATGGTTTTAAGTGAAACTTTCCCTGGTATTTTGCTTATATTTTTTACATTTTTAGCTTTATTATGTAAAAATTCTTCTTTAAGTGTTATTTATACAGATTTTTTTCATGCTAATTTTACAGTAGGATTTGATCATTTTCAAATTTCAAAATCGTTGGATTTATGGATAAATGATGGTTTGATAGCTATATTTTTTCTATGTATAGGGCTTGAGTTAAAATATGAAATTTTACGTGGGCAACTTAAAAATATAAGAGCTGTATCTTTACCTATATTTGGAGCTTTAGGGGGTATGATTACTCCGGCTTTAATTTTTATTGCTATTAATTATTCTCATGATTTTGCTATGAAAGGTTGGGCAATACCTACAGCAACTGATATAGCTTTTGCAGTGGGTATTTTAATGCTTTTGGGAAATAAAATTCCTACAAGTTTAAAACTTTTTTTACTCTCTTTAGCTATTTTTGATGATTTGGGTGCTATTGTTATTATTGCTTTGTTTTATACAGATCAGCTTTCAGCTTTAGCAATTATTATTTGTTTGTTTTGTATATTTGCTCTGCTTTTGTTAAATTATTATCACATCACCCATCTTTCTTTGTACGTGTTGGTAGGTGTTGTGTTGTGGATAGCTATGCTTAAAAGTGGAGTGCATGCAACTTTGGCTGGTGTGATCATTTCTTTGTTTATACCTCTTGATACAAAAAATAAAAAACCTTATTTACATGAAGTTCTTAAGGATTTAAATCCTTGGGTAGTTTATTTTATTTTACCTTTATTTGCTTTTGCCAATGCTGGAATTGATATTAGAGATATGCATCTTGGTTCAGTATTTTCTCCTGTAAGTCTTGGGATTATTTTAGGACTATTTTTAGGAAAACAATTAGGTGTTTTCACTTTTTGTTTTATTGCTATCAAACTTAAACTTGCAAAATTACCTGAAAATATTAAATATGGAAAATTTTATGGTATATGTATTTTAACAGGCATCGGTTTTACGATGAGCTTGTTTATTGATGGTTTGGCTTATAAAAATAGTGATATTTTTGAATATGCGGATAAACTTGCTATTTTAGTAGCTAGTTTTTTAAGTGCCATTGTTGGTTTTATTTATCTTAAGATTGTTAAATGAATAATATAGTACATAAATTAAAAACTTTAGTTTTAAATGAGGCTTTTGGCGGCGTTTTACTTATAGTTTGTACTTTGCTTGCTTTGCTTGTGCAAAATGGATCTTTTAGCGAACATTATCGAGAATTTCTAAATTTAAAAGTCGGATTTAGTGTAGGTGAATTTGAGCTTAATAAGCCTTTTTTACTTTGGATAAATGATGGGCTTATATCTATATTTTTCTTTGCTATAGGGCTTGAGCTTAAGAAGGAATTTTTGCACGGGGATTTTAAAAATCCTAAAAATATTGTTTTACCTTTTATGGCTGCTTTAGGCGGTATACTTATACCTGCGATGTTGTTTGCTTTGGTAAATATAGGAGATGCTTATACTTTAAAAGGTTGGGCTATACCTACAGCCACAGATACAGCGTTTGCCTTAGCGATTTTAATGATGTGTGGCAAGCACATTCCATCAAGTTTAAAAATTTTCTTACTTTCTTTGGCTATTTTTGATGATGTGGGTGCTATTTTAATTATAGCTATTTTTTATACGACAAAATTATCAATAGTTGCTTTTGTCGTTGCAGGACTTGCTATTTTGGTAATGCTTATTTTAAATCTTTTAGGGATAACAAGAAAGTCTTTTTATTTTATTTGCTCAGTTATTCTTTGGATTAGTGTTTTAAAAAGTGGAGTACATGCAACTTTAGCTGGAATTGTAACAGCATTTTTTATACCGATGCAAACTAAAAATGGGGAAGCATTTTTAGAAGAAATTTATGAAAGCTTAAAATTTTGGATTGCTTTTATTATTTTACCTTTATTTGCTTTTGCTAACGCTGGAGTAAATTTATCCAATATCGATATAGGAGCAATTTTTTCAGGTGTAAGTATAGGTATTTTCTTAGGGCTTTTTGTGGGTAAACAAGTGGGTGTATTTTTATTTTCTTATTTGGCAATCCGCTTTAAATTTGCAGCTTTGCCCCAAGGTTCAAATTTGAAACAACTTTATGGGGTTTGCATACTTACAGGAATTGGTTTTACAATGAGTTTGTTTATTGATGGATTGGCGTATGAAGTTAGTGATATTTTTAATTATGCAGATAACTTAGCTATTCTTATAGCCTCATTTTGTTCTGGGATTTGGGGTTTTATTTATCTTAAATTCTTTACTACTCGATCTTAAGGGGATTGATGAGGCATATTTTTTTTATTATTACGATTATATTTTTTATAAGTGGATGTAGTTTTTATCAGAATCTAAACTATCGTCCTAGTTACAACACAAATAAAGAAGCAAGGCTCAAGGTTATTGCAAATGAATGGAAAAAAACCCCTTATGTTTTAGGTGGAACTAGTAAAAAAGGTGCTGATTGTTCAGGATTTACACAGAGCGCATTAGCTCAGCTTAATATACGCATACCTCGCACTACAAAAACTCAATTAGGTTCTGGAAGAAAAGTTTCTAAATCAAAATTGCAAACAGGAGATTTGGTATTTTTTAAGACAGGTAGAGGGCCAAATGGTATGCATGTTGGTATTTATATGAGCAAGGGAAAATTTATACATTTATCTACTAAAGGTGGAGTAAAAGAAGTCGAGCTAAATAGTTCTTATTGGAAGGCTCGTTATATAGGAGCAAGAAGGTATTAAAGTGAAAATAGGTGTATTTGATAGCGGAGTAGGGGGGCTTAGCGTTTTAAAATCTCTTTATGAAGCTAGACTTTTTGATGAAATTATCTATTATGGAGATACCGCAAGAGTTCCTTATGGAGTAAAAGATAAAGATACTATTATAAAGTTCTGTCTTGAAGCATTGGAATTTTTTGAACAATTTCAAATTGATATGCTTATCATTGCATGTAATACTGCTAGTGCTTATACTTTAGATGCTTTAAGGACAAAAGCACATTTTCCAGTATATGGTGTAATTGATGCAGGGGTTGAAGCAACGATAAAAGCTTTGCATGATAAAAATAAAGAAATTTTAGTCATTGCAACAAAAGCAACCATTAAATCAGAAGAATACCAAAAGCGTTTATTATCCCAAGGATATACAAATATAAATGCTTTAGCTACAGGGCTTTTTGTGCCTATGGTTGAAGAAGGTATTTTTGAAGGAGATTTTTTGCAAAGTGCTATGGAGTATTATTTTAAAAATATCACAACTCCAGATGCTTTGATACTCGCTTGCACTCATTTCCCTTTACTAGGTCGTTCTTTAAGTAAGTATTTTGGTGATAAAACAAAATTAATTCATTCAGGAGATGCTATAGTTGAATTTCTTAAAGAAAGAGAAAATATAGATTTGAAAAATCATAAAGCAAAATTACATTTTTATGCTTCAAGCGATGTTGAATCTTTAAAAAATACTGCTAAAATTTGGCTAAATTTATAAGGAAATAAAATGATAGAATTGAAAAAACCAGATGAAATAGAAAAATTAAGAATAGCAAATCAAATTGTAGCAAAAACTTTAAATTTTTTAGAGAATGAAATTAAAATAGGAATGAGCTTAAAACAAATCGATAAAATGGCAGAAGATTATATTTTAAGCCTTGGCGCCAAGCCATCATTTAAGGGACTTTATGGTTTTCCAGGTGCCATTTGCACATCTTTAAATCAAGTTTGTATCCATGGAATTCCAGATGATAAAATTATCAAAGAGGGTGATATTTTAGGTCTTGATGTGGGAAGTTTGATTGATGGGTATTATGGGGATGCAGCAAGAACTATTGCTATAGGAGAAGTTTCACCCGCTGATAAAGCTTTAATCTCTTGTGCTAAAGACGCGTTATATCATGCTATAGATATTATTCGTGATGGAATGCGTTTTAAGGAACTTTCAGCTGCTTTAGGCGAATTTATCCATGCAAGAGGTTTTGTCCCGCTTCGTGGATATTGCGGGCATGGTATAGGACGAAAGCCCCATGGAGAGCCTGAAATTTTAAACTATTTAGAAAAAGGTGCGAGTGCAAAAAGTGGCCCTAAAATTAAAAATGGAATGGTGTTTTGCATAGAGCCTATGATATGCCAAAAAGATGGAACACCAAAGCATTATAATGGAAAATGGGATGCTGGAAGTATTGATGGGCTTAATGCGGCTCATTATGAACATTGTGTTGCCGTGATTAATGGGCGTGCTGAAATTCTTTCTATGATATGATATTAAATTATAAAAATAATATTTTTTTCTTAAAATTCTAAAAATTTAAAATTTTTTAAATAATATTGTAGTAATATTCTTTAATAATTTAAGTTACTAAATGATATTTTTATAGCAGATTAAGTGTTTTTAGAATAAAATGTCACATCGTATTAAACTAAAACATAAATATGGTTTAGATAATTTAATAAAAATTGTTAAATTATCTAAATATTTATTTTAGTTTAAAGAGATCTTTTAAGATCTCGTTTGGGTTAGGCTATTTCCCTCCCCCTTTTTATTCGTAGCCTGACTCTCTTTTAGAGTTTGGAAAATCTCTTTAAGCTAAAATATATTATATTTGCTTAAAGAGAACAAACGATTACTATTCTTATTTAAATAAATTTTTAAAATCCATTGTAGAGTTATAAATTCCAGCATTATCCATAGTTTCGCCCATGGTAATTGCAGTTGATAATTCTGATAGAATGATTTTTATTTCATCTCTTTTATCTTGTATATAGGCCAATACACCTTCGTAATTACTTGTTTGAAGAATTAAAAGTGGATTAGCAATTTCAAATTCAAAAAGTTTTTTACCAACATAAACATTGAAAATATTTCCAAAAAGAGCTGTTCCCATGAAAGAGCAGTTTTGTATAAGTTGTGACGCTGTGGCATCAAGAGTTCTTTTTTGCATATCATCTGAATTTTCATCTATTCTTTCTAGAATGCTTTTTTCTATTTTTTTTAAAGACATATCAAGCACTTGAAGTGCTCCTATAAAATCATTTGCATCATTGATTTGAGAGCAAATTTGATTTGCTTTAAATTCATTCACGCCCTGAATTTCACCTAAGTGTTTTTTAAATATATCTAAATCACTTTTCATTGTTTACCTTTCAAAAATATTGCTAAATATTTAAAAAGCAAAAAGTGTTCCTAAATTAGGATAAGTTAGAATTTACCCAAAAAACAATCTCATTGCCAATTTTATTCAAGGCTTTTTGAAAAGCATTATAGGTAGAGCGGATATCTTTTTTTTCTATTTTTTCTTTAGTATTGAAAATTTTATGAGCTATTATTTGATTGTTTTCAAGATTTATGAAATTTACACTTACAGAAATTTGAGCGTAGTTTTCATTGTTATTAAGAATTTGCTCAAAAGAGTTAATCCTGCTTTCAAGAGCATAATCCGCACTTAAAGAGCTTGTTGAAGAAAGCAAGGTTGTAAAAATATTGCTTTGTTCAAATTTTGACAAAATTAAAAAAGAATAAAGATTGCTTGGTAAATCTCCCCAGAAATAATGTGCGTATTTGTTGCTAAAACCATTATCTATATAAATAATAGCCCGCGAGTTTAAATACAAAGGTGCATTTGCATTGCGAATTTTAAGAATTTTACCAGTTTTTTTAAAAAAAATATTTGAGTCTATTCCTTCATCTTTTAATATGATATTTTCATTTTTGTTGATGGTTTCGTGTCTTAAAGAGCATCCGCATAATATAAAAATAAAAGTCAAAATATAGAATAATTGCTTTAGCATTATTTTTCTCCTGGTCCTAGTTTAGGTTTGGTTTCTTTAAAAATCAAATCAGCAGGGCTGTTTTGTAAATTTTCTATTAGAATATTGCTTTCAATTAAAACTCGTTTAAAAAGCTCTAAATTTTGAATCAAAGATGCTTTAATATCATCATAAGTGTTTAATTTTTCATCAGCTTTTTTTATGAAATTTTTTAAAATCATTGTGCTTTCTTTTATGTCTTTAAGACTGGAGTTGAAATTTTGCGCACTAAGGCTTATATTATCAGCCATTTTTCCTATTTTTAAACTTGCGTTTGAAAGATTAAGGCTTAAATTTTTAGAATTAGCGTTTAAATTTGCACTTAGTTCTGCTAGATTTTGCAAAAGGATTTCTAGATTTTTAAGATTTTTTTCGCTTAAAAGTTCTTTTGATTTATCATCGGCCGTTTTAACCAAAGAAAAAATATGTTCACTTTGTCTGTCTATGGTCGCTAAAAAACTTTCTTTAAAAGGAATGACCGGAAGTTTTCCGTGGATAGATACTAGATCTTTGCTATTTTTACTTCCGCCTTGAAGTTGGACAAATTTAAGTCCTGTAATACCTTGAAGTTGCAAAGTAGCAAAAGTATCTTCTTTTATAGGGGTGTTATTTTTAACCTTAATGCGTATGTTAACGCCGAGTTCATCTTGATTATAAATGCCAATTTCTTCTACACTACCTACTTCCACGCCCAAAAGCCTTACGGGTGCTTTTACGCCAAGTCCTGCAACGGATTCTTGTGTGTGAATTTCATAATACTTAAAACTTTCTTCTTTAGAGTATCCACCAAGCCAAAGTATGAAACCAAGGCTTGCAAAAAATACTCCAAAAACAAAAAGTCCTACAAAAAAATAATTTGCTCTATTTTCCACTTTTACTCCATAAATCTTTTAAAAAGTCGTTCATTTTGCAAGCGTAATTCTTCATAAGTGCCGTAAAATCCAACTTTTTTATTTTCTAAAATGATAAAGCGATCGAGTAAATTTTTCATACTTTCTTTATCATGTGTAACCAAAATGATATTTAGATCAAAACTTTTTTTTAACTCTAAAACCAAATCGTCAAATTCACGACTACTATGAGGGTCAAGTCCTGAAGTAGGTTCATCTAAAAAAAGCAATTTACTATCAAGTGCTAAAGCTCTAGCAATTGCCACTCTTTTTTGCATACCGCCACTAAGTTCGCTTGGAAATTGTTTTAAAACACTTTCGTTTAAGCCTACCATTTTTAGCTTCATTAAAACCAGTTCTTGTATGCTATTTTCATCTAAATGAGTGTATTCTTTTAAAGGAATGGCGATATTTTCATAAACATTAAAAAAGCTAAAAAGTGCAGCAAACTGAAAAACCACACCCCATTTTTTACGCAAAGCAAGTGCATCTTTTTCGTTGATATTTTTAAGTTTATAGCCTAAAATTTCATATTCTCCACCATCAAAATGTTCAAGCATAAGCATTTGTTTTAAAAGGACGGATTTTCCACTTCCACTACCTCCTAAAATACCAAAAATTTCGTTTTTTTTGATTTCAAAACTTACGCCATCATGGACAATTTTTTCTCCAAATTTTGTAATGATATTTTGCGCTTTAATAACCATTTAAATTCCTGCAGAAGTTAAAACAACAGAGAATAAAGCATCAAAAGCTATCACCCAAAAAATAGCATTTACAACGCTTTTTGTTGTATAAATTCCTATGCTTTGTGTAGTGTTTTTTACCTCAAAACCACGAAAACAAGCAATAAGTCCTATTAAAAATCCAAAAATAGGTGCTTTTGCAAGTCCTATAAAGATATGTTTTATATCTACAGCCTCTCTAAAACGTCTTAAAAATTCGGCAAAAGAAATATCAAGATTTAATTTTGCAACCATCATTCCACCTATAATACTGATTGCATCACTAATGGCAACGATTAAAGGCATAGCCACTATCAAAGCCATGACACGTGGAATAATAATAAATTCAAAAGAACGAAAACCCATAGTATTCATAGCTGCAATTTCATCAGTAATTTTCATCACTCCAATTTGTGCGGTATAAGAACTTGCACTTCTTCCTGCGATCACTATGGCAGCGATTAAAGGTGCAAGTTCTCTAGTGGCTGAAATTCCCATCAAATCCACTATGAAAATATTGGCTCCAAATTGTGCGAGTTGATAAGCAGCCTGATAGGCTAAAACCACTCCTACTAAAAGAGCAGTTAAAATAACTATAGGTAAGGCTTTAAAAGCAGAATTTTCTATATGATATAAAAAAGCAATAAAGCGAAAATTTTTAGGATTTTTAAGGCATAAAAAAAGACTTGTGAAAAAAGCTCCTGTGAAATTGATGAATTTTCTTAAAATTTTTAAAAGTTCTAAACTTAATTTTCCAAGATCGATAAAGTATTCACTGAAATTTTTATGTGATTTTTTTGTTTTGCCTAGTCTTTGGTAGTTTTTTTCACAAAGTTCAAAAAGGGTTTGAAAGCGTGAATTTAAGCCTTCTTTGGTGATTTTAATATTTTTATTTTTAAGGTCATTTTCCAAAGCAAGGAAAAATCTCACTCCAGCGGTATCGATTGCTTTTAGATCTTTAAAATCAAAAATCACTTCCTTGCTTTGGATCAAAGCTAAAAAATCTTTTATTTTTAACTTATAAATACTTGTTTTATCCCAAATTCCAAAGATAAAAAGAGTATTATTTTGAAATTTGAAATTTGTATTCATTTTATTTGCTAAGGATAAAATTTACAAGCTTTGAAACGCTAAATCCAAAGCGTTCAAACACATCTTTGTCTTTACCACTTTCTCCAAAACTTTCTATGCCATATACTTTATGGCAAAATTTATAAAGTTCATTAGAATGTGCTGCTTCAACACCTATAACTTCACCTTTTAACAATCTTTCTTGATAAGCTTTATCTTGTTTTTCAAAAAGTTCAAAACAAGGCATGGAAACAACATTACAAGCAAAACCTTGTTTTTCAAGTTCGTTTGCACTTTCTAGACAAAGCCAAACTTCACTTCCACTTGCTAGAAGTGTAAATTTAGCCTCTTTGCTTTCTTTGAGTAAATACGCTCCGTTTTTTACATCTCCAAAAACAGGTTCATTTAGAGCTTTGAGTTTTTGGCGTGAAAGCACAAAAGCACTCGGAATATCAGCATTTAGGGCTATTTGCCAAGCTTTGACATTTTCCACCCCATCAGCAGGTCTAAAGGTTAAAAAATTTGGCATAGCTCTAAAAGTGCTAAGTTGTTCTATAGGTTGGTGTGTTGGTCCATCTTCGCCCACGCCTATGCTATCGTGTGTGAAAATGAAAAAATGTTTGATTTTCATTAGAGCTGCTATTCTTGCGGCAGGTTTTAAGTACTCGCTAAAGATGAAAAAAGTTGCCGAAAATGGTAAGAAAATTCCATATCTTGCAAAAGCATTGTTAATCGCTGCCATAGCGTGTTCTCTGATACCAAAATGGATATTTTTACCTTCTACAAAGTCTCCCATACTGTGAAGTTCTGTTTTATTCGAAGGGCCTAAGTCTGCACTTCCACCTAAAAATCCTTCTAAATTTTTAGCTAAAACATTTAAAATTTCACCATTACTATCTCTTGTAGCAAGATCTTTTCCTTTAAAATCAGGATAAGCTATCTTGTTAAAATCAGGATTTAATAGCCTTTCTAAAAGTTCTTTTTTAGCACTTTTTTCAAGCTTATCTTTCCATTTTGCTTCTTCTAAATCCCCAAGTTCTACAGCACTTTCAAAGCGGATTTTGCTTGCTTGTGGGATATGAAAACTGATATTTGGATCAAAGCCTGCTTGTTCTTTGGCTTTTTTAATCACTTCTTCACCCAAAGGTGCGCCATGGCTTTTATGACTGCCTTCAAGCTCTCCTGCACCCTTTGCTATAGTTGTTTTTGCGATGATAAGACAAGGTTTTGTGGATTTTTTAGCTTGTTCTAAGGCTTTATTGATTTCTTCATAATCGTGTCCATTTATACTTAAAACTTCAAATCCTTGTGCTTCAAAACGCATTTTTACATTTTCGTTAAAGGCTAAACCTACATCGCCTTCTATAGAGATATTGTTGCTATCATAAATAAGTATGAAGTTATCAAGTTTGTGAAGTCCTGCTAAAGAACAAGCTTCATAAGAAATGCCTTCTTGTAAATCCCCATCTCCGCAAAGACAATAAATTTTATGATCGATTAAATCACTGCCTAGCAAATTTTGTGCTTTTTTTGCTGCCATAGCAAAGCCTACAGCATTGGCAACGCCTTGTCCTAAAGGGCCTGTAGCGATTTCTACTCCAAGAGTTGAAATTTCAGGGTGTCCAGGGGTTTTAGAATGAAGTTGGCGGAAATTTTTAAGATCTTCTAAGCTTAAGTCATAGCCGCTTAAATGTAAAAAACTATAAAGCAAAGCACTTGCATGTCCGCCTGAAAATACAAGTCTATCTCGGTTTAGCCAAGTTGGATTTTTGGGATTGTGTTTTAAATGATAACTTAAAACACTTAAAATATCTGCTAAGCCCAAAGGTGCACCTGGGTGTCCTGAGTTTGCTTTTTGCACCATATCAGCACTTAAAAATCTTAGAGTATTTGCCTGTTCTTGTAAAATTTGAATGTTCATTATTTTGCCTTTATAAGTATTGAATTATTAAATTTTGTATCATTTGTGCGAGTTTTTCATTAAGTTTTTCTAAGTCTTGTTCGCATTCACTAAGAAGATTTTCTTTTGTTTTTATGGCTTGTTCAAGTCCAAGCAAATTGACAAAAGAATTTTTATGAATATCGTTGTTGGTAGGCTTTCCGCTTTGTTCTTGACTTGTAGTTACATCGATAATATCATCATTGATTTGAAAAATCAGTCCTAGTTTTAAACCAAGTTTGTAAATTTGATTGCTTTCTTCGTTGTTAAGTTCGCAAATTTCACAACCCATTTTTAAAGCTGCGGCGATCAATCTTGCGGTTTTATGTGTATGCAAAAACTCAAGTTCATTTAAACTCAGTCTTTTGTCTTCAAAAAAACAATCAATAGCTTGTCCTATGACCATTCCATTAAGTCCTGCATTAAAGGCAAGGGTTTTGATGAGTTTGATTTTGATTTCATCTTTTAAATGAGCATGACTTAGAACTAAAAAAGCTTCGGTATTTAAAGCATCACCTACTAAGATGGCTGTAGTTTCATCGTAGCTTTTGTGTAAGGTTGGAATTCCTCGTCTAAAGTCCGCATTATCCATAGCGGGTAAATCATCGTGTATGAGTGAATAAGTATGGATAAATTCCAAAGCTAAAGCTACATCTAAAGCTTGATTTAAAAGTTCAGGTTTATTGCTTTGCACTACGCTTAAAAGCAATTGTGCGCGAAAATGCTTTCCTCCTGCTTTTAACATAAGTGCTAAAGCTTCATTGAAAAAAGGATGAAAGCTTTCAACTTTGGGTAGATTTTTTTCTAAGTGATGGATAAAAAGTTCTTTTAAATTCACTTAGTAAGCCTTATGAAAAATTGAAATTTACCATCGCCACCTGAGTTGGCATTTCCGCCTAGTTCATTGTTGAAATTTGATAAAGGTAATTTAGTACTTTTGCGTTCAATTAAGATGCTAAAGTCATTACCAGCACTTAAAATATTTTGTAATTCTTTAAAATTATTTAAAATAATATTATTAACGCGTAAAATTTTATCTCCTACCATAAATCCTGCATTTGATGCTTTTGATTTTGGATCTATTTTAGTTACAACAAGACTAGCATTAACCGTTAAACCAAAATTGCTTGTGAAATTTGTAATTTTTGGTTTTGGTTTAGAATCAGGAAGGTTAAATTTGCTCAAATCTTTTGCAAAAACTTCAGTAGAAATATTTAAATCCATATTATCACGCAACACTTGAAAATAAAGAGTGCTTCCGCGATCTGCAAAAAGAATTTTTTCATTGAGTTTTCTTAAATCATTGGCGGGTAAGCCATCAACACTTATAACTTGATCATTGATTAAAAATTGTGGATTTTTTCTTACATTGTTAACATAAATTTTATTTTCTCGAACAACAAAATCAACGCCAATATCCCCCCAATAAACATCGTTATATTTCATAAAATGTTTTAAATAGCGATTGCCTATAAAAGAGCTATTATTTAAAGCAATCCCCATCATTTCACAGCATGGAGTCCCTAAAAGTCCTATTTTAGAATTAAAATCAAGTTGATCTTTTTCATCAATATTTTGAGCTAAATACTTAATATGCCCTATATAAGGTTTATTAGGATCCCAAATTCCAACCCAATCATTACGAGTAAGTTTTTCTTCATCACCCATAGGAGTAGGGATTAGGCTAAAGTCAGTTCTTACAAGATATAAATTTAAAAATGGATCGTATTTTACATATTTGTTAAGCTTAGCATTAGGCTGTTTTAACACAGCAAGTAAATTTTCACTGAGTGCAAAAGCTGGCATTCCTTCATAGTTGAGCATGCTTGCCTTATTTCTTTCATAACCTGCTAAAAAATCTTCAAATTTAGGTCTTTCTATACCAAAAGACAAAGTAAAAAGCATGCAAATAATTAAAATTTTTTTCATAATTTCATACCTCCAAAACCGCCTAAAACATCATTCGCCATACTTGAACGATTTTGTGCAACCATAGCCAAAACATCATTAATTGCAGAAATAAGTAAAATTTGCAAGGATTCTTTATCTTCAAGTAAAGAATCATCAATGCTAACATCGATAATTTCACCCTTTCCATTGGCACTTACTTTAACAAGTCCTGCTCCGCTTTTGGCACTAAATTCACGATTTGCAAGTTCTAGTTCTATATTTTTTGCTTTTTCTTGAACTTGATTTAAAAGTTCTCCCATTTTAGAAAAATCCATATTTTCAAACATTGATTATCCTTGATTTTTTAAAATTTCATTAACAACTACTTTATCACTAAAAGGATATTTTATCCCTTTAATTTCTTGAGTAGTTTCATCACCTTTGCCTAAAATAACGACTAAATCGTCATTTTCTTTTAGTTCTAAAGCTTTTTTTATAGCTTCTTTTCTATCTTCTATCATTAAAACTTTTTCTTTTTTAGTAAAGCCTGATAAAATTTCTTCCATGATGGTTTTTGGTTCTTCGCTGCGTGGATTGTCACTTGTAATGATAGCAATTTTTGCAAAATGTTCGACGATTTTTCCCATTAAAGGGCGTTTGGTTTTATCTCTATCTCCACCTGCTCCAAAAACAACGATGAGTTTTTTATTTTTAAGAGTGTCAAGCACTTTTTCAATGCCATCAGGCGTATGAGCAAAATCTACAATCACACCTTTTGCTACTTGTTCTACCCTGCCACAAACCCCGCCAAATCCACTGATAGCTTTTTCCAAGTCTTTTAAATCAGGCTTTACGAGTTCATTCACACAAGCACTAGCAACTAGAAGATTGTAAAGATTAAAAAGTCCTAGCAAGGGCGAGTCTATGTGAAAAGTTTGATTTTTATTTGTTACAATAGTACTAATGCCTTCTTCTAAAGAATAAGCTTTGATTTGATATAAAGCAGGATTTTCTATGCCATAAGTAAAAGCATTACGCACATTAAATTTAATAGCCAAAGCATCTTTGTTGATAAATTTTAAACTCTCATCGGTAAAAAAAAGTTCTTTTGCTTCTTTATAATTTTCAAAAGTACCGTGAAAATCTAAATGATCTTGAGTGATATTGGTAAAAATTTTAGCAGCAAAATTTAAGCCTTCGATGCGGTTTTGAACGAGTGCGTGTGAGCTTACTTCCATGATGAAAAAATCACATTTTTTTTGAGTGGCTATTTGTAGGTATTCTAAGGTTTTAAGAATAGGGGAGGTGGTTAAGGATTTTTCATCGATTTGTTCATCGTTGATAAAAGCTCCTCTTGTCCCACAAAGCCCACACTTATAACCTAAATCCAATAAGATAGAATAAATCGCTGCTGCGGTTGTGGTTTTGCCATTGGTTCCTGTGATTCCTATGATTTGAATCTTTTCATCGATTTTTAAAAGTTTTTTACACTCATTTACATCAATGATTTTTGCACCTTTTTCTAAGGCTTGAGCGTGAAATTTAGCATTTTGTGTGGTTTGCAAAAAAAAGCATTCTTTTTCACACTCTAAGGTGTTATCTGTAATGAATGAATTTTCAAGTTTTAATTTCACTTTTAAATCCCATGAGTTTTTCTTGGAGTTTGATAAATCTATCATTTGCCCAAAAATGAGGCATAACATTTTCTATGTAATTTAAAGTCATATCTTTATAGCCATTATCAAGTAATTTTTCCAAAAAATCTAAAAAATCATCACGATTATCAATAACTAATTTAGTGCTGTTAATGATATTTTCAAAACTTTTTTGAAAGCCAAGTTCTTCTTCGCTTTTTAAAAAATCTTGATAATTTAACGCATGCCCATCTTCAAATTCGTTTTCCTGTTTGTTTTCTTGTTTTTTAAATTCAATTGTACTTAAAATTTCTTCTAAGTCTTTATCAATGCTAGAGATTTTGTAATGTTCTATATAAAAATCAAAAAGTAAAGAAGCTTCTTTAGGAGATTTTAAAGCAAGATCACAAAGGCAGATAAAATTTAGCAAGCGTTTATTTTTGCGTTTTTCATAAGCCATAGAAAAATACATTTTTGCAGTTTTAAAATCTTTCTTGTAAAAATGTTCAATTCCAAGTTTTTTATAATTTTGCAAATTCGTCTGCTCCGCCGTTTAAATTGATTATAGTGATTTCCGGATGAATATCAATCTTAAGTTGCCTTTCAAGACCGTATTTTAGCGTTGTTCCACTCGATGCACAGCCTTTACAAGCTCCTATTAAATGGACATAAACGATCCCATTTTTAATTCCTAAAAATTCAAGCCCTCCGCCATCACGTTCAAGCATAGGCAAGCTCTTTTCTAAACTTGCTTTAACAGGATTTATAAGCTCTTCATCACTAAAAGGCATCATAATTTATCCTTAAAAATTTTTATATACTTTAGCGTGATTGTGTTTAAAAAAAGGTAAATTAAGGCTTGAAATTTAAATAAATTAAAAAGGTTCGTCATTATTTTGTATGCTAAATCCTAAATCATAAGCTGTAAAGTTTTTGTTACCAAAAATTCCATTTAAGTTTCTAAATGATTGTTGCAGAATTTCTTCGTTTTTTTCATATTTTAAGAAGCTTAAATATTCTTTTAAAAAATTATTTAATTCTGCGGTATTTAAATTTTTAATTAAAAGATTTAAATTTTTATCAATAAGCGTAAAAAGTTGTTTTTTTAATGCGAGTGTAGAATTTTTAATTTTTACATTGTTTAAAAAAGCTAAATTAACCTTGCAAATACCTAACAAGAATTCGCTATAGTTTAAATTTTTTCGAATATTTTTACTTTCAAATTCTCTAATATCACTATCTTCATAACCTTTTTTTTCTAAAATTTTATCCAATAAAATCTTATGTTTAAAACAAACACTATCACTAATTTGCTTAAAATCGTTACATATATCTGGATGCTGTTTTAAAAAAGCTATAAGTTCTAATTCTGCAATGTGAATTTTTTCTTTAGGAAAATTGTATTTATTTTGAGAAATTAAAGGGGTTTGTATGGTTTTTTTTGAATTTTGTGATAAGACAATAAATTTTTCATCCACTTTTAATAAATTTGAAACTAGACTAGTGTAAGAATTTGCCACTAAAGGTTCAAGATTAAAGGTGAATTTTTGTATAGTTTCTAAAGCTTTTTGTTTATCAAGAGCAGAAATTATGGAATGAGTGGATATTAAGCGTCTGATATAAAATTCACCAAGCTCTATTCCTTCATCGAGTATATTATGGAGTTTTGTGCTTTCATTTTTTGCTACGAGCTCAGCAGGATCTTTTCCGCCTTGCAAAATTGCCACTTTACCGTCTATTTTGTTTGTGCTTAATAAAAATGCAGATCGTGTCGCAGCTTTTAATCCTGCTTCATCATTGTCAAAACATAAAATCACTTTTGCATCATAACGGCGGATTAAGGGTAGATGATGTTCGGTTAATGCTGTTCCAAGAACTGCTACAGCATTGTTAAACCCTGCTTTGTGAAAAGCTATTGCATCCATGTAGCCTTCACATACTATTATTTCTTTTTTTTTGGCTATATTTTCTTTAGCGATGTTAAAAGCATAAAAAATTCTACTTTTATCAAAAAGTATATTTTGGGGTGAATTTACATACTTTGCCGGTACATTGGGATTTAAAGTGCGCCCTCCAAACCCTACCAATAAGTCTTTATGATCGTAGATTGGAAAGGTGATACGCCATATAAAACTTGCGTAAAATTCATTATTTTCATCTTTTTTTAAAGCTCCAACACTCATAGCATCTTCTAAAGGAATTTTTTGATTTTGCAATAATCTTATACTATCTTCACTTGCTCCTGCAAAACCTAATTCGAATTTGGCTATATCTTTGTCATTTAAAGCTCTCTGGTAAAGATAGGTTAAAACTTCTTTGTGGTGTTTGAGATTATCTTTAAAATACGCATTTAAGCTTGGTAGTATAGACTTTAGCTCTTTTTTATTTTCTTGTTTTTCTTTTGTATAACTCAAAGTAAAATTACTAAGGCTTGCAACTTTTTCAACTGCATCAGCAAAACTTAATTTTTCATAATCCATTACAAATTTAAAAGCATCTCCACCAGCCTTGCAGGCAAAACAATGATAAAAACCTTTGATAGGATTGATATGCATAGACGGGTTTTTATCTGCATGAAAAGGACAGATACATACAAAACTAGAGCCTTGTTTTTTTACTTCAATATAATTTTCTATAATATCAACAATATTAAGTCTTTGGGATAAATTTTCTATACTTTCTTTAGTTATCATTTTACAAACCTTGTTAAAATTATACAAAGATTTGGCTATAATTTGGCATAAAATTTTTAGAGCGAGACTATGGATTTTTTCTTTGTAGAATACAGAGACCCTTTAGTAGGGCTTATAATTTTAACCATTTTAGTATTTGTTGTAGCTGTTGCAAATTATATTTGGAAAATATTTGCTAACAAAGATGAAGAACAAAAGCTTGAAAAATTTATAAAAAAATTTGAAATGGATAACGCTCATAAAGAGTTATTAAGAAATAGTAGCTTGAGTTTTGGAAATTTAAGTTTTTTGGCTGAAATTTTTACTAAAAGCGGGGAATTTGAAAAAGCAACTCAAATTTATTTGATTGCTCTTGAAAAATGTAAAGATAAACAAGAAAGAGAATTTATTTTCCTTTCTTTAGCAAAAGTTTATTTTAAAGCAGGATTTTTAGAGCGTGCAAAAGAAGTTTTATTACAAGCTTTAAAACTGCGTCCAAGAAATATACAAGCCTTAAAACTTTTAAAAATTGTTTATTTAAAACTTCGTTCTTATAAAGAAAATTTAGAACTTTTAGAATGTCTTTTTGAGCTTAATGAAGATGTACAAAAAGAGCGTGATTTTATCAAAGCTTTAGAACTTTGTACTTTTAATATTACTGATGAAGAAAAAAAGAAAAAACTTTTAGAATTTAAAATAGAAGATAATCCTATGTTGGGGCGTTTAGTTTTTGAAAAATATCATATGTTTTTAGGGCAAAATTTTTTTGATATTTGTGATTTGCTTTATAGAGAAAATGAAGCGTTTAATTTAGAAAATCAAGATTTTTTAGAATTCTTTTATGCTTTGGGTAAAATTTCAAAGCATGATGATACGCACCAGTTTGTTTTTAAAAATTCTAACTTTAAAATGTTAAAAATTTTAAAAGATAATTCTTTTAATGCGGGGTTAGAATTTTCATATCGTTGTTCTGAGTGTAAAAATGTAATGCCTTTGTTTTTTTATCACTGTCCTGTTTGTTATGAGTTTAATACTTGTAAAATTATTTATGAAGTGAAAAACAATGAAACACATTGAAATTTATACAGATGGCTCATGTCTTAATAATCCAGGTTTTGGCGGATGGGCTTATATTTTGCGTTATAAGGAGTATCAAAAGGAAGGTTTTGGAGCTGAGGCTAATACCACTAACAATAGAATGGAGCTAATGGCAATTATTGAATCTTTGAAGGCTTTAAAAGAGCCTTGTGAAATTTCGCTTTTTACAGATTCTAACCTAATGGTTCAAAGTATTAATGAATGGCTAGAAGGATGGATAAAAAAGGATTTTAAAGGTAAAAAAAATATAGATTTATGGAAGGAATATATTAAAGTGGCAAAATCTCATAAGATTAAGGCTTTTTGGGTAAAAGCACATAATGGACATTTGGAAAATGAAAGGTGTGATACATTGGCGCGTGAAGCTGCTTTGAAAATTGCAAGGGAAAATGATGAAAAACATTGAAAAGCTAGAGCAGAGTTTAACTTATGAATTTAAAGATAAAAATCTTCTTATACATGCTTTAACCCATAAAAGTTTTAAAAAATCTTACAACAACGAACGCTTGGAATTCTTAGGTGATGCCGTGCTTGATTTAGTTGTAGGTGAATACCTTTTTCATAAATTCGCCAAAGATGCTGAAGGAGATTTATCTAAGCTTAGAGCAGCTTTAGTGAATGAAAAGTCTTTTGCAAAAATTGCAAATAGTTTAAATTTGGGCGATTTTATTCTTATGAGTGTTGCTGAGGAAAACAATGGAGGAAAAGAAAAGCCTTCTATACTTTCAGATGCGTTAGAAGCCATTATAGGTGCTATACATTTAGAAGCTGGGTTCGAGTTTGCAAAAACTATTGCTTTAAGGCTTATAGAAAAAAATTTCCCTCAAATTGATGCAAAAATTCTTATAAAAGATTATAAAACAAAATTACAAGAGATTACACAGGGAAAAATCGGACAAACTCCGCAGTATGAAACAGTGCGTGCTTTTGGCCCTGATCATTTAAAGCAATTTGAAATTGCTTTAATGCTTGATGGTAAAGAACTTGCAAGAGCTATTGCAGGAAGCAAAAAAGAAGCACAGCAAATGGCAGCAAAAATTGCACTTGAGAAATTAGGAGCTTTATAGTGAATACCTTTGGTACGAGATTGAAATTTACAAGTTTTGGTGAGTCTCATGGTGTGGCTGTTGGATGTATTATTGATGGAATACCTGCTGGAGTTAAATTTGATGAAGAATTTTTGCAAAATGAGCTTGATAAACGCAAAGGCGGAAGTAAATTTGCAACACCAAGAAAAGAAAGCGATAAAGCTCAGGTTTTAAGCGGGGTTTTTGAAGGATATACAACGGGTCATCCCATAGCTATAGTGGTTTTTAATGAAAATGCTCATTCTAAAGATTATGATAATTTAAAAGATCTATTTCGTCCTGCTCATGCGGATTTTACTTATTTTTATAAATATGCCATAAGAGATCATAGAGGTGGGGGTAGATCAAGTGCTAGGGAAAGTGTTGCTAGAGTGGCTGGTGGTGCAGTTGCAGCCATGCTTTTGCGTGAATTTGGTATTTGTGTTCAAAGTGGTGTTTTTGGAATAGGAACTTTTGTATCAAATTTGAAAGAAGAAGAATTTGATTTTGAATTTGCTAAGAAAAGTGAAATTTTTTGTCTTGATCCAAAACTAGAAAGTGACTTTAAAAATGAAATTTTAAATGCTAGAAATTCAAAAGATAGTGTAGGCGCTGCTGTTTTTACAAAAGTTAGTGGTATGCTTATAGGACTTGGAGAAGTTCTTTATGATAAGTTAGACTCTAAATTAGCTCATGCTTTAATGGGAATTAATGCTGTTAAAGCAGTTGAAATAGGCGAAGGTATTAATGCAAGCAAAATGCGCGGATCGTGTAATAATGATGCTTTAAAAGATGGCAAGTTTTTAAGCAATCATAGCGGAGGAATTTTAGGAGGAATTTCAAATGGAGAAAATCTTATTTTAAAAACTTATTTTAAACCTACTCCTTCTATTTTTTCCAAGCAAGAAAGTATAGATAAATTTGGCAATAATTTGGAATTTGAACTCAAAGGTAGGCATGATCCTTGTGTAGGTGTTAGAGGAAGTGTTGTAGCTAGTGCTATGGTGCGTTTAGTTTTGGCTGATTGTTTGCTTTTGAATGCGAGTGCGAATTTAAACAATTTAAAAAATGCTTATGGATTAAAATAAAAAAAGCCCATTTTCATGGGCTTGATTGCAATATTTTGAAAAGATTCAAATACTATATCGCTTGTTTTGCTAAATACTTTATACTTTAACTAATAAAAAATTGATTAATATCAGCCTTATTTTCAAAAGCTATGCTTGTATAAGCTTGATTTTTAAATTTAAGTTCATAGCTTTTTCCTGCTTCGTGTTTAGTATAGGTAAGGGCTATTTTTAAGGCAAGTTCTAAGTCTTTTTCTGAAATTTTTTCATCTACCAAAGAGTAAGCTCCGATTAAATCCCCAATTTCTATTGCTTCATATTTAGGAGTTTTTAAACCTTTTAAAAGAGTATTTTCAAGTTCATTTCTACCTATGATCATTTTAGCTCCATTGGGTAATCTTAAATGACGACCATATTTTAAAAGTTGTGCGTCATTAACCTGCATATCTTTGTCAAATTCTATGAAATCTCGAATTTTTTTAGCAAAACTATCAAGAGTTAGCAAACAACCTCCACCTGGGCTTTCAAAGTCTTCTAAGCCAAATTTAGCTGCAAGTTCAAGTTGTCTTTTACGACTTCTTCCAATAATACCTTCGAGTTTTTCTCTATCTACCCAACCTTCTCTTTCAGGTTTGGTTAGAGGTAGGTTTTTTGCACACATAGGACGCAAGATTAAATCTTCTTCATCAAGAGCAAGTTTTTTAACCTTTGCCATTGCATCACTTCTTTGACTCATAGGGCGTTGTCCTAAAACTTCTCCTGTGATGATAAAACTTGCATTTTCTTCTTTTAACATAGCAAGAGCAGTTTTAAACATAAAAGCATGACAATCTATACAAGGATTAAAATGTTTGCCATAGCCATATTGTGGATTAAAAAGCACTTCTTGAAGATAGGAATTTCTTACATCTATCATTTCAAAATCTGCACCTACCATTGCCGCACGCTTTTTCATGATTTCGCTTTTATCACTTGTGCTTCCAAAACCTATGTTGATATTTAGAGCTTTAACTTCTATGCCTTGTGCAGTGATGAGTTTCATTGCAAGCATACTATCAAGCCCACCGCTAAAAAGAGCTAATGCTTTCATTGATTCCTTTCTGAGAATATAAAATTTTTTAAGATTTTGTCGATTATAAAAGATATAATTTTAACTAAAAAATCTTTAAAATAAGGATTGGAAAGTGTTAAAAATAATTTTGATTTTAAGCATTTTGAGTTCTTTTGCTTTTGCAAATTCTTGTGTTAACTACGAGCAAGAACTTAAAAAGTGTAATTCTTTAAAAAATTCACATGAGAGAAAAATGTGTCGTTTAGGCTTATTTGCAAAATGTAAAAAAGGATAAATAATGAAAATCGATACTTCTGCTAGTTTAACCCATTCTTTAACTAATAATGTTGATAAAAAAGAGCTTAGCGTATTAAAAAAAGAAGATCAAGATAAAATTCCCGTGCAAGATCTTTCGAGTTTAAATAGCGATGGTGTTAAGGTTGTTTTTGAAAATAAGCAAGGTGAACTTATAGCTTTAAATTTAAGCGATGAAAATTATAGTAGTTTACAAAAAAATTTCGGTTCTTATACGAATTATGTTGCTAGAAATGATGGTAGTATAAGGCTTAATGGCGAAGCAAACCAATTTGTTTCAAATTGGTTTGAAAGTGTAAAAGATAATTTTGGTTCTTTAAATTCAAATTTAAATAATAAACAACAAAGTGTAAAATTAAATTTTAATACAAATACCCTTCAACAAAGTATGCAAAATTTAGGCTTTAAAACAAGCGATGAAAAAATATCTGATGATGCAAATATAGAAGAAAAATTAAATTTTTTTATTGATAAAGATGTAAATAAAGATGGTAAAGTTGATGATAGTGATGTTAAAGAACCTAGCATGAGAGAAATTTTAAGCGACATTAAAGAAGCATCAGGTAGTGGAGCTAGTGCTATGAAAACCATAGATCCGCAAAAAATCAATAAAAAAGATGATAAGGAAAATAATATCAAAGAAAAAGAAGACGAAGATTTGCTTCAAAAAGCCCAAGAAAAAGGTTTAAATGCTTTAAGTGCTGATGAGCAGGCAAAGCTTGAGGCTAGCAATCCTGAAGAATTTGAAAAACTGAAGCAAAAATCTTTGCAAGAATTAAGTCAGAATTTAAGTAAAGATTTTCAAAATAAAATTGAAAATCAAGAAGCACAAATTGTAGATAAGAGAGTGTAGCAAATTATAATTTTACCCTCTTAGGGTTTTAAAATCATATATAATAGGTAGTGTAATTCTTAAATCCCCGTTATAGTATGGAAAATTTAAAGAAGCTTTTCTTATGCTTTCTAAAGCACTTTTATCTAATAAATCATATCCTGAGCTTTCTATGATTTTTAAATCTGCTAAAGTTTTGTTTTCTTTCCATAAAAATTCTACTTTTACAGTTCCTTGCATACGCATTTTTTTTGCTTGCCTTGGATAAAATTGTGCTTGTTGTATAGCTTTTTGGATTTCTTTTAATACAGGGTGATTATCTTTTCCTTGTGTTAATTGAGTGATCTTAGGTTTGACATTTGTATCAGTTGTTTTTGCAAAAGTTTTAACTTCTTGAGTTGGTGCTATTGGGGTTTTATTTGGTATTGGGTGTGGAGGTGTTTTTTTTATCTTTTTTTTGCATTTTTTCAGGAGTTTTTTTAATAACTTTTGGCTGAGGTTTTGGTTTGATAGGTTCTATAATGGATTCTGTTGGTTTGGTCTCATTTGTTGGATTAGTTTGGGTAAATTGTTTTATTGCTAAAGAAAAAGAATCTTCATTTTTAATTTCCATTTTAAAAAAGTCATTTGAGTAAAAAATGACAAAAAGCAAAGGTATAAAGACTATAAAAGTTATATAAGAAGCTTGGTATTTATAATTTAAAAATAAAGTTTTCATTTGTTTTTCTCAGTAAGAATCTGAAAATTTTCATGTTCTTTGGCTTTTAAAAAATCTATAATTTTTACAAAGCTTTCAAATTTAGCATTTTTATCGCTTTTTAGTTCTACTATGGTTTTTTTATCAAGTGAAAAAATAGCATTTTGAACTTCATTTAAATCAGCTAATTTATCATTTAAATAAAAAGTATTTTTTTCGTCTATGGTTATAAGAAGTTTTTTTTCATTATTGCTTATATTGGTAGCATTTTCACTTGAAGGAAGTGAGATTTGAATTTTTCCATGCGCAATAAAGGTTGAAATACTAAGCACTATAGCAAGCAAAACAAGCATAATGTCTATAAATGGGACTATATTTAAACCTTCATTTTTTGGTAGTTTAAGCATTTTTATTTGCCTTATAAGCATTGCTTAAGAGGGAAACTTTTCTAAGTAAGGCATTATAAGCCATTAAAGCAGGAATAGCAACCAAAAGTCCTAAGGCTGTAGCTTTAAGAGCTAAAGAAAGCCCCACGATTATAGATTTGACATCTATATTGCCCGCCAAGCCCATTTCGTAAAATGTAACCATGATGCCTATTACAGTGCCTAAAAGTCCTATATAAGGGGCATTGGAATAGATGATATATATAGTGGTTAAATTTTCACTAATCGCATCATCAAATTGCTCTTGATTCTCATAATTTTTAAAGTTAATTTTTCTAAAAAATAGCATTCTTTCTACAACACACCAAAAAGCTATAAATGCCATAATTCCTAGAATTAAAAAGATAATTAAATCGATGTAATCTTTTAAAAATTCCATATTTTTCTCCAAAAATATACTTATAAATTTTAAAAGATTATACTGTATAAAAAATAAATTTATAATTAATATCAATTATCATAATTTTTAAGAAATTCTTGTTTATAGTATTTATTTTTATTAGGTTATAATTTATAAAAATTTAATAGGGTTTAACATGACTATAGAATTAAATCACAATTTTACCTCTTTTGTTCTTCTTGATGAAGTTGATTTTAATTTTTCGGAGTTAAAAAGCATTTTAGAAGATAAATTTAATATAAAAATAGCTGATGAAAATTTTACCAAAGAGGGCGTGATTTTTTCATATGAAAATATGTTAGTTACTCTAAATTTGATTAAAAATCCTATACCTAATCACGAAGCAGAATACTATGCAAATTTTAATTTTATGTGGAAAGATGCCTTAGAGCAAACTAAAAAACATAAAGCTCATCTTCTTATAGCGGTGCTAAGTCAAGATCAAAGCAAATTAGAACAAGCTAAAATGTTTACGAAAATTGCAGCTTTATGTTTGGAAAATAAACATGCTTTAGGTTTTTATACAGGTGCAGTTGTTTTAGAGCCCAGTTTTTATATAGAAAATGCAAAAATGTTAGATGATAATCGCTTGCCGGTATATAATTGGATATATGTTAGTGTTTATCCTAGTGAAAATGGAGTTAATGCTTATACTTATGGGCTTAGAAATTTTGATAAATTAGAACTTGAAGTTTGTGATTTAAACATAGAAGAAAAAGAACTTTTCTTTTGTATTTATGATATTGTTTTGCATATTTTAACTTATGATATTAATCTAAAAGATAAAGATATTTTAAAATTTGAAGATGGAAAAGAAATAAAATTTATAAAAAGTCAAGGTATAAGTGTTGAGAATGAAAGCTTGAAAATTATTTTTTAAGTTTCACATTCACTTCACAGTTTTGAGTTAAACTTTCGCCAACCAAGAAAAAAAGGAGAAATTATGAAAGCAAAACTAACTTTACTTGCTTTGTTGGGTACTACGGTGCTTTTAGCTAAAGATATGGTTGTTCCTGCTAGCGAACTTCCAAATAATGCCAAAGAATTTATTTCTAAAAATTTTAAAACCGCTCAAATTGGTTTGGTGAAAAAAGATATAGATTCTTATGATGTGATTTTAAATGATGGAACTGAAATTGATTTTATGATCAATGGAGAGTGGAAAGAAGTTGATGGAAAATATAAGGCTTTGCCACATACTATCTTACCTAATGTTATGAAAAAAGTGAGTGCAACTCAATCAAATGCTCAAATTCTTGAAGTAGACAAAGAAATTAATGGTTATAAATTTAAGTTTAATAACAATATGGAAGTTTATACAGATATGCAAGGAAATATCCTAGGTCAAAAATTAGATTAATTTTTGAAAATTTAACTCCCTTAGAAAATTTGATGCAAAAATTTGGAAGCATGGTCTTCCAAATTTTTATTTTTTGATTGCAAAACCCAAAATATATTTAGTTTTAAAATAATACTTTATTGATACAAGTGATTGTTTTTTTATAAAATTAAATTTACAAAATGTTACATAAGATTTAAAATATTTTTTTTAAAAAATAATTATTTATAAATATTTTGCTAAAATAAAAGAGATGTAATCTTAAATTTAAGGAAGAATAATGAATACTCCTAAGTGGACTCGTTATGACACGAGATGGGTTTTATCTCTTTTTGGAACCGCTGTGGGTGCGGGGATATTATTTTTACCCATTAAGGCAGGTGTGGGTGGTTTTTGGCCGGTTATTGCAATGGCTGTGATTATTTTTCCAATGGTTTATCTAAGTCATAGAGCTTTAAGCCGTTTTGTAAGGCAAGCAAATGGTAATGATAAAGACATTACTCATGCTGCCGAGGAGTATTTTGGTAGAGGGGTGAGTATTTTTATTTCTGTGCTTTACTTCTTTGCAATTTTTCCAATTTGTTTAGCGTATTGTGTGGGTATAACCAATATTTTTGAAAGTTTTATCTACCATCAATTTTTACCCCTTTTAAATTCAGAGGGTGTATTTGCAGATATTATTCGTGCCATGTATGAGGTAAGCACAGATGATAAAGAAAAAGTTGTAGCGAGTTTATTTCCTTTTTATCGTTTGCTTTTAGCTTTTATTTTGGTAAGTGTTTTTATGCTTATCATGCTTTTTAGTGAAGAATTGATTACTAAAGTGTGTGAATGGCTTGTATATCCTTTGTGTGCTATTTTATTTATATTTTCTTTGTATCTTATTCCGCAATGGTCATTTGAAAGCTTTAGCGCTATTCCTGGGGTAAAAGAATTTATTACTATAGTGTGGCTGACTTTGCCGGTTTTGGTGTTTTCTTTTAATCACTCGCCCGCTATTTCTACTTTTTCTTTAAGTGTAAAAAGACAATACAAAGAACATGCCGTAGAAAAAGCTGATCAAATTTTATTTAGAACTTCTACAATGCTACTCTTTTTCGTTATGTTTTTCGTGATATCTTGCGTACTTTCTTTAAGTCCTGAAGAGCTTAATGAAGCTAGAGCACAAAATATACCTGTGCTTTCTTATTTTGCAAATAAGCTTGACAATCCTTTTATTTCTTATGGTGGTCCATTGATTGCATTTTTAGCGATTTCTAGTTCATTTTTTGGACATTATTTTGGTGCTAGAGAGGGTGCTTATGGTATAGTAAGAAAATGTTGCAAATTAGCAGGTAGTGAAAATCCTGATTTGAAAAAAATTGCTATTTATTCAACTTTAGTTATGTATATTATTATGCTAATTACTGCTTATATCAATCCTAGTATTTTAGGTTTTATTGAAAGTTTGGGCGGTCCAATTATCGCAGCAATCTTATTTTTAATGCCAATTATTGCAATTTATACGGTTTCAAAAATGAAAAAATTCCAAAATAAAGCTTTAGATGCTTTTGTTTTTATTACAGGTGTTTTAACAATCATCACTGTAATTTATACTTTTTAAGGTGTGGTGAATGAGTAATTTAAATATTTTTAAAATAGGTGTAGGTCCTTCATCATCACATACTTTAGGACCTATGCTTGCAGGAAATTTATTTTGTAAAAAAATTGCTAAAAAATTAGAAAAAATTGAAAGAATTCAAATCATTCTTTATGGCTCTTTGTCTTTAACAGGCAGAGGGCATTTAAGTGATAAAGCGGTTATTTGGGGCTTGAATGCTTTAGAGGCTAAAAATTTAAGTGCGGCAATACAAGATGAAGTAAATAAAAATGCTATTGAAAATGCTCAAATTGATTTTTGTGGCGAGAAAAAACTTAGTTTTAATTATGAAAAAGATTTGATATTTTCTAAAGATTTTTTACCTTTACATGAGAATGGTATGAAAATTAAAGCTTATGATTGTAAAGGTGGGTTAGTTGATGAGGAAACTTATTATTCTGTAGGTGGAGGCTTTGTTTTAACAACTGCGGAATTAGAAAAAAAAGGTAAAAATTCTAACCAAAATAAAAAGAAAAAACTAGATATAGAGCTTAATAACGCTAAAGAAGCTTTAGAACTTTGTGAAAAAAGAGATTGGGATTTGGCAGAGCTTTCTTATCGTTATGAATTGCAATTTCACACTAAAGAGGAAATTCGTGCTTATTGTCTTGAAATTTGGGAAGTGATGCAAGAAGTGTATTATAATGGTACGCACCCGAATGAAGATTATTTGCCTGGAAAACTTCATTTAAAGCGTAGAGCTAAAGGACTTAAAGAAAGAGTGACGATGACAGCTGATCCTATGGGTATTATCGATTTTATTTCTTTATATGCTATTGCGATTGCTGAAGAAAATGCTAGCGGAGCAAAAGTCGTAACCGCACCAACAAATGGAGCATGTGCTGTTATCCCTGCTGTTATGCTTTATCTTAAAAATCATACTATAGGTTTTAGTGATGAAAAGGCTATAGAGTTTTTATTAACAGCAATGCTTATAGGTTCTTTTTATAAGAAAAATGCAAGTATTAGCGGAGCAGAAGCAGGTTGTCAAGCAGAAATTGGTAGTGCTAGTTCTATGGCAGCTGCGGCTATGGCAACAGTTTTAGGAGCTAATGCTTTTAAAGCATGTAATGCTGCTGAAATGGCAATGGAACATCATCTAGGTCTAACTTGCGATCCAGTTGCAGGACTTGTGCAAATTCCTTGCATAGAAAGAAATGCCTTTGGAGCCATTAAGGCCATAAGTGCTGCTAGAATGGCAATGACACGCAAATCCACTCCTATGGTAAGCCTTGATGAGGTTATAGAAACCATGTATGAAACAGGAAAAGATATGAATTATAAATACAAAGAAACTTCTTTAGGTGGTCTTGCTACAAATTTAAAAACAGTATGCTAAAGTGTTTTTACACTTTGGTGTATTTTTTCATTCTTAGACTTAAAAATTCTTTCATTTCTTCTTTGGAAAAACTTTTAAGAATACGAATTTGCTTAAAAAGCAAGCCAAGATTGATTGCTCCCATCACTAAAAGCAATAAGCAAATCATTAAAAAAACAAGATCTATGGCTCCAAATTCATTAATCATAGCCAAACTTGCAAAAAATACGCTCGCTAATAACAAAAAAAATAAAAGCAATATTTGTTTTAATTTTGCCTCATTAAAATTATCGCAATTTTGAGTGAAATTTCTAAAAAGTATGATCTTTTTACCCAAATTTGAAACTAAAATTTCATCATTTTCTTTAAATAAGCCTTCTTTTAAACTTTGATAAAAAAAGATTTCATTATTTAAATTTAAAGCATCTTTGTAGCTTGATAAGGTGTAGTCTTTGTAAAAAAAGGATTTTAATTCATTTTTCTTTTCTATTTTAAATAATCTTAAATCATTTCTCGCATAAAAAAATCCACTAAAGTTCATAAATGCCATAAGTATCACTCCCTAAAAAATTCCTATAAAGTGGCTTGAAATTTAAAGGTATTGTAACATTTTTTTCATCATTTAAACTTGAACTTTGGAAAATCAAAAACATATCTATTTCATCTTTAAAGGTTTTGAGAAAATTTTCTCCACCCTCATACATTAAAAATTTAGCTTCACTTGGAATTTGGGTGTAAATTTGGCGGTTTGGAACTTTAAATAAAGGGATATTTTTATCAAAATTATCTATATTTTGACGGCTTAAGATACAAAGATTAGGCGCTTTTGCTTTGCAAAGCCTAGCATCTAGTATAGGGTGATCTTTTCTTATGGTTTCTCCACCGACTACAAGCAAATCAATCACCGCTCTAATTTCATGTGCATAAGTGCGACTTAGCTCATTGCTTACGATTTTGCCAAAAGGCGAGCCATTCATAGAAAGGGCTAATTTAAAAAGTTTAAATTGCCCTTTTTGCCATTTTAAAAAAGGTTTTAAAAGTTTTTTTCCTTCTTCTTTAAGTATGTCAAATTCAACCTCTATGCCTTGTTTTTTTAAAAATTCAGCCCCACCACTTGCGATTTTATTTACATCTTTAACGCTGATGAAAATTTTTTTAAAACCTAGCTCGCTAAAGAGTTTTGCACAAGGAGGCGTTTTTCCTTGATGAGAGCAAGGCTCAAGTGTGACAAAAGCTATGCTATCTTTAAATACACCTTGATGGTTTTTGCAAATAAACTCATGCAAGGCGTTTGCTTCTTTAGGCAATGAAATTTCAGGTCTTAAGCTTTTAAAAGCATGAGCTATGGCATTAAGTTCTGCATGAGCTAATCCAGCTTTTTCATGAGCTTTTATGGCTAAAATTTTTTCATTTTTATCTAAGATTACACAGCCTACAGCCGGATTTGGATAGGTTAAAAACTGATATTTCCAAGCCTCATTTAAAGCTAAATTCATATAAAATTCTTTCATTTGCCTACCTTGTATTTTAAAATTTGACATATTTTTAAAATTTTATATTTTTGTTTTAAGATAACAAATTCTAAATTTTCCATTTGTATTTCTTATTTTTAATTATATTAGCCATAGTTTTTCTAAGTTTTTTTAGGATATAACGAAAATAGTAAGATTGAAGTATTATTTTTCATTTGTAGTATCCTTTAAATTAGGAATGATATAAGCTTGATAAACTAGAAAGTCTTGGTGGCCGGGAGAAAGGGATTCGAACCCCTGGAGGTGTGACCCTCAACGGTTTTCAAGACCGCCGCTTTCGACCACTCAGCCATCTCCCGATAAAGTAAAGTTTTGCCTTTTGGAGGCGACATCCGGATTCGAACCGGAGATCAAGGCTTTGCAGGCCCATGCCTTACCGCTTGGCTATGTCGCCCTGATAATGTTGAAAAAGTGGTGCCCGAGGCCGGACTTGAACCGGCACGGAAGAAAAATTCCGAGGGATTTTAAGTCCCTTGTGTCTACCAATTCCACCACCCGGGCGGGTGATTATGGAGCGGGAAACGAGATTCGAACTCGCGACCCCAACCTTGGCAAGGTTGTGCTCTACCCCTGAGCTATTCCCGCATAAATTTCTGAAAGAATTGAAGATAAAAGTATAACAAAATAAACTTAAAAGGAGTTTATTTTGCCTTAAGTTATTTGCAAATAAATAAAGCTTTCGCGCTTAAAATTTGTTCTTTTTCGCTGATAATTGGAGATGAAAGTTCTATATTGTCAGATTTTGCATTTAACATTCTAGGTGCGATATTGGTATTGGCATTTACTTGTAAATTTTTCAATACACAAGTTTTATTAAGATCTAAAGAGTAAGTTTTTTCATATTCGTATGATGTTTTTAAAAGCTCTTTGTAGAGATTTTCTTTGTTGTTGTTTAGTGTATCTTTTGAAAATTTTGTTTGTATGGCTGGTGTTGAAACGCTGATGAAATTATTTTTAGCTATGATAGAATTGATGTCATTTAAAAGCTTGTTAAAATCTGCAAGTTGGTTTTCTTTAAATTCACATTCTAAATTCGCATCAAATCTTTGACCTTTTGGAGTTTGTATACCATCTTTATAGGAAAAATTAGGCTCTAAAGAAAAACTTCCTCCGCTACAAAAATTTTCTTTTTTTGAGCGTTCTAAAATTTGATTGAAAGTATTTGTGATTTCAGCTTTTTCACTATTGTCTAATGTAATTTTTGAACTTAAATTTTCATTTGCCCAAAAATTAATATTTGCATATAAAATATCGGGTTTTAGCGTATTGCTTACTTCTATATTTCTTGAAAAATATAAATCATGATTAGAGTCTTTTTTGCCTAAAAATTCTACATTAAAAACTACTCCTGCAACAAAAAGTAATAAACATAAAAAACCTACACCTAAACCTTTAAAAAAAGCTAACATGGATATCCTTAATAATTTAATTTGAGCTAATTTTAGCAAAAAATTTTAAAATTTTTTGTTATACTCTCATTTATGCAAAAAAAAGAGCTTGAAAAACTACAAGAAAATTTACTTCTTTGGTATGAAAAAAATGGACGCAAAACTTTGCCTTGGCGTAATTTACAAAGTCAAAATTGTGATGAAAGTTTAAAGCATATTGATAGAGCTTATGGGGTTTATATCAGCGAAATTATGCTTCAGCAAACTCAAGTTAAATCAGTTTTAGAAAAGTTTTATTTCCCCTTTTTGCAAAAATTTCCTACTTTAGAAAGTTTGGCTAATGCTAATGAAGACGAGCTTTTAAAGGCTTGGCAAGGACTTGGTTATTACACTCGTGCTAGAAATTTAAAAAAGGCAGCTTTAGAATGCGTGGATAAGTTTGGGGCTAAATTACCTAAAGAAGTTGAGGATCTAAAAAAATTAAGCGGTATAGGAGCTTATACAGCAGGCGCTATAGCTTGTTTTGGCTACGATCAAAAGGTTTCTTTTGTTGATGGCAATATACGCCGTGTGCTTTCTCGTCTTTTTGCTTTAGAAAATCCTAGCATGAAAGAACTTGAAAAAAGAGCTAAAGAGCTTTTAAATTTAAATCATGCCTTTGATCACAACCAAGCTTTGCTTGATATAGGGGCTTTGGTTTGTGTGGGTAAAAATGCAAAGTGTGGGATTTGTCCTTTGTATGATTTTTGTCAAGGCAAATTTCATACAGAGCTTTATCCAAGAGCTAAAAAAATACTTTATGAGAGTTTAAATTTAAATCTTTTTTTGTTTGAATTTAATAAAAAATTTGCGATACAGAAAAGCCAAGATAAGCTTTATAAGGGTATGTATAATTTTCCTTTTTTTAAAGAAGGAGAGTATAAACTTTCTAAAGATATGGGTTTTGTAGGGGAGTTTAAGCACAACTATACTAAGTATAAACTTAATATCAAGGTTTATCATCAAATTTTAAACAATGAAAATAAAAATTATGAATTTAAAACCTTAAAAGAGTTAGAAAGTACCGCACTTTCGGCACTTTCTTTAAAAGCGTTAAAATTAATTAAGCTCTGATTTTTTAGGCAAACATAAAGTAGCTATAAGCATGATGATTGTAAAAATAGCTATATATATAAAAAAGCCATTTTCTATACCTGCATTTTTAAATTGTAAAGCAACCCAAGGAGCAGATCCTCCAAAAACAGCATTTGAAATAGCATAACCTAAACCTGTCCCTAAAGCTCTTACATGTTCAGGAAAAAGTTTTGCTTTAAAAATCCCAGCAACTGAAGTATAAAAACTTAAAATAACAAACAATAATACCACCAACATAAATGTCAAAGAAGGATTATTTTGTGCGTTATTGGTTATAAGTGAAAAAATAGGATAAATTCCTACCAATGCCAAAATACAAAATACAATTAAAGATCGTTTGTGACCTATTTTATCTCCTATATATCCAAAAAGAGGTTGAATGATCATTAGTATAAATAAAGCACCTAAGAAAAGATTATTAACAAGCATTTTATCCATACCCGTATTTTCCATAAAAGTTTTAGTATAAGTTGTAATAGTATAAAAAGCTAAAGAACCTCCAGAGGTAACCCCAAGTACCATTAAAAAAGGTTTCCAAGATTTGCATAATGCCTTTAAAGTACCACGATCTTCATGCTGGTGAAGTTTTGTAGCACTTTCATTCATCATTTTTCTTACAAAAAGCGAGCCTAGTGCTAAAATTCCGCCTATTGCAAAAAGTATTCTCCAAGCATAATCTTTCATATCATCAATGCTAAAAAATAAAAACATTATACTAATGCTTGCAACGGCCAAAAGTTGACCACCTATTAGGGTTACATACTGAAAAGATGAGTAAAAACCGCGTTTTCCTTCCGTAGCAAGTTCTGAAAGATAAGTAGCTGCTATGCCATACTCCCCGCCTACACTAAGACCTTGAATAAGTCTTGCTATTAAAAGCAAGATAATAGCAAGATCGCCCACTGTATCTTTGCTTGGTAAGGCTGCTATCATAAAAGAGCCCAAAGCCATTAAAACCACTGATATAACCATAGATTTCTTACGACCTACTTTATCAGCCAAAGAACCAAAAAGCCAAGAACCTATAGGACGCATAAAAAATCCTGCTGCAAAAACTCCAAAGGCATTGATTTGCTGGATAACAGGATTATCTGAAGTTGAAAAAGTATGAGCAAAATAAGTTGCTGTAAAAGCATAGATATAAAAGTCAAACCACTCTACTAAATTTCCGCTACTTGCAGCAATAATAGAGCGAATTTTTTTCGTGCGAGTAAGCTCTTGCATAAACCCTTCCTTAATTTTAGATTTTTATTTAAGTATAGTGTGATTTTTGTTTAATATATTTAAAAATAAAGAAGAGAAATAAAAAAGATAAAAATATCGATAAAAATGTTACATATTTTAATAAATTTCATAAATTTTGGTAAAATGTTTACTCTAGGAAATATAATGAAATTTAAAAAAATATATATAGAATTAAGTGATATTTGTGGTTTAAAATGCGATTTTTGTCCTTCTCGAAAAGGAATTCGCGGGGTAATGAGTGAAGAAAAATTTCAAAACTTAGCTTATGAAATTTCTAATAAAGCTGAGCTTTTTACCTTTCATCTTTTGGGCGATCCTTTGCTTTTACCTAATTTGGGAAATTATCTAAAAATCGCAAAAGATGAAGCTATGAAACTTGAAATCACTACAAGTGGCTTTTATCTAAATTCTAAAAATCAAGCTTTATTGTTAGGGTATGAGAATATCCATCAAATCAATATTTCTTTAATGTCTTTTTTAAGTCAAAGCAAAATTTCTTTAGAACAGTATTTTAAGCCTATTTTAGAACTTTGCAAAAAGCATTTAGAGCAAAAAAGCCTTTCTTTTATCAATCTAAGACTTTGGAATTTAGATGCTAATTTTAAAGCACCTAAGTCAAATTTAAAAATTTATGAGTTTTTAGCCAAAGAATTTGAAGCTAAGATCGATGCAAACTTAAGTAAAAATCGCTTACAAAGACATATTTTGCTTCATCAAAATAAACTTTTTAAATGGCCAAATTTAAAAGATAAACCCCTTTATAAAAAAGGAAAATGCCATGCTTTAAAAGAGCAAATTGGGATTTTAAGTGATGGAAGTTTAGTGCCTTGCTGTTTGGATACTAAAGCAGATATTAACTTGGGAAATGTTTTTGAAAATAACTTTGATAAGCTTTTTAAATCACCGCGTATAAAGATGATGAAAAAAGCTTTTGAAGAAGATAAACGCATAGAAAAACTTTGTCAAACTTGCGAATTTTTTAAAGCAAGATTGAGTGATTAAAAATTGTTATTTTCTAGCTTTGTTTTAAATTCTTGAATTCTATCTATTATCTTAGGACTAAGACGTAATAATATAGGTGTATTTTTGTTAAAATAAATACTTCCTGTTTTAACTGCTTTGGTATTTTTCAATAAAGCATTTGTATCTAAAAGATTATTTTTGACATCCATTCCAAGAATGAGTATGTCTGGATTTTGTTTCAGTATGTATTCTGCTGATATAACAGGTCTTGAAATTTGACTTTGCGGGCTTAAATTTTTAATCCCTATAAGTCTTAAAATATCAGCTATTAAAGAATTATCATTAAAGGCCATTAAAGGGTTGCTAGAATAAAGATAAATCGCACTTTTATTTAGGGGTTTATCGCTTAATTTTTTAAATTTTTGGTTAAATTCTTGTTTTAAAAGCTCTGCTTCTTTTTCTTTTTTGGTGATTTGGCCTAAGGTTGTGATATTTTTTGTTATATCTTCTAAACGCTCGGCTTTTAAATTGATACTTTTGATACCAAAATTTTTAAGTCCTTCTTCTAAATTTAAAGAATAAGAGCTTAAAATCACCAAACTTGGTTTTAATGCTACTATTTTTTCAAGCGAAGGATTTGAAAAAGTGCCTACGCTTGTAAGTTTTGAGGTTTGATCTTTAGGATAAATATTTGAGTGTTGTAAAGTAGCAATGCCTACGATTTGATCCTTAGCCTTAAGCATAAAAAGGGTTTCTATGCTTGCAGGATCAAGCACTACAAGGCGTTCTTTTGCATTTAGTGTGATTAAAAACAAACTCATAATAATTAAAATTTTTTTCATTTTTTCTCCTTTAAAGCTAAAATATAAGGTTTAGAATTTTTATAAACAATCTCGCAGTTTAAATCATAAATTTCTTTTAAAATTTCTTGAGTAAAAAGTTCTTTGCTTGTTCCAAAATACTTTATCTCCCCTTCTTTTAAAAAAAGGATTTTATCGCAAAACATAGAAGCTAAATTTAAATCATGCAAGATAGCAACAATGGCAATATTTTTTTCTTTAACTCGTTTTTCACAAAGGCTTAAAAGTTCTATAGCATAGTTTAAATCAAGGGCTGAAGTGGGTTCGTCTAAAAAAAGAATTTTTGGCTTTTTAAGCAAAGCTCTTGCTAAAAGCATTCTTTGAAATTCACCCCCGCTTAAAGAAAGTATGCTTCTTTCTAGAAAATTTTCAAGTCTTAAATCTTTAGCAAATTTTTTAATTTCTAAAATATCTTCTTTAGAATAAGAACTAAAAGCGTGTTTTAAATTCGCATATTTACTCATTAAAAGCACATCGATGACTTTTAAAGGGGTGTTTAATTCTGATTTTTGAGGCACAAAGCCGCAAATTTTGGCAAATTCTTTAAGAGAAAAATCCTTGATATTTGTGTTAAAAAGACTTATCTCTCCTTTATTTGGACTTAAATTTTTAAGTATAAGTTTTAAAAGAGTGCTTTTACCTGAGCCATTTGGCCCTAAAATTCCTATAAAAGCCTGATTTTTAAGTTCTAAATGAATGTTTTTTAGTAAATCTTTTTGGTGATAAGCAAAGCTTAAATCATGTATTTTTAGCATTATAAAAATCTCCTAGCACTTAAAGCCAAATATAAAAAAATAGGAGCTCCAAAAAATGCAGTTAAAATTCCAATCGGAATTTGTACAGGGGCTAAAAGAGTTCTTGCTAAAGTATCACAAATAAGTAAAAATAATCCTCCAAATGCTGTACATAAAGGGATAACCAAGGCGTTGTCATAATTTTTAAGCAAAAGTCTTATAGTATGAGGAATGATGAGTCCAACAAAGCCTATAAGTCCGCTAAAAGCAACCGCAAAAGATACAGCCAAGGATGAGACGATGAGTAAATTTATCTTTAATTTTTGAGCATTTACCCCTAGATTTCTAGCTTCATCATCTCCGCTTAAAAGTATGTTTAATTCGTTTTTATGAGCGTAAAAATAAAACAAACAAAAAATTAAAGGCAAGATTAAAATTCCCACACGAAACCAAGAAGCATTGCCTATATTTCCCATAAGCCAAGCGACTATTTTAAAAGAATCTTCGCCTATAAGATAAGTGAAAAAAGAAGTAAAAGCTCCTAAAAAAGATGAAGCTGCTATGCCGATAATGAGTAAAGTTGCTATAGAAGCTTTAGAAGAAATTTTAAAAACTCCTAGGGCAAAAAAGGCAGAGCAAACAAAACCTAAAATTCCATAATAATAATCATTCAATTTTAACAAATACGCCAAAACCGCTCCAAAGGTTGCCGCAGAAGCTATACCTATGATATAAGGATCAGCTATAGGATTTGAAAATACATTTTGAGTGATAGCCCCACTACTAGCTAAAAGCATACCTATTAAAATCGCCATTATAATGCGTGGTAAGCGTCCATCTATGATTATTTGTCTTAAAATTTCATCTTGGCTAAAGATATATGAAAAAAGCTCTTTTGGATTTAAATTCTCATCTCCTAAGCAAAGTGCTGTAAAAGAAGCGATTATATAAGCTACCAAAAGCCCTATAATCACTAAAATTTTAGAATGCGTATTTAAATTCAACATAGTAGTTTCTGCCATTTCCAACTAGGTATTGATCATTTATACTGTCTTGATAGGTGTAGTATCTTTTATCGAAAAGATTGCGAATTCCTGCTAAAATTTGTAGTTTTTTATAATTATATTTCATGCCAATATCTGTTAAAAAATAATCCCTTATCCAAGAATTTTTAGACATTTTTCCTGTATTTTCATCTATAGTTCCACCATCTTTTGCTCTAGAAAAATAGGTTAAATCAATAAAATTTGAGAAATTTTTATTCCAAGCGTATTCAAGCCCAGCTGTGGCTTTGATTTTTGAAACATAAGGAATTCTCATGCCGTCATTAACACCTTTAGAAATTTTAGCATCAAGATAAGTTAGACTTTCTCTAAAGATTAAATCATCATCTAAAAAATTTTGACTCAGGCTTAATTCTACTCCTAAACGGCGAGTTTGATCTATATTATAATATTGCCAAAATCCTCCACCTGTTGCATGAGGGTTTCCAAGATAAGAAATTTCATCTTTGCTTAGGGTGTAAAATAAGTTTAGATTAAAGCCGTAAAAATCCCACCAAAAATCATCAATTCCTAGTTCAAAGGTATCAAAGATCTCAGGATTTAAATTTGCAGAATAATACTTTTGAGTTTTTTGATCCTTATTGACAAATTGTGCTGGACTTGGAGAGACAAAACCTCTTTCGTATTTGATATAAAGCTTTCCTGTGTCTGAGTATTTAAAATTTGGAGTGATTTCAAAGGCGAAGTTATGACTTGTATCATCGGTCGAAAAAAGTTCAGTTTTAATATTAGGTTTTCCAAACATTATCATATTGCTAGTGTAATTTCTATTTGTGTCATAAAGACTATATTCATATCTAGCTCCACCGGATAAAGTAAAAAATTCATTAAAATTATGAGAATCAAGAGCGAAAATAGAATGGCTTTGTTTATCCATATCCATAAGCGTTGTCATAGTATGACTCATTTGAAATCCGTTAGTGTTTACATCATAATGAATAATACTTGTTCTTTTTGCATCATGGTTTGCAAATTCATAACCAAAAATAAAATAAGAATTATTTGCATAATTTAGTTTGTTTTTTAAACTTATCCCTGTAAGCGTGTCTTCAAAACCACCTCCATTTTGATATACAGGAAGACTCATATTCATGTAGCTCATTGTAGAAACATCTTTTAGATAATTGATCTTTTGATTTTGCCAAAAAGCTTCTAGGTTAAATTCCCATATATCATCAAAATAGTAATGATAATCCAAAGAAATTTCAGGGCGATTGATTTGTGTGATATTATCACTCTTACCTTTTTGGGTTGGATCGCTTTGAGCTTGTGCTTTTGTTAGATAGCCACTGCTGGTATTTTTGCTTTTAAAATAATTATAACCCAAAGTTAAATCGCTATTATCATTGATATCAATATAGGTTTTTGTGTTGATAAAATAACCTTTTTCATTATAACCTTCTTGATATCCATCAAGGTTAAAACTTTGTATATCAAAGCTAAAAGCTAAATTTTCATTTATTTGTTTGGCACCATTGATACCTAAATTTCCACCTAGTCCACCATGATCATAAGCACTGCTTTTTAAATTTATAGCAAAAGCATCTGATTTTTGTTTTTTTGTAATGATATTAATCACGCCACCTCTAGTACCACTTCCATAAAGCACAGATCCACCCCCAGGTATGATTTCTATGCGTTCTACATTATCTAAATTGATACTATCTAGTGGGGTTACACCATGGGAATTATCAAGAACATTAATAGCACGCCCATCGATCATAACTTTTACAGCTATATTGGATTTATTTCCTTGTCCACGCATATCTATATTGCGTCCAAGTCCAAAATTTACAAAACTAATGCCTGAAATTCTTTCTAAGGCTTGTTCTAAAGAAACATAACCTTTATTTTGTAGATCTTTGCCTTCTATGCTGATTACATTGCGTAAATTTGAATCCGCATCTTGTTCAAAACCTGTTGTACTAACAACAACTTTTTGTAGATTGATAGCTTTATTTGATTCTTGTGCATTTAAATTAGTTATTAGCAATAATGCAAATAAAGATAATTTAAAAGCTTTTTTATTTGGGTGCAAATTTTACTCCTTAAATAAAATAAATAATGATAATTTATATCATAATAATTTAGAAATAAATTTATCCTTTATTAACTTAATCTAGTATAAATTTTTGTTAAAATAGATAATTTATATATTTTAAGTGCTTTTTAATTTGATAATTGATACCATTTTTTTTAATATTTTATTTTAAAATCAAGAAAGGATAAAAATGAATTTTGAAAGCATTATTTCTCATATGAATGATCATCATAAATCAAATTTAGTCGATCTTTGTAAAAAATTTGGTGGTATTGAGCAAGTACAAGATGTTTTTCTAAAAAGTGTTGATTTTAATGGCTTAGATCTTGTTTACAATGATAAAGAAAATTTACGAGTGGAATTTCCTAAAAAAGCCGATGAAAACACGATTAAAGATGCTATAATATCCCTTTGCATGAGTGCAAAGAGCGAGCAAAATTTTAGTGGCGTAGAAAAAGAATTAAATGAATTTATGCTAAGTTTTAATTCTGTAGCTTTGGCAACTTTAAATGCAAATGGAGAAGTTGTTTGCTCGTATGCACCTTTTGTAAGCACACAATGGGGAAATTATATTTATATAAGTGAAGTAAGCGAACATTTTAACAATATCAAAGTAAATCCAAACAATATAGAAATAATGTTTTTAGAGGATGAGAGTAAAGCCGCTTCTGTGATACTTCGCAAAAGATTGCGCTATAGAGTAAATGCAAGCTTTTTAGAGAGAGGTGAAAGATTTGATCAAATTTATGATGAGTTTGAAAAACAAACCGGAGGAGAAGGAGGCATTAAAACTATACGCAAGATGCTTGATTTTCATCTAGTAAAGCTTGAATTTAAAAAAGGACGCTTTGTAAAAGGTTTTGGTCAAGCTTATGATATAGAAAATGGAAATGTTACACATGTAGGTGCTAGTGGAAATCCACATAAATTCCTACATAAGCATTAATTTATATAAAATCTTATAAATTTTGTTCTTGTAAAGCTTGGGCTTGATGATGAGTGATTAAAGGTTCTATGATTTCATCAAAAAGCCCATCTTGCATAATGGCATCTAAGCGATATAAAGTAAGATTTATTCTATGATCGCTGATACGATTTTGTGGAAAATTGTAAGTGCGAATGCGTTCACTTCTATCTCCGCTTCCTACTTGTGATTTTCTTGCTTCACTTTCTTTTGCCAGTCTTTCACTCTCTTGCATTTCATAAAGCCTTGCTTTTAGGACTTTCATCGCACTTTCTTTATTTTTGTGTTGGCTTTTTCCATCTTGATTGACTACAACTATACCTGTAGGGATATGAGTGATACGAACAGCTGAATCAGTAGTATTTACACTTTGTCCACCATGTCCTGAAGATCGCATAACATCAACTTTAAGATCGTTTGGATTGATTTCGATTTCTATATCATCAACTTCTGGCATTACTGCCACGGTGATAGCAGAAGTATGCACGCGTCCTTGGGATTCTGTTTGAGGAACTCTTTGAACACGGTGCGTTCCACCTTCATATTTAAGTCTTGAATAAGCTCCTGTTCCTTTAACAAGCATGATGATTTCTTTAAATCCACCTACACTTCCTTCACTAGAACTTACAATCTCAAGTTTATAGCCACGATTTTCAGCATATCTTGCATAAGCTTTTACAAGATCTCCTACAAATAAAGATGCCTCATCGCCACCTGTGCCTGCACGAATTTCAAGAAAAATATTTCTTTCATCATTAGGATCCTTAGGAAGAAGTAAAATTTTAATTTCTTCTTCAAGCTTTGGTTTTAATTCTTCTAAAGTTTTTAGTTCTTCTTTCGCAAGTTCCCCAAGTTCTGGATCGTTTAGCAAAGCTTTATTTTCTTCTATATTGTCTAAAGTTTTTAAATACTCTTTAGCTTTTAAAACGATAGGTTCTAAATTTTTTTGTTCTTTAGAGAGTGTAGTCATTTTACTGATATCGTTGATTATATCAGAACTGCTAAGAAGAGAATTTAACTCTTCAAGGCGTTTTAAAAAAGGATCTAGTTTGCTAGCTAACATTAAAAACTATATAGAAAATTATGCGATTTTATTTACTAAAAGGGCTAAGCGGCTTACACGGCGAGAAGCAGTTTGTTTTTTAATGAAACCGCGACTTACCATAGCATGAATGCTTTTATTAGCTACTTTTAAAGCTTCATTAGCAGCATTTTTATCTCCATTTGCTGCAGCTTCTCTTACGGCTTTAGTTATATTTTTAAGTCTTGTTCTATAGAATCTATTTCTTTCTGTTTTTTTAATAGTTTGTCTTGCTCTTTTTTCAGCAGATTTATGGTTTGCCATTTATATTTTCCTTTTTTGAAATTAAAGACTAAATTATATAAGAATAAAATTTAAAATTTAATTAATTTAAGCAAAATTTCAAAATAAGTCTTTTAAATTTATATCCCAAAAAACTAAATTAAATTTAAGTAAAAATCCATAAATTACCGCACTTAAAAGTCCAGCAAACAATCCTGCTAGCATATCATCAAGCATTACGCCTAGTCCGCCTTTGACTTTTTTATCTATCTTGCCAATAATAGAAGGTTTTGTAATGTCAAAGAGTCTAAATAAAACAAAAGCCAAAATAAAATTGACTATTGAGTTTTCAACACTTGCTGCAATAGCACAAGCAAGAAAAACCCCAGCAACCTCATCGATAACTATGTGTTTGTCATCGTGAATTCCTGTTTTTTTTTCATAATCATCTATAACACGAATACTTGCAACAAAAATTAAAATGCTTAGTAAAAACAAAGTATTAATCCCGAGATATTTAAGTATAAAAAAAGCAGGTATTAAAGCAGCGATAGTACCAAAAGTCCCACTTGCCTTTTTTGCAGAACCTGAATAAAAAAAAGTTAAAAATAATTTTTGCATTTTATTACACCATATAAGACATTTGATGAATTTCTAAAAGTTTTTGATAAAATTCTTCATCATTTTTGTATTCTAAAATTCCATCAGTTGGAAAAAGCTCATTATAAATTTTTTGCATATTTTTTAATCTATTTGGAAAAAGAGAAGTTAAAATAACACTAGATACTTCCTTGCGCATGAAAATTGCTGGAGGAATGATACCCGCTCTTAGTAAATCTTTTAAAGACTGAGAATTATAGTGCAAATGGTGATGACAACCATGAGGGCAAGATCTTGTGCTAACAATCATGCGACATTGATCGCAAAATACAAATTCAGGCAAAACGATCACTTCTATGCCATAGTCCTTGGAAAAATCATCAAGTATGGTTTTTGGTTGGTTATCATCATAAAACATTCCAAGTCCTGTATGATTTTGTCCTACTACTAGTTTGGTACAACCTAGACTTTTTGCGATAATACTTTCTAAGCCAGGATTTAAATGAGCGTGAAAAATATTAATATTTTTTAATGGAAAAATGAAAATTCTATCCGGTGGAAGATAGTTTTGAATAAATTTTTTCAAATATGCTTCTTTAAGTTCGAATTCAAACCCATTTACATCAAAAGATTCTACAAGAAAAATTACAACTAAATCTGCTTTATCAATAGTCCAACGAAACATTCTTTCATGGGCACGATGCAAAGGATCAAAACTTGAAACTATAGCAGTAATTTTTTGTGCATTAAGATTGTTTTTGATTTGTTGAAAATTTTCTTTTATTTTTTCAATTTGAGAATTATAAATTTCTATTTTTCCACTTATGCAAGTTGTTCCCATGTCTTCTAAAGAGCAAGTGTTAGGACTGAAAATATCAGAAAAATTTTTATTATTTTTAAATTGGCTTTTAAAATCTATATGTCCTACTACTTTTTCATCTAGCATAAGATCGATTCTATCGCCAGATTTTATATCATTTAGTGCTTCTTCGGCATTTTTTGGTGCAAAGCTTAAGGGATAGGGAAAGCTTTCTCCTTTAAATTTTCCTGATTTAATGATTTCATTGACTTCTTTTTCATTCATTAAATGAGTGCAAGTGCCTAGCAAACCTTCTTTAATAAGTGATAAGATGCCAAATTCATTTTGATCTATGATAATGTTTTTATTTTTTCTTGCTGATTTCATATTTCTTCCTTTTTTCCCATAAAGATTTACGTGAAATGCCTAATTTTTTTGAAAGATCAGTATCAGGAAATATATTTTGGTAATTTATAATAACATATTTTACATACTCATCTATAGTTAAAATTTCATTGCTATTGATATTTTTTTCATTATCATTTAAATTAATGCAGTTTATTTTTAAATCATCTGTATTTGAATTGGTATGCAAAATAACATTTTTGTTTTGTATAAAATCTAGGAGTTTTTCCTTTTCTGCTGCTTTTAATGCTTGAAAATTACTCAAAAATAAAAGATTGTTTTCTGTGGGAAGTTTCATAACTTTTTCAACTGAATTTGTAGATGTTAAATCAATAAAAGAAAGAGTAATGTCACATTCATTTGCATAATTAAAAACAAAAGCATCAGCACTGCTTTGCTTGTTGGATTTTAATATCAATGGAAGTTTTAATTTTTTATAATTATACTCTGGAATTTTGATTGTTTCTAATCTTGATTTGATATAGCTTTGATAAGCTTTATTAAGGATTGAAAGTTTTCTAAAATCCTGATAATGCTTTATTTTTCTAATCAGCTCTTCTATCATAAAGGGTTTTTGAATATAATCACTAGCACCTAATTTCAAAGGATTTGAAACTGTATCTGTACTTATATAAGAAATAAGCAAAATAATAATACTATGTTTAAACTGACCTACGGCTTTTAGAAAATTATTAGTATTTGTAGAAAGCAGTATAATGTCATAGTATTTTTCACCATTGTATTCATCAAACGAGTTAATAATTTCACAGCTATATCCAGCATCACTTAGTTTAATGCTAATGCTTTGCGCTAGATAAATTTCATTTTCAATAATTAAAACTTTCATAATCTTGTCCAATCAAAATATTTTAAATTTACACTACTAAGCACCGCCATACCTTCTTTTCTTCCAATAAAACCCAATTTTTCCGTTGTTGTGGCTTTAACATTGATTCTAAATTCATCTAAATCTAAAGTATGAGCTATATTGCTTTGCATAGCTTGTTTAAAGTCTTTAAGTTTAGGGCTTTGTGCCATGACGCAAATGTCTATATTAATGAGTTCAAAACCTATTTCTCTGACTTTATCATAAGCTTGTTTTAAAAGCTCCATGGAGTTGGCATTTTTAAATTTCATATCAGTATCAGGATAAAGCTCTCCTATATCTCCAAGTCCTGCAGCACCTAAAATCGCATCGGTTAAAGAGTGAGCTAAAACATCTCCATCGCTGTGTGCTTTAAGCCCCATAGTAGGATGAATTTGCACTCCTGCTAAAAGCAAAGGGCGATTCTCTCCAAATTCATGCACATCAAAACCATTGCCAGTAAAAATTTCAAAGCTAGGTGTAGGCAAATCAAGTTTTTTAAGATCTTCTTTAAAGGTTAGTTTTCTTGCATTTTCTTCACCTTCAACAAACCAAATTTTTCCACCCATTGCAGCTATAGCTGTGCTATCATCTGTAAATTCTAGGTTTTGATCCAAGGCTTTTTTAAGCAATTTGGTTTTAGAAATTTGCGGGGTTTGAATGAGTTTGATTTTTTCTCTTTGCAAGGCTTCATTGTCAAAAAGTGTTGTATCTGCAACTTTTAAAGCAGGGGTAATACAATCTGCTTTATCTAAATTTTCAATCAAACGATCAAACAAATTTTTACTCACCAATACCCTTGCTACATCACTTACCATAACAAATTCGCTATCTATGAGCTCTAAGGCTTTTTTTAAGGATTCTGCTCTGGTATCACCACCTTCTATGAATTCATAGTTTTTGGTAAATTTTTTCATATAAGTGATATTACTAGAGGTAACAACTATTTTTTTAAAAGGATAAAAAGAGCTTAAATTTTTTGTTGCATAAAGCCAAAGAGGGTCATTTCCAAGTCGTAAAAATTGTTTTTTTACCTTTGTATTAAAACGAGTAGAATTTCCAGCTGCTAACATAATGAGGCTCATTTCACTCATTTTTTCATTCCTCTTTTTAATATTGTTGGTTTTTATAATGTTACCATATTATACACTTATAAAAAGCTAAATTTTATCATTTTATTAGTAAAATTGATTTTTTTAAAAGACAAGGAAAAAATATGAAAGAACAAATTTTAGAGAAATTAAAAACTGTAAAATATCCTGGTTTTGAAAAGGATATAGTGAGTTTTAACTTTGTAAAAGATATTAAAATTCAAGATGATGGTGTATTCATTGATATAGAAATCGTTTCAGCAAATCCTGAAGTAGCTAATGAAATTCGTAAAAATACTATTGAAGCTTTATCGAGTTTGGCTTTAAAAAATATTGAACTTAATATCATTACTCCAAAAATTCCTGAAGAAAAAAGTAATTCAAGAAGTGGAAAAAATATCGCTCCACAAGTAAAAAATTTCATCATGGTTTCAAGTGGAAAAGGTGGTGTGGGTAAATCTACAACTACAGTAAATTTAGCAATTTCCATGGCTAAAATGGGAAAAAGAGTAGGTATTTTAGACGCGGATATTTATGGGCCAAATATTCCAAGAATGCTAGGTGAAACCAAAACTCAGCCTGAAGTAGTAGGGCAGAGATTAAAGCCTATTTTAACTCATGGTGTTTATATGATGAGTATGGGGGTTTTGATCGAAGAGGGTCAAGGCCTTATGTGGCGTGGAGCTATGATCATGAAAGCAATTGAGCAACTTTTAGCTGATGTAATTTGGCCTGAGCTTGATGTATTGTTTTTGGATATGCCTCCAGGAACAGGCGATGCGCAAATTACTTCTGCACAAAGCATTCCTATTACTGCAGGAGTTTGTGTAAGTACGCCTCAAACCGTATCTTTAGACGATAGTAAAAGAGCTTTAGATATGTTTAATAAACTTCACATTCCTATAGCGGGTGTGATTGAAAATATGAGTGGATTTTTATGTCCTGATAACGGTAAAGAGTATGATATTTTTGGCAAAGGAACGGCTGAGGATATGGCAAAAGCCTATAAAAGTGAAGTCTTAGCACAAATTCCTATAGAAATGATAGTAAGAGAAGGTGGAGATGAAGGCAAGCCTGTGAGTTTTTATCACCCTGAAAGTGTGAGTTCAAAGCGTTATTTAATGGCGGCTGAAAAAATTTGGAGCTTTATAGAAAAAATTAACAATGAAGGTGGTGCGGATAATTCTGCTATACAACCTGTGATGAATGGAAAAAGTGCGTGTTCGCATTAAAAATTAAGTGGATAAGGAAAAGAAAATGATTAATACTAAAGAAGATTTTTTACTTTTAATCAAACAAATCGAGCAAAAAAGTGGCTATAAAAAACCTAAAGCTTTTGGTATAGCAAGGCTTGATAGAGGACAGTTAAATAAAAATAAAATCTTACAAGCAAGTTTTGCTTTGATTAACTATGAGCAAAATTTTGGCTCAGCGGCAATCATGCTTGAAGCTTTTATGCAAAGGGGCGTGGAGATTGATTTTAATGCGAGTGAGTTTGTGCAAACTTTGAAATTAGAAGATATTGATTTTGCACTTTCTTGTTTTAAACCTTTTTTAGAAGAAGATGGGCATCAAAATATTGATTTATTAAAGATTATCAAAGATAAATTTAAAGACGATGAATTTTCTTTTGTTTGTCTTTTTGAAGATAAAGAACCTTTAAGTGTAGAAAGTATTTATCTAAAACTTTATTTGCTTTCTACTAAAAAAGTACCTTTAAGAAGTATCAATTTAAATGGAGCTTTTGGACTTTTAAGCAATGTAGCTTGGAGTGATGATAAGCCTATCGAGCTTGAGTATTTAAGAGCAAATGAAATGCGTTTAAAAATGAGCAATCAATATCCAAAAATCGATTTTGTTGATAAATTCCCAAGATTTTTAGCACATATTATCCCTGAGGATAATACAAGAATTTTAGAAAGTTCTAAAGTAAGAATGGGTGCGTCTTTAGCAGCAGGAACAACCATCATGCCAGGGGCAAGTTATGTGAATTTTAATGCAGGTACAACAGGAGCTTGTATGGTTGAAGGGCGTATTAGTTCAAGTGCTATAGTAGGAGAAGGTTCTGATGTAGGTGGCGGAGCTTCGATTTTAGGTGTTTTAAGTGGAACAAGTGGCAATGCTATAAGCGTAGGCAAGGCTTGTCTTTTAGGGGCTAATTCAGTGACAGGAATTCCTTTAGGGGATAATTGTATAGTTGATGCAGGTATTGCAGTGCTAGAAGGAACGAAATTTTTACTCAAAGATGCCGAAGAACTTGCTAAACTTAATCCTTATTTTAATTTTGATAAAGAAATTTACAAAGGCTTAGAGCTTAAAGGTTTAAATGGGCTACATTTCCGTCAAGATTCTATAAGTGGTGCTATGATAGTAGCTTTAAATAAAAAAGCAGTCAAACTTAATGAAGCCTTGCATTGATATAAATTTATTTTACATAAAGCTTTAAGCTTTATGTCTTTCTTTTAATTTTGAAATCACATCTGAGAAACTAAGATTTGCATCTGCAAGTAAAACACTTAAATGATACATTAAATCCGCTGCTTCACAAATAAGCTCTTCTTTATCTTTTACTGTCGCTGCTAAAGCTGTTTCTACGCCTTCTTCACCAACTTTTTGTGCGATGCGTTTTGTACCACTTTTGAAAAGTTTTGCTGTATAAGAAGTATTTTCATCGGCATTTTTGCGTGCATTAATAAGTTTTTCAAGTCTGGCTAGAAAAACAAAATCTGCATTTTTAGAAATTTTTTCAAAACAAGAAATATCGCCCGTATGACAAGTAGGCCCTACAGGATTTGCTAAAATTAAAAGCGTGTCATTATCACAATCTAAGCTTAAATCTATGATATTTAAGAAATTTCCACTTTCTTCACCCTTCATCCAAAGACGCTGTTTTGTGCGTGAAAAAAAGACTACTTTGCCACTTTCTAAGCTTTTTTCTAAGGCTTCATTATTCATAAAGCCTAGCATTAAAACTTCGCAAGTTTTTGCATCTTGGATGATGACAGGTAAAAGATTATCCACTTTTTGCCAAGCGATTTTTTCATTAAGTTCTTTGAAATTTTGCATATTATATCCTTATACTTAAGCCTTGATTTTTAAGATAAATTTTTAATTCTTTAATGTCTATAAGTTTTTGATGAAAAACAGAAGCAGCTAAAGCCCCATCTATACCTAGTTTAAAAGCTTCTAAAAAATGTTCCATTTTTCCCGCTCCCCCACTTGCGATTAAAGGTACTTTACAAATTTTATATACAGCTTCTAATTGTTCTAAATCATAGCCATTTTTAACACCATCTTGATTCATCATATTTAAAACAATTTCGCCTGCACCTAGATCTTGCACTTTTTTAACCCATTCTAAAGTGCTTTTTCCACTATGTTTACTTGTTTTTTCATCCCCTGTGTATTGAAATACTTTTAAATTTCCATTTTCATCTTTAAAACTATCAATCCCTACTACTACGCATTGCACGCCAAAGCTTTTAGCAAGGCGTGTGATTAGGCTTGGATCATTTAAAGCAGGAGAATTGATAGAAATTTTATCTGCCCCATTAGCCAAAAGTTCAGCTGCATCTTCTTCGCTTTTAATACCCCCTGCAACACAAAAAGAAATATTGATATTTTTTGCTACTTCACTTACCCATTCTCTTGATATGCGTTCTTTTCTAGCACTTGCAGCAATATCATAAAAAACAAGCTCATCAATACCATTTTGAGAATAATACCTAGCAAGCTCTATGATATCTCCCATATCTTTATGGTTTTTAAATTGTGTTCCTTTTACTACTCTGCCATCTTTGACATCTAAACATGCAATTATGCGTTTTGTAAGCATTTATTTCTCCAAAATACATTTTTCTTTAAGATATTTTTCCATTTCTTCATCGCTTTTAATTTCATCAAAATTAGCTTGAATTTTTGCTTCTTTGCCCACTTTAATTTGTTTGTTTATATCATCAATAAATTCTTTAAAATTTGGATTTTTATTGATCAGCATATTTAGTGTTTGAATATCAAGTTCTTTTTCTTTTGCACTAATTAAAATTTGAGAATTTGAAATATCTTTTTCAAGTTTTATCACTCCTATGCCAAAACTTTGATTTAAGCGTCTTAACTCACTTAAAACTTCGCTATCAATTTCTTGTAAAACAACCAAATAGCCTTCATTTGCCCAGCTAGAATTGCTTACAGCTTGAAAATAGCATTCTTTTAAATTTGAAAAATTTAAAGCAATTTTAAGTTCAAAAGAAAAAAGCTTATAACTATTTTGTTTGATATTTTCTAAAAGTGTTATGGTCTCTTTTTCATAATCATCATAAGGAAAATAAACCCCTACAATATCAGGATAATTCCACTTATCTTCCCCACCTTTACCCTTTTTGCTTTGTTCATGGTAAATTGTTTTGCAATTTAAATTAAAATCTAAATTTTCATATAAAAATTTTACAAGCAAGGGGTGTAAATCTCTTTCATGAAATTTATTTTTTTCTTGTTTTTCGTTAGTAATTTCATTTTTATTATCAAGCTTTAAAAGTTCATTTTCTCTTTCTTTTAGCCAAAAAGTTGTAGGTTTTTGGGAAGCTTTGATAAACAAAGAATTGTGTTGCAATTCTTTTATATCAACATATATCCTAGCCCCTAAAGTAGCAATTGGAGTTTGTCCTATGCTAGAAAGCTTTTTATCTAAGCCTTGTTCAAGAGCTTTTTGCCAAATTTCATTAACACTTAAAGGTCTGTCACTTTGTTTTAAAATTTCTAAAGTAAGTTCTTTGTAGCTTAATTTGCTAGACATCTTATCCCTTCTTCTACGCTAAAAACTCCGTCTAATAAAGCTTTTCCTACGATAACCCCACTACAAATTCCTTTTAAGTTTTCAAGGTCTTTTAAGCTCGCTACTCCACCACTTGCCTGAATGCAAATATTAGGAAAAATTTCATGGATAAGTTTGTAAAGTCTTACATTTACTCCTTGCATGGTACCATCTTTTGAAATATCTGTGCAAAGTATGTGTTTTAAGCCTTTATTGCTATAAAAATCTAAAACTTCCATAAGCTTTTTATCGCTTGCTTCTTGCCAAGCATTTACAGCCACAACATAATCTTCTTTTAAAATCGTATCTAAGGCTAAAACTATAGCTTCACTACCAAATTCTTTTAAAATTTCAAGACATAAAGTCGCATCTTTAATTGCCATAGATCCTATAACTACTCTTTTTACTCCACAATCAAGCAAAGCTTTAACTTCTTCTTTAGAGCGTATACCTCCACCTACTTGCAAATTGACACTGACTTCTTTGGCTAATTTTTCTATCAAAGCAAATTGTCTTTTGCTAGGATCTTTTGCACCTGTAAGATCTACAAGATGAAGTTCTTTCGCTCCTGCTTTTTCGTATTCTTTAAATTTCTTTAAGGGATTGTATTTATATACTTTTTTTTGTTCGTAATCCCCTTTTACAAGACGCACCACTTCGCCATCTATAAGATCGAGTGCGGGTATGATTTGAGTCATCCTATATCCTTAATAAAATTTGAAATTAAAATTTCCCCAGCCTCGCTACTTCTTTCAGGGTGAAATTGCACTCCGTAAAAATTATCTTTCATTACGCTTGCGCTAAATTTTTGCGAATACTCACAATCTGCTATAGTGTATTTCCCAAGTCCTACACAATAACTATGCACAAAATAAAAATAAGCCCCTTCTAAGCCTTTAAACAAAGCATGAGAGCTATAAACTTCATTCCATCCCATATGTGGAAAAGTAAAGCCTTCTTTAGCTTTAAATTTTTGAGTTGTAAAATCTATGAGTTTTAAGGTTTCTTGATTTAATTCTTCAGAAAAATTTCCTAAAATTTGCATACCTAAACAAATACCAAGCAAAGGTTTTTTGGTATTTTGAATAAAATCAATAAGATTAAATTGTTCTAAATTTTTCATTGCTTCTTTTGCGGTACCCACTCCAGGTAAAAAAAGCTTATCCGCACTTTCAAGCTCTTTTAAATCCCTACTGATAGTTGCATTAAAACCTAATCTATCTAGACAAAATTTCAAAGATGCTAAATTCGCACAGGCTGTATCGATGATGATGATTTTCATATCACTCCTTTAGAGCTGGCTAAATTTTCACTTTCTATTTTTACTGCCATTTTCAAAGCTTTTGCAAAGGCTTTAAAAAGCCCTTCGGCTTTATGATGATCGTTTTTGCCTTTAACTTTTAAATGCAAACTCACGCCCATAGCATAGCTTAAAGAATAAAAAAAGTGCTCGATCATTTCTGTGCTTAAAGCCCCTAAATGAGATTTTTTAAATTTGGCTTTATAGACTAAATGGGGACGATTGCAAAAATCCATTGCACAACTTGCCAAACACTCATCCATAGGTAAAGCAAAACCATATCTTGCAATGCCGATTTTATCCCCTAAAGCTTTTTTGATACAAGCTCCAAGTGCTAAGGCTACATCTTCAACGCTATGATGCTCATCGATTTCCAAATCTCCTTTACAAGAAATTTCAAGCCCTATACCTCCATGTACAGCGATTTGCTCTAACATGTGATCAAAAAAATCAATACCTGTTTTAATGCTAACCTTACCCCCATTTAAGCATACCTTTACTTTTATATCTGTTTCTTTAGTAGTTCTTTGATAACTCGCGCTTCTAAAAGAACTTAAAATTTCATTTTCTATTTCTTTCCAAGAAAGTTCGCCGTATTTTAAACCACGCACGCCTAAATTTGAAGCCAAGATCATATCACTCTCACGATCTCCTATAACAAAACTTTGTTCCTTATCATAAAGTTCGTGTTTGATATACTCTTCTAACATAGCGGTTTTAGGTTTTCTGCAAGCACAATTTTCATTTTCAAAATGCGGACAAATAAAAATATCTTGAAATTCTATACCGCAACTTTTTAAAATATCAAGCATTTTTTCATGAGCGATTTCAAAATTTTCCTTTGGAAAACTTGGTGTTCCAAGACCGTCTTGATTGCTTACCATAACAAATTTAAATCCAAATTTTTTTAGTTTTAAAAGAGTGGGAATAGCATCTTTTTCAAAACGCAATTTTTCAAGAGTATCGATTTGAAAATCGCTTTTTGGCTCCTCTATTAAAGTGCCATCTCTATCTATAAAAAGGATTTTTTGACTCATTTTAAGCTTTCTAAACGAAAAGTTACTGCATTTTTGTGCGCGTCTAAATGCTCATTTTGTGCTAAAATTTCAACACTTTTACCTAAAGCTAAAAAACCTTCTTTACTTAACTCTTGAACGGTCATTCTTTTACTAAAATCTGCCAAACCTAAACTAGAATGCGTTTTAGTAAGTCCATAAGTAGGTAAAACATGATTTGTCCCACTTGCATAATCACCCATAGACTCTGGGGAATAAGCTCCTAAAAATACTGATCCTGCGTGTTTTACACCTTTTAAAAGTTCTCGTGGATTTTGAGTTTGTATGATCAAATGTTCAGGGGCGTAAAGATTTGAAATTTCTAAGGCTTGATTTAAATCTTTAGCTATGATAATGCGTGAATTAGCAATGCTTTTGCTTGCAAGTTCTTTGCGAGGCAAAAGTTCTAATTGACTTTGGACTTCATCACTTGCTTTTTTAGCAAAATCTTGACTTAAACACACTAAAATCACTTGAGAATCTGCACCATGTTCAGCTTGTGAAAGCAAATCACTAGCTACAAATTTTTCATTAGCTAAATCATCAGCTATGACTAAAACTTCACTAGGTCCTGCTTGCATATCAATAGCTGCTCCGTTTATATCACTACTTACTTGGCGTTTTGCTTCGGTTACAAAGGCATTTCCTGGGCCAAAAATTTTATCCACCTTTAAAACACTTTGGGTACCGTAAGTCAAAGCTGCTATAGCTCCTGCACCGCCCATTTGATAAATTTCATCCACGCCACAAAGCTTAGCACAAAAAAGCACAGCATCATTGATTTTTGCAGGACTTGCTAAAACGATTTTTTCACAACCTGCAATTTTTGCAGGAATAGCTAGCATTAAAACCGTTGAAAACAAAGGTGCCAAACCCCCTGGTATGTAAAGTCCTACTTTTTCTATAGGGCGTGTTAAAACTTCACATTTAACGCCTTTTGTAGTTTCAAGAGCGATTTCATGTGGGATTTGGGCTTCGTGAAATTTTTTGATATTTTCATAAGCCACTAAAATAGCTTCTTGTAAATCTTTATCTAAACGATTGCTTGCTTGAGTGATTTCTTCTTGAGTGATTTTAATCTTTGAAATTTCAGCCTTATCAAATTTCAAAGCTTGTTCTATCAAAGCTTTATCGCCTTTTTCTTGCACTTCTTTAATGATAGAACTTACTATTTTTGAAATTTCATCTTTCGCACTTATAGCAGGGCGTTTTAACGCTTCTTCTTTTTGTTTTTCATCCAAATTATCATATACTAAAATTTGCATTTTTTACTCACTTTAACATTTTTTCTATAGGCAGAACTAAAATCGAACTCGCACCTTCTTCTTTTAAAGCCTCCATGGTTTCCCAAAAAAGATTTTCTTTACTTACCATATGTAAAGCTACATTTTTTTCATCGTGTGCTAAAGGTAAGATAGTCGGTCTTTCAACTCCTGGAAGTAGGGCTTGAATTTTATCAAGCTTTTCTTTTGGAGCATGAAGCATAATGTATTTAGATTCTCTTGCTTGCATTACTCCTGCTACACGCAACATAATTTTATCCACTAAGGCTTGTTTTTCTTTACTTAAAGCATTTTCTTTTTGAATCAAACAAGCACGAGATTCATAAATGACTTTAACTTCTTTAAGATTGTTTGCTTGTAAAGTTGCCCCGCTTGAAACAAGATCGCAAATCGCATCGGCTAAATTTGCCCTAGGGGCTACTTCAACAGAACCTGTAAGCGTACAATTTTTATAATTAATCCCATTTTCTTTCATAAAACGCTTTAAAAGTTGTGGATAAGAAGTAGCTATCCTTAAGCCTTCAAAATCTTTCAAATTTTGAAATTTATTTTCTTGAGGTAAGGCAAGAGAAAGACGGCAATATCCAAAATCTAGCTTTTTTAAAAGCTTATAGCTTGGATTTTCTCCTAAAGACTGGCGTTCAAGTTCATTTTCTTCTAAAACATTTTCCCCTATAATGCCTAAATCTACAACCCCATCAAAAATAAGCCCAGGGATATCATCATCTCTAACGCGTAAAATATCTATGGGTAAATTTGTAGAAAAAGCGATCAAGCTTTGTTCATGGATATGCATTTTAACACCACATTCTGAAAGAAGCTCTATGGATTCTTTTGAAAGTCTACCTGATTTTTGTATCGCAATGCGTAAACGAGTGTTTTCTTGCATAACATATCCTTGAAATTAAAAATTAAAAACTTATATTAGCATAAGTAGTTGAATTTTTAGCAAGGGTTTTAGAAAATAAATAAATTTAATTTTATTTAAAATAATTATTTAAAACTTTTTATTTTTAGGATATTTAATTGAAGTATTAATCCTAGCAAAAGCTAGGATTTGATTAAGCTACAAATTCGATGAAAGCCATTTCAGCGGCATCACCACGGCGAATTCTTGTTTTGATGATTCTTGTATATCCGCCATTGCGATCTTTGAATTTTGGAGCAATTTCAGTTACTAGTTTATTGGTAGCGTTTTTATCTTGTAATGAAGCAAAAACTGCTCTATGAGCGTTAAAATCTCCAAGTCTTGCTCTAGTAATCAATCTTTCTACATAACCTCTTAATTCTTTAGCTTTTGGTAGAGTGGTTTCGATTTTTCCGCTATTTACTAAAGCTATAGTTAAATTTTTTAATAAGGCAGCACGATGAGATGAAGTTCTGCCAAGTTTTCTATATCCATGTTTATGTCTCATTCTTTATCCTTCGTTTTGTGCTTTTAATTCTGCGATTTTATTTTTAAGTATTTCTTTATTATCGCTAAGCTTAGAAGTTCCCACAGGAAAACCTATGCTTTCCATGATGTTTTTAATTTCATCAAGAGATTTTTTACCTAAATTTTTAAGCCCTGCAAGTTCACTTACACTCATCAAAGCAAGCTCGCCTATGTAAACCACTCCTGCTTTTTCAAGACAATTATAACTTCTAGCACTTAAATTTAAATCTGTAATGTTTTGCAATAATTTAGTATTTTCTAGTTCATTGCTTGTTGCTTGATTTTTAATTACACTTCTAACATTGGTAATTTTATCAAATACTGATAATTGTTTATACATAGCTTCTAGAGCATTTTGAAAAGCTTCATTTGGAGTGATTTGTCCATCAGTTGTTACGGTTAAAACCACTTTTTCATAATCAGGATTATCTTCAAATAAAACTTTTTCAATATCATAGGTTGCTTCTCTTACAGGTGTAAAGAAAGCATCTAAAGCTATAAATTTAGGATCATTTATAAGCTCTTTAATTTCTTCGCTTGGTACATAGCCAATACCTTTTTCAACGATCAATGTGAATTTGAGTTCAGCATCTTCGTTGATTGTTGCTAGATAGGCGTCTTTATTTACTACTTCTACTTGATCATTATTTAGATCTTTGCCGTAAATTTCTTTTGAGCCTTTAAAGCTAAATTCTACTATTTCTTTATTTGAGTCGCCTTTAATTTTAAAGCGTAGTTTTTTTAGATTAATGATAAAAAGTGCTACATCTTCAAGCATACCACGCATGCTATCAAATTCATGAGCTACGCCATCAATATGAATCGCAGTTGGAGCATATCCTATGGTGCTAGTGTAAAGTAAACGGCGTAAAGGATGGGCTAGGGTGATTCCATAGCCGATCTCAAAAGGCCAAGCACTGATTTTAGCCACAGTATCACTAATGTTTTCTATTGTAAATTCTGTTGGCGTATAAGCAGATGTTGTAATATTTCTCATATTTAGCCCCTATTATTTAGAGTAAAGCTCAACGATAAATCTTTCCTCAACCGGAATGACAACTTCTTCTCTTTCAGGTTTTCTTGTGAAAATTCCAAATCTCTTATCTTTTTCAACATCAACCCAAGCAACGATTCCAGTTTGTGCTGTAAGTTCGATAGCTCTTGTAATTTGAGGATTGTTTTTGCTTTTTTCGATAATTTCGATTTTAGCACCTGCTTCTACTCTAAAGCTAGGAATATCCACTCTTTTACCATTTACTAAAACATGTCCATGTGTTACAAGTTGTCTTGCAAAACGACGTGTTGTAGCAAAACCCATTCTATATACTACATTGTCTAATCTTTGTTCTAAAAGTTGGATAAGTAATACCCCTGTATTTCCTTCTCTTCTTGCTGCTTCAGCAAATAAACGACGGAATTGCTTTTCGCTTACTCCATACATAAATTTAGCTTTTTGTTTTTCTCTTAATTGAAGTCCATACTCACTAATTTTACCTTTTCTTGCTCCGTGTTGTCCTGGTGCATAAGGGCGTTTATCTAGTGCACTTTTGCCAGCTAGTCTTCTTTCTCCTTTTAATGCTAAGCTAACACCAAAGCGTCTTTCTAATTTTTCTACTGGTCCTCTATATCTTGCCATAATATTCTCCTAAATTTTTCTTATATCTTAGACACGACGACGCTTAGGCGGTCTGCAACCATTGTGAGCTAATGGAGTGATATCTTTTAAGAAAGTTACTTTGATTCCTTCCATAGCACCTACACTCTTAACAGCAGTTTCTCTACCGCTTCCTGGTCCTTGTACTTTAATGCCTACTTCTTTAATTCCGTGTTCTTTTGCTTTATTTAAAGCGTCTTCTACTGCTTGTTGTGCTGCATAAGGAGTTGATTTTTTAGAACCTTTAAATCCTAAACCACCTGCACTACTCCAAGCGATAGCATTTCCCATTTCATCAGTTACTGTAACCATAGTATTGTTAAAAGTCGCACTGATATAAACAATACCTTTTGCTATATTTTTTTTAACTACTTTTTTCTTTACGATTTTTCTTTTTGCCATGATTTATCCTTATGATTTTGCACCAACAGTTTTTCTCTTACCTTTTCTAGTTCTTGCGTTTGTTTTTGTTTTTTGTCCGCGAACTGGTAAGCCTTTTCTGTGTCTTAAACCTCTAAAGCTTCCTAAATCCATAAGTGCTTTAATATCCATAGCAACTTGTTTTCTCAAATCCCCTTCAACCATATAGTTTTCTTGAATTTCTTTACGGATAGCTGCTGCTTCATCTTCACTTAACTCATGAACTCTTTTATCATAAGAAATTCCTACTTTATCTAGAATTTTTCTTGAAGTGAAAAGTCCTATACCATAAATATAGGTTAGTCCATACTCAATTCTTTTTTTCTTTGGTAAATCCACACCTGCAATACGAGCCATGTTTATCCTTGTCTTTGTTTATGTTTTGGATTTTCGCAAATAATGCGAACCACGCCTTTACGGCGAACTACTTTGCATTTGTCGCACATCTTTTTAACCGATGGTCTCACTTTCATGAGCGTCTCCTTGAATGAATTCCACTTGATTTACGACTACATCAGGTTTTATGAATAACCAACTATTTTCAAAATAAGTGGTGGATTTTAAAAATACTTCTTCATATAGTTCGATGTAATTTGTCGCAAAAACTCTAATTTTATCTAAAATTAGCTTTTAAATAACTTAGATTATTTATATCTAAAAGTTATACGCCCTTTATCAAGGCTATAAGGTGTAAGTTCTACTTTTACTTTATCACCTGGCATTATTCTTATATAATGCATACGCATTTTTCCTGCAATATGACATAAAATTACATGTTTGTTGTCAAGTTCAACCTTGAAATTTGCATTAGGCAATGCTTCAAGTACGGTGCCATCAATTTCAATTACATCATCTTTTGCCAAAATTTTCTCCTTTCATGAAATAAAAAGGCTATAATTTTAGCAAAAATTATTAAAATTTTTACTTAATTTTTAGTAATTTTTAAGTAATTAATCTAAAAATTTAGGTTTGATAAAAGGCACATGAGTCCCTATAACTTTGAGTTTTCTTTCTTTAAATTCTTTAAGTAGTTTTTCCCTTGTTTGTATAGCCTCATTTTGATCTATATCAAATTTTATAGCGATTTTAGGTTTTGGGATTTGTATATCATAAAGATGAAGTAAATCTCCCCAAAAGACTATTTTATCATCAATTATGATAGCATTTTGACCTGGGGTATGCCCGTAAGCAGGTATGGCTTTAATGCCTGAATTTTGAAAGATCAAATCTTTGGAATGATCGATAAATTCTATATTTTTAAGTTTAAGCAAGGTGTTTTTAATTTCTTGTCTATCGCTTTTGATCCAAAAATCATATTCTTTTTTATCAATTAAAATTTGAGCTTTTGGAAAAAGATTTTCTTCGCTCATTAAAGCACCTATATGATCAGGATGTGCGTGTGTTAAGATAATATGAGTGATATCTTTAAAATCGGTTTTATGGATATGTAATTTTTCTTTTAATGTGTCAATAGTATCTAAAAACCCTGTGTCTATTAAAGCATTAAAATTTGGATTTTTTATCAGAACAATATTATGCTCATTTCTTTTGATTTTTGTGCGAGTTTTTTCTATAAAATTCTTATCTTCATCGCTTTGTGACACTAAAAAAGAAAATAATAAATTTAAAAATTCATCATCAGACTGTTTAAGTGAGATTATATGGGTTTGATTTGAATTTTTGCTTGTGGTTTTTTCTTCTAAAAAATAAAGATTGGTTTTTAAAAGAGTGGTTATAAAATTAAACATATTTATCCTTAAATTTTTAGATAATATTTTGGAAATGATTATAGTATAATAAAAACAATGTTTTTAAAATTTAAGGTAATTAATCAATGAGAAAATCAAAATTTGGAACAAAGGAAATTAAGATCTTAGGACTTTCTTCACTAGGAGGAACTTTAGAATTTTATGATTTTATTATTTTTGTCTTTTTTGCTGAATATATAGCCAATGTATTTTTTCCTAAAGATATGAGTGAATTTTGGGCTTTATTAAATACTTATGGAGCATTTGCAGCTGGATATTTAGCACGTCCTTTGGGTGGTATAGTTATGGCACATTTTGGAGATAAATTTGGGCGTAAAAATATGTTTATGCTAAGTATTTTACTAATGGTTCTTCCTACCTTTGTCTTAGCTTTTATTCCAGGTTATGAAACTCTTGGGTTTTTAGCTCCTGTTTTATTGATACTTATAAGAATTTTTCAAGGCATAGCTATAGGTGGAGAATTGCCTGGAGCTTGGGTTTTTGTAAGAGAGTATTGTCAAGAAAAACAAAAAGCTTTCTTTTTAAGCTGTTTAAATTCAGCTATGGCTTTAGGAATTTTGTTAGGAAGTATAGTATTTTTAATCATTAATGCTTTTTTTAGCATAGAAGAAATTGCTGCTTATGCTTGGCGTATTGCTTTTTTTGTAGGTGGAATTTTTGGGATTATTTCTATTTATTTGCGTAGATTTTTGCAAGAAACTCCTGTTTTTAAACAAATGAAAAAAGAATCATCGCTTAGTTCTTTTCCGCTTAAAGATTTATTTAAAGAAAAGGATATTGTAAAAAATTTATTTTCATCAATGATGATGACTTGGGTTTTAACAGGTTGTGTTATTGTGCTTGTTTTATTGATGCCTAAATTTATGCCTAGTATTTTAAATTTAAGTGGGGTTGAAGGAAGTTATTTACAGATATTAGGAATTTTGGGAATAGCTTTAGGCGGGGCTTTTATGGGTTATCTTGTAGATAAATTTGGTTTATTTAAAATTTGCATTTTCTTTTCTTTAACTTTTGTATTTTTTTCTTTTTTATATTTTTATGCTTTATATGAGCTTAAAAATTTGGTTTTGGTGTGTATTTTGTATTCGATTATTTGTTTTTTAGGTGGGATTAATGTGTTCGCACCTATTTTAATGAGTGAAGTTTTTAGAGCTAAAATAAGATTTTCAGGAATTTCTTTTTCTTATAATATTTCTTATGCAATTTCAGGCGGTATTACTCCGCAACTCGTTTTTTGGCTTAATACACTTGCGAGTAAAAATGAAAATCCATTTTTATATGGTATGAGTATATATATGATTTTTTTAGCGTTATTGGCTATTTGTGCTGTTTTTATAGTAAAAGATAAAATAAAATTTTGATAATCACTCTTAAAATGTTATAATTAAAATTATATTTTGGAGTTTATAAATGCCTTTTATTATGGAATTACTTAAGCAAAATAAATTAAAGTTGATTTCTTTTTTGCTTTTTTCTTTTATTACAAGCGCTGTTGGAGTTTTAACTCTTGTTTTTATCAATGATTATTTGCTTAAAAATGCACAAAACATTCCTATTTTTTATTTTATTGTTTTGCTTTTGATTTTTTTTATAAGTTCTACCATAGTTGAACTTAGACTTAGTATTTTTGGACAAAATTTTATTTTTAAAATGCAAAGGCGCGTAGTAAAGCAGATCTTAGACACCCCTTTGTTAAGAGTCGCTAAAGTAGGTAAGGCTAGAATTTTAGCTTCTTTGGGAAGTGATGTGAGAAATATATCTTTTGGGCTTTTAAGATTGCCTGATTTTTTACAATCAAGTATATTGATTTTATGCACTAGTGTTTATTTATGTTATCTTTCACCACAAATTTTTGCTTTGTGTGTGGTATGGATTATGGTTATTTTTATTACTAATAATTTTTTGATGATGAAAGTATATCAGTATTTTAGAAAGGCAAGGGAAAATGATGATGCTTTGCAAAATAATTACCAAAATATACTAGATGGACATAAAGAACTTTTGATCAATCGTGATAGAGCCAAGCTTTATTATGAAGATGAATTTGAAAATAATGCAAGATTGAAAAAGAAAAATAGTACTTTAGGTAATCTTTTTAACAATCTCTCAAACAACTGGACAAATGTAACTCTTTTGGCTTTAGTGGGTGTAGAGTTTTACTTAGCTTTAAAATTTGAATGGGCAAGTGTTGCAGATGCTACAACTATAGCTCTTTCTATTTTGTTTTTACGAACCCCTTTAGTATCTATGATAGGATCTTTTCCTACTTTGCTTTTGGCAAAAATCGCTTTGGATAAGATCGCAAAATTGGAATTAGATGATTATATAGAAGGTTTTAAAAAAACACATTATATCAGTGAATGGAAAAAAATTTCTTTTAGAAATACTCAATTTGCTTATGAAGAAAATTTTCATTTAAATCCTGTAAATATAGAACTTAAAAAAGGTGAATTGGTATTTTTAATAGGTAAAAATGGAAGTGGTAAATCCACTTTTTGTATGCTTTTGACAGGACTTTTTAAGCCAAGCAAAGGCGGAATTTATGTTGATGATACGCTTATAGATGATAAAAATTTAGATGAGTATAGATCTCTTATTTCTGCTGTTTTTAGCGATTTTCATCTTTTTACTAAAACCTTAAATAAAGAAAATTTTGCAAGCGAAGAAAAAATTGCTTTTTGGTTGGAGTTTTTAGAACTTAAAAATAAAACAAGTGTCAAAGATAATGAACTGACCTTAACCAAACTTTCTACAGGGCAAAAAAAGCGTTTAGCTATGCTTATAGCCTTGCTTGAAGAAAGGGATATTTTAGTGCTTGATGAATGGGCGGCTGATCAAGATCCTGTTTTTAGAAGATTTTTTTATAAAAAACTTTTACCTTTGCTAAAAGAGCAAGGTAAAACAATCTTTGCTATCACACATGATGATGCATATTTTGATAGTGCTGATAGAATTTTCTTGGCTCAAAATGGTGAAATCAGCGAATTAAAGGGTGAGAATATAAAGGAATTAGCTAAAAATTTAGTAGAAAAATTTGATTAAAGCCCAAAATGGGCTTATATTATTTATCATAGAGCTTTTTTTCTATATCGATATAAAATTTAGCAATTTTTCCATAAGCAACTTCCCAAGCTTTAAGAGTGGCTTCATCAGGATTTAAAAGATTTTTAATAGCCTTTAAAAGGCAAGCTCCAACTATAGGATAATGCTCTTCTTTAACTCCTAAATTAACATGAGTTATGGCAACTTTATCAACAAAGCTTCTCATATTTTCCAAATTTTCTATATTTTTAGCCGCCATTAAAATCGCCATTGCTAAAGCTTTTGGTTGTTCTCCTGAAATTTGTTTTTCCATATTAAACATAGGTTTTACCTCAGGATAATCATTAAACATTATTTTATAAAACTCATTGGTTAAATCCTCTCCATTTTTTTGCAAAATAGGCACACAATCTTTGATGATTTGAATTTGTTCTTTTGTCATAGTTTCTCCTTTTTGTTGTAAAAGAGATATTTTATATCTTAAAAAGGAGAAAAAAATTGACTTGTGTTAAAATTATGCTCAAAAATATAAATTTAAAATTATCTTTAAATTATTAAATTATATAATTGATAATAAATTAAAAAGAGGGACTATGGCAAATTTTAAAGCTTTTTATAATGAGGCTAAGTATATTTTTAAGGATAGAATTTTTAATGATTATGCTAGATGCTATGCTTATGGCATTGATGCGTCGTGTTATTTTTATATTCCAAAAATAGTGATTATTGCTAAAAATGAAGATGAAATTAAGCAAATTATTCAATTAGCAAATACTTATAAAACTCCTATAACATTTAGAGCAGCAGGTACAAGTTTAAGTGGACAAAGCTCTTGTGATGGAGTACTTGTAGTGATTAAATTTGCCTTTAAAAAAATAAAAATTAACAAAGACGCTAACGAAATTACTTTAGGATGCGGTGTAGTAGGCATTCATGCTAATGAAAGTCTTGCTTTTTTGAAGAAAAAAATAGGACCTGATCCAGCTACTATAAATTCAGCTTTAATTGGAGGGATTATAAATAACAATTCAAGCGGAATGTGCTGTGGAACTAAGGATAATAGCTATAAAACCTTAAGAAGTATTAGGGTGATTTTGGCAAATGGTAGTATGCTTGATACCAGCGATGCTTTAAGTGTGGCTCGATTTAAAGATGAAAATAAAAAATTAATTAATGAACTTAGAGAGATCAAAGAAGAGATTAATGCCAATAAAGAATTAAAAGATTTAATAATCAAAAAATTTAAAATCAAAAACACCACAGGTTATAGCCTTAATGCCTTTGTTGATTATGATGATGAAATAGATATTTTAGCACACTTGCTTATTGGCTCTGAAGGGACTTTGGGATTTGTAAGCGAAGTTAAGCTTGCTGTTTTGGATGATTTGGAATTTAAGGCCTGTGCTTTATTGTTTTTTGATAATATCAATAATGCTGCAAACACTATAAAAGAATTTGCTAAAGTTGATTTTGTAAGTTCTGCTGAAATAATGGACTATGCAAGTTTAAAAGCTGCATCAACTTATGATGAGTTAAGAGATATTTTAGCTGATATTAAAGAGGGCAATACTTGTGTATTGATCCAAAGTGAGCATAGTAATGAGCTTAAGCTTGATGAAAATATAAATAAAATAAAAGAAATTTCCAAACTGGCTTATAAGTCATATTTTAGCAAGAATAAGGCCGAATATGATTTATGGTGGAAGATTAGAAAAGCACTCTTGCCTATAGCAGCTAGTCTTAGAAAGGCAGGTTCAACGGTAATTACTGAAGATGTGTGTTTTAATATCGAGGATTTAGCCGATGGAATTAAAAGCATTCAAGAATTGTTTTATAAATATGGCTTTGGTGATAATGGAATCATTTTTGGCCATGCATTAGCAGGCAATATCCATTTTATTATCACACCGGATTTAAACAATAAGCTTGAATTTGATAATTTTTCAAATCTAGTTAAAGAAATGTCTAATATAGTAGCTTCTTATGGTGGAAGTATAAAAGCTGAACACGGCACAGGGCGTATGGTGGCACCTTTTGTGGAGGTAGAGTGGGGTAAGCAAGCTTATTTGATCAATAAAAAAATCAAAAGTATCTTTGATAAGGATAGTTTATTTAATCCCGATGTAATCATTAGCGATGATAAAGATATTTATAAGAAAAATATCAAACAAGTCAGTTGGATTGATGAGAAATTAAATACCTGTATGGAATGTGGATTTTGCGAAAGATTTTGTCCATCAAATGAATATACAATTACTCCAAGACAAAGAATTGCGATCTTACGAGAGATTAAACGCCTTGAAAGCTTAAATGATGATGAGTCAAAAGCAAAATTAAAGGATATTAAAAAATATTACAATCATTTAGTAGACAGCTCTTGTGCTGCTTGTGGGGTGTGCTCTTTTTCATGTCCTTTGGGGATTAATTTTGCTGATTTTTCATTAAAATATAGAAAAAATAATATAGGATTTATATCTAAAATTTTAGGAAATCTAGCATATAAAAATCATGAAAAAACTCTAAAAATTGCTAAATTTTCATTAAGTATCGCAAATAAATTTGATAATTTAAGTCTTGATAATAAGCTTGAAAAAGCAAGCAATTTTCTTAGCATTATACCAAGAACTAGGGCGTATTTGCCTAAGGTGAATGATTATGAGCTAAAAAGTCATAAAAGAGTTTGCAATGTGGTTTATTTTACAAGCTGTCTTAATAAAAGCTTTAAACCAAATGAAAAAATGCATGATAAAAGAAGTTTGCAAGAAGTATTTGAAAGCTTGTGTAAAAAAGCAAATATAGGCATTATTTATGCACCCAATGATTTATGTTGTGGTAAGGCTTATGAGAATTTTCAAGATATTCAAGATAAAAATATACAAAAAATCAATGACTTTTTAAGCAATATAGACTCACCCATAGTGTTAGATCATAGTGCTTGTAGTGCTAAGTTAATTAGTGATCATTCAAAGTACGAAATTTATGATTTAAGCGAGTATTTATTAAAATTTATTGCTCCCAAGTTACGCATTGATAAAATCAATGAGAATGTAGGATTATATATCATGTGTGCTGCTAGAAAGCTTGGTTTAAATGAAAATATAATTAAGCTTACAAAGCTATGTACGAATGGAAAAGTATTAATAGATAATGATACCTATTGTTGTGGGTTTGCTGGATACAAGGGCTTTTTCAAGCCTCAATTAAATATTAGTGCTACAAAAGGCTTTAAAAAATTTTATGCCAAAACAAATATTAAGCGCGGGTTTAGTACATCAAGCACTTGCGAGATAGGATTAAGCGATGCTACGGGTATATCTTGGCAGCATATAGCGTATTTATTGGATGAATGCAGTGAAGCAATTTAATTGATAAATAAAACTCCATAATTTAAAGCAAATTATCCCCCCATAGAGCTTGTGGCTTCTTATTTTTTATTTTATAATTCTTTAAAATTTTAAATTTGAGGAGTTACAAGTGCTTAGATGGTTTGTTTTACTATTTTTATTGTTTTTGAATCTTGAGGCTAAAATTCCAAAAGATACACTTATTATAGCAGTTGAAAATGAAATCGCAAGGATAAATCCTGCTTATAGCGAGGATCATGATGCAGTGATTAATCTTGTATTTTCAGGGCTTACGCGTTTTGATGAAAATATGAGTTTAAAACCTGATTTGGCTAAGTCTTGGGATATTAGTAAAGACGGGCTTGTTTATGATATTTTTTTAAGAGATGATGTTTTATGGCATGATGGAGTCAAATTTAGTGCTGATGATGTGAAATTTAGTATAGAAGCCTTTAAAAATCCTAAAAACAATTCTTCTATTTATGTCAATTTTGAAGACATTAAAAGTGTGGAAATTTTAAATCCTTCTCATGTAAAAATCACACTCTTTAAACCTTATCCTGCATTTTTAGATGCTTTAAGCATAGGAATGCTTCCTAAACATTTGCTTGAAAATGAGAATTTAAACACAAGCTCTTTTAATCAAAATCCTATAGGTACAGGTCCTTATAAATTTGTAAAATGGAAAAAAGGTGAATATGTTGAATTTAAAGCCAATGAACATTTTTATCTTGATAAGGTAAAAACTCCAAGACTTATTATAAAACACATTTTTGATCCTTCTATAGCTAGTGCTGAGCTTAAAAATGGCAAGATAGACGCAGCTTTAATCGATGTTTCTTTGCTAAATATTTTTAAAAATGATGAAAATTTTGGAATTTTGCGTGAAAAATCGGCTGATTATCGGGCTTTAATGTTTAATTTAGATAATGAATTTTTAAAAGATCTAAAAGTAAGACAAGCTTTAAATTACGCAGTCGATAAAGAAAGTATAGTAAAAAATCTTTTACATGATTATGCTTTTGTAGCTAATCACCCTTTAGAGCGTTCTTGGGCAAATTCTAAGAATTTTAAAATTTACAAATATGATCCTAAAAAAGCCGAGGATTTGCTTGTGAGTGCAGGTTTTAAGAAAAATAAAGATGGAAATTTTGAAAAAGATGGGAAAATTTTAGAATTTGAAATTTGGGCGATGAGCAATGATCCTTTAAGGGTAAGTTTAGCTGGAATTTTGCAAAGCGAATTTAGAAAAATAGGAGTTGTAAGCAAGGTGGTGGCTAAACCTGCTGGAAGTTTTGATTATTCTAAAGTAGATAGTTTTTTAATAGGCTGGGGAAGTCCTTTAGATCCTGATTTTCACACTTTTAGGGTATTTGAAAGTTCGCAAGATAGTGCTTTAAATGATGAGGGTTGGAATTTTGGACATTATCATGATAAAAAAGTGGATATAGCCTTGCAAAAAGCAAGAAATACTTCAAATTTAGAAGAGAGAAAAAAATATTATAAAGATTTTATAGATGCTTTGTATGAAAATCCTCCTTTTATTTTCTTAGCCTATCTTGATTTTGCTTTAGTTTATAATAAAGATTTAAAAGGTATCAAAACAAGGACTTTAGGTCATCATGGAGTGGGTTTTACTTGGAATGTTTATGAGTGGAGTAAATAGTGCTAAAACGCTTAGTTTTTAGTATTTTCATAGCATTTTTTAGCACTTTTTTATGTTTTGTTTTACTTCATTTTAGTAAAGGCAGTATAGCTTATGCTAATGGAGTTAATTCACAAAGTAAAGAATTTGTTCAAAGAATAGAACAAAATTTAGGGCTTGATAAGCCTTTGCTAGAGCAGTATAAAATTTGGCTTTTTAAGGCTTTAAAAGGGGACTTAGGGGTTTCTTTTTTAAGTGGAGAAAGTGTTTTAAAGCTTATAAAAGAAAGAATTTTTAATACTTTTATTTTGGGTTTTAGTGCCTTAATGCTTTTATTTTTGCTCAGTGTTTTTTTGGCACTTTTGGGATATTATTATAAAGAAAGTTTTATAGATAAAATCATCACTTTTTTAGCTTTTAATTTTTTTGCTTTACCTCCTTTTGTTTTGGCTTTATTGTTTGTTTTGATTTTTGGAATTTTTTGGAAAATTTTGCCTGTTATGGGAAGTAGTGATATAGGCTTTGAAGATGATTTTTTAAATCGTTTAGAGCATTTGATTTTGCCTGTTTTGGTGCTCGTTTTATCACATTTGGCGTTATTTTTAAGGATTGCTAGAAATTTTATCAATGAAAGTTTTTCTCAAATTTTTATTCAAAATTTATACGCTAGGGCTTTAAGGGAGAAAGATATTTATTTTTTAGTTTTGAAATATTCTTTAAGTCCTATTGTGGCTTATTTTGGGGGAAGTGCTTTAAGTTTTATGATGGGAACTTATGTGGTAGAAAGTGTCTTTGCTTACAAGGGGCTTGGATCTTTACTTTTTAAAAGTATTATTTTTAAAGATTATCCTATTGTGCTTGCGCTTATATTTTTTAGTGTTTTGCTTGCAGCATTTTTTACATTTTTAAGTGATATTGTAGCTAGGATTTTAAATCCTAGATTAAGAAGGCTTGATTTTGTTTAAATTTCTTATCATTCTTGCGCCTTTAATTTTTTTGTTTTTATGCGCCTTGTTTGCACCTTTTTTAGCTTCTTTTGATATTTTAAGCACTCATTTAGAAAATTTGCATCAAGCTCCTAATTTTACTTATATTTTAGGGACTGATTTTTTAGGCAGAGATTTGTTTTCTCGTTTGCTTTTTGCTTTGAGAAATTCTTTGATTATAGGTGTTGGTGGATCTTTATTGTCTATTATCTTTGCTTTGTGCTATTTGTTTTTAGCGCGATGTTTTTTTTATGTTTTTTGGATGCGTATTTTAGAGTTTTTTTTAGCCTTGCCTGCTTTTTTACTTATGATGTTTTTTCAAAGTATGATAACTTCTGATGTGTTTTTGATGATTTTTTTAATCGCTTTAATTCATTGGTGTTTCATAGCAAGAATTATAGAAAGTGAATTAAAAAGACTTGAAAATTTAGATTTTTACAAAGCAAATATAGTGCTTGGAAGAACTAAATTTAGAGCTTTTTTTAAAGATTTAATACCTGCTTTAAAAACACTGATTTTTACACTTTTTATATTTAATATCGTTCATGCTATAGCCACAGAAGCTACTTTGAGTTTTTTTGGACTGGGTTTAGGATTTGAAATTCCAACTTTAGGTACTCTTTTGAGTGAGTCTTCAAAAGCAGTTTTTATAGGCGCTTGGTGGATGATACTTTTTCCACTTTTAAGCTTGCTTTTGTTGTTTTTACCTCTTTTATGGTTGGGTAATTTTTTACAAAAAATTTGGGGTATAAGATCTTGAAGGTAAGAAATTTAAATATCAGTTTGAAGAATAATTTATTACTTAAGGATATTAATTTAGATATAAAAACAGGCAAAACTTTAATGATACTAGGACAAAGTGGAGTGGGCAAAAGTTTGTTAGGAAAAGCTTTGGTAAGACTTTTAGATTCTAATTTCACAATAAGTTTTGATGAATTAAGTTTTCATAATTCTTGTATTTTTAATTTTAATAAAGAAGAGCTTAGAAATTTTCGTTCTAAAGTGGCACTTGTTTTGCAAGATGCAGAGCTTAGTCTTTATCCTTATTTGGATATTGGAAATTTATGTCATCTTGTTTTAAAAACTCATACAAAATTAAAACAAAAAGAAATAAAAGATTACGCTTTTTCTTATTTTCAAAAATTAGGATTTGAAAATCTTGATCGTTTGTGGCATTCTTATGCTAATGAATTAAGTTTGGGTATGGCAAGAAGGGTGAGCCTAGCTTTGGCATTATTAAATCAACCCCAAATTTTAATTTGTGATGAAATCACAGCTTCTTTGGATAAAGAAAACGCTTCTAAGATTATATCGATTTTAAAAGAATTAAAAAATACTACAGCCTTAGTTTGTATCACTCATGATTTAAATTTGGTAAATTCTTTAGCAGATGAAATTCTTATGCTAGAAAAAAATAGTTCAAATTTATATAGCTTAGATGAGTTTTTAAGGTATTATAATGCTTAAAGTTTGTAATTTAAGTAAGTTTTATGAGCTTAAAAAGCATTGGTATTTAAAAAAAGAAAGACATATTATTTTTGATAATGTCAATTTTTCTTTAAATGAAAATGACAATTTAATAATTTTAGGTAAAAGTGGTGCAGGTAAAAGCACATTAGCTAGAATTCTTTGTTTTTTAGAAGATCCAAGTGAGGGTGAGGTATGGTATGAAAATCTTAACTTACACAAGCTTGATAAAAACAAACAAAGACTTTTAAGAAAGCAAATTCAATATTGCTTTCAAGATCAAAAAATGGCTTTAAACCCTTATAAAAAAATCAAAAATCTTATACAAGATGGTTTGGAAAATTTTAATTTACAAAAGAATGATGACTTGATTTTAGAATTTTTTGATTTTTTTAGTCTAAAAAAACAAATTTTAGAACAAAAATCCTATGAGTTAAGCGGAGGAGAAGCCACACGTGTAGGTCTTATCCGTGCTTTGGTTTTAAATCCTAAATTGTTGATTTTAGATGAAATTACTTCAGCGTTTGATATTAAAACTTCTAAAGAAATTTTAACTTTTTTATATGACTATCAGCAAAAAAATAATATTTCTTATATATTTATAACCCATCAAAGTGATCTTTTTTATAAATTTAATCATAAAAAATTAAAACTTTAAAAAATATTTTTTAATATAAGTTTCAATATAGAAAGTTTAGAGTAAAATAAAGAAAAGTGTAAATTTAATTTTTGTTGTGGAGTGATTAAAGTGCTTTAAAAAAGGAGAATAAATGTCTCATATAGATGCTTCGCATCCTTATTTTGGTATTTTTTTAATGCTGGTACTTGCTAGTGTTATTTTTTTTGGACTGGTTTTTTTAGCTTCAAAAATCGGTAATAATTTTGCCGCAAAAAATCGCAAAAAATTAGGACTTGGAATTTATGAATGTGGTCCTATTCCTGTTAAACAAGCTAACAAGATTAACTCTCAATTTTTCATCATCGCCTTAATCTTCATACTTTTGGATATAGAAGTTGTGTTTTTATTTCCTTGGGCTTTGATTTTTAAAGATTTAGGTTGGTTTGGATTTTTAGAAGTTTTTGTTTTTATCGTACTTTTAGGAGTTGGATTTTTATATGCTTATAAAAAAGGAGCGTTTGCATGGCAGAGCATCAAGTAAATTATGCAAGTGGTTTGCCCGTAGTTTTAACCAGTGTGGATAAGCTAGTTCAATGGGGCAGGAGTAATTCTTTATGGGCTTTATCTTATGGACTTGCCTGTTGTGCGATTGAGATGATGGCGGCTGGGGGTTCAAGATATGATTTTGATAGATTTGGAACGATTTTTAGAGCTTCACCACGCCACAGTGAAGTGATGATTATCGCAGGAACTTTGTGTAAAAAGCACGCTGAATTTACAAGAAGACTTTATGATCAAATGCCTGATCCTAAATGGGTGATTTCTATGGGAAGTTGTGCCAATACAGGCGGTATGTTTAATACTTATTCTACTGTTCAAGGAGTGGATAGAATTATACCTGTAGATATTTATGTGCCAGGCTGTGCTCCACGCCCCGAAAGTTTTCAGTTTGCTTTGATGATTTTGCAAAAAAAGATTCGCAAAGAAAAAGCAAGTCGCAAGATCGCACCTAAAAGGTTGATATGATGAGAAAGTATAGCGATAAAAAAAATGCTCAAACTCAAAATTACTACAAAGATAGATTTTATCACGCACCACACACTGTAAAATCTGATGTTAATGAAAGTGTTTTTAAAGAGGATTTTGAAGTTTTAAAAACTCAAGTAGAAATTTTAAATTCCTTTGTAGAGCTTGATTTTTGGGTAATAGAAATTAAAAAAGAAGACAATGTTAAAACCTTGCAAATGCTTAAAACTTTAGGTTATTTAAGTTTTACAGAAGCAAGTGCTATTGATTTTATAGCAGATAAAAATGGTTTTGAAGTGTTTTATCAGCTTTTAAATTTAGAAAAAAAATTAAGAGTGAGAATAAAAACTTTTGTAGGCGTAAAAGAGCGTTTGCAAAGCGTGGCTCATGTTTTTAAAGGGGCAAATTGGAGTGAGAGAGAAATTTATGATATGTTTGGAATTTTCATCATAAATCATCCTAATTTAAAACGCATTTTAATGCCTGATGATTGGTTTGGACATCCGCTTTTGAAAACTTATCCTTTAAAGGGCGATGAGTTTGCAAGATGGTATGAGATTGATAAAATTTTTGGCAAAGAATATCGTGAAGTAGTGGGCGAAGAACAAAGAGATTCTGGTTTTGCTGATGATAAAGATACGCTAAATTTTGCAAGACTTTACCATGAAGTGCCAAAAGGTGGTCAAAAGAAGGAAATTTCCTTTAAACAAGAATATCAAGAAGATGAAGGTGTGGCTTTTGTAAAAAAAGTAAAACGTGATGAAGCAAAAATTTTAGAGAAAAGGCGTTAAAATGCAAATTCCTAGCAAGTTAAAACCTTATTATGAAAATATAGCTTTTGAGCAAGAAGACTCAAAAATGATTATCAACTTAGGCCCTCAACATCCTTCAGCGCATGGAAATTTGCGTCTTATTTTAGAACTCGATGGAGAGCAAGTTGTAAAAGCGCGTCCTTGTATAGGTTATATGCATCGTGGTATGGAAAAAATGGCTGAAAATATGATTTATCAAGAATTTATTCCTACTACTGATAGAATGGACTATATCGCTGCTTCAGCGAATAATTATGCTTATTGTGCAGCGGTTGAAAAGCTTTGTGGTTTAGAGATTCCACGCCGTGCCGCAGTGATACGCATGATACTTTTAGAATTAAACCGTATCACATCGCATTTGCTTTGGCTTGCTACTCATGCGCTTGATATTGGTGCGATGAGTGTATTTTTATACTGTTTTAGAGAACGAGAGTATGTTTTGGATTTGATAGAAAAGTATTGCGGTGCAAGGCTTACGCATTCTTCTATGAGAATAGGCGGGGTTATGCTTGATTTACCTGAGAATTATTTAGAAGAAATGCTTGCATTTTGCGATAAATTTCCAAATGATTTAAAAGATTATGAAGATCTTTTAGATGATAATAGAATTTGGCGTTTAAGAACTGAAAATGTAGGTGTGGTTACTAAAGAACAAGCCTTAAATTGGGGTTGTACGGGTGTGATGTTAAGAGGAAGTGGCATAAAATACGATATACGCAAAGAAGAGCCTTATTTGCTTTATAATGAAGTTGAATTTGGTGTGCCTTATGCTACGCAAGGGGATTCTTATGCAAGATATAAAGTTTATATGCAAGAATTTCGTGAAAGTTTGAAAATCCTTAGACAATGTGCCATGCTTTATAAAGATACTTCGCCTGAAATTTTAGCTACGCATCCTGAGTATGTAAGTGCTTCAAAGGAACAAATTTTAACGCAGAATTATTCTTTAATGCAGCATTTTGTTTTAATCACTCAAGGTTTAAAACCCCCTAAAGGCGAAGTTTATGTGCCTACTGAAAGTCCAAAAGGTGAGCTTGGCTTTTTTATCCATAGTGATGGTACAGGAAGACCTTATCGTTTAAAGGCTAGAACGCCTAGTTATTGGCATTGTGCGTTTTTTGAAGAAATGCTTGTAGGTACTTATTTAGCTGATGTTGTAGCCATTATGGGTAATGTAAATATAGTTTTAGGTGAGATAGATCGATGAGAAGGGTAGATTTAAGAAAAAGCAAAGAGCTTTTTGAAGATTTAGCACAAATCATAAAAGAAGCAAAACAAGGTGAGGTTTTAGTGGTGCTTTTTGAAATCGGCGATTTTTCTCCTGTTGAAAAAAGTTTTTCTTTTGTAAAAGAACAAGGCTGTGAGCTTTTAAATTCTTTGAAATTTAATCAAGTCGATTGGACTATTGTTATAAAAAAGGAGAGGGTATGATTTATGATAATGCTCTTTGTTTTTTAGATATGCCAAGCCTTAAAAACAAAAATTTATGTGAAAAAATAGGTGTAAATAGCATTAATATTTCTTGTTTGGAAGATAAAAACTTAAAAGCTAAATTTTACAAATGCGAAATTGCAAGTTTGAGTTTTGTTTTGGCCTTGCTTTGTAAATTAAGCGATGAAGGACAATTTTGCGATTTAGATGAGGGATATTTAAGTGCTGAATCTTGTTTTGGAGAGGAAGAAGCAGGCGAAGTGCTTGCTTTTTTAAAAGAGGTTAAGTATTTAATTATAGATAAAAATATCCATTCTTATAAAGATAGTGAAAATATCAAATATTTTTTGAATTTCTTAAGTGTAAAATATGGATTAAAGATTTTAGATAGCGATGAAGAAGAATGCGATTTTAAAAAGGCAAAATTAAACACCCTAAAAGAACTCGATAATTATGACGGGTTAGTGCTTTTTAGAGCAAATTTGCAAGATAAAAATTTACATTGTTCAAAGCAATTTTTACAAATTGCAAAATGCAAAGATCAAAGTGAAGTTGAAATTTTAGCTAAAGATTTTAGTTTTAAAACTAAGCTTTGTTTAGATGAAAATTTACAAGGCACCATAGCTTTTTTAAATTATGAAAATAATGGTTTTGATTTTACTCCAATTCGCATAAAGGAAGCAAAATGACAGTTAAGATTAATGGTATAGATTGCGCCTTTGAAGAAGGCGAATATATCTTAAATATAGCAAGAAGAAATGATATTTTTATCCCAGCGATTTGCTATCTTTCGGGCTGTAGTCCTACTTTGGCTTGTCGTATGTGTATGGTTGAAGCTGATGGTAAAAAGGTATATTCTTGCAATACTAAAGCAAAAGAGGGTATGGTTGTAGAAAGTGATTTACAAAATCTTTGGGATGAAAGAAATGAGATCATGCAAGCTTATTGTATCAATCATCCTTTAGAATGTGGAGTTTGCGATAAATCAGGCGAGTGTGAATTGCAAAATTTTACTCATAAAAGTCGTGTAAATGTTCAAAAACATTGGATTAAAGACACGCATAAACCACATAAACATTGGGGAATGATTAATTACGATCCCGCACTTTGCATAGTGTGTGAGCGTTGTATTACAGTTTGTAAGGATAAAATCGGCGAAAGTGCTTTAAAGACTGTTCCTCGTGGCGGAGATAGTGTGGATAATAGCTTTAAAGAGAGCATGGGAAAAGATGCTTATGCGATTTGGACTAAATTTCAAAAAAGTTTGATAGGCCCTGCAAATGGTGATACGCTTGATTGTTCATTTTGTGGAGAATGTACAAGCGTGTGTCCAACAGGAGCTTTGATAGGTTCGAAATTTCAATACACTTCAAATATTTGGGAACTTAAAAGAATCCCTGCTTCAAATCCGCATTCAAGCGATTGTGAGTTGATGTATTATGATATTAAGCAAAGTGGCATTAGCAATCAAAAAGAAAAAATTTATCGTGTGAGTAATGATTTTGCCTTTGCGAGTTTAAATAAGGCTGCAAGGTTTGCTTTTGATACGCAAAATGAGGCGGATAAAGATGAAAAAGCCTTTAAAGAACTTGTGGAGCTTTTTGAGAAAAATGAAATTAAAAACATTAAATTTAATAGTTTTATTACCAATGAAGAAGCTTTGATTTTACAAAATTTAAAAAAGAAATTTAATCTTTCTTTGATCAATGAAGAAGCTTTGAAATTTAAAGAATTTTTACAAGAATTTATCGCTAATTCTGGTGAGTTTTATAGCGCTAATACTCAAGATATAACAAAAAGTGATTTTTTGGTTGTAGCTGGAATGCTTTTAAGATATGATGCTCCAACGCTTAGCTATAAAATCAATAATGCTTTAGTGATGAATAAAGGCTCAGGGCTTTATTTTCATCCTATGGAAGATATGGGTATAGCAAAATATTCTAAAAATTTTATCCCGCACATTCATAAAAATGGCGATGAAGAGCAAATTTTATATTTTTTACTTCAAAAATTTAGCCAAGATGAAGGTATTAAAACTCATTTAGCAGAGTTTTTTGTTAGTGAAAATAAAGAAATAGAAGAAAGTATCAACGAAGAAGTTGTAGAACAAGTCATAGAAAAAGATGAAGAAGGCAATGAAATTCAAAAAGAAGTAAAAAAAGTCGTACCTAAAAAAGTAAAAAAAATCATAGAAGTACAACGCTCTGTTTTTGCTAAAAATTTAGGCATAGATGAAGATAAATTAGAAGATTTATTGCTTAAAAAAGCAAATTTTACTCTTGTTGTAGGGAGTGATTTTTATTTTCATAAAAATGCGAAAAAACTTGCTAAATTACTTGCTTTGATCCAAAATACTACTCCTTTTAAAGTCTTTTTAAATCCTACGCATACTAATACCTTAGGTGTGGCTATGATTTGTGATTTGGATAACAATACACAAGAAGGCAAGACTTTAGGCTACAATGAAAAAGGTGATTTTAGTTTTTCTTATGAAGAGCATGCAAATTTAGCTAGTGCGAGTTTAAATCAGCAAGAAGGAACTTTTTTAAATTATGATAAAAGAGTGGTACCAACTAATGCTGCTTTAGAATTTAAGGGATATTTTTTAAATGATTTGGCTAATGCTTTAGGTTTTGATGAGGAATATACTATAAATTATACTAAGAGACTCCCTATAAATAAAGGTTTTTCTCCGATTGATTTTGATCATTTAGACAATTTTTATACCAATGCAGGCGATTGTAAAAGGGGATATGAGCTTAATTTAGAATGTTTCAAACAAGTTGCTAAAAAAGAATTCATCTCTCCAAATTTTGAAAATTTAAGCCTAAAAGAAGATGAAATTTTGCTTTATAGTGCTAATCCTAGCTATCAATTTGGTAGATTTTCAAATCGTGCTAGTGCGATTAATGAGGTGATTTTTTTAGGTGTAAGTGAAAATTTAGCTAAAGAGAAAAATTTAAAAGATAAAGATCTTGTAAAACTTAAAATAAAAGATAAAGAATTAAGCCTTAGTGTGCGTGTGGATAAGGATATAAAAAATGGAGCTTTCTTGCCGTATTTTGATGAAAAACTTGATACGCTAAGCTTTTTTGATGAAAGATTTGTTGTGGCGAATTTAGAAAAATTAGGAGCAAACCATGAGTGATTTTGCTTTTTTTGCTTTAGAGACTTTGATTAAATGTATTATTATCATTGCAATATTTGCGAGTTTAGCAGGTCTTGCAACTTATGCTGAAAGAAAGGTTTTAGCTTATTTTCAAAGACGCATAGGGCCTGATATGGTAGGGCCTTTTGGGCTTATTCAACTTGTAGCTGATATGATAAAACTTTTTACTAAAGAAGATATAATCCCTTCAAATTCGCAAAAATTTATTTTTGCTATAGCACCTTTGATTTCTGCTATTTGTGCTTTTGTTTCTTTAGCAGCTATTCCTATGCTACCTGAATTTACTTTATTTGGAAGGGTGATTCAGCCTATAGTGGCAGATATCAATGTAGCTTTGCTTTTTGTCATCGGCACTTCAGGACTTTGCTTTTATGCGGTGTTTTTGGGTGGACTTGCAAGTAATAATAAATGGTCGATTTTAGGGGCTGCAAGAGGGCTTGTATCGATTATTTCCTATGAAAGCGTAGGAGCTTTAGCTTTGATTGCTATTATAATGCTTGTAGGTTCTTTTTCTTTGGTGGATATTAACAATTATCAAAGCGATGGATTTTTTTCTTGGCTTATTTTTAAACAACCTTTGGCTTTTGTGCTTTTTATAATTGCTTTATTTATAGAGACTAATAGAACTCCGCTTTGTTTGACGGAAAATGATGCTGAAATTGTAGCGGGTTATGGAACGGAGTATTCGGGTTTAAGATGGGGTATGTTTTTCATAGGTGAATATACTTCTATGATAGCTGGAGCTATTTTGGTCACTCTTTTGTTTTTAGGGGGTTTTAATAGCTTTTGGATTATTCCTGGTTGGATTATGATGATAGTAAAATCAAGTTTTATTTTCTTTTGGTATTTTTGGGCAAGAGCTGCTTTTCCGCAATTGCGTCCAGATCAAGTGATGAAAATGTGCTATTTGATCTTAATCCCTTTAGCTGTTTTAAACCTTTTAATCACTGCTTTGACAGTTCTTTTATAGGAGTTTGATATGAAAAATTATTATTTAGTAGATGAGAAAAGAAAAACTCCTGTTAGCACTTGGGAGAAAATTTCACAAGCTTTGCGTAGAAGCGTTAAACTAGAGCTTTTTGTAGGGCTTTTTGTGATGATGAGAGAATTACTTAAGAGAAATAATAGCGCTACGATTAAATATCCTTTTGAAAAGGTAAAGCTTGACAATCGTTACCGTGCTGTTCATCGTTTGATGCGTTTTATAGAAAGCGAAAATGAAAGATGTATAGGTTGTGGGCTTTGCGAAAAAATTTGCATTAGTAATTGTATCAGAATGGAAACTTCTTTAGATGAAAATGGGCGTAAAAAAGTAGAAAATTATAGTATTAATTTAGGGCGTTGTATTTATTGTGGTTTTTGCGCTGAGGTTTGCCCTGAACTTGCTATAGTGCATGGCACAGAGTATGAAAATGCAGCCGAGCAAAGGTCTTATTTTGGCTATAAGCAAGATTTTTTAACTCCTATTGATAAGCTTAAAAATCAAGTTGAATTTGAAGGAGCAGGAAGTCTTAGAAAGGATGCAAATTTGTGGGTTAAAAAAACGCCAAATTATTATGATGTGATGATTGAAAGAGCCTTAGAAAATCAAAATACACAAGAGCAAGGAGAAAATAAATGATAGAAAATTTGGCTTTTGTATTTTTTAGTGTAGTGGTTTTAGGCTTTTTTGGCATTGCGGTTTTAAGTAAAAATATGCTTTATTCTCTTTCTGCTTTAGCGGGTGGAATGGTATTTTTATCGGGATTTTATTTTTTACTTGATGCAGAGTTTTTAGGCGTGATACAAATTATTGTTTATAGTGGAGCTGTACTTGGACTTTATAGTTTTGCGATGATGTTTTTTGATGCTTCTAAAGAATTTAAAGAACAACTTAAAGCTAAAAAAAGTTTTTTTACTTTGGTGGTTTTAAGTACGATTTTACTTTTGGCCATGCTTATAGGTTTTAAATACCAAAATATCAGCACGGATTTGCCTTTAAATGATCCTGCTTTGTTTGATTTTAATAAACAACTGGCTTTAGCGATTTTTTCAAAATATCTTTTAGCTTTTGAGTTTATAGCTATTTTGCTTTTGATTGCTTTAGTCTGTGCTATAGTGCTTACTCATAAAGAGCTAACAAAGGAAAAACAATGATAGAAAAGTATTTTTTCGTTGCTATTTTAATGTTTGTCATAGGACTTGTAGGGATTTTAAAAAGACAAAATCTCATCATGCTTTTTATCTCAAGTGAAATTTTATTAAATAGTGCTAATTTAGCCTTAGTAGCAGCTTCTAAAATGCACAATGATTTAAATGGACAGGTTTTTGCGCTTTTTATCATCGGTGTAGCAGCTTGTGAAGTAGCTGTTGGTGTAGCTTTGTGTGTGCTTTGGTATAGAAGAAAAGGCACTTTGGAATTAAAAAGCTTAAAAGAAGTGGAGGCTTAGTATGCAAAATTTAGCTTTGATTTCTCTTTTTAGTCCTTTTGTAGCTTTTTTGTTTGCAAGTTGTTTTGCTTTGAGTGAGAAAAAACAATTTGTAGGGATAATTTGTTCACTTTTAGTAGCTTTGAGTGCTTTTTGTTCTTTGTATTTGCTTTTTTGCAATGAAGCTTTTAATGTGAGTTTGTTTGAATGGTTTGCTGGAGTAAATTTTGGCTTTGATATAGATGCTATTTCGCTTACTATGATGAGTGTTGTAGGTATTGTAGCTACTTGTGTGCATTTTTATAGTATTTTTTATATGGCTCATGATGAAGGTTTTAATAAATTTTTTGCTTATTTGGGGCTTTTTGTCTTTTCTATGCTTTTTTTAGTTATGAGTGATAATTTCTTAGGACTTTTCGTAGGTTGGGAAGGCGTTGGGCTTTGCTCTTGGTTGCTCATAGGTTTTTGGTATAAAAATGATACTTATTCTTTTGCGGCTAATGAAGCTTTTATTATGAATCGTATTGCGGATTTGGGTATGCTTTTAGGAATTTTTTGGCTTTATTTGCAAGCAGGAACTTTAAAATATGATAAAGTTTTTTCCATGGCACAAAGCCTAGATCACAATGCTTTGATCTTAATCGCAACTTGTTTATTTATAGGGGCTATGGGAAAATCTGCACAATTTCCTTTTCACACTTGGCTTGCTGATGCTATGGCAGGGCCAACTCCTGTTTCTGCATTAATCCATGCAGCAACCATGGTAACAGCGGGGGTTTATTTGGTAATTCGTGCGAGTACGCTTTATGATTTAGTTCCTGAAGTTTCTTATATTATCGCCTTACTTGGAGCTTTTGTAGCGATTTTTGCAGCCTCTATGGCTTTGGTGGTTAGGGATTTAAAACGCATTATTGCTTACTCTACCTTATCGCAACTTGGATATATGTTTGTGGCTGCAGGACTTGGGGCTTATGGTATAGCTTTATTTCACTTAGCTACGCATGCTTTTTTTAAATCTTTACTTTTCTTAGGCGCTGGAAATGTAATGCATGCTATGAATGATAAATTAGACATTAAAAAAATGGGTGGACTTTTTAAACCTTTAAAAATTACAGCTATTTTAATGTGTATAGGATCTTTAGCTTTAGCAGGAATTTATCCTTTTGCAGGATTTTTCTCTAAAGATTTGATTTTGGGATATTCTTTCATTTCTTTTCACCATGGTATTTTTTTAGTGCTCTTAATCGCAGCTTTTTTAACAGCATTTTATAGCTTTAGACTTTTAATGTTGGTATTTTTTACCCCTGCAAGACATGATGAACATCCACATGAAGCAAGTAAAATCGCACTTTTGGCTATGAGTCCTTTGATGGTTTTAGCTATTATTGCAGGATTTTTCGAACATAGTTTTTTTGAATATTTAAGCACAAAATTAGTTTTTATTGATGCGCAAAATCAAATTGTAATGATTTGTGCGAGTGTAGCAGCTATTTTGGGTGCAATTTTGGCTATTTTTGCTTATAAAAATTCTTGGTTTAAGGAAAGTATTGAAGAAAATAAAATTCATAAACTTTTAAGTAATGATTATTTTATTCCTCAATTCTATCATCAATTTATCGTTTCAAAATATGAAAGCTTATGTGCGATTTTAAAGCATTGTGATCTTTATATTTTTGACAGAATAGTTGAAAAAATTGCTTTGTATTCTCAAAATATTTCACAAAAAATGATTATGCCAAACAGCTTAAACTTAATGCTTAGGTTTTTGGTGGCAGCTTTTGTGATTTTGTTGATTTTAGTATGGATGGTGTAAAATGCTAAATTATTTGATATTTTTTCCTTTGATTGCTGCTTTTGTGGTTTTGCTATTAAATCGCGGAGGCGTTAAGGTTTTTAGCGTTGTTGTAAGTTTTATGATTTTGGCTTTAAATTTGGATATTTTTGCGGATTTTTTACAAGGGGTAAGCTTTGATTATAATCTCTCTTTTAAAATTTTGAAATTTTTTAGCTTTCATGTAGGAGTAGACAGTATTGCACTTGTATTGATGCTTTTAAGTTCTTTGATGATATTTTTAAGCTTTTTATTTTTGAAACTAGAACAGAAAGCGCTTATATCTTGTATATTCTTTTTAGAATTTGCTATTATGGGACTTTTTAGCGCAAAAGATGGTTTGTTGTTTTATGTTTTTTGGGAATTTTCTCTTTTGCCTTTGCTTTATATTATGGGAGTTTATGGTAAAGATTTTAGAGCAGGGGTGAAATTTTTTATCTATGCTTTTGCGGGTTCAATTTTAATGCTTGTAGCATTGATTTATCAAGCTTATTTAAATTATCAGCTTTTAAATATCTTCACTTTTGACTTGGAAATTTGGAAAAATAATGCCTCAGCAGTAAATTTTACAGAGCAACTTTTACTTTTTGGAGCATTTTTTATCGCTTTTGCTATCAAAGCTCCTTTATTTCCACTTCATACTTGGGCACCTAAGGTTTATGCAAATTCGCCTATACTTGTTTCTGTAATGCTTGTAGTTTTTAAAATGGCTCCTTTTGGATTTTTACTTTTTTGTTTACCACTTTTTCCAGATGCGAGTGTGTATTTTATGCCTTTAATTGTAGCTTTATGTATAGTAAGTATCGTTTATAATGCTTTAATTGCTTATAGAGCAGAAAATATTAAAGAATTGATTGCTTATAGTTCTATTTCACATCTTGGTGTGATGATTTTGGGAATTTTTTCTTTAAATGCTTTGGGTATTAGTGGTGCGGTTTTTTATATGTTTGCACATGGTATTGTAACGGGAGCTTTATTTTTAATGGCTGAACTTTTATACCAAAGATATCATACTTATGATATTTCTTTTTACCATTCTTTAGCCAAAAAAGCACCTTTATTTTCAATTTTCTTTATGCTCATTTTACTTGCGAGTGTTTCTTTGCCTTTAACTGTTTCTTTTGTGGGAGAGTTTTTAATTCTTTTAGGTATAGCAAAGATTAATTTATTTTACGCTTTGTTGGCAGGTTTGGTGATTATTTTAGGAGCGATTTATATGTTCGCAGTATTTAGAAAAATATTTTTCATGCAAAAACAAAGCTTTATAGAGAATTTTTCTTTACGTTTTAGAGAAATAGTAGCGCTTGTGTGCATTGTAGTAATGATTTTTGGACTAGGGCTTATGCCAAATATACTTTTAAAGCCGATACAAAAAGATGTGGATAATCTTATAAAAACAATGAATATTAGAGCTGTTGAGCAAAATACTTTAGATTTTTTATCTAAAATAGGAGAGGCAAATGTTAAATAATTTTTTAAATTTAGAACTTTTAAATATAAGCTTATCTTATCCATTTTTATTTTTAATTACAACTGCAATAGTTCTTTTGCTTTGCTCTGGTTTTTGGAAATTTCATCGATCGTTTTATATCGGCATAAGTTCTTTGTCTTTGATTGTAAGTGCTTTTTTGATTTTAAATAATGCAAATGCTCAAGGTTTAGATGCAAAAGCTTTTTTAGCTACTTTGAATAATGATATTGTTTCATTTTATGCTTCTTTGGTGATTTTGTGTTTTTCATTTTTATATCTTTTAATGCAAAAAGAAGAAAATCAAGGTGAATTTTATGCTTTATTTTTATTTATGATTGCATCTTTGCTTTTGATGGTTTCAAGCTCAAATTTAGTACTTATTTTTATAGGACTTGAAAGTTCTTCTTTAGCGCTTTATACTTTAATAGCAATGCGTGGAAGTGATAATGCTATTTCAAGTGCGATAAAATACTTTAGTATAGCGGCTGTAGGAGCTGGGTTTTTTGTTATGGCTGTAGCTTTTATTTATTTAAAAACAGGAACTTTAGATTTATCATCTGCTAATTTAGCGTTAAAAAATGAGTTTCAAAAAGATCTCATGCTTTTGGGTGCTGGAGTGATGATTTTTGTTCTTTGTGCAATCAAGCTTTCTTTGACACCTTTTCATTTTTGGCTTAAAGATGTGTATTATGCAGCACATACAAATTTGGTTGCTTTTATTTCAGTTGTGCCAAAAGTTGCCATGTTGGTTGTGGTTATTCGTTTGTTTGATTTTTTAAATAATACAGGTTTTGAATATATCATAATAGTTCTAGCGATTTTTTCTATGCTTATAGGCGCTTTTGCGGCTCTAAGTCAAAACAATATCAAAAAAATGTTTGCTTATAGTTCTGTAGTGCATTCTTCTTTGGTTTTGATAGCTTGCATTCCTTTATTAAAAGAACAAAATTTTGATGGAATTTTGCTTGCTATTTTTGGATATTGGACTTTATTTGCTTTTGCAAATTATGCTGTATTTATGATTTTAAGTAATTATGAGAATAATTCTTATGAGAGTTTAAATGGGCTTTTGGTTAAAAAACCTTTAATTGCTTTTTGTTTAAGCATTAGTGTGCTTTCTTTAGCAGGTATTCCGCCTTTTGGAGTATTTTGGGGTAAATTTATGATTTTAAATACAGTAATTTTAAATGGATATTGGTATTTGGCGCTTTTTGTGGCTTTATCTTCTGTTATTATGCTTTATGCGTATTTAAAGATTTTAATTCATGTTTTATTTATGAAAAATGATAGGGTTTATAATATTAAGTTTAGTTTTATACAAAATTTTATTTTAGCTTTTTGTGTTTGTGTAAGCACTTTTGCTATATTGTTAATGTTATAAGAGTTTTGCTATAATTATTTTATGAGAATATTATTTTTAATTTTATTAAGTTTTTTAAATGCTTTTGCTTTTGAGCTTGTTTTAAACACGGGTCGCGAAAATAATCAAGCTTTTGCAGTTTTACATGCGAGTAATGATTTAGAATTTACATGTCAAAAATTTATTACCGAAGCAAAAGTTCATTTTGAATGTGATATTGCAGGTATGGTTGATAATAAATTAAAAGATCAGAGTTTTTCTGCTTTTGATTTAAAATTTATACAAGAAGCTCAAAAAATTAAAATGATCATTTTGCCAAAAATACAAGCAAGAATGTTTGACACTTCTCAAAATATTTATATAGATAAAGAACTCAGTTCATCAAGTTCGCATAAAAGTAAGGCTTTTACTTTTATTTTTACACCAGAACTAGCACCTATTAAAGACTATGATGGACTCGATTTTAATATCAATTTTCCACATGAGAGTTTGCCTTATGTTGGAGCTTTAGATTTAAATTCTGATCCTGTTGTCATTCCTCAAAGTGCAGATATCAATACTTATTTACGCATCAAAAAAGAATACGATAAGGCTAATTACAATCAAGTGGTGATTGATGCACAAAATGCTATCAATAGATATCGTGGCAGTATTTTTACTAGTGAATTTATACTTTATAAATTAAGAGCTCAAAATAAACTTTACACTCAAGATCCAAGTATGCGTGATCAACAAATTTTAGAAAAGATGATTGATGATGCTAAAAATTGGACGCGTACTTTTACAAGTGATAAAAATTTTTCAGAAGTTTTACATATAATGTTAAGAACTTATATCGCTTTAGCTCAGCGTGCTGATGTAGAGTATACAATGTCGATTTTGGATAATGAACAACCTAATAATTATTTTACTCAGTTATCAAAACTTGATTATGCAGACTATATTTATAATTTAAATGAAAAAGAAAAAGCTGTAAATATTTATGAAAATACTTATTTTAATACAAAAAATTTAGATTTAGCTGCAAGAGCAGCTATGAGTTTGGCAAAGAATTTGCTTTCAAATGAGCAAGTAAATAAAGCTATAGAATATATTAATACCATTTTAAAAGCCAATCCTGAATATTTTGGAAAAGATATTCCAAGATCTTTAGAACTTGCTAAATTATTTAATCAAAAGGGACAATTTGATATAAGTGCAAGTATTTATGAAGATGCCTTTGCTAAAATGTCCAAACTTGATCCAAGTTATGAAGAAACTTTAAAAGATTTAGCCTTGGTTTTATCACATGCTAACAGATCTAGTGATGCTAAAAAATACCTTGATTTGTATATGGATGATTATTTAGATGGTAAGTATTTAGATGAAATTAAAAAAGCAAGTGATGAGGTATTCTTTGCTTTAGGTGATAATAATGCAAGCTTTTTGCATCAGCGTTATACAGATTTAATGAAGCAATATGCAAATAAAGATGAGAATATTGCAAATAAAGCTTTAGATGAAGATGTTGCACTTTATTATAAAGAGGGAAATTTTAGTGCTATTTTAGCTTATAAAGATCTTATAGAAAGTAAAAAAATTCCAAATGCTACTCAATTTTTAGAGAAAGCAGCCATTAATGATTTAAAAAATGCGATAAAAGCTGATAATTGTATCAATGCTGCAAATATTTTTATGCGTTTTAGTGCTTATGATATAGGTCAGAAAATTGAGAATAAAAAACAAATGTTAGCTTGTCTTATCAGAACTTCTAATGTTGAACAAGCACTTGATTATATAGATAAAAATTATAATGAAGATTCTATATTTTACGGTCTTCAAAAAGCATCTATTCTTTTTGACAATAAACAATATCCTCAGGTGATTAAAATTTCTAAAGACATAGCTAATTCTAGAATTTTAAAAAGTGATGATGAGAATTTTAAGGCTTATTATTTGCAATTTTTATCTTTATTGCGTTTAAATGACTATAATCAAGCCATTAAAATTTTGCAAATTTTAGAAAGTTTTCCAATGAATTTTAGTATGGTGGAAGCTTATGATGCTTTACTTTCTTACGCTAATGATCATAATATGCAAACAACTATTTTAACTTACGCACCTAAGGCCATTGACTATCAAAATTTTAAAGGTATAAATCTTTTTAGTCCTAATTTAGAATTTATATATCTTGATGCTTTGACTAAAATCAATAAAAATGAAGAAAGTTTAGCTGTTTTAACAGATTTGCTTAAATTAAAACTTTCAGATGAGGATAAGGCAAGAGCTTTATATATCCAAGCTTTAACTTATGAAAGAATGCAAAATATACAAGCTGAAAAAGAAAGTTTAAAACAATGTCTTGAAATCAAAGGTGTTTCAAATTGGCAGAATTTATGTAAGAGTAAAAATCAAATTTTAAATCAATAAGTAAATTAGAGATAACTAGCTTTTTAGCTAGTTATCTAAGGTTAAAACCTTTTCTTCTTAACATCTTCTAAGATATTATTAGCTATATCACTTACTGTACTAGAAATAATAGCTGATTCATTAGCAATTTCAACATTATCTTTAGTAGTTTGATCAATTTGAGCTACGCTATCATTGATTTGAGTGATACCTGCAGTTTGTTCTTTAATACTTTCTGCCATATCATTGATAGATTGAACAAGTAAATTAGTATTAGCTTCAATTTCTGATAAAGACTTTTGAGTTCTTTCAGCTAACTTTCTAACTTCATCAGCTACCACTGCAAAGCCTCTACCATGTTCTCCAGCACGAGCTGCTTCAATAGCTGCATTTAAAGCTAAAAGATTGATTTGATCTGCAATATCACCTATAATACCTGTAACATTTTTAATCTCTTCAGATTGAGTGATAACATCACTAGTTTTAACTGAAACATTTTGCATAGAAGAAGTGATCTCTTCTAAAGCTGCTGCAGTTTCTTCTAAAGATTGAGCTTGAGAATTTGAAGAAGTGGTTAAGCTTTGAACAGCAGTTTGTAATTTTCCACTTTCATTAGCTAAGGCATTAGCAAAGTCTGAACTTTGTTTTAGCATTTTAACTATTTCATCACCTAAAGCATTAGTAGTTAATTCTACACTACCGCTAGCATTTTCTAATTTATTTCTAAAGTCTAAGCTTTTGTATTCTTCAAAAATTTTATGAATAGCATTCATATCAGAACCTACTCTAGCTTGTAAAACATCAAGAAGTTTATTTAGAACATTTTTAAGTTCAATAAGTTGTGGGTTTCTTGGATTAGCAGTAATTCTTGCTGTTAAATTACCACCTTCTACAACTGATACGGTTTGAACTGATTCTTTAACGGCTTGATTGTCTTGTTCTAAGCCTCTTTTAGTAGCAAGAATGTTTTCATTGATAGCATTTGAGATTTGTCCAAATTCATCATTGCTTTTTACTTCTATAGTAGAAACATTTTTTGTTTTATAGTTGATAAAATCAAAGAATGAAGTTAAACCTGTTTGGATAGCTGCAAGTGGGGAGAGGTATTTTGATACGATGAAATAAAGGAGGATGACGCTAAATACTACTACAATAATGACAACAATGGCTTGAATAAATGCAGCTTTATGAATAGGTTTATTTATAATATCAGCGCTTTCGGTAATACAAGCTGTATAAGCAAAGACTTTAGTACAAGTTCCAAGTCTTTCTTTGCCGTCTAATCCATAAGTAAAAAAGTTATAGTCTCCATGTGTTTTATATGCATTTAAAACAGGAGAATGATCAATGGATGGATTTAATAATTCTTTATTGGTTGCTGCAAATATTTTATTTTTTTGATCAAATAAAAAAGTATTTCCAGGAGTGTTTGCAACTGAATTTTGCAAATCTTCTAATGGTATATCGACACCCAGTACTCCTATGATTTTGCCATCTTTATAAATAGCTTTAGAATACGTTATTACATATTGTTTTAAAATTGTATCTAAATATGCTGGTGTAACAAAAATATCATTTGTTTTTAAAGCTTCTTGATACCAATCTTTTGTCTTTATATCTAAATCATCACGTAATTCAGGCATTTTTGCATCATTAGATTTTTGACTAAGTAAAACTTTTCCATTGTTTAAACCTAAATAAACATTTAGTGCATTTATACTATGACGATAATATTTCAATATTGGACCAACATTGTTAATAATATTTTCTTCAGTGATTAAAGATTGATAAGGTAAGTTCGCGATATCTTTTTCTAAAGCTCTAGTAAAAGATTGATTTGTGGAACGGAAATCTTCAACGGTAGATTGTGTGACTTTAAGTAGATCAGTTTGATTTTTAAGAGTGCTTTCATATAGTGAGGTTTTTGTAAAATAAAAACTTACAATACCTAGAACAATTAAGGCAAAAATTGCAATTAAATTTGCAATGAGGGAAAGTTTGATTTTAATACTATTCATTATTTTCCTTTTAATCTTTGTTATTTTTAGCATAAAACTAATAATTTGGCTATTATTTTATCACAAAAAAATAAAATAAATTTTTATTTTTGTCTTAAATAAGGAGAAAATATGGCTTATACTATAAAAAAGTAGAAAAAGAAACAAAAATTAGTGCTCATACTTTAAGATTTTGGGCTAAAAAAGTTTGTTTCCTTTTGTTCAAAAAGATGAAAATAGTGTGAAATATTTTTCAAAAAGCGATATAAAATGGGTAAAATGGATAGAATGGCTTAGAATTTCAGGTATGCCAATAGAACAAATCAAACATTATATAAAACTTTGCTCTTTGGGTATAAAAACTGCTAAAGAAAGACAAGAGATGTTAAAGCAAACAAAGAAAAAATTACAAAACCAGATTAAAACATTAAAAGAAAGTGAAAAAGTTTTAAGCAAAAAGATAAAAATTTATGAAGAAATGCTTGCAAATGAAGTCGATGGGTTTAATCTAGAAAGCAAGGACTATCAACCTTGTGATAAATTGCATAAGTTTAAGGGTTGATTTTATATTAAGGGCAAATTTGGGTAATAATATTTTCATTTTTTTTAATAGCATTTTTAAGCTCTAAATTTTTGATATTTTCAAAAAGATCTAAATGCAGCTTTAAAAGCTCATTATTAATCCCATAATACGCCCAAGTTCCTTGACGCCTTACATACAAAAAACCCGCATCTTTTAAAATTTTTAAATGTCTTGAAAGTCTTGATTGACCCATGTTTAAGAGCTCTTGTAGATCACAAACACAAAGTTCTTTGTATCTTAAAAGATGATGCAAAATCAAAATCCTACTTTCATCATTGATTGCTGAAATGATGGTTAAAAATTTTTGCATTTTATTTCCTTAAATTAAATTAATAAAAATTCCAAAAGATATAGCCACGCCTAAAATAATCATAACAAATAAAAATAAAAATTTTATTTTAAACATTTGTTTGAGTAAAATCAGCTATAGTGATTATGCTAGTGCTATGATAGACATAGTGCTTAATTCTTGCTATGAAAACACACGCATTGGAGTAATAAGCCTATAAATAAAAGATGCCTTATGCTTTTAAGGCATCTTTTATTTCTTTTAAATGCTTATTTTGAAGTTTTAGATTTTTCTAAAGATTTTATTTAATATAGATAAATATTTTTATTTTAGGTTATTGACTTAGACCTACTCTCATCTTTTATACTTTTAAAAATATTAATTGAAAGGATAAAATGAAAAATTTAAATAAAGCTTCAAATGCTCAAATTATTCTAGTATTTTGTTTAGGGGTATTTGGGATTTTGAGCACAGAACTAGGGATGATGGGTATAATTCCTATTGTTTCTCAAAATTTCAGTGTAAGTATTTCAGATGCGGGTTGGTGTGTGAGTATTTTTGCACTCGTGATAACTTTTTGCGCCCCTATTGTCCCGCTGCTTTGTGCAAATTTCAATCCTAAAAAACTTATGCTTATTTGTTTAGCTGTGTTTATCTTAAGCTCGTTAACTTCCGCTTTTGTGGGTGAATTTTGGCAATTGCTTATTTTAAGAGCTATTCCTGCTTTTTTTCATCCTATTTATATAGCTCTTGCTCTAAGTATGGTTGCAAATTTGGTCGAAGATAAGAAAGAAATTCCAAAAGCTACAGCTAAGATTTTTGCAGCAGTTAGTGCTGGAATGGTTTTGGGTGTACCTATGACTAGTTATTTTGGTGGAAATTTTAGTTTTAAAATGGCAATGTTATTTTTTGTATTTTTAAATACCTTATCTTTTATAGCAACTTTATTTTTTGTTCCTGATTTTAAAAAAGTAAATTCTGTAAAAATAAGCAAACAATTGCTTATTTTAAGATACCCGCTTTTATGGATTAGCATACTTTGTGTTATTTGTATAAATGCTGGAATTTGGGGTTTTTACTCTTATTTTTCTGATTTCTTACATAGTGTAGGAAAGATGAATTTTACTTTAATTAGTATTGTATTGGCTATTTATGGTTTTTCAAATATTATAGGCAATTATATAGCCGGAAAGACCCTTGTTAAAAACGCAAATTTTACTTTGATTTTAACACCTTTAATTATGATAGGATTTTATATTTTACTTTTTAGTTTTTATAGTGAAATTATACTTATAATATTTACCTTTATATTAGGAATTTTAGCAGGTGTGATGAATAACGGCACGCATTTTATGATAAGTTATCCCTTTCCAAAGGCTGCTAATTTTAGCAATGGACTTTTTATAAGCGTGGCCAATATAGGATTAAGCACCGGAACTGCTATTTGTGGACTTGTGATTTCTTTGAGTGATACGCGTTATATTATCGTAAATACTATTGTTTTGTTGATTTTAGGAATTATCATGATTTTTGTAAGAAGTAGGATAGAAAAAATGAAATTAAGATTTTAAATTTTTATTGACTTAGAGTAGCTCTCATGTTTTATAATACTAAAAAAGGAGGTAAAATGCAAGAATTAGAAAAAGCAGGAATTCATGGAAGTTTTAAAGGCGATAGTAAATTTTTTAGCAAAAATGTAAAAGTTTCTATGATGTTTAAATCAAATGAGTGGAGAAATTTTAGCGGGGCTTTGGTTGAATTTGAAGCCAGTGCTAGAAGTGCGTGGCATACTCATCCTCAAGGACAAACCTTAATCGTAACAGAGGGTGAAATCATCACAAAAGTTCCAGGCCAAAAAGCCTTTATAGCTAAAAAAGGCGATGTGATAAGCTGTCCTATAGGAGTAAAGCATTTTCATGGTGCAACTAATACAAGTAGTGGAGCACACATAGCACTTACAGGCGAAAAAGAGGGTAAAAATGTAGAATGGCTTGAGCTTGTAAGCGATGAAGAATATGAAAATGCCTTAAAAGAAGCAAGAGAGTAGAGAAATTTGTAAATAAAACACAAAAATTTTTATAAAAACTTTTATGTTTTTGGAGTATTTTAAATGCTCTTTTTTTATAAACTTTAAAAACTACAAAGGATAAAACCATGCAATTAAGACAAAAAGCAAGAGAAATTTTTGAAAAACTCTTAGGAGTAAAAAAGGATCAACTTTTTGCAAGTGATAAAGAGTATTTTATCAATCACATAAATTTTACTTTTGGCGAGAGTTTTGTAAAAGCAAATTTGGATACACAAAAATATTTTTTAATCACCCTTGCTTCTACTTTAGCAGTAGGTGGAAAAATAGAGTTTAAAGCTTTACTTCAAGGTGCAATCAAGAACGATATAAGTCCTATTGTCATTAAAGAAGTGATTTATCAAGCTACGCCTTATGTGGGTTTTGCTAGAGTATGTGATTTTTTAAGCCTTTGCAATAAAGTGTTTAAAAAACTAAATATCGCCTTAGTTTTAACTCCACAAGGTACTACTACGCAAGAAAATCGCAAAATAAAAGGCAGGGAAATACAAAATGCTATTTTTAGTGAAGCCAATATCACTAAAATGATAGAAACTACACCAGAAGATAAAGCTTTTATAAATGATTTTTTGAGTGCGAATTGTTTTGGAGACTACTATACACGCATGGGACTTGATCTAAAAACTAGGGAGCTTTTAACCCTTGTATATCTTATCTCACTTGGCGGGCTAGACAATCAAGTAAAAGCTCACATACAAGGCAATCTTAACATGGGGCAAAGTAGAAAAGATTTGCTAAATATCATTGCAGCTCTTATTCCATATATCGGTTATCCAAAAGCTTTAAATGCCCTAAATTTGCTTGATGATATTAAAAAGTAGAATGCAAGCAATAAATATTTATTGTAAATTGAGCTTAGAAGTTATTTGTAAATTAGTTTTTATCAAAAAACTTGCAATCATTTTAGTATGCTTTTAAGCTCATTTAGATATTCTTGTTGTGTTTTTAGATTTTCTTCTAAAGAATTTAAAATCTCTTCGCTAGTTCTTAGGATTTTTTCTTCTTTTACATTTGGATTTTTAGCACTTAGATCATAGTTTCTTTCTTCAAGCTCTTTTTTGCTAACAAGCCAAGAATTAGCAGTGATTTTTCTTTCTTTGTAGCATTTTAGAAATTCTTTAAAATGTGCGTATTCTAAAGGCTTATTTTTAGTAAGTTTATAAGGCGGTATAAGTTCGTAGTAATAAACTCCATCGCCTTCACAAATACATTTTTTACCTTTAGAGAAAAAAAGCACATTAGTCTTAACAGCACTATAAGGCAAAAATACCCCACTTGGCAAACTCAAAACGCATTCTAAATTAAAATCATCTAGTAAATCTTTTTTTACACTCACAAAGGCATTTGAATTTTGAAAAAGCACACCTTCAGGCACAATGATCGCACATCTTCCGTTGTTTTTTAAAGATTTTAAAATGTGCTGTAAAAATAAAAGTTCAGTAGCATTTGATTTTATAGGAAAATTTTCTTGAATTTGTTCTTTTTCTTTGCCACCAAAAGGTGGATTTGCAAGTATTACTTCGTATTTATCTTTTTCTGTTATATCTGTTATTTTTTTACTTAAAGTATTTGTTTTTATGATATTTGGACTTGAAATTTCATGTAATATCATATTCATAACGCCCATTGCATAGCTAAGCGGAGTTTTTTCTTTACCAAAAAGAGCATCATTTTTTAAAAATTCAAGCTCTTCTACGCTTAAATTTGCTTTTTTGCCTTTGGTTCTGTCTTTATATAAAATATGTAAAAAACTCTCAACTAAAAATCCACAACTACCACAAGAAGGATCATAAATTCTTTCTTTTGGTTTAGGATCTATTACTTCCACCATAGTCTTTATCAAAGGACGAGGGGTGTAAAATTCTCCACTATTTCCACCATCACTACCCATATCTTTAAGCAGTTTTTCATAAACTTCACCTAAGGCAAATACTTCATCTTCTTTATTAAAACTAATCTCATCAATGATATTTATCGCTTCTCTTAAAGTATGTCCATTTGCTATGCGATTGTCTATAAATTCAAAAATTCCACCGATTTTATACTCTATACTTTTAAAATCATCATTATTTTTAAAATTTTTAAGATAAGGAAAAAGCTCTTTATTTACAAATTCAAGCAAATCCGATCCACTTAAAGCATTTTTTACATCAAGTTTGCCATCTTTTTTAGGCGCTGCCCAAACACTCCAGCTAAATTTTTCTTCTAAAATGCTTTTATAATCTTTGCCATCTAAAAACGCTAAATCTTTTAAATTTGTCTCATAATCATCTAAAAATTTTAAAAAAAGTATCCAGCCAATCTGCTCTGTATAGTGCATAGCACCACTTATGCCATCATCTCTTCTTAGAATATCTGTGATTTTATCGATTTTATTTTGCATTTAAAAAATTCCTTTTCTAAAAAGTCTTAAAAGTTCTATATTTATATAATAATTACTTCTACCCATTTTAATACACTCTAATATTCCTAAATTTTCACAAATTTTAAGATATTTTGAAGCACTTTGTCTTGAAATGTCTAATTTTTTTATTAAAAAATCTATCTTTGTATAAGGATGAGAAAACAAAAGCTCCACAAAATCTTTACTATAAAAATTCGTTTTATTTTGTAAAATTTCACCTACATTAGACATCATTTTTTCTATCTTAATGATAGTTTCAATAGTTTTTGCAGCGGTTTGCTCTATGCCTTTAAGTATGTATTCTATCCACTTTAAAATATCCCCTTCATCACGCACTTTTTGCAAAAGCTTATAATACTCATCTTTATTTTTTACTATATAAGCACTAAGATATAAAATAGGAAAATCCAAAAGTCCTTTATATACTAAATAAAGTATATTTATAATCCTACCCGTTCTGCCATTGCCATCATAAAAAGGATGAATGCTTTCAAATTGATAATGTATAATTGCCATCTTTACCAAAAAATCAAATTCATCTAAATTATCATCGTTAATGTATAGTTCTAAATTTCCCATAAGTTCTTGTATATCATTAGGATTTTGGGGTGGTATGTGGTTTTATTTCTCCTGTAATAGGATTTTTAAGCATAGTTCCACTTTGTTTTCTAAAACCTGCATTATTTCTTTCTAATCTTTTTTGAATTTCTAAAATATGTGCATTTCTTAATAACTGTTCTTTTTTTAATAACTCATATCCTTTTTTCAAAGCACTTTCATAATCTTTCACTTCTTTTGCTGCTCTTGTGAGTTTGTTTTCATCAACTCGTGATAAAAAAAGTTCATCATGTGTTGTGATGATATTTTCTATCTCACTCGAATCTTTTGCTTCTTGTAAAATCAAAGCATTGATTAAAATACTTGGATTTGGTATGCTTTTACTAAGTCCATTTAACTCTGCTAATTTTCTAGAAGCTTTAATGATAAGACTATAAATATTTGCATTTAATTCTATATTTAAAGGCAATTTTTGAGGTATAAATTCTTTCATAATTTTCCAATATGTTAATTTTTTCTAAAAATTTTAACATTATAAAAAAATATGTTAAAAAAATCAAAAATTTTTAACATATCAAGCCAATGTGTTAAAATTTGGCAAATTTTTTAACATTATAATTCTCCCTTAAAAGCTTTATTAAGCAAGGATTGCTTAAGCTCTTCATAATCTTTTAGCTCTTTAGTGTAAAGTTCTTTTAAAGCCTTTGCCTTTTCAAAGACAAAATCTAAATGCTCTGCGATTTGCTCTTGCTCTTTGAGTGGGGGTAGGGGGATTTGTAGGGATTTAAATTTTGGTATAGTAAGTTGCGGAATACTAGAACCTTCACCTTTTGCTATAAAAAAATTCAAACAAAAATATAAATAATGTAAGCATAATATATTTTCACAAGGAATTAAAGAAATAAGCCTTACAATAGGAAAATAAGGTTCTTTTCTAATGCAAACAAAACCTATTGTTCCTCTAGCAGATATAGTTAAAGAAGGTTTTATAATGGTAGCTTTATCTGTATATCCAACTAAACCATTATTATTTACACCATTTGCATAAACAGGGATTTGATTTTTGGCAGTTTTACTTTCTGTGCAGTTTTTTGGCTTATCTCCACCCGCAGAAATATTTTCGCTAATCTCTTCTAAGCTTTTCCATTCCCAAGATTGTGGGAGTTTATAGTTTTCTTTAGCATTGTCTTTTAATGGATTGAAAGCTTTTTGTAAGGCGCTTTGCATTAACTCATCTAAATTTAGCAAATTCTGCTCTAAGATTTTTATACTCTCATCTATCTTTACAAAACTCTCATCTAAAATTCCCACTATCCTTTCTTGCTTTTTGAGCGGCGGTAACGGAATTTCGATTTGTTTAAGAATTTTTACACTAGCTATATTTTTGATTGCTGAACCTAAGGTGGATTCTAAAATTTTCTCTTGCATTATTGGAGAATTAAAATAATAAATAAAATAGCTATTTAAGATTTTTATATTATTAAGCCTTATTTTTAAAAGTGATTGATTTATAATCCCCATTTCTGTATCTTTGGGTAATTCTACTATTTTTCCCAAAGTTCCAGAACAGCTAATTAGTAGGTCGCCTTCTGTTGCCTTAAACGCTTCTAATTCTTGAAATTTTTCATGCGAAATAAAATATCTTTTCCAATGTGGATCATTGTTTATAGGATTATATTGTTCAAAAATTCTAATACCCTTTTCTACAAAAAAGCTTTTTTTTAAAGTACTTCCAAATGGCCCTCTTTTTATAGAGTATTTATCACTTGATAATATTTCACCAAGTGTTTCCATTTTCCAACCCTGCGGTAAATTTGTCATTATGTTATTTTGCATTGTTCAATTCTTGAAATTTAATCGCTAGTTTATCCATAAAGGTATATGAGCTTTCATAATTATTTTTTTCTGCTTCTTTATTTGCCTTTCGAGCATTTGTAATAGCTGTACTAAGATTTTGCTTTATAATATTTGTAAAATTATAATCCTTTTTATAATCTTTTATATATATTTTTAAATCCTTATTAATTAATTCATTACAAGGGCTATTTGTACCAAATGGTTTTGTGGTGCATGTAAAATGCAAAAGTATCCAAAATTCAAAACAAGGATTTGAGATAATTGCTTCAAATTTAAAATTCTTATCTTCTTTTATATATTCTTTTATATATTTTTCACATTCTTTTTGTGCCTTTATGAAATTTGCGTGTGTATCTTTGTCAAATACACAATACACCTCATTATAATCAAATAGATCATTTTTCTTTTTGGCAAATTTAACCACTTGTAAAGGACTTGAGTTCTCGCTTGGAATAATATCTATTGTTATGTTATTCAATCTAAAAAAATTTTTTAATTGTTTTAGATAATTAATCTCTGTTTTTTCACCTTCGCATACTATAAGTATAGCTTCATATTCGTTTTTTCTTGTTTTTCTATCTCTTATTTTTGTTTTTCTTTTTTTGCGTAAATCATCAGTTCCCATTATCACTCCAAGATGATAATATTTCTTTAAAATAAGGCAAAGCTCCAAAACGCCCTAAAAGATAATCATTTTCTAAATTTGTTTTATCTTTTCTCACTTTAAAATCACTTAAAGGATAAAGTTTGGTTGCTTTATTTTGCTTTTCACAAAACCAAATTTGATCTCTTCTAAATACATCTTGATTTAAAATGGAAGTATCGTGAGTGGTAAAAATAAGCTGAGCATTTGATTTGTTTAAATCTTCATTATGAAAAAGATTTACTAAAAATTTTGTCATCAAAGGATGCAGGTGAGTATTTAGCTCATCAACTACAATAGTGTATCCTTGACTTAAGGCTTCTATCCAAGGCCCAATTAATCCAAAAAATTTCCGTGTTCCTTGCGACTCTAACGCTAACATATCAAATAATACTTGTTTACCTTGCTGATTTGTATGCATTGTTTTTATATCTGTTTTTGTTAACTTCATACCTTTTTCTAAATCAGCTTGTATCATTTGTTTAATTTCTTGTGGAATATTTTCTTGCATTAAACTTGTTTTATCTAATTCTTTTTCTTCAACGATAATATCTTCAATATCTAAATCAGCTTGTTTTAAATAGTCAATAATCTTTTGCTTATCTTGTTGCAAAATATTCATAGTTGCTTTACTTACATCATTCCAATTATCTATATAATTTACTCTAATATATTTTAGAAAAAAATCAAACACGGGTTTTAATTGCTCATTGTTTAATTGAATAGCCACAGATAAAAATAAAGCATTATCTCTAGTGTTTTCAGCCCATAATTGTTTAGATCCTAGGAATTTAGTTCCAAAAGAATAATTATATTTTTCTTCTTTTTCATTATAAATTCTTTCAAACCACTTTTGCGCTCTATTGCTTTCGCCAAAAATTAAAAGCCATTCTTCTAAAATTTTTTCAGAATTTAAAATAAAGCCATATTGATACTTTGTGTCATTTTGTATAAAAATAATTTCAAATTTTGTAGGCTTATTATCTTCATTGCCTAATAAAAAAGGTGTTATGGGTAATTTATCTCCTCTTTGTTTTTTTGCACTAGATATAACTATGGTTTTCATAGTTTGCAAAGCTTTTACAATATTCGATTTTCCAGAAGCATTTGCCCCATAAATCACACTACTTTTTAGCAAAGCTAATTTTTTATCGCCATTGGTATGAGAATCAAAAAAAGTATTATCCTTGCTTGCCATCATACTTAAAATTTGCTCATCTTGAATGGATAAAAAATTTTCTACTCTAAATTCTATAAGCATATTTTTTCCTACTTTTTTCTTAAAATATATAGATAATTATTTTTTAGAGATTATTTTAACTAAAAATCTCAAATTTATCTTTAAACATATCACCTCGCATAAATCTCCCTTTGTAAATCATCAAAACTTTGTTTTAGAATTTCTAAGCTACCAAATTCATCAGCCAATTCTCTTACATTGCCTAAAGAACTAAGCTCTATAAGTGGTTTTAAACCATCATCAAAATCTTTTATGCCGTATTCTTGATATCTATTTAGTAAAAATTCTATAAATTTTATAGCTTTTTCTTTTTGAAAGCGTTTCAAAAACTCACCATTTTCTACTTGTAAAACACGCTCTTGCCTTGTTTTTATCTCGGCATTAAAGCTTAAATGCGCTAAAACATCGTATATATCACAATCTTTTTGAAAAATTTCTCTTAGATCTTTTAAAGCATCTTCATCTACTCCATCATTTGCAAGGGCTTTTAAAAATCTTTCTCTATTTTTTTGATCACTCCAAATTTCACGCAATTTTGCTTCATCATCATAATACTCACCAAGCTTTCCTATCAAAAATTCTAAAAATTCTTTAGTGCTAAGTGGCTTACCTTGTGCTCCTACATAAGTAGTTGTGATATCTAAAATCTTAAGTTTTGTGCCTTTTAAGTGTATGGTTACGCTCTTTTTTTCTTTGTTTTCTTCTTTTGTTTGTTTTATATGCTCTTTAGTGATTTTTTCTTTTTCATCTTGCTCTTTTAATTCTTCTATTTTTTCACCATCCCATTTTGGATCATAAAAAAGTTTAGTCGCACCGACAAAATCAAGTATAGTAAAAAAGTCTTTACCTTCATAAACCCTAGTGCCACGCCCGATAATTTGCTTAAATTCAACCATAGAACCTATATTTGCTAGCAATACTATATTTCGCACATTTTTTGCATCCACTCCAGTTGTGAGCATTTTAGAGCTAGTAAGTATGACAGGATAGCTTTTATCATTATCTTGAAACAATTTTAGATAATCAAGCCCTATTTTACCTTCATCACTCGTAACTCTTACACAATAATCATCTCTTTTAACACTTTTATATTTATCTATAGCTCTTTTTACTTCATTTGCATGAGCTTGATTTGCACAAAAAATTATGGTTTTATCCATAGGATTTATAAGCTCTAAAATTTTCTTAGCGATAAAGTCATTATAGTTTGGTAAAAAAATATTTCTTTCAAATTCACTTTGTTTATAAAAGCCTTTTTCAAGCTCACCTTGTATTAAATCATCAGGATTATAGGTATAACCATCACTCAAAGTTGTTTTTATGAGTTTGACTTTATAAGGGGTTAAAAATCCATCTTCAATACCACTTTTAAGACTATAATCATAAACACTTTCACCAAAATACTCATAAGTGTCTATATTTTCTTCTTTTTTTGGAGTAGCGGTTAAACCAAGCTGAGTCGCATAAGAAAAATACTCAAGTACAGCTCTCCAGTTTCCTTCTTCGTTTGCTCCACCTCTGTGGCACTCATCTATGATGATAAGATCAAAAAAATCTTTTGGGTATTGAAGATAAAATTTGCTCTCTTGTTCTTCTTGGGTGTTTTCTTGTTCTTTTGAATTTGCAGCTAAGCTTTGATAAATTCCAAAGAAAATATTTGCATTTGTTATGATTTTTCCATCATTTTTCTTTATTTCTTCAGCACTAATTGCCTTGCAATCACTTTCTATAGGATTAAATTCTCCTAAGGCTTGATCTCTTAAGCTCACTCTATCACATAAAAATAGTATTTTAGGTTTTTGATCTTTGTTTTCTTTATTCCATCTTGCCTCTAACAAACGATAGCACAAATTAAAAGCTATGGTTGTTTTTCCTGTACCTGTAGCAAGAGTGAGTAAAATTCTATTTTTGTTATTTATAATAGCTTCTATGACTTTATCTACTGCTATTTTTTGATAATATCTTAATTCTTTTTGCGGTATATACATTGGCTTTTGTGTTAAAAGTCTATATTGCCATTCTTTTAAATTACCAAAAATTCTATCAAAAAGTTCTTTAGGACTTGGAAATTTATCTATGTATTCACCACTATGACTTCTTATATCGTATTCATAAATTTTTTCTCCATTGCTACTATATACAAAAGGCACATTTAAAATTTTTGCATATTCTATGCCTTGAGATAAACCATCTAAAGGATCTTTACTAAATTTTTTAGCTTCTATTATAGCAAGGTTGTTTCCTTCATATCTAAGCAAATAATCTGCAAATTTTCTTTGTGCTCTTTTACCACCTAAAAGCTTTCTACCATCTGTAAAATAATAATTTCTTTTTATATTTTCTTCATTCCAAGAACTATCATAAAGCTTTGCATCTATAAATTTTACTCTAGTATCATCTTCTGAATACAAATTTTGCATTTTTACCCCAAAGTGAAATTAAATTTTATAATTATAGCATTTATACTAATTTTTAAAAAATTATTTTCACTCTTGACTTATAGCTACTCTAATGTTTTATAATTATAAAAAATCAAAAAAGGAGCAAAAATGCAATACAAAATTTTAGAAAACAATCGCATCGCAAGTAAAGGCTATGCAATGCTTAGCAAGGATGCGAAATTTACACCCTTTGAATTTAGCCGCCATGCTATTGGCGATAATGATATTTTGATTAAAATCCTATATGCAGGCATTTGTCATAGCGATATTCACACCGCAAGAAGCGAGTGGGGAGAAGCTACTTATCCTTGCGTGCCTGGGCATGAGATAGCAGGAGAAGTTATCGCTGTGGGTAAAAATGTGAGTAAATTTAAAGTAGGAGATTACGCAGGGGTTGGTTGTATGGTAAATTCATGCGGTGAGTGCGATGCTTGCAAACGCTCACAAGAGCAGTTTTGCGAAAATGGCAAAACCATCTTTACTTACAATAGTTGCGATGTATTTCACGGCAATGAAAATACTTATGGGGGCTACTCAAACAACATAGTTGTAAGTGAAAAATTTGCTATTTGTGTGCCAAAAAATGCACCGATGGATAAGGTTGCACCTTTGCTTTGTGCGGGCATTACCACTTACTCGCCTTTAAAATTTTCTAAGATAAAAGAAGGCTCAAGCGTTGCTATAGCAGGCTTTGGCGGACTTGGTATGATGGCTGTAAAATACGCTGTTAAAATGGGTGCAAAGGTTAGCGTTTTTGCTAGAAATGAAAACAAAAAAGCCGACGCTTTGGCTATGGGTGTAAGCTCATTTTACACAAGCGCTGATAAAAACGCCGTAAAAGAACGCTTTGATTTAATCATCTCAACCATTCCAACGCCTTATAATCCTGCAATTTATTTGGATTTACTTAAATTTGGTGGCGAAATGGCTATAGTTGGCTTACCACCTGTGGAAGATAAGGTAAATATAGGCATAAACGAGCTTGTGCATAAGGCAGGTAAAAAGGTTTATGGCTCGCTAATTGGTGGTATTGCTGAAACTCAAGAAATGCTTGATTTTTCTTTAAAACATGAAATTTATCCAGAAACCGAGCTTATCACCCCACAAGAAATCGATAAGGCTTATGAAAATCTAACCTCAGGAAAGGCTAAATTTCGCTATGTCATTGATATGACAAAAGAATAGTTTAATACTTATCAAAAACCACATCGCTAATGTCAAATCCCCTTTGCTTAGCGATGTTTAAAAGCTCTTTTATATTTTTTTCATCTATTATATTTCTTGCTAAAATCCAAAGATATTTTTTATCAGGACTACCAACAATGGCAACTTTATACTCGCTATCAACAAAAATGATTTCATAATTTACTTTATTAAAAAGGTTCATAAAGATGTTAAATCTCACTGCTAATTGCCTATTTGAAACGATTTTTGCCTTGCCTTTTATGCTTGAAATTTCATTTTCTTTACTGCAAAAATTCTCAATCTCTACATAAGGAACGCCATTTTTGTATTTAAGCTCGTATTTTGCCTTTGAATTTAGGCAAGATTTTTGAAAAAAGGCTGGTTTTCTAGCCATTTCAAGCCATTCTCCCATATAATTTTGCAAAGAAAGTTCGCCAATTAATTCAAGCATTTTTTCCCTTTTTTGTCTTTCTTGCCCCATTTGCTCATAGCTTGTAAAATGGGAATTAAACTTTGTCCACGTTTGGATAAGCTATATTCTACCTTGGGTGGAATTTGAGCGTATTCTTTTCTGATAATTAAACCATCGTTTTCTAGTTCTCTTAAGGTATTGGTTAAAGTTTTAAAAGATATGGAGCTTAAAAAGCGTTTGAGTTCATTATAACGCATGATTTCATAGCGAAATAAGCAGTATAAAATACTCATTTTGTATTTTCCATTAATTAATGCTAGAGTATAGTTAAATCCACATTCTTCGAAATTGCACGGAGAATTCTCTTTAGTCATTTAACATTCCTTTAGTATAGTATATTACTTTATTTTCTGTATTGAAAATGATATTATGCTAAGTTATAATTGTATCATAAAATTTAAAAAAGGATAAAAATGAAAAATATACTCTTACTTAATGGCGCTAAAGAATTTGGAAATTCAAAAGGACAACTTAATTTGACATTGCATAATCATGCTTTAGAAATTTTAAAAACACTAGGATACGAGGTAGATCAAACTCACATAGATCAAGGATATGATCCTAAAGAAGAGATACAAAAATTTATAAAAGCTGATGCTGTGATCTATCAAATGCCAGCTTGGTGGATGGGGGAGCCTTGGATAGTTAAAAAATATATCGATGAAGTGTTTGGTTTGGGTGCTGGAGTGCTTTTTAAAAATGATGGAAGAACTCATGAAAATCCTAGTAAAAACTACGGAAAAGGTGGTTTAGATCATGGTAAAAAATACATGTTTTCTCTCACTTGGAATGCACCTCTTGAAGCCTTTAATGATAAAAATGAATTTTTTGAAGGAAAGGGTGTAGATATGGTGTATTGGCATTTGCATAAGGCTCATGAATTTATAGGTATGAAAGCTTTACCAACTTTTATGTGTAATGATGTGGTAAAAAATCCTCAAGTGGAAAAATATCTAAACGAGTATGAACTACACTTGAAAAAAATTTTTTAAAAAATTTGACTTAAAAATTTCAAGGTGTAACATTGACTCGAACAAAGTATTTGTATATCTTGCTTGTTATTGCTATGTTTTTATGGGGCTCATCTTGGCCAACATCTAAGATTTTAGCAAATTATACGGATACTTCTATTATTACCTTTTGGCGTTTTTTCTTTGTTGTATTGGGTTCATTTTTTGTTTTAAACTTCTTAAAAATTCCTCTTAAAATCGAAAAAACTGCCTTAAAATGGATATTGATAGCAGGAGTTTTAAATGGGCTTTATGCCTTTGTATTTTTTATCGCTATAAAGCACGGCTTGGCAGGCAAAGGAGGAGTTTTAGTAACCACTATGATTCCTATTTTTTCTTATTTGATATTTATGATAGCGATATTTTTTCAAAAAAACAAAAAATCAACTCACAAGATCACAAAGAGTGAAATTCTAGGCTTATTTTTAGGTTTATTATCTGGATTTTGTTTGCTAAATTTAGGGAGTTTAGAAGATTTATTTGGTAAATTTAATATTTTATTTTTAACTTGTTCTTTTATTTGGGCTTTGATGGCAGTGTTTAATCATAAAGCCAAAGGAGCTCACCCTTTGGCGATTAACTTTTATATTAATCTCATTTCTGTTTTAATGTTTTCTTGGGTATTGTTTGATGTAAAAAGTTATGAAATTTTTCATTTTGAATTTAAATTTTGGATTAGTATGTTTGTCGTGGCTTTTTTATCAACTATTATAGGAACTAGTATTTATTATTACGGGATTCACATTTTAGGAAGCGTTAAGGCAAATTCTTTTGTTTTAATCACTCCTGCTAGTGCTTTAATTTGCAGTTATTTTATACTAGACGAGGTGCCAAATGCACTTACCTTGTTAGGTTGTGCCTTAGCTATAGGTGCTATATATTTTATCAATATTTATGGTAAAAAAGCTTAGATTAAATTTTCAAAATCAAGATTGATTTTTTGATCCATAGCTTTAAAATTCATTTCTCTTTGTTTATAAAGTTCTAAGGCTTCTTGCATGCTAATGCTTTGAAATTTAAAGCTAGAACCTAACTTAGCTTGTGCGAGTAAGCTTAGATCATTTTCTATAACCGTGGCTATTTTTGTATAGCCTCCTGTGCTTTGTCTTCCTGCCATTAAAATAATAGGAATACCACTTTTTGGCACTTGTATACTTCCAAAAACCGCAGGATCTGAGATGATATCTGCTGAGTTTTTATGCTCTATACTTTCACTAGATTCTGCATAAATTGCCATTCTATCGCTTTTTAAACCTACTTTATAAGTAGTATTTAAAAAGGTTTCTATGCCTTTTTGGGTAAAAGCATCTTCATTTGTTCCTAAAATAACGCGTATAATAGGCTCTTTAGGGCTTTTAAAAAGAGGGTTTTCACATTCTCTAGCTTCTAAATTAAAAGGTATAAAAGTATTATGAGTATTTAAAATATCATCTTTTTGCAAAGCTCTTCCTTCAAAAACTCCAGCTCCCATTTTAGCATCACTGGATTTAGAGTTTAAAAAACTTTTTACTTCAAAGCCACCCGCTACGCATAAATACCCACGAAAACCTATTTTTGCTAAATCAAGTTCTAAAATATCGCCTTTATTTGCTTGATATACTTTGCAAGTTTTGATTTTTTGATTATCAAGCTTTGCCTCAAATTCAGCTCCACTTAAAACAAAATAATTCTCATCTAAAAATTCGTATTTTCCACCCTTTAAACAAAGCTCAATTCCTGCTTCATCTTGTTTGTTTCCAAGCAAGATATTTGCCATTCTTAAAGCATCTTCATCCATAGCTCCACTTCTTGCTATGCCAAATTTAGCAAATTTTTTTCTACCAAAGTCTTGCAAACTTGAATTTATAGACGCTTCAATGATTTTTATACTCATAAATTTCCTTTTGATAGACTTTTTTAGCAACTTGCTCTTGGATATCAAAAAATTCATCTTTTGAAATGGCTTTAAATTTTAAAAACATACCCGCTTTTAAAAGAGTGGGATTTTTTTCATCTTCTTTATCAAAAAATTCCAAAGGTGTTCTAGCAATGATTTGCCAACCCCCTGGGCTTGATATAGGATAAACTCCTGTTTGCTTATCAGCTATGCCTACACTTCCAGCTTCTATTTTTGCTCTAGGGCTTGAAAGGCGTGGGGTAAAAAGTCTTTCATCTAAACCTCCAAGATAAGGAAAACCTGCCATAAAACCTAGCATAAAAACAAGATAATAAGGTTTAGTGTGAAGAGATATAAGCTCTTCTTTTGAAATTTGATTGTGTTTGCACACAAATTCTAAATCCAGCCCAAATTCTTCATCATAACAAAGTGGAACTTCTATACAAAGACTTGAGTTTTGCTCCGTAAGTTTGATATCCTTTTTAATTTTTTCCAAAAAATCAAGCAAAGAATTTAAAGAAAGCACGCAAGGATTAAAGTATATCAACAAACTTGCATAAGTACTTACCAACTCATCAATACCATAAATTTCACCTTCTTTTAGGGCTTTTTGTATCCTTTGTTCTGTGCTTAAAACATAGGCATTGATTTGAGGTGAAATTTCTTGCTCAAAACGCAAAAGCAAAGCTTTACTTCCACTAAAATGCACACTAAACATTGCTAAAACTTATATAAAATTTTCCAAAGCACAAATTTGAATTTGCTCTTTTTTTAAATTTTCTTTGATTTTTTTAACAAATTCTAAAGCTTTTGCATTATCCCCATGAACACAAATACTATCGGCTTTTAAATCAATTTCTTTGCCATTTATGCTTGTAACTTTGCTTTCTTTTATCATTTTTATCACGCGTTTGATAGCTAAATTTTCATCGTGTATTAACGCCCCTTCTAATTTTCTTGAAACTAAAGTGCCATCATCATTATAGGCACGATCTGCAAAAACTTCATTAGCATATCTTAAACCCTTTTTCTTAGCTGCTTCATTCATAGCAGAATTACTAAGCCCTAGAAAAATAATATTTTCATCGAAACTCGCCACTGCCTCACAAAGTGCTAAGGCTAAATTTTCATCAATGGCTGCCATATTATAAAGCGCCCCATGGGCTTTAAAATGCTGTATTTTCATACCTTTTGCCTTAGCAAAGCCAAATAAAGCTCCTAGTTGATACAAGGCATAGTTTTTAGCCTCTTCAAAGCTTATTTGCATATTGCGTCTTCCAAAACCCAAAAGATCAGGATAAGATGGATGTGCTCCTATGCAAACACCATTTTGCTTGGCTAAATTTAAGGTTTCATCCATCACACAAGGATCACCCGCATGAAAGCCACAAGCGACATTTACTGAACTTACAAATTTTAAAATTTCTTCATCCATTCCCATTTTATAGGCGCCAAAACTTTCCCCTAAATCACTATTTAAATCCACTTTGAACATTATTTGACCTTGTATATTTAATTATTGATTTTATTATATCTAAAGAAGAATTTTAAATAAGCTAAAAGTTTTGAAAAATAAATAAAAAAGTTACAATAAGTAAAAAATGATATTTTAAGCAGGTTAAAACCTGCTTAATTTTTAGTCTTTTCTTGTTTTTGCATCAATTACAAATAAAGGTTTATTAAGAAGTTTAAAATCAGCAATGAAATTTAAAGTCTTATCACTTGTTACCCATTTGATAAATTTACTAGCTTCTGTATAATTTACATTTTTACAATGCTTAGGATTTGTCGCTATAACAGAATAAAAATTTTTAAGACTATCATCGCCTTCATTTACAATGACTAAGTTTGGTTTGCCTTTTTCATTGGCTTCATATTTGATATAAGTACCACGATCGGTTAAAATCACACCTTTTTTTTCTTCAGCGATTTTAATGCTTGCTAACATACCTTGTCCGCTTTGTTGATACCAGCTTTGCTTTTCAGGAACACCGCCAAGATTTTTCCAAAGGCTTTTTTCTTTATTGTCAGTGCCTGATTTATCGCCTCTTGAGATGAAAGTAAGCTTTTCATTTTTGATAAGTTCTAAGCTTTCTTTTAAATTTTTACCTTTAAATTTAGAAGCTAAAGATTTATCTGCGATGATGATAAAATCATTATACATCACAGGAGTTCTATCTACACCAAAGCCTTTTTTCATAAATTCTTTTTCAGCCTTTGGAGAATGCACAAAAAGCACATCAGCATTGCAATCTTCACCCATTTTTAAAGCCGCACCTGTTCCTACGGCAACCCATTTTAAGGTATTGCCACTTTCTTTTTTATAAAGAGGTTTTAGAGCATCTAAAAGTCCTGTATTGTCAGTGCTTGTTGTAGTTGCCATTTTAAGTTCTGCTGCACTTGCACTTAAAGCTAAAGCAAGGGCTAAAGAAATGATTTTTTTCATTTTTTTTCCTTATAAATTTACATAAAAAAATATTTTAGCATAATTATGCTAAAATTACTTATTTTAAAAAGGATATTTTTGGATTATATTTTTGATGGTTTTAAACAGGCTTTATTTTTACTTTTCAATGCTGATGAAAGCGTAATTTCAGCTATAAAAACTACACTTTTAAGCTCAAGTATTTCTATAGTTTTAGCTTTGCTTATAGGTTTTCCTTTGGGATTTATCTTAGGTTTTTTTGAATTTAAATTGAAGCGTTTTATAAAACTTATAGTTGATACTAGCCTTTCTTTTCCAACAGTTGCAGTAGGACTTATACTTTATGCACTGATTTCAAGTCGAGGACCTTTGGGAGAATTTGGATTGCTTTTTACTATAAAGGCTTTAATTTTAGGGCAGTTTATCTTAGCGCTTCCTATAGTGATCGCACTTTTTTCAAATTTGATAGAAAATATGAATAAAAAACATTTTTTACTTATAAAATCTTTTCACCTAAGTCCTTTAAAACTTGTTTTAACGATGATTTATGAATTACGCTTTGCTTTGATTAGCGTCGTTGCACTAGCTTATGGACGCATTGTAGCAGAAGTAGGAGTAGCGATGATAGTAGGTGGAAATATCAAATACGATACTAGAACCATAACCACAGCTATTTCTCTTGAAACAAACAAAGGCGAATTTGCTAGCGGTATAGCTTTGGCTTTGGTTTTAATTCTCATTGCCTTTTGTTTAAATTTCATCACGCACAAACTCAAAAGAACATAAAATGATAGAAATTTCTAATCTTTTTTTCAACTATCAAAACAAAGAAGTTTTAAAAATCAAAAATTTAAAACTTGATACAAGTAAAATTAGCATCTTAATGGGAGCGAATGGAAGTGGAAAATCTACATTTTTAAGAATATTAAAATTTTTAGAAGGAGATTTTTCAAAAAATATTTCTTATTTTGGAAATTTTAAACCTAATAATAAGCAAAAGCGTGAAATTTATTTGCTTTTTCCAGAGCCTATTTTGTTAAATCGTAGTGTAAGGGCAAATTTTTTATTTACCTTAAAAACTTATGGGATTAAAGAAGATATTGAAGAACGCATAAAAGAAAGTTTGATGTTTTTAAATTTAGATGAAAGTCTTTTAAGTAAACATCCTAATGAACTTTCATCAGGACAAAGTCAAAAAATAGCTTTTGCTATAGCTTTAAGCGTAAGAGCGAAGTATTATTTACTTGATGAACCAAGTGCTTTTTTGGATAAAAATACTACACTTTTATTTAAAAAAACTATTCTTAAAATGCATGAAAATTTCAATACAGGTTTTTTAATCGCAAGTCATGATAAACATTTTTTAGATTCTTTGGCGCAAAAAAAACTTTATTTGCACAGTGGAGAAATTTTAGAATTTGAAAATACTAATGTTTTTGAACTAGAAAATCAAGGTGTGAAATTTTGTAATTTTATAGATTTTAGTAATTGTAAAAAATATAAAGATTTTAAAAAACCTCCAAGCAAAATTGCTATTGATCCTTATAAAATTTCTTTTTTTAATTCTAAAAATATTCCAAAAAATAATTATGATTTTATTTTAGAAAAATGTTATATTATAGCACTTAGAAGTAGGAAAAGTGATGTTTTTATAAGGGTAAGTTGTATGGATAAAATTTTAGAATTTGCCTTGGAAAAACAAGAATTTTTAAGATTCGATTTAAAATTATACGAAGAACTTAGTCTTTATTTTTATGAAGATGCAATATGTTTCTTAAATTAACATACATTATAAAATTTAAATAAAATATTACAAATATTCCCATTTTTTATAAAATTTATCTTAATTATTTTTTAAATTTGTATTTAATACAAATAAACTCTTATATAATGTTTAAAAACAACCATAAAGGAGTTTTTATGCTTAATCAAAATAATCAAGAGCTTTTTAAGCCAAGTAAAGAATTTTCTCGTAATGCTCGTATAAAAAATTTATGTGAATACTATGATTTATGCGATGAAGCCAAGGAAGATTTTGAAGGTTTTTGGAAAAGACAAGCATTTGAGAAGATTGAGTGGTTTTCGCCTTTTTCAAGAGTGCTAAATGAGGATAAAGCTCCATTTTATAAATGGTTTGAAGGTGGAACTTTAAATGTAAGTTATCAATGTCTTGATCGTCATATGAAAACAAGACGCAATAAAGCTGCTTTGATTTTTGAAGGTGAAATGGGGGATTATGAAGTTTATACTTATAGAAGATTATTGCATGAAACTTGCAAGGCGGCCAATTTGCTTAAAAAATTCGGAGTAAAAAAAGGCGATAGGGTTGTAATTTATATGCCTATGATTCCAGAAACAGCTATAGTAATGTTAGCTTGTGCAAGGATTGGGGCTATTCATAGTGTAGTATTTGGAGGGTTTTCTCCTGAAGCCTTAAGAGATAGAATTATAGATGCAGGAGCTAAACTTGTAGTAACGGCTGATGGTGCTTTTCGTCGTGGCAAACCTTATATGTTAAAACCTGCAGTAGATAAGGCTTTAAGTGAAGGGTGTGAAAGTGTAGAAAAAGTACTTATAGTTATACGCAATAATGAGCCTATAGAATATATTAAAGGAAGGGACTATGTTTATAACGAACTTGTGAAAAATGAGTCTTATAAGTGTGAACCCGAAATTATGGATAGTGAGGATTTGTTGTTTTTGCTTTACACTTCAGGATCAACGGGCAAGCCAAAAGGAGTTATGCATGCAAGTGCAGGATATATACTTTGGGCACAAATGACTATGGAATGGGTTTTTGATATTAAAGATTATGATAATTATTGGTGTAGTGCTGATGTGGGTTGGATTACAGGACATACTTATGTAGTTTATGGGCCTTTAGCATGTGGGGCAACGACTATAATGCATGAAGGAACTCCTACTTATCCAAATTCTGGGCGTTGGTGGAGAATGATAGAAGAGTATCAAATAAGCAAATTCTACACTTCGCCAACTGCCATAAGAATGCTTCATGCTGATGCACCTAATGAGCCAAGAAAATATGATTTAAGTACGCTTGAAGTGCTTGGAACGGTTGGAGAGCCTATCAATCCTAGTGCTTGGAAGTGGTTTTATGATGAAATAGGGGGAACTAAAAGTCCTATAGTCGATACTTGGTGGCAAACAGAAACAGGTGGGCATATGATCACGCCTTTACCAGGCGCCACTCCTTTAAAACCAGGTTGTGCCACCTTGCCTTTGCCAGGGATTTTTGCGGAAGTTATTGATGAAGAAGGCAATAAAAAAGATGAAGGTGAAGATGGGTTGCTTTGTATAACTAAACCTTGGCCTTCGATGATTCGTGGAATTTGGGGCAATGATGAACGCTATATAGAAAGTTATTTTTCTCAAGCTAAAAAAGATGGAAAAGCTGTATATTTTAGTGGCGATGGTGCTTTTTATGATAAAAATGGTTATATTACCATCACAGGAAGAACAGATGATGTGGTTAATGTTGCAGGACATCGTATAGGAACGGCTGAAATTGAAAGCGCTATTGCTAAACATCCAAGTGTAGCAGAATCAGCTGTAGTGAGTATTTTGGATACGATTAAGGGCGAGTCATTGTTTGCTTTTGTGGTTTTAAGTCCTGCATCCAGTTGTGATCTTGGCGGAGCTATAGAAACTTTAAAAGAACTTAATGACATTTTAAGAGTAGAAATAGGACCTATAGCTAAAATAGAAAAAATTCTTTATACTCCAGGTTTGCCAAAAACTAGAAGTGGTAAAATAATGAGAAGAATTTTAAGAACTATAGCAAGAGGCGAAGAAATCAAACAGGATATTTCAACACTTGAAGATTCTAAAGTAGTAGAAACCATTGTTAAATTAGCTAAGGCAGAGTTTGAATAACAAGGCAAAAAGAACTTTGCCTTGTTGCATGAAAATTCATAAAAATAAGCTATAATGATAAAAAAATAAAAGGAAATTTTTATGCTTCAAACTTGTATTTTCCCTGCGGCAGGTTATGGGACGAGATTTTTACCTGCAACAAAAACTTTACCTAAAGAGATGTTACCTATCTTAACCAAGCCTTTGATCCATTATGGAGTTGATGAAGCTTTAGAAGCAGGAATGGAAAATATGGGATTTGTCACAGGGCGTGGAAAAAGAGCTTTGGAGGATTATTTTGATATTTCTTATGAACTTGAACATCAAATTTCAGGTACAAAAAAAGAATACTTACTTGATGAAATTCGCTCTTTGATCAATCGTTGTACCTTTACTTTTACAAGACAAAATCAAATGAAAGGCTTAGGTGATGCGGTTTTAAAAGGTAGACCTTTGGTTGGCGATGAAGCTTTTGGCGTAATTTTGGCTGATGATTTGTGTGTTAATGAAGAAGGCTTAAATGTTATGGCTCAAATGGTAAAAATTTATGAAAAATATCGCTGCACCATCATAGCTGTGATGGAAGTACCAAAAGAGCAAGTTTCAAACTATGGAGTAATTTCTGGAAATTTTGTAGAAGAAAATCTTATCATGGTTAATTCTATGATAGAAAAACCAAGTCCTGATGAAGCTCCAAGTAATCTTGCTATCATAGGAAGATATATTTTAACTCCTGATATTTTTGGAATTTTAGAAAATACTAAAGCAGGAAAAAATGGTGAAATTCAACTTACCGACGCGCTTTTAACTCAAGCAACCAATGGTATGGTTTTAGCTTATAAATTTCAAGGGAAACGCTTTGATTGTGGAAGTGTAGAAGGCTTTGTAGAGGCGACAAATTATTTTTACGAGAAAAGTAAATGTTAAACAATACGCTTTTTTTTAAACAAAGTGAAATTCACACTATAAGTTCTTATGCAAATCGTATTAATGATGAGGTAAAAAGTGGAGATATAGGGTATTATCATCTTATTGACACAAGTTTGAATTTAATCGATGAGAGCTTGCAATTTATTCAAGATAAAGAGTATGTAAAAAATATCGTTTTAGTGGGAATGGGAGGTTCAAGTTGTGGTGTAAAAGCCTTGCGTGATATGCTTTTTAATGAAAAAAGCAACCAAAGAGAGCTTTTTATACTCGATAACACAAGCTCGCATTCTTTTAATAAGACTTTAGAAAAAATCAAGCTTGAAGAAAGTTTGTTTTTAATCATCAGCAAAACAGGTAGTACTATAGAAGTTGTATCGCTTTTTAAACTTCTTATTGAACATTTTAAACTTGATATGCAAGAATTAAAAAAATACTTTGTTTTTATTACCGATAAGGATTCAAAACTTCATCAAGAAGGTGAAAATTTAGGTATTAAATGCTTTTTTATCCCTGCAAATGTAGGAGGTCGTTTTAGCATACTTTCAGCCGTAGGTATAGTTCCACTTTGTTTTTGTGGCTATAATGCCAAAGCTCTTTTAGAAGGAGCTAAAGCTTGTTTTGAAGATTTTTTTACTCACAAAAAAGATGAAATTTTACAAAAAGCCTATCATTATTGTACACACAAAAATGCCAATATCAATGTACTTTTTTCATATAGCGATGCTTTTAAAGGCTTTAATGAATGGTATATCCAGCTTATTGCTGAAAGTTTAGGTAAAAAGCAAGGCTATAAACGCATAGGTTTAACTCCTATTGCACTCATTGGCGCAAGAGATCAACATAGTTTTTTACAACTCATCATGGATGGACCTAAAAATAAAACTGTAACTTTTTTAAAAATCAAAGACGCTCAAAAAGCACCTATTATCCCTGATATTCATTTTAAATTTTTAGATTCTTTAAGTAATAAAGTCAATCTTCACGAACTTTTAAACGCTCAATGTGATGCAACTATGCACGCTTTAATCGCTGAAAATTTGAGTGTTGATGTGATAGAACTTGAAAAACTTGACGCTTGGCATGCGGGATATTTGATGTATTATTATGAACTTTTTACTTCAACTTGCGGTGTTATGCTAGGGATTAACACTTATGATCAACCTGGTGTGGAAGTTGGAAAGTTGATCTTAAAAAATATATTAAATTCTTAATCAAAATTCATTAAAAAAGAGTATAATGATTTTAAGTTAAAATTATAATAAAAATTTTTAATTAATAATAATTATTATTATTTAAGAATTTTATGTTATAATTTTAAAAATTAAAAAAAGGAGTCAATCATGTCAGTTACAAAACAATTATTACAAATGCAAGCAGATGCTCATCATTTATGGGTTAAATTTCATAATTATCACTGGAATGTAAAAGGTTTGCAATTTTTTTCTATACACGAGTACACAGAAAAAGCTTATGAAGAAATGGCAGAACTTTTTGATAGTTGTGCTGAAAGAGTTTTACAACTTGGCGAAAAAGCTATCACTTGCCAAAAAGTTTTAATGGAAAATGCAAAAAGTCCAAAAGTTGCAAAAGATTGCTTTACTCCGCTTGAAGTCATAGAACTGATCAAACAAGATTATGAATATCTTTTAGCAGAATTTAAAAAACTCAATGAAGCAGCAGAAAAAGAAAGTGATACTACAACAGCTGCTTTTGCACAAGAAAATATCGCAAAATATGAAAAAAGTCTTTGGATGATAGGCGCTACTTTACAAGGTGCTTGCAAAATGTAATTTAAGGGGCTTTATGCCCCAATTATACAAACTAGGTTATAATATCCTTTTTTAAAGGATAAAATTGAAAGTACTTAATTTTTTTTATGAAAACCACCCTAAATTTGAAGTAAGTTATGAAAGAAAAAATCAAATTTCAAAACCAAATATTATCATAAAAGGCCCACGATTTTGTGGTAAAAAAACACTTATTTTTAATTTTTTATCTCAATTTAAAGCAAGTGAAATTTTGTTTTTAGATTTATATGATACACGCTTTGAAAAACAAAGTTTAGAAAGACTTGCTGATTTTCTGAATGAAAATTTACAAATTAAAATTCTTTGCCTTTATAATTTGGATTTTATCCCTAATTTAGAAAAAATTAACATTCCCATCATCTTAAGTGCAAATATAAAAGATTTAAATGTAAATGGGTTTGAAGAGCTTGAACTTGATTATTTTGATTTTGAAGAATTTATTAGTGTAAGTAAGAAAAATTTACCTATAAATAATTTAGTAGGTCTTTTTTTGCAAAGTGGACGCAGTAAATTTGGAGAAAAAAACATACTTCTAAGACAAAGCTTCACTCTTTTAGAATTAGAAATTTTAAAGTATTTAGCTTTAAATTTGGGTCAGCAAATCAGTATTTCTAAGATATTTATAGAACTCAAAAAAAGATTAAAAACTTCAAAAGATAGTGTTTATCAAGCTATAAAAAAATTAGAAAATACTTATGTGATTTATACCTTAAAACATGATGAAAAAAAACTTCAAAAGATTTATTTTAAAGATTTTGGCCTAAGAAATAATCTTTGTATTTCAAAGGATTTTTCACATTTATTTGAAAATTTAGTTTTAAGCGAGTTGTTTAAATTTAAAGAAGAATTTTTTTATAACAAATACTTTAACTTTTATAGCCAAATATCTAAAATTGCTTATATTTCAAGTCCAACTTTAGATATTGATTTGATCAAGCTACGTGCTAAGAAAATTTTACCAAAGGCTTTAGAACTTGGAATTTTTCATGTGATTTTTATCACTCTTTCAAGCGAGGATAATTTTTTTGAACAAGGGGTTAAATTTGAAGTCATATCTTTTGATAAATTTTCACTTGGATTTTAGGTGTTGTTTGAGTTTGTATCGTATTTTTCAAGGTTGTATCGTTTGATGATTTTTGTAATAAGATTGATATAATATCCCTTGCGTTCAGAATAAGAATCTAAAGTTTTAATAGCCTCTAGCCCTGTTATCTCTTTGCCTTCGCTTTCAAATTTAGCTCTTGCATCGCGAAACTTTTCATAAGCAAAATGACGATTTAAATTTAAAACATAAGAGTCAACACTATCTTGCAGACTATCAAAAATCTTAATTTTATGTTTTTTATCTGGATGTCTTAAATCAGGAATTAAACCTTTCTCACCCCAAGTCCATTCTCCAAAAAGATTGTTTGCTTCTCTTGCGAAGCGACTGGTACCTGTAGCACTTTCAACTAAAGCTTGGGCTATACCCATGGATTTTGGAATTTTTTGAATACGTTTTTTATATTCTGCAAAATCATAAAGATTTTCAATGCGATATTTGTTTTTTATCGTGATAAGTTTTTCAAGATTTATTTGGTTTGAAGTCCTAAAGCCTGTTTTGTAAGCATCTTTAAAAAAGGCTTCGATAAAAGCTCTTTCTTGTTCAATTTTTTTAAAGCTTTGATCAAACATTTCATTCATTTTTATAAAAAAAATTTGTCTTTTTTGATCTATATCAAGTTTGTAATATTCCTCTCCAAAGCCATTTTTTAGATCATCAGCAAAAAGTGGGATTAGAAAAAGACTAAGAAAAATTATAATTGGCTTCAAAACAATACTTTACCTTTCCTTCAAAAAACAATTCTTCATTTTTATATGTAAACCCAACCTCTTCACCACTTTTAGGAGTTATTTTAACTTTATTTTGTACTTTTTTATTTAAAAATGCCAGATAAAAACAAGCCCCCATTCCTGTGCCACAAGCTAAGGTTTCATCTTCAACTCCGCGTTCATAGGTACGAACTTTTAAATGATTTTCATCTAAAATTTTTACAAAATTAACATTGGCATTATATTTTTGTCTCATTTTTTGACAAAGTATTGTATCAAATTCATCTAAATTTTGACAAAAATGCACTAGATGTGGAACTCCAGTGTCGCAAAGTTGCCAAGTTTTTCCTAATTCTTCAAAAGTATTTTGCACGCTTTTTATTTTGCCTAAAGATACTTCAACTTTATCTTGATTTACCTTTGCTTTTATTATTTCTGCACCGGTTAAAAAACTCATGTTAGGATTTATTTTGTTAATATGATGTGCAAAATGTGCCGCAGCCCTTGAGCCATTGCCACACATAGCAGCCCTTGAGCCATCGTTATTATAAAATTCCCATTCAAAGTCGTATTTTTCATGAGGCAATATCACGATAAAGCCATCCCCACCTATGCCCTCATAACGATTGCAAAGTTCTTTAGCTAAAGCACTTCTATCTTCTTTTCTATCAGCATTTGTTATGACAAAATCATTCCCACTTGCACAATATTTATAAAATTTCACATTTTTCCTTTAGAAATTTCTTGTATTACTTTAACACATTCTTGCCTAAAATCGGCATAAGAGTTAGTATTTTTAATGATAAAATCTGCTTTTTTAAGTTTTTCTTCAATATCTATTTGAGAATCAAGTCTTGTTTTTGCAGCTTCTAAGCTAAGCTTATCTCTTTGCATGATTCTTTTAAGGCTTAATTCTTTAGGTGTGTAAATTACTATGACTTTGCCTAAATTTTCATAAGCACCGCTTTCAAAAAAAAGAGGAATTTCTACAAAAAAAGCTTTATTTTCTTTATCTAGAATTTGCATTTGTTCTAAAATTTTAGCTCGAATTTTAGGATGAGTGAAATTTTCTAAGATTTTTTTAGCTTCTTTATTGTTAAAAACAATTTCTCCAAGGATTTTTCTATCGATTTTCTTTTCTTTTGTGAGTAAATTTTTTAAGTTAAAGGGAGAAAAAATCTTTTCAAGTTCTAAAGCATTTTCATCTAAAATTTTATGAGCAATTTTATCTGCGCTAATGCTTTTAAAGTCTAAAGAATTCGCTATTTCTATAAAAGTGCTTTTACCACAAGCAATTGAAGCGGTTACAAAAAAAGCATTTTTCATCTTATGCCTTATTAAAACTTTTTTCGTTAAAATACCTTTTTAGTTCTTAAAGGAAAATAAATGAAAATTTCATATGAAGATGCAGGCGTAAGTATAGATAATGGAAATACCTTTGTAGAGGCTATAAAACCTTTGGTTAAAGAAACTTTTAATGATAATGTTGTAGGTGGAATTGGTTCTTTTGCTGGTGCTTTTAGAATGCCAAGTGGTTTTAAAAAGCCTGTGATTTTAGGTGCAACAGATGGGGTTGGTACCAAGCTTCGCTTGGCAATTGATGCTAAAAAATATGATACTATAGGGCAAGATTTAGTAGCAATGTGCGTGAATGATTTGATTTGTAATTTTGCTACGCCTTTGTTTTTCCTAGATTATTATGCTACAGCCAAGCTCGAAGTAGAAGTAGCAAAGGCTGTTGTATCAGGCATTGCCAAGGGATGTAAGATGGCAAATTGTGCATTAATTGGCGGAGAAACTGCTGAAATGCCTGGAATGTATGCAAAAGATGATTTTGATCTTGCGGGTTTTGCAGTGGGTATGGCTGAAGAAGATGAGATTGATAGAAGTAAATTTGTTAAAAATGGTGATATTTTATTGGCACTTTCTAGTTCAGGACTTCATTCAAATGGTTATTCTTTAGCTAGAAAAGTACTTTTTGAAAGTTTAAAATTAAAATTTGATGACAAGATAGAGGGTAAAAATTTAATTGATATTTTGTTAGAACCTACAAGGATTTATGTGCGTGATTTTCTTACACTAAAGCCTTATATCAGTGCTCTAGCACATATTACAGGGGGTGGTTTAGTAGAAAATTTACCACGCGTTTTACCTCGTGGTATGGGTGCAACTATACGCAAACATCATCTTAAAACTCCTGAAATTTTTTATACTATAGGACAGGCTGTAGAAGAAAGCGAAATGTATAGAAGCTTTAACATGGGAGTGGGTTTAGTAATGGTTGTAGATCCTTCTAATGTAAGTAAGATTTTAGAAAATTCAGATGCCTTTATTATCGGCGAAATTTGCATTAATGAAGGTATTGTTTTAGAATGAAAATAAAGCGTTAATACGCTTTATTTTTGTATTTTAAGTTCTATTTTTGTAGTGTTTTGTTCTTTTGGCAAAGGATTGGTTTGTGCTAGATAAAAGGCTACAAGTACATTTACAAGCATAGCGATAAGTAAAAGAGGAGTGGTTCGTTTTATAATATCCATTGGAGCTACTTTTGCAAATCCAGCTAAAGCTATGATTCCGCCTGCTATTGGTGAAGCTGCACGACCTAAACAAGATGCAATTTCTATAGGTAAAACTAGAGTAATAGGTGCAACGCCTAATTTTGTAGCTATATCAGGAGCTAGTTTTCCAAAAGTATTAAAAGCGGCAATTCCACTTCCCATAATCACTGTGGCAAAATAAACTAAAAAGCTTAAAATAGCTATACTCAAAAGAATTCCAAACCATGCAAAATTTCCTGTTCCAAGATTTGAAACCGCGTTAGCAAGGATATTAACTCCACCAAGTGCTTTAATGCCTTCAGCAAATACTCCAGCGGCGATGATTATGCTTACGACTGAGATAAAAATTTCAGCCATAGCTTTTAAAATCACCATCATATCTTCGCCTAATTTTCTAGCATTTCTGTGTCTTGCAAATTCAACAAGAAAAACTAAAGAAATGCTTAAAAATTTGCTGTTACAACATCGAGCTTGATAGTAAAAAAATACGCTATAAATAAAAATACAACAGGTAACCAAGGAAAGAGTATGTAAAAAAGTAGGGCATTTAGGATCAATGATTTGCGGAATTTCAACTTCATCATTTAAAACACCTTTTTCTTTATCTCTTTTATCAATCCAAGTAGAATAAAAAGGAATCAAGATGGCAATTAACTACAACATAAGTAATCACACTATAAATTTGATAATTTAAAGAAAGTCCTACGACATTATCACTTTGTCCTACCATATCCGCCATATTGATTGAATTTCCATCTTTTGGACCATAATCAAGCGCAATTAAAGAAAGCACACATACAGCTGTAATAGGACGGATTTTAAGTGAGATTAAAACAGGATAAATACATGCTAACAAAAGCAATCCAGCATAGCTAGAAATGACGATTTTTAAAGCCATTCCAACAACAAAAGTTCCACTTAAAATTAAGTATTTATTTTTTGATTTTTCCTGAGGGTTTATTTGCTAAAAAAGCAAGTTTTGCCGAAGCATTGATATGTTTCATGTAAGCAGTAAAGCCTGCCACACTCATGATAATAAACCCTACTCCAGAAAGCTGACTTTTAAAAATCGCTGTGATAAAAGATAACTATCAAGTAAAACATTTAAAAAGCTTGTATGCTCTCTGCTTGGGGCTTTTGGTATAGGTGTTCCTGTGATGTAAAAAGCAAAAATAAGCAAGATAATATTTGAAAGAAAAATACAAAAATGAGATTATATTTTAGTATATAATAAGCAACGACAATTACCGCTAAAAGTGTAGAACATATCATAAAAATTGGCATGATTTCTCCTAAAGTTATTATTAGCTTTTATTTTAGCTAAAATTTAACTAATAAATATTTTTCATTTAAAATTTTACTTATTTTTTGCATTATAAAATTAATAATATGTATAGTTTGGTTACTGAAAAGTTTATGTTTGTTTAAAAAAATGATTTTTGTATTATAATTATACACAAATCATAAATATTAAAAAGGATCTAGTGTGGCAAGAATTTTGGCATTTGATATAGGAATAAGCTCTATTGGCTGGGCATTTAGTGAAAATGATGAGTTAAAAGATTGTGGAGTTAGGATTTTTACAAAGGCTGAAAATCCCAAAACAGGAGAATCCTTAGCCTTGCCAAGACGCCTTGCAAGAAGTGCTAGAAAACGCCTTGCTAGACGCAAAGCAAGGCTAAATCACTTAAAACATTTAATCGCAAATGAATTTAAGTTAAATTACGAAGATTATCAAAGCTTTGATGAAAGTTTAGCCAAGGCTTATAAAGGATCTTTAATTAGCCCTTATGAGTTAAGATTTAGAGCTTTAAACGAGCTTTTAAGTAAGCAAGATTTTGCAAGAGTGATTTTACATATTGCAAAAAGGCGTGGCTATGATGATATTAAAAATAGTGATGATAAAGAAAAAGGTGCGATTTTAAAAGCTATCAAGCAAAATGAAGAAAAACTAGCAAATTATCAAAGTGTGGGCGAGTATCTTTATAAAGAGTATTTTCAAAAATTCAAAGAAAATTCCAAAGAATTTACAAATGTTAGAAATAAAAAAGAAAGTTATGAACGCTGCATAGCGCAAAGTTTTTTAAAAGATGAATTAAAGCTTATTTTTAAAAAACAAAGAGAATTTGGCTTTTCTTTTTCAAAAAAATTTGAAGAAGAGGTGCTTAGTGTAGCATTTTATAAAAGGGCTTTAAAAGATTTTTCTCATTTGGTGGGAAATTGTAGTTTTTTTACCGATGAAAAAAGAGCGCCAAAAAATTCGCCCTTAGCTTTTATGTTTGTAGCACTTACAAGAATTATCAATCTTTTAAACAATCTTAAAAATACTGAAGGAATTTTATATACAAAAGATGATTTAAACGCCCTTTTGAATGAAGTTTTAAAAAACGGCACTCTAACTTATAAACAAACAAAAAAGCTTTTGGGCTTAAGCGATGATTATGAATTTAAAGGGGAAAAAGGAACTTATTTTATTGAGTTTAAAAAATATAAAGAATTTATAAAAGCCCTAGGTGATCATAGTTTAAGCCAAGATGATTTAAATGAAATAGTAAAAGATATTACCCTTATAAAAGATGAGATTAAGCTTAAAAAGGCTTTAGCAAAATATGATTTAAATCAAAATCAAATTGATAGTTTAAGCAAATTGGAATTTAAAGACCATTTAAATATAAGTTTTAAAGCCTTAAAACTTATCACTCCTTTAATGCTTGAAGGTAAAAAATACGATGAAGCTTGTAATGAGCTTAATTTAAAAGTAGCAATCAATGAAGATAAAAAAGATTTTTTACCCGCATTTAATGAAACTTATTATAAAGATGAGGTAACTAATCCTGTGGTTTTAAGAGCGATTAAAGAATACAGAAAGGTCTTAAATGCTTTACTTAAAAAATACGGCAAAGTGCATAAAATAAACATTGAATTAGCAAGAGAAGTAGGTAAAAATTACAGCCAAAGAGCTAAAATAGAAAAAGAGCAAAATGAAAACTACAAGGCCAAAAAAGACGCCGAACTTGAATGTGAAAAACTAGGCTTAAAAATAAATAGCAAAAATATTTTAAAATTAAGATTATTTAAAGAACAAAAAGAATTTTGTGCTTATAGTGGAGAAAAGATTAAAATTAGTGATTTGCAAGATGAAAAAATGCTTGAAATTGATCACATTTACCCTTATTCTAGAAGTTTTGATGATTCTTATATGAATAAAGTTTTAGTTTTTACCAAGCAAAATCAAGAAAAACTTAATCAAACCCCCTTTGAAGCCTTTGGCAATGATAGTGCAAAATGGCAGAAAATTGAAGTTTTAGCAAAAAATTTACCTACTAAAAAGCAAAAAAGAATTTTAGATAAAAATTACAAAGACAAAGAGCAAAAAGACTTTAAAGATAGAAATCTAAACGATACTCGCTACATCGCAAGGCTTGTTTTAAACTACACTAAAGATTATTTAGATTTTTTACCTTTAAGCGATGATGAAAATACAAAGTTAAACGACACACAAAAAGGCTCAAAAGTGCATGTAGAAGCAAAAAGCGGTATGCTTACATCGGCTTTAAGACACACTTGGGGCTTTAGCGCTAAGGATAGAAATAACCATCTTCATCACGCCATCGATGCAGTAATTATTGCTTATGCAAACAACTCTATCGTAAAGGCTTTTTCAGATTTTAAAAAAGAGCAAGAAAGCAACAGTGCAGAACTTTATGCAAAAAAAATTAGTGAATTAGATTATAAAAACAAAAGGAAGTTTTTTGAGCCTTTTAGTGGTTTTAGGCAAAAGGTTTTAGATAAAATTGATGAAATTTTTGTCTCAAAACCTGAGAGAAAAAAGCCAAGCGGAGCCTTACATGAAGAAACATTTAGAAAAGAAGAAGAATTCTATCAATCATACGGCGGAAAAGAAGGAGTTTTAAAAGCCCTAGAGCTTGGTAAAATCCGCAAAGTAAATGGTAAAATTGTTAAAAATGGCGATATGTTTAGAGTGGATATTTTTAAACACAAAAAGACAAATAAATTTTATGCTGTGCCAATTTATACTATGGATTTTGCTTTAAAAGTATTACCAAATAAAGCTGTAGCACGAAGTAAAAAAGGTGAGATAAAAGACTGGATTTTAATGGATGAAAATTATGAGTTTTGCTTTTCTTTATACAAAGATAGTTTGATTTTAATTCAAACTAAAGATATGCAAGAGCCAGAACTTGTTTATTTTAATGCTTTTACAAGCTCTACTGTTAGTTTGATTGTTTCAAAACACGATAATAAATTTGAAACGCTAAGCAAAAATCAAAAAATATTGTTTAAAAATGCAAATGAAAAAGAAGTAATCGCAAAAAGCATAGGAATTCAAAATCTAAAAGTATTTGAAAAATACATAGTTTCAGCACTTGGAGAAGTGACAAAGGCTGAGTTTAGACAAAGAGAAGATTTTAAAAAATGAGTTACGATGAAGCTTTTAAAACACTGCTTATTAGCTCTAATGCCAAGCTAAATTTAGAGCTAAATCATCTTGTGATTAAGCAAGATGAAAATATAGCCAAATTGTTTTTAAAAGATATAAATATCATCGTTTTAGAAAGCTTACAAGCAAGCCTTAGTTCCGCACTTTTTAATGCCTTTGCAAGGCATAAAATCATCTTGCTAACCTGCGATGAAACTCATAGTATAAATGGTATTTTTACTCCTTTTTTAGGGCATTTTCAAAGTGCAAAAATCGCAAAAGAACAAATAAATGTAAGTGCTCAAAAAAAGGCTATTTTATGGCAAAAAATCATTAAAAATAAAATCCTAAATCAAGCCTTTGTTTTGAAAAAACACAATAAAATAGAGCAAAGCAATGAGCTTATAAATTTGGCCAAAAAAGTAAGCTTAAATGATAGTAAAAATATCGAAGCTGTTGCAGCGGCGCTTTATTTTAAAACTTTGTTTGGGACTTCTTTTTCAAGAGATGAGCTTTGCTTTGAAAATTCTGCTTTAAATTATGGCTATGCAATCATTAGGGCTTGTATTATTAGAGCAGTTTGTATAAGTGGGCTTTTGCCTTGGCTTGGCATTAAGCACGATAATATTTATAATTCTTTTGCGCTTTGTGATGATTTGATAGAAGTGTTTAGGGCTAGTGTTGATGATTGTGTTTTAAAGCTTAAGGGTGAAAGTGAGTTTTTAAGCAAAGATGACAAAAGAGCGTTGATTGGCAATTTACAAAGCAAAATCAATTTTGATGGGCAAAATTATCCTTTAAACAGAGCGATAAATCATTATGTGGCAAATTTTAAAAATGCTTTATTGTATGAAGATGAACTAAAGATAGTGAAATTTGATGATTGAAGATAAATTTATGCGCGTGCTTTTGATGTTTGATGTACCTACTAAAAGTAAAAAAGAGCAAAAACTAGCAAGTAAATTTAGAAACAATCTTATAAAATTAGGTTATTTTATGCTGCAATTTAGCGTTTATATGCGTATTTGCAAGGGTTTAAGTTCTGCAAAAAGTTCTATTGAAAATGTAAAAAAGATTTTGCCACCTTATGGAAATGTAAGGGCTTTAATCATCACTGAAAAGCAATTTGATAAAATGGAGCTTTTGCTTGGTGGCATAGTTTTTAATGAAAAAGTTAATAACGAAACCAATTTAACGCTTTTTGATATAGATAGTCATGGAGAATTTAAATACAAAAATTCAAATAATGAAGAAATACAACTAAACAAAAAACAAGAAAAATATCATCAGCAAAATTTATTTGAATTTTAAAAGCGGTTTTAGGGGATTGTAACCCCGCAGAGTCCCGCAAACTCTTTATTTTAGTCCCTTTTTAAATTTCTTATGAGATTATAGCATAATTTTTGCTATTTTTCATGAAAAAACCCCGAAATTTTCATTATCTGGTAAATATCTATTTTACCATAAAGAAATTTAAAAAGGGACTAAAATTAAATTTTCTAATTTCTTTTCTTTTGTCCAATTTTACCATAAAGAAATTTAAAAAGGGACTAAAATAAACCCTAGTGGATTGAAACTCCGCTAGGGCTAATTACTCCACTAAAAGGAGGTTGCGAATTTGAAACTTATTGAAATTTAGGGTTGATTAAAATCGAAATAAAATTATTTAAATAATTTTAAGGCATAAAGATAATATCCACTAAACTTTCATTTTCTAAAATTTCACATTCTTTTGGCGCCACCATAAGGGCAGCTTTATTGTTAAGATTGTTTATAATCGCACTAGAGCCTTCTTTTTTGCCTTCAAGATTGGCTAAAATGCGTCCATTTTCAAACTTTATGTTACAAGCGACAAATTCCAAATAAGGTGTTTTTTTCTTGTAACTTCCTTGTAAAAAGGCTTTGCAAATATAGTCTTTAGGCTGAAGTAACCAAGAGTTTAAAATCTCTCTTGCGTAAAGATTAAACATTACCATAGCCGAGTAAGGAAAACCTGGTAAGGCGATGATGAATTTTTCATTAGCCTTAGCTATTTTGATATGTCTACCTGGTTTTATGTCGGCTTTATCGATGATGATTTCGTATTCTTTGATGGCTTTTTTTAAAAAGTCAAAATCTCCCATAGAAACCCCGCCCGTTGTAACCAAAATATCACAACTTTGCAAAGCACTTTCAAGGGTGGAAAAAGTGGCTTTCTCATCATCTTTTAAAAGAGGAAAAACCCTTGTATCGCAATTTAAATTTTTAGCTAAATTAGCTATGGCGATATGATTTGAAGAGCGGATTTGAGCAGGATTTTCCAAGGCTTCTCCTAGATCTTTGATCTCACTTCCACTACTTAAAACCCCTACAATAGGCTTTATAAACACACTAATGTGAAAAAATCCAAGTTCAGCTAAAAGAGCTATCTCGCTATAATTTAACTTTGTGCCTTTTTTGAGTAAAATTTCATCTTTTTTATAGTTTTCTCCTACCGCACGCACGGCAAAAGCTTGGGGAACTTTTTTTTCTATAAAAAGAGTATCATTTTCTATGCATATATTTTCAACAGGGACTAAAGTATCGCTTCCTTCGCTCATGAGTGAGCCTGTAAAGGTTTTTACACAAGTGCCATTTTGCACGCTAAATTGTGGCATAGTACCCGCAGGTGTGATACCTAAAATTTTTAAAGGCTTATCTTGATCTTCAAATTTGATCGCATAACCATCCATAGCCGAAGTTGGAAATTCGGGCTGATTTTTAGGGGCTTTTATGTCTTGAGCTAAAATGCGTCCTAAACACTCTGTAAGAGCTATTTTTTCAATCTTTTCATAAGTTTTAATATGAGAATGTAAAATTTTTAAACTTTCTTCATAAGACATTAACATTTTTTATCCTTTTAAAAGTCCTGCACCGCAAAGTTTGGTTGATCTTTCTTTGGCATAAATTCTTTCTTTGTTTATCACATCATACTTCCAAATGGGCGCACTTGCTTTAAAATCTTCAACAAATTCATTAAGAAGTTTAAGTCCTAATTTTCTTTGTTTGCTTAAAATTCCTGCAAAATACGAGCTTTCATGTATCGCTACATCGCCTATAGAGTGAGCAAAAAGCAAGCTAATACCATCAAAATCTACTCTTTTTTGCCACTCATCAAACCATTTTTTTAAAAGCGGTTCATAAATATCAAAACTAAGTGCCTCAATACCTCCTTCTTCACGCACAATACCACAAAAAGTCAGTAAAGCACCGCAGTTTTTATCCTTGGAAAATTCATACCATTGGCTATAAATTTTAGAAATATCTAAAGAGCCTTGATAAAGTGTAAAATGTTTCATTTAGCCTCCACAAACTGGCGGTAAAAGTGCTATTTTATCACCATCTTTTAACTTGGTGTTTTCATCAAAAATGATTTCATCATTTAAAGATACAGCACAAAGTTCTAGCCATTCTTTTAAACTCTCATCTTTTTGCAAAATTTCTTTTAATTCTTTTAAATTTTTTACTTCAAGTTCTAAATTTTCTTTATTTATGGGGCCTAAAAATTCCACTTTTACCATTTTATTCCTTTACTTCTAAATTTCCCATCATTCCTAAATCTTCATGTTCTAAAATATGGCAATGATACATTCTAAGTCCTTTAAAATCTTGTTTCATTCTAAGTCTTAATTCTTCATTAGGACGCACATTTATAGTATCTCTGAAGGCTCTAAATTCGGCTTTTTGAACTTTGCCATTGAGTTTTGATGAGATGAGTTCAAATTGCGTGCCGTGTATGTGGAAAGGATGATCCATGTGAGATTTATTTATCACTATCCAGTCTTCAACTACTCCAAGCTTGGAGCTTAAATCAATGCGTTTTAAATCATAGCTTTTGCCATTGATTAAAAACATAGACGCAAGAGCGATTTTTAATTCGCTTTCACTTTTTCCCATCATACCATGCATTTGCATATGATCTTCACTCATGATTATTTCTTTAAATTCCTTAGGTTCTTCTGAAGGTTTGAAAATTTTTAAATTTTTTGGAAGTTCTACATTTTCTTTTTTTAGACTAATATTAGCTAAAAATAGGGTATTAGGTTCTTCTTTTACCATCATTTTATCCCTATCATAATAAGCACTTTCTAGCTTAAAATTCCCATCTTTTGGAGCGTCGATTAAAACTTCTGCACGAGAAGCAGGACTTAAGAAAAGTTCTTCTTTATAAATAGTTTTTTCTATAAGTCCACCATCAGTACCAACAAGTATAAACTTAGCTCCTTGTATGCGTAAATTTAAATATCTTGCCGCAGTAGCATTATAAATGCGTATGCGTTCGTTTGTGGCGAGTTTGATTTGAGGTTTAAATTGTCCATTAATGAGTACAAATTCTCCTTCTCTACCATTTAGCCAATCATTTAGGTTGTTGTTCGGAATTTGAGCGTTTTCATCAAGACGCAAATCGCTAATCATCAAATCTCTTTCTTTTAAATGACTTAAAGCATCTTTTTTTGCTTTGATCACAAAAGCCCCTGCTAAACCCATAAAAACTTGTTTAGAAGCGGTATAATGAGGGTGTGGATGATACCAGTAAGTTCCTGCGCTATCTTGAGGAATTTTAAAACGATATATTCTTTCTTCTCCTGCTAAAATAGGATCATGTGGGCTTCCATCTTGATCAGGCGGCACAGGAACGCCATGCCAATGTATAGTTGTAGCTTCTTTGAGTTTGTTTTTGACTAAAATTTCAAGTTTATCTCCTTCAAAAACTTCTATTTTTGGAGCAGGCACGAGGCCATTGTAAGTATAAAATAAGGTTTTTTTACCTTTGATAAGCTCTATATGATTTTCTTTGATTTCTAGGGTAGCACGAAAAATATTTTTTTCTTTACTTTCATTTTTGAGTAAAGGCAAGGCTTTTAAAATTTCTCCTTGGGGGAATTGTTTTGGATCTAAAAGTTTTAAATTTTTTGGAGCAAAGTTTATAAAAGAAGTATCTAAGTCATGATTTATAGAATGATTTTTATGCATGGAGTGCATATCATGCATAGGATTTGCATAGGCTACACCCATACTTGCTAGAGTGAGTGCATTAAATTTTAAAAAATTTCTTCTATTCATTAGTTTTTCCTTTTGTTTGATTTTTTGTATTATAGTCATTATTTTTTTAACTTTAGTAAATATTTATTTTGAAAATTTGGTTTAATTTTGTTATGATTTTAGCAATTTAATCAAGGAAAAATAATGTTTTATGAAAAAATTCAAACCCCAGCTTATATTTTAGAAGAAGATAAATTAAGAAAAAATTGTGAGCTTTTAGCAAGTGTTGGCGAAAAAAGTGGTGCTAAAGTGCTTTTAGCTTTAAAAGGTTTTGCTTTTTCAGGAGCGATGAAAATTGTTGGAGAATACTTAAAAGGTTGTACTTGTAGCGGACTTTGGGAAGCAAAATTTGCTAAAGAATACATGGATAAAGAAATTCATACTTATTCGCCTGCTTTTAAAGAAGATGAAATAGGTGAAATAGCCAGCTTATCTCATCATATAGTGTTTAACTCTTTAGCTCAATTTCATAAATTTCAAGCTAAAACACAAAAAAATTCCTTAGGTCTTCGTTGTAATGTTGAATTTTCTCTAGCCCCAAAAGAACTTTACAATCCTTGTGGAAGATACTCAAGACTTGGAATTCGTGCTAAAGATTTTGAAAATGTGGATTTAAGCACCATAGAAGGACTTCATTTTCACGCACTTTGCGAAGAAAGTGCTGGTGCTTTAGAAGCTGTTTTAAAGGTTTTTGAAGAGAAATTTGGCAAATGGATAGGGCAAATGAAATGGGTGAATTTTGGAGGAGGACATCACATCACTAAAAAAGGCTATGATGTTGAAAAGCTTATTGCTTTGTGTAAAAATTTCAGTGATAAATACGGTGTGCAAGTTTATCTTGAACCAGGCGAAGCGGTGGGTTGGCAAACAGGAAATTTGGTGGCTAGTGTAGTAGATATCATAGAAAATGAAAAACAAATTGCTATTTTAGATACTTCAAGCGAAGCGCATATGCCAGATACTATCATCATGCCTTATACAAGTGAAGTTTTAAATGCTAGAATTTTAGCCACAAGAGAAAATGAAAAAATTTCAGACTTAAAAGAAAGCGAATTTTCCTATTTGCTTACTGGAAATACTTGTTTAGCGGGTGATGTAATGGGAGAATACGCCTTTGATAAAAAGCTTAAAATCGGCGATAAAATTGTTTTTTTAGATCAAATTCATTACACCATTGTGAAAAACACAACTTTTAATGGTATAAGACTTCCAAATCTCATGCTTTTAAATGTAAAAAATGAACTTCAAATGATAAGAGAATTTTCTTATAAGGATTATTCTTTAAGAAATTAGTATTATTTATAATTTGCATAAAATGTTAATTTTACTCGGAAGAGAATCAAAGATGTAAATTTTATGCAAAGTATTTTATTTTTTCAAATATAAAATCAACTCAAATATCTAATTTTCAATACTTTGGTATGATTTTTTAATATTTTAAATCCTTGTGGAATTTTATTGAAATTCAGTGATTTTTAAATCAAATAGTATTAAGATAAATCGATTTAAAAATCGGCTTTAAAATGAATATTAGGTATATTTTGCATAATATTCATTCAAGCAAAATTTAAAGCTATTTTTGAAAATTTTGAATGCATGGGAGCTTTAATGGATTTGGAAAAATTAAGATTAGCTAGAAGTCTTTATTATCAATGTCTAGGAGAGCTTTTTGTTTTTTCATTTTCTGAAGAAAGATTGTCAAAATTACAAGAGTATTTAAAGACAATGCAAGAATGTTTATTTGATGAAAATTTAAAATCAAATTTTGATATCTTGCTTAAGCATTTAGATGATGAAAATTCTATACAAGCATTTTTTAAAGAATATGATTTGCTTTTTTTAAGTCTTAAAAATAGCATTCCAACGACTTTTTCTTACATAGAAGAAGGTTTTGAAAATTCAAATCCTTTACTTTGCGTGCGTCAAATTTTAGTCAAAAGTAAAATAAGACGCAATGAAAAATTTTTTAAAGAAAGTGAAGATAGTGTTGGATTTTGTTTATTGTTGATGAGTGAATTTTTAAGGCAAAATGAAGATGATTTAGCCAAAGAGCTTTTTGAAAAAGTGATCAATAAAAGCATTGATGAGTTTTTAGGCGATGTTTTCATGAATAAAAATGCGAATTTATATAAGGAAATTGCAAGTATTGCATCGGCTTTTATGGAATTTGAAAGACTTTGCTTTGAAGTGGAAAAACCTGCAAAAATAAATTCTAAAAAAGTGCAAAACGATCTATCGCGTTCAGAATTTTTAAGAAGAGAAGCAAATAAACAAAGGAGGACTCGTGAAAAATCGCAGGGAATTTCTTAAAAAATCCGCTTTTGCCTTAGGGGCTGCTGGAGTGCTTGGTAGCACAACTTTAGCTCTAGCTAAAGATGAAGAAAGAAAAGATTTAGTTAAAGGTAAAAGTAAGAAAAAAGAAGTGCTTTTTCAAAGAAGTGCTAATTGGGAAAATTATTATATAAAGGCTGAGTAATGTCAAGTGTAGGTGAAAATATCAAGCTTACGCGTCGTTCTTTTCTTAAAATGGCAGCACTTTCAAGCCTAGCAACACCGTTGCTTGCTAGAAGTGAAACTTTAAGAGAAGCGAGTGCTGATGAGCTTAAAGAAGCTTATGAAGGTAGTAAAAAAGTAAAAACAGTTTGTACAGCCTGTTCTGTAGGCTGTGGGATTATTGCAGAAGTGCAAAATGGTGTTTGGGTGCGTCAAGAAATCGCTCAAGATCATCCTGTGAGTTCAGGTGGACATTGCTGCAAGGGATCTGATATGATCGATATGGTGCGTTCACATGTGCGTTTAAAATATCCTATGAAAAAAGAAAATGGAGAATGGAAACGCATAAGTTATGAGCAAGCTTTAAGTGAGATCGGAGAAAAACTAGCTGCTTATCGTAAAGAAAATCCTGAAAGTGTTATGTTTTTAGGTTCTGCAAAACTTAATAATGAACAAGCTTATTATATAAGAAAATTTGCAGCATTTTTTGGAACGAACAATGTAGATCATCAAGCTAGAATTTGACACAGCGCAACAGTCGCCGGTGTGGCGAATACATTTGGTTATGGCGCTATGACAAACCATCTTGGAGACATCCAAAGAAGTAAATGTATCATTATCATTGGAGCAAATCCAGCGGTAAATCACCCTGTGGGTTTTAGACATTTCTTAAAAGCAAAAGAAAAAGGTGCAAAGCTTATCGTTGTAGATCCTAGATTTACAAAAAGTGCAGCAAAAGCGGATATTTATGCAAGAATTCGTCCAGGAACTGACATTGCTTTCATGTATGGAATGTTAAAAATCATTTTTGATGAAGGCTTGGAAGATACAAAATATCTTGATGAAAGAGTTTTTGGAATTGATAAAATTCGTGAAGAAGCAGCAAAATGGACAGCTGAAGAAGTGGAAAATGTTACAGGGATCTCTAAAGAACTTTTGGTGCAAATCACTCACGAAGTAGCTAAAAACAAACCAACTACGCTTATTTGGGCTATGGGTTTAACTCAACATACTGTAGGAACTTCAAATACACGTTTAGCACCTATTGTGCAAATGGTACTTGGAAATATAGGTAAATTTGGTGGTGGAGTTAATATCTTACGCGGACACGATAATGTTCAAGGTGCTTCAGATATGGCTTGTTTGAGCGAAAATTTACCAGGTTATTATCCTTTAAATGAAGCGACTTGGAGATACTATGCCAAAATTTGGGGTGTGGATTATGAGTGGCTTTTAGGAAATTTTGTAAGCAAAGATTGGATGCATAAAACTGGGCTTTCACTTGCTAGATGGTGGGCAGCGGCTTTAAATGGAAAAGATGGAAATGATGCTATCGATAATGCAGGAACGCCTTTAAAAGCTTTAGTAGTTATGGGAAATGGTATTACTTCGACTGCACAACAAGTAAAAGTTAAAGAAGGTTTGGAAGCTTTAGAGCTTTTAGTTTTAGCCGATCCTTTTGTAAATGAAGCAGGGATTATTGCAGAAAGAAAAGATGGAATTTATCTTTTACCTGCAGCAACACAGTTTGAAACAAGCGGAAGTGTAACAGCAACAAATCGTAGCGGACAATGGAGATTTAAAGTTGTAGATCCACTTTATGAAAGCATGGAAGATCAAGAAATTTTATTTGAGCTTGCTAAAAAATTAGGTTTTTATGAAGACTTTACCAAGACTTTACGCGATGAAAAAGGTGAGATTGTTTGGCCTGAAAATGCAACAAGAGAAATTGCAAAAGCAGTTAGAAGTATAGGGCTTAATGGTTGGAGTCCTGAAAGGCTTAAAAAGCATACTTTATACTGGGATAAATTTGATGAGGTAACTTTAGAAGGAAAAGACGAAGTTGCTGGCGAGTATTACGGGCTTCCTTGGCCTTGTTGGAGTGATAAGCACCCAGGTTCTCCTGTGCTTTATAATACCGACATTGAAGTAGCAAAAGGTGGTATGGGCTTTAGAAACAATTTTGGACTTGAATATGAAGGAGAGAGTTTACTTGCTAAAAATGCACCTTTAAATTCACCTATTGATACAGGTTATCCACAAATTACTAAAGATAATATAGAAAAAGTTTTAGGTATTACTTTAAGTGCTCAAGAAAAAGAAAAAATGGGATCAACTTGGTCTTATGATGATAGCAATATCATAGCAACTAAATGTATAGAAAAAGGCATAGTTCCTTATGGAAATGCTAAAGCTAGAGCTGTAGTTTGGACTTTTAAAGATAAAATTCCACTCCACCGTGAGCCTTTACATTCTCCAAGAAACGATTTGGTGCAAAAATATCCAAGTTTTGAAGATCAAAAAGCGCTTTACCGCGTGGATACTAAATTTGTTTCTGTGCAACAAGCTAAGGATTATTCTAAAGAATTCCCGCTTAATCTTGTTACTGCAAGACTTGTGAATTTAAATGGTGCAGGTATGGAAAATAGAGCATCTATGTATCTAACGCGTTTAACACCTGAAATGTTTTGTGAGATCAATCCTCAATTAGCAAAAGAGCAAGACATTAAAGCAGGAGATATGATTTGGGTGCATTCTCCAGAAAGTACTAAAATTCATGTAAGAGTGAAGGTTAATCCAGGTGTAGCAAAAGATATGATTTTCTTGCCTTTCCATTTTACAGGAGTTATGCAAGGCGTGGATTTAACGCACAATTTCCCAGAAGGAACTAAGCCTTATGCAAGCGGAGAAAGTGCTAATACGGTAACAAATTATGGTTATGATATCATGTGTCAGATTCCAGAGACTAAAGGTGGACTTTGTAGAATCAGTAAGGATGGAAAATGAGTAAGGTAAATTTTGCAAATTTAGAAAAAGAACGCTTGAAATTCTTTTGTGATAATGAGCGTTGTATTGATTGTAATGGTTGCGCGGTAGCTTGTGATGAAGCACATGAGCTTCCTATTCATATTCGCCGCCGCCGTGTGATTACTTTAAATGAAGGAATTCAAGGAAAAGAAGTTTCAACTTCTATTTCTTGTATGCATTGTGATGATGCTCCTTGTTCTATCGTTTGTCCTGTGGATTGTTTTTACATCCGTGCTGATGGTATTGTTTTGCATGATAAAGAAATTTGCATAGGTTGTGGATATTGTCTTTATGCTTGTCCTTTTGGTGCACCACAATTTCCAAAAGATAGTGTTTTTGGAAATAAAGGCATTATGGATAAATGTACTATGTGTGCAGGTGGCCCTGAAGCAACGAATTCAGAAAAAGAAAGAGAACTTTATGGTCAAAATCGTATCGCAGAAGGAAAAGTCCCTGTATGTGCTGCGATGTGTTCGACAAAAGCACTTTTAGTAGGTGAAAGTTCTAAAATAGAAGAGATTTATCATAATAGACTTATGAATAGAAATTATGGCATTCCAAATCCTTCGGAAAGTTTGGAATGGAAGATTGCTTACACAGGAAAGGAACGCTTATGAGAAAAGTATTTGTAACGCTTTTATTAAGCGTAGTGAGTTTATTTGCTTATGGTAGCGAGAGAATGGGACAAGATACTCAAATTTGGGATTTTCATCGTATTACAAATATCCCAAATTATGATACTTTTGGCAAACTTTGGACAACTTTGCAAGGTGAATATATAGCTACTATAGCTTTAATCGCTGTTATTGCGGTATTGTCTGCATTTGCTTTGCATTATATGGTTATAGGACCTAAGCAATTTTCACACGATGGAAAGAAAATTTATGCTTTTACATTATTTGAAAGACTTTTTCATTTTATCGCAGCGATTTCTTGGGTGATTTTAGTGCCAACTGGTTTTGTGATGATGTTTGGAGAAGTTTTTGGGGGTGGAGTTTTTGTAAGGGTTTGTAAAAATTTACACGCTTTTGCAACGATTTTGTTTATCATCTCTATAATCCCTATGTTTTTATGCTGGATTAAAAGAATGCTTCCTGCAAGTTATGATATCAGATGGATGATGATAGTAGGTGGTTATTTAAGCAAAGTAAAACGTCCTGTACCTGCAGGTAAGTTTAATTTTGGTCAAAAATCTTGGTATTATATAGCTGTATTTGGTGGATTTTTGATGATAATTACAGGTGGATTTATGTATTTTCTTGATTTTAATTCCACGGCAATTCAAGGTCTTTTTGGTTTAACTCACATTGAACTTTTAAGAATTTCAGCTATAGTGCATAATTTCTTGGGTATAGTGTGTGCAGTGTTTTTTGGTGTGCATATTTATATGGCAGTATTTGCAATCAAAGGTAGTATCCATTCTATGATTAGTGGTTATAAAGAAGAAGAAGAGGTTTATATTTTACATTCTTATTGGTATAAAGAATTAAGCAATAAAAAGCAAATTGAACCTAGTTTTTCTTATGATCCTAATGTAAAAATTTAATCTTTAACCGCTATGTTATTACATAGCGGTAGTTTTAAGCTTTTTTGAAATAAATAGAACGAATTTTCTTTTATAAGTTGAATCTAAAATCTATTTTTCCATATATAAATTTGTTATTTATGTTTTTTTGATATAATATTATTTAAAGATATTTAAAGGATAAGGTATGGATCCGTTATTTACAACTCAAATTTTAAAATATAAAGGCAATGAATCTTTTACATGCGATGATACTTTAGTGCGTGAAATTAAGCTTGAAATTTTTATTAATGATGAAAAAGTAGGTGCTTTAATGGCAACTCCTGTAGATGAACAGGCATTAGCAATAGGATATTTAATGAGTGAAAATATCATTGCGAAAGTAAGCGATATTGAGAGCATAGAAACAAAAGATGATGGTATGAGTGTGCATATTAAAGCAAAGATTGATAAAGAAAATTTAGCAAAGCTTAATGCTGAAGGTGTAGTTATAAGTGGTTGCGGTAGAGCACATACTGCCAATATCGATCCAGAAGCTATTGAAGCGAGTAAAATTAGTTCTGATGCAAAATTTAGCAAAGATGAAATTTTAAAACAAATGAGTACTTTTTATACTCAATGCGAGCTTTACGAGAAAACAGGCTGTGTACATACGGCTAAGCTTTTTGTAGATGAGAAAACTTTTTTTATAGGTGAAGATATAGCTCAGCATAATACCATAGATAAAGCTTTAGGAAAAGCGTGTTTAGCTGGGGTTGATTTAAGTCAATGTTTTTTAATGGTTAGTGGAAGGCTAAGTTCTGAAATGGTAGCTAAAGCAGTTATGCATAAAATTCCAGTGCTTGTTTCACGCACGGCTCCTACTTGTTTAGGGGTTATGATAGCAAGAAAATTTGATTTAACGCTTTGTGGTTTTGCTAGAGAAAATAAGATCAATATTTATAGTGGAGAATTTAGAATTCATGGATAAAAATCAAGAAAAAGAAATCATCTCATATATGAGAGAATTGTTAAATAGCAATGAAAAATTAGATTGTGGTACGGCTTTTAAAATTGCAAAGAAATTTAATATAAATATAGAAAAAATCGGACAATTAGCCGATGAAAATCACATGAGAATTGATAATTGCGAGTTGGGGCAATTTGGACATTTAGATTTTGAAAAAGCAAAGATTGAAGTGCTTAAAAAAATAGAACCTAGTTTAGATGAAAAGCGTAGAATTTTTTGTAAAGATGCAAGAGATATTGCTAAAGAAGGTTGTGGACTTAAAAGTATGCGTTCAGCTTTAAAAACTTATAAGGTTGATGTAAAGTATTGTCAACTTGGTTGTTTTAAAGAAAAAAAAGGTAAGCAATTTATAGTAAGAACAAAAACTTGGATTGAAAATGCGGATGGAGATTTGCTTTTTGGTCGAGGAAAAACAGAACTTTTAGAACTTATCGGACAAACAGGTAGTTTATTACATGCTTCTAAACTTATGGGGATTAATTATAAAAAAGCTTGGATGCATTTACAAACCTTACAAAAAAATTCTCAAGAAATTTTAGTTAGCACAAGACAAGGACGCTCTAAAGAATCAGGAACAAAACTTACTCCTAGAGCTATGGAATTGATGGAAAATTACTCTATTTTGCAAAAAGACATAGAAGAATACGCTAATAAACGCTTTAAAGAATTGTTTTTAAAAGGAAAAAAATAAATCTTCTATCAAAAAATACTAATACATAATTTTTTTATAATTAATTAATATTATTTTTTTAAAAATATGTTAAAATTAGAATCTAAATTTTTTATTTTAGGAGTTATAAGATGTTTAAATCTTTAAATATAGGTTTAAAACTTATTTTTTCTGTGGCAGCTGTTGTTGTTATTGGACTTGTTATTTTAATTTCATTAATCACAAAACAAGTAAGTCAAAATATTACCAAAAATACAGAAGATATTCTTGCTTCTATCACGAAAGAATATGCTACTCAAACTCAAGGAATTTTTGGGGAAATGATCGCTTTAAATAAAAGTATTTCAGGTACTTTAACAGAAATGTTTAGATCAACCTCTAAAGAAGATTTAGATATAGACAATATAACAAATATTATAACCAATACTTTTGATAATAGTGCTTATTCTAATTTTACTTATTTATATCTTATTGATCCGCCAGAATACTTTAAAGAAGAGAGTAAATTTTTTAATACTCAAAGTGGAAAATTTGTTATGCTTTACGCTGATGAAGAAAAGGATAATAAAGGCGGAATAAAAGCAATACAAGCTAGTGATGAAATAGCTAATCTGCAAGTTGTGCAAGATATATTAAAAAAAGCAAAATATGGGGAAAATAAAGTATATATAGGCCGTCCTATTAAGATGAATTTAGAAGGTCAAGATTTTGATGCTGTAAATGTTGCTATGCCTATTTTTGATCGAAAAAATCAAGTTGTAGGTGTCATAGGCATGACTTTAGATTTTTCAGATATTGCTACTTATCTTTTAGACCCTAAAGGTCAAAAATATGATGGTGAATTAAGAGTTCTTTTAAATTCAGATGGTTTTATGGCGATACATCCAAATAAAAATCTAGTTTTAAAAAATTTAAAAGATATCAATCCTAATAAAGGTGCACAAGAAACTTATAAGGCCATAAGTGAAGGAAAAAATGGAGTTTTTAACTATATAGCTTCTGATGGTGATGATTCTTATGCTGCGATTAATAGTTTTAAAGTGCAAGATAGTTCTTGGGCAGTTTTGGTAACTGCTCCTAAATATTCAGTATTTAAACCCTTAAAAAAATTACAATTAATTATTCTTGGTGCATCTTTTATTTTTATTTTTGTTGTTTTAGGAGTGGTTTATTATTGCGTAAGAAAAATTGTCGCATCTAGATTGCCTGTGATTCTTAGTTCTTTAGAATCATTTTTCCGTTTTTTAAATCATGAAAAAATTGAACCTAAGGCTATTGAAATTCGTGCTAATGATGAGCTAGGAGCAATGGGAAGAATCATAAATGAAAATATTGAAAAGATTCAAATATCTTTAGAACAAGATCAAAATGCTGTAGATGAATCGGTGCAAACTGCTAGAGAAATCGAAAAGGGTAATTTAACTGCAAGAATTACTAAAAATCCTATAAATCCTCAATTAGTAGAACTTAAAAATGTTCTTAATAGGATGCTTGATGTTTTACAAAGTAAAATTGGTTCTAATATGAATGAAATTAATAGAGTTTTTGATAGTTATAAGGCTCTTGATTTTAGTACAGAAGTATTTAATGCTAAAGGTGAAGTTGAGATTACAACTAATATTTTAGGCAAAGAAATTAAAAAGATGCTTTTGGCTTCTTCAAATTTTGCTAAAGATTTAGCCAATCAGTCAGAAGAGTTAAAAAATTCTATGCAAAAACTTGCTGATGGCTCTAATGCACAAGCGAGTTCTTTAGAACAATCGGCTGCAGCTGTGGAGGAGATTAATTCTTCTATGCAAAATGTAAGTGGAAAAACAGTTGAGGTTGCTTCACAAGCTGATGATATAAAAAATATTGTCAATGTGATTAAAGATATCGCTGAGCAAACGAATCTTCTTGCTTTAAATGCAGCTATTGAAGCTGCACGTGCTGGAGAACATGGGCGTGGTTTTGCAGTTGTTGCAGATGAGGTAAGACAGCTTGCGGAAAGAACAGGAAAATCCTTATCTGAAATCGAGGCAAATATTAATATACTTGTTCAAAGCGTAAATGAAGTAGCAGAATCTGTAAAAGAACAAACAGCAGGAATCACACAGATTAACGATGCTATAGCACAACTTGAAACTGTAACTAAGGAAAATGTCGAAGTTGCAAATGTTACCAATAATATAACAAATGAAGTCAATCAAATTGCTGCGGCAATTCTTGAAGATGTGGATAAAAAAAGATTTTAAAAAAAGCTCATTTTTGAGCTTTTAAATTTTTTCTATATTATTTAAAATTTTTAAACACAAAACAAGTAATAAAATAATATTATTTTTCAAAGCTAATATCAAGGAAAAATAATGAAAATTGATTGTCGCAATCTTTCTTGTCCTCAGCCTATAGTTGAAACAAAAAACGCTCTTGAAAAACTTCAAGAAAATGAAATTTTAGAAATTGTTTTAAATTCTATTATTTCAAAAAATAATGTTGTAAAATTTCTTAGCTCTTTAAGTTTAAACCCTGTTGTAGATGAAAATGCACAAGAGTTTTGCATCAAAGTACAAAAAAAGAATTTTGATTCTAGTGAAGTAAATATTCACGATTATAATGTTTTATTTTTAAAAACCGACAAAGTGGGTGAGGGTGAATTGGGACAAAATTTACTTGTAGGATTTTTAAGTACCTTAAAAAATTTAGATCATGCTCCAAGTAAAATTCTTTGCGTAAATGAAAGTGTTTTAATCAATGTTGATGAAAATCATAAAGCACATTTAGCTATGAAAGAACTTGAAAATTTAGGTATTGAGATCATAAGTTGTGGAGCTTGTCTAGAATTTTTTAATAAAAGCAAAGAACTTAAAATAGGAAATATAGGCAATGCTTATGAAATTTTAAACGAGCTTTTTGGTAAAGCAAAAATCATTACTCTATAAGGAAAAACACTGCAATATAAAAATCAAAATTTAACGCATTTTGTTAAAGCAGCAGGCTGAGCAGCGAAATTAAGCCCGGGTGGTCTTAAAACAATTTTAAATTTCATGCAAAAAACTCCTGCTTTACTTAGTGATATCGGAAATAATGAAGATGCAAGCGTATATCAAATCAGTCCCGATTTAGCTTTGGTGCAAACGCTTGATTTTATCACTCCTATAGTAGATAGTGCTTATCATTTTGGTGCTATTGCTGCAGCAAATGCTTTAAGCGATGTTTTTGCTATGGGTGCAGAGGTAATTAATGCCTTAAATATAGTAGGTTTTGATACTTGCAATCATGATTTAAACATCTTAAAAGAGCTTTTAGAAGGTGCAAATGATAAAGTTAAAGAATGTAATGCTTTAGTCGTGGGTGGCCATACTATAGAAAGCACCGAGCTTTTTTTTGGACTTAGTGTTACAGGAAAAGTACATCCTAGTAAATTTATTGCTAATAATACTTCTAAAATCGGAGATTGTATCATTTTAACCAAGCCTTTAGGAACAGGAATTTTAAGTACAGCTTTAAAGGCGCAAATGTTAAATCAAAAACATTTAGATATAATGCTTAAAAACATGATGGAGTTAAATTATAAAGCCAGTCAAATTGCTCTTAAATTTCATCCAAGTGCCATGAGTGATGTTACAGGTTTTGGACTTTTAGGACATTTAAAAGAAATGCTAAATAAAAATATTTCTTTTGAAATTTTTGAAAGTGAACTTCCTTTTTTAGATGGAGTAAAAGAGTATTTTAATATGGGTTTAATTCCTGCTGGAGCTTATAAAAATTTAGAATTTATAAAAGAACTTACCCCTGATTTAAATGAAGAAAAATTATTACTTTGTGATCCACAAACTTCAGGAGGACTTTTAATTTCTATAAGTGAAAAAGATTCCTTAGAATGTTTAAAAAAACTAGAAGATGAAAATATTCAAGCTAAAATTATTGCTAAGGTTGTAAATAAGCAAGAAAATGATATTATCATTTCTTAATTTTTGTTACTTATATACCCATTAAAATTTTTTTTTATCATTTTTTATACATTTTCTATGATTTAAAATATTATTTTTTATCTTATTTATATATTATTTATTAAAATTTATTTTATCTTAGGAGATACGAAATGATACAAAAAGCTTTAGCTTTAGCTGAAGAATTACAAGGACAAATAGAAGCCAATATTTCAAATTCTGAAAAAGAATTTCATGCTAAAATGCAAAAACTTCTTAATAATCCCAAAAATAAAGTTATGCTTATAGAGCTTTTAGATCGTTCTTTTAGATGTAAAGATAAAAATGCAAGTTTTGAGCTTATAGAATATACTTTGAGTAAATATGGCATAGCGGATTTTTTTAGCACTTTTGAAAAATTCCTACTTTTTAGCTTTTTAAATTTTGGCAAATTTGCTCCTAATTTAAGTGTACTTTTTTTTGTCAAACATTTAAGAGAAGATACTAAAGCTATGGTTCTAGATGCAAATCCTAGTGTTTTAGAACCACATATTAAGAAAAGAAAAGAGCAAGATAAAATTACCTTAAATGTGAATTTAATCGGCGAAGAGGTTTTAGGTGAAGCTGAGAGTAAATATCGTATGCAAAAATACGAAGAAGCCTTAAAATCAAGCTATATCACTTATATTTCCATAAAAATTACTACTATTTTTTCACAAATTAATATTATAGATTTTAATTATTCTAAAGAAGAGGTCGTAAAAAGACTAGATTATCTTTATGCTTTAGCCTTAGAAGAAGAGAAAAAACAAGGTGTATCTAAATTTATCAATCTTGATATGGAAGAATTTAGGGATTTAGAGCTCACCGTTGCAGCTTTTATGGAAAGTGTGGCTAAATTTGATATTAAAGCAGGGATTGTTTTGCAAGCTTATATTCCTGATTCTTATAAGTATCTTAAAAAACTTTTTGCTTTTTCAAAAGAGAGGGTTTTAAAAGGTATGAAGCCTATTAAGATCCGTTTTGTTAAGGGTGCTAATATGGAAAGTGAAGAAACCATTGCGTCTCAAAAGGGTTGGGAGCTTCCTACTTTTTACAAAAAAATAGATACTGATAGTAATTATAATAAAATGCTTGATTTTATTCTTGAAGGAGACAATTATAAATACATCAACATAGGAATTGCAAGTCATAATATCTTTGAGATTGCTTATGCTTATACACGTATAAGTGAAGTGGGTGCTTTGGATTCTTTTACTTTTGAAATGCTTGAAGGTATGAGTTTGCAATGTTCTTATGAATTATCTAAAATGCATGATCTAATCCTTTATGCCCCAGTTTGCGATGAAGCACATTTTAACAATGCCATTGCTTATCTTGTAAGACGCCTTGATGAAAATACAAGTGAAGATAATTTTATGCGTTATTTTTTCAATCTTAAAGTAGGAGATAAAAACTGGAATATCCAAAAAGAACTTTTTTTAAAATCTTTAGAAGGCATAAAAACTCTTGATAATACTACACATCGTAAGCAAGATAGAAATAAAGAATCAAATATCATAAGTTCTTATGAAAGTAAAAAATTTAGCAATGAAAGCGATACGGATTTTATTTTAGCACAAAATAGAGCGTGGGCTAAAGAAATTAAAACTAAATATGAAAATTTAAAAGATTATGATGTTTATCCTGTTATAGGCGAACTTGATTTTAAAGCAGAAAATTTAAATGTTTTAGAAGTTAAAGATAAGATCGAAGATAGAGTTATAGGAAAGGCTTATTTAGCAGGAGAAAAAGAAATCAAACAAGCTTTAGAAGTAGCTAAAAATTCCAAATTTACACAAAAAAGTCATGATGAAATTTATCAAATTTTAGCCAAAAGTGCAAAACTGATGAGAGAAAGAAGAGGGGATTTGATAGGTTTGGCAGCTTTAGAAGTGGGCAAAACCTTTTTAGAGATCGATCCTGAAGTAAGTGAGGCTATTGATTTTATAGAGTTTTATCCGCACTCTTTAGAAGAGCTTAAAAAACAAAATCCAAAAGTTACATTCACACCTAAAGGTATAGGGGTTACCATAGCTCCTTGGAATTTTCCTATAGGAATTTCAGTAGGTACTATAGCTGCACCACTAGCCGCAGGTAATGTGGTGATTTACAAACCTTCTTCACTTTCAACTCTAACAGGTTATATGCTTTGTAAGTGTTTTTGGGATTCGGGTATTCCAAAAGATGCTTTGATTTTCTTACCTTCAAAAGGAAGTGATATTTCTAAATATTTACTTATTGATGAAGCGATTAAATTTTCAATTCTTACAGGAGGAGAGGATACTGCTTATGCTATGTTAAAAGCTAATCCAACCTTGCTTTTAAGTGCTGAAACTGGCGGAAAGAATGCGACTATAGTTTCTAAATTTGCTGATCGTGATAGTGCGATTAAAAATATCATTCATTCTGCTTTTAGCAATAGCGGTCAAAAATGTTCAGCTACTTCTTTGCTAGTCTTAGAAGAAGAGGTTTATCATGATGAAGAATTTAAAAAGACTTTAGTGGATGCTGCGAGTTCTATGGCAGTGGGCAATCCTTTTGAATTTAAAAATAAATTAGGTACTTTAGCTGATAAGCCAAGTTCTAAAGTTCAAAAGGCCTTAGATGAATTACAACCTTATGAAGAATGGGCATTAAAACCTAAGTTTTTAGAGGATAATCCTTATTTGATGACTCCAGGCATAAAATATGGCACTAAAAAGGGTGATTTTACTCATATGAATGAACTTTTTGTACCGATTTTAAGTGTGATGAAGGCTAAAGACTTAAAAGAAGCTATTGATATAGTAAATTCCACAGGTTATGGTTTAACTGCAGGTTTTGAAAGCTTAGATGAAAGAGAATGGGAGTATTTTCACACTCACATAGAAGCAGGAAATATTTATATCAATAAACCAACCACAGGGGCTATAGTGCTGCGTCAACCTTTTGGTGGGATTAAAAAATCAGCTATAGGTTTGGGTAGAAAAGTTGGAATTTATAATTATATCACTCAATTTTTAGAGATTAAGCAAGAAGATTTTGATGATCATTTAATTGAAGATAAATTTTCAAAAAAATTAGCACAAATAGATTTAAAAGAAGCACAAGATTTTATAAACAATTTAATTAAAATGTCTCAATCTTATGCTTATCATTATAAAAACGAGTTTAGTGTTTCAAAAGATTATGTCAATATTCGTGGAGAAGATAATCTTTTTTCTTATACTAAAATAAAGAATATGGTTTTAAGACTTTGTGGAAATGAAAGCTTAAAAGATGTTTTAGGTGTGGTTTTAGGTGCAAATATTGCAAATATTGATCTAAGTATCAGTTATGATGAACAAGATGTTAGTATGATAGAACGAATTGTTCAAAGCATAGGAGCAAAAGTATTGTTTTTAAAAGAAAATAAAGAAAATTTTATCAAGAGTATTAAAGAATATGAAAGAGTGCGTTATTTAGCAAAGCCAGATGTAAATGATGAGATTTACAAAGAGGCTGCAAAGCTTGCTAAAATCATTATAAGAGAAAAGCCATTATTAAATGGTCGTTTTGAACTTTTAAATTATTTTAATGAAAAAGCTTTAAGTATATCTTTTCATCGTTATGGAAATTTAGGCATTAGAGCAATATCTTAATGATCAAGGAGAGATTGATGGAAGTGGTTCAAATTAATACCCCAATAGCAGTGATGTTTATAGCTTATGCCTTATTAATGCTTTATATAGGTTTTTATTTTTATAAGCAAAATAAAAATTCAGAGGATTATTTTCTAGGTGGGCGTACTATGGGGCCTGTGATATCTGCACTTAGCGCAGGGGCTTCTGATATGAGTGGTTGGCTTTTAATGGGTTTACCGGGAGCTTTATATGTAAGTGGTTTTATAGATTCTTATATTGCAATTGGGCTTACTATAGGAGCTAGTTTAAATTGGATTTTTGTGGCAAAAAGACTTAGAATTTATACCAGTGTGATTGCAAATTCTTTGACTATTCCTGATTATTTTGAAACTCGTTTTGATGATGATAAACATATACTGCGCATCGTATGTGCGGTGGTAATTTTGATATTTTTTACCTTTTATGTTTCATCAGGGCTTGTAAGCGGAGCAAAACTTTTTGAAAGTACTTTTGGTATCAGATACGATTATGCTTTAACTACTGGAACGATTATTATTGTTGCTTATACTTTTTTAGGTGGATATAAGGCGGTTTGTTGGACGGATATGATACAAGGGCTTTTAATGATGATGGCTTTAATTATTGTACCTTTGGTTATGCTTTATCATTTAGGTGGTTTTGGTGAAGCGATGAATATAGTAAGAGAAATAAAGCCACAAGCTTTATCTATGGGCGAAGGAGTAGGAATTGTAAGCATTATATCTGCACTTGCTTGGGGTTTGGGTTATTTTGGTCAACCACATATTTTAGTGCGTTTTATGTCGATTCGTTCTACTAAAGATATTCCTATGGCCACTTTTATAGGTATTGCTTGGATGGCGGTTTGTCTTTTAAGTGCTTGTATGATAGGTATTTTAGGTATAGCTTATGTGCATAAATTTGAATTAAGTTTGCAAGATCCTGAAAAGATTTTCATCGTGATGTCGCAGCTTTTATTTAATCCTTGGATAGCAGGTATTTTACTCAGTGCTATTTTAGCAGCTATTATGAGTACAGCAAGTTCACAATTGCTGGTTTCAAGTTCTACTATAGCGGAAGATTTTTATAAAAAGATTTTTAGAGAAGATGCGCCAAGTCATGTTGTATTAAATTTAGGTAAATTAGGTGTTTTATTGGTAGCTGTAATAGCGTTTTTGATTTCTACTGATAAAAACTCAAGTGTTTTGAGTATAGTTTCTTATGCATGGGCCGGATTTGGAGCTTCTTTTGGTTCTGTAATGCTTTTTTCTTTATTTTGGAGTAGGATGACAAGAGTAGGAGCAATCTTAGGTATGATAACAGGAGCTGCTACTGTGGTACTTTGGAAGAATTTTGCAAATTCGGGTCTTTATGAAATAGTTCCAGGGTTTTTAGCAGCTTCGGCGGTGATTATTATTGCAAGTTTGTTTACAAATGTAAGATCTGGAACTAAAGCAGCTTATGAAAAGATGTTAAAAGAGCTTTGAGAACAAAAGCCTTTTTTAAGGCTTTTGTATTAAAAATCTTAGCGTGGGTCCACTTTGATCGATTTCAAGCACTTTAAAACCACGGTTTTTTGCATCTTGAGGTATGGAATTGATACTTTGTGGACAATCACAAAGTACTTCTAAAATTTCTCCACTTTTAAGCTTAGGTAAGACATCAAGTGTTGCTATAGCAGGATAAGGGCAAGCTTCACCTTGCAAATTTAAACTATAAGTAATTTTCATTGTTTATCCTTTAAGTTGATTTTTAAAGAAGTGTTTTTTGTAAAATACTACAAAAACAAACATTAAGATGAATAAAATAAGGTTGATAAAAAATCCATTTAAATTGCCAAATTCAGTTAAAAGATTGATTTTTATACCTTCTTTAAAAGCTTTTGGTAAAAAGTCATAACTTAAAGCTAAAATCATAGTTCCTATTATATTTGCAATTCCTACTATTATAAAATGACTTTGTCCTTCAAAGGCACGATAAGTCCAACCACACTCGCAACCTCCGGCAAAAACTATACCAAAACCAAACAAAAATGCTCCCACAGCTACAGCAGGAGAAAGTTCTATGAGTTTGCTAGTATGACCTTGCAAGATAAAAGCAAAAGCGATTAAAGAGGCGATAATCATACCGACTAATGCGCCTTTTATAGCATTATCTCTACCAAATAAAAATAAATCTCTAAAGCAAGAAGTAAAACAAATTTGCCCTCTAGAAATAACAAAGCCAAAAACAAAACCAAAAATCAGTGCTAAAGCTAGAAGACTTTGTTTGTTTTGTGTGCTGATATTGCCATTTGTAAAAACAAGATAAAACACCCAAACTAAAAAGGCTATGAAAAGCAATATGCCTAAGTTAAAATATAATTTTGTACGCAAACTTTGCTTGTTTAACGGCAAGTTTTCTTTATTTACACGTTCTAATTTAGCTTTAGGTTTAAAAAAGGAAGTGTTGCAAATTTTCACTCCTAGATAAATTCCTAAAACCATAAAAACAGTAAAAAGCCAAGTGTGTAAAGAAAAATAAGGTAAACCTGTAAAAAAATTAGCTAAATTGCATCCAAATGCAAGTCTTGCTCCATATCCTGAAAGAATTCCACCTACTATTGCTTGAAAAATTCTTATATTGCTAGCAGGTAGACGAAATTTGACTTTGTTAGCTAAAAGTGCGGCTACTAAACAACCTATAAACATACCTATGAGCATAATACCATCAGTTCTTGTTAAAGGGGTTCCATTTAAATTTTGCTTTTGGTAATAAGAATATCCATCTAAATTCATACCTAAAAGCTCTAAAAACTCGCCACCCCAACGTGTCATTTCTCCAGTAACAGCCCAAACGCCACCAAAAATCCCAAAATACACTGCACTTAAAATTCCAAGTGCAATCATAGAACGGGAATTGTCCCAAAAATTGATTAAATATTTTTGTTTAAAAGAATTCAAAGAAAGATCCTAAAAATGTAATCATCAAAACTTGATGCTAAAAAAGAGTGAGATTATAGCTTAAATTTAATATGAAGTCAAAAAGAATATTGATAAATTTATTTTGTTTTTCATTAAAAATCGCTATAATTATCACTTTGGAAGATTAGCGTATCTGGTGATCGCCACTGACTTCAAATCAGATGAAAGGATAGTTGACTATTCTTTGGGGAGTTCGATTCTCTCATCTTCTCGCCAATATTAAGTAAAATCAAGGAAATTTTTATGAGCAAAGCAGATATTATTGTCGGCATTCAATGGGGCGATGAAGGAAAAGGTAAGGTAGTTGATAAATTATGTGAAAATTATGATTTTGTTTGCAGAAGTGCAGGTGGACACAATGCAGGACATACGATTTGGGTAAATGGTGTAAGATATGCGCTTCATCTTATGCCAAGTGGAGTTTTGCATCCAAGATGTATTAATATTATCGGAAATGGAGTTGTGGTTTCTCCTGAAGTATTGATTGCTGAAATGGCTCAATTTGAAAATTTAAAAGGTAGATTATATATCAGCGATAGAGCTCATTTAAATTTAAAACATCATTCTTTAATAGACATTGCAAAAGAAAAGCTCAAAGGCAAAAATGCCATAGGAACAACAGGTAAGGGTATAGGACCTTCTTATGCAGATAAGATTAATCGTACAGGACATAGAGTTGGAGAGCTTTTAGAACCACAAAGACTTTGTGAGGCTTTGATAAAAGATTTTGAAGCTAATAAAACTTTTTTTGAAATGCTTGAAATTGAAATTCCAAGTGCTGAAGAATTGCTTGCTGATTTAAAACGCTTTAATGAAATTTTAACTCCTTATATTACAGATACTACAAGAATGCTTTGGAAGGCTTTAGATGAAGATAAAAGAGTACTTTTAGAAGGAGCTCAGGGCTCTATGCTTGATATTGATCATGGAACTTATCCTTATGTTACAAGCTCAAGTACTATTTCAGCAGGCGCTTTAACAGGACTTGGGTTAAATCCTAAAGAAGCGGGAAATATTATAGGTATTGTAAAAGCTTATACAACGCGTGTGGGAAATGGAGCTTTTCCTACTGAGGATAAGGGTGAAGATGGAGAAAAAATTGCGCAAATTGGAAAAGAAATTGGCGTAAGCACGGGACGTAAAAGACGCTGTGGATGGTTTGATGCAGTTGCTGTAAGATATACAGCAAGACTTAATGGTCTTGATGCTTTATCTTTGATGAAGCTTGATGTTTTAGATGGTTTTGAAAAGATAAAAATTTGTCGTGCTTATGAATATAAGGGCATGGAAATCGACTATATACCAAGCGATTTAGAAAATGTTCAACCTATTTATGAAGAAATGGATGGTTGGGATAAAGTTTTTGGTATAAAAGATTATGATTTATTGCCAGAAAATGCTAAAAAATATATAGCAAGACTTGAAGAGCTTGCAGGGGTTAAGGTAAAGTATATTTCTACTAGCCCTGAAAGAGATGATACTATCATCTTATGAAAAGTAAATATAATTCTGTTGTAAAGGTAAGAAAACAACAACTTGATAAAGCAGAATCAAATCTTAATCAAGCCAAACAAAGACAGCTTGAACATGAAAAAGCTTATGAACTTTCACGCCAAGAGTGTGAAAGTTTAGGCGTATTGCCAAAATCAGGATCTATAGCAGAGTTAAGATCGAATTTAAGTATGGCACAAGTAGGACGCGAGGCTTTGGCAAGAGCTAAGGAGAAAGTAGAACTTTCTAAAAAAGAAATGAATCATTATCAGTTTTTATATCAAAAAGCACATTTAGATTATGAAAAAATGAAGGTTTTAGAAGCCGAGGAAATTAAACAAAAGCAAAAAGAACTTGCCAAGGCTGAAGAAAAATTTTTAGATGAAATTGCAATCAGTCGTTTTTTCAAAGGAGAAAAAGATGATTAAAAAATTTATATTGTTAGTTTTTATTTCAAGTGTAGTTTTTGGAGCTGAACAAGATTGTGAGCAGTATTTTGAAGCTAGAAAAGCTCAAATTGAATTGCAAACTAGAGAATTTGATGAAGCAAGACAATCTTTAGAAGCTTATAAAGCCTCTTTTGAAGCTTTGCAAAAAGAAAGGCTTGAAAATTTAGAAAAAAAAGAGGCTGAGGTTAATGCAACTTTGGCAAAAATTGAAGAATTAAAGCTTGAAAACGCAAGGCTTGTAGAAAAACAACAAAAGATTTTAAATTCAATCAATGATAAAACTCAAGGTAGGGTTAAAGAAATTTATTCCCAAATGAAAGATGCAGCCATTGCAGATGTTTTAAGTCAAATGGATGCAGAGGATGCAAGCAAAATAATGCTTTCTTTGGAATCGCGTAAAATTTCAGGTGTTTTATCTAAAATGGATCCAAAAAAAGCTAGCGAGCTTACTTTGCTTTTGAAAAATTTAGATAATAATGCTAGTAATTAGGTGATTAAAATAATGAAAATTTTTCATTTTTAACATTCTTTTACCAAAAATAAGCTATTATTTCAAACATTATCAAATAAAAGGTTTTTAAGATGCGTATAAAATTACCACATACTCCTTATATCGCAAATAAAATGATGTTAGATATAGCTAATTCTTCTTTTGTAGAAATTAAAGATCAATTAGAAAAGCTTAAGGTATGTATAATAGAAGTTTTAGAGAAAGATATTCTAAATGAAAGAAAATTAGATGAAAGAGTAAAAGAGCTTTTGGAGCAACAAGAAGATGAAATGGAGCTTATGCAAGTAGATCGTAAAAATATGTTTTGGCTTGTGAAGAAAAAGTTAGCTCCTGAATTTAATGTGATTTTAGATTCTGAAGATAGACATAATCATCTAGCGCATCAAATTTTAGAAGAACTTGTAGAGAATGATTATATTAATTTTATAGTGAGTGAAAATAGAGTTAAGAATTTAATCTTTTCAAGCATAGAGTCTTATCTTAAAATTTATGAAAAACTTGAAGATGAGGTTTATGAGAAAATTAGCAATTATAAAACAAAACCTATTCCAGGTAGCGAAGAATACGATCTTATCTTTGAAAAACTCTATCAAGAAGAGCTTAGAAAAAAAGGTATGTTTTAATGAAGGCTTATATTTATTTAGAAAATGATATTTTTTTAAGTGCCAAGGCTTTTGGAAAGAGCGGTACTTTTTTTGGAGAGCTTGTATTTAACACTTCTTTAACAGGGTATCAAGAAATTATTTCAGATCCTTCTTATGCAGGGCAATTTATCGTATTTTCCATGCCAGAAATTGGTATAGTGGGAACCAATGAAAATGATAATGAAAGTAAGGAAATTTTTGCAAGTGGTGTTTTAATGCGTGAATTAAGTTCCAGTTTTTCAAATTTTCGCGCTAAAGAAAGTCTGCAAGATTATCTTGAAAAACATGGAAAAATAGGAATTTATGAACTTGATACGAGATATCTAGTAAAAATGATAAGAAATAATGGCAATTTAAGAGCTGTAATTTCAACTGAAATTTCAAATAAAGAAGATTTAAAAATCGCCTTAGAAAAATCAGCAAAAATTGATGAAGTAAATTTTGTAAAAGAAGTTAGCACTAAGAAAAATTATTCTCATAAACAAGGCGTTTGGAACGCTAGTTTTCAAAAATTTAATGATGCTAAAAGAAGTGAGAAAAAAGTTGCTGTTATAGATTATGGTGTTAAAACAAATATCTTAAATGAACTTGTAGAAGTAGGTTTTGAAGTAGAAGTTTATCCATATAATGTTAAAGCAGATGAGTTGATTACTCTGTATAAAAAAGGTGAAATTCAAGGCGTGTTTCTTTCTAATGGTCCAGGTGAGCCAAGGATTTTAAAACAAGAGATTGCAGAGATTAAAAAACTTGCAGAAGCTAAAATTCCTATGCTTGGAATTTGCTTAGGTCACCAGCTTTTAAGTAATGCTTTTGGATATGAAACTTATAAAATGAAATTTGGACAACATGGAGCAAATCATCCTGTGATCAATCTTGATACAAAAACGGTAGAAATTACCGCACAAAATCATAATTATAATGTTCCAGAAGAATTAGCTCAAGTGGCTCATATCACTCATAGAAATTTATTTGGCGATAATGTTGAAGGAGTAAGATATAAAGACTATCCTATTATTTCAGTGCAACATCATCCAGAAAGTTCTTCAGGTCCTCATGAAAGTAAGTATATTTTTAAAGAATTTATGAATTTGATGTGAGTATAGATTTTTTAGCTATTATCAGCGTTGCTTTTTTATCTAGTTTTGGACACTGCTATTCTATGTGTGGTGGTTTTAATTTACTTTTTATAAATTTGAATTCAAAAAGCAATAATTTATTTTTATTAACTTTTATTTATAATTTGTTTAGAATTTTTGCTTATATTGTTTTAGGGATAATTTTTGGGACTTTTGGGAATATCTTGGCAATCAATGCTAAGGTTCAAAGTTTGTCATTTTTTATTCTTGGTATATTTATGATGATTTTGGGTTTCGCTCTTATTTTTAGAGGCAATATGTTATCTTTTATTGAAAATAATGTTTTTTTTGATAGTTTTGTAAAGAAAATTATTAAAAAATCTAAAAATTTTAAAGGATTAAAATCAGCCATATTTTTAGGATTTTCAAATGGTTTTGTTCCTTGTGGATTGGTGTATTTTTTTATAGCCAATGCAATGAGTAAGCAAAATATTTTTGAAGGTATTTTGGTAATGATGATTTTTGGAATATCAACTTTACCTGCGATGTTATTTTTTTCTAAAATTTCACAGTTTTTTAGTGATTTTTTGAAAAATTTATTTAATTATTTATCGTATGGCGTTATTGTTTGTTACGGTATAAATCTTGCCTATATAGGTTTTAAGGCTTTTCAATGAAAGATTTTTTTAAAGATCAGTTTTTTAAAGCTCTTGAAAAAAATACAATTTTTTCAAGAGCTGATGTTCAAGGAAATTTAATTTTTGTCAGTGATAAACTTTGTCAAATAAGTGGATATAGTAAAAAAGAGCTTATAGGAAAAAAACATTCAATATTTAAACATCCAGATGTTGAGGAATGTTATATTGAAGAACTTTTAAAAAAACTTTCATATAAAAAACCTTATCAAGTTATTTTTAAAAATATTGATAAATTAGGCAAAACTTTCTATCTTGAAACTTTATTAATCCCCATATTGGATAAAAATAATGAATTAATAGAAATAGTAGCATTCTCTCATAATGTTAGTAATTCTTTTAAGCTTAATGAAGAGCTTGCTCTAAATCACGCTAAATTAAGAGAATTAAGTATTAATCTTGAAAATACAGTTAAAAATCACCAACAAGAATTTATACAGTTAGGTAAAAAATTTGAGAAAAAAATGCAAATTGCCTTGGAAAAAAATGAAAAAGATATTAAAATAGCATATGAAGAGATTTTGAAATCTTCATTAGAACAAATGATTAGCGATATAGCACATCAATGGAGACAACCGTTAAATGAGCTCGGTATTGCCATGTTTCAAATGAAGCAAAATCTTAAAGATGAAAAAGGATTTGCTGAAATTTACTCACAATCAAAAGATATGATTAAAAATATGTCAGAAACAATTGATGTGTTTAGAACTTTGTTTAACAAAGGAGTAGAGCAGTGTGTATTTATAAAAGAGACTTTAAATAAAGCCTTGGAAATTGCTTTTGAAACTATAGAAAAAAATCATGTAAATATTAATATTGTTTCGAAAAGTGATTATGAAGTTTTGGCATATGAGAATGGTTTAATAAGAGTTTTTCTTAATTTGATTTTAAATTCAATAGAAGCATTTAAAAACAAAAAAAGAAAAATCATAACAATAAATTTTTCAAAATTTGGAAAAAATTATCTGAAAATTACAATAAAAGATAATGCTGGTGGGATTGATAAAGAAAATTTAGATAAAATTTTTCAACCTTATTTTACAACAAAACATCCTAGTCAAGGTATAGGAGTAGGACTTTATATAAGTAGACAAATTATCGAAAGTTTCCAAGGAAAAATAAAAGTTAAAAATGGAAAAGACGGGGCTTGTTTTGAGATATTTTTAAAACTAAAAGAGAGGGTAGAGTAGAAATGTCACAAGAATGTAAAGAATTGATAATATTAGTAGTTGAAGATGAGGTTAAGGCTAGAGAATCAATGATTAATATATTAAGCGAACGCTTTAGTAAAGTAATCGGAGCTCAAAATGGAGATGAGGGGCTTAAAAAATTTAAAAAATTTAAGCCAGATTTAGTTATCACAGATATTGCTATGCCTATTATGGATGGACTGGATATGGCAAGAGAGATTAAAGAAATTTCAGATGATGTCCCAATTGTTGTTCTTAGTGCGTATTCAGAGAAAGAGAGACTTTTGCGTTCTATTGATATTGGTATAGATAAATATTTGATTAAACCTGTTGATATAGAAGAGTTGTTTAAAGTTTTAGATTATCTGATAGGTGAAAAAATTGAAGCAAATATGCTTGTAAAAATTTCCGAAGAATATCAATTTAACAAAACTAAACGAACTTTGATTTACAATGGTGGAGAAATTGTTTTAACTAAAAAAGAATTAGCTTTTATTTCTTTGCTTTTAAAGCAACCTGGGGCTTTGGTTTTGCATGAAGATATTAAGAAAAATGTTTGGATAGGTGAACATGTGAGTGATACTGCTGTTAGAACTTTTATAAAAAGAGTAAGAGATAAAGTGGGTGAAGATTTTATAAAAAATGTGCCAAGTTTAGGTTATAAGATAAATATCAATAAATAAGACTGATTTAGCCTTAAAATATAAAACATAACAAATGATTAACAAAATTATCATTTTTAAGAAAAAATGTATAATTAATATTCTATAATATTCTCTTGTTATCAAAAATTTTAAGGAGAAAGTCGATGCATCCAGGTAATGTATTAAATTACGACTATACGGTTGCAAGATATTTTATGTTTGCGACCATATTGTTTGGCATTGTTGGTATGGCTATAGGAACTCTTATAGCTTTTCAAATGGCATATCCTAATTTAAATTATTTAGCAGGAGAATATGCCACTTTTTCAAGACTTAGACCACTTCATACTTCAGGTGTGATTTTTGGTTTTATGCTTTCAGGGATTTGGGCAACTTGGTATTATATAGGTCAGCGTGTTCTTAAAGTGAGTATGGCTGAGTCAAGATTTTTAATGGCTGTTGGTAAGCTTCATTTTTGGCTTTATATGCTTACTATGGTTTTAGCTGTTATATCTTTGTTTATGGGTGTGACTACATCTAAAGAATATGCAGAGCTTGAGTGGCCTTTAGATATTCTTGTTGTTCTTGTTTGGGTTTTATGGGGTGTAAGTATTTTTGGACTTATTGGAATTCGCCGTGAAAAAACCCTTTATATTTCTCTATGGTATTATATAGCTACATTTTTAGGTATAGCTATGCTTTATCTTTTTAACAACATGGAAGTACCAACTTATTTTGTTACTGGAATAGGTAAATGGTGGCATAGTGTATCAATGTATGCAGGAACAAATGATGCTTTAGTACAATGGTGGTATGGACATAATGCTGTGGCATTTGTATTTACTGTGGGTATTATTGCTCAAATTTATTACTTCTTGCCAAAAGAAAGTGGTCAGCCGATTTTCTCTTATAAACTCTCTTTATTTGCATTTTGGGGCTTAATGTTTGTTTATCTTTGGGCAGGTGGTCACCATTTGATTTATTCAACTGTACCCGATTGGATGCAAACTATGGGTTCGGTTTTCTCTGTAGTATTGATTTTACCTTCTTGGGGTTCAGCGATTAATATCTTGCTTACTATGAAAGGTGAGTGGAGCCAGCTTCGCGAGAGTCCGTTGATTAAATTTATGATTTTGGCATCAACTTTCTATATGTTCTCAACGCTTGAAGGGCCAATTCTTTCAATTAAATCTGTTAATGCTTTAGCACACTTTACAGATTGGATTCCAGGACATGTTCATGATGGAACATTAGGTTGGGTAGGATTTATGACTATGGCTGCGCTTTATCATATGACTCCTAGAGTTTTCAAAAGAGAGCTTTATAGCAAATCTTTAATGGAAGCTCAATTTTGGATCCAAACTACAGGTATAGTTCTTTATTTTGCTTCAATGTGGATTGCAGGTATTACTCAAGGTATGATGTGGAGAGCGACAGATGAGTATGGTAACTTGCTTTATAGCTTTATTGATACCGTTGTGGCTATTGTTCCTTATTATTGGATTAGAGCGATTGGTGGATTGTTGTATCTTATCGGTTTCTTTATGTTTACTTATAATATTTACAAAACAATTGCTTGTGGAAGAGTGCTTGATAAAGAACCAAAAAGCGCTTCGCCTATGGCAGCATAAAAAGGAGAAAATATGTTTAGTTGGTTAGAAAAAAATCCATTCTTTTTTGCTGTAGCTGTTTTTGTAGTGATTGCTTATGCAGGCATAGTTGAAGTTTTACCAAATTTTGCAGAAAATGCAAGACCAATTGAAGGTAAAAAACCTTATACGGTTTTACAACTTGCAGGGCGTGCAGTATATATTAAAGATAGTTGTAATGCTTGTCATTCACAGCTTATTCGTCCATTTAAATCAGAAACAGACCGTTATGGTATGTATTCTGTAAGTGGTGAATTTGCTTATGATAGACCTTTTCTTTGGGGTTCAAAAAGAACAGGACCTGATCTTGCTCGTGTAGGAAATTATAGAACGGCTGATTGGCATGAAAATCATATGTGGGATCCTACTTCTGTTGTTCCAGATTCTATTATGCCTTCATATAAGCATATGTTTAAAAATAATGCAGATATTGAAACTGCTTATGCTGAGGCTTTAACTGTGAAAAAAGTTTTCAATGTTCCTTATGATGCAGAAAATGGAACAAAACTTGGTTCTTGGGAGGATGCACAAGCTGAAGTAAAAGCTGAAGCTCAGGCTATAGTTGATCAAATGAAAAATCAAGAAGTAAAAGATGCTTTTGCTAAAGGTGAAATCAAAGAAATAGTTGCTTTGATCGCTTATTTAAATAGTTTAAAGTAAGATGATGGAACATTTATCAATAGTTTTTGATGTGATTAAAAATTTAATCACATTTGATTTAGCAACAGTTCAAAAACATGAGTGGGAGATTTTCCAAGGTTATGGTTTTTTTGCACTCGTGATGTTTTTGTCAATAGTATTATATGCGTATTTGTATCATTTATATAGAACAGAAAAAAAAGGCGAGAGAAATTATGAAAATTATGCAAACCTTGCCTTAAAAGATGATATTGATGATAGTGTATTAGAAAGTAAAAGGAGTGCTTAATGCAATGGTTAAATTTAGAAGATAATGTTAATCTCTTATCTTTAATTGGAGCTATTCTTATCATTTTAATCACACTGGTTATTGTGGGTAGAATGTTTAAGCAAATGAAAGAAAAGAAAGGCGAGTCAGAGCTTAGTGAACATAGTTGGGATGGAATAGGAGAGTATAAAAATGCTGTTCCTACTGGTTGGGCTGTGGTATTTTTCCTGACTATTGTTTGGGCTATTTGGTATTTTCTATGGGGATATCCTTTAAATTCTTTTTCAAGTATAGGTCAATATAATGAAGAAGTAGCAACTCATAATACAAAATTTGAAGAAAAATTTAAAAATTTATCTCCTGAAGATAAAATAGCAATGGGTCAAAATATCTTTTTAGTTCAGTGTTCGGCTTGTCATGGAATTACAGGAGATGGTATCAATGGTAAAGCTCAAAATTTAAATATTTGGGGTAGTGAAGAAGGTATAATCAATGTAATTAAACATGGTTCAAAAGGTATGAATTTTCCAGGTGGAGAAATGCTTGGTGCTGCTGATTTAGGTGTAGCAGAAGAAGATATCCCTGCTATTGCTGCTTATGTAGCAAAAGATCTTTCAGCTATTAAGAAAACTGCAAATGAAAATTTAGTAGCAAAAGGTAAAGAAGCTTATGCAACTTGTGCAGCATGCCATGGAGAAGATGGAAAAGGTCAAGATGGAATGTTCCCAGATCTTACAAAATACGGTTCTGCAGCTTTTGTAGTAGATGTTTTACATAGTGGTAAGGCTGGTTTTATAGGAACAATGCCGAGTTTTCCAACACTTAATGATATTCAAAAAGAAGCTGTTGGCGAGTATGTAATTTCTCTTTCAAGGGGTGAATGATGGAAAATAATAATAGATGCGTGTTTTCTCTTTCAGGTGTTACAGGTATGTTAATTGCTACGGTTTTGTTGCTTGCTATCTTAGCAGTTTTAACTATTTGGGGTCTTAAAGCTCAGCAAGAAGTGATGCAAAAGCCATATAGTCTTAAAGATGTACAAAGTGTAAAGATGTTTGGTTCAAAAGAACAAGATCATAGAAGTATAAAGGAAGCACAATGAGTAAGGCTTTGGAATATTTAATTGTTATTGGTTTAGTTGTTGCTGCTGCAATCACCGCTTGGTCGGTTTTGACCGTAAATCATCTTCATATAGGATGAAAAAAATATTACAAGATGGCTTTTTTTTAGCTATCTTCTTCTTTGTTTTATTGCCTTCTAGGGTTTTTGCTCTTGATGCTGTACTTTTTAATGAAAATATTTTAAGTCAAAAAGTAAGTAACGAGATTAATCTTATAGGAAAAGAGCTTTACCAAAAAAGTAATATTTTTATCGGCGTTATGGTTGGTGATAAAACTGAAATTGAAACTTTATTAAATAAACAAAAAGAACTTCCTCAATCTTATATATTGCTTCTTTTGTCAAAAAATTCTCACAAAGTTGATATAGTGGGCTCAAAAGGTGCTTTAGCTTTGATTGATAAAGAAGCTGTGCTTAGTCCTTATCCTGGAACAGGATCTATTTTGCCGATATTAGCTACAAATAAAGGTGATATTTATAATGCTGCTATACTTAATGGTTATGCAGATATTGTAGATCGTGTGGCAAAATCCTTGGGATTACAATTAGAACATTCTATAGGTAATGCAAATCGTGATACTATCAATATTTTAAGAATACTTATCTATGGATTTATTTGCTTTGCATTGTTATACTATGCACAAAGAAGAATAAAGAGGAAAAAAAATGTTAGAAACTAAAAAAAGTTTTTGGCCTTATGGTATTTTGCTTTCACTTTTGGCTATAATTATTGCTTGTATTGTAACGATTTTTATAGCAAGTCACCATCCTGTGTATGAGGATGATTTTTATTTTGACTCTTATCAAAATGTTGAAAATAATTACAATCAAATACAAAAACAACAAGTAAATTTTGATAAATTTTTTAAAGTAAATTTTCAAAATGATAAAATCACTTTTATAGGTAAAAGAAAAATTCCTAGTTATGAAGTGGATCAAAATTCCTATGTTGCAAATTTTAAAATTTCTGCATTACAAAATATAAATTCTAATGATTTAAAAGTTCAAGTTCTTCTTACAAGACCATTCACTAAAAATTTTGATCAAAAGTTAGAAGGACAAGTTAAAAATGGAATTTTAAGTATCGCTTTACCTAAATTAGATAAAGGTAGATGGGAGCTTAAGCTAAAGTTTTATGCAAATCAAGAAACAGTGGGTTTTTTTAGCTACGAATTAAATGCTCAATGAAATTAAGAATTTTTAGCTCTTCAAGGCAAATTAGAGAATATTATAATCAAAAAAAACAGCAAAATGCTTTATTAGATAGTGCTATTCATATAGGTGAATTTTTAGATAAAGTTTGTTTGAGCAATTTTCATAAAGCAAGTTCTTATGAAAGTTTGCTTTTAATGCAAGAAGCTTGTCTAAAAAGTAAGGATTTAGAAAAAAAACTAGGAATTTCGGTAGAATTTTTTGCTTTTTTGAAAAATAACGAATATCTTTTTTCTTTTTTTAAAGAACTGAGTTTGGAAAAAAAAAGCATAGAAGATCTTAAAAACAATGATTATTATGCCACCTATAATGAACATTTGGAAATTTTAGATGAGGTATATAAGAATTATCTTGCTTTGCTTGAAAAGAATTCTTTTTATGATGATCTTTCTTTACCTAAAAATTACACTCTTAATAAAGATTTTTTAGATGAGTATGAAGCTATAGTTTATGATTTGCAAGGTTTTTTAAGTAAATTTGAAGAAAATTTATTAAGTGAAATTTCTCAGATTAAAGAAGTGGTTTTAAGTTTTAAAACGAGTAAATTTAATCTTGAATATCTTTTAAAACTTGATTTTTTAAAAATATTTGATTTAAAAATAAACACTCATTATGAAATCAATCTTTCAAAACAAGAGATCTTAAAAGAAGAAATTTTTAAAACAAAAAATTCAAAAATGAAACTCAAATCTTTTGAATTAAGGGCTTTGCAATGTGCTTTTGTTATGGATGAAATTTCACATTTTGTACGCAAAGGTTTAAAGCCTGAAAATATTGCAGTTATAACTCCAGATGAAAGTTTTTGTGAGTTTTTAAGACTTTTTGATAAAGACAATATGCTTAACTTTGCAAGTGGAATTAGTATTAAAGAGAGTTTGTTTTATCAAAAATTTCAAGCACTTTATGAAAGTGCTAGTAGTGCTTCTTTTGTCTATAAAAATCAAGAGGATTATTTTGAAGACACGCGGATGATGTTTGATTATCACAATACGCTTTTACATTCTTTAAAACTTGATTTTATAGAGTTTAAAAAGTATTTTGATGAGAAATGTGATTTTGAATATTTTGAAAAATTACTTGCTTTGTTTTTAGAAAATGAAAAGCAAGAGCTTATTTATTTGATACGAAAAGAACTTTATTTTATTAAAGATTTATTGAAAAATCAGTCTTTAACTCTTAAAGAGTTGATCCATCTTTTTTTCATGCAAATTTCACAACTTTCCCTTAGTGATGTAGGTGGAGGTAAGGTTACGGTAATGGGACTTTTAGAAAGTCGTGGGCTTTGTTTTGATGGAGTGATTTTGGTTGATTTTAATGAAGAATTTATTCCTAAAAGAAGTGTTAATGAGCTTTTTTTAAACAATGAAGTGCGTAAAAAAGCAGGATTGATTAGCTATGATAGAAGAGAAAATTTACAAAGATTTTATTATGAAAGCTTGATGAAGAATGCTTTAGAAGTAAGTATTTGCTTTGTGGAAAATGAAGAAAAAAGCAAATCACGTTTTTTAGATGAACTTGATTTTGACTTTTTTTATGAAACTCATATCCACCAAAAAGCTTATCTTAATGCTTTAAAATTAGACTATGAAGGCATAAAACCTAATCTAACTCCTATAAAAGCTCCTATTTTAAAGCATAATCCTTTCGAGTTTCCGCTTTCTTTTAGTCGTTTTAATTTATTGGAAAATCAAAAAAGAACTTATTATTATCGTTATATTTTAAATTTAGCAGAACCTAGGGTTTTAAGCGAGGAAAGCAAAGCGAAAAATCAAGGAAATTTTATCCATAAAATGCTTGAAATTTATTATAAAAATTATGCAAATAATGATTTTGATATAAACGTTTTTGCAAATTTATTGGATAAAGAATATCAAAAATACAATATTAGTGAACTTGATCTTGAAGTATTTAAATTAAAATTTATACAATTTGCTAAAAATGAAAAAGAGCATTTTTCAAAAGGCTTTTATGTCGCACATACAGAGCTTGAGTTAAACAATATTTTAAAGCTCGGAACAGATAGTATAAAACTTAAGGGTACTATAGATCGTATCGATAGTTCAAAAGAAGGTAATTTGATTATTGATTATAAAAGTGGAAAAGTGCCAAGTAATTCTTATCAACTTGCTTTTTACCAAGCTTTATATGATGAAAATGCAAGCGTGGGTTTTTATGATTTAAATAGTATGCAAATATTGCATCAAAAAGCCAAAAGTTTAGATGAGCTAAGAGAAAGACTTAAAGATTTAGTTCTTATGAGTAAGGAAGAAATAGAGTTTGAAAATGAACAAGATGAGTATTGTCCTTATAAACTCATTTATAAAAAGGAATTAAAATGAGTCAATTTGAGCCTTTTTTAGCATTAGAAGCGAGTGCAGGAAGCGGAAAAACCTTTGCCCTGAGTGTGCGTTTTGTAGCACTTATTTTAAAAGGAGCTAGGATTAATGAAATTTTAGCTTTGACTTTTACCAAAAAAGCTGCTAATGAAATGCAAAAAAGAATTATTGAGACTTTTTTAAACTTAGAAAAAGAAAATAAAACCAGTGAATGCAATGAACTTTGCAAGCTTTTAGGTAAAGATAAAGAAGAGCTTATTTCTTTAAGAGATGCTAAAAAAGAAGAATTTTTAAGAACAGAGTTAAAAATCAGTACTTTTGATGCTTTTTTCGGAAAAATTTTGCGTGTTTTTGCTTTAAATTTGGGCTTAAGTAGTGATTTTACAATGAGTGAAGAGAGGCTTGATGTAAGAGAGATTTTTTTAAAACTTCTTAAAAAAGATGAATTAAAAGATTTGGCTTATTATATTAATTTAGTTGATGAGAAAGAAAATTTTTTTAACGAGCTTGAAAAATTTTATGAGAATGCTTATTTTCAAAATCGTCCTAAAATTCTAAATCCAACTAAAGCTTATATCAATAAAGCTTATAGTGAGTTAAGAAGTTATTGTTTGGGTCTTACTCATGTAAAAAATTATAAAAATTTGTGTGACAATTTCAAAAGTGAAGTTTTAGATTTATCCGTGTTTATGCAATCAAGTTTTATGACAAAATTTGAAAGTACAAAATATTTACAAGATTTAGAAAGTACTAACCTGCATTTTAGTGCAAAAAGAATGGAGCTTATAAATGCTTTAAATACCTATGCCATAGAGCTTGAAAATTATAAAATTGCTAATTTAATGAATCTTTTAAATCATTATAGTGAAGCTAAAAATATATTTCATAAAGATAAAAATACCTTAAATTTCCAAGATGTGAGTAAAAAAGTTTATGAGTTAATAACCAGTGAATTTAAGGATATGATTTATTTTCGTTTAGATGGTTTTATTTCGCATTTGCTTATTGATGAATTTCAAGATACAAGCGTGATCCAATATCAAATTTTACGCCCTTTGATCGCTGAGCTTGTTTCAGGAGAAGGGGTTAAGAAAAATCGCACTTTTTTTTATGTAGGAGATAAAAAACAAAGTATTTATCGCTTTCGTAAAGGAAAAAAAGAATTATTTGATTTGTTAAAACAAGAATTTAGTCAAATTAAAAGTGATAATTTAAATACTAATTATCGTTCTAAAGAGCTTTTGGTTGATTTTGTTAATGAAACTTTTAAAGAAAAAATCAAAGATTATAAAGAACAATTTGCCTTAGAAAGTAAAAAAGGCGGTTTTGTGCGTATTGTGGAGTCTAAGGAACAAAAGGTTAAAAACCAAGCCCAAGAAATTAAGGAAAAGACTTTAGAAACTTTATTTGAGCAAATTAATTTTTTAAGATCTAAAAATATTTCTTATGATGATATTTGTATTTTGTGTTGGAAAAATAGTGATGCAGATATGGTTTTGGATTTTTTAAGAGAGCAAAATATTCCTGCATTTACTCAAAGCAATGTTTTACTTGAAAATAAAGCAAGTGTAAGACTTGTTTTAGAATATGCTAAATATTGTATTTTTGGTGATGAGTTTTACTTGGTATTTTTAAAGGAACTTTTAGGTTTTGAGCCGAGAAAAATTACCCTTGATTTTTCAAAAAATGCTATGGAAAATGTACTTTTTTTAATAAAAGAATTAAAACTTGATTTAAATGATATCGCTTTAATACAATTTATCGAATATGCTAAAACTAAGGAGAATTTTTTAAAGCTTTTATTTGAGCCTTGTGCTTTGAAAATAGTAAGCGAACAAAATATGGGAATTAGTATTATGAGTGTGCATAAATCTAAGGGTTTGGAATTTGATCATGTGATTTTACTTGATAGTTTATCTAAAAACAATTCAAACAATGAAGATATCATGCTTGAATATGATATCAATCAAGGTTGGCAACTCCATATTAAAGATAAAATTCGAGAGCTTACTAAAGAGCCTATTTATACTCTTTTTAAAGAAAATATTACAAGAGCAAATTATGAAGATGATATTAATAAACTTTATGTGGCTTTTACAAGAGCTAAGGAAAGTTTGATCATCATAAAAAGAAATGAAGAAAGTGTAAATGGAAATTATCCAAGTTATTTTAAGGGGGGATTTTTAAATATACATTCTCAAGAGAGAGGTTTTTTAGAAAGCAAAGAACAAATTTTAAGCGTTAAAAAAGAAAGCATTCAAACTTTGCAAAAATTTGAAAAAATTACCTTGCAAGAAATTCAAAGTGAAGAAAGGCTTGATAGTAAAGAACTATATTTTGGAAATGCTTTTCACTTTTTTATGCAAAATTTAAAACTTCCTAAGGGTGAAAATTTTCAAATACTTACTCAAAGATGCAAGAGTAAATTTAGACATTTTTTAGATGAGAGTGATTTTGAAAAGCTTTTTAAAAGAATTGAAATTTTACTTAAAAATATTCAATTTCAAAATTTGATTGGTGATGGAAAGCTTTTAAAAGAACAAGCTTTGAGTTTTAATGGAGAAATTAAACAATTAGACTTGCTTGCTTTAAAAGATGAAGAAGCTTTTATAATTGATTATAAAACAGGTCTTGCTATGCAAGATAAACATAAAGAGCAGGTAGGAACTTATAAGATCGCCATTAGTGAAATTTTGCAAAAAGATAAAGTGCGTGCTTTTATAGTTTATTGTTTTGAAAATGAAATTCAAATTTTGGAAATATAAACTTTATTTTTACTTAAATTAAGTAAAAATTAATATTATTTTTTATACAATCACATTTTAAATTTTTGGCAAAGGTAAAAATTATGACAAAGATAACAAAGCCAAACGAAGTAAAACGAGAATGGATTGTTTTAGACGCAGAAGGCAAACGCTTTGGTCGTCTTTTAACTGAAGTAGCAACAATTTTGAGAGGTAAAAACAAACCTTGCTTTACTCCAAATGTTGATTGTGGTGATTATGTAATTATCATCAATGCTTCAAAAGCTGTATTTACAGGTGCTAATAAAGCAGAAGATAAGCTTTATCATAGACATTCAGGATATTTTGGAAGTGTAAAAAGCGAAAAATTTGGTGATTTACTTGAAAAAAATCCTGCAAAATTATATAAATTAGCAGTTAGAGGTATGCTTCCTAAAACAAATTTGGGCAGAGCTATGCTTAAAAAATTAAAAATCTATGCGGGTAGTGAGCACCCACACACTGCACAAATTGCTAAAGAAGGAAAATAATCATGGCAACAACATACGCAACAGGTAAGAGAAAAACTGCTATCGCAAAGGTATGGGTAAAACCAGGTAGTGGTAAAATTAGTGTTAATGGTGTTGATTTAAACACTTGGCTTGGTGGACACGAGGCGATTAAGCTTAAAGTGGTTCAACCTTTACTTGTGACTAAACAAGAAACTTCAATGGATATTAAAGCAACTACTTTAGGCGGGGGCTATAGTGCTCAAGCTGAAGCTTTAAGACATGGAATTTCAAGAGCTTTAGCAGCTATGGATGCTGATTTTAGAGCCTTATTAAAACCTAAAGGACTTCTTACTAGAGATAGTAGAACTGTTGAGCGTAAAAAATATGGACGCCGCAAAGCAAGAAGAAGCCCACAATTCTCTAAACGTTAATATTTTTGGTGGGATTTTCCCACCTTTCTACAATTTTTTATAAAACTCATCCTTTTTTCTATCATTTATGTTATAATTGCAAAATTTAAATTTTTTATTTTATAACACAATGAAAGGTTTTTTCTATGAAAAAAATATTCTTATGTTTAGGTTTGGCAAGTGTTTTATTTGGTGCTGATAACAATGTAAAATTTGAAATCACTCCAACTTTAAACTATAATTACTTTGAAGGTAATTTAGATATGGATAATCGTTATGCACCAGGGATTAGACTTGGTTATCATTTTGACGATTTTTGGCTTGATCAATTAGAATTTGGGTTAGAGCATTATTCTGATGTTAAATATACAAATACAAATAAAACTACAGATATTACAAGAACTTATTTGAGTGCTATTAAAGGTATTGATGTAGGTGAGAAATTTTATTTCTATGGTTTAGCAGGTGGAGGATATGAGGATTTTTCAAATGCTGCTTATGATAATAAAAGCGGTGGATTTGGACATTATGGCGCGGGTGTAAAATTCCGTCTTAGTGATTCTTTGGCTTTAAGACTTGAAACTAGAGATCAAATTAATTTCAATCATGCAAACCATAATTGGGTTTCAACTTTAGGTATTAGTTTTGGTTTTGGTGGCAAAAAGGAAAAAGCTGTAGAAGAAGTTGCTGATACTCGTGCAACTCCACAAGCAAAATGTCCTGTTGAACCAAGAGAAGGTGCTTTGTTAGATGAAAATGGTTGCGAAAAAACTATTTCTTTGGAAGGTCATTTTGGTTTTGATAAAACTACTATAAATCCAACTTTTCAAGAAAAAATCAAAGAAATTGCAAAAGTTTTAGATGAAAATGAAAGATATGATACTATTCTTGAAGGACATACAGATAATATCGGTTCAAGAGCTTATAATCAAAAGCTTTCTGAAAGACGTGCTAAAAGTGTTGCTAATGAACTTGAAAAATATGGTGTAGAAAAAAGTCGCATCAAAACAGTAGGTTATGGTCAAGATAATCCTCGCTCAAGCAATGACACTAAAGAAGGTAGAGCGGATAATAGAAGAGTGGATGCTAAATTTATTTTAAGATAATGAATAAAACTATTTTATTTGATTTAGATGGCACTTTAATTGATTCTACTGATGCTATTTTAAATTCTTTCCAAGGAGCTTTTAAAGCCCTTGGATTAACTTCTAAAAATAATGAAGAAATCAAAAATCTCATAGGTTATCCTTTAGAGCAAATGTTTAGAATGCTTTATCCAGATAAAGTAAATTTAAGTAAAGAATTTGTATTAGCTTATCGTGAAATTTATGCACAAATTTATTTAGAACAAACCACTCTTTTGCCTAAAGCAAAAGAAGCATTAGAACTTGGAAGCGAAATTGCAGATCTTGGTATAGTTACAACAAAAGGAGGTAAATTTACTCCGATTCTGCTTGATTATTTGGGAGTTAAAAAATTCTTTAAAACTTTAATTACTCTTGAAGATGTCACAAATCCAAAGCCAAGTTCCGAACCTATAATTTTAGCCTTAAAAGGACTCAATAAAACTCAAGAAAATGCCTATATGATAGGCGATACAATATTAGATATTCAAGCTGCAATTTCTGCTAATATCACTCCTTTGGCCTTAACTTGTGGCTATGGCAATGAAAATGAATTAAAAGCTCATTCTATGGTATTTTTAAATGCATATGAGGCTGTTAATTATATAGCTAGATTAAACTAATTTCAAGTTTTCGTTAAACGCCTTTTAAGAGAATTTATAGTAAATTGATAGTTAAAAAATTATAAAAATTATCAATATAAAGGAAGGTCTCAATGGGTAAAATTATGAAAACTATGGACGGAAATGAGGCTGCTGCATACGCTGCGTATGCTTTTACTGAAGTTGCTGGAATTTATCCTATTACACCTAGTTCTCCTATGGCTGATTATACCGATATGTGGGCAGCTGCAGGAAAAAAAAATCTTTTTGGAGTTCCTGTAAAAATCGTAGAAATGCAAAGTGAAGCAGGAGCTGCAGGTAGTGTGCATGGATCTTTACAAGCTGGGGCTTTGACTACAACTTATACGGCTTCTCAAGGATTACTCCTTAAAATTCCAAATATGTATAAAATAGCAGGTCAATTACTCCCCTGTGTAATCCATGTAGCAGCGCGTTCTTTGGCTGCTCAAGCTTTGTCTATCTTTGGTGATCATCAAGATATTTATGCAGCAAGACAAATTGGTTTTGCTATGCTTTGTTCGCATTCTGTGCAAGAAACCATGGACTTAGCTGGTGTAGCACATTTAGCTGCAATTAAGGGAAGAGTGCCATTTTTACATTTTTTTGATGGTTTTAGAACAAGCCATGAAATTCAAAAAGTTGAAGTAATGGATTATGCGCATTTTGATAGATTATTAGATAGAGAAGCTTTGCTTGAATTTAGAAATAATGCTTTAAATCCAGAAAATCCAAAAACACGTGGAACAGCACAAAATGATGATATTTATTTTCAAACTAGAGAAGTAAGCAATCGTTTTTACAATGCTTTACCTGATGTTGTTAATGAATATATGCAAGAAATTTCAAAAATTACAGGTAGAGAATACAAACCATTTACTTATTATGGTCACAAAGAGCCAGAGTGTGTGATTGTTGCTATGGGTTCTGTAACTCAAGCACTTGAAGAAGTGGTGGACTATCTTAATGCCAAGGGTGAAAAGGTAGGGATTTTAAAAGTTTATCTTTATCGCCCATTTAGTTTAAAATATTTCTTTGATGTTATGCCAAAATCAGTGAAAAAAATCGCGGTTTTAGATAGAACCAAAGAACCAGGAAGTCTCGGAGAACCACTTTATCTTGATGTAAAATCAGCTTTCTATGGAAGAGAAAATGCTCCTGTTATAGTGGGTGGAAGATACGGACTTTCTTCAAAGGATGTTGATCCTGCTCAAATGATAGCAGTATTTGAAAATCTTAAACTTGATAATCCAAAAGATGGCTTTACTGTAGGTATAATTGATGATGTAACTCATACTTCACTGAGTACTGGAGAGAAAATTTCACTTGGAGATGAAAGTACGATCGAATGTTTATTTTACGGACTTGGTGCTGATGGAACTGTGGGCGCAAATAAAAACTCGATTAAAATCATCGGAGATAAAACGGATTTTTACGCTCAAGCTTATTTTGCTTATGATTCTAAAAAATCAGGGGGTTATACAAGAAGCCATTTAAGATTTTCTAAAAAACCTATCCGTTCAACTTATCTTGTTTCAACTCCGCATTTTATCGCTTGTTCGGTAGCGGCTTATTTGGAAATTTATGATGTTTTAGCAGGAATTCGCAAAGGAGGAACTTTCCTTTTAAATAGTATTTGGAATGCTGAAGAAACCATAAGACAACTTCCAGATGCAGTAAAGAAAACTTTAGCTGAAAAAGAAGTAAATTTTTATATCATCAATGCAACCAAACTAGCTCGTGATATAGGTTTGGGAAATCGTACAAATACCATTATGCAATCAGCCTTTTTCAAACTTGCAAAAATCATTCCTTATGAAGACGCACAAAAATACATGAAAGAGCTTGCGTATAAATCTTATAGTAAAAAAGGCGATGCTATTGTAGAAATGAATTACAAGGCTATTGATGTGGGTGCTGATGGACTTGTAAAAGTTGAAGTGGATCCAAATTGGAAAAATTTAGAGCTTAAAGAAAAAGAACAAACCAATGCCTATAAAGGTACTGAATTTGTTGAAAAAATCGTAAAACCTATGAATGCGGCTAAGGGTGATGATTTACCTGTTTCAGCCTTTTTAGGTTATGAAGATGGAAGTTTTGAACACGGCACAACCGAATACGAAAAACGCGGTGTTGGGGTTATGGTACCAAGATGGATAGAGGCAAATTGTATCCAATGTAATCAATGTGCTTCAGTTTGTCCGCATGCTGTTATCAGGCCATTTTTGATTAATGATGAAGAAATGGCAAATGCACCTCGCGGTGTAAAAGATCATGCTTTAGAAGCTAAAGGAACCAAAGGAGAAAAATTAAGCTTTAAAATTCAAGTTTCTCCACTTGATTGTACAGGCTGTGAGCTTTGTGTTCATGAGTGTCCTACTAAAGAAAAATCTTTGGTTATGGTACCACTTCAAGAAGAGATGGATTTTGGTGAGCAAGAAAATGCGGATTATTTATTTAAAGAAATCACATACAAAGATGATATTTTAAATAAAGAAGCTACAAAAGGAGCACAATTTGCCCAACCTTTATTTGAATTCCATGGAGCTTGTCCTGGATGTGGAGAAACTCCTTATATTACTTTAATTACAAGATTGTTCGGTGAAAGAATGATTGTGGCTAATGCTACAGGTTGTAGTTCTATTTATGGGGGTTCAGCTCCATCAACTCCTTATAGAAAAAGTGTGAAAAATGGACATGGTCCTGCTTGGGGAAATTCACTTTTTGAAGACAATGCTGAGTTTGGTTTGGGTATGAAAATTGCAACTGAAAACACAAGACACCGCATTGAACATATCATGAATGAGAGTATGCAAGAAGTTCCAAATGCTTTATCAGCCCTTTTTAAAGATTGGATTGCAAATAAAGACAATGGTGCTATGTCTGTGGAAATTAAAGATAAAATGATCCCTATTTTAGAGCAAAATAAAAATATTAAAGCTGTACAAGATATATTAGAGCTTAAACAGTATTTAAGTAAAAAATCTCACTGGATTTTTGGTGGTGATGGTTGGGCTTATGATATAGGCTATGGCGGACTTGATCATGTTTTAGCAAGTGGAGAAAATGTAAATATTTTAGTGCTTGATACAGAAGTTTATTCTAATACAGGCGGTCAAAGTTCAAAATCTTCTAGAACAGGAGCTGTAGCACAGTTTGCAGCAGCAGGCAAACCTATACAGAAAAAAGATCTAGGTCAAATTGCTATGACTTATGGTTATATTTTTGTAGCACAAGTAAATTCAACGGCAAATTATACTCATCTTATCAAAGCTATCACTGCAGCTGAGGCCTATAATGGACCATCTTTGGTGATTTGTTATTCTCCTTGTATAGCTCATGGTATTAAAGGTGGGCTGGGTTACTCAGGAGAGCAAGGTGAGCTTGCTACAAAATGTGGTTATTGGCCACTTTATACCTTTGATCCTCGTTTAGAAGAGCAAGGAAAAAATCCTTTAACTCTAACAGGAAAAGAACCTGATTGGGATTTATATGAGCAATTTTTGATGAATGAAGTGCGTTATAATTCACTTAAAAAAGCAAATCCTGAACACGCTGCTGAGCTTTTTGAACGCAATAAAAAAGACGCTCAACGTCGCTATAGACAGCTTAAGCGTATCGCTATGGCTGATTATAGCAATGAGGTTGAAAGCTGATAAAATATATTTTTAGTGCTACATTGTGTTTTAGCACTTTGTTTGCACAAGATAATTTTGAAGAGTATTTTAAACTTATAGATAAAGAAAATCGTATAAATTTTAATACTCTTCAAAACCCATTTGTGAATCCTACTTTTGAAAAATTAAGACATATTAAAATTACTGCAATTATGCTTGATAAAGTAAAAATTTATGATCGATGGTATAAAAAAGGTGATATGATTGATGATGCTATAATATATGAAATAAATACTAAAGAGATTAAATTCCAATATGATAATTTAGAAATTGCAATCCAAATAAATAAAAATGATAAGATTAATATTAATTAACATTCTTTTTTGCCATTATCTTTATGCTTTAGATTGTCAAAAGCGTCTTTTTGATATCAGTATTAATGAAAAATTAAGCATACAAGAAAGTCTTGATGAGCTTGCAAAATATTGTTCTTTTAGTATTATTGTTAAAGATAAAATTGCCAAAGAAAAATTAGAAATATTGCAAAACTCTGTCAATATTCATCAAATGAGTTTAGACGAAATTTTTAATTTTTTTATCAAAGAGCATGATCTTAGCTATGATTTTGATGGTAAAATTTTAAGAATTTCAGGCATTAATACGAAGATTTTTAAGATAAGTTATATCACTTCTATCAGAGAAGGACAAAGCATAACTAAAGCGTCTGTAGACGCTAAACCAAGGCAAAGTGAATATAGCGGTAGTTTTGATGACGCAGAAGACAATATGATTAAAAGTATGGAAAAATTTGATTTTTGGCAAAATATAGAAAAAGAGATTATTGTATTATTAAAAAATTCTCATGAAGATTATGAGGCTAAAACTCCCATTATAAATCCCAATGCAGGTCTTATTATAGTAACTGGAACAAATTCTCAGTTAAAAAGTGTGAAAAATTATTTGCAAAAACTAGAAAATCGTCTTAAAAAACAAGTTATTATCGATGTTAGCATACTTGCTGTGAGTTTAAATGAAAGCCATTCTAGTGGGATTAATTGGCAAAATTTTAATATAGGTTTAAATTCGCAAGTAAATAATGAAAATTCTTTTATTCAGTTTCAAAATGGGCAAGGTTTTGTTAAGAATTTGGGTTTAAGGGCGAATTTAAATTTTGATTCTATTATTAACTTTCTTTCTCAAAATGGAAAAACTAGCGTGCTTTCTAATCCAAAGCTTATGGCTTTAAATAACCAACAAGCCATTATTTCTGTAGGTGATACTATAAATTATCAAGTTAAAGAAAGTTCTAAAGGCACTGAAAATGGGACTACTGTTAGTGAAAGTTATAACAATTATTCTATTTTTGTAGGCATTTTACTCAATATCTTGCCTGAAATTTCTGATGATGGAAAAATAATGCTCAGGATTAATCCAAGCTTAAGTGATTTTAAGTATCCAGAAGATAATAAACGACAAAAAGAACCAAGAACTATTGCTCCTGATACCATACAAAAAAAGCTTTCTAGTGTTGTGCAAGTAGAGAATAATCAAACTTTAATTTTAGGTGGATTGATTTCTCACGATAAATCTAATGAGAAAAATTCTATCAATTTTCTATCAAAAATTCCAATCCTAGGTTCTTTGTTTAAAGGAGAAGTTTTAAATTCTAAAGCAACCGAAATTGTTTTTATTATCACTCCAAGTATAGTAGATAGTGTAAATGCTCCAAGTCTTAAAGATCTAGGATTTAAGCATTATGAGTAAAATTATTCCATTTAGAGAAGAAATTTTTCATCAAATCAATCAAATTTTAGAAAGCCAAAAAGCTTTTATTTTTTTATGGGGAAAAAGTGGTAGTGGTAAAAGTGTATTGTTGCAAAGATTGGCAAAAAAATATAATGTTGATTTTATTAATGAAAATTTTAAAGATCAGAGTTTCTTAAAAGAAAAAATTGAGTTTTTGATTTCACAAGGTCAGAGTTTAATCATTCTTGATGAAGTGGGAATGTATGATTATGCAATGCTAGAAAGCATCAGGATTTATAGTGATTCTATAAGTTTTGTTTTAAGTTCTCATAAAAAGTTAAATATACTTAAAAAAGAGCATTTTAAAAGTCGTTTAAGTGCTTGTTTTAAATTGAAAAATATTAGTCTTTTAGAACTTGATGATTATATTAAATTGAAATTCGGAATGAATTTTTCAAATAAATGTCTTAAGTTTTTACAAAAAATTTCTCAAGGAAATTTAAGATATATTGATAAAACTTTAAAAAGTTTTTATGAGATAAATAGTTTTTTTGATAAAAACAAAAGTCAAGAGTATATTTTAAAGCTTAGTGCTTTAGAGAATGGCTTATTAAGGTAAGATATGCAAGAAAGAATTAAAGAGCTTGAGCTTAGGTATAAATACTTTTTACTTAAAAAATATTTAAAATATTTATTATTAATTATTCTAATATCAGTAATAGCATTTTGTTTTTTTGTGCTAATGCAAAAATATAATAAGCAAAAAAATATTTATTTGCAAGCTATTGAACATAAAAAGCATTTGGAGCAAAAGATTCTTCAAGCGCAAATTTTACAAGAAAAAAATAAGATTTCTAGGGAAAAGTTATATAAAGAACTAGAAGAAGTTAAAGCGGTGCAGGAAAATACACATATTAGTAAGATAGAAATTGATTCTAAAATTTTAAATATTTCTGATTTAAAAAAATCTTTTTATCAAAATCCAAGCTATGAAAAGGCATTAAATTTAGCTAAGAAGTATTTTGATATTAAAGCTTATCAAAAGACAATATTTTGGGCTTTAAAAGCCAATGAACTTGACAAGCAAAAACAAGATTCTTGGCTGATTTTTGCTCAGGCTAAAAGAGCTTTAGGCGAAGAAAAAGAAGCTCAAAGTGCTTTAGATGCTTATATAAATTATTATGGTTTAATGGAATTAGATGGAAAGTAGAATGGATAAAATTTTTCAAGCTTATATTGATAATGAAATAAGTCTTGATGAAATTTGCACTAAATTTAATATCACTTCTTGGGATTTTTTTAAAAAATTAGCAAATTTTTGTAATTTGCATTTTGTTGATTTAGATGAAGATAATGATTTTATTTATGAAGGTATACCTTTTTCTTTACTTTTAAAATTTAAATTTCTGCTTATTAAAAACAATGACGGCTTTATGATTATTAGATCCAAACCTTGTTCTTTAGAGCTTTTAGAGCAAGTTAAGACTTTTATGATTTGTGAAAAAATCGACACTGCAATTGCCGATGAATTAAAGATAGCTAAAATTTTAAATCAAATTCGCATTCAAGAGGAGATTAAAAGATTAAGCATTAAGCTTAGACTTGAATGGCAAGAAAATCACAAAAGAGATGATCAAAGTTGCATCAGTCAAATTTTTGATTTTTTATTACATGAAATTTTATCTTTTCATGCGAGTGATATTCATATAGAGGCAAGAAATGATGATGCTTTGATTAGGTTTAGGGTTGATGGAATTTTGCGTGAATTTGCTATTTTTGAGAAGGATATTTATGAAGCTTTGGTTTTTCATGTCAAATTTTTAGCTTGTTTGAATTTAGCTGAATCAAGAAAAACACAAGATGGAAGTTTTGAATTAGATTTTGAAAATGAAAGATATGATTTTCGTGTTTCATGTTTGCCTTTGATTTATGGCGAAAGTGTTGTTATAAGAATTTTAAAACATGATAAAGAAATTTTGGATTTGTATAAACTAAATCTTGGAAATAAAAATTTAGAAATTTTAAAAAAGATTTTACATCGTCCCAATGGAATGATTTTATTAACCGGTCCTACAGGTAGTGGTAAAAGCACAACTTTATACGCGTGTTTAAATGAGTTGAAAAGTATTGAAAAAAAGATTATTTCCGCAGAAGATCCTATAGAATATAAAATTCCTTTAGTGCAGCAAATTTTGCTCAATTCAAAAGTTGGAGTCGAGTTTAATAGTGTTTTAAGAGCAATTTTAAGGCAAGATCCTGATATTATCATGATAGGAGAAATTCGCGATGAAGAAAGTTTAGATATTGCACTTAAAGCTTCTTTAACAGGTCATTTGCTTTTAAGCACCTTGCATACTAATGATGCTCTTAGTACCATTGATAGGCTTTTGGATATGCAAGCAAAAAGTTACTTGATAGCATCGGCTTTGAGTCTTGTTATAGCACAGCGTTTGGTTAGAAAACTTTGTCCTTGGTGTAAGCAAAAAAGCAAAAAACATTATATTGAATTTGAAGGTGAATTTTTTGAACCAAAAGGATGTGAGCGTTGTCATCATAGTGGATTTTTTGGCAGAGAATTAATCGCTGAGTGCTTAGAGATCAATGAAGATTTAGCTTGTGCAATTAGGGAAAATCAAGATAAAACGATTTTAATGGAGCTTGCAAAAAAATATGGCTTTCAAACTATGTTTGAACAAGGTTTAAAAAAAGCCAAAGAAGGTCTTACAAGTATAGATGAGCTTTTAAGGGTTGTAAGATGAAATTTTATGAAGTAGAATTTCTTAAAAACAATCAAAATTATACAAAAACTATAAAAGCTGAAAATTTAAATACAGCACAAGCAAAAGCCTTGTCAAAGAATTGGAAAATCATTGATATAAAAGAAATTCAAAAATCTAATTTTCAGAGATTAAAGGATGAAAATTTTATACTCTTTTTTAAAGAGCTAGCTTTGTTGTGTGAAGTTGGATTAAGTGTTCAAGAAGCGATTAGAGAATTATATCTTATGCACTCTTGCAAGATTATGAAAAAGATATTAGACAATTTAATTTTAGCCCAAAATCTAAATCAAGCTTTTGAAAATGCTAATTTTGGATTAAATCGTGCGGAGTTAGCTTTGATTAAAACGGCTGAAAAGACAGGAAAAATCAGTGAAGTGTTTAGTCAAATTTCTAAACTTCGAGAAAAAAGTTTAGAGAGTCAAAAACAATTAAAAAAGGCTTTTAGATATCCTACTTTGGTTTTTTTAAGTATTATCGGAGCATTTTTGTTTTTAATGCTTTTTGTAGTGCCTAATTTTAAAGATTTATTTGAAAATTTAGGCGCGAGTTTGCCTTTTATCACGCATGTAATGTTAGAAATTTATAATTTTTTAGATGACTATGGAATTTTTTGCATATTTTTGTTTGTTATTTTTATTGTTATGCTTATTTTAGCTTATAAAAATTTTCATTCTTTTGCTTTTTCTTGCGATTTTTTATTTTTAAAAGTACCTTTGATTTCTCGTTTGATTATTTATAATCAAAATTATTATTTTTTTATGGTTTTTTCTTTGCTTTTAAAAAATGGAATTTCAATATCTAAAGCTTTTGATTTAGCTATTATAGGGCTTGAAAATAAATTTTTAATTTTTCAGTATAAAAAACTTTTTAGTTTTATAGATTCTGGTCTTGAGTTAAGTCAGGCTTTTAAAAAGATTGATATTTTTGATTCTTTGGTGTTTTCTATGCTTAGTGTTGCGATGAAAAGTGGAAGACTTGAAGTATTAAGTGAAGAAATTGCCAAATATTATCAACAAAAAAGCGAAAATTTGATGGATAGATTTTTGATTTTTTTAGAGCCTATGATGACTTTATTTGTAGCGCTTTTAGTTTTGTTTTTGGCTTTAGGTATATTTTTACCTATGTGGGAGCTTAGCTCAGGGGTCAATTTTAACTAAAATAATCCCAAGCTACTTTAATAATAGTAGCTCCTACAACGATTAAAAATAAAGTTTTTATAAACTCTCCATTAGTTTTTAATACAAGTTTTGAGCCTAAATAAGCTCCTAAAACTTGTCCTACACCCATAAGCAAACCTACAGCCCATAAAAGTTCATATTGCCATAAAAATATAGCAAGAGCAATGATGTTGCTTGTGAAATTTAAAATTTTAGTATTAATGCTCGCTTTTCTCATATTAAAACCTAGTAGCATCACACAAGCAAAAATCCAAAATGAACCCGTTCCAGGCCCTAAAAATCCATCATAAAATCCTAAAGTTAAGCCACAAATTAAATGAAAAATTTTGATATTTTTTATTTTAGGTTCGCTTTCGTGTTTGCCTAAGTTGGGACGTAAGGCTGTATATAAGAAGGTAAGAGTTAAAAAGATTAAGATAATAAGCTTTAATTGCTCATCTTTTACAAAAAGAACACTATAACTTCCTATAGCTGCTCCTAAGGCTGTGAAAAAAACACCCCAAGCAAGACGAGGTAGAGTGGTGGATTTAAAATAAGTTAAAGTAGCCGTAAAAGAACCAAAGACGCTTTGGAGTTTGTTTGTTGCTAAGGATAAATGCGCAGGAATTCCACAGGCTATGAGTGCTGGTAGAGTAATAAGCCCTCCTCCACCTACAATAGAATCTATAAAACCAGCAAAAAGAGCTACAAAAAAAAGTATGAAATAATAAATCGTATTTAAGTGCTCAAAACCCATTCTTCACTCCTTAAATTTGTCAATTTCCTTACTTTGCCCTAAACGATAGAGTGCAAAGTCATATTTTATGGGATCATTTGCATCTAATTTTTTTAAATTTTGTGTGAGTTCTAAAACACTTTTATAATCATATATTTTACGCTTTAGAAGTCCTAAAGTCAAGGAAATTTTATGTGCATGTGTATCAAGTGGAATTAAAAGGTCTTTGGTGTGAATTTTGGTAAAAAGTCCAAGATCAAGTTCATCTTTTCTAACCATCCATCTTAGATACATATTATAGCGTTTAAGAGGTGAAGTAGGGGTGTTTTGCCAAATTTTTCCAAAGAAAAAATCATATCCATAACTTGAATATGAATTTAAGGTTTTGATTTTTTGCATAAAAGCTAAGATGGCATCTGTGGTATTTTCTCTTTCTTGATAGGCTTGATAAAAAAGTTCGTAGAGTGAAATTTCATTTTTCAGCCTTGAAAGAGTGATAAAAATTTCTTGTATATCTTTTTCATTTTGGAAGCGGTATTTTAAATTTTTAAGTTCTTTTTTTATTTGTTTTTCTTGAAGGTTTAATAAAGAAAAATCAAGTTTCTTTAGAAAATTTACTATATTTTTAGCATTTCCATAGGCAAATAAAGCACAAATTAAGGCAATAAATTCATCATTGTGAATTTTAGCAATTTGCAAAGGATCTGGAGTTTCAAAAAGGGAATGATTGGTATTTTTTTGATTGGCTAAAAAATCGAGCTTAGCTTTAAGATGGATAAAATTTTTCATTTGATATTACTAGAGCTTAAGATTTAAGCCCTAGTAAGGTATCAAGCATTTGATCTACGGTTGAGACGATTTTTGCTGCTGCACCGTAACTTGATTGATATTGTATAAGGGCGGCTAATTCTTCATTTGTATTTACGCCACTTTTAGATTGGTACTCGCTATAAACAGAATTATAAAGAGTTTCATTGCTTGAATTGACGACATTGTTATTTTCACCATCTGAGGCTATTTTACCTGTAAGTTTGCGGTAATATTCTTCCATAGTAAGATTATCGATAGTGCCATCTTCATTATAAAAATTAACTTTTTTATATTGAAGTTGGATGATTTTATTTGCCATGTCATTACCACTATCAACTCCATTTGAGCTTGCTCTTACTGTACTTGGATCATTTAAGATGGAATCTTTTACTTTCATGTCACTTGCATCAGTTCCGCTGAAAAAACCACCTATGCTAAACGCACCTGCGAAATTTGTGCCCTTATCTTCAATGGCTACCTTAAAACCTGATTTTGCATTGATTTGAAATAAACCATCTCCAGTTTTTGCATCGTAGCTAAAACTTGCATTGATATGATCATCAACATCATCGTTTGAATTTTTATTGTCATTATCATCTGTATTAGCATTGATTTGGCGCATGATATCATTCATGGTTGTATTTACATCTATGGTGATGGTTTTGGTGAGTTTTTTATCGCCTTTATCATCATAAATGACTATATCAAAACTTCCTGGTTGTATGGTTCTATCGTAATTAACTAAAGGAATATCTCCCTTAAGCCCAGATAGATAATCAGAAGTAACAGAACTTTTCGCAGAACTTGCATAAAGATTGTTAGTTTCATTGATCATGGTCTTAGCAAAAGTATCTAAAGAATCCATATAACCTTGGATAATTCCATCTTCATATTTTCCTTCGCTTTTGCTATAGTTTCTACCGCGTAAGTCAAGTTGAGCACCAAGCTGTCCACCGCTAATTTTTGCAGTAAGATCGCGAACTTTTTCATCAGGAGTTTCATAATAAATGCTATAAGATTTATTTTTATCATCATAATCAAGCTTTAAAGGATGAAAATTTATTCCATCTACTATACTAAAACCTTCTATACTTAGATTGTATTGATGTCCTGGATCAGTGATGGTTGTATCAAGGCGATTGTCTTGATTGATTTCATTTTTGCTTGCAACTGCACTAACTAGCTTTGAAAGAGTAAGCTCAAGTTCATCTCTTCTATCCCTAAGTTCATTTGCGTGTTCTGTTGGTAAGGCTTCTTGTCCATAAATTTGTTTATTTATAGTAGCAATTTCTTCACCAATTCTATTAATCTCATCAACTGTATTTTTAATATCATCATTTACTTTTTTTTGGATTTTATCTAAGGTTGCAAAAGTGTTATTAACGCTTTCTGTTAAGGTCTGAGAAGCTTTTACAAGGGCTATTTTTGTGGCATTTTCGTTGGGGTTAGATGCAAAATCATTCCAAGCTTTGTTATAATTTTCTAAATCTTGCAAAATTCCAGTATTTTGTAAGTCGGGAAAACGCTGCGCAATTTCTTGTAAAGTGGAAGCCATATATTTAGTATATTCTAGTTGAGTAGATGCACCTTTTAATTTATAGTAAGAATACTCATCATGCAAACGCACTATACTTTCTACGGCAGTTCCTGTGCCTACTTGAACTCCACCTGTTGTAATATATCCATTTGTAGTTTGCACCACTCTTTGGCGTGTATAAAAAGTTGCATTAGCATTTGAGATATTATTTCCAGTTGTTGCGATTTGAACCTCGCTTGCCTTTAAGCCTGTAACACCTGTGTATAATGTTCCAAAAATACCCATTATAAATCCTTATACATTGATCTTGAAAATTGACTCTGGATTTGTCTTTTTATCTCCATAAGCATTATTTGTTCCATCATTGATATCAAACATTTTATTTACTAAGCCATCAAGAAAATCTTTGACAATAAGAACAAATTTAGCATACTCTTTGTTTTTACTATGAAGGTTTTGAAGATTTTTTTTAAGTAGATCTAGTTTTTGTTTATCTTCATCATCTAAGAGTTCACTAAGCCCTTTTGTAGAGCTATTATTTAGCTCAACCAAGGCAACATCAAGTTGTTTTTTAGCTGTAATAAATTCCGCGATAAGTTTGTTTTTTTCTTCTACACTTGGCGTTACACTCTCATGTTTAGCCACTTTGATATTTTCTATATCTTCTTCGGTTAAAGCAATAAGTTTTACTAAGATAGCATTTACTTCATCAAGTCTTTGTTTAAGCATATTTTCTCCTTTTCTCTCTCAAAAAAAGGAGAATGAAAGTTTTTAGATTAAAGAGTCAGCAATCGCAGCAGCCGTAGCTTTTGTATCGATTTTATAAGTACCATTTTTAATCTGCTCTGCGATTTTACTCGCTTTATCATTTTCCGTTTTTTGAGTATCGTTTGTTTTAGTTTCTTTATCTATTCTATTTGTATTTAATGCGGTATTTGCCACATAACTTTGTTGTATAGGATTGATCATTTCTGCCTCCTTGATCTTAGTTATAATCCTCTACAAACCATATCGACCTAAATTTAAAAAACTTAACCCCTTTCTTTTAAAAAATCGTATAATAATTTTGAAAAACCCATACCTCCACTTAAAGCTTTACTCATGGTATCATTATACATGGAAGAGTATATTTCATCGCTGGCATCTTTTCCAAAGAGTGAATTTTGACTTTTTAAAGATACATCTAAAACTTGCTTTAAAAAAAATGCCTCAAAAGCATCCGTTTGTTCTTTTAAGGCTTCATCTTCTTTGCTCTTTGTAACTATATCATTGTCATTTATTTTGATGCTTGATTCTAAACTTCTTGCTTTGGCTGCACGATCAAGTAAAGCGCTATTCATACTATAAGTATTTAAAAAATTATCCACTTTCATTAGATGATCTCCAAATCCGCGTTAATTGCACCTGCGCGCTTTAAATTTTCCATAATAGTGATAATGTCATTTGGGGTTGCTCCAAGTTTGTTAAGCATTCTAGCTATATTTGCAACTGTGCTTTTTGCATTGTTGATTCTTAAGGTATTTGAACTTGGATCTACAAAACCACCATCTTTCATATCGATTTCATTTTGATTAGCTACTGCGTTATTGTTTGGATCTATTTTTATAGTGATATCTTTATGAGTGATTAAAACAGGTTCTACCTCCACATCAACTCCAGCAATCACTGTTCCTGTTCTTTCATCGATGATAACTTTGCTTTGTGGTTTATAAGCTATATCTTGTTCTAAAACTCTTGCCATAAAATCAACATTTGAAAGATCTTCAGGTTTTTTGAGTTTTACTGTGCGAGAGTCGATGGCTTTAGCTACTTCTTCGCCAAAGACAGTATTTAAAACTCTTTCTATATCGTTTGCGGTTTTAAAATCCGCTACTTTTAAACTTAAGGTTAGATCATTGTTTTGGCTAAAATTTTGTGGAATTTCTCTTTCTACATTAGCTCCGCCCATTACAGTTGCAGCAGTTGAGTGAGAACCTGCTCCTCCTGGTCTAGGTGTTAAACCTCCTGTTGAGATAGAGCCTTGTGCTATAGCATAAATTTCACCATCAATCCCACGAAGTGCAGTCAGTAAAAGTGTTCCACCTTGTAAAGATTTTGCATCACCCATAGATGAAACGGTAATATCAAGTTTATCTCCGCTTTTTGCAAAGGTTGGAAGTTTGGCTGTAACCATAACAGCTGCGGTATTTTTTGATTTGATATCATTAGGATCTACTTTGATATTCATACCTTGCAAAAGGTTTGAGATGGATTGTAGTGTAAATTTAGAGCTTGTTCCATCGCCGCTTCCATTAAGCCCTACAACAAGTCCATAACCTATAAGTTGGTTATCTCTTACACCTACAGTATTTGCTACATCCTTGATTTGCACTGCAAAAATGCTTGTCATAAAGAGTAAAAATATCGTTAAAACTCTCATGGATTCTTCCTTTAATCTATTGTTGATGATAGATCAAGCAAAAAGTGTTCCAAGTGAGTTAAGAAGAGTAAAAACTTAAGCTAGTTGATCCAAATTTCTTTTCTTTAACTTTTTGAAAATTTTGGATTTTTTCGGGAGTTTTTATGGTTGAGTGGTATTCAAAAATGATTAAATTTAAAGTCTTTAAATCTAAATTTTCTAAAAAATGATAAATTTTTTCATAAATATCACTAAAACCTTCTCTGATATCAAAAGGTGGGTCAAGATATAAGATGATTTCATTTTTTGAATTTTCTATGAGTTTAGGTAAAATTTCAAAAGTATTTGCATGGATCACTTCTAAATTTGGATCTATATTTTTAGCATTTTCTAAAGCAATTTTATAAGCTTTTGCATCAAGTTCTATAGCATAAGCTTTTAAAGCATGATTACTTAGTGCTTCAGCCGCCATTAAAGCACTTCCTCCAAAGGCTTCAATGAAAATTTTACTTCTTAAATCTTCTCTTATTACATTAAAAACACAACTTTTGACTATGCTTTTAGTACTTCTTGTTGTTGTAAGACTAGGTAAAAGTAGTTTTTTCCCTTTGTATTTACCACTTTCTATATTTGTATAAAGCTTTGTTTCTTTGGTTTTTTTTGTTTTTTCTTTGGGAGGTTTAATTTCTTGTTTTTGAAGAAATTTTTTTCTTTTTTCATTGTGATTAAAAAAGTCTTTAACGCTTATAAATTCATCATTCATCATTAAGTGCTTTTACGAGTTTGTTTTTAAGATCTTTTATGGCAAGATCGATTTTATTTTCATAATCTTTTTTAAATTCCAAAGCAATAGCGTCAATTTTTTCTTCAAGCAGTCTTTTTTGTTCAAGTGCAAGTTGCAAAGCTGCTGCTTTTAAGGCATTATCAAATTCATTTAAAGACTCAAACAAGGCTTCTTTGCTAAATGGTATGCTTAAAAATGGAGAGTTTTTAGAGATGATAAATAAGGGTTTTGCGGTATGAATTTTTTCATCGCTAATGATGAAATCACAATTTTTTTTCATTACCAAATGATCTTTTAAAAAAAGTTCTAAAGTTTTTTCTATGATGAGATCTTTGCATTCTAAAGAGATTTTCATATCAAACTAACCTTTAAAGTGTGATTTTTTAATGATGGAGCTTGTATGCCTTCGATAAGGGCTAAAAACTCAAAACGGCTCAAAATATAAAAGTCTTCAAATTCCCTTCCACTTGTTTGCATAAGTTTTTTAGCACAAGTATCAAAAAGATAAAAATCTTTTTCTTCTTTTACTACCATAAAATCAGCCCCGCTATCATAAGCGTCCAAAACAATATCTGCGGCTATTTTATAGCTTAGCGTAGGATTTAGATTAAGCAAGCTAAAGCCATTATTTTTTATACTGTTTTCATAGGAAATAAATTTAGCCTTAAGTTTGGATTTTAAAGTATCGCAAGCATTAAAACCATAAAAAGCTATATTGAAATCTTTAAAATTATGTTTAATTTCTTTAAGTTCTTTGATCTCATTATCAAAAGCATTGGTTTTAGGTAAATCAAAGTGTAAAATATTTTTATCAAAAAGCCCTAAATTTAAAATTTCATTTTGTAGGTTTTTGATCGTTGTTTCTAAAATTTCATTTTTGCTTTCAAGATGATAAAAAATACCCTTTTCTTTATCTGCTAGAGTTTTTAAAATTTCTATCTTTTTTTCAGGATATTTTTCTATCATTTTTGAAGCCAAATAAAACACTCCATCGCCCATATATTCAGGAAGATAGTCTAAAATTTCACTTGCATAATATAAATAATCATATTTTGCATAAAGTTTTTTATCCTCTTCATCACCAAATTTTTCAAGATATTTGTATTTGTCTAAAAAATCATTTTTATCGATGATAAGATCTTTAATGGCTCTTTTTGTGTTTAAAGGCTCGATACAAAGACTAAAATCAAATTCTTTTGCTATTTTTTCTAAAGGTGTAAAAAGTGGTATGATTTGCTTATTTACAACTATGTAAGTATCTTCATCTTTATCAAAATCAAAATAAATATCATCATTTTGAACTTGCAAAAGCAGATCATAAAAACTTGCAAAATTTTCATAATTATCATAAATATAAGGTTTATAATAAGCCTCATAATCCTTAGTTTTATCAAATCTAAAAATTCTTAATTCTAATTTTTTCATGGTTTTTCCTTAAATATTTTTATATTATATAAAATTTTTCTAAAATTCACTAGAATTTAAAAGGAAATTTTATAAAATCACGCATTATGAACAAAGAAGATTTTATTATCAAAGCTTTTTTAAATGAAAAAAATGGTGATGATGGAGCTATTATTGATGATTGGTGTTTTAGTAAGGATTTGTTTTTTGAAAATGTGCATTTTAAAAGAGAGTGGTTTAGCTTAGAGCAAATTGCTACAAAAGCAATGCTTGTTAATATCTCAGATGCTATTTCAATGAATGCTGTACCAAAATACGCACTTTTAGGACTTGCTTTACCAAAAAATTTAAGCGAAAATGAGATCAAAGCCTTGCAAAAAGGTTTTTTAAAAACAGCTAGAAAATTTAATATAAAAATCATAGGCGGTGATACTATAAGCAATGATAAAATAGACATTAGTCTTACTATCATTTCAAAGATTAACGATAAAGCTGTTTTTAGAAAAGGTTTAAAAAAGGGACATTTACTTGCTTATACGGGAAAATTAGGACGAAGTTTAAAAGGGCTTGAAATTTTACAAAATGGGGGCACTTTAAAACCAAACCATGTATTTATAAAGCCAAAATTAAGAGCTAGTTTTTTTTATGAAATCGCACCTTTAATTTCTTGTGCTATGGATATTTCAGATGGTTTAAGCAAGGATTTATCAAGACTTTTAGCCTTAAATAAATGCGGTATTTCTTGGTTTAAAAAACTTGATGATTATACGCTTTATAGCGGAGAAGAATATGAAATTTTGTTTGCTTTTGATGAAAAAGAGCGTCAAAATATAAAAACAATAGCCAAAAAACACGGCGTGAAATTAAATATCTTTGGAAAAGCAGTGAAAGGAAAATATGAATTTAGAGGAAGAGAACACCATTTTTAAGCCTTTGTATAGTTTAAAACACAGTCCTATTAATGCGTATTTTAGTAAAAATAGCGATGATTTTGTAGTGCGTGAAAGGCCTTTGTATGAATTTAGCGGTAAGGGTGAACATCTTATTTTGCATATCAATAAAAAAGATTTAACCACAAATGAAGCTTTAAAAATTTTAAGCGAAACAAGCGGGGTTAAAATAAGAGATTTTGGTTATGCAGGGCTTAAAGATAAGCAAGGATCAACCTTTCAATACCTTTCTATGCCTAAAAAATTTGAGAGTTTTTTGTCAAATTTTTCTCATCCTAAACTTAAAATTTTAGAAATTTTTACCCATGAAAACAAGCTAAGAATAGGGCATTTAAAAGGAAATACTTTTTTTATACGCTTAAAAAAAGTTTTACCAAGCGATGCTTTAAAACTAGAACAAGCTTTGATGAATTTGGATAAGCAAGGTTTTACGAATTATTTTGGTTATCAGCGTTTTGGAAAATTTGGGGATAATTATAAAGAAGGGCTTGAAATTTTGCGTGGCAAAAAAATGAAAAATGTAAAAATGAAAGAGTTTTTAATTTCAGCTTTTCAAAGTGAGCTTTTTAATCGCTATTTGAGTAAAAGAGTGGAGTTATCACATTTTGCAAATGATTTTAGCGAAAAAGAATTGATCCAAATTTATAAAATTTCTAAAGAAGAAGCTAAGGAACTTAAAAAACAAGAACAATTTTTTAAGCTTTTAAAAGGTGAGGTTTTAGGGCATTATCCTTTTGGAAAGTGTTTTTTATGCGAGGATTTAAGTGCTGAGCTTGGGCGTTTTAAGGCAAGAGATATAAGCGCCATGGGGCTTTTAATCGGTGCTAAGGCTTATGAAACAGGAGAAGGTTTGGCCTTAAATTTAGAAAATGAAATTTTTAAAGATACTTTGGAGTTTAAGGCTAAAATGCAAGGTTCAAGACGCTTTATGTGGGGATATTTAGAAGAGTTAAAATGGCGTTATGATGAAGAAAAAGCTCATTTTTGTATAGAGTTTTTCTTGCAAAAAGGCTCTTATGCTACTGTGGTTTTAGAAGAAATTTTGCATAAAAATTTGTTTGAATGAAATAATTATGAGTTAAATTTTTACGTGATTTTTACTTTAGAATTTATTGCAAAAATGATATTTAAATTTTAAATTTAGGTATAGTTATATTAATTTAATTTTAAAACTAGGAGCAAAAATAATGAAAAAGATTTTAACAAGTGCTTTGGCTTTAGGAGCTATGACTTTGATTGTAGATTGTGGCGATGGCGATTTAGTCGAGTTAAAAAACAATGGCAACGATCAAGCTATGTTTGATTTAGGTAATCAAGAGATTATGAAAAAATATCCAAATTATAAACTTTATGATTATACTTCAGTCAGAACAATTAGTGATATTAACAATCCAGAAGGCAAAATTAAAGAAATGAAGCGTGATTTAGAAATAGATAAAACTCCATACTCAAACTATGTTTTCTTATTAAATCCAAACGATAAAAAGACTATAAAGTTGTGAGTGTTTATTGCGATAAAGATTTTAAGAAAAGAGTTTATTATTCTGTGAATGATGCTCTTAGGTTTTATGCAAGATAATAAAACAAGCGGGAAAATCCCGCTATCTTTCTAATTTTTTTATACCGACATTTTGCAGAAATTACTTATTTTTAAGCCTGTTACTCCGCTTTTAAAGCAATCAAAACGCCTTCTATCATTTTTTTGATATCCCCATCAAGGATATTATCCACTTGAGAAAAAGCTTCTCCGCTGCGATTGTCTTTGACTTGCTGATAAGGGAAAAGCACATAAGAACGGATTTGATGCCCCCAACCTATCTCGCTTTTTTCTCCAGTATTAGCACTATCTTGTTGTTTCATGAGTTCAAGTTCATAAAGGCGAGATTTTAGCATTTTAAAAGCGGTGGCTTTGTTTTTGTGCTGACTTCTGTCATTTTGGCATTGTACGACTATGCCGGTTGGAAAATGCGTGATTCTCACAGCCGATTCTGTTTTATTGACATGTTGTCCGCCTGCACCGCTTGCTCTGTAATAATCTATTCTTATGTCTTTTTCTTCGATTTCAATTTCTATATCATCATCAAGTTCAGGGCTTACCATAACACTTGAAAAGCTTGTATGACGGCGTCCTGCACTATCAAAAGGAGAAGTTCTTACCAAACGATGGATACCATTTTCAGCTTTTAAATAACCATAAGCATTTTCTCCTTTAACTAAAAAGCTCACATCTTTAAGTCCTGCTTCTTCGCCTTCTTGAAAGTCTAAAGTTTCGACTTTAAAACCTTCTCTTTCACAAAATCTTAAATACATTCTATAAAGTATGCTTGCCCAGTCATTACTTTCCGTTCCACCTGCACCTGGGTGAATGGAAACAATGGCATTTTTACCATCATTTTCCCCGCTTAAAAGCATGGAAATTTCAAGACTTGTGATGGTATCTTCAAGTTTTGGTGCGTCATTAAATAAAGCTTCAAGTGTTTCTGTATCGTTTTCGCTATTGGCTAGATCGAAAAGTTCGCTTGCGTCATTTAGAGCATTAAAAGCATTTTCATAGTTTTTAAGTAGATTGGTGATTTTAGTTTTTTCTTTACCTATGATTCCTGCTTGTTTAACATCACTCCAAAAAGAAGGAGAATTTTCAAGCTCTTCGATTTCTTTAAGCCTTGTTTGGATATTTTCAGGCTTGATGATGGAGGCTATGTTGCTGACTTTGTTTTTTAAAGTTTTTAAAAGTTCGCTAAATTCGTAATTATCCATAAAATTTCTTTGCTATAATTATATTTTTAAAGTCAAAAATTATATCAAAAGAAAACTTTAATATAGGAAAAAAATGTCAAAACTTTATCTTATGTCTTTAGGTTGTAATAAAAATTTAGTCGATAGTGAGATCATGCTAGGGCACCTTAGTGCTTATGAACTTTGCGATGAACCAAGCAAAGCTGATGTTTTAATCGTAAATACTTGTGGTTTTATCGATAGTGCAAAAAAAGAAAGTATTAATGCGATTTTGGATTTGCACGAACAAAGAAAAAAAGATTCTCTTTTGGTGGTTACGGGTTGTTTGATGCAGCGTTACCGCGAAGAACTTATGAAAGAACTTCCTGAGGTTGATCTTTTCACAGGTGTGGGTGATTATGAAAGAATCGATGAAATGATACTTAAAAAAACAAATTTATTTTCAAATTCGACTTATTTGCAAAGTGAAAATTCTAAACGTATTATCACAGGTTCAAATTCCCATGCTTTTATAAAAATCGCCGAAGGTTGTAATCAAAAATGCTCTTTTTGTGCCATCCCAAGTTTTAAAGGCAAGTTAAAATCTCGTGAGATAAGTAGCATTATAGCTGAGCTTAAAGATTTGGTAGCTAGAGGTTATAAGGACTTTTCTTTTATTGCACAAGATACGAGTTCTTATTTGTTTGATAAGGGTGAAAAAGATGGGCTTATACGCTTAATCGATGAGGTGGAAAAAATCAAAGGCATAAGAGCGGCTAGAATTTTATATCTTTATCCTACGAGTGCGAGTGAAGCTTTGATTAAACGCATTATAGCTTCTGAAATTTTTGTAAATTATTTTGATATGCCTTTACAACACATAAGTGATAATATGCTTAAAATCATGAAGCGTGGGGCAAATAGCACAAGACTTAAAGAAATGCTAAATTTAATGAAAAGTGCGCCAAATAGTTTTTTACGCACGGGCTTTATCGTAGGACATCCAGGTGAGAGTGAGGCGGATTTTGAAGAGCTTTGTGAGTTTGTTAAAGATTTTGGTTTTGATAGGATAAGCGTTTTTGCGTATTCTAAGGAAGAAGATACGGCTGCTTTTGATATGGAGCAAGTGCCTTTTAAAGTGATCAATAAAAGGCTTAAAATCATAGAAAAAATTGTTGATGAAGTCATAGAAAAAAGTTTTGAAAAAGAAGTAGGGCAAAAGCGTTTAGTAGTTTGCACAGGAAAAAGTAGCGAGGGAGAGTTTTTCATCGCAGCTAAAGATTTAAGATGGGATAGAGAGATTGATGGGGAAATTCTTATCAATGAAAGTGAATGTGGAAATTTAGAAATGGGGCAAATTTATGAATGTGAAATTTTACAAAACCTTGATAAAAAGCTCCTTGCTAAGGCTTTAAGAAAAGTAGATGCAAATTAAAGATGAAATTTTATCCCTTTTAAAAAGGGGTAAAAATTTACTCGCTTTTTCTTATGGAAGTGATTCTAGTGTGCTTTTTTATCTTTTAATGCAAGAAAAGATCGACTTTGATCTTGTGATGATAAATTACAAAACTAGAAAAAATAGTGATTTAGAAGAGTTAAAAGCCAAAGAACTTGCTTTAAAATTTCATAAAAAAATTTTCATAAAACACGCTCCTAAATTTCAAAGTAACTTTGAAAAAAAAGCCAGAGATTTTCGCTATGATTTTTTTGAAAAAATTTGTCTTGAGCAAGGTTATAACCATCTTATCTTAGCCCATCATTTAAACGATCAATTTGAATGGTTTTTGATGCAACTTTCACGAGGCGCAGGTTTGGCTGAAATTTTAGGTATGCAAGAGTGTGAAAAACGCTCAAATTATACACTTTTACGCCCTTTACTCTTTATAAGTAAAGATGAAATTTCATCTTTTTTAAAAGAAAAAGATATTTTTTATTTCCATGATGAAAGTAATGAAAATGAAAAATATTTTAGAAATTATATAAGAAAAAATTTCTCTAATGCCTTTGTGAGTGAATTTCATCAGGGTTTAAAAAGAAGTTTTTCTTATCTTGATGAAGACAGGAAAAAACTTTATGATTTTGAAAATATCAAAGAAATTCAAGGACTTCTTATTTGCCCTAAAAATGAAAGCTTGATTGCTAGAGCGGTGAAAATGAAAGGTTTGCTTTTAAGCACGGCACAAAGAAAAGAGCTTTTAAAGGGTGATTGTGTTTTAGGTGGTAAAATAGCACTTGCATATAAAAACGAACAAGCTATTGTTTTTGAGTATGAAACTTGTCAAAAATTACCTAAAAATTTCAAAGAAGAGTGTAGAATAGCTAAAATTCCAAGACTTTTAAGAGCTTATTTATATAATCATAAAATCGATATTTCAAGCCTTAGCTTTTAGTTTTAAAATTCTTTGATAGCTTAAATGTGTGAGAAAAATCACAAAAAATACTTGCAAAAAAAGTCCTAAAAGTGGTACTGATGAGAGTAGATAAAAACAAAGAGTGCTAAATTTAAACTCTAAAGGCGAAAAATCGGAATGAAAATTTTTAAAACTTTCTTTGTCTAAAATCGTGCTTGTAACATCAATCATTAAAAGTTTGTGAAAGAGATAATAAAAAGCAAGATAATATACAAAAATATTTATAAAAGGTAAAAATAAAGCCAAGGTGCAAAGCAATAAAATCCCTATAAATTTTATAAATATTTTAAAAATTTCAAAGATAGTTTTTAAGGTTGAAACTTCGTTTGTATTATCATAATGGTAATATTTTTGGTTGATTTCTTTAGCGATAAAAGGAGTAAGAAAAGAAGTGATAAAAAGGGCTAAAAAAACCGAAGCAAAAACAACAATAAAACCTGAAAATAAAAAACTTATGATGGTGATTAAAATTTGTACAAAATGAAGAGCATAAAACCACGCCCAAAACGAATCTTCTCCAACGCTAAATAAAGAATTAAAATAATCAAGCAAGGCCGAAAAGCCAAGTACTCCTAAAAAAAGCATCAGTATAAGGCTAAAAATCAAAGGAATTAAGGCAAATTTTAAAAATTTAAGACTTAAAAAATCTTTGATTGCAAGTTTTAAAATATCCAAATTATGCCTTTTTGTAGCATTCTTCTAGTTTTTTATAAATAGTATCAAAATCAAGCTCTTGTTCTAAAATTTGAGCTAAAACTTCATTGTCTTCTTTGCCATTCCAAGTTTTTTTATAGCTGCCATCTTTGTAACCATTGTTTTGTCTAAAAATATTTAAAACATTTTTACCTATGTAGGTCTTATAAAGAATTTCAAGATTTAGCCCACATTTAATAGCTAGGGTAAAATAGGTTGAAAGTAATTCTCCAAGATTAAATCCAAAACCACTGCATTTATGGATAATAAGCTCTATATCATTTAAAATGCCATAAATATCACCCTCATTAGGGTATTCTTCTTCTTTGCAAAAATCTTGAAACACGCTTACAGCATTAACTTCTGTGGCTATAGCTTTGAAATCTTTATTGTTTTTATCGCGATACTCTTCAAGTAAAAGACTTAAAATAAAATGCCAAATATCGACAATCTCTATACGCACATTTTCCCAATTTGTTAGACTTGAAATATTTTTCCAATGTTTCCATGTAAAAGAGTCTATAAGTTCTGCACATTCCATATAAATACAGCGTCTCCAACTGATCAGTTTTCCTTCTTTGGTGTAGCCATTTTCCCAATTTAAGCCGTTTGTTTCATCGTTGAGTTTTTGTTGGAGTTTGAGCATATTTTCTAAAATTTCGATATTTGTCATTTAAAAACTCCTTGATAATTTTTAATATTATATGATTTAAGCGTAAAGATTTAAACTATCATCTGTCTTATCTTGATTTTCCTTGGCTTTTTCTTGCTGTTTTTCAAGTTGTTTTTTCATTTGTTCTAAAACTTCATCAAGAAGTTTTTTGCTATCTTCAAGCATGGAAGCATTGATATCTTTATCATCTGTTTGATTTTGTTTTAGTAAATCACTGAGTTTATTTGTAAAATTATTCATAATAGCATTTTGATGGTTTTCATCATTTGGTGTTGGTAGAACATTTGCCATTTGCATAGCTGATTCTATAATTTCTTTTGGCTTTAACTCTCCGACTTTAGAATTTGCTAAAAAGTCTTTGATCATAGGTTCAACTTCTTTCATAGCATTTTTAATCTCATCAAGATCATTTTGTGTGAGCTTAGAGCCTTCAAAAGTAAAGCTAAAGCCATACTGACGCTTAAGATTAAGAGTTTTACCTTCTTCATTATTTGCATAACTCACGCTTTGATTGTCATACATAGATAAGGCTAAATGTTTGCCACTTTTTGTTGTATAATCCATCGAAAAACTTTGGTTTTTGCTAGCATCAATTTGCATTTCTTCCCCTTATATTTATAGTTTAAATTAAAAATCGGTTATTTTTAAAAATATTTTAGTATAATTTTTACAATATGGATGAAAGAATTTTAGAATTTATAAAAAATGAGCAGCTTTTATCTTGGGCTATGATTGATGAAAAAGGTGTTTATACAGCTAGTGCTTTTTATGCTTTTGATGAGAAGAATTTAGCTTTTATTATCGCTTCGCATGAAGATACTAAGCATATAAGATTAGCCAGTGAAAATTCAAGTATAGCACTTAATATAGCCAAAGAAAGTAAAATAGCTTTTTTAAAAGGTGTGCAAGCTAAGGCCGAGTTTAAAATGGCAAGCAAGGAGCAAATGAAAATTTATTTTTCTAAGTTTCCCTTTGCTAAATTTGATAAAAGTGCAAAAATTTATGCTTTAGAGCTTTTTTGGCTTAAATTTACTAACAATGCTTTAGGACTTAGTAAAAAGCTTGAATTTTATAAAAAATAAATTTTTATGATTTTGTTTAAAAAAATGAGTTATGATTATAGTTTATGTAAAATTGTTAGGTATAAAAATAAATGTTAAATGTAATTTATGCTTTATTTTTTAGAGAGTTAAAAACTAGATTTGGTAAAAATCGGTATTTAGGATATATATGGGTAGTTGGGGAGCCTATGAGTATTGTACTTTTAGTAACTATCATAGGCACTATTGTTAGAGAATATCATCATCAAGTTATGCCTGAGGGAATTTCTATTTTTATGTTTTTGATTTCAGGCATTATGCCTTTTTTTATGTTTAGAAGTATAGTTACCCAGCTTATGAATGGAACTCAGGCAAATTTAGCTCTTTTTGCCTATAAACCTGTAAAGCCTATACATGTATTTATTGCTAGAACTTTACTTGAGTTTTGTATTTATTTTGTAATTTTTATTATCATACTTTTTTTTGCGGGATGGTTTTTTAGACTTGATGTATTTCCTGTTCATTTGCTTGGAGTTTTGTTTTGTATTTTTTTGCTTATATGTTCAGCTTTTGCTTTGGGAATTTGTTTTGCTATTATTTGGCATTTTGTGGAACCTTTAAGAACTTTGCTAGCTTATTTTAGCATAGTGTTTTATTGGACTTCGGGAATTATATTTCCTACTTGGCTAACTCCTCGTCCTTTGCTTGATATATTTTATTATAATCCTTTGCTTCATATTTTTGAACTTTTAAGATTTAATTTTTTTGAAAATTATCCTTTGCAAGATGAATATAGTTATTTTTATGCTATATTTTGGATTTTACTTGTTTTATTTATAGGGCTTTTTATCTATTACTATAATAGACAAGCTTTAACGGCGGTAAAAAAAGAATGATAAAGTTAATTAATCTAACAAAATCTTATCCTTTATTTAGTGGTGGAAGACATTATGTTTTTAAGAATTTTACTTTTGAGTTTCCTGAAAATTGTAGCATAGGTTTGATGGGGTATAATGGAGCGGGTAAATCTACTCTTATGCGTCTTTTAAGCGGGGCAGAACTTCCTGATAGTGGTAAGATAATTACTAATAAAAAATTATCTTGGCCATTGGGTTTAAATGGGGCTTTTCAAGGTTCTTTAACAGCTAGAGATAATGCTAAATTTGTAGCTAGAGTATATGGTTATAAAGGAAAAGAACTCCAAGAAAAAGTAAAATTTGTGGAAGATTTTGCAGAACTTGGGAAATTTTTTGATGAGCCTATGAAGACTTATTCTTCGGGAATGAGTGCTAGGATAGCTTTTGGACTTAGTATGGCCTTTGATTTTGATTATTATTTGATTGATGAAGCAGGAGCTGTTGGAGATCCTGCTTTTAGGGAAAAAAGTGTGAAATTATATAGAGAAAGATTAAGCAAATCAAAAGTGATTATGGTATCTCATAATGTAGCTGAAATTAAAGAATGGTGTGATAAAATAATTTATATGAAAAATGGACAAATTACGGTTTATGATGATGTAGATGAAGGAATAGCTGTATATCAAGGAAAAGTTTAATGGAAGAAAATAAAACTTTATTAGAAAAAATCAAAGATTTAAGTATATTTGATTCTTTTAAAATTGTTTGGTTTATAATGATTTTTGTTGTGATTTATTATACATTGATTGCAGCACCAAGATATGTAAGCACGATGATTTTAGATGTTAGATCAACAAGTGGAGAAAGTGCTCAAACAAGTGGAATCTTGTCTTTGCTTAGTAGTACTTCTACAGCAAGCGAAGATTTAAATTATCTAAAAGGTTATATAGAATCAAGTGATATGTTAAAGATTTTGGATGAAAAAATCAAACTTAAAAATCTTTATCAAGAGCAACATATAGATTTACCTTTTAAAATTTGGGATTCAAGCTCGATAGAATCTTATCTTAAATACTACCAAGCAAGAGTTAAGGTTCATACGGATGAAACCACTAAACTTTTAAAAGTTGAAGTAGAGGGTTTTACACCTAAATCAGCTCATTTGATTGCTCAAGCTATTATGCAAGAAAGCGAAAAATTTATCAACGAAATCTCTCATAAAGCAGCTAGAGAGCAAATGGCTTTTGCTGAAAATGAAGTGCAAAAATACAAAGAACGTTATCAAAAAGCACAAAATGATTTGATTGCTTTTCAAAATAAATATGGAGTTTTTGATCCTTTAAAACAAGCTGAAACTAAAGCAAGTTTAGTTGCGCAAATTGAGGCTAATTTAGCTCAAAAAGAAGCTAAACTTTTAACTTTACAAAGCTATATGAATGATGCAGCACCTGAAGTAGTAGCACTTAAAGCAGAAATTGAAGCGATTAAAAAACAGCTTTTAAGGGAAAAATCTAAAATTTCAGCTAACAATTCTTCTCAAAAGCTTAACGATTTGGCTGCTAAATTTCAGGATTTAACTATAGAAGCTACTTTTGCGCAAAAAGCTTATGAAGCAGCTTTAAAAGCTTATGAAAGTGCTAGAATAGAAGCATTAAGAAAAATAAAACAACTTGTCATCATCCAAAGTCCAGATATTCCAGAAAGCGCAAAATATCCTGAAAGAATTTATGATATTTTAACAGCATTTATTGTATTATCTTTGATTTTTGGGATTGTTAAATTTATTAAAATGATAATAGAGGAGCATAAGTATTAAAATGAAAAAAATATTAATTTTACTTTTTAGTTGTATTTTATGTTTTGGAGCTGTGGATGTTTCACAAATCATTTCAGCAGAGGATCAAGGTTCTGCTACAACTAGCATAGATCAAAATTTAAGCTCAAATTATGATATAGCAAATAAAGAAAATAATCTTACAAAAATTCATCAAATTTTAGTATTTGGCGCTCATCTTTTTAATGGAAATTTTAAAAATTACAATCAAAGAGTTTATAACCCAGATTATAAGATTGCAGTTGGTGATCAAATCAGTCTTAAAATTTGGGGAGCTGTTGAGTTTTCGCAAGTTTTAGTGGTGGATTCTCAAGGAAATATTTTTATCCCTAAAGTAGGAGCTGTAAATTTACTAGGTGTGAAAAATAGCGCCCTTGTAAGTGTTATAAAAGCACGTGTTAATAAAATCTATAAAAGCAATGTTTTTGTTTATGCAGATATGAATGCTTATCAAAATGTCAGTGTTTTTGTAACAGGAAACGTTAATGCTCCAGGACTTTATCAAGGACTTAGTTCGGATTCAGTGATCCAGTATCTTGATAAAGCAGGGGGTATAAATTTAGAATATGGAAGTTTTAGAGATATTCAAATTTTGCGTAATAACAGCGTGATAAAAAATATTGATTTATATGATTTTTTACTAAAGGGGCAAATGGATCTTTTTCCTTTTAGAAGTGGAGATGTTATTTTAGTAGGAAATGTTCAAAATTACGCTTTTGTTAACGGTGATGTGCAAAGACCTTTTCGTTTTGAACTTTCAAATGATATTAAAACTTTAGCTGACTTAGCTAGAGTATCAGGTGCTAAACCTATCGTAACTAATGCTATCGTAAAAAGTTATGGTGAAGATCATAAACTTGATGTCAGTGCTTATAATAAAATGCAATTTTCAAAAGTTTTACTTAGAACGGGAGATGAGGTAGAATTTCACCCTGAGTATGTTTCTGAAAATATGACTATAAGTGTAAATGGCGAGCATAATGGTTTAAAAACTTTAGTTGTGGGTAAAGGAACGACTTTAGAAGATATTTCTAAATTAATTAAAGCTAATCCACAATCAAACATGCAAGCTTTACAAGTGTTTAGAAAAAGTGTAGCTAGAACTCAAAAAGAACTTATCAATGCTCAGCTTAAAGAGCTTGAAACTCTAGCTTTAACTAGTGGTTCTGTTACAGCTCAAGGTGCAGCTATAAGAGCTCAACAAGCAAAAACGATTTTAGAATTTATCCAAAGAGCTAAGCAAGTAGAGCCTAAGGGTCAAATTGTCATTGATAATCCAAAGTCTTATAATTCGGTTATTTTAGAAGATGGTGATACTATTAATGTACCAAGTAAGAATAATCTCATCATAGTTCAAGGTGAGGTTTCTTTACCTGGAGCTTTTGTGTATGATAAGGGCAAAGATTTAAGATATTATATCAATCTTGCAGGAGGTTATGGAGAAAGAGCGGATACTTCAAAAGTTTTGGTGATACGAAGCAATGGAAAAGCTGAAAAATATCATAGTGGTATAGATATGAAACGAGGCGATTCTGTGTTGGTATTGCCAAAAGTGGATAGTGAGAATTTACAAATTTTTTCAATGTTGACTCAAATTCTTTATCAAATTGCTATCGCAACCAATGTTGTGCTTAATCTTTAAGGTTTAAATAATGAATACTCTTGAAATAGCCAAAGAAGTTTTTGAAAAAGAAGCGCAAGCTATTTTGGATTTGGCTACAAATTTAGATGAAAATTTTAATCAAGCTGTAAATTTGATGTTAAATACCAAAGGGCGTTGCATAGTTAGTGGTATGGGTAAATCAGGTCATATAGGCGCTAAGATAGCAGCTACTTTAGCAAGCACAGGAACACCAAGCTTTTTTATCCATCCAGGAGAGGCTTTGCATGGAGATCTTGGAATGTTAACTTCCGAAGATGTTTTAATTGCTATTTCAAATTCAGGAGAAACTGAAGAAATTTTAAAAATCATTCCTGCTATAAAAAAGCGTGAAATTCCACTTATAGTAATGTGTGGTAAAAAAAATTCTACCCTTGTAAAGCAAGGCGATATATTTTTAAATATAGCCGTGGAAAAGGAAGCTTGTCCTTTGCAGCTTGCTCCTATGTCTTCGACAACAGCAACTTTAGTTATGGGGGATGCTTTAGCGGCTGCTTTGATGAAGGTAAGAAATTTCAAGCCTGATGATTTTGCCCTTTTTCATCCAGGGGGAAGTTTGGGACGTAAGCTTTTAACCAAGGTAAAAGATCTTATGGTTTCAAGTAACCTTCCTATAGTGCATCCTGATACCGAATTTAACGATCTTGTTGATGTGATGACTAGTGGAAAACTAGGACTTTGTGTGGTGCTTGAAAATGAAAAATTAGTGGGTATTATCACTGACGGGGATTTGCGTCGTGCTTTAAAAGCAAGCGATAAACCAAGGTTTGATTTTAAGGCCAAAGAAATCATGAGTATAAATCCTAAAGTAGTCGATGCTGATGCTATGGCAAGTGAAGCAGAAGGGATCATGTTAAAACATAAAATCAAAGAAATTATAGTAGGAAAAGAAGAAAAAGTTGTAGGTATTATCCAGCTTTATGCCATAGGAAATGTTTAATGCCTCTTTTATCTGTTATTATTCCTTTTGGATTAAGTAAAGAACGTCCTTATATAGAAGAAAGAGTTCTTCAAAAAGCTAAATTTTTTCAAAGCGATGAGAATATAGAATTTATTTTCGTTGAAGGATATTCATCTAAAGATCACGAGCTTAAAAATTTTATCCAAGCAAACCATCATATTTATCTTAAAGATATGGATCAAAAAGCTTTTTCTCAAGGAAGATGTAGGAATTTAGGAGCAAGTTATGCGCATTCAAATGTTCTTTTGTTTTTGGATGTGGATTGTTATATTTCTTTGGATAATTTTGAAAAAATTTTAAAACTAATTCAAATTAAAAATATTTCTCAAAATATCAATGCTTTGATAGTTTTACCCGTAGTGTATCTTAATAAAGAAGCTAATGAAAAATTAAAGCAATACGATGATAAATTTTGGGATATTTTGATACAAGAGGATTTATTTACAGCAAAAAATACTTGGGTAAAATTTTTTGCCCCAAGTTCTACTTCAAGTATTGTGATAAATAAACATCAGTTTTTAAGATTGGGCGGAAATGATGAAAATTTTATCGGACATGGTTATGAAGATTTTGATCTTTTTGCTAGAATTTTAAAAGCTTGTGTGAGTTTTGAAAAAATGCCTACTAATTTAAGTTATGATGCTAGAAATTGGAATTTTTTTAACTTTAAAGGTTTTAGATCTTGGTTTTCATTGCTTGGTTATGAGGCTTGTTTTTATGGAATTTATATATATCATTTTTATCATATAGAACCCAATCAAAACGCTTATATGCAAAATAAAGATAAGAACCATCAGCTTTTTTATAAGCATTTAAAAAACATCAAAAAACACGATTTAAAGCCTTTGCAAGTTTTTAAAGCCAAAGGTGAAAAAGTTTTAATGCTTTTTAAAGATCAAAATTATGATTTTAAGGATATTAGTGTTTATGTGGGAGAAATTATCTATAAAAATATAAGTGATTTTTTTATAGCTAAAGAGTTAAAATATGAACTTTTGTTGGATTTTTTACAACAAGAAAAAATCACTAAAATATTTTTGGATGCAAGTATAAAACTACAATTTAATGGTATAGATTATTGTGATATTTTTTATTTTCAAAAAGGAATTTTACCTCATTCTTGGTTTTTTGCAAAAAAATTAGATTTAGGTTATAAACAAGATTTAAATTTAAGCGAGCAAAAACTTTATCAAGTGAAAGAATATTTCTTAACTTTAAAGGAGGATGAAAAAAAAGTTATCTTGGATTTTTTAAGCCAAAACAATGATGATAAGTATGATTTGTATAAAATGCTTTATTATTTGATTAACGAGCTTTATAGTTTTGAGCATGATGGGATTTTTTATCAAATCATCATTGATAAAGAAAAAATGCTGATGGCACAAAAACATGATAAAAGCTTTTATCCTTTAAGATCTTTTGTTTATAAACCTTATTTGCATGAGCTTAAGAGTATAAGACCTTTTTCATTTTTGATGAAAATTTTAGGTTTAGAGTATCTTGGTGCTATGATTTCACATACTAAATTTTATCGCTTGGCAAGAAAATTGTTTTTTAATCCTAAGGGATTTTTTGAGGATTTTAATTATAAAATAATGAAAGGTAAAATATGAAAATAGTCATTGTTGGAATTGGTTATGTTGGGCTTGCAAATGCTATACTCTTTTCAAAAAATAATGAAAATGAGGTTGTATTGTTAGATATTGATGAAAATAAAATCCAAAGTATTAATAATCATAAGTCTCCTATTAAAGATAAATTAATTGAAAAGTTCTTTGTGCAAAATATAAGTAAATTACATGCTACTTCAAATATCAAAGAGGCTTATTTTAATGCAGATTTTGCAGTTATTGCTACTCCAACTGATTATGATGAACAGCTTAATTTTTTTGATACAAGAAGTATAGAGAATGTTTTAAAAGATATAAAAAATATAAATTCTAAGATCAATGTTATTATTAAAAGCACTGTGCCTATAGGATATACAAAAACCATAAAACAAAAATTTAATATGTCTAATATTGTTTTTTCTCCAGAATTTTTACGGGAGGGAAGTGCTTTATATGATAGTCTATATCCCAGTAGAATTATTATTGGTGATAAAAGTGTTTTGGGTAAAACTATTGGAGATTTGTTTTTAAAAAATATAGAGAAAAAAAATGTTGATATTTTTTATATGGATTCGGATGAGGCAGAAAGCGTTAAGCTTTTTTCTAATACTTACTTAGCAATGAGAGTGGGATTTTTTAATGAAGTTGATTCGTATGCAAGAAAACATAATTTAAATTCAGCGGATATAATTAAGGGTATTAGTGCTGATGATAGAATTGGAAAATATTACAATAACCCTAGTTTTGGATATGGTGGATATTGTTTACCTAAAGATACAAAACAGTTGCTTGCAAATTTTTATAATATTCCTAATAGTTTAATTAAAGCTATAGTTGAAACTAATGAGATAAGAAAAAAATTTATAACCCAGCTTATTTTAGAAAAAAAACCAAACATTTTAGGTATTTATAGATTAATTATGAAGCAAAATTCTGATAATTTTAGAAATTCTGTGATTATAGATATTATAAAATATTTACAAGAATATAATAGTAATATTGAATTAATAATATACGAACCTTTGGTTAAGGAGAAAAAATTTTTAAATATTAAAGTAGAGAATGATTTTAATGTTTTTGGAGCTAAAGTTGATTTGATCATAGCCAATCGTTTTGATGATAAGCTTAAAGAGATTAAAGATAAAGTTTTTTCAGCAGATGTATTTTATACCGATATTTAGGAAATTACTGTGAAAACTGTAGGTGTAGTTATCCCAATCTATAATGTAGAAAAATATTTAAGAGAATGTTTAGATAGTGTTGTCAATCAAACTTATAAAAATTTACAAGTTGTACTTGTAAATGATGGTAGTACAGATGAAAACTCGCTTAATATAGCCAAAGAATATACTTTAAAAGATGAAAGATTTATACTTTTTGATAAGGAAAATGGGGGACAAAGTACAGCAAGAAATGTTGGCATAGAATTCTTTAGTAAAGAATATGATTTTAAAAACATTACCCAAGAATTAAAAGAAAACTCTTTAGTAGAATTTAAACTAGACAATGAAGATAATCCTTATAATATTTATAAAATATATAAAAGTTCAAATTTCTTTAAAAACAAAGATGAGCTTTTAAATTTTAAAGCCCCTGATATTGATTATATTATCTTTTTAGATTCTGATGATTATTGGGAATTAAATTGCATAGAAGAATGTGTTCCTAGAATGGATGGGGTTGAGGTGGTTTGGTTTGACAGTTGTAGTATATTTGAAGAAGGATTTAAGAAACAATGGAGTAGTTTGTTAAAATTATATGATTTACATGAGGGGGTTATAAAGTCTAAAGTTTGGTTGGAGTATAGTATAAACAAGAAAATTTATAATTTTTATTTCACTTGGTCGGGTATGATTGATTTTATTTATTTAAAAAACATTAAGCTTAAATTTATTGATTATATTATTCATCAAGATCATCACTTCGGCATGTTATTATTTGCCAAATGTAAATATATTTATATTTTTCCATCATCGATGCATACTTATAGAATAAGATCTAATAGTACAATTAATTTAAGTGATAGTGAACTACAAATTCATATTCCAAGATATATGCAAAGTATTTATGATAGTTTTAATATAAATATTAAAGAAGCTAAAGAATATTATTCTTCAATGAGTATGTTTTATGTTTTAAAAAATTGTTTTAATGATAAAATATTAATGGAGAATAGATATAACGCATATTTATTAGAAAAAGCATTTTTTAAATTTATTTGTGAAAGATGTTTAAGGATATTTTTACTAAAAAGAGATCCTTGTTGTATCAAAATTCAAATAAAAAAAATATTAAAACAGTATAAAAATTATCGCTATGTCCATTTAACAAATTTTTATGGAGCTTTTATTTATTTTAAAATTTTTAAAATAAATATTATTAAAAAATATATAAGATATTTATTTTTCAGGTAATTTTTTTTATAATTAGGTTTTGTGAGGAATGTGATTCATGTATGATTATTTAATTGTTGGTTCTGGATTGTTTGGTAGTATTTTTGCTTACGAAGCAACTGAAAAAGGTTATACTTGTTTAGTTGTGGAGCAAAGGGAACATATTGGAGGTAATTGTTATACCGAAAATATTAAAAATATCAATGTGCATAAATATGGTGCTCATATTTTTAGAACTTCAGATCAGAATATATGGGATTATATGAATCAATTTTGTGAATTTAATCATTTTATCAATTCTCCTATTGCAATCTATAAAGATGAAATTTATAATTTGCCTTTTAATATGAATACTTTTAGTAAATTATGGGGAATTAAAACTCCAAATGAAGCTAGAAAAATAATTGAAATGCAAAAACAAATAATTCAACATCCTCCAAAAAATTTGGAAGAACAAGCTATATCTTTAGTTGGTACAGATGTATATGAAAAACTTATTAAGGGTTATACAGAAAAACAGTGGGGTAGATCTTGTAAGGATTTGCCTGCTTCTATTATAAGAAGATTGCCTGTTCGATATATTTATGACAATAATTATTTTAATGATCCCTATCAAGGTATCCCTAAAGGCGGCTATACGGCAATTTTTGATAAAATGCTAAAAAAAAGTAAAGTTATTTTAAATACTGATTTTTTAAAATATAAAGATAAATTTAAAAATAAAGCTAAAAAAATAGTTTTTACTGGTTGTATTGATGCTTATTATGATTATCGATATGGAGCTTTGGAATATAGAAGTTTAAAATTTGAGCATAAAATATTAAATTTAGACAATTTTCAAGGAGTGGCAGTTGTCAATTATACTGACAAGGAAATACCTTATACTAGAATTATAGAGCATAAGCATTTTGAATTTGGAAATACAGATACAACAGTTATAAGCGAAGAATATCCTTTAGAATGGATTAAGGGTATTGAGCCTTATTATCCAATAAATGATGAAAAAAATCAAGCTTTGTATGAAAAGTATAAGCAATTAGCAAAACACGAGAGTAATGTATATTTTGGGGGAAGATTGGGAGAATATAGATATTATGATATGCAAGATGTTGTAAGATCGGCATTATTATTTTGTAAAAATGAGTTAAAAAATAAGCAAGGATGAAATGATGAATTATAATACTCCAAAAGTTTCTATTGTTGTACCTTCATTAAATTCTATATCATATATAAGAGAATGTATTGATAGTATATTAAATCAAACTTTAAAAGATATTGAGATACTTTGTATTGATGCAAATTCAACTGATGGAACTTTAGAAGTTTTAAAAAACTATGAAAAAAAAGATAAGAGGCTTAGGGTAATAATATCAGATAAGAAAAGTTATGGTTATCAAATGAATCTTGGTATAAAAGAGGCAAAGGGAGAATATCTTGGTATAGTTGAAAGTGATGATTATATTAAAACAAATATGTATGAAAGACTTTATGAAATTGCTAAAAAGAATGATTGTGAAGTTGTTAAAGGGGATTTTTATATATTAGAATCAAATAAAGGAAAATATTCGAAAATTACTCCTATTGATTTTTTATATAATCAAATTATTTCTTTTAAAACCCACCCTAATATATTTAATTTTCAAAGCATAAATCCAATCGGTATTTACCGATTGGATTTATTAAGAACAAATCAAATTAAGTTAAACGAAACTCCAGGAGCTTCCTATCAAGACAATGGTTTATGGTTTCAAATTTTTGCTCTTGCTAAAAGTATTTATTTTATTAATGAAGCATTTTATATGCTTAGAAGAGATAATCCTAATTCATCCGTAAAAAGCAAAGAAAAAGTATATTGTGCATGTGAAGAATATGATTTTATTCGAGATTTTTTAAAAAAACATCCTGATCTTGAAAAAACACTTGCTCCAATATGTGCTTTGCATCGTTTTGGAAATTATATGTTTACTTTAGAAAGAATCGATGAAAGATATAAGTTGGATTTTTTAAAAAGATTTTCGCAAGATTTTCGCAAGATTTTAAAAGATAAAGAGCTTGATGAGAATTTATTCGGGGATGGTGATATGAAAATAATTTATTCTATAGTTGAAAACCCAGAAAATTATTATTTTCTCTATATGGGGTATTGTAATGATATGTTTGGTAAGTTATATTTTGGTGCCTCTGAAAGGATTAAATGGCAATTATCTTATAGAATAGGTAAACTTTTGATTGATCTTAAAAATCCAGTACAAATCTTGAAATTTCCATTTAAATTGTTTTTGGAGATTAAACAATTTAAATTTGAACAAAAAATTTATAAAACTACAATTAAATTTTATCCAAATTTACAGCTTCCCCCTCTAGAGGAATATTCTGATTATGAACAGGCATTGAAAACTAAAAAACATTTAAGTTATATTTTAGGAAAATCTTTTATCAATAATCCTATTTTATTTATTTTTAAAATTAAAAAAATATATAAGCAATATAAAAAAGATATAAGTAGCTCAAAAAAAAATATTAAGGAATTAAGTGATTATGACTTTTTATTAAATAGACATAAACAAATTTTTGATTATACTCCAGACTTTAAATGTCCTGTTACATTTAATGAAAAATTAATATATAGAATTTTATATGATAGAAGTTGTATATATTCTTTTCTTGCAGATAAAATTAAGATGAGATTTTATGTAGCTAGCGCTTTGTCTGATAATCATGAATATAGTTGGGATAAAATCGATATATTAAATGAAAAATCTATTTTATTTAATAATATAGACGATTTACAAGATAAAATTTTTGAAACCAATAAATGCAAATATCTTCCAAAAATATATGGGATATATAAAAATATATATGATATTAATTTCAACGAATTACCTAATTCTTTTGTTTTAAAAACTAATCATGATTGTGGAGGTTATGTTATAGTTGAAAATAAACAAGAATTTTTACGAGATACTGTTGTTTTTTCAAATGCTATGAAAAAATTAAAAAAACATTTGGAATGGAATTATTATAGTGTATTTAGAGAATGGCATTATAAGGATATAGAGCCTAGAGTCTTTGCAGAAGAATTATTGTTGGGAGAAAATAAGAAACCAGCAGATACATATAAATTTCATATTTTTGACAAAGAAAATTTATCTAACAATTTTATACAAGTTACAACAGACAGATTTGATAATTATCAAAGGGCTATGTTTGATTTATCATGGAATTTAGCACCTTTTAATTTTATGTATGATAATAAAAATGTTACAATGATTCCTAAAAAACCTAATCTTTTGGATTCTATGATAAATATTTCTTTGATTCTTGCAAAACCTTTTGATTATGTTAGAGTCGATTTATATCAGTTTGATAAGAAAATTTATATTGGGGAATTAACTTTTACTCATGGTGCAGCTGGTGAAAAAGTTATTCCTAAAGAGTGGGATAAGAAATTGGGGGATTTGTGGCGTTTGAAAAGGTTGGATAATGCAAGCAAATAAAAATATTCAAAAACTTACTCCTTATTTATCTATTCCACACAAAATATGGAATTCGAGTCAATCAAATATTTTGAAACTTGATTGGAATGAGGCTACGATTCCGCCATCTCCTTATGTTATAGAAAGCATTAAAAAATTTTTAGTTAATGGAAATTTAAACTGGTATCCGAATACAAAAAATTTATATTTATTGGATAAAATAGCAGAATATACCAAACAGATAAATAGTTCTTTTGTTGAGTTGTTTGAAGGATCCGATTCTGCTCATGAATGCATCATCGATGTGTTTTTAGATAAATGTGATAAAATCGGAATTGTTTCCCCTACTTATGATAATTTTAGATCTAGAGCTAATGGGGTAGGTATTGAAACTATTTCATTTACACTTGATGATAATTTTAATTTAGATTTTGATAGTTTAGAATATTTTATACATGAAAAGAGAATAAAACTTTTATATTTATGTAATCCGAATAATCCAACCGGGAAATCTTATAATATTCAAAAAATTAAGTCTCTAATTATTAATAATCCTAATGTAATGTTTATTATTGATGAAGCCTATTATGAATTTACTAGCCAGAGTGTATGTGATTTGGTTGAACAATGTAATAATTTAATTATAACTCGAACATTTTCTAAGGCTTTTGCATTGGCGAGTTTTAGGATAGGATATATAATTTCACATCCAGAAAATATAGAATCAATAAATAAATTAAGAAATCCAAAAAGTGTTCCTATGCTATCTCAAATTGCAGCTAATGCAGCATTGGAGGATTTACAATATATGAGAGATTATGTAGATGAAGTGAGTTGTGCTAGGATGGAATTTGTGAAATTTTTGAATACCTTAACTACTGGCGGGGGGGGGATATTCAATGATTCTGTAGCAAATTTCGTTTTGATTCAAAATGAGAATATATCTCTTTTTGTAGGGTTTTTGGAAAAAGAGGGTATTTTTATTCGCAACTATTCTCATCTTATTTCTAAAAATTGTCGTATTAGTATAGGTACAAGAAATCAAATGAGTTATGTTGCTGAAAAAATACAAGAATTTGCTAAAAAACAAGGAGGTTTTCACCTTGTTTGATGCAATTATAGTAAGAATTATTTTTACTTTTGTATTCTTCAAGGATTTGATGTTGATAAAACTTAATGATTATGAAAAAAATATTACGCAAAAGATAAAAGATTTGAAAAATGCTTCTGGTAGTCATAGTCCGAGTATTTTTACCATGGCTGAGCAAATACCGGAATTAAATATAAAAATTGATTCTTGTTTTTTATCTAATCCCTATGCGACAGCTCTTTTTTTAAGATATTTAAAAGAGGAGTTAATAGATGGTCAAAAACTAAGGTCAGTTTTGGAATTTTATCCTTCTCAAAATAGTATAATTGCCAAAACTGTTGCAGATTTTATAGGAATTGATCCTAAAAATGTTTTTATTGGAAATGGTGCTATAGAGATTATTCAAGCTGTAATGCATAATTTTGTAGGTAAAAAGATCATTGTTAATATTCCTACTTTTTCATCTTATTATGAATTTGCTAAGTCTGAAACAAGTGTTGTTTATTATCAACTTTCTAAAGAAGATAATTATAACTTGAATATAGAACACTATCTTAACTTTGTTAAAAATGAAAATCCAGATAGTGTAGTTTTAATAAATCCTAATAATCCGGATGGAGGATATATTAACTATGAGAAATTAAGATACATTTTAAGTGAATTGAAATATGTTAAAAATATTATTATTGATGAGTCCTTTATTCATTTTGCTTATGAAAATAAGGATTATAATGGGATTAATATTGAGTATCTTTTTAAAGAATTTCATAATACTATTATTATCAAAAGTATGTCTAAAGATTTTGGCGTAGCAGGGATTAGAATAGGTTATGCAATTATGTCAGAAGATAAGATAAGAGGTTTATTGAAAAATGGATATTTGTGGAATTCTTCGGGACTTAGTGAATATTTTTTAAGATTATATGTAAGAAAAAACTTTTTTGATGAATATGACAAGGTTAGAAGGGAATATATACAAGAAACTCAGACTTTTTTTAGAAAGTTAAGTGGAATTAAACAATTTAAGGTTTATCCTAGTATGGCTAATTTTGCTCTTGTGGAGCTTTTGGATGGTAGTTCTAGTACAGATTTTGTTGCTAAAATGCTGATTAAATATGGTATTTATATGAGAACTTGCAATGATAAGATAGGTTTAGAAGGAGAATTTATTAGAATTGCAAGTCGAACTTTAGAGGAGAATGATATGGTATTAAAATCAATTTGTGATGTTTTTAAGGAATAAAATATGTCTAAGGAAATTTTGGCCTTATTTGATTTTTGTGAAACTTTAACTAATTTTCAAACGCTTGATAGATATTTGCCTTTAGCTGGATCTAAAAATATTAATTATACGCAAAGTAAAAATTTAGCAAGAAGAGAAAGGTTTCAAAGAGAAAACCTTCCTTATCCTCGTTATGAATGGTTAATTGATCTCGATGTTGATTTGGCAGAAGAAATTGCTCAAGAGTTTGTTTATACTGATGTGATGGCAAATCTTAATCAAAATGTTATGGATAGACTTTTTTGGCATCAAGATGAAGGCCACACAATCGTTATAGTATCAGGTGGTCTTACGATTTATATTAAAGAATTTGCTAGAATTTATAATATTGAGAATATTGTGGCCGTAGATCTTGAAATTTATAAGAATAAATTAACTGGAAATATAGATGGAATTCATACCATGCAAGAAAGAAAACTTTACAAATTAGCTCAAAAATTTAACTTAAAACAATTTGATTTAAAAAATTCTTATGCGTATAGTGATTGTGTAAGCGATATACCTTTATTATCATTAGTTGGAAATCCAAATGTTATTGAATGTGGTAAAGATTTACAATGGGCTAGAATTTTAGGTTTTAATATTTTGTTGAAGTATTAAATTATAAAGTATTATTTTGTAAAAATGAGTTAAAAAATAAGCAAGGATGAAATGATGAATTATAATACTCCAAAAGTTTCTATTGTTGTACCTTCATTAAATTCTATATCATATATAAGAGAATGTATTGATAGTATATTAAATCAAACTTTAAAAGATATTGAGATACTTTGTATTGATGCAAATTCAACTGATGGAACTTTAGAAGTTTTAAAAAACTATGAAAAAAAAGATAAGAGGCTTAGGGTAATAATATCAGATAAGAAAAGTTATGGTTATCAAATGAATCTTGGTATAAAAGAGGCAAAGGGAGAATATCTTGGTATAGTTGAAAGTGATGATTATATTAAAACAAATATGTATGAAAGACTTTATGAAATTGCTAAAAAGAATGATTGTGAAGTTGTTAAAGGGGATTTTTATATATTTGCATATGGTAAAACTGAATATGTTAATGTTTTGAGAAATTCTTGTGAAGATATTTATAATTATAAAGTAAATTGGAATAAAGATATAAGAATATTTTTAGGTTCGGATGGAATAAATCCAATCGGTATTTACCGATTGGATTTATTAAGAACAAATCAAATTAAGTTAAACGAAACTCCAGGAGCTTCCTATCAAGACAATGGTTTATGGTTTCAAATTTTTGCTCTTGCTAAAAGTATTTATTTTATTAATGAAGCATTTTATATGCTTAGAAGAGATAATCCTAATTCATCCGTAAAAAGCAAAGAAAAAGTATATTGTGCATGTGAAGAATATGATTTTATTCGAGATTTTTTAAAAAAACATCCTGATCTTGAAAAAACACTTGCTCCAATATGTGCTTTGCATCGTTTTGGAAATTATATGTTTACTTTAGAAAGAATCGATGAAAGATATAAGTTGGATTTTTTAAAAAGATTTTCGCAAGATTTTCGCAAGATTTTAAAAGATAAAGAGCTTGATGAGAATTTATTCGGAAATATAAATATGCAAAGAATTAATAAAATAATTGAAAATCCTGTAATATATTATTATTTTTCTAGAGGAGCTAGAGCTCGTTTGCAAAACCAGCTGGTATATAGATTGGGTAAAGTTGTTGTTGAGGCAAAGTCATTTAATAAAATTATTAAATTACCTTTTCTTATGCTCAAAATTTGCCTTGAGCATAATTTTGAGCATAAAGTTTATAGGTCTATTGTACAATTTAGACCAGATTTGAAGCTTCTTCCATTAGAGTGTTATTTGGATTATCATGAAGCATTAGTTATAAAAGAGCATTTATCTTATAAATTTGGAAAATTGATTTTGCTTTCTTTTAAGGGATGGTATAAAGGGAAGATTTTTATTTTGCCATTTATGTTAAAAAAAAGATATAAGGAATATAAGAATAAGATGATATAATATTTTTGGCAGTTTGTTTTAAAGGATGTTTTAATGCAGCGATTTAAAAAATGGTTTTTGTCTATCATAAAAAATTTCAAGCAACATGAAAAAATTAAGATAGATCTTAATAATACAAAGATAGATCTTAATAATACAAAGATAGATCTTAATAATACAAAGATAGATCTTAATAATACAAAGATAGATCTTAATAATACAAAGATAGATCTTAATAATACAAAGATAGAATTATCGCAATTAAAAAAAGAGCACTATAAAGTATTAGATTTTCATTTAAGAAAAATTACACCTCAAGCTTTTTTAGAGATTGTTGAAATTCATTTAGCCGAATCATGTAATTTAAATTGTTTTGGTTGTAATCATTTTTCACAAATAGCTGAAAAAGAATTTCCAGATATAGAAATTTTTAAAAAAGATATGCAAAGACTTTCAGAAATATCTAAAGGTATTGTCGGAACTTTTAGATTGATGGGTGGCGAACCTCTTTTAAATCCCAATTGTATACAGTTTTTTGACATTACAAGATATTTTTTTCCAAAAAGTGCCATTTGGTTGGTAACTAATGGTATTTTACTTGATAAGCAAAATGAGGATTTTTGGAATTCATGCCAAAGGAATAAAATGCAAATTCGTCCAACAAAGTATCCTATAAAAATTAATTGGGATTTGATTAAAGATAAGTGTGATCAATATGATATCCCCTTGATATTTTTTAACAATGGAGAGTTGGAAAAAACTTCTTGGAAATTTTCTCTAGATCCTTCTGGAAATTGTGATAATTACCATAGTTTTACAAATTATAGTATGGCAAATCACTGTGTTCAGTTTAAAGATGGAAAGCTATTTACTTGTACCTTTCCTGCACATGTACAGCATTTTAATAAAAAGTATGGAAATCATTTTGAAGTTTGCGAATTTGACTTTATTGATATTTATAAAGCCAAGGATTATCAAGAAATTTTATTTTTTCTTTCTAAGCCTATTCCTTTTTGTAGATATTGCAAGGTATCACAATGGGCAGAAATTGGAAAATGGCGTTCTAGCAATAAAACAAAACATGAATATTTAATTTGAAAGTGTATTATGATAAAAAAAATTCTTCTTATTACTCCAGAACTAGAATATACAGGAGCTTTAAATAGTTTTAAAAGAATATGTGAAGTATTATTGAATAATAAATATGCTGTAGATATTTGGACCTATAATGAAGGACCTTATATTAGTGAGTTTGATAAATTAGGCGTATATGTTGAAGTTATTTCAGAAGATGATATTGATTCTAAATGGGTGCATGAAAGAATTTCAAAATATTCATTGGTCATAGCAAATACTATAGTAGTATATAAATGTGTTGAGTTGATCCAAAATTTAACTCCTGTTGTTTGGTATATTAGAGAGGCTGAAAATCTTCCTGATTTTTTTTGGAAGCCAGAAAGGAAGTTGGCTTTAGAAAAAGCTAAAAAACTTTATGTGGTTAGTGAGTATGCAAAGGATTTTATAATTCATAATTATAATAAAAATGTAGAGGTTTTACATAATTATGTAGATGATGTTTTTTATGAAAAGCATGACGATTTTTTAAAACAGATAAAGTCAGATAAATTAAAATTTTTAGCTTTAGGGACTATTGAAAAAAGAAAAGGTTATGATGTGTTGTTACAAGCTTTCATTGATCTTCCAGTAGATATAAGGGATCAATGTGAGCTTCATTTTGCTGGAAGATTTTGGGAGGGAGCTAAAGATTTTTTCCCCAAGATTTTATCATTAGCCAAAAAATTTCCAAACATTTTTTATCACGGGGAATTAAGAGATAGAAAAAAAATACACTCTTTGATTTTCCAATGCAATGTTATGGTTGTACCATCTAGAGATGAATCGTGCTCTTTGGTTGCATTGGAAGGTGCGATGATGTCTAAACCATTGATATTAACTGAAAATATTGGAGCTAAATATATTTTAGATGAAAATAGTGGATGGTTGGTTAAAACCGGTAGCGTAGATTCTTTAAAAAATGCTTTTATACAAGCGTATAAAAATAAAAATAAGTTAGATGCAATGGGTGCAAATTCTAGGAATAATTATCTTCAAACATCCACTTATGAAATTTATGAAAAAAATATTTTAAAAATGGTTCGAGATGAAATTTGTAAAAATCAATATTTATATCGTATTAATCAAGAAAATTATGTACTTTTTTCTTTTGATATTTTTGACACTTTAATTTCTAGAAATATAGCTAAACCTAGTGCTGTATTTTTAATAATGAAACAAAAAATGAGAAATATGGATTTTCCTTTAAATTTAGTTAAAAATTTTGATAGAATAAGAGTGGAGGTTGAGCAGTATTATTATCGAAATGTGTGTAAAAATAAATATGAAGATACCAATTTTGATGAAATTTATAATTTATTACAGCAGAATTTTTCTTTAAGTTTTCAACAAAAAGAGGAGTTAATGAAACTCGAAATTAATACTGAAAAAGAGACATTATATCCAATTAAAAAAAATATAGAATTGGTTGAAGAGCTTATTAAAAATGAAAAGAGAGTTGTTTTAATTTCTGATATGTATTTTAGTTCTTCTATTATTAGAACCTTTTTAAATAAATTTTCCCCTATTTTTAATAATATTCCAATATATATGTCATCAGAGTTTAGATTAAAAAAAAATAGCGGGAATTTGTTTAAGGCTATATTAAATTTAGAAAAAGTTGATCCAAAAAAATGGATTCATTGCGGCGATAATTGGGTGGGGGATTATCTTAAGCCCTCAAATTTGGAAATTTCTACAAATTTTTATATTAATCAGTTGCTTCCATATGAAGAATTTGCATTAAACCGTAATTCATTAGATATGGATTTGCAAAAAATAATTGGAATATCTAAAAAGATAAGACTTGAGAATACCTTGACTAACTTGCAAGAGATAGGAGTTTCATTTGGTGCCCCTATGCTATTACCTTATGTTCAGTGGATTTTAAATATTGCTTTAAAAAACTCTATTAGATGTTTATATTTTATAGCAAGAGATGGTTATGTATTGCAAAAAATGACCGATATGTTAATTCAAGCAAAAAAAATTAATATTAAAACAAAATACTTGTATGGTTCTCGAGAGTCTTGGAGAGAGCCTTTTAGAAATAAAGATAAGTTAAAAATACAGCTAATTGATGAGTATTTGGATCAAGAAATTGATAAACAAGAAATTTTTGCTTTTGTTGAGTGCTGTGGCACGGGTGAAACTTTGGATTATATTGTAAAAAGAATTGAAAGTAATCAACAATTTAAAAATATGTTTTTTGGCAGTTTATATTTATATCGTAGTAAATTAAATAAAACTAAAACTCAATCTTTATTTATGCTCCCTTTAAATGAAAATTATACTTATGGTATAGAATTATTTGTTCGTTCGTTACAAGGTCAGGTTTTAGGATATGATAAAAAAGATGGTAGAGTGATTCCTGTTTTTGATTTTTTAGAAGGGGAGGCTTTGCAAAAGTTTAGATATGATGAATATATCGATGGGGTAATGCTTTTTATGGAGTATATAGTAAAAACTGATAATTATGAAAAAATCTTTGACAATATGAATGTAACTATTTTATATCTGAATTATTTAAGCAATAATTATATAGATAAAAAATTTATCGAAATTATGGGAAATGTTCCATTTATTCTTAATGGAGTAAAAGATAGAGTGGGTATTTTCGCTCCTAGGTTAAACAACAAAATAACATTAGATCAAAAAAATTCTTTTTTTAACTGGTCTGTTTTAAGAAGTTGTAAAGATATTAGAGTTAAATATAATATGGATAATGATTGTTATTTTGGCCTTATTGGTGCTGTAGATATTATAAAATCTCATCTTTCTTATAAATTGGGTAAAGTTATACTTTTAAATATTAAAAATCCTTTAAAATGGATAAAGCTGATAGTTTTAATTCCTATTTTAATTTTTTCTCATCATGAGCAAAAAAAAATTTATTTAACTGAAAAAAAAATAAACATAGATTTGAGTTTTTATAAAGATTACAATGAGGCAATTATGGTTAGAAATTTTTTTTCCTATCAGCTTGGAGAGCTTATTTTAAAAACATCTAGAAAATGGAATGTTTTAGCTATAGTGATTTTACCTTATAAGATTGCACAGCTATATAGAAAGAAATTTAAGAAAGGATAATAATGGATAATTCAAAACCTCTCATAATTGCAGGAAGGGATGATGGATTTGGAGAGAGAATGAGAGCATTATTAAATGCTCTTTATATATCTAAAAAATTTGGTTTTAAATTCGGTTTTGTATGGAGAGATATTAATAATATTCAAAATTTATTAGATGGTAAAGTATTGATTCCTTGGGCAAATTTGCCAACTAGAGAGTATTTGTTTGATCAAGATTTTATTAAAAGTTATTATAGACAAGATATAGAATTCGCTTATGAAACACCAGTATTGTGGAGTTTGTATAGACAAAGCATTAAAAATATTTTGAAAAAACCTTACGAAAAAGAATGGGGGTGGTATTCAACTCAAGGTGATCTTAGTGAATATTTTACAGATGTTGACGAGGGCGAATATAGAACAGAGTTGGTTTCATGTTGGAAACAAATAGATTTTTCATCTCATGTTAAAAAAATTTTTGAAAAAGCTCATAGTAAATTTTTAGACATTGGAAAGTTTGTTGCTATACATATTAGAACAGGTGAGGTTATTCATGATGAATTTTATAGAAATATACTATATCATTGTAGATATAAAATCTTTCCATACCCATTTGCTTTAGAGATTGCTCTAAAAGAAATAAAAAAAGGACATCGTGTTATTTTTTTTGGAGATGATCTTAATTTAATACAGAATTTAAAAGAATATTGTTCTTTCAATAAACAAGCTCAAGAAAATATTTTTTCAATAGATGATATCATAGCTTTCGAACAATTAGATAATGGATATGATAGATTACTTTTTGAATTGGTTTTAATGTCTAAATCTGAGTATATATTTGGTTCTGGGACAACAGGATTTTCAAGATGTGCTAGTTGGATAGAAAATAAAATTTTTATCAATATATTTGATCATTTGTCGCTCATTGAACAATATGAGATTATTTTAAAATATATTGATATTGAAAATATTGATGACTTGTATCGATCGTGCAATTATTTTTTCCTTTTTTTACTTTCGGAACAATTGAATTTAAATTTTGATATAAAATTAAGATATTTAAGTAAATCTTTAAGGTATGATTCTGGTAGCTTAAATTCTGAAGTGTTTTATATTAATTTGTTGTTGCAAAATGAAAAATTTAAAGAAGCAGATGATAGGTTGGAGCAAGTAATTTGTAAAAATAAAAAAAAGTTTTTCGACTTATTGCTAGGATATGGCCAAAATCCAACTTTTCCTTACGATATTTATATGAATTATTATTTTAAAGATTTTGATCAGTATAGTAATATTTTCTATGTTGCATGTAGGATTTTTTCTGAATTTAATATTCCAGAATCTAGGGTCAATACTTATTATCCTAATTTTCATCCTATAATATTTGATCAATTTAAAATGTTTATTTTTAAAGATCTTCCTAAAAGCGATCAAGAAATAGGTGCTGTAAAAAAGATTCGTAATCATTTAGCTTATAAACTTGGCGTTGCTGCTATTAAAAATTCTAAATCTTTATGGGGATATATAAGGATGCCATATGTTTTGTCTTACATAAGAGATATGCATAAAGAAAGCCAAAATAAAATGGATAAAAAATCTATTAGTTTAGAATATTATTCTGATTATGAGTCGGCTTTAAAAGAAAAAGAGGGTTTTGTTTATAAATTAGGACAGATTATAATCAAAGCTCATAAAAATTGGCATAAAGGAGGATATATTATGTTGTGGTTTGAGGTTAAAAAATTAAAAAAAGAATTTAAAAAAGGAAAATAATGGCAATAGAATTTGATATACAAGAATCAAAAATTTTAAAAGGAGTGTATATTATAACTCCTAATAAATTTAGAGATTTAAGAGGTGAAATTTGGACAGCTTTTACAGATGAATATTTAAGCAAGTTGGTTCCAGATGGAATTAAATTTAAGCATGACAAATTTATAAATTCCCATTTTAATGTTTTACGTGGAATACACGGAGATGTGAAAACTTACAAACTTGTAACTTGTGTCTATGGAGAAGTGCATCAAGTTGTGGTTGATTGCAGAAAAGATTCCCCAACTTATTTAAAATGGGAGAAATTTATTATAAGTTATAAAAATCAGCAACTTATTTTATTACCACCAAATATGGGAAATTCTCATTATGTGAGTTCAAAGGAAGCAGTGTATTATTATAAACTTGCTTATGAGGGGGAATATATGGATGCACCTGATCAATTTACTTATGCATGGAATGATGAAAGAATTGGTATAGATTGGCCAACAAATACGCCTATTCTTTCCGATCGCGATATTCTTGCAACTAAAAATAAAGGATAAATTATGGAAAAATTATTAAAAGAATTAAATAATAATATTAAACTTAGCAATCAATTGTCCTATCAAATCTTAATGTCAAATATTATTTCGAATTTAGATATTGATAAAAAAGATAAAGAAATTTTACTTTTATTATTACAAGCAAGAGATAGAAATTATATTCGTATAAATAATAATGAACAATGTTATCAAAATATTATAAATTATTTAAATCTCATTCGACCTTTGGAATTGCCTTTGTGTGATTTGTTAAGAATAGGTGGTAATGGAGATGGTGGTTATGTGATGTATAATGGGGGGGGGGATATGAGTGATATTAATGCAAAAGCTCTTTCTTTGGGTGTTTCGGATAGTTCTCCTTGGGATTTAGAAATGGCTCAGAGGGGATTTAAGGTGATAGAATATGATGCTAGTATAGAAAAATGTCCTTATGACCATGAAAATATTGTTTTTCATAAAAAATTTATAGGTAATGTAAATAATGAGAATACAATTACTTTGGTACAAGCTTTAAAAGATAATAATTTAGATGAGAGCAAGCCAAATATTTTGCAATGTGATATTGAAAATTGCGAATGGGATATGCTTGAAAATATTGATATAAGTATTTTAAATAAATATTTCTCACAAGTTATATTTGAATTTCATGGGTGCAATCCTGAGGAGCAAGATGGGGTGGAAAAAAGAATAAGTTTGCTAAAAAAACTTAATGAATATTTTGTTCCAATGCATACACATTTTCACAACCATGGGAAAATTTTTTATTCTCAAGGATTATTTTTTAGTACCACTTTGGAGGTTAGTTATTTAAGAAAAAATTTGATTAATCTTGATATTATGAAATATAGAGATGTCGCAGGGGGATTTAAAAATTTAGATTTTCCTTGGATTTCAAATCCAGAAATTCCAATACGATTTAGAGGTTATTGATGCAAACAAATTCAAAAATATATATAGCGGGGCACAAAGGAACCGCAGGTACAGCATTGGTAGAAAACTTACAAAAAAGAGGATTTAATAATCTTGTTTTAAAAACAAGGCAAGAGCTTGATTTGGTTAATCAGCAAGCGGTTGCTAAATTTTTTAAAGAAGAAAAGCCAGAATATGTTTTTTTGACTGCAGTCTTACCTTGTGGTGCTGCAAATGTCGCTCAAAGGGCTGATTTTATTTATGAAAATTTGATGATTCAAAACAATGTTATTCACAATTCATTTCTTAATAATGTTAAAAAATTGGTATTTTTTGGTTCTGGGTATATGTATCCTGAGAATGCTAAAAACCCATTGAAAGAGGAATATTTATTTCAAGGTGATTTAGAATATGGCGCTTATTCTTTTGGTGCAGCCAAAATAGCTGGAGCTATAATGTGTGAAAGTTATAATATTCAATATGGTACTAATTTCATTACTCTTGTTTTAAATAATCTTTACGGAACTAAAGCAAATTTTGATTTTGGAAAATCAAGAGTCTTACCCGCATTGCTTAGAAAATTTCATTTAGCAAAATTGTTAAGCGAGGGTAATATAACTCAAATCCTTCAAGATTTGAAAATGAATAATTTTGAAGAAGCAAAAGAATATTTGCATAATTTTGGAATTAGTAAAAAAAGTGTAGAAATTTGGGGCACTGGAAAAGTTAGGAGAGAATTTATTCATAGTGACGATCTAGCCGATGTAGCTATCTATACGATGCAAAATATTGATTTTAAAGATCTTATTAAAGATAGAAAAAGTAAAAATACCCATATTAATATAGGGACAGGTATTGACTATTCAATCAAAGAAGTTGCTTTGATGGTAAAAAATATAGTTGGGTTTAGCGGAGAACTAGTTTTCAATACTTCTAGACCGGATAGCACAATGGATAGACTTATGGATTGCTCAAAAATTCATTCTTTAGGTTGGAAGCATAAAATTGAACTTAAAGATGGTATTAAAATGATGTATGAATGGTATAAAACACAAAATTGATTTTCAAAGACGAAAGGAAAAGTATGTCAAAAAAAGTTTTAATTACAGGTGGTGCAGGTTATATAGGTTCGGTTTTAACGCCGATTTTACTTGAAAAAGGTTATGAAGTTTGTGTGATTGATAATTTGATGTTTGATCAAATTTCTCTTTTATCTTGTTTTCATAATAAAAATTTTACTTTTATAAATGGTGATGCTATGGATGAAAATCTTATTAGGCAAGAGGTAGCAAAAGCTGATATTATTATTCCTCTAGCTGCTTTAGTTGGAGCTCCACTTTGTAAAAGAAATCCAAAATTAGCTAAAATGATCAATTATGAAGCCGTAAAAATGATAAGTGATTTTGCAAGTCCTTCTCAAATATTTATTTATCCCAATACAAACAGCGGTTATGGTATAGGAGAAAAAGATGCAATGTGTACTGAAGAATCTCCCTTGCGTCCTATCTCAGAATATGGGATCGATAAAGTGCATGCGGAGCAATATTTGCTCGATAAAGGAAATTGTGTGACTTTTCGTTTAGCTACTGTTTTTGGAATTTCACCTAGAATGAGACTTGATTTACTTGTTAATGATTTTACTTATCGTGCATATAGAGATAAATTTATAGTGCTTTTTGAAGAGCATTTTAGACGCAATTATATTCATGTTCGCGATGTGGTTAAAGGATTTATTCATGGAATTGAGAATTATGATAAGATGAAGGGTCAGGCTTATAACATGGGATTAAGTTCTGCAAATTTGACCAAAAGACAGCTTGCTGAAACAATTAAAAAGTATATTCCTGATTTTTATATCCATTCAGCCAACATAGGTGAAGATCCAGATAAAAGAGATTATTTGGTTTCAAATACTAAATTAGAGGCTACAGGTTGGAAACCAGATAATACTTTAGAAGATGGTATTAAAGAGCTTTTAAGAGCGTTTAAAATGATGAAAGTTAATCGCTTTGCAAATTTTAATTAAAATTAAAGGAGATAAATAATGAAAAAAGAACAATTGGAAGTATTAAAAGAGGCTCTAAATGGCTTGATTTATCAAATTGATAATCATCAGCAAGCTAGGAAACCAATAGCTGATGTAGAAAGGATAATTTCAGAGTTGCAAGTATTAAACCATTGGAATAAGCAAGAAAATGTTTATAATGCATTGCATTTAATTCAGGGTGCTATAGCCGATCCACAAGGGCTTGGTAGATTAAATTTGTTATTAGATAATGCCAGAATTCCAAAACAATATTATGATATTTTTTACAAGATGCTTTATGTCGATAAATATGGGGGGGGGGATGGATATCGTCCAGTATGTATTGATTGTGGTGGACATGCAGGCTTAATTACTGATATTATTTTACATTGTGGCGGGCAAAGTTATATCTTTGAGCCAAATATTTATTTAAATTATTTTTTAAGAAAAAAATATGAAAATAATATAAATGTAAAACTTTTTCAAAAAGCAGTATCGGACAGAAATTATGAAACAGATTTTATTATGTTTGGAAATAGGATACTATCTCAAGGCAATCGTATAGTTGAAAGTGTACAAGACAGTCAGACGGAAAAAACATATAAAGTTCAAGTAATTGATTTATGCGAGTTTATCGAAAATGAAATTTTAACACAACATAAAAGGATTTATTTTCTAAAACTTGATATTGAAGGAATGGAGTTTGAGATAATGAAAAAAATTATTGAAAAAAAAATATATAAAAAAATTGATTATATTGCTTGTGAAACACATGAATATATGTTTGATGATTCAGAGAAAAAGATAGGGGAGTTAAAGCAATTGATTAATAAATGTAATATTCAAAATATTTTACTTGATTGGATATGATAAATAAATTAGGAGATTTATGAAAACCATACGCACACAAACTCCTCTTCGTCTCGGTCTAGCAGGTGGTGGGACTGATATAAATTTATATTGTGATAAATATACAGGTTATGTTTTAAATGCGACTATATCTTTATACATACATTGTACTTTGATCAAAAGAGAAGATGGAAAAATCATTTTTGATTCTCCTGATACAAATTCTTACTGTGAGTACGAAAGTAAAGAATTCTTAGGAAATGATGGAAAATTAGATATTTTTAAAAGTATTTATAATCGCATTGTAAAAGATTTTACAAAAAAACCTTTGAGTTTTTCTTTGCATACCTATTCGGATGTACCAAGTGGTAGTGGCTTGGGCGGAAGCTCAACTTTGGTTGTAGGGGTTATAAAAGCCTTTGCAGAATGGCTTAATCTACCTTTAGGAGAATATGAAATCGCTAAACTTGCTTATGAGATAGAAAGAGAAGATTTAGGCATAGTAGGTGGAGCACAAGATCAATACGCCGCAACTTTTGGTGGTTTTAATTTTATGGAATTTTATAACAATAAAAGAGTCATTGTTAATCCTTTGCGTATTAAAAACTGGATAGCTAGTGAGCTTGAAGCTAGAACTGTGCTTTATTTTACAAATATCACAAGAGAAGCAAAAGATATAGAAGAGCATAAAAAAGGAAAGCTTGGAGATGAAAAATCTTTAGAAGCCATGCACGCGATAAAACAAGATGCTATAAAGATGAAAGAAGCTTTATTTAGAGCCGATTTTGGTACTTTGGCGCAAATTTTAGGAAAATCTTGGCGGTCAAAAAAAATCATTTCAGAAATCGTTAGTAATGATGAGCTTGAAAGAATTTATAAACTTGCTATAGATAACGGAGCCTATAGTGGCAAAACCAGCGGAGCAGGAGCTGGTGGATTTATGTTTTTCTTCGTAGATCCTACTAAAAAATACAACTTAATCAAAGCTTTAAGAAAAGAGCAAGGTTATGTGCAAGATTTTTCATTTACAAAAGAGGGGGTTAAATCATGGAGAATTTAAATTCCTATATAAAAGGACATTTTGCAGATTCTATTTTAGTAAAAGAACAAATTTTAAAAGATGAGAATTTGATAACTCTTATTAAAAATGCTTCATTAGAAGTCATAAAAGCTTATAAAAATGGTAACAAAACTTTATTAGCAGGAAATGGTGGCAGTGCTGCAGATGCACAGCATATTGCAGGGGAATTTGTAAGTAGGTTTTATTTTGATAGACCCGGTATCGCAAGTATTGCACTTACTACAGATACTAGCATATTAACAGCTATTGGTAATGACTATGGTTATGAAAATTTGTTTGCTAGACAAGTGCAAGCTCAAGGTGTTAAGGGAGATGTTTTTATAGGCATTTCAACAAGTGGAAATAGTAAAAATATCTTAAAAGCTTTAGAGTTTTGCAAACAAAAAGAAATCATAAGTATAGGCTTAAGTGGAGCTAGTGGCGGGGCTATGAATGAACTTTGTGATTATTGTATAAAAGTGCCTTCAACTTGCACGCCAAGAATTCAAGAAGCGCATATTTTAATAGGACATATTATTTGTGCTATTGTCGAAGAAGAGCTTTTTGGTAAAGGTTTTTCTTGCAAGCAATAATACTTTGTGGCGGCTTAGGAACAAGACTTAAAAGTATTATAAAAGACATTCCAAAGCCTATGGCACCGATAAATGATAAGCCTTTTTTAGAATTTATTTTTGAGTATCTTAAAAAGCAAGGTATAAAAGAAGTAATTTTAGCAGTATCATACAAATATGAAGTGATAAAAGAGTATTTTAAAGATGAGTTTTTAGGTATAAAAATAAAATACAGCATCGAAAAAGAGCCTCTAGGAACAGGCGGAGCCATAAAAGAGACTTTGAAATTTGTAAAAAATGAAGCTTATGTTTTAAATGGTGATACTTTTTTTGACATAGATTTAAGTAAATTAAAGCTAAATGAAAGTAAAATTTGTCTTGCTTTAAAACAAATGAATGATTTTGATAGATACGGCACAGTAAATGTTGATGAACAAGATCTTGTAATTTCTTTTGAGGAAAAGGTATTTAAAAAGCAAGGTTTAATCAATGGTGGAATTTATCTTTTAACTAAAGATATTTTTAATGATTTTGCTTTGCAGGAAAAATTTTCTTTTGAAGAGTTTTTACAAGAAAATTATAAAAAACTAAAGGCTAGGGCTTGTATTTTTGATGATTATTTTATAGATATTGGTGTGCCTGAGGATTATTATCATTTTCTAATCAATAATTGAATATAATTATTTCTTGTTTTTTTGATTGATTTATTTTAAAGGAAAAACCCATGCTCAACCCAAATTCAGCCATAGAAAGAGTAAAAAACCATTTAGCTTATAAACTAGGTCAAACTGTGATAGAACATAGACATAACGGGGGGGGGTATATAGCATTATTTAAAAAACTCTATAAAATCAAAAAACAACATAAAAAAGAACAAAAAATTTATCAACAAATCATACAAGTCTTTCCCCAACTTAAATACCCAAGTTTAGAAACATGTTCTGATTATAATGAAGCTTTAAGATGTAAATTCCATTTATCTTACATGATAGGTGAAGTTTTAATTAAGGCTTATCAGAATTGGTATAAAGGAGGTGGATTTAAATTAAAAAATAATATTAAAAAAGCAAATAAAGAATTTCAAATTTTTAGAGAAATTCTAAAAGAATTTAAAGAATTAAATGGTGAAACTTTAAAAGCTATTCAAGATAATAAACAATTATTCCTAAAAGAATTTCCAAGAATAAAAAATATCTTAAAAACACATCAAGATTATCAACCTATACTAGATAATATCTTTCACAACTTTAATTATTTTATAAAAAATTTCGATCTTATAGAAGAATGGTTATTATCAGATGATTTCAAAGAAAAATATAAAAAAGAAAACCATCCTTATCCTTCATTACTTGATCCTAAAAAACTTAATGATGAAAATGAAAAAATCAATTATCATAACATACCTGCTGAACTTGCTTGGAAGATGAATTTGCCTTTACCACCCAATTATGAGTTTGTTGGATTTTTTTTGCATACAAGTGGAGAAAAAGCTATGGAGAGATTTTTAAAAGAAGTTGGTGTTGTGCTTATTGGTGCATTTGGATATGAGGATGGTAAGCGTTATATTAGTATTTTTAATTTTTTGATTAGTGAAGCTTGTGCATGCAATGATTTAAAATTTGCCATAGGTATACTCGATGTGAATTGTCAAAAGTATGATAAATTTTGTTTTTTGTTGCAAAATAAACCTGTATTGATTTTGCTTAGAGATCCTATTGATTCTTTGAAATCTTTTATTAATGTTAGACATCAGAAAAATGGATTTAATGAAATTCTTAAAATAGATATTAACAATACTGATTTTGATAAAATTAATGATAGAATAGTTTATGTTCACGAATCAAATGGTTGTTTTAATCCAGATACAAATCAAAAATTTCCATCTCTTGAAAGTATCAAAGCTCTTTCAGATACTAATCATTGGATGTTAATGTATAATATTAGAAGAAATAAGACTATAGAATTTTTTAGATTTAATAAAATTATTTATATTGATATGATGGATATAGTTGGAGACAAGACTTTATTTACATTAGAGAAATTATCAAAAATACTGAATTTTTCTTCCCCAGATAAAAATAATAAAATATTTTATCAGCAATTATATTCACCATTAACAGTATTATTACCTTGTATTATAAAAGTAAATAATAAGGTCAAAATTTTTGTTTCAAATAGATTTTCTGTAAAAAACATACAAATTATGGAAAATTGCATAGATATCACTGATAAGTTTAAAGAAATTTTTCATGAAAACTTGATTATTTTTTGTTCAAAAGATCATTTTGATAGTTTGATAAATAATCAAACTCTTTATAATGTTGTTTTAGAATATATTAATAAATTTTTAATTTCTTTAAAAAAAAGGATTAATGTTGAAAAAAATAAAGAAGTGAAAGTAGACGATGTATTGGATTATTTTAAAAAGAATATAAGTGTAGCAAAATCTTATAAGGATATTTTAGATGAGGAATTGGTTTACATCAAGCAACATCGTCCAGATATAGTAGCTTCTTGGAAATACTACCAAGAATTTGAAAGAATGTGTAAAGAGTTAGATGAGAATAATCAAAACCCATCTTTATCATTTTCTAATCAATAATTGAATATAATTATTTCTTGTTTTTTTGATTGATTTATTTTAAAGGAAAAACCCATGCTCAACCCAAATTCAGCCATAGAAAGAGTAAAAAACCATTTAGCTTATAAACTAGGTCAAACTGTGATAGAACATAGACATAACGGGGGGGGGTATATAGCATTATTTAAAAAACTCTATAAAATCAAAAAACAACATAAAAAAGAACAAAAAATTTATCAACAAATCATACAAGTCTTTCCCCAACTTAAATACCCAAGTTTAGAAACATGTTCTGATTATAATGAAGCTTTAAGATGTAAATTCCATTTATCTTACATGATAGGTGAAGTTTTAATTAAGGCTTATCAGAATTGGTATAAAGGAGGTGGATTTAAATTAAAAAATAATATTAAAAAAGCAAATAAAGAATTTCAAATTTTTAGAGAAATTCTAAAAGAATTTAAAGAATTAAATGGTGAAACTTTAAAAGCTATTCAAGATAATAAACAATTATTCCTAAAAGAATTTCCAAGAATAAAAAATATCTTAAAAACACATCAAGATTATCAACCTATACTAGATAATATCTTTCACAACTTTAATTATTTTATAAAAAATTTCGATCTTATAGAAGAATGGTTATTATCAGATGATTTCAAAGAAAAATATAAAAAAGAAAACCATCCTTATCCTTCATTACTTGATCCTAAAAAACTTAATGATGAAAATGAAAAAATCAATTATCATAACATACCTGCTGAACTTGCTTGGAAGATGAATTTGCCTTTACCACCCAATTATGAGTTTATGTGGTTTTTTAGCCATGGTGCTGGCGCGTTTACTTTAGGTCAATTTTTTTATCATTTGTTTAAAATTAATATATTGGATTATTTTTGTGGAGGAGACGGGGATATCCGTTATTATAAATTTTATAATAAATTGTTAGAATTAAAAGATAAAAGAAATATTATTACTATAAATGATATAGACCCATCATGGTATGGCAATCAGCATAAAAGAGATAAATTATTTTCATCTTTTCAAAAAATAACTCCTATTCTATTTCAGATAAGGGATCCTATAGAATTGATTAAACATGCTTATGGTAGAAAATGGGGAAATAATTTAGCCAAAACAAAAGAATTTGATTTGAGTTATCAATTTAATGATATCATAACGGAAGTAGAAGTATATAATTATAATTTGCCTAATACTTTGGAAGGACAAAGGCCGCAATCGTTTTTATGGAAATCTTTAATCGAATGTTTTGATAAATTTAATGATTGTTTTTATTTAGATATCTCAAAGATAAGAGGTGAAGAAACTATTCACACATTAAATTATCTATCAAATAAATTTAATTTGAAACAAATTAAGATTAACGATAAAGAGTTTGTAACAAAAAGTTACTTTAAAGGAAATTTATATTTTCTATTGCCTTTGACTTTGTATTTAAATAAAGAAGACTTAAATACAAATATTCCGAATAAAAAGATTAATAAAAACAATAGTTTGATAATTAATATTAATTTTTTTCAAAATGATAATAACTTATTTAATTTATATTCTGAGCTTAGTATTTTAGATATGGATAGTTCAGTGGGTTTTTATATTGATAAGCAAGATTATAATAAATTAAAAAATGATAGTATTTTTTATAAGCAAGTAATAGATTATCTTCGGAATTTTGCTTATGAATTAAAAAATAGAATTCAAATAGAAGAAGATTTGATGCTTAAAGTTGAAGATGTTTTGAGACATTTATATAATAATAAAAATGCTAGAGTAAGTGCTAAAAATATCTTGGATGAAGAATTGGTTTATATTAAACAACATCGTCCAGATATAGTAGCTTCTTGGAAATATTACCAAGAATTTGAAAAAATGTGCAAGGAGTTGGATGGTGATATTTAGGAGAAAGATTTGTAAATTAATAAAAAAAAGATATAATTATGTTTTAATTTAGAAAAAGGAATGAATATGAAACAAGGGGATTTTACAAAAGTTGCAAAACATTATCACAATAGACCTGCTTATAGTCCGTTTTTACTTGAAAAACTTGTAGCTTGTATCAATGATAAAAATAAAAATTTAAAAGATTTAAATATTGTTGAAGTAGGAGCTGGAACTGGAAAACTTACTAAGATGTTGGGAGAAATGTTTGGATGCCAAATTAGTGCTGTGGAACCAAACGATAATATGCGTGAAGAAGGGCAAAAATTTACACAAAATTTATCAAATATTTCTTGGCATAAAGGGAGTGGCGAAGAAACCTGCATGAGCAATAATCAAGCTGATTGGGTCATCATGGCTAGTTCTTTCCATTGGACAGATCCTAAAAAATCTCTCCCAGAATTTAATCGTATATTGACAGGGGGGGGGTATTTTACTGCGATTTGGAATCCTCGCCACATTGTAGAGGGTTCGGTTTTTGATGAAATTGAAAAGGAGATTAAACATATTGTTCCAGATCTTGCTCGTGTAAGCAGTGGCACTCAAAATGTTAAAAAATGGGAAGAAATTCTTGTTTCAACAGGAGATTTCATAGACTGCTTTTTTATGGAGTGTGACTATAAAGAGTTTTGGGATAAAGAGCGTTATCTTGGAGCTTGGCATTCTGTAAATGATATACAAGCACAAGCAGGTGAAAAAAGATGGAAGGAAATTTTAGAGATGATAGAAGCTAAAATTTCTCATATGCAAAGTATAGAGATTCCTTATAAAATAAGAGCATGGACAGCTAGAAAAGCATAAAATACCTCCTTTTTTTCATCAAGCTTGTCAAAGATGAAAAAAAGGAAATAAAATGCAAAAACTAGTAGAACAAGTGTGGGATTATACCAAGCATGCTAAATTTTATAGCTATAGACCAAATTATGCTCCAAAAACTATAGATATGCTTATTAGCTTAGTTGGAAAAAAAGATATTAAAGTCGCTGATATCGGTGCAGGAACTGGAAATTTAAGCATTATGCTTTTAGAAAGAGGATGTAAGGTAGTATCTGTAGAACCAAATGATGCGATGCGTGAGATCGGGATAGAAAGAACCAAGGATCAAAAGATTGACTGGGTTAGAGCAACAGGCTTAAACTCAACACTCCAAAATAGTGAATTTGATTGGGTGACTTTTGGTAGTAGTTTTAATGTAATGGATAGAAATGAAGCCTTAGAGGAAGCGCATCGCTTATTAAAATCAGAGGGATATTTTTCTTGTATGTGGAATCACAGGGATTTAAACGATCCTGTGCAAAAAATAGCTGAAGATACTATTGTAGAATTTGTACCAAATTATACAAGGGGAACAAGAAGAGAAGATCAAAGACCAATTATAGAGAGTCGAAAGGATCTTTTTGATAATATTGTTTATATTGAAGAGGATTTTTATTTTCATCAAAGCATTGAAAATTATATTAATGCATGGAAGAGTGTTAAAAATCCTTACTGGGATTTGGAGACTGATGAAGGAAATGAACTTTTTAATAAAATTAGTAATAAAATTTCACAAAGACTTCCTAAGGAATTTAGCATAAAATATACCACTCGTTGTTGGAGTGCTAAAAAAATATAAAACTAAGGAAAAACATGGCGGAGTTAAAATTTAAAACCAAAGCACAAAATTTAAAAAATTTACAAACAAAATTAAAAAAAGCAAAAGTTCTACCTTTGGTTTTAACTTCGCTTGAAGAATTAATATCAAATGAAGATAAAGTTTTACAGGACATTCAAACCTTAAAGGCTAATAGACTCATTATAAGAAGTTCTTCTTTAAGTGAAGATAGCATGAAAAACTCCAATGCAGGTGCTTTTCTTTCTTTGGCAAATATTAAAGCTGATTCTAAAGATGAGTTATTAAAAGCTTTATATGAAGTTGCCAATTCTATGCCATCAAAAAGTGATGAAATTTTAGTTCAACCTATGCTTGAAAACATTACTCTTTGTGGAGTTGGTTTTAGTGTTGATAAGGATAATTTTTCCCCTTATTTTTGTCTTCAATATGATGAAAATGGTTCAAATAGCTCTATTACAGATGGAAGCAGTAAGAGTGCAAAAACTTACTATCATTACAGAAATTATTTAGAATTTAAAGATATTAGACTTCAAAAAATTATAGAACTTATAAAAGAATTAGAAGTTTTATATGATTGTCATTTTTTAGATGTTGAATTTGCATTTGCTATTCAAGATGATAAGGAAGAACTTTTTTGCTTACAAGTGCGTCCTTTGGTTATGCATGAAAAAAATAATTTATTTCATTCTTTACCAAAAGAAGCTTTATATAGATTTTATAAACGTTTTGAGTCTTTAAAAGAATCAAGATCTAGAGTTTTGGGAGATAAAGCTATTTTTGGGGTAATGCCTGATTGGAATCCAGCTGAAATCATAGGGTTAAGACCTAAGCGTTTAGCTTTTAGTTTATATAAAGAAATCATTACGGATAATATCTGGGCGTATCAAAGAGATAATTATGGTTATAGAGATCTAAGATCCCATCCTTTAATCCATTCTTTTTTAGGCATTCCTTATGTGGATGTAAGATTATCTTTTAATTCTTTTATACCAAAAAAATTAGATGAAAATATTGCACAAAAACTTGTCAATTTTTACTTAGATAAGCTTAATAAAAATCATGAATTGCACGATAAGATTGAATTTAATATTGTTTATTCTTGTTATGACTTTAATAGTTCTAAAAAATTAGAAGAACTTTTAAATCATGGTTTTAATGAAAATGAAATCAAAAGATTAGAATTTTCATTATTAGAACTTACAAATAAGATTATTAATCCTAGATCAGGGTTTTATTTAAAAGACATACAAAAAGCTTATAAGCTAAAAGAAAGATATGATGGCATTATTAATTCTAATTTTTCTTTAATTGATAAAATTTATTGGCTTATTGAAGAATGCAAGCGTTATGGAACCTTGCCTTTTGCTGGGGTGGCTAGGGCTGCATTTGTAGCAATGCAACTTTTAAATTCTTTAGTTGAGATTGATTTTATAACCAAAGAGGAAAAAGATGATTTTTTAAATTCACTCAATACAGTGAGCAAAAATTTAAGCAAACAAACAAACCATCTTAATTTTCACAACAAAGATCAATTTTTAAAAGATTTTGGACATTTAAGAGCAGGAACTTATAATATTTTATCGCCAAGGTATGATGAAGATTTTGAGCTTTATTTTGATGCAGATCAAAAAGATAGTAAAGTTTATTTACAAGATAAAGCTTTTGTTTTTTCAGAAGAAAAGACAAGAGCTTTAAATGCTTTACTTAAAGAACATGGACTAGAAATTAATGCTTGTGAATTTTTTGATTTTTTAAAACAGGCTATCGAGGGTAGAGAGCTCGTTAAATTTGAATTTACTAGATTGCTTTCTAAAGCCATAGTTTATATAGAAGAATTAGGCAAATATTATGATATTGAAAAAGAAGATTTGGCTCATCTTGATATAAAAAGCATTTTAAATCTTTATTCTAGTCTTTATTCTATAAATCCAAAAGAGCAGTTTATAGAAGAAATTAATCGCAATAAAAAAGAATATGAACTTACACAAGCTATAAAACTTCCTTCTTTACTTTGTAATGCTGATGAAATTTTTTCTTTTTATAATCATAACATTATTCCAAATTTTATTACACAAAAGAGCATTACTGCATTTACGGCGAAGGAAAATGATAAAGATTTAGAAGGAAAGATTGTTTTAATTTATGCAGCAGATCCTGGATATGATTATTTATTTACAAAAAATATAGCAGGACTTATTACATGTTATGGGGGTGCTAATTCACATATGGCCATTCGTGCCTCAGAACTTGGAATGCCTGCTGTTATAGGAGTTGGAGAAGAAAATTTTGAAAAATATTTAAAAGCTAAAAAAATAAATATAGAATGTGAAAGTGAGCAAATATTTTGTTTATAGGTATTACTCAAAGGCTTATTTGCAACGATAGTTATCATGAAAAAAGAGAATGTTTGGCTTTGGATTGGGGAAAATTATTTAATAAAGATTTATTTAAAAATTTTACTCCTCTTCCTCTTAGCTATGAAATAGATTTTTCTTATTATAAACATCTAATAAAAGCTGTGATATTAAGTGGTGGCAATGATTTAAGTTTTTATAGTCCTAATGTTTTATCCAAAAAGAGAGATTTATATGAAAAGCAAGTTATAGAAATTTGTTTAGAAGAAAAAATACCACTTTTAGGAATTTGCAGAGGGGCTCAGATGATAGCTCATTATTTTAACAGCCATATAAGTCCTTGTGAAAATCATATAGGCAAACATGAAGTATTTTTCTCAAAAGAAAAATTTATAAGCAATTCTTTTCATAATTTTGCTATTGAAAAATTAGGCGAAGATCTTGTAGAACTTTGCTTAGCAAAAGATAATACCATAGAAGCTTTTAAACATAAGTATGAAAATATTTTTGGTATAATGTGGCATATTGAAAGAGAAAATGGACTTAATAATATTCAAATTTTAAAAGAGTGGTTTAGTTTAATCAAGGAATAATATGAATGCAATTATCTTAGCAGCAGGTTTTGGATCAAGGCTGATGCCTTTAACAAAAGATCAACCAAAGTGTATGGTTGAGTATAAGAATAAAAAAATAATAGATTATGAAATCGAAGCTTTAAAATCAGCAGGTATAAATGAAATAGCTGTTGTGGGTGGATATTTAAACGATGTGCTAAAAAATTATCTTAATAAATATGATATTGAGCATTTTTTTATTAATTCAAAATATGATAAAACCAATATGGTTCATACTTTTTTTTGCGCTAAAGATTTTATGTTAAAATGCATCGAAGAAAAACAAGATTTGATTATTTCTTATGCGGATATTGTTTATTTTCAAGATTGCGTGCAAAAGCTTATAAATGCCAAAGAAGAACTTGCTATAGTAGTTGATAAGTCTTGGTGTAAGCTTTGGAGCAAACGCTTTGCAAATCCTTTAGAAGATGCTGAAACATTAAAGATGACAAATGGTTATATTATAGAACTTGGAAAAAAAGCTAATGCCTATGATGAGATAGAAGCTCAATATATAGGACTTTTTAAATTTTCTTATCAATTTCTTTCCGAAGTTATTGCTTTTTATGAAATGCTTGATCGAGATATTTTATATGATAATAAAAATTTTGAAAATATGTACATGACAAGTTTTTTGCAAGCTTTAATTGAAAAATACAACAACGCAAAAGCAGTGGAAATTGATGGCAATTGGTGTGAAATTGATTTTATGAGTGATTTAGAGGTACAAATTGAAAAATAATCCTTATATTATTTGGCTTACTGGTTTAGCTGGAAGTGGAAAAACAACTATAGGTCAAGCTTTGTATGAAAAATTAAAATTAAAATATAAAAACCTTATTTATCTCGATGGAGATGAGTTAAGAGAAATATTAGGACATTATGCATACGATAGACAAGGTCGCATAGATATGGCTTTGAAAAGAGCTAAATTTGCAAAATTTTTAAACGATCAAGGTATGATGGTTATTGTCACTACGATTTCAATGTTTAATGAGATTTATGATTACAATAGAAAGCAATTAAAAAATTATTATGAAATTTATATAGAATGCGATATGCATGAATTAATACAAAGAGATCAAAAAGGGCTTTATACTAAGGCTTTAAATAAAGAAATTGATAATGTAGTTGGTGTTGATATAGAATTTGATAAACCAGAGGCTGATTTAGTGATCAATAATTCTTGTCGAAATAATTTAGAAGAAAAAGTTGAACTTATAATAAAGAAATTGGCATTGTGAAGTATTACTCAATATCAAAAAAACTTATTGCTAATGTTAGAAATTTTTACACCATTTCTTTGTATAAGAAAAATTTAAAAATCAAAAAAGATGATCTTTTCTTTGGTTGGGGACGCAAAAAATCAGGTTTAAAAGCTATGAATTTAGCTAAAAAATATAAGGCTAAATTCATACTTTTAGAAGATGGATTTATCCGCTCATTAAACTTAGGGGTTGAAAATAGCCCAAGTTTTTCTATGGTTAAAGATGATATAGGCATTTATTATGATGCAACAATGCCTTCAAAGCTTGAAAATCTTTTAAATACTTGTGAATTTAAAGATGAAGAAATCAAGCAAGCTAAAAAAGCTATAGAGCTTATCAAAAAATATAAAATTAGCAAGTATAATAACAATCTCGATATTCCAGATAATTATTTTCAAAAAGATGAAAAACGCGTTTTAATCATCACTCAAACGGCCAATGATGCCTCTCTTGAATTTGGGCTTGCTAAAGATTTTAAAACTCTTGATATGATAAAAGATGCCATAAAAGAAAATCCTAAATCTACAATTTATATAAAAATCCATCCAGATGTTTTAAGTGGTAAAAAACAAAGTGATTTAGATTTAAATTCCTTACCTAAAGAATGTATTTTAATCACTGAAAATTTTAATCCCATAGCCTTGCTTGAGTTTTTTGATAAGGTTTATACCAAAACTTCTGGTATGGGTTTTGAAGCTTTGATGCAAGAATGTGAGTGTATTTGTTATGGCATGCCTTTTTATGCGGGCTGGGGTCTAACAAAAGATAAATTAGAGTGTAAAAGAAGGATGCAAAAAAGAAGTTTAGAAGAAGTTTTCTATGCTGCTTATATACTTTATGCTGAGTATTTTAATCCTTATTTAAATCAAAAAAGTAATATTTTTGATACTATTCAAACTTTAGCAAAATATAAAGATATAGAAAAGGTAAATTCTAACAAGCTTTTTATGCTAGGCTTTACCCTATGGAAAAGGCATTTTATCAAGCCTTTTTTTAAGGCTAAAGATAATGAAATTATTTTTTTAAATTCTTTAAAATCTTTAGCTAGATATAAACTTAAAGAAAATGATAAATTTTTCATTTGGGGTAAAAGGATAGATTATAACGCTCTTAAAACTACTCTTATAAAAAAAGCGCAAGATGAGAATTTGCTCCATTTTACTCCCAAAATTTCTTTAGTTGAAGATGGATTTATTCGCTCAATCTCTTTAGGTTCTGATCTTACGCGCCCTTTTTCTTTAATTGTTGATGATAAAGGACTTTACATAGATCCAAATAAAGCAAGTAAATTAGAAGAGCTTTTGCAAAACGAAATTTTTGATGAAAATATGCTAAATAGGGCAAAAAATATTATAAAAATCTTACTTGAGAACCGCTTTTCAAAATACAATGGCTTAAAGCATGAAGACTTAAAAATCAATGCCAAAATAGGACAAAAGATTATTTTAATCCCTGCTCAAGTTGAAGATGATGCTTCGATGATTTTAGGGGGTTTTGGCTTATCTACTCTTGATTTGCTTAAGGAGGTGCGTGCTAAAAATCAAGATGCTTATATCATCTTTAAACCCCATCCTGATGTGTTAAGCGGTAACCGTGTAGGTTTAAAAGATGAAACACTCATCTTGGAATTTTGTGATGAGATTGTAAAAGATTGCAGTATTGATAGCGCTATAAAAATTGCTGATGAAATTCACACTATTACTTCTACAAGTGGTTTTGATGCTCTTTTAAGGGCTAAAAAAGTTTTTACTTATGGTATGCCTTTTTATGCGGGCTGGGGTTTAACAAAAGATAAATATAGATGTGAAAGAAGAATAAGAAAACTAAGCCTAGAAGAGCTTGTAGCAGGTGCTTTAATCATATATCCAAGATATATAAATCCTAAAACAAAAACTTTATGTGAAATTGAAGTTTGTTTAGATATAATGCTAAATTTACAAAAAGCTTATTTTTCAAAAAAATATATAAAATTGGCAATAGATTTTAAAACTTTTATGCTTAGAAAAATAAGAAGATTTTATGAATTTTTAGCAAAGAAATGAGATTTAGCACTAAAATTAAAAAAGAATTTAGCGGTAAAAATGTTTTACTCTTGCAAGGGCCTGTGGGAAATTTTTTTCATCATCTTGCAGTGAAAATGAGAAAAAACCAAACCAAAGTTTTTAAACTCAATTTTAACGGCGGAGATTTTTTTTTCTATCCTAGCGGAACGAGGTGTAAGTGTGATGAAAAAGATCTTGAAAATTTCTATAGAGATTTTTTTCAAAATAAAAAAATCGATGCTATTTTAATGTATAATGATTGTCGCATTATACATGCTAAGGCTATTAAAGTGGCTAAAGAATTAGGAATTGAAATATGGATTTTTGAAGAAGGATATTTAAGGCCTTATTGTATTACTTTGGAAAAAGATGGGGTGAATGCAAATTCTTCTTTACCGCGTGATAAAAATTTTTATCTTTCTCAAAATATTTTTACCAAAGAAAGCATAAAAGAAATTCCAGGTGGATTTAAATTTATGGCTTTTGATGCTTTTTTGTATTGGTTGTTTGCTTTTATTTTGGCTCCATTTTTTAACAACAAACTTCATCATCGCACTTTATATCCTTTTGAATTTTTATTTTGGTTTAGATCATTGTATAGAAAGTATCTTTATAAGATTACAGAAAAAAAACTAAATGAAAAGATTTATAATTTAGAAAAAAAGTACTTTTTGGCGATTTTACAAGTTTATAGCGATACGCAAATTAAATATCATTACAAAAAAAGCATAGAGCACTTTATAGAGGAAACCATACTTTCTTTTGCAAACCATGCAAGAGCTAAATCTTATCTAGTTTTTAAACACCATCCCATGGATAGGGGCTATAAGAATTATTTTAAACTTATAAATGATTTAAGTCGAAAATATCATGTAGAAGGAAGGGTTTTATATGTTCATGATACCCACTTGCCAGTTCTTTTAAGAAAGGCTTTGGGTTGTATTACTATAAATTCAACAGTAGGCCTTAGTGCTATTTTAGAAGGCTGTCCGACTAAGGTTTGTGGCAATGCTTTTTATAATTTTGAAGGCTTATCTTATCCAAAAAAACTTCAATTTTTTTGGCGTGAAGCTCATGCTTATAAACCCAATCCTGTTTTGGTATGTAATTTTAAGAAATATCTTTTACAAACTAATCAATTCAACGGCAATTTTTATAAAAATTTCTTTTTAGACAAATAAGACTAAAAAGCTTTGATTAAGAGAGCTTTTAAAGCAAAGTTGTTATAATTAAAAGCAAAAAGAAATTATTGTATGGATAGGGAAGTATTTTATATAGCAGGATATGATCCTAAAAGTTATAGATTTTATTATGATTTATTTAAAAAAAACCTAAAAGATTATTCTCATGCTTTTAACATTAAAGCTGATTTAAGTAAAATTGAAAAAAATGAGCAATTTCCTTTTTTTCAAATTTCTTGCGAAGGAGTACAAACTAAATATCATTTTTTAACATGGAATGATATTGTTAAGAAAAATTGGTCAGAAAATTATAAAGATGCTTTGGCAGATTGTTATAGTTTTTTTAGAATTTATACTATCACAGGACTTTTTATCAAATTTGGCAAAGAGTCGATTTATCAACTTATCACAGGTTATTATCCTTTTTTTTATGTGTTATTTTCTTTACTATTTTCTTTGGTTTTGGCTTTTGGAAGTTTTGCTTTTTTGCAAAATTATATGCATTTTTCTTTAGCTATCATCATAGGATGTTTTTTAGGATTTTTACTAAATCATTTTTTATTTAAATTAGGTAAGAAATTAGCTGTATTTTGGATAGCAAGAATTTGTGCTTTTTGTGCTACTTGGCAAGATAAAAAAACAGGCACTATGCAAGAAAGAATCAAGCTTTTTGCGAATACCATAGTAGATAAGCTAAAACAAAATGAAAATAAACAAGATTATGAACTTGTTTTAGTAGCACATAGTGTTGGAACTATAGTTTGTATAGAAGTTTTGGAGTGTATTTTAAGACAAAATTTAGATTTATCTTTACTTCATAAGTTAAAAATTCTTACTCTAGGAGAATGCATTCCTTTAGTGAGTTATCAAAAAAAAGCGGATGAATTTAGAAAGAAGCTTGAATTTGTTTCAAGGTTTGATTTAAAATGGTATGATTACACATCGATTATTGATGGAGCATGTTTTCCTCAAGTGGATTTTTTCCGCACGAGTGGCGTAAATGCTAAATTTACACCCCCATTTTTAAGTGCTAAATTTCACACTTTATATGAAAAACATGAGTATAAAAAAATAAAAAGAGATAAAAACAAAGCGCACTTTTTATATCTTTATAGTATTAGTGTTAAAGGTGATTATGATTTTTTTTCTTTCATCATAATGCCTAAATTTTTAGAAGAAAAGGTAAAAATATGAGTGAATGCCCCTTTTTTCCAAAACCTTATAAAAATAAAGCTTCTACGCTTTTAACTTTTTTGTTAAAGCGTAGATCTTGGCTTGACGGGCTTTATGAGCGTAGTTATAAAATGCAAACAGGCTATGTGAAGATGCCAAATTTTGATCTTTATGTCATAAATGACACTAAAGAAGTTAAAAGAATGATGGTTGATGAGGTTAGAGAATTTCCTAAAAGTGCATTTTTACATGAGCTTTTAAGTCCGCTTTTAGGGGAGAGTATTTTTACTACAAATGGTGAAGTTTGGAAAAAACAAAGAGAGCTTTTGCGTCCAAGTTTTGAAATGACTCGTATCAATAAAGTGTTTAATCTTATGAGTGAAGCTGTGGCAGATATGATGGATCGTTTTAGCAAGTATCCAAATCATGCTGTTATCGAAGTAGATGAAGCTATGACTTTTATTACCGCTGATGTGATTTTTCGCACCATTATGTCTTCAAAACTCGATGAGGAAAAAGGTAAAAAAATCTTAAACGCATTTGTGACTTTTCAAGAGCAAAGCGTGCATACAGCCATGCGTCGTATGTTTTGTTTTCCAAAATGGCTTTCTTATGTGTTAGGAGATTGTAAGCGTGCTAAAGCCGGAGATGTGATCAGACAGGTTTTAAGTGATATCATAAAACCAAGATATGATATGGCAGATAATGCAGAATTTGAAGATATTTTAGGATCTTTGCTTTTAGTAGTGGATGCTGATACAAATAAGCGTTTTTCTTTTGAGGAAATTTTAGATCAAGTGGCTATGCTTTTTTTAGCAGGACATGAAACCACAGCAAGTTCTTTGACATGGACGCTTTATTTGCTCAGTCTTTATCCTAAGGAGCAAGAAAAAGCTTACGAGGAGATTACTCAGGTTTTACAGGGTGGAGCCATTGAAATTTCGCATCTAAGACAGTTTAAATACTTAACAAATATTTTTAAAGAATCTTTAAGACTTTATCCTCCTGTTGGTTTTTTTGCAAGAGAGGCAAAAAAAGATACCCAAGTTAGAGATAAGCTTATTAAAAAAGGTTCTGGGGTGGTGATTGCTCCTTGGCTGATACACAGACATGAAGAATTTTGGACAAATCCGCATGGATTTAATCCTTCTCGTTTTGAAGGAGAGTACAAAAAAGATGCTTATTTGCCTTTTGGGGTAGGGGAAAGAATTTGTATAGGACAAGGTTTTGCTATGCAAGAAGCGATTTTGATTTTGGCTAATATTTTAAAAACTTACAAACTAGAACTTGAAGAAGGTTTTGTACCTGATGTAGTAGGGCGTTTAACAGTGCGTTCGGCTAATGGTATGAGGATAAAATTTAGCAAAAGAAAGCTATGAAAAGAGTTAGAACTAAAATTCGCGCCAATTTTCGTCGTCGTGTAAAACGCACCTTAAAAGGAAGCTTAAAAGAAAAATTAGCAGGGACTATTCTGCTTTGTGCAATAGTACCTTTAGCAGTTTTAGGATATCTTTTTATCGTGATTATAGGAATTTTTTTTAATACCGCACGAGCAAGACAGGGTGTTAGAGCCTTAGATCATTTTGTAAATGCAAGCTTGTTTAATGGCTATGCTTGGGAGAGCGTTTCTTCTCATGCGTGGCGTGAAAGAAATCGCAAAAAATGGGCAAGGATTGTTATAAAAATCACAGATTTTTTTCAAAAAGATCATTGTAAAAGAGCAAACAAAAGAGAACAACCTGTGGTGGATTTCATACTTTCAAGAAATTTAGACAAGCAAACTATAGGAAAATAATCAAACTATAGCCACTATGGCTATAGCAAAACCATTATCATGAGAAATACTTAGGGAAGTTTGAGTGATATTAAAATCTTTTGTAATTTTTTGAGAATATTTTAATTTAGGCGCGTTTTTTTCATCTTTTGATATTTCAATATCAAAAAAACTGCATAATTCACAAATTCCAACACCCAAAGCCTTGCTAGCGGCTTCTTTAGCAGCCCAAAGACCTGCTAGAGTTGCTGGATTTTTAATGAGTATTTGTTCTTTTGGGCTTAGAAATTTATCCAAAAAATTTTTGCCATGTCTAGAATGAATTTTTTCTATTCTAGAAATGGCGATGATATCACAGCCTACACGCATTAAGAAACTACAAAATCCGTAAAATAAACATTTTTAATAAAGCCATCGGTTAAAATTTCATTGATTTTTCCAACTAGCTCATCTTTTAAACGTTCTTTGCCTTTTTGTGTACTTACTTCTTCAAAAGTTTTAGCTGTTAATGTACGAATAATAATATCACGAATGACTGGGACTTTTTTATCAAGTTCAGGTTTTAAAAGTTCGCTATTTTGTTCTAGTTCTATAGTGCATTTTACATATCTTGAGCCGCTATCGCTAAGCAAATTTAGGGTAAAAGGATCAAGTGGATACATAGGACCTATATTAGCAAAATCACTACCTCGCTGAGCAGGAGCTGAAACTTTAGGTTTATCGGCTTTTGCCTCTTCTTTTGGAGCTTCTTTGACTTCACTTTCATCACTTGAACTGCTTGAAATAAGCCAAGCAATTACTCCCATAATACTAAGAAGTAAAACAAAAAGTAAAATAACAATAATAATTACAAGTGAACCACCTTTTTTCTTTTTTGTTTCTTCGTTTTCTAATTCTTCATCCATAAATTTTCCTTCATTTAGTGAAATTAATGTAAAATTGTAGCAAAAATTTCTTTTCTATCCAAATTTGCTTTAGAAAAACGATAAATTTAGGTCAAAGAAGAGATGAATTTGAAGGAAAAAATGTTAGATGTGATTTTTAGAGAATATGATATAAGAGGACTTTACGACAAAGAATTGAATGAAAAAAGCGTTAAAGCTATAGGTTTTTGTTTGGGACAAACTATGTTAAATAGGGGTTGTAAAAATGTAAGCGTGGGCTATGATGCAAGATATAGTGCAAATGAACTTTTTAATTATCTAGTGAGTGGACTTAACAAAGCGGGAATAAAAATCTATGATATAGGGCTTGCGCCAACTCCATTGGGATATTTTAGTCTTTATGAGGGCTTAAAATTTGATGCAAATGTTATGATAACAGGCTCTCATAACCCAAAAGATTATAATGGTTTTAAAATTACTATTAATAAAGAAAGTTTTTTTGGTGTAGAATTAAAAGAGTTTTCAAAAGAAGTTTATAAGCATTTAGATGATGATATTGAAGAAAATTTAGAAGTAGAAAAATACGATATTTTAAACCTTTATGTGAAATTTATGTGCGAGCAATTTAGCTTTTTAAAGGATTTTAATTATAAATTTGGTGTTGATTGCACAAATGGTGCGGCTGGAGTGGTGATAGAGCCTTTAATCAAGGCTTTAAATTTAAAAGCTCATGTAATGTTTGCAGAGCCTGATGGACAGTTTCCAAACCATGCTCCAGATCCTACAGAAGAAGAAAACTTAAGTGCGATTAGAGAATTTTTAAATCAAAATCAAGATTATTCTTTAGCTTTTGCTTTTGATGGGGATGCTGATAGAATGGTTGCTTTGAGTAAAACTCATGTATTTTGTGGGGATGAGCTTTGTTATTTGTTTGCTAAAGATATCCCTAATTCACGCATTTTAGGTGAGGTAAAATGTTCTAAAAATCTTTTTGATGAAGTGGCTAAATTTGGAACTATTTTTATGGGAAAAACAGGACATTCTAATATCAAAAAAATGATGAAAGAAAAAGATATTGATTTAGCTGCTGAAGTGAGTGGGCATATTTTCTTTAAACATAGATATTTTGGTTATGATGATGGAATTTATGCATTTTTAAGAGCCTTGGAGCTTGTTTATAAAGGTTTTGATCTAGAAAGTATGATTAAAGCTTTACCAAAACTTTATACTACACCTGAAATTAAAATTCCTGTAAATGAAGAAGAAAAATTCAAACTTGTGGAAGAATTTCAAAAAGAGATTGAAAAAGGAGCTTTAAAAGGTGTTAAAAGTCTTTGTGAAATTGATGGAGCTAGGATAGATTTTGGCGATGGATGGGCTTTACTTCGTGCATCTAACACCAGCCCTTATCTTATCACACGCTTTGAGGCAACGTCTTTAGAAAGAGCAAAAGAGCTTGAAAGTATGGTATTTACTTTGTTTAATGATATAAAAGCTAGATTTAAGAATTGATGAGATAATATTTCGCGATTTAAATTTATCTTAAAAAGGAATAAAAAATGAAAAAAATACTTGTTCTACTTACGCTATGTGCTTTTGCTTTTGGTACAAGTGAATGCGATAAAAAAATTGATCGTATTAATAAAGAAATCAGTTTTTCTAAAGCACATAATGACACAGCTAGAACTTTAAGTTTAGAACTTGCTTTAAAGCAAGTGCAAAATGATTGTACTAAAGATCCTATGTTTTATGATAAAAAACTAGAAGCTAAAAAACTTAAAGAACAAGAAGTGGAAAAAATCGAAAAAGAACTCGATGCTTTACATGATCAAAAAGACTATATGAGCAAGGTTGAGTATAAGGCTAAGAAAAAAGCTTTAAAAGAGCAAAAAGAGAAAATTAAAAAAGAGATTGAAGAATATATCGATAATCTCTAAAAATTAAAAAGGCTAATTAAATTTTAGCCTTTTTAAACCCTGCCTTTTTTAAGGTTTTCTAGTAATTCTTCTATATTATAAATTCCTCTGTGTTCTGGTGTTAAAAGATGGATTAAAATATCGCCAAGATCAATCACGCTCCATTCTTCGCTACTATCTATGTTTAAAAATTCCTCACCTTTGGCTTTAAGTTGTGTTTTAAGCTCATCGATCAAGGATAGAGCGTGTCTTTCTCCTAAAGTAGCTGCAATAATGACATATTTTACAAAGTATTCTTGCTCGCTCATGTCAATGGTTTTGATATTTTCAGCTTTTTTTTCATCTAAAATTTTAACGATTAAATCTATTCTTTCTTGCATTATTGTCCTTTAATTTTTGAAATTGTATCAATTTTTTTGTAATTTTTCATAATATTTTTTTACTTCATCTTTAATTTTTTCACAAACCTCATTTGTATTTAAAGTGTCGCGTATGAAAGAAGAAGCGATTTTTTTATTGGTTTTTAAATCTTTGAAATTCTTAGGAATTCCTATATCATTGCGATTGGCAATAACAAATTCTACTAAAGAATTGAGTTTTTCAAAATCATGCCAAAGATGAAGTTTTTCTAAATGATCTGCGCCAATTAAAAGATAAAATTTACTAGGATTATAAAGCTTATAAAGATACTTAACACTTTCTATGCTAGGAACAGGGCGTTTTTGCCTGATTTCAAAATCGCAAATTTCAACTTTTGGCAAATGTCCCCAAAGTTTTTTAACCCATAAGAATCTTTGCTTTTCATCAGCACTAAAACTTTGTTTAAAAGGATTGATATAAGTAGGCATAATAATAAGTTTATCAATATCTAATTTTTCCAAAGCCTCTAAAACAACGCTATTGTGTCCATTATGTGGTGGATCAAAACTGCCACCAAAAAGTGCTATCTTCATTAAAATTTTAACCTTTTTTTTGTAGAATATTAACATTATATTTTGCAAAAGGAAATTAAATGGCTGTAAAAGTTGCTATAAATGGCTTTGGACGCATAGGCAGATGTGTTGCAAGAATCATCTTAGAAAGAAATGATATTGAGCTTGTGGCGATAAATGATACTACGGATATTGAACTTACAAAATACCTTTTTAAATACGATACAGTACATGGTGAATTTAAAGGCAGTGTTGATAGTGAAGGCGATGATTTAGTGGTAAATGGTAAAAAAATCAAAGTATTTAAAAGTCGCAATGTAAAAGATCTTGACTTTGCAAAACACGGCGCACAAATTGTTTTAGAGTGCACAGGAGCGCATTTAACTATGGCAAAATGTCAAGAATTTATAGATATGGGAGTGCAAAAAGTGATCATGAGTGCTCCTGCAAAAGATGATACGCCTACTTATGTTTTAGGAGTAAATTCAGAACTTTACAAGGGTGAAAGCATTATTTCTAATGCAAGTTGTACAACAAATTGTTTAGGTCCTGTTTGTCGTGTTTTACAAGATAATTTTGGCATCGAAAAAGGACTTATGACAACAATACATGCTTATACAAATGGACAAAGTATTATTGATGCTAAGGCCAAAGATAAACGCCGTTCTCGTGCCGCAGCGCAAAATATCATTCCAACTTCTACAGGCGCAGCAAAAGCTATGAAACTTGTTATGCCTGAACTTAATGGCAAGCTTCACGGACAAAGTATGCGTGTGCCAGTGATTGATGTATCAAGCGTGGATTTAACTGCGCAGCTAAGCCGTAAAGTCAGCAAAGATGAAATCAATGAAGCTTTTAGAAAAGCTGCAGCTACAAATTTAAAAGGCATTTTAATGGTGGATGATGATGAAAGAGTTTCAAGCGATTTTATCACTTGTTCTTATGGAGCTATTGTAGCAAGTGATTTAACTCAAGTGATTATGGATGATTTTATCAAGGTAATTGCTTGGTATGATAATGAATGGGGCTATTCAAGTCGTCTAGTAGATATGGCAGTATATATTGCAAATAAGGCTTAATCATGAGTGATATTATTTCTATAAAAGACATTGATTTAGCTAAGAAAAAAGTTTTTATAAGATGTGATTTTAATGTTCCTCAAGATGATTTTTTAAATATCACTGATGATAGACGCATAAGATCAGCTATTCCTACGATAAGATATTGTTTGGATAATGGTTGTAGTGTGATTTTAGCCTCTCATTTAGGGCGTCCAAAAGAAATTAGTTCCAAGTATTCTTTAGAACCTGTGGCTAAGCGTCTTGCTAGACTTTTAGATAAAGAAATTATTATGGCAAAAGATGTTATCGGCGAAGATGCAAAAACCAAAGCTATGAATTTAAAAGCGGGCGAAATTTTACTTCTTGAAAATTTGCGTTTTGAAAAAGGCGAAACTAAAAATGATGAAAATTTAGCCAAAGAACTTGCTTCTATGGTTCAAGTTTATATCAATGATGCTTTTGGAGTATGCCATAGAGCACATTCTAGTGTAGAGGCGATTACTAAATTTTTTGATGAAAAACACAAAGGCGCAGGATTTTTACTCCAAAAAGAAATTGATTTTGCAAGCAATCTTATCAAACATCCAGCACGTCCTTTTGTCGCTGTTGTTGGAGGTTCAAAGGTAAGTGGAAAACTTCAAGCATTGACAAATTTATTACCAAAGGTAGATAAATTAATCATAGGCGGAGGTATGGCATTTACTTTTTTAAAAGCTTTAGGTTATGATATAGGAAATTCACTTTTAGAAGAAGAACTTTTAGAAGAAGCTAATAAAATTCTTACCAAGGGTAAAAATTTAGGAGTGAAAATTTATCTTCCAGTAGACGTTGTAGCCGCTCCTGCGTGCTCACAAGATGCGCCGATGAAATTTGTTCCAGCGCAAGAAATTCCAAATGGTTGGATGGGTTTAGATATAGGACCTGCGAGTGTGAGACTTTTTAAAGAGGTGATTTCTGATGCGCAAACGATTTGGTGGAATGGACCTATGGGTGTTTTTGAAATTGATAAATTTTCAAAAGGTAGCATTAAAATGAGTCATTATATCAGCGAAGGACATGCAACTTCTGTTGTTGGAGGCGGTGATACGGCTGATGTGGTTGCGCGCGCAGGCGATGCAGATGAGATGACTTTTATTTCTACTGGAGGTGGTGCTTCTCTTGAGCTTATAGAAGGCAAAGAACTTCCAGGTGTAAAAGCTTTAAGATCTAAGGAAAATGAATGATCTTTGCTGCAAATTTAAAATGCAATCACACAAGAGCAAGTTTTAAAATTTATGCTGAAATTTTAAATAAAACTATGGGAGCAAAATGTGATGATATTATCGTTTTCCCACCTAGTGTAGCATTTTTAGAAAATGAAAATAACTTCATACAAGGAGCCCAAAATTTTTATCCTTGTGTTAATGGTGCTTTTACAGGCGAGCTTGGAAAAGAGCATTTGGACGAATTTGGGATCAAATGTGTTTTAATCGGGCATTCTGAAAGAAGAGCTTTAGGAGATGAAGAGCTTATTGGAGCTAAATTTGATTTTGCTAAAGAGCATGGTTATAAAATTGTTTTTTGTATAGGTGAAAATTTAGATACAAAAAATTCAGGCAAGACTTTAGAGTTTTTAAAAAAACAACTTGAAATTATTGATTTAAATTATGAAAGACTCATTATCGCTTATGAGCCTATTTATTCTATAGGAACGGGAGTGAGTGCACAAAGTACAGATATCGCTAAAGTGCTTGAATTTTTAGTGAGTTTAACCAAGGCGCCTTTGCTTTATGGTGGAAGCGTGAATGAAAATAATATTAAAGAAATTCTAAGTGTAAAATATTGTGGTGGAGTTTTGATAGGCTCTGCAGCTTTAAAAGTAGAAAATTTTATAAAATTAATCAAAGGATAAAAGATGATTATGAAGGGTAAAAAAGGCCTTATTGTAGGGGTTGCGAATAATAAATCTATCGCTTATGGCATAGCAAAAGCATGTTTTGATCAAGGAGCCGAGCTTGCTTTTACTTTTTTAAATGATGCTTTAAAAAAACGCGTAGAACCTATAGCACAAGAGTTTAATTCTAATTTTGTTTATGAGCTTGATGTAAATAATAACGAGCATTTAGATTCTATCGCTGAAAAAATCAAAAAAGATTTAGGTGAGATTGATTTTGTAGTACATGCGGTTGCTTTTGCTCCAAAAGAAGCTTTAGAAAATTCTTTTTTAGAAACTTCAAAAGAAGCTTTTGATATAGCTATGCAAACTTCTGTGTATTCTTTACTTTCTTTAACACGTGCGGTTTTACCTATTTTAAAAGATAAGGGTTCGATTTTGACTTTAAGTTATCTTGGTGGGGTTAAATATGTGCCTCATTATAATGTTATGGGTTTAGCAAAAGCTGCACTTGAAAGTTCTGTGCGTTATTTGGCAAGAGATTTAGGGGTAAAAGGAATCCGTGTTAATGCTATTTCAGCAGGTCCTATTAAAACTTTAGCAGCAAGTGGAATAGGGGATTTTAGAATGATTTTAAAATACAATGAAATCAATTCTCCTTTAAAACGCAATGTTAGTATAGAAGATGTAGGAAATTCGGCTATGTATTTACTTAGCGATTTAGCAAATGGTGTTACAGGTGAAATACATTATGTTGATGCAGGATATAACATCATGGGTATGGGTGATGTTGAAAAAAATGAAGAAGGGCAAACTGTTCTTTGTTGGGATAATCAAAAAGGATAAAAAATGGGAAAGCTTAGCAATGAAGAATTAAAAAATATACTTGAAGATCGCATTAAAAAACTTGAGAATTCTACTTTAAAAGAGGACAAGGTTATCAATGAAGAAAGTGTAAAAATTCTTGCTAGGCATTTATCTTTAGGCAATGAAATTCCAGCTCTTGCTCAAAGATTTTTTCAAATCGCACCTAAAACAAAATTAGTATGGCTTCATCTTTGTGAATGTACAGGGTGTAGCGAGAGTTTGTTGCGTTCTGAGTTGCCAAGTTTTGATGAGCTTATTTTTGATTTTTTTTCTTTAGAATATCATGAAACTTTAATGGCGGCAAATGGCACTAAGGCTGAAGAGCTTTTAGAGTATGTTTTAGAAGAAGATTTTATTTTAGCGGTTGAAGGTGGTGTTGCAGCCATTGATACCTTTTTTCTTACTATAGGAGCGCAAGGAGAGAGTGGCTATGAAATTTTAGAAAAACTAGCCGCTAAAGCCAAGGCTATCTTTGCAGTGGGTACTTGTTCAAGTTATGGTGGTATTCAGGCTGCTTATCCAAATCCTAGTAAAACTTGTGGTATTAGCGAAGTCTTAAGTCAAAAAGTAGTAAATATCCCAGGTTGTCCTCCAAGTGATATAAATATCATTGCGACTTTAAGTTTTTTTGCTTTATTTGGAGTTTTGCCTGAACTTGATGAGCAAAATCGTCCTGTGTGGGCTTATGGTAAATGTTTGCATGATATGTGTGAAAGAAAGGCGAAATTTGAAAGTGGGATTTTTGCTGAACATTTTGGCGATGAAGCTGTAAAGAATGGAGCTTGTTTATTTAAGATAGGTTGTAAAGGACCTTATACTTACAACAACTGTCCTAAAGTGAAATTTAATGCTAAAACTTCTTGGCCAGTGGCTGCAGGACATGGTTGTATAGCCTGTAGTGAGAAAAATTTTTGGGATGAGTTTGGGAATTATGAAAAACCTATGGCAAATATTTTTTCTTACGCTAAACTTTGCAATGAAGAGTTAAAACAAGAATTTTTTCTAGAAGAGCAAATTAAAATTTTAGAACAAATAGATTTTGAATTTGAAAGCAATATAAAACTTATTTTACAAAATATAGCTAAAAATAAATTAGGTGCTTCGCTTGTAGAAAATTATAAAAAATCCTTTGAGAAAAACTATGCTTTTATAGAACAAAATTTTGATGAAAATCCTATGCCTTCAAAAGATTTTTGGAAATATCTTGAGATGAGTTTTATTTTGGTTAAAGGCGCATTTTTAAAAGATAAGAATGATTTTTTAATTGCGGCAAAAAATTATGCTTTTAAACATGCAAGTCCTTATGATTTTAAGTTAAATATGAATGCTGAAAAACCAAAGCTTGATGTGAGTAAATCTTTTCGTATGACTTTAATCTATCTTTGCGGTGGGCTTGATTTTGAAGGTATTGCTTATAGTATTTTAAAAGCTTTTGAAGATAATATCGCTAAAATTTCATCATTAAAAGCAAGTTAATTTAATAAAATTTTAGCAATATGAAGTCCTATAAAAGCTACTATATAAGCACTTGTACAGGTAAAAAGAAATAGAAAAGAGAGTGTATTTTAGCTTTCCACTTTCTTTTGAAAAAACTATAGTTGCTGCAAAGCAAGGATTATAAATCATTACAAATAAAATAAAAGCCACTGCACTTGGTATAGGTATATTTTTAGTGATAATTCCTTTTAAATCATTATTTGTTTCATCTACGTCTTTTCCTAGTGAATAAAGTACTCCCATAGTTGAGATCATCACTTCTTTAGCAGCCAAACCACTGATTAAAGATACGCTTAATTTCCAATCTAACTCAAGGGGCTTAAAAATAGGTTCTATGTCTTTGCCAAATTGTCCTAAATAACTTTGTTCTATAGCTCTTTCTTGAGCATTAAAATCATTTAAATTTTCTTCACTTTTTGGAAAATTACTAGCAAACCATATAAGCAAAGAGGCCAAAAGTATGAAAATTCCTGCTTTTTTAAGATACATTTTGGCTTTATTATAAACCATAAACCAAATTAAATGCCAATTTGGCATACGATATTTTGGCATTTCCATAACAAAAGGTTCATCAAGTCCACGAAATGCTGTCATTCTTAAAAATTTTGCAGCAAAAAGTCCTAAAATCGCACCTAAAATATAAATTCCAAAAAGATAATTTCCTGCTTTTTCACTTGGAAAAAAAGCACCGATAAAAAGCACATATACAGGAAGTCTTGCCCCGCAACTCATAAAATTGATCACAAAAAGAGTTAAAAGTCTATCTCTTTTGTTCTTAAGAGTGCGTGTAGCCATAAAAGCAGGTACCGAACAACCAAAACCAGTGATTAGCGGAATAAAGCTTTTACCATGCAAACCAAATTTATGTAAAATCCCATCAAGTAAAAAAGCTATTCTTGACATATAGCCTGTGGTTTCTAAAAGAGCTATGCCTAAAAATAAAATCATTATATTAGGCAAAAAAAGCATCACAGCACCAACACCTGCGATAATCCCATCAGCCAAAGCTGAAGCGATAAAGGTATTAGAAATATTGTTTTTAACAAATTCACCTAAGGCATTAAAGCCTGATTCTATATAATCCATAGGAATTTGCCCTAAGCTAAAGGTGAGTTGAAATAAAAGCCACATTAAAAATAAAAATATAGGTAAGCCAAAGAATTTATGGATAAGTAAGGCATCGATTTTTTTGGTTAAATTTCTTTCTTCTTTTTTGTGTGTGATAATTTTTTTTGAAAGTTCATTAATAAAATATAATAAATCTTCTTTCTCTGGGCTTTTTTCACAAAGTGGAGTATAAAATTGAGATCTTGGAATAAATTTACTTTCAAATAAAATAATAATTTTTTGCAGCAAAAGTTCTAAATTTTCTTTTGTTTTTGCTGAAATTTCAACAACTTGACTTTGAAATTCTTGGCTTAAAACAGAAGTGTCAAGCTCTATACCTTCTTTTTTGGCTTCATCGCACATATTTAAAGCTAAAAGCATTTTTTTATTAAGGCTTAAAAGTTCTGCACTAAGGATAAGATTGCGTTCTAAATTGGTGGCATCTAAAACATTAACAATAACATCATAGTCATTTTGATTTAAAAAATGACGTGTGATTTTTTCTTCTTCGCTATATCCATCTAAAGAATAAGTTCCTGGTAAATCAATAACTTCAAATTCATAGTTTTTATAAAAAGTTTTTGCGCTTGCTTTTTCTATAGTAACTCCGCTAAAATTTCCTACTTTCATATTAGCTTTGCAAAGCGCATTAATAAGAAGACTTTTGCCTACATTAGGCTGACCTACAAGGGCTATTTTGATTTTTTTCATATAAGATTCACTTCTATGGTTTTAGCTTCATCAGATCTTAGGATAACACAACTTGCATCAAGCTCTACCATTATGGTGGCATTTTTTAAAGAGGAGTGAATTTTTTTCAAGTTTTTATTTTTGATAAATCCAAAGCTTAAAAGTCTATTTTTGAGTTCTTTTTGAGCGCTTAAATTGACAATAATAGCCTTTTGTCCATCTTTTAAATTATCTAAAGTCATTGTAATTCCTAAATTAATAATAAATATTATAATAAAAAAGTGTAATGAAATTATCCTTCTTATAAAAAGAAGGATTAATATTTAAAAAGAAAAGTGGTTTAAATTTTCTAGATTGATGATTTGATCTAGAATTTTGTTAGCTTTAGCATTATCAAGATAAATTTGTGCATTGGCTAAAAATTTAGCTTTTAATTCTTCAAAACTTAGTGGATTATCAAAATTACCTTTATTGATAAAAACATCTTTTTGGATTATGCGTCCATCTTGCAAACTGGCTTCTAAATGCCCTGGAAAATATTTTGGAAAGCCTTGAGATTTCCTTTTTTCGTAACTGATTTTTTTAGCAAATTCTAGTACTTCTTCACGCTTTAAATTTTTATAAGATTCAAGAGTGATTTTACCATCAAAGAATCCTAAAGCCATTAAAAAAGGCATGGAAAATTTAGCTTCATAAGCACTATTTGGAGTGTATTTTGCTTCTAAAGGATCGCAGATAAAAGAAATAGGAACTTCATCTACAAAGCAATGAATACTTTGAATTTCATTAGCTTTTAAACCATCATTTTTTAAAGCAATGGCACAATCAATAAGCCCATGAGCAAAATGACAGCTTGGATAAGGTTTGATTGAAACTTGCATGGTTTGCCAAATTTCACCTAAGGCTTTGTTAAGTTCTGTTTTATCGCATTCTTCTTCTATGCCAAAACATTTAAAGATATTATCCCTACCTTCAAAAATACTCAAAGGTCCACTCATATGGTTTTTAGCAAAATGAGCTACTATAATACCGTTTTTAATAGCATTGGCAATATGCAAAACTTTTGAATTAGATCCATTGGATAAAAACTCATTAATCCCACTTGCAAAACTTCCTGCAAGTCCTAAAGCATTGATGATTTGTTCTTTGTTAAGATCTAGCAAGATTGCACTTGCACTTACGCTTCCAAAAATTCCTGCAATAGCAGTGGTATGAAAACCACGCTTATGAAAAGTACCTTTCTTGCAATGCCTACTCTAGCTGCAATTTCCCAGCCTACTATAAAAGCTTTGATGATTTTTTTCGCATCTTTGCTAACATGAAAACCATAACTTAAACAAAGTGGAGTTAAAATTGCACTTGCATGCAAAATCGCTTCTGTATGTGTATCGTCAAAATCTAACGCATGAGAAGCAATGCCATCTAGCATGGCTGCGTATATAGGATCTAATTTTTGATCATTTACCCAAATAAGAGTATTTTTTTCTGTGCTTAAATTTTCAAAAGCTTTAAAAGCATTTAAAACACATTCTTCTTTGCTTGCTGCTATAGCTGTTCCAAGGCTATCAAGCATAAGTTCTTTAGCTCTTTGAACAACTGTATTAGGGATATTTTCATATTTAAGATTGAAAATAAAATCCGCTAAAATTTCACTATAGAACATGATTTTTCCTATTTTAAAATAGCACTATTTTTGATTTTTTCCAAAAATTCATCTACAAGTTTTGGTGCATATCCTACATAGGTTGTTGCATCAAGCAAAGCATCGATTTCTTTTTCTTTCAATACCTTAGATACTCTTTTATCTGCAAGTAAAACTTCTTTAAAAGTTTTTTGTTTTTCGATACCTAGCATAGCATTTTCATAAACAATCTCATGGGCGTGTTGTTTTCCATAATGATCGCTTAATGCAAACATAACACGCTCTGCTAAAACAAAACCATTAAGAGTATTTAAATTTTTAAGCATTTTGTCTTTTTTTTACTTCTAAATCACTAAGAGCGAATTTCATATTTGCTAAAACCACAGAAAGCATTAAAAACATTTCAGGTAAAAGCTTCCATTCCATTTTCCAAACTTGACCATCTCTTTCATGTTCATGTCTTTCAATATCGCTTAAAATGGCTAAATTTGCCTTAAAGGCATTGCTTACTGTAACTGCATTTTCGCTTACTGCAGGATTTCTTTTGTGTGGCATAGTGCTTGATCCTACTTGTCCTTTGCCAAAAGGTTCAGCAACTTCATCAATTTCATTATGTGAAAGGATTAAAATTTCATGAGCGATTTTGTTAAAGGTTGCGTTGATATTACCTAGTACAAAACCAAGTTCTATAAAGCGATCACGTGCGCTCTGCCAAGAAATATTAGGCACATCAAGTCCTAAATTTTCTAAAGTGAGTTTTTCTACTTCATTGCACTCATCACTTAAACTTGCTTTAGTTCTTACAGCACCTACTATACTGCCTACATAAAGTCTTTTTTCAAGCGCAAGTATTCTTTCAAAATGACGCTCAAGTTCGCTTAACCAAATAGCCACTTTATGTCCAAAAGTAATAGGCAAAGCCTGAAGTGCTAAAGTTCTTCCCATCATAGCAGTGTTTTTATGGGTTTTAGCTAGTTTCGCTAAGGCTTTTGCGATAGCTTTTAATTCGCTTTTTACAAGAGTCATTGCTTCTTTAAATTGTAAAACCAGTCCCGTATCGATGATATCTTGAGTGGTTACTCCAAAATGTACATATTCACCTAAATTATTATCGCAAGCTTTTTCTAATCCTCTTACAGTAGGAACTAAAGGGTGTTTGGTTTTTTTAAATTCAGCAAAGATAAAGTCCATATCCATAAATTTATAATGAGCTTTTTTTGCAATCTCATCAGCTGCTTTTTTAGGGATAATTTTAAGTTTTGCTTGTGCTTTTGCTAAAGCTGCTTCAACATCGAGCCATTTTTGTATGCGGTTTTGTTCGCAAAAAATAGCACGCATTTCCTGCGTGCTCCATGAGTCTGCTAATAATTTATGATCAAATACACTAATTCCTGTCATCTTATCTCCTTATTTTTTAATACTATCAAAAGCTTGTGTTAAATCAGCAATTAAATCTTTAGTATCTTCAAGACCTATATGAAATCTTACAAATGGTCCTCTTGCACTTAGGTCTGTTGCAGTTCTAGGCGGAGTAGTTACGGTGGCTAAGCTTTCATATCCACCCCAGCTAGCACCAATTGAAAAGTATTCTAGTTTATCTACAAATTTAATAGCATCCTCTTTGTTATAACCTTCTGCAAATTCTATGGTAATCATACCATTTGCACCTTTATGATCACGCATGAAAATTTCATGATTTGAGTGGGATTTGAGTTTTGGATAGAAAATTGTTTTAATTTCTTTTCTGCTTTGTAAAAACTCTACAATTTCATCAGCACTTTTTTCATGAGCTTTCATTCTTACATCTAGTGTTCTCATACCACGAAGTACTAAGTAAGCATCATCAGGGCTTGTTGTAAAGCCTAAAGCTTCTGGAAGTTTGTCAAAATTTTTCCATTCTTTTTCGTTGATTACTACTATACCCATGGTTACATCAGAGTGTCCGCTAAGATATTTTGTAGCGGCGATAACTGAAATATCCACTCCAAGTTCTAAAGGATTTAGAAAATATCCACTAGAATAAGTATTATCAATGGCTACAGGGATATTATGCGCATGGGCAATTTTGCAAAGTTTTGGTAAATCTATGATTTCATAAAGTATAGAACCTGGACTTTCGCATAAGATAAGCTTGGTATTAGGTTTGATTTTTTCTTCTACATCACTTGCATCAGCTTTTAAAAAATCAATTTCAACACCTATTTTTTCTAAAAATAATTCGCAAATCGTTCTTACAGGCCCATAAATTGCATCAGTAATTAAAAAATGTGCATCTTTGCTTGCATAGTTTAAAAGCACCATAGCTAATGCTGCAAGTCCTGTTGGGAAAAGTTGTGCTCTATAGCCACCCTCTAGAGTGCAAATAAGTTTTTCAAGTTCAAAATTAGTTGTTGTTCCTCTAGCTCCATAACTTAAAACACGATCTGTTTTTCTTAATTCTCTGTATTTTTGCCAAGTTGCGTGATCTTTAAAAAGTATGGTTGATGCACGCATAAGCGTAGGATTAACTGATCTTACTTCAGCGCCTTGATCACCTCTGCCACAATGAATAAGTTTAGTTTTTGAGTTCATTTTTTCTCCTTTTTAAAGATAAATATAAGTCATAATAACATTTACAATAGCCGCTACAAGCATAGGAATAGCTGTTCTTTTAACCACGGCAAAAGGACTTACTCTTGCAATAGCTAAGATCGCTGGTGCAATAGGACTAACACATCTTCCAAAGCCCGTCATGATTTGAATCGGTGCTATCATAGTGATAGTTTCAACTCCAAAGTGTTTTGCTATATTTGGGATAAGTGGAGCAAAGCTAAAAAATGCCGCATTTCCTGAACCCATTAAGAAAGCACAAACCGCAAGTAAGATTGAAACAGCGATAATAATAGCCAAAACTCCAAATCCTGCATTTTTGAAAAATTCTATTAAAGTATCTACAAAACCTACAGATAAAAGACCACTTGCAAATACTTGACCACAAACGATGAGTGAAACTGTGATAACAAATAAATGTCCCATTCCTTTAAAGAAAATCATCATAGAATTAAGAGTTTCTACTATACTTTTATAGCGTATCATTTCAAAAATAATAGCCACAAAAGTTGAAATCACCATTGCTACTGGAACATTCATTTTAATTGCGGTACTAGCAGCTGCTTTAACTTCTTGGGCACTACTTATTCCCATTAAAACCAAGATGCTATCAAGCACGGAACTAAATCCTAGGATTAAAACCAAAGGAATTATAGGTAAAATCGCATAAATTCTAGGAGGCTTTTTAAGTTCTTTTTCTTTATCTTCATTTTCATTTAGTTCTTTTTCAATTTCTTGCGCATTGAAGACAAAATTATCTTTTTTGTCAAAAAATTTATTGCAAAGATATATTGCAATACTTACAGCTATAATGATAGGCAAGGTTGTAGGGAGTTGATAATGAACAAAATAAATTGCAGGATCAACTTCAGCTTTTTCTGAGGCCATGATCACATTTCCACTTCCAGGTCCATGATCGATATATTGACAAATAGCAATCACACTTAAGGCAGAAAGTTTTGAAACACTAGAGCGTACAAGTATAGGATACATAGCAACCATAAGTAAAAGTGCCAAGCCTGCGTGAGAAGGGATGAAAAGAACTAAAAATTGCACGATAAAATAAGCAACTATGAGTAAAACATAAGGAGATTTTACGGCTTTTAAAGGTTTTTCAAAAACTTTAAAAAGTGCATAAGAAGCCCCTACATGATCCATATAAGCAGAAAAACCTGCTATAGTCATAAGTGTAAGTCCAAGCCCTGCTAATGTACTTGACATGGTTTGATTAAAAACTTGAAAAATATCAAAAAAACCTAAATTTAAAGAACCTTTAGCGACAATGTGTGGAGAAAGTCCAAAAATAGCAGCTAAGGAAAGTAAAAGTAAACCACTTAAAAGCAATGCCATGTGAGCATTGATTTTTTTATAAAGCATAAAAACAAGTAAAAAAATGCTAAATAGAGATAAAACAATACCTAGCATATTTTAGCCTTTTTGAGCGATAATCTCTATCTCTACTTTAGCTTTTTTTGGCAGATCTTTTACCGCAAAAGCACTTCTTGCTGGATAAGGATCTTTAAAAAATTCAGCATAAATTTCATTAAATGCTATAAAATCATTAATATCAGCTAAAAAGCAAGTGGTTTTAATCACTTTATCATAACTGATACCATTTTCTTCTAAAATAGCACCGATATTTTTCAAAGATTGTTTGGTTTGTTCTTTGATATCATGGCTTTCTATTTCGCCTGAATCAGGGTTGATAGGAAGTTGTCCTGATATAAATAAAAGTCCATTTGCTTCTCTGTAAGCTGAGTATGGACCAATAGCTTTTGGATAGTTTGACATGAATTCTCCTTTGTTAAATATAGATTAAGCAGAATGCATTTTATCACTACAATAATAATTTGTCAATAGTTTATTATCATAATAATAAAATTTTATTTTTAAGAAATGTTTTAAAGTATAAAGAGTAGAATTTAATATTATATTAATTTTTTATTGAAGGCAGTTTTATGGATGAGGGACAAAAACAACAATTTATAAAGTTGACATATTTTTTAGGAGAAGTTTTAGGTGAGCAATATGAGATAGTTTTTCATGTAATTACTGAAGATGGGGCCTATATTGCAGCAATTGCTAACAGTCACATTAGTGGAAGAAGTTTAGATTCTCCCTTGACTGCTTTTGCAAGTGAGCTTATGCAAAATAAAAAATATTTAGAAAAAGATTTTTTATGTGATTATAAGGCTCTTGTTGGAAAATCAAAATTAATTAGAGGATCTACTTTTTTTATTAAAAATCATGACAAATTAGTAGGTATTTTGTGTATCAATCATGATACTAGCATTATGAGAGATTTAATATGCAAGATGATTGATTTAGAAAAAATTGGAGATATGGGTGATATTTTAGGAAATATTAGTTTTTCTCAAAATGATTCAAGTATAGAAACATTAAGTCACTCGATAGAGGATATTTTAGTTCAAAGCGTAGATTCTAGTTATTTAAATTCTGATTATCAATTAAGCATTACTCAAAAAGAAGAAATTGCTGAAAAGCTATATGAAAAAGGTATTTTTAATATAAAAGGGGCGGTTCCTATCGTAGCAAAATTTTTAAAAATTTCAGAACCTAGTGTCTATAGGTATCTGAAGAAATTTAAAAAATAACTAAAATTTTTTGATAAATTTTAGTATTTTTAGGCTTATTTTCTTTAAAAAATTATTTTTAGATTTTTTGAGTAAAAATTCTGCCACATCTTTGCGTCCAAACATAATAGCAAAAGTATAAGGTGTCATTCCTAAACCATTGTTTTCATCAATATTTGCTCCATATTTAACTAAAAGTTCACACATAGGTAAGTATCCTTTAAAACAAACTCCCGCTAATGGGGTTTGTCCACGATCGTTTTTTTCATCTACTTTTGCACCTTTTTCTAAAAGCATTTTAGCGCTTTCATAAGAATTATTATAAGCTGCAAGCATAAGCAAGCTATTGCCTTTATGAGTTTTTAAATTTACATTTAAACCTGCTTCTATCATGATTTTAAGATTTTCACATTCATTATTTCTTGCAAAATTAAAAGCCATTTTGCAAAGCTCTTCAAATCTTTTTTCTTCTTCTAAACTAAGAGTTGTCATTGTTTTTCCTTAATTATTATAATCTTTAGTTTGCCACCAAAAGTGGCAAGTAAAAATTATTTTTCTAAAGCTTTTTTAATTCCTTTTGCATAATCAGGTGAAATTTTTTCAAAATGTTCTAAAGCTCTAGTGATAATTTTTTCATCAACTCCCTCCATAGAAGTGGCGATATTATGAAAAAGTTGAGTTTTTTGATCATCATTCATAAGATTAAATAAAGCTCTTGGTTGAGTATAAAAGTCATTATCTAGTGGAGCATATCTTTGTGCTACGCCTTCTAAGACTAAATCAGGTTCAAGATAGCTTTTGTCTTCTTTTGGGCTATTATCATAGCTGTTTGGTTCATAATAAGCAGCATCATTTTTATAACTATCAAAATTCATAGCACCAGCGACATTGTAAGTATTCACTTCGCTTTTTGCACGATTTACTGGTAAAAGATGATAATTAGTTCCTATTCTATATCTTTGTGCATCAGGATATGAAAAAATTCTAGCTTGCAACATTTTATCAGGGCTAAAGCCAATTCCAGGAACGATATTGCTTGGACTAAAGGCAGCTTGTTCAACTTCATTAAAATAATTTTGAGGATTTTTGTTTAGAATCATTTCGCCTATATCCATCAAAGGCACAAGACTATGAGGCCAAATTTTTGTTAAATCAAAAGGATTAAATCCAAGTTTTTCTATATCTTTTTCAGCAAGAATTTGAACTTGAACTTTCCATTTTGGAAAATCTTTATTTTCTATAGCATTATAGAGATCTCTTTGATGACTTTCTCTATCTTTTGCTATAAGCTCGGCAGCTTCTTGGTTGGTAAGATTTTTAATCCCTTGTTGGGTTTTAAAATGGAATTTCACCCAAAATCTTTCATTTTTATCATTAATAAAACTATAAGTATGGCTTCCAAATCCATGCATATGACGATAACTTGCAGGAATTCCTCTATCGCTCATAAGAATGGTTACTTGATGTAAACTTTCAGGACATAAACTCCAAAAATCCCAAGCAGCATTATTACTTCTTAGATGAGTTCTTGGATCTCTTTTTTGAGTATGAATGAAATCAGGAAATTTATACGCATCACGGATAAAAAAAGTTGGAGTATTATTTCCTACTAAATCCCAGTTTCCTTCTTTGGTGTAAAATTTAATGGCAAATCCACGTACATCACGCTCAGCATCTGCTGCACCTGCTTCACCTGCAACAGTAGAAAAGCGTAGGAAAAGAGGAGTTATTTCTTCTTTTTGAAATATTTTTGCCTTAGTATAAGCAGATAAATCAGCGGTGATTTTTATTTCTCCATAAGCCCCACTTCCCTTGGCATGAACGGTTCTTTCTGGAATTCTTTCTCTATTTTGATGAGCAAGTTTTTCAAGCAAAAGATAATCTTGCATAAGCAAAGGTCCTTTTGCGCCTGCACTTAATGAATTTTGGTTATCGGCTATAATGTTTCCAAAATCGTTAGTTAATTTTTTCATTGTTTTCTCCTAAATAATAAATTTTATTAATTAGTAAATTATATCTATTAAAAATTAAAATTAACTGAATAATTGCATCTTATTGATAATAAATTTCAAAATAAATTTAGTTTTTTTATATTATAATAATAATTATTAAAATATATTTTAAAAATCACAAAGGAGAATTTATGTCAGTTTTGGTTATTGGTGCAGATGAAATCACTCCTATTAGAGCTGTTTTACATGATTTAGGTGCTAAAAAAATAGAACACTGGGATGCGCGTAATGAAAATAGAGTTAATCGCAAGCCGATTCCTTGTGATACAGAATGTATAGTAATGTTAACAAGCTTTTTAAATCATAATACTATGAAAAAAATCAAAAATGAAGCTAAAAAGCGTAAAATTCCATTAGTTTGTGCAAAAAGAAGTGTAAGTTGTGTGTATTGTGAATATTGTAAAATTTTTAATCTTAATAAAGAATTTTCTTGCTATAAAGGTTAAAGATGTTATTTGGATTTGATGATAAGCAAGAATTTATACCGCAAATTTATCGCTATTTAAACAATCAAGAGCTTATGTTGACTTTTTTAACTCAATATAATGCGAGCATTGATAGCGCTCTAAAAATTCCTCTTTCATATGCAAAAAATACCAAGAGTTTAAAAATGATATTTGGAAATTTTTTACATGATATAATGCATGTTTCATTTGGTAAGATTCAAAATATAAATATCAAGCTTAATGCATACGCTTTTTACTTTCAAAAAAGAAAAAGCTTAATTTTTAATACTAAAGTATCTAAGAATGTCGATCTTTTAAGACTTTTAAGAATTTATCTTTATGGCATTTGTTTTGATGCGCAAATTTTATTTAGCTCTTATGTTTATGATAAGGTTTCTTTTCAAAATAATGGAAAAAATATAGATCAAGATGGTGATATTATTATAATAGATAAGAAATTTGCAATTTTACCACTTTGCAAAGAGATTAATACACATAATTTAAAAATTGAAAATGAAATTCATGGATTATTGAATTTAATAAAAGAAAACAATTTTGAAAAATTTTATATTGTTTGTCCGCGTAACAAAAATTTCACACATTTTATTGAAATAAAACATTTTTTGTGTGATTTAAACAAAACTATGTTAAAATTAGTTCCGTATAAAATATCAAATCAAATTATAAGGAGAAAATAATGTCAGTAGCAGTAATCTATGGTAGTGCTATGGGAAATACAGAAGGAGCAGCTAATACAATTGCTTCAAAACTTGGAATTAGCGATGTTTTTAATATCTCAGATATTGATGCGGCTAAAATGAATTCTTACGATAAATTAATTTGTGGAACTTCAACTTGGGGAAGTGGTGATTTACAAGATGATTGGGATGGTTTTGATTTTTCAGGGCTTAGTCTCGGTGGAAAAACCGTAGCTGTATTTGGTATGGGTGATAGTGAAAGTTATTCTGATACTTTTTGTGGTGGCATGGGTAAATTAGCTCAAAATTTAAAAGATGCAGGCGCAAATTTGGTAGGAGAAGTTTCAACTGATGGTTATACATTTGAAGCAAGTGATGCGGTTGTAGATGGTAAATTTGTTGGACTTGCTCTTGACAATGATAATCAAGAGGATCAAACTGAATCAAGAATTGATGCTTGGATAGAACAAATCAAACCTTATTTTGCTTAATAATTCTTAAAATCAAGAGTTTTTATACTCTTGATTGTCTTTTCTTAAAAATAAAAAAAACTCACTATTTGATTTATAATTTTATTTTCTAAAGATAATTGACAGCGTTCTTTATTTCCAAGATAAGCTGTTCTAGCAAGAAGACTTGTTTTTTGAGAATTGTGATTTTTAGAGTTGATTTGTAAATTAACTTGCATAGTATAGTAGTTTTCTACCATCCATTCTCCATCACTTTCCAAAGGATCAAAATCATAAAAAAATCTTGCTGAAGTTGTGATTTTTTGGGCATAAGAATGCTTTTTCATATCTATAAGATTGATTAAAATTTCATAATCTGCATTCTCTTTTACTTCTTTTAAGCCTAAATTTTTAAGTTTTAAAGCCAAATCTCTATTCAAAGTAGTTCGAAGTTGACTAGGATTTTGAAAGGAAATTTTAAAACTTTGTTGTTTTTGTGATCTGATAAAAATGCCTTCATTACTTGTTTGAATAAAGCTTTGTATGAAAGTTGCATTGGTGCAAGCACTCATAAAGAGTGCTATAAAAAAGCTTAAAATTAAAGTAATTTTAGACATTAGGTTTATTTAATAATAGTTGGAGTAGCGCTAAGACCTAATGAGCGATATTTTTCATATAAGGAAAAAACTTCTTTTAATTCTGCATCGCTTACTTTTGGATAATTTTTGATATTTGCATCATAGTATTTGTTTAAAATTGCGATTTTTTCTTTGTCATTTTTTGCTTTTTTTGCTTCTTTGTAGATTAGAGCGGATTTTTCAAAGGCAGATTTTCCATGTACTGGAGTTAAAATATAATTAACTTGATAGTTTTTAAGTTCATTATCAATTTGAGCTAAATGTTCTCTACAATATGGGCATTCAGGATCTGAAAAAACATAAATTGCGGGTTTATTTTTATCTCCTAAAGCTATTACCATGGTTTCTTTTTGTGCTACAGCTTTAGCATTTTTTGTAAAATTTTCTCTTGCTTCTTGAAATTTTTTCATTTCATATTCTTGAGCATAAGAAATTCCCGTTTTCAAGTCGATAAGATCAGGGGTAATAAGACTATCTTTTGTAAAAAGAATGTTTTCTTGTTTTTGTCCATTTAATTCAACGCTTACAATAACACTTTCAAAACCCGTATTACCAACCTTTTGACGATTTGATACACTAACGGTAGCATTTGGAAATTGTGCTTTAATGCTTTTTGAATAAAAATCACTAATTTCTGAATTACTTGCAGCAAACAAAGATGCTGAACAGGCAAGAATTAAACTTAATTTTTTCATAGTTTATAAATCCTTTAAATAAATTATGTTTAATTCTATAATGATTTTCTAAATGTTTGTTAAAAATCTTTTTTCAGCTTCTTTGCTTACTTGAGGAAATTTGTCTAAGTATTCTAAATAAGCAATAGCATATTTTCTTGAAAGATTGAAATATTCTTTCATACTTTGCACATCAAGACTTTGATTTTTTAATAAATTTAAACATTCTTGCATAAGTTTTTCAAGAGCTTGTTTTTCTATAAAAAGATTGTGTGAAAGTCTTACAACCAAGCCTTTTTGGGTAAGTTTTTTGAGTATATTATCTCCGCTTTTTCTATCAAGTTCTAAAAAATCATAAAGATTATAAGGAGCTTCGGGTTTAATACCTTGTTTTTTTAAAATTTCATATAATTGATTATTATTTTTTTCTTGAAGTTTTTCAAAATCTATGCCTTTTTTAAAATAAATTCCATTTTGAAAATCCAATAAATTTGACATCTCTTTAAGCCCGAGTTCGCAAAAATTTTCACTTGCCCAAGTAATCCTTAAAGCTAAAGAATGTGCTGAAAGCATGGCATAAGGATTTTTTTCAAGTATGAATTTGATGAAATTTTTAATTTCTTCTAGACTTTGTAAATGATATACATTAAGATTTTTTTCATCAACAAATACTTGATTTAATTCTTTTGCTAATTTCAATGCTTTTTGATGAGAAAGTTTAAATCTCTGATAACTTGAAAGCAAGCCAAAGCCGTATTTGTGTGCGTCTTTTAAGAAAGAAAAAGCCGCTTTAAAATCTTTATTTTTCAAAAACATTAAAAATTTATTTTTTTGTTCTTTTTTTAAAGGTTCGCTTAAAGGATTTAAAACCTTACCACCGCCTATAACACGATTGTTTTGTAATAAAATAAAAGCCTCATCAAAACTTAAAAATACATTTTTATCAAAACTAAAATGCACAAAAAATTCATCATTTTCTAGTTTTTTTAATATATTTATTTTACATTCTATTTGTCTTGAACCCACACAAAAAATCATTTTGCTATTTTGTAAATTTTTTGCTTTAACTAAAGCATCGCATTCTTTAAAGGCTTTAAAATAACCTTTTTTACTTAGTAAATAACCTTTTTTCAACTCTTTATAATCACAATTTAAACTTAAAGCCACACGGTTGCAAGCTTTGATTTGCTCTAGATTGGTATCGTGATTTTGTATATTTTTAACAATGAGTTCTTTTTGAGTGTCTAAACAGATGATTTTTTCATTTAAAGTGATACTTCCTTCATTTAGACTGCCTGTGACGACAGTTCCTATACCTTTTAGAGAAAAAACTCTATCGATATAATAATGAAAAATCAGTTCTTCATAATTTTCTTTGTTTTCTATGGTATAAAGATAATTTTTTAATTCTTCTATGCCTTGATTATTTTTTATACTGGTATGAAATACTTTTAAAATGGGATAATCTAAATTTTTTAACTCTTCTAAAATTTCTACACTTTTTTGCTCTATGTTTTCACAAAGATCGCATTTGCTAAGTACTAAAATGATATTTTTAATATCAAGAATTTTTAAAATTTCTAAATGTTCTAAACTTTGTTCTTTTAAACCCTCGTTAATATCTACGATAAATAAACAAACACTAAAGCCAAAAGCTCCACTTACCATAGTTTTAACCAAATCTTTATGTCCTGGAACATCGATAAAAGAAATGTTTTTATCTTTTAATTTAAGATTTGAAAAACTTAAATTAATGGTGATTTGTCTTTCTTGTTCTTCTTTTAAACTATCGCCTTCAAAACCATTTAAAGCTTTAATGAGTGAAGTTTTTCCATGATCAATATGTCCTGCGGTTCCTATAATAACAGATTTCATAAGTTTTCCATTTGATTAATTGTAAGAATAAGTTTTTGAAGTTCATTTTCTCGTATAGTTCTAAAATCAAGAACAAATTCATCATTTTCAATGCGTCCTATGATATTTTCTTTTCTAAATCGAGTTTGTAGTTTTAAAGCATCTCCTTGAAAAGTTAGTATATAAGTATCTAAACTTTTATCAGGCATAGAACCTCCTCCTACTAAACTTTTGCTTTTTTTGAGTTGGGTTTGAAATTTTAATTCTTTTTGCACTCTTAAAGCTTTTTCTTCTATAAAGGATAAGTCATCATTTAAAAGTTTTAAGGTAATAATTTTTTCATAATCTTTTTGTAAATAAGCTTTTAAGCTTTCATTTAAAAAAGATAGGGTTAATTTATCCACTCTTAGCATTCTTAAAAGTTGATTTTGTTTAAGTTTTTCTATGAGTTCTTTTTTTCCAAGTATAATGCCTGCTTGCACACTACCAAAAAGTTTATCTCCACTAAAACTTAAAATATCACATTCTTGTACGAGTTTTTTGATTTTAGGTTCATTTTTAATCAGCTTTTCATTTAAATTTTCACACCAGCCAGAACCTAGATCATAATAACTCAAAAGCCCTTTTTCTTTTGCTAGTTCATGTAGATCTTTTATATTTGCTTCACTATGAAAACCCATAAGAGCGAAATTAGACTTGTGGGTTTTTAAAATTAGAGCGGTATTTTCACTGATAGCTTGTTCATAGTCTTTTAAGTGTGTTTTGTTGCTAGTTCCAACTTCGCAAAGCTTTACACCTGCAGCTTTTATCACTTCAGGCACACGAAAACTTCCGCCAATTTCTATAAGTTCTCCTCTTGAGCTTATGACTTCCTTATCATAACAAAGAGAATTAAGCACTAAAAAAACTGCCGCAGCGTTGTTATTGACTACTAAAGCATCTTCGCATTCAAAAAGCATTTTAAGTTTTTCCAACACCAAAGCATAGCGAGAGCCTCTTTTTCCATTTTCTAAATCAAACTCTACATTAGAATAATTACAAATGATATCTTTACACGCTTCATAAAGTTCTTCATGGATTACACTTCTGCCAAGGTTTGTGTGTATAACCACTCCACTTGCATTGATCACACTTTGTAAATCTTTGCGGTAAAAAGTTTTGATTTCTTTTTTGATTTCTAAAAGTAGTTTATCTTTAGAAATTTCATCTTGGGAAAAATTTTCTTTTAGTTTTGCGACAACTTTTTTACAAAAAAATGCTTTGATATAAAAAGGATAGGATTTTAAACTCTCATCTTCAATAAGAGTGTTAATCTGTGGAAAAGTTCTAAATTTGTTCATCTTAAGCCTTAAGAAAATATTTGGTTATTTTAACATAGAATTTATAAAATGATGTTTTAAAGAGATTAAGGAAGACAATGCAAGATTTTGTTTATATAAAAAATGATGTTTTAATCCCTTTGCCTGATGCTATTGAAATTTTAGATCAGGCAAATGATAAAGAAGCATTAATTTGCAATGATAAAAATCAAAAAGCACAAATTTATGCCCCTGAGATTAACTTTTATCTTAAAAATTCTCAAGATGAAATTTTAGAGCAAAGTAAAAATGTTTTAACGCTTTATGAAGCAAGGGCTAGCGTTTATGATTTAGGGCTTGATTTAGAACAAAGCAAAGAAGTGCAAAATCGTTTGATTTTGGCAGATAGTGATACTCAAACTGTAGAGTTTTTAAAAGAACATGGATTTAAGGTTATTGCTTTAAGTAGTGCAGAAATTTTAGCTGTTTTTGGAAGTGTGGGGGAGCTTTGTGCTGTGGTTAAAAATCAAGGCGAAGAAGTGGAAATAGATTTTGATTTTTTACTTTTTAAAGCTGAAAATTTAAGCGTTGTGCGTAAAGATTTTACAAGACAAAGTGGATGTTATAATCTTTTAAATTTTGAAAATCTTGAAGCATTGTTAGAGTTTTTGCAAAGCAAAAGTCCAAAATATCCTTATAAAACTTATATTAGCTATAATGCTAGCGTGTGTCAATACCATGAAAGACGCAGTGAGCATTGTGCAAAATGTGCTGAAATTTGTCCTACTGTGGCGATTTTAAAAGATGATGAAAAAAAGCATTTAGAATTTTCTCAAGTGGATTGTTTGGGTTGTGGAGGATGTATTAGTGTGTGTCCTAGCGGATCGCTTGATTATGCTCCTATGCCAAGAGAAAGTTTTTTTACCCTTTGTGAGTTTTATAAAGATAAAAAAATTTTAATCATTCCTAAAAAAATGTCTTTAGAAAATTTAAATCTTGCTTTACCAAAAGATGTTTTACCCTTTATGATAGAGGGTGAAAAATGGCTTTCTTCTATGCATTTTTTAACACTTTTGCAAAATAGTGGTGCAAATTTGGTTTTTTATACGGACTTTGTATCTCGTGGTAGCAATGAAGCCATTATGCTTTTAAATACTTTTTTTGAGAGAAAATTTCAAAAAAAAGCTATTTTTGTTGCTAAAGATGAAAAAGAATTGCAAAATGTTTTAAAAGAGCAAGAATTCATACAAGATTTAAAATATGATTTTCATAATAACACCTTAACTACAAGAGAAAATTTTGCCAAAAGAATGCAAGAAATGATAAAAAATGAAGATTTTGGTAGTATAGAAAGTGGCGAATGGTTGCGTTATGGTAAGGTAGAAATCAATCCTAATACCTGTACGCTTTGTCTTTCTTGTGTGGGTGCCTGTAATGTAGGAGCTTTAATCGCTGATAAACAAGAAAATGCTTTGAAATTCAATGCTTCTCTTTGTACGACTTGTGGGTATTGTGAGTTAAGTTGTGCTGAAAAAGATACTTTAAAATTATTTCGTAGTGGAATGGAGTTTAGAGCTTCTTATTTTGAATATCAAACCATGGCAAAAGATGAGCTTTTTTCCTGTATAGAATGCGGTAAAGAATTTGCGACCAAAAAAGCTGTAGAAAAAATAGCCAATTTAATGAAGCCTAAATTTGGTAATGATGAGAATAAAATCAAAACACTTTATTGCTGTGCAGATTGCAAGGCAAAAGTGATGATAAAAGCAATGATTAATTAAGATCAAGAAGCTTTTTCATCCACAGCATAGCTTTAGATATGACACTTCCATGAGTTTCATTTTTAAAAAGTTTAAAATGAGTTTTACAATTAGTTTCTTTGGATATTTTTTCGCTAAGTTTTTGAGCATTGAGCTTAGCTACACCTTTGATAATACTTGAATTTGTTTCCAATGAACCTAATCCGATGTAAATTTTAGGGCAAGTTTGTAATTTTATGATATTAGGTAAAAACTCACTATTATCCCACCATAAAGAAGGTGAAATAATAAAATAATGACTAAAAATCTTACTATCATAAAGAAGTGTATCAATGGCAAAAAGTCCTCCAAAAGAATGTCCAAAGAGAATTTGATGGCTAAAATCAATAGGATACATTTTGTTGATATAAGGGATGAGTTGGGTTATTAAGAAATTTCTAAATTCTTTACTACCTCCACCTTGTTTATTTAAATTTGTTGTAGGCGTATAATCTTTAGTGCGTTTTTGTGTATCAAAAGCTAAATTATTATCATAACCTATTCCAATAATTAAAAGATTTTCTTTGACAGGAGTGTTGAAAAGATTTAAAAAAAGAGGAAAAAAGGCATTTCCATCGAGTAAATAAATGATTTTATATTTATAATTTGAGTTTTCATTCTTGTTTTTAGCTATAAAAATTTTATATATTGTGCCATTATAATTAAATTTGACATTTTCTAAAATAAAGTTTTGTTTTGCTTGTTTTGAGAGCTTGGGTATCTCTAGACTTGGTTTTGCAAAAGCTAGAAAAAAAGAACAGAATAAAAATAATATTTTTTTCATAATTTGCCTTCTAATTCTTCTTTACTTGTAAGTTTGCTATCAAATTTAACAACAAGATTTTTAGAGTTTTTATAAATATCTACAACCCCTAAATTTTCACCAAAAGTACTGAAATTTAAAGGCGTTTCTAAAGGTAGATAAAGGTTTTTAAAATCAGCTGGATTTTTTAAGAAAAATAATGCCACAAGCCAAATTAGAGCTAAAATTACTAAAATAATAGCTAAAAGATTTAAGGTATCTAGATGTAAAAATATCCCTCCGATAATACCACCTATAAAACTTCCACCATATCCAAAAGCATTAAATAACCCTAATGCTGCACCTTTTTCATGAACTTTACAAAATTTTGATGCACAACTTTGCATAATAGGTTCGTGTAAATTAAAACCTATAAAAAAAATCACAACTGCTATGATAAAAAAATCAATAGAATTACTAAAAGCAAAAAAAAGATAAGAAAGTATGAAAAAAACAATTCCTAAGAGTAAAATTTGTTTAGCTAAACCTCTTTTTTCGCCTAAACTTCCAGCAAAGCCCATAGCGATAAAACCTGCTACCATAGAAGCGCTATAAACAATCCAAAGTTTATCAGAAGCAAAGCCTAAATGTTTTACTAGAATAATAGGAATACTTAAAAATGCTATACTCATAAGCATTTTTTGCATGAAATTAGTAAGATTCATAAGGGCTAAATTTTTTTGTTTAATAAGATGAAAAAAAGGAGTTTTTTCATTTTCATGAGTGATTTTATTTTCTTTAGGTACAACGGTATACAGTAAAATTATACATAAAAGAGACAAAGCCGCACTAAGATCAAAAAGGCTAGATAAACCCCATTTTGCACTCATTAGAGGAGAAATGACCATAGAGGCTGCAAAACTAAGTCCTATAAAAGAACCCATTACCGCCATGGCTTTACCACGATTTTCTTCTGTGATAAAATCACTTATCATTGCCGTAGCTACTGCTCCAATAGCTCCTGCACCTTGGAGCATTCTCCCTAAAAGCATGGTGTAAATATTTTCCGCAAAAGAGCAGATTAAAGAGCCTATTATAAAAATAATCAGTCCAATGAGCATGGTTTTTTTACGACCAATTTTATCACTTAAAATCCCAAAAGGCATTTGTAAAATCATTTGGGTTAAGGCGTAAACACCAACTAAAAGTCCCACTAAAAATTCATTAGCACCTTCAAGTTTTAAAGCATAAAGACTTAAAACTGGCAAAACTATAAAAAGCCCAAAAAATCTTGTTCCAACTATGAAAGATAAGGGTAAGACATTGTTTAGCATTATCAATTTCCTATTAAATTTGAAATTTAAATTAGGATAATTTTACTATGAAATGGATTAAGCATTGATTAACATCGTTTTATCATTTGATATTTAAAAGCTACGCACAAGGATAAATTTTATAAAATCATATTTTTGTTTTTGATATTATTTTGGAGCTTTTGTTATGAAGATTATCCTAGCTACGAGCAATAAACATAAAGTTTTAGAACTTAAAGAAATTTTAAAAGATTTTGAAATTTATGCTTTTGATGAAGTTTTAATGCCTTTTGAGATTGAAGAAAATGGAAAAACTTTTAAAGAAAACGCCTTGATTAAAGCAAGAGCGGTTTTTAATGCTTTAGATGAAAAGCAAAAAAAAGACTTTATTGTTTTAAGTGATGATAGTGGCATTTGTGTAGATGTTTTAGAAGGAAATCCAGGAATTTATTCTGCTCGATTTAGCGGTAAGGGCGATGATAAAAGTAACCGTGATAAACTTGTCAATGAAATGGTAAAAAAAGGTTTTAAACAAAGTAAGGCGCATTATGTTGCTGCTATTGCTATGGTAGGTTTGATGGGGGAATTTAGTACGCATGGAACCATGCATGGAAAAGTAATAGATACAGAAAAAGGTGAAAATGGTTTTGGTTATGATAGCCTTTTTATTCCAAAGGGTTTTGATAAAACCTTAGCCCAACTTAGCGTGGATGAGAAGAATAATATCTCTCATCGTTTTAAAGCTTTAGAGCTTGCAAAAATCATTTTAAAGATTTTAAATAAAGGATAAAAATGAAAAATTTTTTAAAATATATAGCTATTATTGTTTTAATATATGCTCTTTATGTTGGTTTGGAAACTTGGTTTTCTTAGAATAAATAGTGATTAAAAAGCTTGGTAATAAGAACAAACTTCCACTTAAAAGCAAAATCATTACAAAAACGGTTAAAATTCCAAAATAAATTGTTGGAATAAAATTGCTACTCATCATAACACTAAAACCTAAAACTATGCTAATTGTGGTATAATAAAGTGCCGAACCTATACTAAGGTGAGAAATCATAATGGCTTCTTCTAGGCTTTTGTTTTTAATTTCTTCCCTAAAACGATAAATATAATGTATAGCATCATCAACGCCTATACCTATAGCAATAGCAGCTATAGTAATACTCATCATATCCAAAGGAATACCTAAAAGCCCCATAAGAGCAAAAACCACACTTAAAGGAATAACATTTACCAATATAGCCGCAACTGAAAATTTTAAATCTCTAAAAACAATGATAAAAAGTATAAAAATAGCTAAAATTACAAATATAAGAGTATCAAATTGCGATGAAAAAAGACTTTGGAGCATATTATTATAAAGCACCATTATGCCTGTGATTTGAACTTCTACTCCATCATTTTTTACAAGCTCGTTGAGCTGTTTTTTAAGATCTATTAAAAACTCATTACGTCTTAAATTCGGATCAGAATCAACAATACGCATACTAAATCTTAACTCGTTATTTTCTATGCTTACAAAAGGTGAAAGCAAGTCTTGTTTAAATTTAGCAGGTAAATTCTCATTTAAAAACGCAAGAGCAAAATCATCTAACTCTTTTCCATCGTTGATATTTTTCCCTAGGGTTAAAAGACTATTAAGACTTAAAATCGAGCCTACAAATTCTTTATTTTCTAAAAATTCATGAACTTTTTTTGCAATGCGTGTTTTTTTAGAGTCAAACCAATAAGTTTCTTGTGTGGCTAAATTTTCAAATTCGCTTTCAAAACTATCAAGAGTATTGCTTGTATTTTGATCGTTTTTATTATTTGGAAAACGAATGATGACTTCTAAAGGCAAGGTTCCACCTAGATTTTTATCAATAACCAAAAGTCCTTTTTTGATTTCACTGCCATCTTTGAAATAATTGACAAAAGAATTTTCAACTCTGAGTTTTGAAATGCCTATTAAAGCTAAGATTATAGCAAGAACTGAAATTCCATAAATCATGCGACGCTTTTTAGGATCAAGAGCGGTTTTAGCACAAAAGGCTAAAAGATTAAATTTAAACTCTTTTTTATGATAGTTTTTTGGTTTTAAAAGAACTAAGATACTTGCTAAAAATAAATAACTAAAGATAAGAGCTAAACCTATACCTATACTCATCATAATACCAAGTTTTATGATAGGTTCGATATTTGAAAGCATTAAAGAAAAAAATCCTATCATCGTTGTAACAATGGCATAAAGGCTAGGATTTGCTTTGGCTAGTAAGGTTTCAAGCACTATGCGCTCAACTTTAGCTTTGGGATGATTTTGGGTATTTTCGATAAAATGCGTGATCAAATGAACAACTACACTTAAGGTGATAATTAAAACCAAAGCAATGTAATTTGATGAAATAACTGTGATTTGAAAATTTAAAAGTGCAAAAACTCCACTAGCTGCACTTAAGCTTATAAAACAAATAAAAAGAGGTAAAAAAACAAAGCGCCATGAACGGAAAAAATAATAAAGTGCAAATCCTAGTAAAAATACAAGAGAAACACCATAGAGTACAAGATCAGATTTTATATAAGCTATCATATCATCAGCGATCATGCTTACGCCACCAAGGTAGAGCGTATCTTTATTTTTTTCATAATTTCGAACTATGCTTTTAATAGTATCTAGACTTTGTTTCGTGATAACTTTTTGCTTGTCTTGATGTTTTTTTATAGCAAGACGAATTTGATCTTTTTCTTTTTCATCGGTAGCAAGATCGCGTTTTTCTACAAGATCATTATAAACTGTATCAGGCTTTAAGTAAATAATAAGCCCTGTTACTTTTCCATCTTTTGAGATGATATTATTTTTATAAAAGGGACTATTTAAAATTTCATTTCGGGCTTTTGTGCGGTTTGTATCTTGGCTTTCTATGTTTGGGATATTTTTTAACAGTTCTTTTAAATCCGTATTTTGTGAACTTTGAAGCAAAGGGGCATTGATGATGCTAAAAACGCGCTCTACTAAAGGGGCCTTTTCTAATTCTTCATGAAGTTTTTTTAATTTGGCTAAATTTTCATTTGAAAAAGGTTTTTCATCATAGGGTTTGAAGGCTAAAAGTAAAAAATTATCACTTTTATAATGTTTTGAAATTTCTCTAAAAGTTTTTAAATCTGCATCATCTTCTAAAAGTAAACTTTCAGCACTTGCATCTACGCTAAGCTTAAAAGCAAAAAAGCTTAAAAACAGGCATATAAACAAGGTTCCAAAAAAAGTACTTTTTGGACGAGAAATAAAAAACTTTAAAAGCTTTGCAAACATTATTCTATGACAATACTCTCAAGTTTTTGAAGTAGGGCATCAAAGCCTTGGTTGGCTAAAATATCTCCAAATTGTGATCTATAAGTTTGTACTATACTCACACCTAAAACATCCACATCATAAACAAGCCAGTTGTTATTATCATTGTAAAATTTGAAAATGATATTTTTTTCTTCCCCATCTACTACCATAGAAGTGGTTAAAAAATAGCGTTTTTCATTTTTTAACTCACCATTTTTGACCTTTAAAACCTGATCTTTATAAAGACTGAGTTTATCGGTAAAACTTTTTTTAAGACTTGCTTCAAAGGCTGTGGTAAATTTTTCTTGTTCTTTTGGATTTAATTTAGAATAATTTTTCGAAAGACTGAGTTTTGCCATGAGTTTATAATCTATTATGCTATCAAAAAGTTTAAAAATTCCATCAGCAGCTTGTTTTTTGTCTTCTTTGCTATCTTGTAAAAGTTTTAAGCTTGCATCAATGTTTTTTTGCATAGTACTAGAAATTTCATCTAGCTGTAAGGCAAAAGCATTAAAAAATAAAGCCAAGATTAAAAATATTTTTTTCATTATTTTCCTTTATTTGCTAAGTTCATTGCGTCTTTGCTCGTAAGCATCACGCAAGAATGGATATAAATTAGGCGTGTTGTGATAAATTTCATCAATTTCATCAAGTCTAAAACTAAGTTCATTACCAAATCCATAAGCACTTATAGCTATACTTGCCCAAGTAGGATCAATGTAAGCAGTAAAACTTGCATACCAAGTTGCAGGTAAAGCAAGAGTATCTCTAAGATTACTAGGGCCGAGTATAGGTAAGACAATATGAAAACCGCTTCCTACACCCCAGTGAGCCAAAACGGTTCCTAAGTCCGCGGGATGTTTTTTAAGACCCATTTTTGATGCCACATCCATAAGTCCACCAAAGCCCATAATGGTATTGGTGGTAAATCTTTTAAATTCTTCTCCCGCTTCTTCAAATTTAAACTGCAAAATATTGCCTACAAAACGCAAAGGAACAAGTAAATTATCAAAGAAATTTCTTACCCCTAATCTTATAAATTCAGGAGTGATAGTGTTATAGCCCTTAAGAACGGGACGCAAACCATAATCATACAAAGCCACATTAAAACTTGTCATAGCTTTGTTATATCCTGAAAGTGGATCGTTTACTTGATAGTTTTGGTATTCTTGTTCAAAATCATCTAAATTTTGTTCTTTAGCAAAAGCAAAAATAGCAAAAAAAATTAAAATAAAAGATATAAATTTTATTCTCAAGCAAAAACTCCTAAAAATTTTAAAAGTAAAATTATAGCAAATTTTTAATCAAGATTTATATCCCAGTAAAAATCCACCCATTCAGTAGCTTCTTTTACTTTAAAATCAGGCTCTAAAAGAGCGGTTTTTTTGTAAAAAATGGTTGTAATTTTAAGTTCTATATGAGGAAATTTTTCAAGCAAAACTTTTTTTATTTCTGCTAAACTTTCTCCACTATCTACTATATCATCAATGAGTAGAATTTTTTTGTGCTTGCTTAAATCGGGAATGTTAAAAATTTCAATAGTATCAAGTTTTTTCGTATTATCGTAATGAATTGAGTTTAAAGCAAAAAGTTGACGCGTTTTTAAAGCCACTGCTAAAGAGTGTCCTAAACTCATCCCCCCTCTTGCTATAGCTAAAAGTGCATCAGGGTTAAAATCTTCTTTAATTTCTTTAGCAAGAATTTTTACATCTTCTTTAAATTCTTCATAGGAGTAAAATATCATTATATATCCTTATTTATTGTAGTGCCATAAGTAAAAAATTACCCAAAGATAATAAACTTAAAACTATAATGCCAAGATTGATTTTATCCCATTCGCGTTTAAAAATTCTTACAAGTAAATAAGAAAGAAAACCAAAAGCAAAACCTGTGGTGATGGAGTAAGTAAAAGGCATCATGATAATAGTAAAAAAGCTTGCTACAGCTATAGCACTATCTTTAAAATCTATATTTTTAACTTCCATAAACATTAAAATTCCAACCATTACAAGTACGGGGTATATTGCGTTTGCAGGAATGGCTTTAAAAAGTGGCAGTAAAAAAAGTGTAAAAGCAAAACAAATAGCTACAACTAAAGCTGTAAGCCCAGTTCTTCCTCCGCTTTCAACCCCTGTAGTGCTTTCAACAAAGGCTGTAACTGTAGAAGTGCCTGTCATAGCTCCTAAGGCTGATCCTGTTGCATCTGCCATTAAGGTTTTGCTTAGTTTTTTTTCTCCATTTTTGGGATCATCAAAAATCTTTCCTCTTTCACCCACACCTGTGATAGTTCCTATGCTATCAAAAAGTTGAGTGATAAAAAAAGTAAGAATTATGGGTATCATAGTAATATTTAAGGCGCTTTTGATATCAAGTTGTAAAAAGATGGCTCCTAAACCATTTTCCATGCTAAAATTTGGCCAAGAAAAGATTTGCACAGGAAAACTTGCATTGTCTAAATGGAAAATCCAAGCAATAATAGAGCTTGCTAATACCCCCAAAATAAAAGCTCCGCGAAGTTTTATAGCCCAAAAAAAGATGATTAAAGCTAGAGTGAAAATTCCAAAAAGCACATGAGGGCTTTTGAAATTTCCTATGCTGACTAAGGTATCTTTATTATGCATTATCGCACCCATTTGACTTAAGCCTAAAAATGCAATAAAACAACCTATGCCCGCACAAATTGCAAGGCGTAAATCTTTTGGGATATTGCGGATTACCCAAAGGCGAAAATGCGTAAAAGAAAGTATGAGAAAAATAATACTTGAAATAAAAACAGCTCCTAAGGCACTTTGCCAAGCTATGTTTTGACCTAAACAAACCGCAAAGGTAAAATAAGCATTTAAACCCATTCCTACACTCATAGCTACAGGAGTATTGGCAAAAAAAGCATTAAAAGCACTTGCAACTATAGTAATTAAAGCTGTTGCGGTGATTAAAGCCTCTATAGGCATTCCTGTATTTCCTACTATGCTAGAATTTACGGGGATAATGTAAACCATAGCTAAAAAAGTAGTAAGTCCTGCTATAACTTCGGTTTTAAAACTCGTATTGTTTTCTTTGAGTTTAAAAAAGCTCATTTTTTCTCCTTAGTAGGTTTTTAGCTCATTGTATAAACTATCGCGTTCTACAGGAATAAGATTTGAAGTTTTTATCATATCGATAAAAGTTTTTAAACTTGTGCCTTTGGCGGACTTTGCACCACCTGCACTTTGTATACTTTCTTTTTCTATAGTGCCGTCTAAATCATTAGCTCCAAATTCTTGTGCTACCATGGCTAAATTTAAAGTCATTGTTGCCCAGTAAGCTTTGATATTTTTGATATTATCAAGCACTAAACGAGAAATGGCAATGGTTTTTAAAATTTCTTCACTATCCATGATTTTATCAGTTTGTATAAAGCTATTATCCCTTTGCCAAACTAGAGGGATAAAAGCATTAAATCCACCGGTTTGATCTTGAAGATCACGCAGTCTTAACATATGATCGATCCTGTGATGTCTTTCTTCTATATGTCCAAAAAGCATGGTAGCATTACTTTGCTTGCTTTTTTCATGCCAAAGTTTATGAATTTTAAGCCAATTTTCACTGCTAACTTTTCCATGACAAATTTTCTTACGCACTTCTTCATCAAAAATTTCAGCTCCACCGCCTGGCATGGAATCAACGCCGTATTCAAGCATTTTTTCTATCACTTCTTCATAACTCATTTTAAAACGACGATGTAAAAAATCAATTTCAGCAGCAGTCATAGCTTTTACATGAAGATTAGGATATTTTTCTTTTATCATTTTAAAAATTTCTAAATACCATTGCCAAGTTGTATCTTTGTTGTGAGCTGAAACGATATGCACTTCTTTGGTTTCTCGTTTTACAGTTTCATCGACGATTTTCATGATTTCTTCATGAGTCATCAAATAAGGATTAGGATTTTTTCGGTGCGCTGAAAAGGCGCAAAATTTACAGGTATCTGCACAGATATTAGTTGGGTTGATATGGCGATTGATATTAAAATAGACTTTTTTTCCATGAAGTTTAGTGCGTTTTTTGTGAGCGTATTTGCCTAAGGTAAAAAGATCTAGATCCCAAAGTGCATTGGCTTCTTCTTGGTTTAATCTTTCTTCATTTTCTAGTTTGGTGATTAAATTTTTCATTTTAATTTTACTCTTTTGCTGTTTTTAAATAAAGCATTATAATTTTTGCTTACTGAAAAAGAGTTTATAGAAAAAGCCAAAATAAAAGATATTTTTGTTAAGATTATTATTAAAATATTAAAATTTTAAAGAGAGTAGAAATTTTGTTAAATAAAGAATTAGAAATTTTTAAAAAAAATCTTAGTTCCTATACCCAAAGTTGTAGAAAATTTTTTCTTAAGCAAGGGGCGTTTAGCTTATATCATTCTAAAAATATGGATAATTTCATAAAAAAAGCTTATGATATAGTTCTTAAAGATTATTTTGATGATTTTTCACCTCCAAGTGATAATATCCCTTTTTGTGTTTTAGCAAGCAAAGCATATGCAAATAATAGTCTTTGTTTTAATGAAAGTATTTCTTTGATTTTTGTTTATAAAGATATTAAGGCTTTTCATTTAAAACCTATGATTAAGGCTTTTATCGAAATTTTAAATGATGCGCATTTGCAAATTGATTCGGTTATCTTAGAATTTAATGGACTTTATAATGCTAGCAATGAGCTTAAGACTTCTATAATACAAACTCGTTTCATATGTGGTTCTAGGATTTTATTTAAAAGGATTAAGATAAAATTTGAGAGTATTTTAAAAGAAAATAAAAATGATTTTGCCAAGCTTTTGCTAGAAAATTTTAAAGAATTTGACATTCCATTTATAAAGCAAGAATTTAATATCTTAAAAGATTTTGGCGGATTAAATCATTTAAGATCCTTAGAGAGTTTGCTTGTTCTTTTTAAGACTTCTCCAAAAAATTATGCTTTAAATTTTATAGATGAAAAAAATTTAAGCGAGTTGCGTTTAGCTGGAGATTTTTTACTTTCTTTAAAATCAGCGATGAATTTATTAAGTGCTAAAGATGAAGATGAGTTTTTACTTATTAATGTTCATGATTTGAGTGAATTAATGTATAAAAAAGCTAAAAAACATTTTGGAGCAAATGAGTTGTTGGTTCAAAAGGCTTTGCAAAGTATGCATACTATAGGTTTTTATACACACTTTTTAGCAAAGCAAATTCAAGATGGATTAAATCATACTCTTAAACAAGAATATAAATTTAAAACTCTTGTGGAAGTTTTAGAATACTTATTAAAACTTGAAGATAAACATGTTATTTTCGATCTTAACTTGGTTTTTGCCCTAAGAAGATTGAAATACGGTAAAAAAGATATAGAAAAAGCTTTAATACTTTTTGAGAAAATTTTTTATAAAAGGCATAGTTTTTGTGTTTTAAAACTTTTGCTTGATAGTGGAATTTTAAAAGATTTATGTAAGCCTTTTTGGACAGTTCGTTTTTTAAGCGATGAAGAAGGAAATTATAGTTTTGATGAGCAAGTTTTTCTTATGTTAAGTGAATTTGAAAAATACGAAGATGAGCTTGAGATACTCCAAAAACTTAAAACCGATGAAAAAATGATTTTAAAGCTTGTGATACTTTTAAGCGCTATAGAAAGTGAAAATGAAATTTCTTTAGCAGGCATATATAGAGCGTATTGCTCTAAATTTAATTTAAAGAATGAAATTTTAGAATGGGGTCTTAAGATATTTAAAAACAATAATGCCTTAAAAGATCTTGTAGAAAAAGAAGATATATACAATCCTATTGTTGTAAGTAGCTTGGTTTCTAAGCTAGAAAATTTAGAAAATTTAGAGCTTTTATATACTTTAACTTGGCTAAAGGCTAAGGCTTTAAATTATAATGCTTTTTATTTTAGAGTTCTTGATAAACTTTTAGAAAATGCAAAACAAGGTTTTGAAGATGAAAATCTACTTGAAGAAAGCGCAAGAAGAGTAAAAAAAGAATTAACACTTAAAAGAAGTAAGATTTTTTTAGAGCAAGATGAAATTTTGCAAGATAAAATCATACATATCAAATCAAATCTTTTTATTATAAAAAATACTTTTGAAGATATTGTTATGATTTCTAAATTAGCCAAAGAAAATGATTTTAAATTTTGGTTTAATAATGAAACAAATCTTAGTTTGCAAATTGTTGCACCACTTCATTTTAATATTGCCATTATTTTAAGTTCTTTAACAAATTTAAATCTTATTTTCATGAATTTTTTTGAACTTTTTGATAATAAAATTTATTTAAGATTTGAATATGATAATATTATCAGTGATGAGCAAAAACTAAAACTTTGCGAGCTTTTAAATTCAAATCTTTCTGGTTTTAATTTGAAAAAAATTAAAAAGCCAATCATTAAAAAAGATGAGTTAAAATTAGACTTAAACTATTCTAAAATGTATGCCAAATTAGGTCTTAATACCAAAGATCAGCAGGGTTTAATGGCGTATTTGATGAATGTTTTTAATGAACTTGAACTTGTTTTATGTGCAGCAAAAATTCAAACCATAAGACAAAGGACGCGTAATATTTTTATTTTTCAAAAGAATGAAAAATTAGAACATAGCGAGCAAAAGTTAGTTAATTTATTAATAAGTGAGTAAAAAAATGTGTGGAATCGTAGGTTATATAGGAAATAATGAAAAAAAACAAATTATACTAAATGGACTTAAAGAATTGGAATATCGTGGCTATGATAGTGCGGGTATGGCAGTGATGCAAGAAGGAGAGCTCAGTTTTTTTAAAGCTGTAGGAAAGCTTGAAAATTTGGCGAATAAATGCACGGATTTTGAAAGTCAAGGTTATGGTTTTGCTATAGGTCATACAAGATGGGCAACTCATGGTAAGCCTACTGAAATCAACGCACATCCTCATTTAGGACAGTATTCTTGTGTGATTCACAATGGTATTATAGAAAATTATAAAGAAATCAAAGATAAACTTGAAAAAGAAGGCGTGAGTTTTTTAAGTCAAACCGATACAGAAGTGATTGTTCAGCTTTTTGAATTTTATGCAAGAAATTTGGGAGTTTTTGAAGCTTGGCAAAAAACCATCAAAGAACTTCGCGGTGCTTTTGCTACTTTGTTAGTAACAAAAAAAGATCCCAATCATGTGTATTTTGCAAAAAATGCTGCTCCTTTGATTATCGGTAAAAATGCAAATAAAGAATGGTATTTTTCTTCAGGTGATGCGCCTTTGATAGGAAGTTGTGATGAGGTAATGTATCTTGAAGATTTAAGCTTGGGATACGCGAGTAAAGATGAGCTTGTCGTTTATGAAAATGATATTTTAAAATCACTTTGTTTTTCTAAGCTTTCAGGCGATAAGGCTTATGCAAAAAAAGACGGCTTTCGTTTTTTTATGGAAAAAGAAATTTATGAACAAAGTCGCGTGATGAGTGAAGTTTTAATGGGGCGTATTCAAGGCGATGAAGTCATTTTTGATGAGCTAAACAATGAAGATTTAAGTCAAGTAGATGAAATCACGCTTTGTGCTTGTGGAACAAGCTATCATGCTGCAATGGCAAGTGCTTATTTGTTTGAAAGAATTGCTAAAGTTAAAGCTAAAGTAGAAATTGCAAGTGAATTTCGATACCGTGAAGCAATTATAAAAAAAGATTCTTTATTTATCGTTATTTCTCAAAGTGGAGAAACAGCAGACACTTTAGAGGCTTTAAAGATTGCAAAAGAGCAGGGTGCTAAGACTTTTGCAATTTGCAATGTGGATAATTCTAATATAGTGCGTTTAGCACATCTAAGTCTTTTAACTCGTGCGGGCATAGAAAAAGGAGTTGCTTCAACTAAAGCTTTTGCTACTCAGGTTTTAACACTTTGGATGCTTGCTATTTTTATGGCACAAAAAAGAAATTTAAATGTTTCTGCTGAAATTAAAGCACTTTTGCATACTCCAAATTGCGTGAGTGTAAAACAGGCTTTACATGAAAAAATTCATCGTTTATCCAAGCGTTATTTAGATGGACATGGCTTTTTCTTTATAGGCAGAGATGTGTTTTATCCTTTGGCTTTAGAAGGAGCTTTGAAACTTAAAGAATTATCTTATCTTCACGCTGAGGGTTATCCTGCAGGAGAGATGAAACATGGCCCTATTGCTTTGGCTGATTCTAAGCTTTATACTATAGCTTTAATGCCAAAGCACATGCTTTATGAAAAAACAAAATCAAATGTTGAAGAGCTTATTGCTAGGGATTCTACAGTGCTTAGCATTTCACCTTTAGAATTTGATTTAAGTGATGATTTTATAAAAACCAATGAGCAAGATCATTATATGTGTGAATTTTTTGAAATGATGGTCATTACTCAACTTTTGGCGATGGAAATTTCCATAAGACTTGGCAATGATGTGGATATGCCAAGAAATTTGGCTAAAAGCGTAACGGTAGAATAGAAATGAAAAAATTTTTTTGTTTAACTTTAGTTTGTAAACTTTTTGCTTTAAGCGAATTTGAACTTCATCATATTGATAAAGTACATAAGCTAGGGTATAGTGGAGATACTATTATAATAGGTGTAGCCGATGATGCTTTTAATCAAGATCATACTAGTTTAAAGGATAAGATTTTAAAGTCTACTTATCCTACTGATACAGCTGGGAAACAGCTTATACCTGATTTGAAAAAATCAACACACGGAAGTCATGTAGCAGGTATAGCTGTTGGAGCAAAGATAGGCGATAGCAAACCTTATGGAGTGGCTTATGGGGCAAAATTTTATGGAGCTGGGGTGTTTCCAAATGGCTCTTACACTCAAATTCCTGATATTTATAATTTTTTCAAAGATGTGAGTATTATTAATAATAGCTGGGGTATTAATTTTTATCCTTATTTTAATCTTAAGGCTTCAAATTCTGGATTAGTAGATTGTACTCAAACTAATCAAGGGACAAGCTATAATATCTGTAATACTCCTTTGGAATATGTTATGAAAGCAGATAAGGTTGCTAATGATATGATGAGGCTTAGCAAGGACAAGGGAGTATTAAATGTATTTGCTGCTGGTAATGAAGGAATTCTTAGCCCTGCTTTGCATGCGATTTTACCAAGTTATGATGAATCTTTAAGAGCTTGGTTGGCTGTTGGAGCTTTGGATGCAAATGAGATTACTTTAGAATCAGATGGGACTTTAATAATTAAAAGTCAAGGTTTGGCTGATTTTAGTAATGGTTTTAAGGGAGCTACGAATTTTTCTTTAGTTGCTGCTGGAGTAAATATTAATAATGTTGATTCAAGCACTAATGATAAGTTTACAAAAAAAAGTGGAACTTCTATGGCAGCACCTATGGTAAGTGGAACAGCGGCACTGGTCAAGCAAAATTTCCCCTTTTTGGATGGTAAGCAAATTGCTGATATACTATTAAGTACAGCAAATAAAAATTATAAGGCTCCAAAATTTACTGTTAAACAAGTAACCGATGGAACAAATCAACCTAAATTTCTTATTGTGTATATTTCGCAAGATCCACCTGGGATAGAAGATGAAATAAAACGGGATTTAAAACAGCTTTACAATGGAATACAAGTTCAAGTTAATGGACAATGGATTGATTATAGTGATTATATTTGGGATAATAGAGATAGTGCGCAGTCACAAAAACTTAATACTTCCACTATTAGTTCTATTAATGGAGTAGTTAGAGTTGAGAAAGAAGAATTATTTGGACAAGGAATTTTAGATGCACAAAAGGCGTTAAAAGGACTGAGTATTTTAGATGCAAACAGACTCAGTGATCAGGATGTATTAAAATATGAGCAAGAACCTAATACAGCTTATTATACTATAAACACTGCAGGTTATGATGCTGAATTTTCTAATGATATTAGTCAAAGAAAATGGGATGAAAGTACTCATTTATCAAGTGCTATTAATAAACCTACACATTTAGCTAATCTTAACATAGGATTATCTAAAGAAGGCGAAGGTATTTTGATTATCAGTGGTCAAAATACTTATGAGGGTGCAACTTTAATCAAACAAGGAGAATTAAAGCTTAAAGGAAAAGTTAAAAATAATGCTTATGTAGAACAAAAAGCAATATTAAGCGGTAATGGTATTGTAGGGCAAAATTTAAACAATAAAGGCATAGTTAGACCTGGAAATGAAGATTTGAATGATTTAACCGTGCAAGGAACTTATACCCAAGAAGGAGTTGACTCTAAATTGCAACTTGATTTTGGTAATTATAAAAATTCTAAACTGATTGCAAAAACTTATGATATTAAGAGCGGGAATTTAGAATATATTCCTTTACCTAAATACTATATCTTAAATAAGCCAGTGAAAATTAATTTAGGAGATTTGGAAAAAAGTTTATCATCTTTTAATCATGTTTTGATACAAAATACCTATGCTTTAAATTTTGATTTTGTTTTAAGTGATGATTTAGTGAGTATTAATAAAACCTTAATAAAACCTAATTTAAAGCCAAATGCTTACGAAATTCCTAATACAAGCTTGGGAAATGCTTTAAGACAATTGCGATCTAGGGCAGACTTGAGTCAGACTTATCAGGAATTTTTTGCTTCTTTAGATAATGGAATAGATGTAAAGACTAAATTAAATAGAATAGAAGGTTCAGGGTATTTAAGCACTTTTAGTAATCATAATCAATCTAATTTAATGCAAAATAATATGTTATTTACCCTTCATCCTCTTAATATTAATAATTTTGCACAAAACAATAATATCTTACTTGCTAGTACTTATTTACCTAGAATTTTTAGCAATGAAGAATATTTTTGGCATCTTATTCCAAGTTATAAATACTATAAAGATAAAGATTTTTCAGGTCAAAAAACAGGTGCTAATATCTCTTTAGGAGAAAATTTCTCATCAGGCTTTTTAGCTTATGCTTTATCTCTTTCTAGCGCTAAATTTAATTTTAATAATGGTAGTGATTTGAAGAGTTATAACATGGATTTATTGCTTAATTATAACCATGATTTAGATTTTATAAAAATATTAAGTGGATTAGGTATAGGTGTAGGATTTAATACTCTTAATCGTTTTGTAGTAGAGCAGCCAATTGAAGGCAAATATAAAACATTGCAAACTTCAGCCCAGCTTGGTGTAACTAAAGATATTATTTTAGGTCAAGATTTTATTTTTAATCCTTTAATGTATTTTACACATAGTTTTTTTTATCAAGAAGATTTTAAAGAAAATAAAAGTCCTTTTGCTAAAAATTATGAAAGTTTAAAACATCATAGCATAAATGCAAATTTAGGTTTTAATCTTGCTAAAAATATAGAGCAAGATGATTATCAAGCTTCTTTTTCTACTTTTGTAATTTTTGAAAAAAGAATTTATGGAAGAACTTTAGAAAATAAGGCTAGTTTTGTTGATTTTCCTATTGCTTTTATTCAAAAATATAAATTAAAAGATAATATTTTAAGTCAAGGTTTTAATTCAGAATTTTTATATAAAAACAATGTATTTTGGCAGTTTATGTTAATGAATAGATTTTCTCATAATGCCTATGAATTGCATTTAATGAGTTCAGTGGGAAAACGTTTTTGAAAGTATTTATTTTTTTAGCTTATAATAAATAAAATTTTAATCAAAGGAAAAAATTATGGAATACAGAGTTGAACATGATACCATGGGTGAAGTTAAGGTTCCAAATGACAAATATTGGGGAGCTCAAACTGAAAGAAGTTTTGAAAATTTCAAAATCGGTTGCGAGAAAATGCCAAAGGTTTTAATCTATGCTTTTGCAAATCTTAAAAAATCTTTAGCTTTGGTCAATAACAAACTTGGCAAACTTGATGATGCTAAGAAAAATGCTATAGTTCAAGCTTGCGATGAGATTATCGCAGGTAAATTTGATGATAATTTTCCACTTGCGATTTGGCAAACAGGTTCAGGCACACAAAGCAATATGAATATGAATGAAGTTATTGCAAATCGTGCCACTGAAATCATGGGCGGGGATTTTCGCAAAGAAAAGCTTGTACATCCAAATGATCATGTTAATATGAGTCAAAGTTCAAATGATACTTTTCCAACAGCTATGAGTATCGTTGCGGTTGAGCAAGTAGAGAAAAAGCTTATCCCTGCGCTTGATGAGCTTATTGCAACTTTTGAAAAAAAAGTAAAAGAATTTGATGGTATTATCAAGATAGGACGCACGCATTTACAAGATGCTACTCCACTTACTCTAGCGCAAGAATTTAGTGGATATCTTTCTATGCTTTTACATTCAAAAGAGCAAATCATCGCTTCTTTACCAACTTTAAGAGAACTTGCCATAGGAGGAACCGCAGTGGGAACAGGGCTTAATGCACATCCAGAATTAAGCCAAAAAGTAAGTGAAGAGCTAACTCAACTTATAGGTACAAAATTTATTTCAAGTCCAAATAAATTTCATGCTTTAACAAGTCATGATGCGATTAATTTTACTCATGGAGCTATGAAAGGTTTGGCTGCAAATTTAATGAAAATTGCAAATGATATAAGATGGTTAGCTTCGGGTCCAAGATGTGGTCTTGGTGAGCTTATCATTCCTGAAAATGAGCCAGGAAGTTCGATTATGCCAGGTAAGGTAAATCCTACCCAGTGTGAAGCTGTTACTATGGTTGCTGTACAAGTGATGGGAAATGATGTAGCTATCGGATTTGCAGCAAGTCAAGGAAATTTTGAACTTAATGTGTTTAAGCCTGTGATTATTTATAATTTCTTGCAAAGTCTTGATTTGTTGGCTGATTCTATGCATTCATTCAATATCCATTGTGCTGTAGGCATAGAACCAAATCGTGCAAAAATCGATCATAATCTTCATAATTCTTTAATGCTAGTTACCGCTCTAAACCCATACATAGGTTATGAAAACGCTGCTAAAGTGGCCAAAAATGCTCATAAAAAAGGTATTTCTTTAAAAGAAAGCGCAATGGAGCTTGGTTTGGTTAGTGAAGAAGATTTCAATAAATTTGTTGATCCTACTAAAATGATAGGCTCAAAAGCCTAGAACATAAAACTTGCCTTTTTTAAGGCAAGTTAAATTAAATTCTTATCTTTTAAAATCACATACATTCTTAAAGTTGATACAAAAAAAGTTAAAATCGCAGGACCTAGTATAATACCCCAAAAACCAAAGGTTGAAATTCCTGCTATCATGGCCAAGAAAATTAAAAGTTCGTTGATTTTAGTGGGAGTTTTTACAAGTTTTTTGTTGATCCATTTGATGATTAAAGGTTTGATTAAAGTATCTGCTATAAAAGAAATTACAATTACAGAATAAATAAAAATAACAAGAGCTGAGTTAAGATTGTTTGAGGCAAATTCATAAAGACTTACAGGCACATAAATTAAAGCTCCTCCTATAGCAGGTATGAGAGAACTTACAGCAAAAATTACTCCCATTAAAATTCCATCATAACCATAAAACATTGTGATTAAACCAAAAAGTGCACCTTGAAATATTGCTACAATTACCATAGAGTAAAGCACAACAGCCATAACATTACCCACTTCGCTTAAAACATCATCGAGTTCTTTTTTATCAATAGGAATGATGGATTTAAGATAGATAACAAGTTCTGTTCCATATAGATTTGCAAAGAAATAAAATACGCAAATTAAAACCATATCTATAAGAAATTTAGCTCCTGATTTTGTAAAACTTGAAGCATAACTTAGAATTTGTTTAGAAATGCTATTTAAATCTATAGAAGCTAAAAATTCTTTGATTTTAGGTTCTAAAAAATTAAAGCTTTCAGGCAAGGTAAATTGATAATTTTTGACATAATCAAGTGTTTGTGTAACTAAATTAATATCAAAATTCTTTAAAGCTTTGGCAAGTTCTATCATAGCATAAACAAAAGGTGCAAAGAAAAGCAAAACCATACAAGTTGTTGTAAGAATGGAAGCTAAAAATTTATGCCCTTTAGTAAGATTTAAAAATTTCGCATTGATGTTTGAGGTAGCTACCGCCATTAAACTAGCTATGATAATTACAAGTAAAAAACCTTTAAAAAGGTAAAGTAAAAGAAATAAAATGACTAAAATAAAGCTTATAAGAAAGAATTTTCCATTTTGCAAAATTTACTCCTCAAATAAAGTTTTTTCATAGTTTAGTTTTAAAGCACTATAACTTTTTGCACTTGCTATACGCCCTTTTGCAGTGCGTTCTATATAGCCATTAGCTAATAAATAAGGCTCGATTACATCTTCTATGGTATTTTCATCTTCACTTAAAGCCGCAGCAATACTTGCAAGTCCGATAGGTTTTTGTTTGGCAGCGGTTAAAAGTTCAAGATATCTTAAATCCATCGCATCAAAACCAAGCTCATTAACTCCTAAAGAATTTAAGGCCTCATTAGCTCTTTTTTCTGTGATAATCTCTTCATCATTAACATCGGCAAAATCTCTAACTCTTTTTAAAAGCCTTAGAGCTATTCTAGGAGTTGAACGACTTCTTTTAGCGATCTCAAGTGCGGCTTTTTCTTCGCAAGTTTTATTAAGTTTTAAAGCTGCTTTTTGCAAGATTAGGGCAAGTTCGCTATCTTTGTAAAATTCTAATCTAAATTGCATACCAAAACGATCACGTAAAGGATTGCTAAGCATACCTGCACGCGTTGTAGCCCCTATAAGAGTAAATTTTGGTAAATCGATTTTTATGGTTTGAGCAGCTGGACCACTACCTATGATAATATCAAGGCGGTAATCCTCCATTGCAGGGTAAAGCACTTCTTCGATAGTAGGACTTAAGCGATGAATTTCATCGATAAAAAGTATATCTCCTTCGCTAAGATTGGTTAAAATAGCGGCTAAATCTCCGCTTTTTTCTATCATAGGAGCGGCGGTTGTTTTGATATTTGCACCCATTTCATAGGAGATGATATTAGCTAGTGTTGTTTTTCCAAGTCCTGCAGGACCACTAAAAAGTATATGATCTAAACATTCATTGCGTTTTTTGGCTGCAGCTATAAAGATATTTAAATTTTTTTTAATGCTTTCTTGACCTATATAACCATCAAAATTTGAAGGACGCAACGAAGTTTCGTAAGTTTCATCAAAGGAGTATTTTTCTATTTCTACTATTCTATCCATATCTTTGCTTATATTTTGGAAAAATTAAAATAAGATTTTAGCTAAAATTTGCTAGAATTTACATTAAACTTTAATGATTATGGTTTAAAAATGGGAATTTTAACAAAATTAGAATTAGATTATGAAATTGACGATATAGAAAAATTTTTACAATTTTTTAGAACCATGTGCGATAGGTTTGAACCTTTAATCATCAAGCTTGGAAGCGATAGCGTGCGTTATAAAGAAGCCATAAAAGAGCTTGAAACTTTAGCACACAATACCGCTTGGGCAGCAAGACGCTTAAATCTTGAAGAAGTGACTGATTTTTGTGTATTTTGTGAAGAGATGATGGCGCAAGCAAATCGCTTTAATGGGCCTGCTAGTGATGAATTTACGGATTGGATGCTTTTGATGAGTGATCAGTTTGAAAAATATTGTCGTTCATATGAAAATGATGATTCTGTTTTAGCGGTTTTTAATCCTTTAATTGTTAATGTTCCAAATATTATTTCTAAATAAGGGAGCGACTTGGCTTCGACAGGAGTAAGTCTGCTTAGATGGCATGTCGCTTTGGGCAAAGCGTAAAAAGCCCAAATAAAATTAAACGCAAACAACGTTAAATTCGCTCCTGCTTACGCTAAAGCTGCGTAAGTTCAGTTGAGCCTGAAATTTAAGTCATACTATCTAGCTTAATTTTCGGTCATCTTTGATAGTGTAGCCTTGCGTTTGACAAGCGTTGAGGTGAAATAAAGTCTTAGCCTTGCTTTTGAGTTTTGGAAGATGAGCGAAGTAGGGTGAAGTAGTCATCTTTGCTAAGCATGTAGAGGTCTTTGTGGGATTATTTTTGGACAGGGGTTCGATTCCCCTCGCTTCCACCATCACGCTAATTTTAAGTAAATCATAAGTTTATTTCAAATTTTTAGAATTTTTTATATGAAGTTAAGAACGATTTATTACCCTTAAAACTTTGATATATTAGGTTTTATAATTTTTCATTAAAAATTTATAGTTTTATTTTTAAGCTTATTTTTAGGGGATATAATTATTCCTTCAGTTTAAATTTATTGAAGGAGAAACTTATGAAAAAAAATGCTTCGAGCAAGATATTGCTAAGCTTAGGTGTAGCAACTTTGCTTTATTCGAGTGCTTTTGCTGAAGAAATCAATCTTACACAATCTTCAGATGTGGGAAATTATTTTGAAGAAAATGGTAAGGATATCAATCTTAAAAATCCTAATAAGTACAAAGGGCAAGATTTAAGTATCAAAATGGGTGTTTGGGATTTACCAAGCGATGATTATGATAGCGCTGATTATCGATTTAACATTGATATCGGTAAAGACAATACTTTAAGCTTTACACATAACAATAAAGAAAATCCTGCTTATGTAACAAATCTAAACGCTACTGCTAAAGAGGTTAAAACAACAGATATAGTTTTACAAGCTTTTGCACCTTCGGTGATTAATGGAAATTTAACTATGACTAGCTCAGGAGGTGAAGCCATTACTGAGGATGAAAAAAAGGCTCAGGTATAATTCTTTATAATGGAGCAGTTGAAGGAAAAAGTGCTAATGGTAGCTTAACTATAAATGGAAATTTTACCGCCGATAAAACCCTTTTTGCTACTTATGGAAATTTTGTTAAGGTAAATGGAACTGCAAATCTTGCAAATTCAAATTTTGGACTTATCAAACGCTCTTATACAGACTTAGAAGCAAATAATGTAGTAATGGTTCAAGCTAAAGATTTTAACAAAGATATCTTAGAAGAAAAATCAAATAATAACGCGGGTGCATTACTTTTAAAATTCGCAAGTGATTATATCTCAACCGATGTTCAAGGTAAAGATCCTTTGGAAGCAGGAACTATAATAGATATTAGCGATGAAGATAAATACGGCGATGGAGAAAAAGGCTTAGTAGATTATAAACTTAGCGTTCAAAACTGCGGTGGCAATAAATGCTTAGTGATCAATGGAGGTGCTACTGCAGCGGCTAAAGATAAGCTAGTTCAACTTCAAGTAGATATAGATACTATCGATAAATTGCTTAAAAATGAATTTGATTCCGATCAAGATGAAGAATGGGCAAAAGCCAAAGAAGCTCTTGAAAAACAAAAAACTGAACTTCAAACAATGTTAGAAGAAGCTGAGAAAAACGGCGGTAAAATCGATGATGAAAAATACATTGATTTAGTAAATAAAAATTCAAATTGAAATCTTAACTCTAATGATAAAGCTTCTATCCTAGCACTTCGTTCTATCACAGAACAATTAGGAAGTATAGGAGCAGATTTAGCAAGTAGAGAAGGTGTAAAACTAGCTTTAGATATCAAAAAAGATACAGACAATACAGGTAAATCTGTATCTAATCTAAATTCAGCTTCTAGTGCAGTAAATACCACTATGAATATTTCTAATGATGTTTCTATAGGTTCTCGTGTAGCAATGCTAAACAATCCTTTTGGAACTTATGCTTCTAAAATGAATGGCCTTAAATTTGCTGCTTTAGATAGCGATATGAGACCAAGCTATGTAAATGAATATACCAATAGTGTTTGGGCTAATGCTTTTGGTGGTGCTAACATTATCGATGGAGATAGTGGTGCAATGTATGGTGCTACTATAGGTGTAGATAAACAAGCTAATGATGATGTTTTATGGGGTGTTTATTTTACTTATGCAAATGCTAAAATCAAAGACAATAATCTAGAACAAAAAAGTGATAACTTCCAATTAGGCATGTATTCTACTATCAATATAGCTCCACAATGGGAACTTAATCTTAAAGCTTATGCTCAAGTTTCTCCAACTAAACAAGACAATGTTCAAATAGATGGTGCATATAACTCAGATTATACAAGTAAATTCTTAGGACTTAGTGCTAATGCAGGTCGTGTGTTTGACTTTAGTGATAATACTTTATTTATTAAACCTTTTGCGGGAGTAAATTATTATTTTAGTTATACTCCATCTCATACAGAAAATGGTGCTATTGCTAAAGATATTGATTCTATGAAAAACAATTCTGTAAGTATTGAAGTGGGTGCTGAATTTAGAAAATATATGAATGAAAACTCTTATATTTTTGTAACTCCAAAAATAGAACAATTTGTTATCAATAGTAGTGATGATTACACAGCTAACCTAGCTGTAAATAATGCTTTCTTTACTAGTATTGAAGCTAACAACAAGAAAAAAACATACGGACAAATTATCGTAGGGGGTAATGTAGATTTTACAAATCAACTCAGTATGAATCTTGGCTTTGGTGCTAAACAAATACTAGCAGGTAAAGTAGATAATAAAAATGAAACTTACTTAAGTGGTCAAGTAGGACTTAAGTATAAATTTTAATCTTAAAAATCATTTCTAAATCTTTTTATAGTTTAGAAATAATTGTTTATTTCTATGGGAAATCTCCTAGGGCTTTATTTTAAAGCCCTTTTTTATAACAAACAAGTAAATAAGTCTTTAGAGTAAAAAACCCTAAAAACTTTTAGTTTTCTTTGAAAAGTTTGGAAGCTAAGTGCGTTGCACGACTTTGATCTGTATCTTTTTTAAGTGTTTTATAAATTTTACTTACATATTCTTCTAAGGTTTGTTGAGAATCTATGATTTTTTCAGAAGAAGGAATTTTTTCATATTCTCCATTATTTTTAAGCTTATAAGCTAAAACATTATCACTAAGTTGCAAGCGTAAAAATTGAGCTAATTTAGCTTTGCTTCTTTCATCATATATAGGAGTCATAAGTTCTAAACGGCGTTCTAAATTTCTTGGCATCCAATCTGCACTCGATATAAAATAATTTGGCTCACTATGTTTAAAATAAAATACTCTAGCATGTTCTAAGTATTTTCCTATGATGCTTCTAATGCGTATGTTTTTGCTGTATTCTTCATCAGGTTTTAAGCAACAAATTCCGCGTATGATAAGATCGATTTGCACTCCTTCCATACTTGCTTCATAAAGCGCTTGTATGATATCACTATCCACAAGAGAATTCATTTTAGCTACAATCACACCTTCATTTTTCTTGCTTGTTTCAATGCGTATCATTTCTAAAACTTTTTCTTTGATTTGATTTGGGCTCATTGAAAGAGTTTGAAGGCGACGATTTTTACTAAAGCCCGATAAGATGTGGAAAAAGCTTGTCGTATCTCTTGCAAATTCTGCTTTGCTTGTAAAATAACTCACATCAGTATAGATTTTAGCACTGCTTGCATTATAATTTCCTGTGCTTAAATGCATATAAAATTTAAGTTTATCTCCTTGTTTGCGTATGACTTGAGAAACCTTAGCGTGGACTTTAAAACCTGTAATGCCATAAATAACATGAGCTCCGGCATTTTCTAAAGCTTTCGCCCAATGAAGATTATTTTCTTCATCAAAGCGTGCTTTTAATTCTACCATCACAGTTACTTGTTTTCCATCACTTGCAGCATCAATTAAAGCTTGAACTATATTGGAATTTTTTTCCACTCTATAAAGTGTCATTCTTATGGAAATTACTTCAGGATCTTTGCTTGCTTCTTTGATAAATTTATAAACTGGATCAAAACTTTCAAAAGGTTGTATGATGAGTATATCTTCTTTTTCTACAGCATCAAAAATAGATAAATTCTCATCAAAAGGTGGTAAAGTTTTAGGCGTGTAAAGTGGGCTTAAAAGATGCGTAAAGGTTTTATTTCCTGCGATTTGCCAAAGGCTAGGGAGATTGAGTAAAATAGAATATTCATAAACATCTTTATGAAAAATTTTCATGTGAGTATTAAGAAATTCTACGATTTGCTCATCTGCATCTTTTTGAATTTGCAATCTTACAAAAGCTCCTTTTCTGCGAAGTTTTAAGCCTTGTTCTAAAATCATCATAAAATCATCAGCTTCTTCCTCTTCTATTACCATATCTGCATTTCTAGTCACTCTAAATGCTGCTGAAGCTAAGAGTTTATAGCCTGGAAAAATTTCTTCTGCGTGTTGATGGACTATACTTTCTATAGGAACATAAATATTTGCACTTACTTCATAAAAACGAGGTAAAACTCTTGGAATTCTAATCATTCCAAATTTTACAAGTTCAGGATGCGCTTTATCGCAAATTTTAACCGCTAGTGAAAAAGATAAGTTGTTTAAATGCGGAAAAGGGTGAGTAGCATCAACAGCTATTGGAACAATAACAGGAAAAATATTGGAGAAAAAATACTCATCACATTTTTGTTTTAAATTTTCATCTAAATTCTCATAATGTTTTATGAAAAGATTTTCTTTTTCTAGTTCACTTGTGATTTCATTAAAATAACGCTCCAAAAGTTCTTTTTCTTGGTGTAAGTATTTGCGTATGGCTTTTAATTGTTGTAACGGGGTCATTTCATCGTTACTGCTTGCATTAACTCCAGCTGAAAAAAGTTGTTTTAAGCCTGCGACGCGTATCATATAAAATTCATCTAAATTAGTGCAATATATAGCTATAAATTTTAATTTTTCTAACAAGGGTAAATTTTTAGAACATTGGTCTAAAACACGAGAATTAAAGCGAAGCCAAGAAAGTTCGCGATTGATAAACATATCAGGACTTGTTTGCATTAATTTTTCCTTTTTTAGTTGTATTTTATCATTTATTTTGAAATTATTGAATAAAAGTTTTAAATTTTTTAGGTTAATTAAGAGTAAATATATCTTTAAAATTATATTAAATTCATCTATGTTAGAATCACAAAATTTATTTCTGGGAAATTCTGTGACATTGTTGTTTCATTGAAGATTTTAAGAAATGATAATTTTAAGGAGGAAAATTTTGAAGAAAACTTCGAATCTTTTTACTATTTTTCTTGTTTTGCTTTTTGTTTTCTTTGCGGTTGGGTTTTATACTTTTTATAACGCTAAGGGCACATCTTATTTAAGCAATGCAAGTGAATCTTGTAATAACTGCCATATTATGAATGAAGTTTATAACGAATACATGGCAGGACCACATTCTCAAAAAGTCAAAGGCGAACCAAGAGCAACTTGTGTGGATTGTCATTTGCCACATAATTTTGTAGCTAAGTGGATAGCTAAAGCCCAAAGTGGTTTAGGGCATGCTTATGCTTTTACTTTTAAACTTGATGAGTTGCCTACAAATTTGAGTGCGACTGAAAAAAGCAGAAAAATGGTGCAAGAAAACTGCATACGCTGTCATGCAGATTTTGCTCAAACGGCTATCAATGCTACAACAAATCCACATGCAGACAAGTCATTAAATTGTGCTTCTTGTCATAAAGATGTTGGACATAAACACGGAATTTAATAAGGAGAAGATGAATGAAAAAAAATATTTTACGCTTAGGTATTGTCGTTTTGGTTTTACTTATAGCGGGAGTTTTATGGCTAAATAATGATATCAATCAAAAAAAAGAAGATGAAGCAAATAAAAATGCCATTGCAGCAAATGCTGATTTTTCTTTGCTTAGTGATGATGATCCAAATTTTGAAAAATGGGGTAAGGTTTTTCCAGAGCAACTAAAAATGTATTTAACGGTTGAAAAAGAAGAGCCTAAGGCTACTGAATTTGGTGGTAATTTAGCTTATTCAAAATTGATTCGCTTTCCCCAATTAACCATACTTTGGGCAGGATATCCTTTTAGCCTTGATTTCAATGAAGAAAGAGGGCATTTTTGGGTTCAAGTAGATCAAATGAAAACAGCAAGAAATAACAAAGATTTTCTTAATGCCCATGGACTTGCTGCTTTTAAAGGTCAACCCGCAGCTTGTATGAATTGTCATAGTGGATGGACTCCATGGCTTATAAAAAATGTTGCTAAAGGAGATTTTACCGCTTTTAACTCTACAAATTATTGGACTATGATTAAAAATATCCCAGCTGTTGATGGTATAGTAGAAAATTCACCTGAACATGCAGGCCCACATGGTGGTAAAAGAATGGGTGTAACTTGTGCAGATTGTCACAATCCAAATGATATGAGTTTAAGACTTACTCGTCCAGCAGCTATTAATGCTTTAGTTTCTAGAGGATATGAAAAAGATCCAGTACAAGGCGTAAAAGCTACAAGAGAAGAAATGAGAACTTTAGTTTGCTCTCAATGCCATGTTGAATACTATTTTAAACCAACAGGGGAAAAGGTAAAAGTAATGGGTGAAACTATTGTAGATGATAGTTCTAAAAAATGGTGGAATGGAACTCAGAAAAATTATGATGAGTATGAGTTTTGGAGAGATGGTAATAAAGCTAAAGAGATTGAAACCGATGGTATAGTTTTAACTTTTCCTTGGAGTGAGTGGAAAAAAGGACAACCATTTAGAATTGAAATGCTAGATGATTATTATGATAAAGTTCGTGGAGTATTTGGAGCTGATTTTACTCATAAATTAACAGGAGCGCAAATTATTAAAATTCAACATCCAGAAAGTGAACTTTATAGTGGCGGTGTACATGCTGCAAATGGGGTAAGTTGCGTGGATTGTCATATGCCTTATGTTAGAGAAGGAGCTAAAAAGGTTACTCAACACAACATCACCTCTCCTTTAAGAGATATTAACTCTGCTTGTAAGTCTTGTCATAAACAAAGCGAAGATTATTTAAAAGCTCAAGTGCTTGACATACAAAACAGCGTTGCACATGATCAAAGAACTGCAGAGTATGCAATTGTTAGTTTGATTATGGATACTAAAAAATTACGCGATGAACTAGGCAATATGGAAAAATTCCAAAGCGATGGAAAAGCTGATGCGAAAAAAATTAGCGAAGAGCTAAAAGAAGTTTTAGAACTTCATCGTAAAGCTCAAATGAGAGCAGATTTTGTTAATGCTGAAAACTCAACTGGTTTTCATAATCCTCGCGAAGCTTCAAGAATGTTATTGCAAGCTGTTGATATGGCAAGAATGGGACAAACTAAACTTGTAGAAATTGCAGCGGCAAATGGAATTAAAGATTTTAAAACTTCAAATTTAGGTTTTGAAGATATTCAAAAATTTAATCCAGGAGAGCTTTATTATAAAGTAGATGTTAATAATCACAAAGCTGGAGAGCGTTACTATGCAGATGAAAAAGATGTTAATGGCAATCCTCCAAAAGAACTTTTAGAGCATGATAAAGAGCTTGCTCCTTATAATTATCAAGTGATTGATAAAAAATAATTCTTAAGCCCTATAATCATAGGGCTTTTTCTTTTCTTTGTTTTAAAAAATATAAACTTTTTATTTAAAATTCACTTTTGCTTCACTTTGTTTTGTCAAAATATAACAAATTTTGATAATCAAAAAGGAGTTAAAATGATCAATAAAAATAAATTGTTTAGACAGGTTCATATCTATCTTAGTTTGTTCTTTTTGCCTTGTGCTTTGCTTTTTGCTTTAACAGGTATAGCGTATATTTTTGGTATTAATCAAGATGTGGGCTTAAAAGTTGAGCAGTATCAATTGTCAAAAGTTATAGAAAGTGGTAAAGAAAGAGAAGCTTTAATAGAGTATTTAAAAACAAATGGTTTAAAAGTACCATCTAATACAAATATAATTAAAAGTAAAGATAAAGGTATAACAATAGGTGGAACTCATTATAGTGCTAATATAACTCAAAATTCTACTAATGAATACAATATTACCTTAAAAACAAGATCTTTACTTGGAGATATGATTATGCTTCATAAAGATAAGGGTGCTTGGTATTTTTCTGTGCTTAGCGTAGGTTTTGGTATTACTTTATTTATGCTTTATATTTCAGGGCTTATGATTACTTTGTTTGCAAATAAAAAAGATAGAAGTAAACAATTTGCAGTTCTTGGAGTAGGGGTTGTTGTAACTTTGCTTTTGGCTTATCTTAGCCTTTGATTTTTCCTAGCTTTTTAAGCTAGGTATTATTTATTTTTTTGTATAATCATACTTTACTTTATTGGACAGATGGGTGAGTGGCTGAAACCACACCCCTGCTAAGGGTGCAGATCTTAACGGGTCTCGAGGGTTCAAATCCCTCTCTGTCCGCCACTAAAACTTTCTTGAAAATCCCAAGTATTTTATTAAGTATCGAAGCAAGAGACTAGCCCTTGCGAAGTTATATTATTTTACAGCGTTTTTGATTTCTAAAATCATGGTTTTTAAAGACTCTAGTCCATTTCCACTTGCTAAATACCAGTATTCTGGATCAAGATAGATGATTTTTTTGTTTTGCGCTGCTTTGGTTTTAGCGACAAGTGCATTATCGAGTATGCCTTGAGCACGTTCTTTGTTGCCTAAGATGACATTTCTATCAACAACAAAAATATAATCAGGATTTTTTTCTAGTATAAATTCAGAGTTGATACTTTTGCCGTGAGTGCCTACTTTTATATTCTCATCTACTGCATTAATCCCTAAAACATCGTGAATAATCCCAAAGCGAGATTGAGGACCAAAGGCTGAAATTTTGTTAGAATTTGTAAGAATGATAAGAGCTTTTTTATCTTCATCAACTATACTTTTGGCTTTTTCAATTTCATTTTTAATATCTGAAATTTTTTCTAAAGCTTCTTTTTCTAAACCATAAAGTTTTGCAACGCTTAAGACATTGTTTTCAAAAGAGCTTAAAAAATTTGCATTATCAAGACCTACAAATAAAGTTGGAGCTATTTCTTTTAACTTATCATAAAATTTACTTTGGCGTCCAGAAATGATGATAAGATCAGGTTTTAAAGCATTAATGGCTTCAAAATCAACTTGTTGTACTCCACCTACACTAGGTTTGTTTTTAAATTGTTGTAGGTATTTTGGTAAATTTTTAGCAGGAACGCCAACGACTTTATCATTTAATTTTAAAGCATCAAAAGTATCTAAAATTCCAAGATCTAAGATCACTACCTTAGAAGGATTTTTAGGGATTTTATTTTCTCCTAGACTATCCTTCACTAAAAAACTATTACCCTCATCGCTCATACTAATAGGCAAAACTTTCACCGTAGCAGTGTTGGTTTTTGTTGTAGAACTTGCGTTGTTTTCATTTGAGTTTGAATTACAAGCTGTTAAGATTAGACTTAAAAAAAATGCAAAAAATGCAAAAACTAAAGATTTTTTCATATTTTCTCCTTTTTAAAAATAAATACAAATTTTCTTACCATTAATTTGACTTACGGGTATATCCATATCATAAATTTGTTTTAAATTTTCTTGATTGATGATTTCATCTTTTGAGCCTTGTTTTAAAAGCTTCCCATCTTTTAAGGCTATGATTTCATCAGAATAAATCGAAGCAAAATTAATATCATGTAATACAACAGCTATACTTTTGTTAAAGTCTTTGACTAAATTTTTCATTAGTTGCATGATTTGTACGCTATGCTTCATATCAAGATTGTTCAAAGGTTCATCAAACATTATAAATTCAGTATCCTGAGCGATGATCATGGCTATAAAAGCTCTTTGCTTTTGTCCCCCGCTTAATGTATCTAAAAATTCATTTCTTAAGTTGCTAAGTTCCATGTATTCTAAAGCTTCATTGATTTTGATTTTATCGTTTGTATTAAGTCTTCCTTGAGAATGCGGAAAACGCCCAAAAGCGACTAATTCTTCAACTTTTAATCTTAAATTGATATTGTTTTGTTGTTTGAGAATGGAAATTTTTTGTGCTAAGATTTGCTCTTTATAATTTTTTAAATTCATTCCATCGATATAAATTTCTCCACTACTAGGTTTTATCAAACGACTTGCTAGAGCTAAAAGAGTGGATTTTCCAGCGCCATTGGCTCCTATTATAGAAGTGATTTTGCCTTTATGAAAATCAAGGCTAAGATCTGAAATAATGACTTTATTATCATAAAATTTGGTGATATTTTTTAGTTTAATCATAATTTATTACCCTTTAATACAAGATAGATAAAATATATCCCACCTAAGAAATTAATAACCATGCTTATAGTGGCATTATAATCAAAAACTCTAGAGACAAAAAATACCCCTCCAAGCAAAGCCAAAATACTAATAAGTATACAAGCGCTTAGCAAAATACTATGCTTTGCAGTTTTAAATAGTTCATAAGTGATATTTACCACCAAAAGCCCTAAAAAGGTTATAGGACCTACAAGTGCGGTGCTAATAGAAGTTAAAATAGCTATGATAATCATTAATTGTTTTGAAATTTTTTGATAATTTATCCCTAAATTTATCGCTAAATCTTTGCCTAAATTTAAAGGATCTAAAAATTTCATATAGCGAAAAATCCATATAAAACTTAAAAAGCTAATAATATAAGCAAGAATTAAAACATCAAAAGCAATATTATCAAAACTAGCAAACATTCTTCCTTGTATTACCATGAATTCATCAGGGTCGATTAGCACTTCAAAAAAAGAGCTTAAAGTGCTAAAAAGTGTTCCAAAAACTAAACCTAAAAGCATGATAAGATAAATACTTCTATCGCTACTAAATAAAATTTTATAAAGTCCTAGTGAAAAAACCACCATACAAACTAGAGTGATTAAAAAATTGATATCGTTTTTATAAACACTTAAATTAGCCGCACCAAAAGAAAAGATAAGAGCACTTTGAAGCAACATATATAAAGAATCTAATCCTATGATAGCAGGGGTTAGAATTTTGTTATTGCATAAAGTTTGAAAAATCACTGTTGAAACAGCGATACAAATAGCTACTATGATAATAGCCGCAATTTGTAAAAAACGACTTTTTAAAGCATACTCATCAAAGCCATTTAAACCCACAAGTATAAAAATCCCTATCATACCAAGTGTTAAAAAGCTTAAAATTAGCATTTTTTTACGCATAAACTTTCCTTTTTAGCAAAAGAAAGATAAAGATTAAAGATCCTAAAACACCTGTAGTGATGCTTAAAGGCATTTCAAAAGGAAAGATGACAAGTCTTGAAATGATATCGCAAACAAGTAAAAACAAAGCTCCACAAAGTGCTATATAGATAAGATTTTTTCTAAGATTATCACCTAGATAAAGAGCTACTAAATTTGGGATAATTAGCCCTAAAAAAGGGATAATCCCAACGCTTACAATCACTAAACTAGTGATAATGCTTACAATCATCAAGCCTAAAAATAATATCCCATTATAAGAAATTCCAAGATTTAAAGCTATATCTTCACCCATGCCAACTATGGTAATTTTATGAGCTAAAAAATAAGCAAGTATAAAAAGTGGTAAAGAAATGTAGAGCAATTCATAATTTCCCTGCATAACATTTGCCATACTGCCTTGTAGCCAACCTTGGATATTTTGTATATAATTTAAAGCATAGGCAAAAAAAGTGGTTATAGCACTAATAATACCTCCAAACATCAAGCCTATCAAAGGTACAAAAATCACATCTTTGAGTTTGATTTTTCTTAAAATTTGGATAAATATAAAAGAACCCAAAAGTGCAAATACAGAAGCAATGATAGTTTGAGTGAAAAAAGATGCTCCAGTAAAAAATATTAAAGAAATAAGTATGCCAAATTTAGCACAATCCATAGTTCCTGCCGTAGTTGGAGAAACGAATTTATTTTGCGTGAGTTGTTGCATGATAAGCCCGCATATACTAAGACTCATTCCTGTGAGTAAAATCGCTATAAGTCTAGGAATTCTTGTAAGGGTTATGATTTCTAGTTGAGTGGAGTTAAGATTAAGGATATCTTTTACATTGATACTGATAACTCCTATAAATAAACTTATCATTCCAAAGAATAAAAGTAAAGCTATAAGCACTTTTAAACTCAATATATGCTTAAAAAATAAATCTTTCCTTATAGTAATAATAATTATCAAAAATGAAATTGTAATGAAATTTGTTTTAAGAAATGATAAAACTACAAAGGATATTTTAGTAAGAAATCAAAAATCCAGTGGAAAGTCTTTGCAAGTGTTTGTTATAGTCTATAAGGCTTTCTCCATAGCCATTAAAGTATTGTAAATACCAATAAATTCCGTTATTAAAAATATCATATCCTAGATCAACTTGTATAGCGCCTTTGTTATTGTGGAATTTAAGATTATTTCTTAGCATAAGATTGATAAAATAATCATCACCTAAATACGCTAAATTCACATCAAAATTTCCCATATAATGCAAGATGGCAGGATTATCATCATCTTTTTTGTTTTCAGGAATTCTATACCAAAGGCGTGGAACAAATAAAAATTTATTATATAAAATAGCAGTAGATACATAAATTCTATTCCATGAGCGAGATTGTAAATTCTCATCTCCCTTGCCATTGCTTTCATGCAATATACCTACGCGTAGATTGTTAAAAAATTCATAATCTTTAAGATATAAAGGAAGATCTATAAAAAATTCTGGTTGATAGTTGGTTTCTCTAAAAGGAGAAGAATGCTCATAAATTTGCCACCAAGAAGTTTGAGTATAGGCTATATAATATTTTTCATCTAGTCCTAGTAAATTTTCAAAAAGTCTTTTTTTAACACTAAGTTGGAATTTCGCCTCACTCTTATTATTATTTACTCCTAAAGAATTAAAACTATAAGCAAAAGGTAAAAAATAATTCATCTTATAAGAGCTAATGCCAAGGGGATTAAAGCTTTCATTTTCACCAAGATAATTAGCCAAAGCTAAGCGAGAAAAGTCTTGTTTTTCTTCTTTTTTTATAGTGATAGAATTTTGCGTTTGTGTTGCTTGACTTGAGTTATTTTGTTCTTGAGAAATCAAAACAGATGAATTTTTTAAAGCGAGTTTTTTGTAAATTTCCATAGCTTTTTTATAATCGCCTTGTTTTTCATACTCTAAAGCTTGTTGTAAATCACTAGCCCATATAAAAACGCATAAGCTTAAAAATAAAGCAATTTTTCTCATTTTAACTTGCTTTTAAATTTTTCATATTCTTCATAAAAATTAAGATTTAAAAAAGCATCTTCATCTTCAAATTCTACAAATTTGGTTTTAATCTCAGAAAATAAAAGTCCTATTTTTTGTTCATTTTTTTCTAAGAAATTTTTACAAGTTTGAGCTAAAGAGCTGTGATAAAAGCCACATAAGGGATGTTTATGCAAAGGGGTTTTTGCTATGATTATTTTATAGTTTTGTTCTAAAAAAGGAAGCATTTTTAAAAGTTCATTTTCACCTACTTTAGGACTATCTACACTTAAAACAAAAACAAATTCATTTTTAAAATTTGAAAGTATAGAGTAAAGCGCAAGCATAGGAGAGTAAACTTCAAATTCTAAAGAATCTTTTATCAAGCTAAAATGGTTTTCAAATTTGTCTTCTTTCGCACTCACATAGACATTTTTAAAAATTTTAGAAAATTTATCTACTTGAAATTGAGTTAAATTTTGATTTTTAAGAATCAATTTGCTTTTATCTTGTCCCATACGGCTAGATTTACCACCACATAAAATCACGCAATTTAGCTCATTAAGCTGCACAAATTTCCTTTTTAATGTAATTCTACCACAAAATTCGCCAAAATATTTTATAATTTCTTTTATGAAATACACAGAACTTTTACAATTACAAACTTTTTTTTCTCGGTTTAAAAAAATCGATTTTATCAAGCGTATCAATGACAATATTTTGGAATTAAGCTTTGATAGAGAAAGATTTATTTTTGATCTTACTCGTGCAATGAGTGCGATTTATACAGCTAAATTTAATGCAAAAAATTATAATGCACCTTTTGATTTTATGCTTAAAAAGTATTTTAGCAATGCTTTTATAAAGGAAGTTAAAGTCCTTGAAGGCAATCGTATTTTATGTTTTAGTGTAAAAGCTAATAAGGCTTATAAAAGCTATGAGAGCAAAATTTATTTTGAATTTACGGGTAAAAATACCAATGTTATTCTTACAGATGAAAAAGATTTGATCATAGAGGCTTTAAGACACATTGATAAAAGTTATCGTGTTGTAAAACCTAATGTGATTTTAGAGTCTTTAAAGCCTTATAAAATGGATGAAAATTTTGAGGAAATTAAAGACTTTGCAGATTATTTTTCTCGCAAATTTACAAGCATTTATGAGAGTAAAATCAAACAAATAAAAAATTTAAAACTTGCACAAGTGGATAAAAAAATACAAAATTTACAAGAACTTTTTTCTAGTTTAGATGAAGAAAATTCTTTACTCTTAAAAGCTTTAGAATACAGAAAAAGGGCTGATGTATTGTTTGCAAATTTGAGTGTTTTAAAAGATTATGAAAGGGAATTTAAGCTTGATGATTTTGAAGGCAAAGAGCTTGAATTTAAGCTTGAATTTAGTCCTAAGCAAAGTGCTAATTTATATTATAAAAATGCTAAAAAATTAGAACAAAAAGCTAAAAATTTAAACATACAAAGACAAAATTTAAAAGAAAAGTTAGATTTTACCTTGAGTTTGAAAGAATTATTGCTTCAAGCTAAGAGTGAGATAGAGCTTGAAATTTTACTACCTAAAAAAAATAGCAAAAAAAATCAAGATCATAAACAAGAAGATCTTGTGGCAAATTTTTATTTTAACGAGTTTAAAATTTGCGTGGGTAAAAATGAAAAAGGCAATGAATTTTTACTTAAAAATGCTAAAAAAGATGATTTGTGGCTTCATGTAAGGGATATTCCTAGCGCACATACTTTGATTGTATCAAACAAGCAAAAAATCAGCCTCGATGTGATAGAATTTGCTGCAAGGCTTTGTGTAAGCTTTTCTAAGTTAAAGAAAGGTTCGTATTGGGTCGATTATACTTTAAAAAATTTTGTTAAGGTTCAGCAAAAGGCGTTTGTAAATTATACAAATTTTAAAAGTATTAATATCACAAAGGATTAAAATGCCAGTTAGCCCTTTAGGAAATATCAATTATATAAATCAGAATATGGCTTATCCAGCTACACAAGCAAGCAATGAGCTTGCAAAAGAAGGTTTTGCAGCTACGCTAAATATGGCTGAATTTAATGAAAAAGAAAAAACTTTAAACAAGCTTGAGAAAGTCAATGAGACTCATGAAATCAAAGAAGAGATCAAAGAAAAAGCCGAACAAGAAGAAAAAAAGAAAAAACACAATCAAGAAGCTAAAACCAGTGATGATGAGAAAAATGAAGAAGATGAGTCTAAAGATCCAAATTTTAAAGACGCACAAAGCATTCATCGCTTAGATATTAGTATATAAGGAAAAATATGTTTAATACAACTAGAATTATTTCAGCTCTTGTGATGATAGGGGCTATTATTATTATCGCGTTGATTGATCAATTTTTTATCAATTTTATCGTTTTTGCGGTTTTATTGTATCTATCTTTTAGTGAAGCAAAAAAACTTTTTGCTTTAGAAAATATCTCTATTATCCCTTTGGCTATAGCTTTTATTTTGGGAAGTTTATCGCATAAAGCTTTGCTTTTTGGGATTTTAGTTTTGTTATTAGTCGTTGGATATTTGGTTTATAAAAAGGCTTCCTTAAAACCAGCTCTTATTTATATTTATCCTAGTTTGCCTATTTTAGCACTTTGGCAAGTGTATTTAGATCAGGGTATGTTTGCACTTTTTTGGCTTATCATTATCGTTGCAGCTTGTGATAGTGGGGCGTATTTTATCGGAAAACTTATGGGTAAAACTCCTTTTTCTCCAACAAGTCCAAACAAAACCTTAGAAGGTGTTATAGGTGGCTTGATTTGTGCGAGTGTTATTGGAACTATTTTGGGAGTTTTTGTTTATAGTTTTTGGCTTTCTTTGCTTTGTTCGTTTTTTGTAGCGATTTTTGCAGTGATTGGAGATTTGCTTGAGAGTTATTTTAAAAGAGAAGCAGGTGTAAAAGATAGTGGAGATCTTATCCCTGGTCATGGGGGCGTGCTTGATAGGATCGATGCGGTGATCATTGCTGCTTTTGTGATGGTTGCTCTTTTATGATACTTTTTGGAAGTACGGGCAGTATAGGAGTAAATGCTCTTAAACTTGCTGCTTTAAAAAACATTCCCATTTCTGCTTTAGCTTGTGGGGATAACATCGCTCTTTTAAATGAGCAAATCGCAAGGTTTAAACCCAAATTTGTTTCCATAAAAGATTCAAAAAATAAGCATTTAGTTAAACACGATAGAGTTTTTATAGGGCAAGAAGGTTTAGAGCAAATTTTAACAGAATGTCAAGATAAGCTTTTACTCAATGCCATTGTAGGTTTTGCAGGACTTAAAAGCACTTTAAAGGCTAAAGAGCTTGGCAAAAACATAGCTTTAGCTAACAAAGAAAGTCTTGTAGTAGCTGGGAGTTTTTTGAAAGGGGCTAAATTTTTACCCGTTGATAGTGAGCATGCAGCTTTAAAATTTTTACTCGAAGGTAAAAAAAATATAGCAAAACTTTATATCACAGCAAGTGGTGGAGCTTTTTATAGGTATAAAATCAAAGATTTAAATCAAGTCAGTGTCAAAGATGCTTTAAAACATCCTAATTGGAACATGGGAGCAAAGATCACTATAGATAGTGCGACTATGGCAAATAAGCTTTTTGAGATTATAGAGGCTTATCATTTATATGATTTTAAAGAAATTGATGCTTTAATAGAACCAAGATCTTTAGTGCATGCAATGTGTGAATTTAAAAATGGAGCTAGCACGGCGTATTTTTCAAAAGCAGATATGAAACTAGCTATTTCAGATGCTATATTTGAAAAACAAGATACGCCTATTTTAGAGGCTGTTGATTTTAGCAAAATGCCTGCTTTAAAATTTCATCCAATCAGCACAAAAAAATATCCTATTTTTAAGCTTAAAAATACATTTTTAAAAGAGCCAAATTTAGGTGTTATCATCAATGCTGCTAATGAAGTTGGTGTTTATAATTTTTTAGAAAATAAAAGTGGATTTTTAGACATTGCTAAATGCATTTTTAAAGCCCTTGATCATTTTGGAGTACCTAAAATTTCAAGCATAGAAGAAGTTTTTGAGTATGATTTTAAAACAAGAGAGTATTTAAGGAGTTAAAATGAAATTTTTTTTAACAATTTTATTTTTTATAACAAGCATTTTTGCTTTAGAGCTAGACTTTAGCGTAGGAGAAAATGGAAAAAGTCTAGATGATAATAATACAGTTTTAATTTTTGGTGGAATTCAAGGCGATGAGCCTGGTGGATTTCATGCGGCAAGTTTGCTTTTGAGTGATTATAATATCACTAAGGGTAAGATTATAGTGGCTCCAAATTTAGCTTTTGATAGCATTATCAAGCGTTCTCGTGGGAATAATGGGGATTTAAACCGTAAATTTGCAAGCATTAGCCCAAAAGATCCTGATTATAAAACCGTTCAACGCATTAAAGAGCTTATTTTACTTCCTGAAGTTAGTATGGTGATCAATCTTCACGATGGTTGGGGTTTTTATAAACCCACTTATATCGATGCGATGCAAAATCCTAAGCGTTGGGGAAATTCAAGCGTGATTGATACAAGCGAAATCAATGCAAGCAAATACCCTGATCTTGAAAATATCGCCACTCAAACCGTAAATAGTGTCAATTCTTCGCTTGCTGATCCAAAGCATGCTTATCATCTTAAAAACACCAAAACCCAAGAGCTTGGCGATACGGAAATGCTTAAAGCTTTAACTTATTTTGTGATTTCAAATCACAAAGCCGCTTTTGCAAATGAAGCGAGTAAAAATCTGCCTGTAAATTTAAGAGCTTATTATCATCTTTTGGCAATTGAAAATTATTTAAAAACTGCAGGAATTGAATTTAGCAGAGATTTCGAACTCACTCCACAAGGAGTTGATAAAGCCATAAATAAAGAGCTTGAAGTAAAACTTTTTGATGATAGAATTTTACTTTCTTTAAAAAATCCAAGAAAGGTTATCAACTATGTGCCTTTTCCGGTAAATAAAGAGTTAAATTATAACACAAGCAATGAACTTACGGCTGTTATCGCAGAAGGAAATTCTTTTTATATCCAATATGGCAATCGTTTTCAAACAAGATTATATCCTGAGTATTTAGAATTTAGCGATGCTTTTAATGAAGTAACTTTTCAAGTTGATGGCAATGAAACCACAGTTCCTTTTGGAACCAAGGTAAAAGTAAAAGAGAATTTTCTTATTCCAAAGATAGCTAATGTGCGCGTAAATATCATAGGCTTTGATCACTCAAAAGATGAAAGTGGTATTTTAGTTCATAAAAAAAATATGCAAACACAATACTCTTTAGACATGGCAGGTAAAATTTATAGAGCGGAATTTTATGAGTTAAGAGGTGCAAATTTGCAACAACTTTTAGAGGCAAATATCAATAGCAAGTTGATCAAAAACGCTAAAAATTTGGATTTAAATACTCTTAAAATGGCAAGATCAAAAGATAAATTCTTAGGTTCTATTTTAGTGGAATTTGAATGAAAAATCTTATCCTAGCTATAGAAAGTTCTTGTGATGATAGTTCTATAGCTATCATTGATAAAAACACCTTAGAATGTAAATTTCATAAAAAAATTTCCCAAGAATTAGATCATAGTATCTATGGGGGAGTGGTACCTGAACTTGCTGCAAGACTTCATAGCGAGGCTTTACCAAAGATGCTTAAGCAATGCAAAGAGCATTTTAAAAATCTTTGTGCCATAGCTGTGACAAATGAACCTGGACTTAGTGTTTCTTTGCTCAGTGGAATTTCTATGGCAAAAACCTTAGCAAGTGCGCTAAATTTACCCTTAATCCCTATAAATCATCTTAAAGGTCATATTTATAGTCTTTTTTTGGAAGAAAAAATTTCTTTAGATATGGGAATTTTGCTTGTTAGTGGTGGGCATACCATGGTGCTTTATCTTAAAGATGATGCAAGCTTAGAGCTTTTAGCAAGTACAAATGATGATAGCTTTGGAGAAAGTTTTGATAAAGTGGCTAAAATGATGAATTTAGGTTACCCTGGTGGGGTCATCATAGAAAATTTAGCAAAAAATGCCAAACTTAAAAATATCTCTTTTAACACACCTTTAAAGCATTCTAAAGAACTCGCTTTCAGTTTTTCAGGGCTTAAAAATGCAGTGCGTTTGGAAATTTTAAAACATGAAAATTTAAATGAAGACACAAAAGCAGAAATAGCTTATGCCTTTGAAAATACAGCTTGTGATCATATCATGGATAAATTAGAAAAAATTTTTAATCTTTATAAATTTAAAAATTTTGGCGTTGTAGGTGGAGCTAGTGCAAATCTTAACTTGCGTTCGCGTTTGCAAAATTTATGTCAAAAATATAATGCAAATTTAAAACTAGCTCCTTTAAAATTCTGCTCTGATAATGCTTTGATGATAGCAAGAGCCGCAGTTGATGCTTATGAAAAAAAGGAATTTGTAAGTGTAGAAGAAGATATTTTAAGCCCTAAAAATAAAAATTTTTCAAGGATATAGATGAAAAAAGCTTTTACTATATTAGAACTTGTTTTTGTGATCGTTATTTTGGGAATTTTAGCCGCTATTGCTTTGCCAAAAATGAGTTCAAGTAAGGATGAAGCTGAAGTTAGCAAGTCTTTAAACAACCTTAAAACTTTGATCAATGATATAAGCATTTATACTTTAAAAAATGATCATTTAAGCTCTATAAAAACGATGAGTAATGTAAGCGGGGTCGAAAATGTTGATCTTAGTAATTTTAACGGTATAAAAGAAGTAAATTTTCGCGTAGGCGATGATAAAGAATGCTTAAAACTTGTTTTTATAAATAAAGCTGATTTTATACTCATGGGAATTTCAAGCAATGAAGCAAGTAAAAATGCTATCATCAACGCAGCTAATCAAAGCCATGAAGATTTAGAAAATATAGACTTTACAAGCTCTTCTAGTAATAAAGCTTGTGTGATTTTAAGTAAGAATGAAAATTTTAAAAACCTAGCGAGTAAAACTTATCTTTTAATAGGGGGAATGTAATGATAGTGAGTAAAGCTTATGAGATTGACTCTTGTGATGATGTAGAGCTTGGTATAAAAAGAGAATCAAAGCTTGAATTTAAGCTTTGGTATGATGATGAAAAAACACCTGAAGCCTTGGTGTTTGTGGTGCAAGGTATGGGTGATGATATATCATCGATCCAATATGTTGGTGATTATATGGTAAGGCAATTTAATACTGCTGTAGTTGGAGTAAATTATCATTGTATTGGCAATCGTCCTCAAACCGGATCAAGCTTTTTTATGGATGATATAGACAAGCTTATTTTAAAAGCAAGTTGTGAAGCTGCGGATATCAAGCTTCCTTATGATGTTGATAAAATTCAAGACTATAAAGCAATGAGTGAAATTTTTCATTTTGTAAATAATCAAATAGTTGAAGGCAAGCAAAAAGGTAATTTTACGCCAAATTATTTTTTAAATTTGCATGTGAGTTTGCAACCGACAAAAAACGAGTATCAAAATTTTGGGATCATGCAAGCTCAAGATCTTTTAAATGTCGCACTTTACCTTAAAAAACACGCTCCTTTTGATACTATGGGGGGGGGTATACCAATTATCATGATAGGGGGTTCTCACGGGGGATATTTAGCGCATTTGGCAGCTAAGATTGCGCCTTGGTTAGTAGATGGAGTGTTGGATAATTCTGCATATGCTAAGTTTTTATGGAGAGTTGTAGGTTTTGGAAAGGAAATAGATTTTATGCAGTATAGTGAATTTGCTACTTTTGATTTTTTTCATCATATTAAAACACATTGTTCGACAAAAACTTTTTGGACGAGTAATTCTTCATCGCCTCGTTTTTTTTCTCCCGCAAGAAGAAAAATTCGAAATCTTTTAGAGGAAGATCATCTTTTAAAACAATCAAAATGTTTAAAAACTTGCTTTATAAGTTATCATTCCTTATACGATGAGTATGTTTCTTTAAAAGAAAAAACTATGTTCTATGAAGAGCTTGAGAAACTTGGTTTTGATGTAACTTTGCATTCTATTACTAAAGAATCTCAAGTTGATGGAAAATTTATTAAAAACTTAAATCATGGCATGGGAATTCCGGTAAAACTTTTGATTAAGAAAGAACTTCCCTTAATGCTAGAAAAAATAAAACAAAATTCAAAAAAAGATTATAAAGAAAAATGTATCTCTTATCCTTGCGAGGATTTGTTGTATCAATTTAGCGAAAAAGATGACAAAATGTCACTAAAGATAGATAAAATTTAAGGAAACCTAATGACCATACTAGAAAAAAACATACAAGCTTTATTAAGTGGGGTAAATGAACCCTTAGGAAATAAACTTTTAAATTTCATACAAAATAAAACTTGCTCTCGTTTTAATATAGATGAAAATTTAAATATCTTTGATAAAACTCATAATGTTTTCATGTATGAAAACTTAGAAGAAGAAATAAATTTTTTCTATCAAAGTATTTTAGAAAAAACTCCTAGATATCCTTTTATATGTATTTATGGTATAGGCAATGCTTTACTGATTAAAAATTTAGCTAAACACTATAAACATCTGTTTGTATTTGAAAGTGAAATAGAACTTTTTATTCTAGCTTTAAGTACGATAGATTTGAGTGAAGAGCTTTGTAGTGGAAAAATTTATCTTGTGGATATCGAAGAAGAAAGAGTAGATATTCAACTGCTTATACTTTTTGATATGAAAGATATGTTTGAGTACTTAAGTTTGTATGAAATGTTTGTGAATAATGTTTATTATAAAAAGTTTTATGAGGATGTCTGGCATAAAGCAGATGAGCTTTGCGAGAAAAATATAAAAGTTGTGATAAGAAATTTAAATTCTAGTTTATGTATCGGTTTTGAGTGTTATTCTCATCTTTTACAAAACATCCCTTCTATGCTTGAAAGCATTCCTTTTCAAAGAATCTTAAGCCAAAGAAAAAACAAATTTGATAATGCTATAGTAGTTTCTGCAGGACCTTCTCTTATTAAACAACTTTCTTTACTTAAAGCTTATCAAGATAAAGCAGTGATATTTTGCGCGGATGGGGCTTTGAGCATGCTTGAAAAAGAAGGTATAGTGCCTGATTATGTTACGAATTTAGATTTTACTGATCTAGCAATGAAATTTTTTCAAAATAAAGAAAATAAAACTTCTTTAAATGTGCTTTCATGTGCTACTCATCTTAGCTTGGTTCATTTTTTAGATAATAAAAGTGTAGTTTTAAGAGATGACCCTTTATATCAACGCTTCAATCTTAATGACTTTGGTTATATTGATACAGGTACTCATGTAAGTCATTTTTCTTATACTTTAGCTTTAGCTTTAGGGTTTAAAAATATTATTATGATAGGGCAAGATTTAGCCTTTGATGAAGAAGGAAATTCACACTCAAAAGGTTTTGATTTTGGAGAGAAATTTAGCGGTGAAGAAAATATAGATAAACTTAAAGTCCCTGCCTATGGAGGCAAAGGAGAAGTTTTAACTCATATAACCTGGAATGATTATCGTATAAAACTTGAATATCTTTTTGCTTGCAACGAACAAAAAGCAAAGTTTTACAATGCTACTGAAGGTGGAGCAAGGATTAATTTCACTGAAGAACTTTCTTTTAAAGAATGTTGTGAAAAACTCCTTACAAAAGAAAAACCTAAATTTGAACTTCCAAAAAGTTTAACTAAAAATAGAAGTGATAAACTACTAGCTAAATTCAAAGAAAAAATACAAAAAGATCAAGAAAATGCTAAAAGATTTTTAGACGATGCTTTAGCTTTAAAACAAATTTTAGAAAATATACTCAGTAAAGATTTTATCTTGCCTTTGGAATTTTTAGAAAAAGTATATCAAAACATAGAAAATTTCAATCACTCTTTAGATACAGATGAGTTTATACAGGATGGTATTTTAAAAGCAGTGATGTATGAGCGAGGACTTAAGATAAGTTTAGTTTATAAAGAAAATATTGTAGATAATGCTAGTTTTATCACAGCCTATATCAAGGCTTATGATGAATGGTTGCTTTATTTTATAGAAAAACTAGAGCAAAGAATAAATATTATCATCGATTCTTTTAAGGAACTTCCATGAATTTGCTAGAAAAAAACATACAAGCTTTATTAAGTGGGGTAAATGAACCCTTAGGAAATAAACTTTTAAATTTCATACAAAATAAAACTTGCTCTCGTTTTAATATAGATGAAAATTTAAATATCTTTGATAAAACTCATAATGTTTTCATGTATGAAAACTTAGAAGAAGAAATAAATTTTTTCTATCAAAGTATTTTAGAAAAAACTCCTAGATATCCTTTTATATGTATTTATGGTATAGGCAATGCTTTACTGATTAAAAATTTAGCTAAACACTATAAACATCTGTTTGTATTTGAAAGTGAAATAGAACTTTTTATTCTAGCTTTAAGCACGATAGATTTGAGTGAAGAGTTGAAAGTTTATAAGATTGTATTATTTGACTGTGTTGCAAAGGATTTAGAAATTCAAATTGCTATGATTTTTGATCAGCAAAGTATTTTAGAGTATTTAAGTTTATATGAAATGTTTATTAGCTCGCATTATTATCTTAAATACTATGAAACTTCTATTTTATCTTTAAATGAACTTTGTATTAAAAGTGCAAGTGTAGCAATAAGGAATGCAGATATTACTTGTTTTTTACCTTTGCTAACACATGGACAGTTTTTACAAAACATCCCTTCTATGCTTGAAAGCATTCCTTTTCAAAGAATCTTAAGCCAAAGAAAAAACAAATTTGATAATGCTATAGTAGTTTCTGCAGGACCTTCTCTTATTAAACAACTTTCTTTACTTAAAGCTTATCAAGATAAAGCAGTGATATTTTGCGCGGATGGGGCTTTGAGCATGCTTGAAAAAGAAGGTATAGTGCCTGATTATGTTACGAATTTAGATTTTACTGATCTAGCAATGAAATTTTTTCAAAATAAAGAAAATTTAAAACAAAGCATCATTGCTCTTGAGTGTGCTACGCATCCTAATATCGTGCGTAGCTTAAATGCTGAAAATTGTATGATTGTTTTAAGAAATAAAGCCCTTTATCAACGCTTCAATCTTAATGACTTTGGTTATATTGATACAGGTACTCATGTAAGTCATTTTTCTTATACTTTAGCTTTAGCTTTAGGGTTTAAAAATATTATTATGATAGGGCAAGATTTAGCCTTTGATGAAGAAGGAAATTCACACTCAAAAGGTTTTGATTTTGGAGAGAAATTTAGCGGTGAAGAAAATATAGATAAACTTAAAGTCCCTGCCTATGGAGGCAAAGGAGAAGTTTTAACTCATATAACCTGGAATGATTATCGTATAAAACTTGAATATCTTTTTGCTTGCAACGAACAAAAAGCAAAGTTTTACAATGCTACTGAAGGTGGAGCAAGGATTAATTTCACTGAAGAACTTTCTTTTAAAGAATGTTGTGAAAAACTCCTTACAAAAGAAAAACCTAAATTTGAACTTCCAAAAAGTTTAACTAAAAATAGAAGTGATAAACTACTAGCTAAATTCAAAGAAAAAATACAAAAAGATCAAGAAAATGCTAAAAGATTTTTAGACGATGCTTTAGCTTTAAAACAAATTTTAGAAAATATACTCAGTAAAGATTTTATCTTGCCTTTGGAATTTTTAGAAAAAGTATATCAAAACATAGAAAATTTCAATCACTCTTTAGATACAGATGAGTTTATACAGGATGAAGTTTTAAGAGGAGCTTTTGCTTATCGTGGAAAAATGATTGCTGATGTATTAAAACTTCATATACAAGATAAAACGCATTTCATCACAGCTTATATCAAAGCTTATGATGAATGGTTGATTTATTTTATAGAAAAGTTAGGGCAAAAATACAAGTCTTTGTCAAAAGTATGAAATTTTATTACCAAAGTATAAAATATTTTTTTGATTGCACGATATAGCATTTAACAAGTTCATGGATGGGCTTGAAATTTTTTAAAAGGATTTAAAATGGGATTTCGTATTAACACCAATGTTGCAGCTTTAAATGCTAAAGCAAACGCTGATTTAAATAGTAAAAGTTTGGATGCTTCTTTAAGTAGACTTAGTTCAGGTCTTAGAATCAACTCCGCAGCAGATGATGCTTCAGGGATGGCGATAGCAGATAGTTTAAGATCTCAAGCTAATACTTTAGGTCAAGCTATATCTAATGGTAACGATGCTTTAGGTATCTTACAAACTGCTGATAAGGCTATGGATGAGCAACTTAAAATCTTAGATACTATTAAAACTAAGGCAACTCAAGCGGCTCAAGATGGACAAAGTTTAAAAACAAGAACTATGCTTCAAGCAGATATCAACCGTTTAATGGAAGAACTTGACAATATCGCAAATACTACTTCATTTAACGGTAAACAACTTTTAAGTGGAAATTTTATCAATCAAGAATTTCAAATCGGCGCAAGTTCAAATCAAACTGTAAAAGCTACCATAGGAGCAACCCAGTCTTCTAAGATAGGTTTAACACGCTTTGAAACAGGAGGAAGAATTTCATCTAGTGGTGAAGTGCAATTTACTCTTAAAAATTACAACGGTATAGATGATTTTCAGTTTCAAAAAGTTGTGATTTCAACTTCAGTTGGAACAGGACTTGGAGCTTTAGCAGATGAGATCAATAAAAATGCTGATAAAACAGGTGTTAGAGCTACTTTTACAGTAGAAACTAGAGGTATAGCTGCAGTTAGAGCAGGAACTACTTCAGATACTTTTGCTATCAATGGGGTAAAAATCGGTAAAGTAGATTACAAAGATGGTGATGGAAACGGTGCTTTAGTTGCTGCAATCAATTCGGTTAAAGATACCACTGGAGTTGAAGCTTCAATCGATGCTAATGGACAACTTTTACTTACTTCAAGAGAAGGTAGAGGGATTAAAATCGATGGTAATATAGGTGGAGGTGCCTTTATCAATGCTGATATGAAAGAAAACTATGGCCGCTTGTCTTTAGTTAAAAATGATGGTAAAGATATTTTAATCAGCGGTAGCAATCTTTCTTCTGCAGGTTTTGGAGCGAATAATTTTATCTCTCAGACTTCTGTTTCTTTAAGAGAGTCAAAAGGACAAATTGATGCTAATATCGCTGATGCTATGGGATTTGGTTCTGTAAATAAAGGAGTTATGTTACGTGATTATTCTTCTGTTAGTGCCTATATGAGTAGCGCAGGAAGTGGATTTTCTTCAGGTTCAGGTTATTCTGTAGGTAGCGGTAAAAATTATTCCACAGGTTTTGCAAACGCTATAGCTATTTCAGCTGCTTCGCAACTTTCTACGGTATATAATGTTTCTGCAGGCTCAGGTTTTTCAAGTGGTTCAACACTTTCTCAGTTTGCAACTATGAAAACAACTGCTTTTGGAGTAAAAGATGAAACAGCAGGTGTTACCACACTTAAAGGCGCTATGGCTGTGATGGATATAGCTGAAACAGCTATAACAAATCTTGATCAAATCAGAGCCGACATTGGTTCGGTACAAAATCAAGTTACATCAACTATAAACAACATCACTGTTACTCAAGTAAACGTTAAAGCAGCAGAATCGCAAATCCGTGATGTAGACTTTGCAGCCGAGAGTGCAAACTACTCTAAAGCAAATATCTTAGCTCAAAGCGGCTCTTATGCCATGGCACAGGCTAATTCTGTTCAACAAAATGTTTTAAGATTACTACAGTAGTTTACAAAAGCTGCAATATATACAAATCCAAGCCTAGTTTAATGCTAGGCTTTTTTATTTTAAACTCTAAAATTTTTAATTAAACTAAAACTTGGAACACTTTTTGCTTTAATCTTTTCGATGCAATATTTTGAAAGGATTTAAAATGGGTTTTAGGATAAACACCAACATCGGTGCATTAAATGCACATGCAAATTCAGTTGTTAATGCTAGAGAACTGGATAAGTCTTTAAGCAGACTTAGTTCAGGTCTTAGAATCAACTCCGCAGCAGATGATGCTTCAGGGATGGCGATAGCAGATTCTTTGCGTTCACAAGCAGCCACTTTAGGTCAAGCTATCAACAATGGTAATGATGCTATAGGTATTTTACAAACTGCTGATAAGGCTATGGATGAGCAACTTAAAATCTTAGATACTATTAAAACTAAGGCAACTCAAGCGGCTCAAGATGGACAAAGTTTAAAAACAAGAACTATGCTTCAAGCAGATATCAACCGTTTAATGGAAGAACTTGACAATATCGCAAATACTACTTCATTTAACGGTAAACAACTTTTAAGTGGAAATTTTATCAATCAAGAATTTCAAATCGGCGCAAGTTCAAATCAAACTGTAAAAGCTACCATAGGAGCAACCCAGTCTTCTAAGATAGGTTTAACACGCTTTGAAACAGGAGGAAGAATTTCATCTAGTGGTGAAGTGCAATTTACTCTTAAAAATTACAACGGTATAGATGATTTTCAGTTTCAAAAAGTTGTGATTTCAACTTCAGTTGGAACAGGACTTGGAGCTTTAGCAGAAGAGATCAATAAAAATGCTGATAAAACAGGTGTTAGAGCTACTTTTACAGTAGAAACTAGAGGTATAGCTGCAGTTAGAGCAGGAACTACTTCAGATACTTTTGCTATCAATGGAGTAACTATAGGTCAAGTAGCCTATGAAGATGGTGATGGAAACGGTGCTTTAGTTGCTGCAATCAATTCGGTTAAAGATACCACTGGAGTTGAAGCTTCAATCGATGCTAATGGACAACTTTTACTTACTTCAAGAGAAGGTAGAGGGATTAAAATCGATGGTAATATAGGTGGAGGTGCCTTTATCAATGCTGATATGAAAGAAAACTATGGCCGCTTGTCTTTAGTTAAAAATGATGGTAAAGATATTTTAATCAGCGGTAGCAATCTTTCTTCTGCAGGTTTTGGAGCGAATAATTTTATCTCTCAAGCTTCTGTTTCTTTAAGAGAGTCAAAAGGAAGATTTGATGCTAATATCGCTGATGCTATGGGATTTGGTTCTGTAAATAAAGGAGTTATGTTACGTGATTATTCTTCTGTTAGTGCCTATATGAGTAGCGCAGGAAGTGGATTTTCTTCAGGTTCAGGTTATTCTGTAGGTAGCGGTAAAAATTATTCCACAGGTTTTGCAAACGCTATAGCTATTTCAGCTGCTTCGCAACTTTCTACGGTATATAATGTTTCTGCAGGCTCAGGTTTTTCAAGTGGTTCAACACTTTCTCAGTTTGCAACTATGAAAACAACTGCTTTTGGAGTAAAAGATGAAACAGCAGGTGTTACCACACTTAAAGGCGCTATGGCTGTGATGGATATAGCTGAAACAGCCACAACAAATCTTGATCAAATCAGAGCAGACATTGGTTCGGTGCAAAATCAACTTCAAGTTACTATAAACAACATTACTGTTACTCAAGTCAATGTTAAAGCAGCTGAATCAACCATAAGAGATGTAGACTTTGCAGCTGAGAGTGCAAATTTTTCTAAATATAACATCCTTGCGCAATCAGGTTCTTATGCTATGAGTCAGGCTAATGCAGTGCAGCAAAATGTTTTAAAACTTCTTCAATAATTTCTTAGATGCTTTTATGCATCTAAGCTTTTAAAGTGCTTTTTTCTTTTCTAAGAAGTCTAGCAAAGGTAAAATAGCGATTTTAAGTCTTTTATCTTGAACTTCTAAAAGTTCTATGATATTTTCTATCAAAGCTTCGTGTGCATAAACCCAAGCAAAAAGTTTATTTTGTTTATCAGATTCATCTTTGATATCTTTAAGATATAAAGGCGTTAATATACTTTGTTCATGATGTAAAGTAGGGCCTAAAATTTCTTGCAAAAAGAGATATTTTTTATTTGAAAGTTTTTCTTTGATTTTGTCTATATTTTGGTTTATTTGTTCGAGAGAGAGCTCGTTTTTTCCATGGGTAAGATTGTGAATTTGTTTTTGAACTTTTTTACACTCTTTTTTAAAATTTAAGGATAAATTCATATTTTTTTTAATTTTTTGATAGATTTTTAATCCGAGTTTTACTTGTTCTTTAGTATTTAAAACTTGTAATTTTTTAAATTTTTTATCTTTTTTATTTTCGAGTAAATTTTCGCAAAGTTCTTTAAAAGGTTTTTCTATAGCGCTTTCTATCCTAGCACCTCCTTCAGTGCAATTATAAGTTTTACTTTTACTAAAAGCAATGAAATTTTCAAAAATTTGTCTAAAAAGTGTCCAAATTTCAGAACTTTGAACTTTTCCATTTCCTCCATAAGCTGTAGTGCTAAATCTATCTAAGTCCCTTTCATAGTCTCCATTGTGTAAATTAGCATGGATGAAACCTTGAGAATGTGTTTGCCCATCTTTGGCATAAGCTAAATCCTGACCTATGAGAATGATGTTGTTATGTCCTAAATTTTCAGCCAGTTCATAAGCCATATGAGATACACTCATGCCTGCGTTAATATATCCATAATCGTCTAGCCCCAAGCATCTCGCAAAAGGCTGGCCTTTTATGATTAAAATGTATTTTCTTTTATTTTTTTTAAGATAAGAAATGGTTTTTTTATGCACCAAAGAAGCTACTAGAAAAATGATGTCTTTATCAAAATCTTTAAAATCATTATTAAAACATTCAGCTACTATTTCATCGCGTTCCAACATACAAACATAATCAGGTTTTATACCATGTTTAGCTAAAATAGGATAAGAAGAATCCGCACAAAAAATTGTAGCTTTACTAGCATATTTTTTTAATAAAGGCAATTGTTTAGTAAGAGATGGTCCTGTAGAAACAATGATAGCTGTATCACTTATACCCTTTCTTTTAGAAAGCAATTCTTTATAACTAGGATGGGTAATCATTTGAGGAAGATTATAAACAAATTGTTCTATGCCTTGAAGAGCATCTTTTGGATCATTACCATGCATAAGATTGTGATTTTTGATGATTTGCATGTTGAGTTTATTAAGTTTTAAAATATCTTCTTTATAGTGTTCATAAAAATCATTAGCAATGTGTAGATTATAAGAACGATAAAACAAATCCCCTATCAAACGAAAAACTTTATCCATTTTAGGAAGATTAATATCATCATGATGTAAAATAATGAGTCGCCCTAAGCTTAAATCTTTGCTAAAATCTATGAAATTTAAGGCCAAAAAGATAAGCTCTAATTCTTTTTCAAAGATGATTATTCTTTTAAGTGCTTGATTTTGAAGTAGAATTTTATATAAAATTCCATTTCCAAAACCATAAAAAAAAAGCACAGGATAGCGTGTAAAATCTTTAAAATATTCTAAATTTTTTTCAAGCTCTTTGATGGGATCTTGATACATTTTTTTTAAATTTCTTTTTTTTATGATATTGATATCAAGATTATCTTTTCCTTGAGTGAAAGTAAATTCTCTAAGCTCTTTTAGATCCTCAAGTTTTTTGCGTAAGTTGTTATACTCAAAACCGCTTAAAGCTTTTAAATTTTTGTTAAAATTATTTTCTTCTCTCACCTTCTCACCCTTTCCATCCATTTATCTAATTTTCTTTCTTTAAGTTTTTCTTCTAAAGGAAGTATATTTTTAATCAAAGCATTTTCTTGTGCTTTAATATGTCCATAAACTAATTCCATAAATTCTAAATGTTCTTTTATCCAAAGAATACTTTTATTAAAAGCATCTTCTTTGGTTTTAGGATTTAAAACATAAATTCTAGCAAGATTAAGTTCAAATTGAGTACGCAGAGGTTGTAAAATTTCATATAAATCTTGCATTTGTTTGATATTTTCTAATTTATTTTTAAATTCATCTATTTTTCTAATAGCCAAGTTTAAATCATTTTCTTTTTTGTTTAAATTTAAATATATATTTTGTATATTGTTAAAATCATTGCTGAGTATTTTACTAAAATCTCTACAATGTTTAATACTTTGATAAACTTTATAATAAGCCTTAAGTAAAAACTCATTTTGTTTATTTAAACTTAAAGGTTCTAATTTTTCAAAAGGTTTATTTAAATCTTTATCAAGTAAATTCTCACAAGCCCATAAAAAAGGTTTTTCTATGGTTCCTTCTATCCTTGCTCCACCTTCGGTGCAGTTGTAGGTGGTGATGTGATACTTAATAATCATTGCTTCTAGGATTTGTTTAAAAAATATCCAAACTTCATGAGTTTTAATTTCTTTTTTCCCACCATAAGCCTCGGTTAAAATATGTTCATACATTTGACTTTCATAATTAGCTGAATTTTGATAATCATCAGGATGAGAATTGCCATTTTCAGCATAAGCTAAATCCTGTCCTATAAAAATGATGTTTTTATGATTTAAATGTAAGGAAAGATAACAAGCCATATGTGCAACGCTAGGTGTATTGTATAAAAAATCAAAATATTTAAGCTTTATATAGATTGGAAAATATAAATATCTTGGTATGATAAGATATTTTCTATTTCTACCCTTTAAATATTCAATCGCCTTTGGATGAACAACCCCTGCGCAAACAAATACAATATCCTTATCAAATTCCCCAAAATCATGATTAAAAAACTCAGCAGTAATTTCAGTTCTTTCTAGCATACAAACATAATCAGGCTTGATATCATGCTTAGCTAAAATAGGATAAGAAGAATCCGCACAAAAAATCGTAGCTTTACTAGCATACTTTTTTAATAAAGGAAGTTGTTTAGTAAGAGATGGTCCTGTAGAAACAATGATAGCTGTATCACTTAAATTTTTTCTTTTAGAAAGCAATTCTTTATAACTAGGATGGGTAATCATTTGAGGAAGATTATAAACAAATTGTTCTATGCCTTGAAGAGCATCAAGGGGATCATTGCCATGAGAAACAATAGAATTTTTAAAATTTTCTGCTAATTTTTTATTCAATCCTAAAATATCTTCATGAAATCTTTCATAATAATGACTCATCAGTTCTAAAAAATAAATTCTAGAAAATTGAAAGAAAGGTTTAGAAGAACAAAGTTCAGTATAATCTTGAGCTTGTAATTTATCATTTTCCAAAACCATCAATCTTGCACTTTGCAATTCACTTGAAAAATCTAAGATATGAAACATTATCCAAATGATTTCTATATCTTTTTCAAAAACAACAATATGTTGATGATTTTTATTTTGCAATAAAGCTTTAAATAAAATTCCATTTCCAAAACCATAAAAATACAATACAGGATAAAGTAGGTATTTGTCATTATAGGTGTTTAGCATAGTTTGCAATTCTTTAATGGGATCTTGATAAAGTAAATTTTCATTATACCCCCCCCCCATTATTTTTTATACTTGTATCTTTTAAATTGATATCTAGATTATCTTTACCTAAGATAAGTTCAAATTTACTTGATTTAATTTCTTTTAAACTTTCTTTTAAAAGAATATTACTTAAAGCCTCAATGTTTTTGTTAAAGAGTTCTTTTTGAGTAGGGGTGAAGGTCATTGGAAATCCTAATTATTTTTTGATTATATCGTCAAAATTCCAATTTTCTAAACTTTTTTCTATGATTTTGTTTTGAGTATCAAGATATCCTAAACCTTGGATAAACCAATTGTGTTGTATTTTCAAAAAGTCTATTAAATTTTCTTTTTGCTTATTTGTGTTTAAAACTTCAAATTTTAAAATTTCGCATTCGTTATGAAAATAAATAGCTTGACAAAGTTCATTAAAAAGCTTGAGTTTTTTAAATTCTTTAAAAAGATTTAAAAGATCATTTTTGATTTTTTCAAGAGTTTGAAAATTCTTGTCATTTTTTTCTAAAGTGTATCTAAGCTTTTGAAGCTGAGTTTGGGTTTTTTTTATAAATTCTTTGGATTCTAAAATGCTTTTTTGGAGATATTTTTTTGTTTTTTCTAATTTTTCTTTGGCTAGTTTTTTATCTAGAAATTTTGGAAAATCAAAAGGTTTATTTAAATCTTTATCAAGTAAATTCTCACAAGCCCATAAAAAAGGTTTTTCTATAGTTCCTTCTATTCTTGCTCCACCTTCGGTGCAGTTGTAGGTGGTGATATTGAGTTTTTCTTTTGCCCAAAATATATCTTTTTCAAAAGCTTGACGAAACAAATTCCAAGTAAGTTGTGTTCTTACTTTGCCTTTTCCTCCATAAGCTAGTGTATATTTTTCTCCTCTGATTTCTTCACCTTGACTTCCATGTATATGCTCTTTAGGATGTGAACTTCCATCCTCGCCATAAGCTAAATCCTGTCCTATAAAAATGATATTTTCAAATCTTAAAGCTCCTGCTAGTTCATAGATCATATTGGAAACACTGTGTCCTACTCCAAGATATCCATATTCATCAAGTTTTAAACTAGCTGCAAAATTTAAAGGGCGATGTACAAGCATATAAGCTCTTTGATCTTTTTCTAAAAAATCTAATACTTCTTTGTGAACCACAGAAGCAAGTATGAAAAGTATGCCTTTGTTAAAATCGCCAAAATCATTATCAAAACATTTAGAAACTATATCATCACGTTCCAACATACAAACATAATCAGGCTTTATACCATGTTTAGCTAAAATAGGATAAGAAGAATCCGCACAAAAAATTGTAGCTTTATTAGCATATTTTTTTAACAAAGGAAGTTGTTTTATAAGACTTGGTCCTGTAGAAACAATGATAGCATTTTCAACCTTAGCTCTTCTTTCTTTGAGAAATTCTTGAAAAATTCCATGATTTAACATTTTAGGGAGATTATCTAGGGTATGTTTGATTCCAACTAAAGAATCATGTGGATCATTGCCTTTGTTTAAAACGATAAATCGTATCATTTCTATCAGTTGAGTATTTATATTTTGTATTTGAGTGCTATAAAATTGTTGATAAAAATCATTATGGATAAAAAGATTAAAAATTTTTACACTTTTTTGAATGATTTCATAAGTAAAAAGTGTGGTGAGTTGTGCTGTATTAATATTTGGAGTATAAAAAAGTATTAGTTGTTCTTTTTTTAATTCTTCGCTAAAATCAAATAAATGAAAAGCTAAAGTTAAAATTTCAAGATTGTCTTCAAAAACAATAATATGTTGATGATTTTTATTTTCACATAAACTTTTATAAAGCATTCCATTTCCAAAGCCATAAAAAAACAAAACAGGATATTTGTTATATTCGGTTTTAAACAGAGTAAGGTTTTCTAAAAGCTCTTTATTGGGATTTTCATAAAGAAAAATATCATCTTTTTTAAAATTTATTCCATTTTCATCTTGGATAAGTGCAAAAGTTAAGTATTTAAGTGATCTTAGTGTACAAGCTAAAAACTCATCGACCTCAAACAAAGCTTGAGTATTTTTTAAAAAAAGCTCTTCTTTCACCTTCTCACCCTTTCCATCCATTTATCTAATTTTCTTTCTTTAAGTTTTTCTTCTAAAGGAAGTATATTTTTAATCAAAGCATTTTCTTGTGCTTTAATATGCCCATAAACTAATTCCATAAATTCTAAATGTTCTTTTATCCAAAGAATACTTTTATTAAAAGCATCTTCTTTGGTTTTAGGATTTAAAACATAAATTCTAGCAAGATTAAGTTCAAATTGAGTTAGTAGGGGACCTAAAATTTGTATCAAATCTTTTTGAGTATTGCAAAGTTCATCTATTTGAGTTTTGGTTTTATCTATATCTTGAATAATTTCTTGAATAAAAATTTCATTTTTTTGAGAATTTTGTAAACTCATAAAAGAATTTTTTATTTTATCATAGCTTTTAATAAATTTATTACTAAAATCTCTACAATGTTTAATACTTTGATAAACTTTATAATAAGCCTTAAGTAAAAACTCATTTTGTTTATTTAAACTTAAAGGTTCTAATTTTTCAAAAGGTTTATTTAAATCTTTATCAAGTAAATTCTCACAAGCCCATAAAAAAGGTTTTTCTATGGTTCCTTCTATCCTTGCTCCACCTTCGGTGCAGTTGTAGGTGGTAATATAATAATTTTTTTTTGCATTGGCCACATCTTGTTCAAAATTATGTCTAAAAAGAGTCCAAACAAAAGAACTTTCAACTTTTCCATTGTCTCCGTAAGCTTGAGTGGTATATTTGTTTTTATCTCTTTGAAAATGTCCTTCATGTTTATCAAGATTGCTATAATCTTTAGTGTGAGAAAGTCCATCTTTAGCATAAGCTAAATCTTGTCCTATTAAAACGATATTTTTATGCTTTAAATGTATAGCAAGTAAAAAATTCATATTAGCTACACTAAATCCCATATTAAAATACCCAAAATCATCAAGTTTTAAATAATTTATAAAACTTGCATATGTAGATACAAGCATAAAATTTCTATTATTTTTTTGAAGATATTTTGTAGTATGAGGGTGGACATAGGATTTTAGAACAAACAAAATATCCTTATCAAATTCCCCAAAATCATTGTTAAAAAATTCAGAAGTTAAAGGAATCCTTTCCAAAGAAAGCACATAATCAGGTTTTATACCATGTTTAGCTAAAATAGGATAAGAAGAATCCGCACAAAAAATCGTAGCTTTACTAGCATACTTTTTTAATAAAGGAAGTTGTTTAGTAAGAGATGGTCCTGTAGAAACAATGATAGCTGTATCACTTATACCCTTTCTTTTAGAAAGTAATTCTTTATAACTAGGATGGGTGATCATTTGAGGTAAGTTATAAACAAATTGCTCTATACCTTGAAGAGCATCAAGAGGATCATTGCCATGGGAAAGAATGGAATCTTTAAAATCTTGCACTAGCTTTTTATTTAACTCCAAAACATCCTCATGAAATCTTTCATAATAATGACTCATCAGTTCTAAAAAATAAATTCTAGAAAATTGAAAGAAAGGTTTGCTAGAGCAAAAATTAGAAAACAATTCTATATCCAAAGAACTTGTTTGCAAAATCATCAATCTTGCACTTTGTAATTCATGTGAAAAATCTAAGATATGAAACATTATCCAAATGATTTCTATATCTTTTTCAAAAACAACAATATGTTGATGATTTTTATTTTGCAATAAAGCTTTAAATAAAATTCCATTTCCAAAACCATAAAAATACAATACAGGATAAAGTAGGTATTTGTCATTATAAGTATTTAGCATAGAGTTTAATTCATCAATAACATTTTCATAAAGAAAAGTATTATCACTTGTATCTTTTAAATTGATATCTAGATTATCTTTACCTAAGATAAGTTCAAATTTACTTGATTTAATTTCTTTTAAACTTTCTTTTAAAAAAAGATTACTTAAAGCTTCAATGTTTTTATTAAAGAGTTCTTTTTGAGTAGGGGTGAAGGTCATCATAAGCCCCATCCATCATCTACCACTAAAGTTTGCCCTGTGATAAATTTACTCTCATCGCTAAGTAAAAATACCAAAGTTCCACATATATCATCTGCATCTAGCATACCTTTACTCGCACAACATTTTCTATAAGCTTTTAAAAAAAGTTCATTTTGATTATCCAAAATTCCTCCGCTTGCTAGAGTATTAACGCGTATGTTTTGATTAAAAAGCTCTTTAGCTAGCCAAGAGCTCATGTGATTAATCCCTGCTTTTATCACACTGTATTCTAAAGAGCTTTGCATGGAAGTGCCTTCATAGTTTTCAAATTTTGGCGCATAAACTCCCATGATGGAGCTAAGATTGATGATATTACCATAGCCTTGTTGTTTAAAAAATTTCACAAATTCTTGAGCGGCTAGCATAAAGCCTGCTAAATGTAAATTTAAACTTTCGCAAATTTGTTCGTATTTGAGTTCATAATAAGGCGTTTTACCCCAATCTTTGCCAAAAGGATAGCTTGAGTTAACAAAAGCATCGATTTTGCCGTATCTTTCTTGACTTTTTTGAAGGGCGGTTTGTAAGCTTTCTTGTTTAGTGATATCAAGTTCTAAGCTTAAAAGTTTTGTTTTAAAATTTGTTTCTAAATTTTCTTGCAATTTATTTAGGCATTCTTTGTTGATATCTGCGAGTATAGGGATACCTTTGCTAAGAAGTATTTTTTCGCAAAGCGCTTTACCTATACGCCCACAAGCTCCTGCTACAAAGATGATTTTATTTTCAAGCATTAAAAATCCTTTGGCGATAAATTTTTTAAAGAGATTAAAAACTCTACGATTTTAAAATCAAGCTCGCTATCAATATCAAAAGCTGTGCTTTCATCCATTACAAAAAGCCCTGTGTTTTTGCCAAAAACACTATCATTTTCTAAAAGATAATCCCTTTTAAAGATATAAATACTAGCGTTCATATCATAGCATTTTGGGGCACTTTGGCGAGTGGTAAAATTTCCTTCTTTGGATTTTACTACCTTGTTATTTTGTATTTCTACGAGGTTAAAATAAGGATTGCGTCTAGCAGGAACTGCGGTGATGAGATTGGAATTATCATTTTCAACAAAACTTTCATAAGCTTTTTTTATATCAAGGCTTGAGCGAAGCGGGGCTGAAGCATCTAAGTCTATGAGAGTTTCAAAACACGTTTTAAAATGCTCTTCACTTCTTAGCAAGGCATCACGCATGACAGGAAGTTTTGCAGTCCGATCATTGGCAAGATGAGCTTCTCTTTTGAAAAAAACTTCAGCGCCATATTTTTGGGCTACACTTGCGATTTCATCACTATCAGTACTTATGACTATGTGTTTAAAAAGCTTTGAATTTTGAGCTTGTATGATGCTATAAGCTATCATTTCAAGTTCGTTAATCTTTCTAATATTTTTGTTTTTAACGCCTTTGCTACCACCCCTAGCACAAATAGTACATAAAATTTCAGCCATTTTTTTTCCTTACTTCATCACAAAGTTCAAGCACTTTTAAAGCCTGCTTAAGATCGCAAAGTTCTTTGTCTTTTTCAAAGACTGCATGATGTAAATTTTGAAGGGTTTTTATCGTATCATTTTCAAAATTTAAGATTTTTTGACTTTGATTTTTGTGATAAATTTCGATTTTATTGTTTATCAAATCGGCTTTAAAGCTTTTTTCTAAAGTATGGATGATAATTTCTCTTTTGTTAAATTTAGCAAAATAGTCTAGTTCTATATGAATTTTAGCTTCTTGTGAATTTTTTAAAGCCAAAAAGGCAAAATCATCGCTTGTTATGTCAAGCTCTGAAATTTTAGCATTTTGGGAGTACATAAGCTCTAAGTCTTTAAAAAGAAAAAAGGCTAGATCGATTTCATGAGAGAGATCGAGTAAAACCCCACCACCTAGCTCTTTTTTAGCGCTGTAATTTTGCCTGTAGTCTAAAGCTCTCCAATGGGGCAAATAAGAATTACAAACCAAACTAGCAAAATAAATTTTTTCACCTTTTAAAAGCCTTTTTAAAGCGACAATCACAGGATTAAAACGTTGTAAATATGCTACATAAATGTGATTTTTTGAGCTTGTGAAATTTTGGCTTTTTTCAAATAAAGGTTTTTCTACGAGTATGGTTTTATCTTTTACAAGCTCATCTAAAGTTTTTAAGGTGTTAAAATGCTCCGTAGTGATATTTGCGATGATAAAAAGATCAAATTCGTTTAAATCACATTCTTTCAAAGAGCGATAAATTGGAGTGTTTTTAAATTCTTCTTTTTTAGCACTTAAAGAAAGCAAACTTACTTCATGATTTAAATTTTTTAAGGCTAAAAAATGCTTTTTTCCTATGCTTCCAAAGCCTATGATTAAGACTTTCATTTAAAATCCTCATTGGCTTTTAAAAACTCATCTGGCCTTCCAATGTCAATCCAATAATCGTTGATGATATAGGTATTTACCTTGCCTTTTTGCAATACAAGTTTGATGAGTTCGGGCATGTCTAAGTATTCATTTTTAGCAATTAAATTTAAAATTTCATTTTCAAGTACATAAATCCCCGCACTTACTAGGAATTTTTGGGTAGGTTTTTCTTCTATATTTTCTATAAAACCTTGTTTTTGAGTGATCACTCCATAAGGAATTTGTTGCTCAAACTCACGCACGCAAACGCTCATTAAAGCTTTTGATTTTTTATGCGCTTTTAAAAGAGCATTAAAATCCAGCTCGGTTAAAATGTCTGCATTCATAACGATAAAACTTTCTTTAAATTCTTGTTTTATAAGGCTTAAAGCCCCTGCTGTACCTAGTTTTTTACGCTCTTTAATATAAGAAATTTTAACCCCAAATTTTTGCCCTTTTTGAAAATAATCTTCTATGATTTGTTTTTTATAATTCACACAAAAGATAAAATTTTCAAAATTTTGATTTTTAAGTCTTTGGATTATGCTTTCTAAAATGGGTTTTTTGCCTACTTTTAACATAGGTTTTGGAGTATCTTTAGTCAGCTCTTTTAAGCGAGAGCCTAAGCCTCCAGCCATGATGATAATGGAGTTTGGATTGGCTTTTAAAAGTGATGAGATAGATTTTATAGAAAGAATTTGCCCTTTTTCATCTAAAACAGGAAAGTCGTAAATATCGGTTTTAGCAGAAATTTTTAAAAGCTGTTCTTTGCTTGTGTTTTCTTTTATGGTGATGGGATTTTTAGTGTAAATATCTTTGATACTATCTTTTAAAGTTTTGCCACTAATTAAAGCTTTTCTGATGTTTGAATCGCTAATGACTCCTAAAAATTTATCCTTTTTATCAACTATAATGCCTAATCTAACGCGTTCTTGCCCGACTATTTTTAAAGCTTCTTTTATGCTAGAATCAGGGGTGAGTTTGAGTTTGTTTATATCCACACTAAGCCTTATAAATCGATGAAATTTTTATGTAAAATTGTATCTAAATTTACATTTTTTAGGCAAGTTTTTATGATTTTATTGGGATTTTTACCATTATCATAAGGGTTTTTAAAATTTTTTAAATTTTGTTTAAATTCTTTGCTTTCTAATTTTTCAAAAGCTTGATCAAGATCGTTGATTTCGGAATCAATGATATTTTGAGTTCTTAAACGCCCTTTTTGTCTATCGCCTATATTAATGCAAGGAGTTTTAAAAAAAGGACTTTCACTAATACCACTTGAAGAATTGCCTATCATGGCCTTGGCTATTTTCATAAGACTTAGGTATTTTTGTGAGCCAAGATTATCAAAAAGTTTAGCCTTGTGTGAGTTTTTTTGGCAGTAATTTTGCAAAATTTCATTGATTAAAAGTCCATTTTCATCGGCATTTGCTTTGGTAAAAATCAAACTTGCATTTTTAAGGGTGTCAAGTTTTTTAAGTAAGGTTTTAATCTCTTTTTGAGTATTTTTTACATTTAAAGTTAAAGGATGATAAGTGATTAAGTAAAGTTCTTTATCTAGTTTCATTTCTAAGGCTTTTTCTAAATCTTTTTTGTTTAAAAAATTCATATTTTTTATGATAGTAGAAGCTAAAGAACCTATATTAAAAACCCTTTTTTCTTCTTCTCCAAGTTGCAAAAGCCTTTTTTTATAAATTTCATGACTTACAAAATGTAAATGTGACATTTTTGAAATGCTGTGTCTTATACTATCATCAATAGCCCCTAAAGTAAGCTCCCCGCCACATAAATGCACTAAAGGTATGTGCATCAATAGACATACACTTGCTACGCTAAGCATTTCATAACGATCGCCTAAAATCACCACCATATCAGGTTTTAAGTCTTCAAAAGCATCGCTAAAAGCACTAAAAGCTAAACTCATACTTTTACAAAGGCTTATTTTATCATCGTTTGCAAGCAGGATAGGGATTTTTTTAGTTATTTTAAATTCTTTTTCTATTTCTTTATAAGTGAGTCCAAACTCAGGGCTTAAATGTGCTCCTGTAGCGATGATTTGAAGGCTTAGATCTTTATCGTTTTGAATTTCATGACATAAATTTCTTAAAAGATACCATTCAGCCCTTGTTGCACTGACTATACAAATTTTTCTTTTACTCACGGATAAGCTCATCTTCTTTGTAGTTTTTAGTAGCAATCTTACCCAAAAACTCTTCATATCTCATAGCACTTATACCATTTGCGGGGCGTTTGGTAGTAAGATTTCCTTCGCTAAAAATTTCTCCTTTTTTGATGTCTTTTTTGGCCACTAAACTTTTTCTTACTATGTTGATATTTTTTTGTTCGCTTTTACTTGCTTTTTTTATGCCATCACCCATTGCCTTTTGTATTTGTCTTATTTGGGTACAAAGCATTTTTAGTTCTTGAGGTTCTAGGCTTGCTTTATGATCAGGCCCTGACATATTTTTGTCTAGAGTAAAATGCTTTTCTATCACACAAGCTCCCAAGGCAACCGCAGCTAGGGAAATGTGTATACCCCTTGTGTGATCAGAATAACCCACATCAAGCTTAAAAGCGTCTTTTAAGCTTTGCATGGCTTTAAGATTGACTTCATTAAAAGGGGCAGGGTATTCTGTAGTGCAGTGTAAAAGAGTGATATTTTGGCGTTTAGCGCCATTTTTGCAAAGCACATTTAAAGCTTCTTCTATCTCGCCTAAATTTGCCATGCCTGTTGAAAGTATGATTTTTTTATTAAGCTTTGCAATTTTTTTAAGATAGGGTAGATTGGTGATTTCTCCGCTTGGAATTTTAAAGATTTTTAAGCCTAACTCATTTAAAAGATCTACACTTTCAAGATCAAAAGGAGTAGAAAGAAAGGCGATATTGCATTTTTTTGCGTGTAAGATAAGCTCTTTATGAGCTTTAAGATCGAGTTCGAGTTTTTGCACCATTTGAAGCTGACTTTCATCATTAGCCGTGGTTTTAAGCTGATAGGGTGCTTTTTTAGCCTTTGTGCTGATACAGTTTTTGGCTTTAAAACTTTGAAATTTAACAAAATCAGCTCCTGAATCTGCTGCGATTTCTATTAACTTTTTAGCTAAATTTAAATCACCATTGTGATTAACTCCTGCTTCTGCGATGATTAAAGTTTTTTTCATAGTTTTGCCTTTATTTTGCCTTAAAATAAAGGCAAAATTTTATTTTTTAATACCTATATAAATATAATGGTGTGCCGATCCTTCAAAATTATAAAAATTAATAGGATCATAATCTCCTAGAAATAAAGTTTCAAAAGGTTGAAAAAGATTTTCTAGATCTTCGGCTTTATCGATGAAATGTATAAAGCTTGTTTCATTTAATCTTCCATTAATTTCAACTTTACTCAAGCCATTTTTTTCTTCTTTTTGACTGTGGGAAAAATAATAATTTTTCTTGCTCATCATTGTAGCAAAAAGTATTCCACCTGTGTTCAAAAGTTCGTAAAATTCTAAAATATTTTGTTTAAGTTCTTTTAGAGGTATGTAGTAAAGACTTTGATTTGCAAAGATAATATCCATATTTTCATCAAAAAGTCCTTTGATGCTAGAATTTGGTTCTATAATTTTACAATACCCCCCCCCCGCTAATATTTTGCTCCCAAATTTCTTTTAAACTTGGAACTATATCTATTCCAAAAGTTTTAAACCCTTTGCTTTGAAAATACGCTGAATGTACACCATTGCCACAACCAAAATCAAGTAAATTTCCATTTATTTTATTTAGTTTGTATTTTAAAATTCTTTCATAAAAACGTACTACATGACCATCTGGAAAAAGTAATCCGTATCCATTTTCATTATATTTCATTGTATAAGCTTCTAATGAGTTTTGCATTTTTTTCCTTTATATTTTTATTGTAATTTGTTTTTTAATTTAAATTCTCCAAAATCATTTTTATAAAATAAATCCATATTGTAATGTTTTTCTACTATTTTCCAAAATGTAGTTTTACTAATACCTATGAAATTGCAAAAATCTTCAACGCATTTATTGTCAAGCTTATGATCTCTTTTTTGCACAAGTTCAATAGCTTCTTTTCTGCTTAAAAGTCCATAACGCACGAAACGAGCTGCGTAATCACTCGCACAAGCATGACCAAATTTAGGGTATTTCATCCAAGCGTGTAGGATATAGCCTATACTATCAACTTGATCAAAATTTTCTGCACACATTGTTCTATCCCATTCGCCTTCTAGATCAGTAAAACCACGACTTTTAGCAAAAATATAATTGCTATAAGAATTCCATTTTACAAAATAACTTAGATAGATAGGGTTAAGTTTATCGAGTTTATCTTTGTTTGGATTGAAAAAGAGTTGCAAATTTTCTTCTTTGATTTCATCATCTATAAATTCATTTATATTTAAATCACTAGCTACACCATTTAAAAATATTTCTTTAGCGCTAGGAGTTTCTTCGGTATCACTACCTCCATATTCATAACTAACATTTTCTCCATAAACCAATAAAGGTGTATTAAATTTTAAAGCCATAGCAAAAGGATAGCTGTAAATTAGTCTATCAATAAACCAAGTAGGTTTTCCATATTTTTCAAAGGTTTTTAGCATAACTTTTTTTTGAGTTTTGATATCAGGCTTTAAGCTAATGATATGACAACCAAAAGTTTCACTTAAATTTTTAAGATTTTTCTTGCCTGCTTCAGTCATGGTGAAATTATCTTCAACGCTAAAAAGAATAGGATTCATTCCAAGTTTTTCTTTCATGATATGCACTTGAAAATGCGAATCTTTACCTCCACTTACGGCAATAGCACAATCATATTCAAATTTTCCATTCATTCTGCGGTATTTATCGCATAAGACTTCAAGCTCTTTAAACCTTGCTTTATAATCAATATTTTCTTTATTTTTATGATTGATGCAAGCTGAACAGATATTTTTACCTTCTTTATCTTTTGTAAAATTAATACCAGGTCTAGTATTTGGCATCACGCAGTGATCACAATAAATCATTCCCCACCCCTTCAATTTAATAAAAATATTAGATTGTATAAAATATTAAATTAATATTTGCTTATTTTATAAAATATCACTTATGTTTGTTTTATTTTTCTACCTAAAATTCCTTTTTATAAGGCCTTTTTAAAGATTTTTGGATGGTAAAAATTTTCATCATCTTCTTTTAAATTCTTACAAATTTTATTACAAAGTTCTATGCCTATAGTGTCGATAATATTTAACAAATTTCTTTTTTCATAAAGCAAATCATAAACTGTTTGACATTCTTTGAAATTATAATCGTATTTTTCTATAATTTTAAAAAATGATGAAATTTCATTGAACAAAAGTAAATTTGCTAAAGCTCCTCGATTGCCTTTACTGCAAATGATATGAAATCCTAATTTTTTAAGATCTTTCAATGGGGTAAATCGTTCTAAATTAGAACCACAAAGTTCTATTAATTTGATATAAATAGTATTGAAAAAATGTATAAAATCGCAGTTTAAATCATCCATACTCTCGAAAAAACTATATTATTATCTCTAAGAATTTGCATGATTTCTTTTTTTAAATTTAAATCTTCATTTAAGCTTTCTATAGTCAAGCTATTTTTAAGATCTTCTATATGTTGGTAAATGTTTATTTTTCCGGCGTTAAAATTAGAAAAATCTATTTTTCTTTGTAGAAGTTTTATTTGTTTTTCAAATTCGTATATATTGAGCTTGCTTTTATTATAAACACCTATTTCATAGCCTAATAAATAAAATAAAGCACTTATTTGCTTACCCATTAAACCAAAGTCTATGATATTAATTTCTTTCATTGTTTTTTCCTTGTTTTAATTATATTTTTATGAAAAATAAGTTGATTGGATGTGTAGTTTTTGCTAATAATACTACCTGCTTACTATGCAGTTATCTTCTAAGTTTACGCAAGGCAACAGGCTAACTCTAGTAGCTAAAAAACAATTTTTTCCTATGCTTGAATTTCCATTAAGTGTAGCATAAGGGCTTAAAATACTTCCTTCTCCTACCTTACAATCATGAGCTATGCTTGAATAAATATTACAAAGCACAAAATCTCCTATATTTGAATTAGCATTAATGGTTACAAAAGGACACACTATAACCCCTTGTCCTATTTTAGCTTCTTTTGAAACAAAAGATTGAGGATGTATAAAAGTGATAAAATTACATGATTTTTTTGAAAGTTTTACAAGGATTTTTTTTCTTAAATTGATTTGTCCTACACCTAAAGCAAAAGATGCTTTTTGAATCAACTTTTTATCGAAATTATCTTCATTGCCTAGATATTTTAAGTCAAAAAAATTATTTTCTTGTATATCAATATAGCCTATAATTTCGTAATTTGCATCTTTTAAATAAGAATAAAGCTCTCTAGTAAAGCCACCCGCTCCTATGATGATGACATTTTTCACGCACTTCTCCTAAAAGAAGAAGTAAAAAAATCAAATCCCCCCCCCCCGCTATTCTCATATTTTTTCTTATTAAATTTTTTTAATGCTTTGAATTAAATTTTGCAACGCATCATTCCTTTTTATTTGCTATTCTAACGCTACTAGGTAAATTAACCAAGCGTTTTTCTAATTTTTTAGTGTTTATAAGCTCATCGCTTTGACAGTTTTGAAAAGCTTTTAAACTTGGTAAGCTTTTCCATACAGGACGGACGAAAATATTATTTTTCAAGCATTCTTCTAAAAAGATATTTCTTAAATTTTCATCCTTAAAAAGCAAGGTGTTGAGCCAAAAATTGCTTTTTTCGTTGCTTTTTTCATCGATAAATTTGCATTTATCGTGATTTTTAAAAAAATCTTTGTAAATTTTAGCAAGTTCTCTTTTATTTTCTAAAAAAAGTTCCAAATTTTCAAGTCCTGCAAGCAAGATCGCTGCATTTACATTACAAAGACGGTAATTATAAGCTATCCTATCATGATCGTATTCGCAAGGATGGGGGATTTTAGCTGTAGTGCTAAGGTGTCTTGCAAGCTTGGCTAAATTTTCATCGTCGCTTAATATCGTTCCACCGCATCCGCCTGTGATGATTTTATTGCCATTAAAGCTTAAAATTCCACATTTTCCAAAAGTGCCTAAGGTCTTGTTTTCATAGGTGCTTCCTAAGGCTTCTGCAGCATCTTCGATTAAAAGGATATGGTATTTTTCACAAAGCTCTTTGATGGCTTTTATTTGAGCACTTAAACCAAAGGTGTGCATAATAACACAAGCTTTGATGAGTTTGTGTGTGGTTTTGTTATAGCTAAGATTATTTTTTTGATAAGTTTGATTTTCTAAAAAATGCTCTAAAGCCTTAGGGCTTAAACTTAGAGTGTTTTCATCTATATCTAAAAAAACGGGCTTTGCACCTGTATAAGCGATAGCATTGGCCGTAGCGACAAAGCTTATGCTTTGAGTGATGACTTCGCAGTTTTCATCGATATCATTAGCTAGTAAAGCGATATGAAGGGCTGCTGTGCCTGTATTTGTAGCGATAACAAAGCGTGTTTTGGTTTTTTCTTTTAAAGCTTCTTCAAAACGCGTTACAAATTCTCCCACGCTTGAAACAAAACCGCTATCAATGCACTCTAAAAGATATTTTTTCTCATTGCCTATAAAGCAAGGCTCATGTAGGGCGATATTTTCTTTATTAAAAAGACTTTTTATAAAAGAAATTTCTTTTTCAAACATTATAAAGCTCACTTTTATAATTTTCTAAATTTTCTTTAAAATACTCTATGCTTTGTCTTAAACCTTCTTCTAGACTTATTTTGCTTTGCCAATTTGTAGCTTTTTTAAGCTTGTTTGCATCGCAACAAAGTCTAAAAACTTCGCTATTTTTAGGACGCAATCTTTGCTCATCTTGGATGATTTTTACCTTAGAATCTAAAATTTTTTGTATGAGATCAAGTACTTCTTGCATGGAGTATTCCACTCCTGAGCCTATATTATAAACTTCTCCAAAATGTTTTAAATTTAAAAGAGAGATAAAACCCTCACAAGTATCTAGCACAAAATTTAAATCCCTTTTAGGGCTTAAATCTCCTAGTTTGATTTCCTTTGCTCCACTTAAAATTTGTGTGATGATGGTAGGTATGATAGCCCTTGCGCTTTGTCTTGGTCCATAGGTGTTAAAAGGGCGTGCAATATTGACATTTAAATTAAAAGAATTATAATAACTCAGCGCCATCATATCTGCAGCGATTTTGCTTGCAGAATAAGGGCTTTGAGGTTGTAAAGGGTGTTTTTCATCGATAGGTACATAAAAGGCTGTGCCATAAACTTCGCTTGTTGAGGTGTGGATAAAATGTGAAATCTCGTTTTTTTTAGCTGCTTCGAGCATATTTAAAGTGCCATTGACATTGGTATCCACATAGCTTTGTGGGGCTGTGTAGGAGTAGGGGATAGCGATTAAAGCGCCAAGATGAAAGATCACATCTATATTTTTGGTGATTTTTTCGCAAAAAAAACTGTCTCTTAAATCTCCACTTATAACTTCCATGTCTTTTAAAAAAGGACTTTTTTCTAAATATCCCCAAAAATTAAAAGAATTATACTGACTTAAAGCTCTAACTTTAAAACCTTTTTTGACCAAACTTTCACAAAGATGAGAACCTATAAAACCATCAGCACCTGTAACTAAAATATTTCTCACCTTCTCACCCTTTCCATCCATTTATCTAATTTTCTTTCTTTAAGTTTTTCTTCTAAAGGAAGTATATTTTTAATCAAAGCATTTTCTTGTGCTTTAATATGTCCATAAACTAATTCCATAAATTCTAAATGTTCTTTTATCCAAAGAATACTTTTATTAAAAGCATCTTCTTTGGTTTTAGGATTTAAAACATAAATTCTAGCAAGATTAAGTTCAAATTGAGTACGCAGAGGTTGTAAAATTTCATATAAATCTTGCATTTGTTTGATATTTTCTAATTTATTTTTAAATTCATCTATTTTTCTAATAGCCAAGTTTAAATCATTTTCTTTTTTGTTTAAATTTAAATATATATTTTGTATATTGTTAAAATCATTGCTGAGTATTTTACTAAAATCTCTACAATGTTTAATACTTTGATAAACTTTATAATAAGCCTTAAGTAAAAACTCATTTTGTTTATTTAAACTTAAAGGTTCTAATTTTTCAAAAGGTTTATTTAAATCTTTATCAAGTAAATTCTCACAAGCCCATAGAAAAGGTTTTTCTATGGTTCCTTCTATCCTTGCTCCACCTTCGGTACAGTTGTAGGTGGTGATACCCATTTTTCTAGTATTTGGAATCATTTCATTTTCAAACCAATTTTTAAATAAAAGCCATATACTATGAGTTTCAACTTTTCCGTTGCCTCCATAAGCTATAGTTAAAATATGTTCATACATTTGACTTTCATAATTAGCTGAATTTTGATAATCATCAGGATGAGAATTGCCATTTTCAGCATAAGCTAAATCCTGTCCTATAAAAATGATGTTTTTATGATTTAGATGAGTTGCTAGATAAGATAATGTATGTGCAACACTAAATCCTACAGCAGCATAGCAAAAATTTTTAAGATTTATATAATATGGAAAGGCAAGAACTTTTTGAGTTATGATAAAAGTTTTATTTTTTAAATATTCAATCGCCTTTGGATGAACAACCCCTGCGCAAACAAATACAATATCCTTATCAAATTCCCCAAAATCATGATTAAAAAACTCAGCAGTAATTTCAGTTCTTTCTAGCATACAAACATAATCAGGCTTGATATCATGCTTAGCTAAAATAGGATAAGAAGAATCCGCACAAAAAATCGTAGCTTTACTAGCATACTTTTTTAATAAAGGAAGTTGTTTAGTAAGAGATGGTCCTGTAGAAACAATGATAGCTGTATCACTTAAATTTTTTCTTTTAGAAAGCAATTCTTTATAACTAGGATGGGTAATCATTTGAGGAAGATTATAAACAAATTGTTCTATGCCTTGAAGAGCATCAAGGGGATCATTGCCATGAGAAACAATAGAATTTTTAAAATTTTCTGCTAATTTTTTATTCAATCCTAAAATATCTTCATGAAATCTTTCATAATAATGACTCATCAGTTCTAAAAAATAAATTCTAGAAAATTGAAAGAAAGGTTTAGAAGAACAAAGTTCAGTATAATCTTGAGCTTGTAATTTATCATTTTCCAAAACCATCAATCTTGCACTTTGCAATTCACTTGAAAAATCTAAGATATGAAACATTATCCAAATGATTTCTATATCTTTTTCAAAAACAACAATATGTTGATGATTTTTATTTTGCAATAAAGCTTTAAATAAAATTCCATTTCCAAAACCATAAAAATACAATACAGGATAAAGTAGGTATTTGTCATTATAGGTGTTTAGCATAGTTTGCAATTCTTTAATGGGATCTTGATAAAGTAAATTTTCATTATACCCCCCCCCATTATTTTTTATACTTGTATCTTTTAAATTGATATCTAGATTATCTTTACCTAAGATAAGTTCAAATTTACTTGATTTAATTTCTTTTAAACTTTCTTTTAAAAGAATATTACTTAAAGCCTCAATGTTTTTGTTAAAGAGTTCTTTTTGAGTAGGGGTGAAGGTCATTGGAAATCTCCTTGTTTTAAAGCATCGCCAAATTCTATATCTTTGCTAGCTTTTTTTCCTAAAAGTTCTTGATAAAATTTAGGGTGTAGTCCAAAAGAAGGACGCACGGATTTTACATTTTCTTCGCTGAAAATTTCACCTTTTTTGATATCCTTACTTGCATATAAGCTTCTTGCAAAAACACGGTTTTTAAGAGCTTTTTCATCTAAGTCTAACTTACCATCACCTAAAGCACTTTCAGCCTGTCTTACTGCATCTATCATAGCTTTAAATTCATCAAAATCAAGACTAAATTTACTGTCTTCGCTTTCTATGTTTTTGTCTAACATAAAATGCTTTTCTATCACTCTAGCTCCAAGTGCTACTGCCATAACAGGGGCTAAAAAACCAAAGCTATGATCACTTAGTCCCACTTCAACATTAAATTTTTCTTTTAAACTTGCTATGCCTTTTAAATTCATATCTTCTATGGCAGTAGGATAAGCTGAAGTGCATTTTAAAAAGATTAAATCAGGATTTTTTTCTTCTTTAAAAATTTCACAGATTTTAAAAAGTTCTTCTTCTGTAGCAATGCCCGTTGAAACGATGGTAGGTTTGTTTTCTTTGGCGATTAAACGCACGAAATTTTCATCATTGGCTTCAAAAGAGGCGATTTTATAGGCGATGGGATCAAAGCGTTTTAGAAATTCTAAATCTTCTTTGGCAAAAGGACTTGAAAAACAAAGTATGCCTTCATTTTGTGCGGTTTCAAAGATTTGAGAATGCCATTCATAAGGAGTTTTTGCGCTTTCGTAAAGCTCATAAAGTTTTCTTTTATCCCAAAGCCCACCCTTAATAATAAAATCTTCTTTGTTGCTATTTAGAGTCATGCTATCTGGAGTGTAAGTTTGAATTTTTATCGCATCAGCACCTGCTTCTTTGGCAGCTTTTATACTTTGAAGTGCCATCTCAAGACTTCCTGCGTGATTGGCGCTAAGTTCTGCGATGATAAAAACTTTTTCATCGGTATTAAAATTTCCTATTTGCATACTTTTCTTTCTTTGGTAAATTTCCTGACTAAAATGATATATAATTATATTATATATTTCTTCAATTTATATATTTATATTATATAAATATTACGACTTTGTTATGATTTTGCTTGGTTTCATTCAAAAAATGTCATATGGATTTAAATTATAGAATTCATTCATTTTTTAATTTTTATATAATATAAATATATAAAATCATAAAATAAAATTTAATTATAACGATATATATTTAAGACTAATTAAAGGAAATTTATGAAATTTTGTAAAAAATGCGTGATGCCAGATACTAAGCCTGATTTACATTTTGATGAAGAGGGAGTTTGTGATGCTTGTCGTTCTCAAGAAGCTAAAAATCAAAATATTAATTGGCAAGAAAGAGAAAAAGAATTTTTTGAGCTTGTAAAAAAATACAAAAAACATCCTGTTTATGATTGTGTTATCGGAGTAAGTGGTGGAAAAGATTCTACTTTTCAAGTGGTTAAAATGCTTGAACTTGGACTTAATCCTTTGTGTGTGTGTTTTGAGCCTAGCGTACCTACGAAAATAGGGCGCAAAAATTTAGACAATTTAAATCATCTTGGCGTGGATTTGATCCATATCAAGCGTGATCCAAAAGTTTATCAAAAACTTGCCCGTGAAGCTTTTATAAGAACAGGGGATAATGAGTGGCAAAACCATTTGGGAATTTTTACTTCTGTTCCACGCATAGCGGTAAATTTTGGAGTGCCTTTGATCATCTGGGGAGAAAGTCCGCAGATAGAGTATGGCGGTCCTGCGAGTAGTAAAAATAAGAATATTTTAGGCAGAGAGTGGCTTGAAGAATTTGGCGGGCTTTTAGGAAATCGTGCTTCTGATATGCTTGGGGTAAATGGTATCACTGAAAAAGATTTGTTTTTATATACTTATCCAAGTGATGAAGAACTTCAAAGAGTAGGGGTTACTGGGCTATTTTTAGGGTATTATTTTAAATGGGATTATAAAAAAATTCTTGAAATCTCTAAAAAATATGGTTTTTTAACTCTAGATCATCCTGTTGAGACTACTTATGAAAATTTTGAAAATTTAGATTGTTATTCTAATCATGTGCATGATTATTTAAAATACTGCAAATACGGCTTTGGTAGAGCAACAGATAATGCTTGTTTGGATATTCGTTTAGGTTATATCAGCCGTGAAGAAGGGGTGCGTTTGGTACAAAAATACGATGGTAAGCCCCCTAAAAAGGCTATTAAAAAATACCTTGAATTCAGTGGTTTTAGCGAGGAAGAATTTCAAAAAATAGTAGATTCTTTTACCAATAAAAAAATTTTTAAACGTGATGAAAATGGTAAATTTATAAGAGATTATGATGGTTCTTTGGTAAGAAAAGACGAGTGTGTTTTAAAATGATAGCGCTCATTGATTACAAGGCGGGAAATTTAAACTCTGTTGCAAAGGCTTTTGAAAAAATAGGAGCTATAAATTTCATAGCTAAAAATCCAAAAGATTTGCAAAAAGCAGATAAATTGCTTTTACCTGGAGTGGGATCTTTTAAAGAAGCGATGAAAAATTTAAAAGAACTTGGTTTTATAGAAGTTTTAAAAGAGCAAGTTTTAGTACAAAAAAAACCTATTTTAGGCATTTGTTTAGGAATGCAACTTTTTTTAGAAAGGGGTTATGAAGGTGGAGTTTGCGAAGGACTTGGTTTTATAGAAGGTGAAATAGTCAAATTTGAAGAGGATTTAAATTTAAAAATCCCACATATGGGTTGGAATGAGCTTGAAATTTTAAAACAAGATCCTTTGTATCAAGGCATAGATAATAAGAGTGATTTTTATTTTGTGCATTCTTTTTATGTAAAATGCAAAGATGAGTTTGTAAGTGCTAAAGCACAATACGGACATAAATTTGTTGCATCTTTACAAAAAGATCATATTTTTGCTACACAATTTCACCCCGAAAAAAGTCAAAATTTAGGCTTAAAACTTTTAGAAAATTTTATAAGGCTTTAAATGTTAAAAACTAGAATTATCCCTTGTGTTTTGTTAAAAAACGGACAACTTGTTAAAAGTATAGAATTTAAAGATTTTCGCACTATAGGGCATTTAACTTCAACAATGAGAATTTATAATGCACGCAATGTTGATGAGCTTATTATCTTAGATATAGATGCTTCAAAAAGTGGAGAAATAGATTTTGAAAGTATAGAAGATCTTGCTAAAGAATGTTTTATGCCTTTAACTATAGGTGGCGGGATAAAAACTCTTGAAGATATACAAAAGATTTTAAATTTAGGTGCGGATAAAATTTCTATCAATTCTAAGGCCTTAGAAGATATGGATTTTATAAGTAAAGCGGCTAATCGTTTTGGTTCTCAATGTATAGTTTGTTCTATAGATGTTAAAAGAAAAGGAGGGCAATTTTGTGTTTATGACAGGGGAAAATTACTCGAAAAAAGTCCTTTAGAACTTGCTTTAGAATATGAAAAAAAAGGAGCTGGAGAGCTTCTTTTGACTTCTGTAGATTTTGAAGGGAAGGCAAAGGGTTATGATTTAGAACTTTTAAAGATCTTTCAAAATAAACTTAAAATTCCTCTTATTATCAATGGAGGACTTAGCAATCCAAGTGATGGAGTTGAGGCTTTAAATTTAGGTGCTGATGCTTTAGCGGGTGCTTATATTTTTCATTTTTCTAAGTATACCCCTAAAGATGTAAAAGAAGAATTAGCTAGGCAAGGCTTTGCAGTCAGATTGCTTTAGGCAAATATGGTAAAAATCTTTATCTTCATCATAAATAGTAAAATGATTTTGTTGATATAATTTTAAAGCTTTACGATTGTCTTTGAAAACATAAGCTTTAAGAGTATTTACTTTTAAGTTTTCAAAAGCGTATTTTATAATTTCATTCATTAAAATTTGTCCTACGCCTTTTAAATTAGGTTTTGCGTAAAGTCCAAATTCGCAAGATTTAGTTGTGATATTGACAAAATCAATTACGCCGATAATCTGTTCATCTTGAAAAACTAAAAAATATTTTTTGCTAGAATCTTGATGTAATTTTTTTAAAAATCTTAAATGTTCTTCAAAATCAATATATTTTGTTTTCATAAATTGATTGATATCGGGGTGATTGCGCCATTTAAAAATCAGCTCTATTTCTTGAGAATTAAGTTTTGTGAAATTTTTAAGTTTTATCAATACTTATACTCCACTTCATACCCTTTTTTAGCAAGCCAAGTTGCTGTAGATTCTTGATTTTTAACATAACAAATAGCTTTGAAATTTGCCTTTAAAAGCAAGGCTTCATTGACTAAAGAACTTGCACTAATGATGAGTTTATTGCTTTCATTCATCAATTTTGCAATATTTTCATGATCGATAAATAATCTAATATTGTTATGTAATTTTGCAAATTTTTGCAATTTTTTAAGATTAGGATTAGAAGAGCTGGTTGCAATGCTGATGATTTTTGTTTTAGGTAATTCGCTAGCAATTTGTAAAGAAAGGTTTTTTATATCAGTTCCACCCATGCAAATGAAAAAATCATATTTTTTTTCTCTATTTTCTTTGGCCTCTTGATAAAATTCTTCCCTGATTAAAGCATAAGAAAAACCACATCTTACTTCGCATTTAAAAGGCACTAAACCTTCATAATCACTTGCTTTTGCATAGGCATTGACATTGAGTAAAATATCACAATGATGAGGCTTTATTTCATCATCAAAGCTTAGAATTTTCACCCCTGTTTCAAGCTTGATCAGTTTTTCATCATCTACGCTGATGCCATAGTGATCAATGATAAGAAGTTCAAATTTTTCTTCTTTGATGAGATTGATAAGTTCGTAAATGCTTTCACTATCAAGCTCATAAACAGGATAAGGAATTTCATCGATCAAAGAGCCTTCTAAAGGCAAACAAGCAAAACTTACATCGCTATATTGTTTAGCTAAGACTAGATCACGTTTAATGTGTCCAAAGCCTATTTGACTGGAGCTATCGCTTCTAAAAAGCACTTTCATGATTTACCTTATAAAGTATTTTTGCAAATTCCAAATCTTGTATGGTGTCTATATCGCAAACTAAATTTCTTGGCAATACAAACACGCTAGAATGAGGTTTAAATATAAAATCTTCCTCAAGCCAAGCTTTGCTTGTACCAAAATAAAAAGCTCCTGCATCATGATAAGCTTTTGTTAGATCTTGTGAACGACTTTTATAATGTTTTTCATCAAACATATAAACTTGATTGTTTTCATTTAGATAAAATGCCCTTTGTATAGGATACTCAAACTCAGTAGCAGCAAATAAAAACTTGCTTTGATTTTGTATAAATTTTTCATAGGCTTGTTTTAAAATGTCTTTATTTAACAAAGGAGCAGTAGCATAAAGGCAGCAGACATGATCATAAATTTGATTTTGGCTTTGTAAAATTTCTATGGCATTTTGCACTACAGCAGTGCTTGAAGCATAATCATCGCTTAAATTTTTATCACGCACAAAAGGAGCTTTTGCACCGTATTTTAAGGCTACTTCTATGATTTCTTCATCATCGCTTGAAAGCACCACTTCATCAAAAATACCTGAATTTAAAGCATTTTCTATGTTATAAGAGATTAAAGGTTTACCTAGAAAATCAATGATATTTTTTCTAGGAATTCTTTTTGATCCACCACGAGCAGGGATTATGCAAAGATTTTTCATAGTTAAGCCTTGTTTTTGTGTTTTATTTTACTAAAATTTAAGTATAATTGTCTTTAAAATACAATAAAAGGCTTAAAATTGCTTATAAACCAAACCTTTGAAATTGATTCTTGTGATGATGTAGAATTAAATATAAAAAGAACTAGCAAACTTGAATACCGCATTAGCTATGATGATGAAAAAGATATCAAAGCCATAGTTTTTGTCATAGGAGGTTATGGAGCTAATGCAAATATTTCTTTTTTAGATTTTGATAGGGAATATATTGCTAAAAATTTTGATGTTGTAGTGGTACATGTTTTTTATCATTGTTTTTGTGCAAGAATATCAAATAATAAAAAGTATAGTGCTTCTATTAGCTTCATGGAGGAGGATTTGTTAAGTCTATCTAAGATTTTGTTAGATTTTGGCATTAATCCACAGAATCTTGATTGTAAAAATTCTACCAAGTATTATGAATTGCTTATTCAGCATATTATTACTTTAAAATCACAAGGAAAATTAGCGCAAAATTATCAAGCGAAATTTACTTCAACTTTTATCCCGCCTAATGGAGATTATCAAAATTTTGGCATTATGGCAGCTATTGATCATATCAATGCTTTAAAAGATTTGGTTAAACGTTTTCCAGAATTTGCAGATTTACCAAAAATTTATGGGGGGGGGTCTTATGGAGGATACTTAGCCTTGCTCATAGCAAAGATAGCTCCTTGGTATGTGGATGGCGTGATTGATAATTCAGGAACTGTTTTGCCATTATTGGAATGTATAATAGGAAAAGATTTAAGTAGACCCGAATTTTTTTTTAGTGATTTAAATAAATTGGTAGGCATGTTTATTAAAACGTACTGGACTAGAGAAGATGAAAGATTATCTTATTTTTTTACTAATGAAAATTATATGATTCGTTCTTTGTTAAATTCTTCCCATTTAACTATACAAGCTAGTGTCAATAAAAATATTATTTTAGTATCTTATCATAGTTTAAAAGATCCATTTAATACAGCAAAAGATAAACAAACTCTTTTTTTAGCGTATAAAGAGCTAGGATATGACGCCACTTTACATTTAATAAAAGACGAAAGTGAGATTGATGGAAGATTTATAAAAGATTTAAATCATGGTATGAGGATTACTGATAAAGCCTTATTTAGAAAAGAACTTCCTTTAATGCTTGAAAAACTACAAAAAAGAAAATCTTTCATGCAAGAAAATTCCATCTCTTATCCTTGTGGAAATAAAGTGTTTACTTTTAAAGATGTAGAAAATCAGTTAAAATTGATTATTAATTAAAAAGGAAAATATATGCTTATAAACCAAACCTTTGAAATTGATTCTTGTGATGATGTAGAACTAGGTATTAAAAGAACCAGTAAGCTTGAATATCGCATAAGTTATGATGATGAAAAAGATATCAAAGCCATAGTTTTTATAGTGGGTGGTTTTGGAGCTAATGCAAATATTTCTTTTTTAGATTTTGATAGGGAATATATTGCTAAAAATTTTGATGTTGTAGTGGTACATGTTTTTTATCATTGTTTTTGTGCAAGACAAAGTATTGATCAAAAGTATAATCCAAAGCTTATTCCCAATCAAGATGATTTAGAGCGTGTAAATGGCATTTTAAAAAATATTAATTTAGGACATTTATCGGTTAATAAAGATAATTTTGAACAAATTATTCCTCTTATAGAGCAAAAAGTTAATAAAATGAAACAAGCAGGTTTGGTTGATGAAAGCCAAAAAATAGAACTTTCTTGTGATTTTATCCCACCCAATGGAGATTATCAAAACTATGGCATTATGGCAGCTATTGATCATATCAATGCTTTAAAAGATTTAGTTAAACGCTTTCCAAAATTTGCAGATTTACCAAAAATTTATGGAGGGGGGTCTTATGGAGGATACCTATCTTTACTCATAGCAAAAATAGCTCCTTGGTATGTGGATGGTGTGATTGATAATTCAGGTGTTTGCTTGCCATTTTTGGCGTGCATTTTAGGAAGAGAAATGAATCAAGGGGAATTTTATTTCGAAGGAAGTGGTTATAGACTTTATTGTTTTGTATATAAATACTGGAATAGAAATATGAATTCTTCTTATTATTTTGGTGATGAAAATTATTTAATCAGAGCAGTTTTAAATTCAAACCATCTTCAAATTCAATCAAATTTAAATAAAAATACCATTTTTGTAAGCTATCATAGTATACAAGATATGGGTGCGCCAGTGCAAAATAAAATAGAACTTTATAAGTGTTATCAGGAATTAGGATATGATGCAACTTTACATTTAATAAAGGATGAAAATGATATAGATGGTAGATTTGTAAAAAGTTTAGAGCATGGACTTAGAATGACTGATAGGGCTTTATTTAGAAAAGAACTTCCTTTAATGCTTGAAAAACTACAAGGAAGAAAATCTTTTATGCAAGAAAATTCTATCTCTTATCCTTGTGGGAATAAAGTATTTGTGTTTAAGGATTTAGAAGATAAATTTGAGTTAGAGATGATAAATTAAAATAAAGATAAAGGATATAAAATGACAGCATATTTACATATAGGAACTACTAATACAGGAAATCAAGAAAAACAAGGCTTCTTGATGCAAAACGAAGAAAAGCTTTTGCAAAAAGCTTATATTTACCCAAAAAGTCTTAGAGTGGCAAATAGGCATTGGGCTTTGGTGGATATGGTTTTAGAATTGGTTCAAAAAGAAGATATTTTAAAAAAAGAGAGTGTTTTAAGTCATATCACAAATGAAAGACTTCTTAGAACTATAGAAAATTTTAAAAGTGAAAGTGCTTTACATAAAGATAAAAAATTTATTTTTTCAGCTGAGGGTATAGTTTGGGATTTTTCTACCAAAAAACATGTAGAAATTTTAGAAAAGATTATGAGAGAGTTAGGTTTTACTCAAATTTATATTATTGTGTATTTTAGAGATACTTTGGGTTATTTAAACTCACATTGTTCTCAAGATCATAAAAACAATATGGGGTATTATTCTGCTGATTTTGCTCCGCAAGATCATCCTAGAAAATATATTTTTGACTATGAATGGATTTGCAAAACTCATGCTGAGGTATTTGGAGAAGAAAATTTGATAGTAAGACTTCTAAGGGAGGATTATGTAGGAGGGACTTTGCTTAAGGATTTTGTTTATCATTTAGGACTTGAATGGGATGAGAGTTTTGTTTTAAAACAAACCAAAAATGAAAGTTTTAATCTTTTAGGAATGGAGCTTATGTCAAGATTAAATCAAAAAGATTTAAAGCAGGATAATCTTAATTCTTTGCTTTTTATGGCAAGAAGAAAATTTGAAGGCAGTAAAGAAAAAAGATTAAAATTTGCTGTGCAAAAAGATATCGCTAAGGCTTATGTGGATTATTTTGCTTCTTCACTTGAATGGGTAAAAAACAAATATTTCCCGCATAAAAATTCTCTTTTTGCTCCTGTAAATTGGGAAGAATACGAACAAAACTATACTTTAACTCATATGCTAAGTAAAGATTGGGATGATGTGGCGGATTTTATAGCACAAATTATTGTTTCTAAAAATGAAATCATCAGTTCTTTAAAAGAACAGCTTGAACTTGCAAGGAAAGATTAGTCTTTCATTGCAGTTTCAAGCATTTTTTTGATATTTTCAAAGCTTTCAAAATTTTCAGGTGTGATAAATTCTGCTTTTAAGGGTTTTTTATAAAATTTTTCTATTTCGGCAACCAAAGCCATGATATCGATACTATCGATAAAATCTTCACTTACTAGATTTTCCATACTCTCATTGATATCTGTTCTTTCTATATTGATAAAAAATTGTTTGATTTCTTGCATTTTTTCTCCTTTAGTTTTTTGAAATTATAAAATATTTATTTAAACAAGTTCTTTTAAAACCTTTCTATCAATTTTACCATTTTGATTAAGCTTAAATTTGTCGAGTTTAATAAAATTTTTTGGGATCATATAAGAAGGTAATTTATCTTTCAAAAAATCTTTAAAATTAATTTCTTCTTCACTTTCATAAAAACAAATAATATCTTCTTTAAAAATACAAGCACTGTTTTTAATATTCACATGAGAATTTATCACGCTTTCTATTTCTCCAAGTTCTATTCTATGTCCCATATATTTTATCTGATTATCTGCTCTTCCGTAGCATAAAAGCTCTCCAAATTCATTATAAGAAACGATATCTCCTGTTTTATAGAGTAAATCTAAATAATTATCATGTAAAGGATTTTGAATAAAAGCTTGTTTGGTTTTTTCTTTGTCATTATAATACCCTAAAGACAAAGAAGTTCCACGCACGAAAAGCTCCCCTTTAACACCTATTTGTTTAGGACTTATGAAATTCATATTTTCATCAAAAACTAAAAGTTCTGTGTTTTTGCACGCTTTTCCTATCGGTAAAAGTTCTTCATCTTTAAAAGTGCGATTGATGATATAAAAAGAACATACATCAGTGATTTCTGTTGGACCATAAAGGTTGGCAAATAAGGCATTGGGTAAGTGTTTACGCCAAATATTTAGCTGTTTATTGGGCATGATTTCACCGCAAAAAAGTATTTTTTTTAAGGTATTTAAACTAAAATTATTCAAAGCTTCCGTATTTGCAAAATAAATTAGCACCGAAGGCACCCAAAATATAGTGCTTACTTTTTCTTTTTCAAGGCATTCTAAAATTTTATTTGGAAAGGCAAAAAGATGATTAGGTAAAAGGTGTAAAGTCGCTCCTGATTTTACACTTGAAAAAATATCTAAAATGCTATTGTCAAAATAAAATGGCGCTTGATTGGCTAAAATTTCATTCTCATCAAATTTAAAAGTCTCACACACCCAAAAAGTATAATCAATCACACTCTTATGTGCTATGCTTACTCCTTTAGGAATGCCTGTGCTCCCACTTGTAAAGAAAACATAGAGTAAATTAGTATCTATATGTTTTTCTTTGGCATGCTTTATTAAACTCTCATCTATATCAAAACTTTCAAAGTCTTGTGTATAAAGCGTAGGTAAATCTAAGTTAAAATTTAAGTCCTTTGAAGTGATAAAAAGTTTAGGCTTTAAAACCTCTATGACTTTTTCTACTCTTTCTTTAGGACTTTTTTCATCTAAAAGGGTATAAAAATTTCCACTGAGTGCCACTCCAAAAAATGAAATCAAACAATCAATCCCTTTAGGCAAGATGATTAAAACAGGAACTTGAGTAGGATTATCATTTTTTAAAGTTTTTAAAATTTCACTGGCTAGTTTTTTAGAAAAAAGATCAAAGTCTTTATAAGTGATTTCTTTTCTTTCCTTGGCAAAGGGTTCTACAAAAGCGATCTTTTTGCTAAATTTAATCAAATTTTTTTCTAGAAAATCGTAAATATGGGTTATCATGTTTGCCTTTTTAGTTTTTTGTATTATAATATCAATAAATTAATAAAAAAGGTCTTTATATGCTCATAAATCAAACCTTTGAAATCGATTCTTGTGATGATGTAGAATTAAATATAAAAAGAACTAGCAAACTTGAATACCGCTTAAGTTATGATGATGAAAAAGATCTCAAAGCTATAGTTTTTATCATAGGAGGTTATGGAGCTAATGCAAATATATATTTTTTAGATTCTTATAGAAATTATATTGCTAAAAATTTTGATGTAGTGACAATAAATGTTTTTTATCATTGTTTTTGCCAAAGGCGTTCAGATGTTGAAAAGTATTCAACATTAGCAGATTTTACAAAAGATGATTTAAAATTAATAGAAAAAGTGCTTCGTAAATACAATATTCCATGTGATCAATTAGCCAATAATACTGTAGTTAGTCATTGTGAATATTTGAGCGAGATTATGACAGAATTAAAAATGTTAAATCGATTGCCTTATGATTTTGAAGAAAGACTAAGTGCAACTTTTATCCCACCCAATGGAGATTATCAAAACTATGGCATTATGGCAGCTATTGATCATATCAATGCTTTAAAAGATTTAGTTAAACGTTTTCCAAAATTTGCAGATTTACCAAAAATTTATGGGGGGGGGGTCTTATGGAGGATACCTATCTTTACTCATAGCAAAGATAGCTCCTTGGTATGTGGATGGCGTGATTGATAATTCGGGTTCGGCTGTTCCACTGCTTAATTATATTATTGGTAGAGAGTTGGAATTTAAAAGCAAAGATACTAATGGGGATATGTATATGCAGGGCGATCATTTTTTTGTGAGTTGTTTTCTAAAAACCCATTGGACACGTAAAGAAAATTCACCTTATTTTTTTAATAATGAAAATTATTTTATTAGAACATTATTAAATAAAGATCATTTGATTTTACAAAGTCAAAAAAATAAAAATATCATTTATGTGAGTTATCATAGTAAAGAAGATCCTTTAACTCCAGCAAATTTTAAAGAACAAACCATGCAAATATTAAAAATTTTAGGATATGATGTAAGCTTAAATTTGATAGATGAAAATAAAATTGATGGAAAATTTATTAAAAATTTAGATCATGGTTGTGGTATACCTGATAAAGCCTTATTTAGAAAAGAACTTCCTTTAATGCTTGAAAAACTACAAGGAAGAAAATCTTTCATGCAAGAAAATTCCATCTCTTATCCTTGTGGAAATAAAGTGTTTACTTTTAAAGATGTGGGAGATAAATTTGAATTAGAGATAAAAGATTAAAACCTTAAAGGTTTTAATCAAGCTTTGCTAAATTGATTAAATCACTTACTTTTTGACAATTTTTCAAGTCCTCGGCTGTGATTTTTAAAGTAAAAAGATTTTTATAAAGCACCATCACGGATACAAAAGCCAAACTATCCCACTCATCTATATCATCAAGTAGCATATCCTCGTTTAAGTCTTCATCTCTATGCATAGCTTCTTTAAGCTCTTCTAAAAATTCAGTTTTTGTCATTATTTCTCCTTTGTGTAAATTAAAATATCTTTTGTGTATAAATCTTTGAAATTCAACACCGCACTTCCCCAGCTAAGCCCTGCACCAAAAGCACTTAAACTCGCTTTAAATTCTTTTGGAGTATCTAGTTCGCAAAGTAGGGCAGGTAGTGAACAAGCGCTTAAATTAGCGTATTTTTCCATGATGAAATTAGGAACTTTATCATCATTAAGTTTTAATTCTTCTTTGATGCAATCAACCAAATACGCATTGGATTGATGAAAAAGATGAAAAGCAATGTCTTTTTCATCTACTTTAGAAAATTCTAAAATTTCTTTAAAGCTTTTAGGTTCGCATTCCAAAGCCATATTGAAAATATTTACTCCGTCCATGTAAAGATTTTCTAATTGTCTAAACTCCTCAGTTTGCATGAGTGAATCATCGTTGAAAATATCTGCTTTAGGTATTCTCATCGCACCTTTTGGAATGATGAGTTTATCAAAATGTCTTCCATCGCTTCCAAGCTCAAAAAAAGCTTCGTTAAAATCTGTTTTTTCAATTAAAGTTGCACTTACTCCATCACCAAAAATAGGAGCTAAATTCATATTTTTAGGGTGGATGAATTTGCTTAAAGTATCTCCACAAATGAGTAAAATTTTACCTAAGCCACTTTGTATTAAAGAATGAGCGACAAATAAGCCGTATAAATACCCTGCACAAGCTTGCCCTAAATCAAAAGCTACAGTTTTGGAGCTTAAATTTAAAAGTTGGTGTAAATAACAAGCCGTAGAAGGCATGAAAAAATCAGGACTTTGAGTTACTACGATGAGTGCATCAAGGCTATTTTTATCTATATTTAAACCTTGTAAAAGTGTATTGGCTGCGTGTTTTCCAAGATCGCTTACGCAAGTGTTTTCATCGCAAATATAACGCGTGTTTAAACCTATGACTTTTTTCATTCTTTTAAGGGTTTTGATATCGTTTGAAAAAACGCTTTCTAACTCATCATCAATGCAAATTTTATGTTCAGGTACGCTTACGCAAATGCCTGAAATTTTAGCTTTATCAAATCTAGTTTTCATGGATTATAAGTCCTTTGAAGTTTAAATTTTGAAATGGAATAAGGGCTGAGTTTTTTTCAAATTCTTTGGAAATTTGTTCTAAAAAGCTCAAAAATGGCATATTTCTTTCGCCTTTTTGATAGTAAAGCCTTGCATTATTGTTTTTAAGATCAAAGAAATGTAAAGCTAGTTCAAAGGCTTTAAAAAACATTCTAGTTTCAAGTTTTCTACCTAAAGCCCTACAAGAAATGCAAAGATCATCGATAAATAAATTTCCTTCTTTACAAGAAAAAACAAAAATAGCGATAATCCCACTATCGCTTAATTTATCACTCATACTCACACTTACAATGAGTTCTTTTTGCATGTGTTGTGCGACTTTTTCTTGATTTAAGCGTGTGTAATTAGCGATAAATTGATTGGTTTTGCCTAAAAGTTCGCTAATGCGAGGGATATTTTGCAGATCATTTTTGCTAAAATTTAAGCTGATTTCAAGATTTTGAAAATATTCTTCATCGCTTAAGCTTTTAAGCTCTTCTCTTAAAGCATTGGCTGCTATATCTTTGGCACGAATTTGATCTTCTTTGGTATTTGAAAGTTTTAAAAGATTAGGAAAAAGTTTGATTTTATAAAGTATATTTTCATCGCATAAAAGTGTTTTAACGCCTGTAAATTTGGTATTTTCAAGCTCGGCGATATTATCATCTATAAAAAGCATAGCGTTAGTATTTATATTAAATTTTTTAGCAATTTTTAAGATATTTTCACCCTTTGGTTCCCAATTGATCATTCTAGCATCAAAATCATCCCATTGTAAGATAAAATCTTTCCTTGTTTCAAAAAGTTTTTTTGCGTCTTTTTCTTCATTTTTTGAAGCTAGGGCAAGTAAAAAGCCTTGTTTTTTAAAAGTTTTAATTTTTTCTTGTAAGGTTTTGTGCAAAGGACTTAAATTAAGATTATCTATACCCTCTTCACCTAAAATTCCTTGATACAAGGTATTATCAAGATCAAGTACAAGAGCTTTAAGAGCGGGTTTTACGAGTGCAGGGATGAGGCTAAGTCCTAAAATTTGTGCTAAAAAAATCAAGGCTTTATTATTAAGCTTAGAGCCTGTAAGTTCTTCTTTAGCTAGGTCTAAAATATCTTCTTCATCAAAATACTCTTTTATGAGTTTTTCTATGTTAAAAATTTCACAATTTAAAATTTTTTTATCTGTTTTAAATTCTCCTAAACTAAGAACTAAAATAGGGTTTTGTGAAATTTTTCTTAGTTCTAAAAGTCTTTCTTCTATAAAATTTTGCACATTATTTTTATAGCGGGTTAAATCTAGCCATAAAAGTTCTAAACTAGCTTCTTTAAAGTTATCAAAACTCAAGCTATCATCATAAGAGCTGAAATTAAACTCAGCTCTTAAATTAGCAAAATGTAAAAAAGGAGCAATGATACTTTGCACTCCTTCAAAAGCATGATTTCTATGGACATTAATAAGAAGATCTTGACTTTTGCTAAAGTCTAATTCTTTGGCGAATTTTATAAGCTCATTGCGTTTTAAATGGGGTGAAAAAAGATTCATTTTAGCTCCACAAGTTCGATTAAAAGCCTATTTGGCATCATGATAAAACAAAGTTTAGCAAAATAGCTTGCTTGCATAATAGGAACAATACAAATGCCTCCTTGTTGTTCCAAAAGAATTAAATCTTGGGCGATATTTTTACTTTCATAGGCTAAATGATACATTTTGGTATTATTTTTCAAATAGCTATCTAGTGGTCCTTTATCGTTTAAATTTTGCAAAAGTTCAAATCTATACTGTGGAAATGCTTCATTACAAGGAATGATAAATTCGCCTCTTACCCCTTGTTTTTCATCTATAAATTCTGATTCTTTATAAAAACCTAGTTTAAAAAAACATTCCCTTTCTTTTTCTAAATTTTTACAAGCCACGCCTATATGATGAAGGGGTAAATTGAGTGTTGTATTAAGCATTTAAAACTACTGCCATAGTGATAGCATTTTTAAATTTCAATGCTTTTTCCAAACTATAATTATTTGCCATAAAACATTCATAAGCTTTAAATTTTAAGCCTGATTTTTCTATCAAATCTTTAACTTCATCAGGATGGGAAAATAAATAAATATGATCAATAGCAGGAGCATTGATAGGGATAGTTGCAAAAATTTCCCCTCCATCGCTAAGAAGCTCTTTAGATCTTTTAAGGAATTCAAGAGGTTTTTCTACGTGTTCTAGCACTTCTCCAATCACTATCAAATCAGCTTTTTTATCAAAATCATAAATAAAAAAATCTTGACATAAAAAATCACATTTTGTAATCAATCCCCCTACTTGTTGTTTTACCATTTTTTGAGTAAGTTCGCAACTTGTTGGAGAGATATCAAGTCCATAAAAGGCGGAAAATTTACCACTTTTAACTGCTCTTGCAAAATATTCTCCATGGCCAGGGCCTATTTCAAAATAAGTTGTTTTTGGAGTAAAATTTTTTAAATATTGCGAAAAATACTTTCTCACTTTAATATGAGCTATCCAAACAAAAGAAGAAAGAGCTAGGCCTATCATGTATTGTTTCATATAACTTTCATTAAAATAAACTTTATCCTTAACTTCATCAAAGCTAGAATAACGATAAGCCCCATTTTCTATGAAAAATTTTGTTTCTTCTAAAGTATCGTTAAGGATCAATAAATAACAATCGCATTGTTCTTTTATACTGATACCATCTTGAATATAATAAGAAATTAATTTATCAAATTCTTCTTCGTCTTCTTGTGGAAATTCAATTTTTTTAAGATATTTAGAATGGATAGGATTTTTTTGAGCGATGGCTTGAAATAATTTTTCAATATTTTCTTTCATTTTTCTGCCTTTAGGGTTTGAATTTTTTCTAGTAAAGTGCTTTGAGATTTTAAGAGACTTAAATCTTCTTTGTTAAATTTGATTTCAAATTCTTCTTCTAAACTCATGATGATATCAATATGAGCTAAAGAAGTCCAGTTCTTGCAGTTTTCCATGCTTAAATTTGTATTTTCATCTACTTTGGTTTCAAGTATATTTTCTAAAATTTCATAAAATTGTTTTTCCATTGTATACCACTTTCTTGAGAATGTTGAAAATTAATATATTGTATCATAATTTTCTATTAGAATTGTTTGGTTTATATCTAATTTTTTCCATAAAATTTCTATATATTCTTTAGCGTTGTAAATATTTATATGATCTCCTGCAAAATTGTTTTTTTTAAAATTTTTAGTATTATTAACAATATTGATAATGTTAATTAAATTGGGCTCAGAAGATATGTCAAGTTTTCTAACATAATAACTAATGGTTTTATTGTATGATATATTGTTTTCATCAATTAAAATTCCAGAGAAAATTTTATGATATCTGTAAAATACATTAAATTGTTCTTCTGCATAATGTGTTAGTGTGTGTCCTTGGCCCCCAAATGTCATATATTTTCCATTCTCTTTGGTTAAAACCTCATAAACACAATTTTCCCCAAAACAACTTGTTGTATCTTTTAAAAATAATTCTTCTTTTGCTCCTTTTATAGCAAAAGAAAATATAGGATCGTTTGTGCGTTTTACTCCTGTTTGTTTGCGAAAATATTCATTTAATGCTCCCATTTTTGTTTTGGAATTTATTTTGTCATAAACTTCATTTTTGCAAAAACTATAAGTAAAGGTTGGCATGATCAAAGTGCCTTCTTTGCCTATAACTTCAAAAAAACAATCTAATATAGTCTGTAAAAATTCATTTCTAGAAAGCAAGGGAAAACCGAAATTAAAAAGTTCAGTATGCACACACAAGGTATCGCCTTTTTGTAGTCCTAGTTTGTAAAAAGTTTCTATGAAGTCGTAAGTGGAGTATTTTTTATTTTCAAATTCAAGTAAATATTTCATAAACTACCTTTAAATATTTTTCATAAAAGAAGCTTTTCATATATGGCAAATTTATCCTGCTTAAGGGCGTTGCCTATGGCTTTGACATATTCTTTAGCATCATAGCTTTCTAGAAAATCTCCTGCAAATTTTATGCTTTTGTAATACCTTGTTTGCCGCACGATTTCATTTATCTTATCAAGGCTGCATACATAGGCTTTTTCCAAGTCTCTTACATAATAATTTATCCTTTTTTCTCTTTTTTGTCCTAGCTCGTCAATCACAAAGCCCTTAAATTCCTTAAAATACCTGCAAAAGCTGGTATTTCTCTCTTCAGCATAATGCGTTAGGGCGTGTCCATAATTCAAGCCTAAAAGCATAAATTTCCCACCTTCCCTAGTTAAAATTTCATATACACTATCCTTTCCAAAACAGCTTGAGTTTTCTTTTAAAAAAATATCCGCTTTAGCACCCTTCACAGCAAAGGAAAAAATAGGGTCGCTAGTTCGCCTAACCCCCCCCCCGCTAGTTCTAAAAAATTCATTCAGCACTCCCACTTTGCTTTTAGAATGCACTTTATCATAAGTTTCATTTTTGCAAAAACTATAAGTAAAGGTTGGCATTAGAAGAGTGCCTTCCTTGCCTAGCACTTTAAAAAAGCATTCAAGTAAGGTTTTTAAAAAATCATTTTTAGCAAGCAAAGCTTTGCCAAATTTCATAAGTTCTGTATGTACGCATAAAATATCACCCCTTTTTATACCTAGTTGATAAAAAGCATCTATTAAATCCTTATCGGAGTATTTTTTGCCATTGTGTTCTAAAAAATATTTCATTTTACTAGTCCATAAAATTTTATTTTTTTCAAAAGTTCTTTAAATTCATAAGCTTGCATATTTAAGATATTGGCTATATCGATGATATCATTCTCTCCATCACAGTAAGCTAGAAAATTACAAGCTAAAGGAATGTCATTGGCAGTGCTAAGGGTATGATATAGTCCTCTTTTGCCAAGATTGGGTTCGCATACTATGGTGTTTTCATATACGGCGTTGATTTCTAGATTTAAAATCATTTCTTGCATGCTTTGAAGTCCACCCATTAAACCTTTTTCAGAGATAAAATTGAGATCATCTTTTGAGTTATGATATCCATCATAGTCACCATACCTTGTGCGACATACCCCTACTATGCCAAGATTTACAAGTGGGGCATTGTATTGTCTTTCATCACTTCCACGATCTAAAAAACTAAAAGCTTTGAAATTTTCTTTATTTTTGAGCGTATGCAGGGCGACTTTATCGCTTAGAGTGTTCTCTTTAACTGTGTGTATGAGTGAGTAAGTATGATCATCGCCTAAGCAAGAAAGCACAAAGCCTGCTTTAACATGTTTTTTTAAACACTCTAAATGTTTGCTAAGATAGACTATAGAGCCTATGGTTTCAGGGATGATGACAAAGCGGTAATTATATCTTCTTTCTTTTAAACCCAAAAGCCATTTTGCTAAGAAAATACTCACTACAGGGCCACTAAGCTCATTATTTGCCATGGAAGGGTGGCAAAGATAGGTTGAAATTAAAATTTCATCTTTTGAGTTTTGCGTACTAGGTAGGATAAAATCAGCATAATCTAAAACTCCATTTTCATCGTGTTTTGCATCGATATAGACTTTGTATTTGCCTTTTTTGAGTTTTTTTCTTTCGTTGTGCGTGAGACAAAATCCCCAACGCCTTTTATAATAACTCGTTACATAAGGAATAGCATCGGGCATTTCTTCTATGGAGTAAAGATGATCTTGAAGTTCTTCTAGTTCGATTTCTTGATCGATGGCTTCGCTATAGTTTAGAAGGTGCAAGTTATGCTTTTTAAAATCACAAATTTTTTCTCCTTTTGGAGTGATGATATAGGCTTCTTTAACATTCCATTCATCAGGGACTATCCAGTCAAAAACCTTTGTGCCACTTTTTATAGAGTGAAATTTGAGTATACCCCCCCCCCAGAGTTTTATTTAAAATTTCTAAGCTATCTCTAAAACCTTGCCCTGTGATACTCCTAGGGATAGGAAAAAGTTCACAAGCTAGTTCATACATAGCCTTTCCAGTTTGGCTAAAATCTTGGCTTCTAAAGTCTAGCTTATCCACAATATCCCTTTTTAACTTTTTCAAGAATGCTAAATAAAGTATCTTTGACAAATTTTGCATCTTTTAGATTCATTTCTTGATGACAAGGTATACTAAGTTCAGCTTTGTAAAAATTATCTGCATTTTGGAGTCTGATTTCTCCTAAGAGTTTTTTATAAAAACTAAATTCATAAGTTGGTTTATAATGTACCTGTACGCCAATTCCTGCATGAAGTAAGCTTTCAAAAAGTTCTTCTTTTTGACAATAAAATTCAGGAAAAAGCAAGATAGGGTATAAATGTCTTGAGCTTTTTTTATAATTTTTGATTTTTATCGTGGAAAAATAAGGATTTTTTTCAAATTCTTTATCGTAAAAACTTGCGATTTCTTCTCTTTTTTCAAGATTGTGATCGAGTTTTTTAAGCTGGTTTATCCCTAAAGCACAAGCAACATCGCTTAAGCGGTAATTATAGCCAAGTTCTACCATATCGCTATCCCAAAGCCTTTTTTTAATTATACCATGGCTTTTTAAAAGCTTGATTTTGGTGATAAGCTCTTCATTATCACTCACCACAGCCCCGCCTTCAAAAGTAGTGATGGGTTTAACAGGATGAAAAGAAAAGATAGAAAGATCGGCTTTTTTTCCTACTTTTTCACTTTTATATAAGGCACCTAAAGCATGGCTTGCATCATCGATTAAAGGGATATTGTATTTTTTAGCAAGGCTTGAAATTTCATCTATTTCAACGCTATTTCCCCCAAAATCCACCACGCTAATAGCTCCTATATTTTTACTATCTTTTAAAAGTCTTGCTTCTAGTTTTTTTTCATCAATATTGCCATCGTTTTTAATGTCGATAAACTCTACCTTAGCTCCAGCTATTAAAGCCGCATTAGCCGTAGCAGCGAAGGTTAAAGGAGTGGTTAAAACGATTTTTTCTTTGATGCCTAGTGCTGTATAGGCAAGATGAAGGGCTGAAGTGGCTGAGTTTAATACACAAGCGTGTTTTACGCCCACATATTCACAAAGGGCTTCTTCAAATTCATCTACCTTTTTACCCCCTGTTAAAATTTCATCTTTTAAAGCTTTTGTAAGCGCATCTATATCGCTTTGATCGATGTTTTGATGAGAATAAGTAAGCATTTTAAAAACCTTCGGTGTGATTGATGATTTCTAAAAGTTCTTTTTCGCTTGCCCATAAAGGATTATTATCCGAGCTATAAGAAAAACCATCTTTTACTTTTTGTCCTTTTTCGCCTAGGGCATTGATACTAAAGTCATTATCTTTATCTACAAATTTAATACTCGGGCTTATAGCATAGTAGTTTTCAAATTCATAGGTTAAATGACTATCATCGCTTGAAATCATGATTTCATGTAGTTTTTCTCCTGCTCTTATGCCTATGATTTTATGGCTTAAATTAGGAGCTAGAGCATGGGCTAGATCGGTGATTTTCATCGAAGGAATTTTAGGGATAAAGATTTCTCCTCCATGCATTCTTTCAAAATTACTCAGTACAAATTTTACTCCATCTTCAAGGCTGATCCAAAAACGAGTCATTCTCGTATCGGTGATAGGAAGTTCTTTAGCTCCTTCGCTGATGAGTTTTTTAAAGAAAGGCACCACTGAACCTCTTGAACCTACAACATTGCCATATCTTGTAACACCAAAGCGTGTTTGCTTGTTACCTGCTATGTTGTTTGCAGCGACAAAAAGCTTATCGCTTGCAAGTTTGGTTGCACCGTATAAATTTACAGGATTGCAAGCCTTATCCGTACTAAGAGCGATACATTTTTTAACCCCATTTTCAAAACAAGCATCTATGACATTTTGCGCGCCGTGGATGTTTGTTTTTATACATTCCATAGGGTTATATTCAGCAATAGGCACATGCTTCATCGCAGCAGCATGTATAACAAAATCCACATCACGCATAGCAGTGCTTAAACGCTCTTTGTCTCTTACATCTCCTATGAAATAACGCATGCAAGAAGCGTTAAAAACGCTTGCCATTTCAAATTGTTTAAGCTCATCACGAGAATAAATGATGATTTTATTAGGTTTATAATTTTCTAGCAAAACCTTAGTATAGGTTTTTCCAAAAGAGCCTGTTCCGCCTGTGATTAAGATATTTTTTTTGTTAAACATTTTGCCTTCCTTTGCTTAAGTTTTTTAAAATTAAAGCAACAAGTGTTCCTATTTTAAAATTCTTGGCAAGGTTATGCCCGTTTGAGCTTGATACTTGCCTTTTTTATCTTTATAAGTGGTGTCACATTTTTCATCACCTTGTAAAAACAACACTTGTGCTATGCCTTCATTAGCATAAATTTTTGCAGGTAAAGGCGTAGTATTTGAAATTTCTATAGTAATATGTCCTTCAAAACCTGGTTCAAAAGGGGTAACATTGACGATGATACCACATCTTGCATAAGTGCTTTTGCCAAGACAAATAGCTAAGACATCATCAGGCATTTTAAAATACTCTATAGTTCTAGCTAGGGTAAAAGAATTTGCAGGAACTATACATACATCACCTTCAAAATCTACTACATTTTCTTCTACGAAATTTTTTGGATCCACTACAGTTGAATTAACATTGGTAAAAATTTTAAACTCACGTCCTACGCGTATATCATAACCATAGCTTGAAAGTCCATAGCTTACCACACCTTTTCCTATATTTGCTTCGCAAAATGGTTCGATCATCTTGTGTTCTAATGCCATTTTTCTTATCCAATTATCCGCTTTTAAGCCCATTTTTAACCTTTTAATATTTGTAATTGTTTGTAAGGATTATAACCTAAAAAATCTATATTTTTTATGATTTTTTTCTTTTTTAAAGTTAAATTTCAAGTTTTTTTATATAATACAAGGTTAAGTTCTTAAATTTTGTAGGAGAATTTTATGACAAAAGAAGAAATTAAAGAGTTAGTAAACCTTTTTGCTGAAGCAAATATTAGTAAAATTAAGATCAAAGAACAAGATGGTTTTGAAATAGAACTTGAAAGAGATATGTGCTGCGATGTTCCAGCTCCTGTTTGTCCTCCAGTTCCAGCTCCACAACCTATCAATGTAAGCGTTGTAAACGAAGCTCAACCTAGTCAAAGTGTAAAATCAAACAAACCAAGTATAAATAGCCCTATGGTAGGAACTTTCTATCAAGCTCCAAGTCCAGGTGCAGCACCTTTTGTAAAAGTAGGTAGTACGGTTAAAAAAGGCGATACTATAGCTATTATCGAAGCGATGAAAATCATGAATGAAATTGAAGCGGAATTTGATTGTAGGATCGCTGAAATTTTAGTTGCTGATGGTCAGCCTGTAGAATTTGGAATGCCTTTATTTGCGGTGGAGAAATTATAAAATGGAAATTAAAAGCATATTAATTGCTAATCGTGGAGAAATAGCACTGCGTGCTTTAAGAACGATTAAAGAAATGGGTAAAAAAGCAATTTGTGTGTACTCTGAAGCAGATAAAGATGCTTTGTATTTAAAATACGCTGATGCAAGCATTTGTATAGGCAAAGCAAGAAGTTCTGAAAGCTATTTAAATATCCCAGCTATTATTACAGCAGCTGAAATTGCTGAAGCAGATGCGATTTTTCCAGGATATGGATTTTTAAGCGAAAATCAAAATTTTGTTGAAATTTGTGCTAAACATAACATTAAATTCATAGGTCCTTCTGTAGAAGCTATGAATTTAATGAGTGATAAATCAAAAGCTAAACAAGTAATGCAAAGAGCAGGCGTACCTGTAATCCCAGGAAGTGATGGAGCTTTAGCCGGAGCTGAAGCAGCTAAAAAACTTGCCAAAGAAATAGGCTATCCTGTGATTTTAAAAGCAGCCGCAGGTGGTGGTGGTCGTGGTATGCGTGTGGTTGAAAATGAAAAAGATCTTGAAAAAGCGTATTGGTCGGCTGAAAGTGAGGCTATGACAGCATTTGGTGATGGAACTATGTATATGGAAAAATACATACAAAATCCACGTCATATAGAAGTGCAGGTTATAGGAGATAGTTTTGGTAATGTGATCCATGTGGGCGAAAGAGATTGTTCTATGCAAAGACGCCATCAAAAACTTATAGAAGAGTCCCCTGCAATTTTACTTGATGAAAAAACACGTACTAGGCTTCATGAAACTGCTGTTAAAGCGGCTAAAGCTATAGGCTATGAAGGTGCGGGAACTTTTGAGTTTTTGGTAGATAAAAATTTGGATTTTTATTTTATAGAAATGAATACGCGTTTGCAAGTTGAACACTGTGTAAGTGAAATGGTAAGTGGGATTGATATCATAGAACAAATGATTAAAGTAGCAGAAGGTTATGCTTTACCATCTCAAGAAAGTATTAAATTAAATGGGCATTCTATAGAATGTAGAATCACAGCCGAAGATTCCAAAACTTTCTTGCCAAGTCCAGGTAAGATTACTAAATACATTCCACCAGCAGGACGCAATGTCAGAATGGAAAGTCATTGTTATCAAGACTATAGCGTGCCTCCTTATTATGATTCTATGATAGGCAAACTTGTAGTTTGGGCAGAAGATCGCAATAAAGCTATTGCAAAAATGAAAGTAGCTTTAGATGAGTTGCTTATAAGTGGGATAAAAACAACCAAAGATTTTCATCTTTCTATGATGGAAAATCCTGATTTTATTAATAATAATTACGATACAAATTATCTTGCAAGACATTAAAATTTCCCTATTAAAGGGAAATTTTAATTGTAATTTTTATCTTAAATATTCTATATTGATTTTAGAGCGGAGTTTATCAAAATAATCCTGTATAAAATTTTGTCTTTGTTCACTTACATAAGCGTTTAAAACTTCATTTTTAACTTGTTCATATTCAGGAGTTTGTGCCCCATCTCTGCTTTTAACTTCATAGAGTTCATAGCCATTTTTTCCATTTAAAACAGGGGAAAAGCCTCCAACAGGAATTTGTGATAAAAGCCCTAAAAGTCTTGGATCGGCATTACTTGTGTTTAAAGATGCATTTTGTGGTTTAAGGATTGTTTTTTTTGTATTTTTGATATTTTCTAAAGTTTGAGGATTGTTTGATAGATAAATATTTGCATTAATTTGTGTATAAAAAGTGAATTTATCTTTATTTTGTTCGAAAAATTTTTTTGCTCCATCATCACTAAAATCAGTTTTTGCCATACTTGCGATTTTTTCATAAAGCTTTCTTTTTTCTAAGTCTTTTTTAAAATTTGCACGAAATTGTTCATAGCTTTGATTTTTGGATTTTAAATTTGCTTTGAAAGCATTTAAAGTCGTTTTGTTTTGAGCAAGCATTTTATTTATAGCATCATCAAGCTCTAGATCATTGACTACAATACCTAGTTGTTTCATTTGTGAAATTTCCATTTTTTCATTGATGAGTACGCCTAAAGCTTTATTTCTATCAATTTTAAGTGCTTTCATAGTTTGATCTATATCATAAGTTGTGATAGGCTCTTTGTCTACAACTACAGCTATAGCATTAATGGTATTTGCACTAGCTAAACTTGCAAAAAATGCAAAACTTAATAAAATTTTTTTCATTTCAAACCTTTATTTAAGTATAAATATCGCATTATATCAATAAAAATTTAAGAAAAGGCAAAAAATGCACGAAAAACTTACAACGCGTTTTGCTCCAAGCCCAACAGGGTATTTGCACATAGGTGGACTTAGAACAGCTCTTTATAATTATTTATACGCTAGAAAAAATGGTGGAAATTTTTTACTTCGTATTGAAGATACGGATTTAAAAAGAAATTCCAAAGAAGCTACTAAAGCAATTATTGAAGCTTTTAAATGGTGCGGTTTAGAACATGATGGAGAAGTAACTTACCAATCAGAGCGTTTTGATCTTTATAAAGAATATGTTAAAAAGCTTTTAGATGAAAGTAAAGCGTATTATTGTTATATGAGTAAAGAAGAATTAGAAGAATTGCGCGCCAAGCAAGAAGCTGCCAAAGAGCGCCCAAGATATGATGGAAGATATAGAGAATTTACAGGCACGCCACCTCAGGGTATAGAACCTGTTGTGCGTATTAAAGCACCTCAAAGCGGTGAGATTGTTTTTGAAGATGGGGTTAAAGGCGAGGTAAGATTTAAAGCAGAGGATATAATGGATGATTTTATTATTGCAAGAAGTGATGGAACTCCAACTTATAATTTTACTGTTGTTATTGATGATGCTTTAATGAGGGTAAGTGATGTGATTCGTGGGGATGATCATCTTTCAAATACTCCTAAACAAATTGTGCTTTATGAAGCATTGGGTTTTAAAATTCCTAAATTTTTTCATGTGGCTATGATACATGGAGAAGATGGTAAAAAGCTTTCAAAAAGACATGGGGCAACTGATGTTATGGAATACAAAGAAATGGGAATTTTACCTCAAGCTTTGCTTAATTTTCTTGTGCGTTTAGGTTGGAGTCATGGCGATGATGAGGTTTTTTCACTAGAAGATTTGAAAAAACTTTTTGATCCTTATCATATTAATAAAAGCGCATCTTGTTATAATGCTAAAAAGCTTGAATGGCTTAATGCTCATTATATTAAAACTTTGCCTTTTGAAGAGATTAACCGTCAGCTTAAAGATCTTGGCTTTGATTTATCTGTTTATGAAAAGGCGGGATTTTTACTTGATTTATTAAGAGAGCGTGCAAAAACCTTGCATGATATTATCAATGGTGCAAAAAGTATAGTTAATGCGCCGCAAAATTATGATGAAAATGCAGTACAAAAATTTATTAACAAAAATAATTTAGAATTGCTCCAAGCATTTGCTAATACACTTAAAGATCAAAAAACAGGTAAAGATTTTGAAGATTTTACAAATGATTTTTTAGAAAAAAAAGAAGCAAAGTTAAAAGATTTGGCTCAGCCTATACGCATAGCTTTAACAGGGAGTGCGGTAAGTCCTAGTATTTTTGAAGTATTAGAATTTTTAGAGGTTGATGAGTGCAAAAAAAGAATAGAAAATTTTTTAAAAGTTAGAGGAAAATAAAATGAATTTAAAAGAAGAAGCTTTAAAATACCATTTAGGTGGGAAAATTGATATTGTACCAAGTAAGCCAATGGCTACAAGCCATGATCTATCTTTGGCGTATAGCCCAGGAGTTGCAGAACCTTGCCTTGAAATCGCTAAAGATAATGAGCTTGCTTATACTTATACAAATAAGGCTAATTTAGTAGCTATAGTTAGTGATGGTTCTGCTGTTTTAGGACTTGGAAACATAGGAGCGCAGGCTTCAAAACCTGTTATGGAAGGTAAGGCTTGTTTGTTTAAAAAATTTGCAAATGTCAATGCTTATGATATAGAAATTGATGTTCATAGTGTGGAAGAGATTGTAAATTTTTGCAAAGCTTTGGCTCCAACTGTGGGCGGGATAAATTTAGAAGATATAGCTGCTCCAAAATGTTTTGAAATCGAAGCGGCTTTGCAAGATTTAGGAATTCCTGTAATGCACGATGATCAGCACGGAACAGCTATTATTTCAACTGCAGGGCTTATGAATGCAATGGAGATAAGCGGTAAAAAATTTAAAGACATTAAGGTGGTTGTAAGTGGCGCAGGTGCCGCAGGTATAGCAAGTGCTAAGATGTATAGAAATTTAGGGGTTGAAAATATTATTTTAGTAGATAGCAAAGGAGTGATTTCTAAAGATAGAAATGATTTAACTCCTCAAAAGCTTGAATTTGCTGTTGATTCTAAGGAAAAGACTTTAAAAGAAGTTTTAAAAGGAGCTGATGTTTTCCTAGGACTTAGTGCGCCAAAAATTCTTGATGATGAAATGGTTTTAAGCATGGCAAAAGATCCTGTGATTTTTGCTTTGGCAAATCCTATTCCTGAAGTGATGCCTGAAGATGTAGCTAGACTTAGAAAAGATACGATTGTAGGAACAGGAAGAAGTGATTATCCAAATCAAATCAATAATGTTTTAGGTTTTCCTTTTATTTTCCGTGGGGCTTTAGATGTGCGTGCAAGTAAAATCACTGAAAATATGAAAGTAGCGGCTGCTAAAGCATTAGCAGATCTTGCAAAACTTCCTGTAAGTGATGCAGTTAAAAAGGCTTATAATTTAAGCACCTTAGAATTTGGAAGAGATTATGTCATACCAAAACCTTTTGATGAAAGAGTAAAAGCTGCAGTAAGTACAGCTGTAGCAGCAGCTGCGGTAAAAGATGGTGTGGCTAAGGTAAAAAATTTTAACGAGAAAGCTTATTTTGAAAGCTTAAAATGAAAAATATTCATTGTATCAATCATCCATTGATCGAACATAAGTTAGGAATTTTAAGGGCTAAAGAGACAAAGCCCTTTCAATTTCGTATGTTAATCGATGAAATTTCATCTTTTTTGCTTTTTGAAGTGAGTAAAGATTTTTCTTTAAAAGAAATTGAAATTTCAACACCTATACAAAAAACTATAGTAAAAAAACTTGATGAAAAGATTATGATTTGTCCTATTTTAAGAGCTGCATTAGGAATGCTTGAAAGTGTTTTTAAGATGATTCCTGATGCAAGTGTTGGATTTTTGGGGTTTGCGAGAAATGAAGAGACTTTAAAGGCGGATTTTTATTTTCAAAAACTTCCCAAAGATGCAAAAAAACGCACCGCTATTGTTATAGATCCTATGTTTGCTACAGGTGGGACTGCTATAGAGGTTTGTAATTTTTTAAAAAGCCAAGGAGTTAAAAAAATAAAATTTATATCCATACTTGCTGCTTTACAAGGTTTGCAAAAATTTAGCCAAATGCATGATGATGTAGAAGTTTTTGTGGCTTGTATTGATGAAGGTTTAAATGAAAAAGGTTATATTATCCCAGGGCTTGGAGATGCAGGAGATAGAGTGTTTAACACTCTTTAAAAGAGATGATTTTTGGAAAAATTGATTATATTAATCTTTTACCTTTGCATATATATCTTAAGAAATATCCCTTACCTAATGGTTTTAAAGCAAGTATGGAGCATAAAAAAGGAGTTCCAAGTAAGCTAAATAAAGATTTATTTTATAGAAGAATTGATGCAGCTATCATTTCAAGCATAGAAAGCGCTAGAAAAAAATATAAAAATTTAGATTTGGGTATTTGTGCCAATAAAAGAGTTTTAAGTGTTTTAGTAGAAAAAAATACATTAAATGCCAAAGATCCAAGTTCAGCAACTTCAAATGCTTTAGCTAAAGTATTAAAACAAGATGGAAAAGTAATTATAGGCGATAAGGCTTTAAAGCTTTATCTAAAAGATCCTTCTGAATATATCGATTTATGTGCAAAATGGCATGAAAAAACAGGATTGCCTTTTGTTTTTGCTAGATTTTCTTGTGCGCAAAAAAAAGCTTTATATAAACAAATTTTGAAAAAATTTCCAAAAACAAAGATTAAAATTCCCTATTATATACTTCAAAAATATGCCAAAACAAGGGATTTAGATATAAAAGATGTTAGATATTATTTAGATGAAGTTATATATCATAAAATTTCTACCAAAGAAAAAACAGCCTTAAAGCGTTTTGTAAAGGCTTGTAAGGCTTTAAATCTTGCTTAGTGTTCAAATTCTCTAAGTTCTTTAACTGTTCCAAGGAGTATTACAACATCTCCACTATAAACTGTCGTGGTTTCTAAATCAGGTAGTATTTCCCAGTCACTATTTAATTTTTTATAAGAAATCACTTTCATATTTTGTGCTACATGTTTTAAAGAATTTCCTGCTAATTTTTCATCTATATTGATCTTAATAGCTCGTATAGTATTTGCTGAAAGATCAAAAACTTCATAATCAGCATCTTTAGTTAAAAATTCTTTTACTAGTCTTTTAGCACTTTCTTTTTCAGGATAAATAACCTTTGTTGCACCTAACTTAGAAAGAATTTGACCATGGATATTAGAGGTTGCTTTAGCAATGATATTTTTAACACCTATATCTTTAAGCGCCATAAGAGTAAGGATTGATTTTTCAACATTTTCTCCTATGCTAACAATAACAACTTCAACATCATGAAAGCCTGCTTCTTTTAGGGCTGAAATATTTGTAGAATCTAAAATATAAGCATAGCTTGGAGGATTTTGTATACTTTTTAAAGCTTCCTCATCTTTATCCGCAACGATAACAGTATGACCTCCAGCAATGAGTTCATCTGCTACAACTGATCCAAATTTTCCAAGTCCTATGATTCCATAATTAAGATTTTTCACGATTTTACCTTTATAAATTAACCTTTCCTTCAGGGAATTTTAAATGAATAGCTTTGTCTTGTTTGAATACCGAGAGTAAAAAAGCAAAAACACCTATCCTACCACTTAGCATCATAATGATGATAATCACCTTGCTAGGATCACTAAACAAAGCGCATAAAGATAAAGTTCCACCATTTCCTACTGAAATTCCTACGGTTGCAAAAGCCGAAGAAGTTTCAAAAAGCAAGGCTATAAAATCAAATTTTGACTCTAGCAAGGAAAGCAAAATAACAGCTATTACTATATAAACAGCTGAACCTACAGCTATAATAAAAGCTTTAGATATAGTTTCTCTTGGAATTTCATGTCCAAAAATTCTAACTCTTCCATCGCGGATACTCCAATAAGCATAGAGCAATAAAACCATTACAGTTGTTACTTTCATACCCCCAGCTGTTCCACCTGGTGCACCACCAATAACCATAAACAATGATCCAAAAAATAAGCTTGCATCATGCAAATGTCCCATATCTAAGGTATTAAATCCTGCTGTGCGGTAATTAATAGCGATAAAATATGAGCTTAAAATTTTATCAAAAAATGAAAAATGTCCTATAGTTTGAGGATTTGAGTATTCAAAAGCAAAAATAATAAGCGTTGAAGAGAAAATAAGAAAAATACTTGCAACAACAACCATTTTTGTATGTAGGCTTAAATTTTGCAATTTTTTTCTTTGAAAAAAGTATAATTCAACCAAAACAAAATATCCAAGCCCTCCAATAATAATCAAAGAAGTGATAATAAGATTAATTGCTATATCATGTTTATAAGCTATAAATCCATGTTCAAATATAGTAAATCCAGAATTATTAAAAGCGCTAATAGAATGAAAAATTCCAAACCATAAAGCTTTCTTAAAATTCATTTCAAGGGCAAAACGCATGGTGAGAAGTATAGCACCTATCAATTCTATAGTAAAAATGAACAGCAAAACCTTTTTAAAAAATTTAAATAAACCATCCATTGATGGATAAAATAAAGACTCTTTTAGTAAATTTCTTGCACTAAAACCAACTTTTTTGCGTATGAGTATATAAACAAATAAACCTATACCCATATATCCCAAGCCTCCAATTTGCACCAAAGCTAAGATAATAATTTGTCCTGCTAAGGTAAAATCAACCGCAGTGTTCTTAACTACTAATCCTGTCATACTAACAGCAGATGTGCTTGTAAAAAAGGCATCTAAAAAATCAATAGGAGTTGTATGTGCCCAGCTTGAATGTAGCAATAAAGCCCCAAACAATGCAATAATAATATAACCAGCTAGTAAAATTTTAAAAGTTCGTCTATCTAGTCCAAATTGTTTCAAAAAATTTCCATTTGATAATGATCTAAAGCGGGTATTCTATCTTATTAAAACTTTAAGGGAAATAAAATTTTATTTTTGTATTTAAACTTAAATTAAAGAAAAAAAGATACAATTACATTTTTACTTTATCAAACATTGTGGTTGGATAGCTCAGTCGGTAGAGCAGCAGACTGAAAATCTGCGTGTCGGCAGTTCGATTCTGCCTCTAACCACCACTTTATCTTTCAAAAAATCACATCACATACTTTTTTTATATAAGATTGAAATATTTAAAGAACTAAAAGTTATTTTTTAAAGAAAGAGTCTATAGCTTATATGTAGAATGGTGGATTTAGCAGGACTCGAACCTGCGACCAACCGGTTATGAGCCGGTTGCTCTAACCAACTGAGCTATAAATCCGCCTAAGTTGAATTAAAAGATAAAATTATATCTTATTAATGCTTAAAAATATTTTATTTAGCCTTTATATCCGTCCAAAAATATCTAAAAGTGATTAAATGCTGTAAAATTCCAAAAAAAATCATAAAAATAGTAAAAGAACTTCCACCATAACTAAAAAAAGGCAAAGGGATCCCAACTACTGGTGCAAAACCTATAGTCATTGAAATATTTACTGCCGCATAAATAAAAATAAATAATGCAACACAATTAATAGCAACTCTAGCAAAATAATCATCTTTAAGTTTATAATTTAAACTAAGTAGATGAAAAATAAGTAAAATATAAAATATAATTAATGTCAATCCCCCAATAAATCCAAATCTTTCTATCATGTAAGCGAAAATAAAATCACTAGTTGAAATAGGTAAAAATTTAAAATGAGTTTGCGTAGCTTCATCTTGAGATTTTCCGGTTAAACCACCATTTCCAATAGCTATCATTGATTGGGCTACTTGATAACTTGGTTTTTCTGAAATAAAATCATGAATTCTTTGCTTTTGGTAGGGTTTTAAAAGATGTGTATAAATAATAGGAGAGCTAACACTTATAGCTATAACAATACTTAACCAAATTTTATAATGAACTCCCATGATAAAAAGCACTCCAAAACCAACAAGTAGTAAAACCATAGCACTTCCTAAATCAGGTTCTTTTGCAATTAGCAAAAAAGGCAAGATGATGTAAAAGCTAAGTTTGATGAATTGTTTAAGTTTGTATCCATTTTTTGGAGGAGGATTTTGATAAATAAGATAGGCAAGCATTAAAATAAAACTAGGTTTAAAAATTTCAGAAGGTTGTATAGTAAAGTGAGTAAAAGGAATTTCAAGCCATCTTTTAGCACCTAATTTTTCAACCCCAAAAATATCTACGCTTAGCAATAAAAAAATATTAATCCAATAAGCAACAGGAATAATCCAAATAAATTTCCTTATGGGAAAGAAGAAAAAAACCATAAAAGCAAACAATCCCACACAGGCATAAACAAACTGTTTTTCTGCTAAAAAAGGATTAGCTTCAAAGATTAAGAAAAATGAAATAAGAATTATGGGTAAAAATAAAATGGGTTGCATATAGTCAAAATGAGTTAAAATTCTTCTATCTAATCTAAACAAAATTTGCCTTCAGTTGGTAATATAAAGCTATAATTATAAACTAAAATTTTAAATTTATCAAAACCTCTAAGGAAAAAATGCAAACTTTTTTAGTAGATGAAAATTCAAGGCTTGATGTATTTTTGGCTAAAAAATTAAACCAAAGTCGCAATCAAGTTGCTTTACTTATAGAAAAAGATTGTGTACAGGTTAATGATAAAATTCAAGATAAAAATTCATTTAAGCTTAAAAATGGTGATATTATTTCTATTGCAAGTTTAAAGCTTTGCAATGAGATAAAACCTCAGTTTGAAGTGGATTTTGATATTGATGTGTTATACGAAGATGAAGACTTGCTTGTTTTAAATAAACCTTCAAATTTAGTCGTTCATGGAGCAAGTAGCGTTAAAAATGCCACTTTGGTGGATTGGTTAATAGAAAAAAAATATACTTTATCAAATTTAGGAGGAGAGATAAGAGCTGGTCTTGTCCATAGATTAGATAAAGATACAAGCGGAGCTATACTAATAGCGAAAAATAATTTCACCCATCAAAAATTAAGTGAACAGCTTGCAGATAAAAGCATGGGAAGAATTTACCTTGCGTTAATTGATTTGCCACTAAAAGAAGATAAAATTATAGTAGAAAAATTTTTAATGCGTTCGCCTTCTAATGCTATTAAAAAAATAGCCATAGATAAGGAAAATAAATTCAGTAAAAACGCAAAATCAGCTTTTATAAATGTAGTAAAAACTGAAAATTTAACTTTGATGGCTGCTAAGCTTTTTACAGGAAGAACTCATCAAATTAGAGCGCATTTGGCTAGTTTAAATCGCTATATTTTAGGTGATAGTTTGTATGGTTATAAGGGTAAGTATGATTGTAGGATAATGTTACATGCTTATTTTTTGTATTTTATCCATCCAAAAACCAAAGAACAAATTTTTGTTAAAGCACCTTTGATGGAAGATTTTAAAAATATTATGTTTGAACAAATTAATTTAGGAGAGAATGATGAAAAGATTTCGCTTGAGTTTTTACTTGAGTTTTTTAACTCTTTTGCTTAGCGCTTGTAGTGTTTCGCAAATGAATTCGCTAGCTTCAAGTAAAGAGCCTGCTGTAAATGAAAGCTTGCCAAAGGTTGAAAGTTTAAAAAGTCTTAGTGATATGAGTAATATTGCTTTTGAATGGGAGCCTTTATATAATGAAAATATTAAAGGATTTTATTTGTATCGTTCTAGTGATGAAAATCCTGATTTTAAACTTGTAGGCACTATTAAAGATAAGTTTCAAACTCATTATGTAGATACTAAATTAGAGCCTGGTACTAAGTATCGTTATATGATGAAAAGCTTTAATGAGCAAGGACAAATTTCAGAAGATGGCAAGGTTATAGAAGTGAGCACAGCTCCAAAACTTGAAGCTGTTCCTTTTGTTCAAGCTGTGACTAATTTGCCTAATCGTATTAAACTTATTTGGCGTCCGCATCCTGATTTTAGGGTTGATTCTTATATTATTGAAAGAACCAAAGGTGATGATAAAGAATTTAAAAAAATTGCAGAAGTAAAAAATCGTTTAAACGCTGAATACATCGATAGTGATTTAAAGCCTAATGAAAATTCAAGTTATAGAATTATTGCTGTGAGTTTTAATGGGATAAAGAGTGGGTCAAGTCAAGTTGTAAGTTCTACAAGCAAGGCTTTACCTCCTCAAGTTGAGCATTTAAGTGCTAGCACAGATGGTTCTAGTAAAATCATTTTAACTTGGGATGCTCCTACGTATGAAGATTTTTCTTATTATAAAGTTTATTCTACGAGCTCAAGCTTCCTTTCTTTTAGTGTTTTGGCAAAGACTGATAAAAATTCTTATGAGGATATAGTAGAAGGAGCAGGTAAAAGCAAGTATTATAAAGTAACAATGGTGGATAAAGATGGTCTTGAAAGTCCTATGCCAAAAGATGGTGTAGAAGGTAAAACTTTAGGCAACCCTTTGGCTCCTAGTATTATTTTGGCTCAAAGCACAAGCGAAGGGATAAATTTAGAATGGAGTGATAATGATACTAGAGCTGTTGAGTATGAAGTAAGACGCTATGGCGGGGAGCAAAATGCAGTTTTTAAAGGCATTAAAGAAAAGCGACTAAAAGATGTAAAAGCTTTGCCAGGGGTGGAATATAGTTATGAAGTTATTGCTATTGATTCAGCCGGGCTTCGTTCAGAACCTTCAAACAAAGTTAAGGCGGCTCAGTAGTGCCAAATTTTAAAAGCAAAAAGATCAAAGAAATAAATCTGCCTTGTAGCAAGGATGATGTTGAATTTCTTTGGCTTGCTAAGAATGATAATGTTAGTCTTATTTATACAAAGGTTCAAGAAGAGAGTTTTTTTCTGCAGATTAAAAAAGCACAAAATGGTTTTGTGATTAAAGGCGATAAACATACAAAACCTTCTAAAATAGGTTATTTGCAAAAGGCTTTAAAAATCTTTAAAGAAGGTTTTTGTGAGGATATTATCAATGAAGCTTTTGGACTTAAAAACAATGCTTTAATTGAAAAAACACCATTTATCGTTGATAATTTTGATGAGCTTTTGTCTAAGCTTCAAGGTAAAATTTATATAGAAATAGGCTTTGGATCAGGAAGACATTTGCTTTATCAAGCAAAAGAAAATCCAAATGTTTTAATTTTAGGGGTGGAAATTTACAACCCAGCTTTAACTCAAGTGGCTAAACTTGCTAAAGTACAAAATGTAAATAATATTTTGCTAATCCAAAGTGATGCGAGATTGTTATTGAGTGTATTAAAATCAAAATCAGTTGAAAAGATTTTTCTACATTTTCCTGTTCCTTGGGACAAAAAGCCTCATAGGCGAGTTATTGGGAAAGATTTTTGCAAAGAATGTGCTAGGGTTTTAACCCAAAACGGTCGTTTTGAACTTAGAACAGATAGTTTTGAGTATTTTAATTTTACTCTAGAACAATTTTTGACTTTTCCTGTTCCAAAATTTAGTCTTAGAAAAAATGAAAATTTAGAAATTTCAAGCAAATATGAAGATAGATGGAAAAAGCAAGAAAAAAATATATATGATCTTTGGGTGTGGAATTTTAACCAAGAGTGTAGAAACTATGAGTTAAATGAATTTAATCTCTCATCGGTTGAATTTTCTAAAGAAGATTTGAAAAAAATAGAGCAGAACTTTAAAAATATTACTATAAAAAAAGATGATTTTTTCTTGCATTTTGAAAGCATCTACAAACAAGATGAGAATTTGCTTTTAAAGGTTGCTTTTGGAGCTTTTAATAAGCCTGAACATTGTTATTTACATCTTGATAAAACGATCGATTTTGCTTTTAAAGAACCATTTAAAATTCAAGAAAATATTAAAGCGATAAATGAATTAAAAGAAATTTTAAAAGCTCAGTTTAAAATATAATTTTTCTTGAAAATTAAGCAAAAATAAAGCATAATTTAAAAATTTAAAAAGGGAAATTAAGGAAAAAGGATGCCTAATTTAATCCAAGCAAATAAACTTACTTTAGGTTATGATGAACTAGTTATTAAAGAAGCAAGTTTTGCTTTTAAGGATGATGATTTTGTTTTTATTACGGGTAAAAGTGGGAGTGGTAAGAGTACGCTTTTAAAGTCTTTTTATGGAGATTTAGAACCTATTTCTGGTAAGCTTGAAGTATGTGGATCTTTGATGAATAAAATTGGAAATTTAGAACTTTTAAAATTGCGTCAAAGAATAGGGATTATTTTTCAAGATTATAAACTTGTACAAGAATATAGTGTTGAAAAAAATGTTATGTTGCCTTTAATGATTAAAGGTTATAGCAAAAAAGTATGCCATGATCAAGCTACTAAGCTTTTAAAGCATGTAAATTTAACTTTTAAAGCAGATAAATTGCCTAATCAACTTAGCGGTGGTGAGCAACAACGCGTCGCTATGGCTAGGGCTTTAGCTCATAATCCAAAGCTTTTGCTTTGCGATGAGCCAACGGGAAATTTGGACGAGTATTCTTCTGATATTATATGGACTCTTTTAAAGTCTGCTAGAGAGCTTTTAGGAACTTGTGTTATAGTGGTAACACATAGAATTCCTAGTAATTTAAGAGTGGATTATCGTCGTTTTAATATAGAAAATGGAAAAATGAATGAAATTTTTTAAAACACATTTATCTTTAATTTTACCTTTACTTTTTATGATGTTTGCTTTTGAATTTATTTTGATTACAAATGCAACTTTGAAGCATTATGAAGAACTTGTTAATAAAGATTATAATATTATAGTTGTCAGCAAAACTGAACTTGATCAGAATGTAGTAAAAACAAAAGTACCATTTTTTGCTGGACTTGAATCTTTAGATCCTAAGGATTTAATTGATCGTTTGAAAAATGATGTTTCTGAAAAGAATTTGAAAGTTTTAAAAGATTCTCTGCCAAAATTTTATACTTTAAAATTAAATTCTTTACCCGATCAAAATGAACTAAATTCGATTAAAAATCAACTTTTAAATATTGTAGGTGTTAGTAAGGTTGAAACTTTTTCCAAAACCCATGATAAGATATACTCTTTGCTTATTTTGATGAAATTTGTTTTTTGGTTATTTTTGTTTATCATTATTTTACTTGCCTTTGTTTTGTTTTTAAAACAGATGAGAATTTGGCTTTATGAACATACCGATCGTATTGAAATTATGTGTTTATTTGGAGCTCCGTTTTGGTTTAGATCTTTTATGCTTTATAAGGTGGTTGTGGTTGATTGTTTTATTGCTTTTGTTATTTTACTTGCCTTTTTTACCCAAATTTTTGATCCTTCTATTATCCAAGAAAGTTTAAAGGCTGTAGATATTACTTTTCCACCTATTAATTTTATTTTACATTTGACTTTAATTTTTTTAGCTACTTTGTTTATTTGCTTGTTGTGTGTAAATACGGTTATGTTTAAGGTTAAAAGATGAGAAAAAATATTCTTATCTTTTTTTGTTTTTTTTTGTTTGTTGATATAAGTTTAGCAAACGCTATAAATGAAAAAACAAAAAGTTTAGAAGAAAATAAACGCATACAAGAACAGTTAAATAAAAAACTTGAAGATTTGGCTAGCGATATTTTAAATGGTGAAAAAAGTTTGAAAGATCTAAGTTTGCAAATTGAAAGCTTAAATTCACAAACTTCTAAGCTTGAAGCAAGTGCTAAGGCTCAAAATCAAGAGTTAAACACCCTTACAAGCCAAAATGAAGATTTGCTTAAAAGTAAATCAAATATGGAAGGTAAGCTTATATCTTTAATGGCTAAAGATTTTGCTTATGATTTACCTATCCCTCAAGGCTATATTGAAAGTGAAGAAAGTTTTATGGCTTTTGAAATTTTAGGAAGTTTAAACAAAGTTTTAAATGAAGAAATTTTTAAAATTTCTAAAGATTATGAGGGAGTAAGCAGGCTTATTGATGATAAACAAGCTCAGATTAAGAAAATCAATGAAAGTCTTAAGGATTACAACGCTCAATTAGCCAAGCTTCAAAGTTTAAAACAAAAACAAATTAGCGAAATTAATAAACAAAAAACAGATCGAGCTATATATGCAAAAAAACTCGATGATTTACAAGCTCAGCAAGAAGAGCTTAGAAAAACATTAAATCAATTAAAAATTATTAATGATAAAGAAGATGCAAATTCAAACAAAAATGATACTAAAATAGTAAAAAATAATCAAAAAATAAGACAATTAGGTTCAAGCTATCAAGGAAGTTCAGTCAAGCGTTACACAGGAAAAAAAACCATAGCTCCATTGGATTCTTTTACTGTGAAGCAAAAATTTGGAAATTATGTTGATCCTGTTTACAATCTTAAAATTTTTAACGAGAATGTAGTTTTAAGAAGCAATAAAAGCGATGCAGTTGTTAAAAATGTGCTAGATGGAAAAATAGTTTTTGCTAAAGATACTAGTATGCTAGCTCGAGTTGTTATTGTTGAACATGATAATGGCATACATACAATATACGCACATTTAGATAAGATTGCTCCTAATATTAAAGTTGGTAAGAATATTAAAAAAGGTGCCGTAGTGGGTAGAATAAAAAATGATCTTACTTTTGAAGTAACTCAAAAAAATTTTCATATCAATCCTTTGGAACTCATTAGCTTAAATTAGCTAAATTTAATGGAATTTAAAATATAATTTCAAGTTAAATAAGGAGAAATAATGCAAGAGAGAAAAAGAGTTTTAGTAAAATTTTCAGGAGAGGCTTTAGCAGGTGAAAATGGCTTTGGTATAGAAAATTCTATTTTAAAATTCATAGCTTCAGAGATTAAAGAACTTATAAAAAATCAAATAGAAGTAGGCATAGTTATAGGCGGTGGTAATATTATTCGCGGAGTAAGTGCTGCTAAGGGCGGATTGATTAAAAGGACAAGTGGAGATCATATGGGGATGCTTGCTACGGTTATCAATGCTATTGCTATACAAGAAGCTTTGGAAAGCTCTGGACTTGAAGTTAGGGTTCAAAGCGCCATTCAGATGGAAGCATTTTGTGAAACTTATATTATGAGAAGAGCGCAAAGACACTTAGAAAAGGGTCGTGTTGTGGTTTTTGCTGCAGGTACTGGAAACCCTTATTTTACTACGGATACAACAGCTATTTTAAGAGCTGTGGAAATTGATGCAGATATGGTAATAAAAGCTACAAAAGTTAATGGAGTTTATGATAAAGATCCAAAACAATTTGATGATGCAGTATTTTTAAATACTTTGAGTTATGATGAGGCTATGCAAGATAATATTAAAGTGATGGATGATACAGCTATAGCTTTAGCTAAAGATAACAAACTTCCTATTGTGGTTTGTAATATGTTTGAAGAGGGTAATTTACTTAAAATCATACAAGGTGATACTAGCCTTTGTTCAACCGTTAAAAATAATTAAGGAGAAAATTATGGATAAAAGAATAGAAGAAGTAGCGGCAAAAGCTTTGGAAAAAATGGGTAATGATAGATATCGCCTTTCTTTAGTGGTAGCAAAAAGAGCGGAACAATTGGCAAATGGAGCAACCCCTTTGGTAGACTTTGATAAAAATAAAAATAAACTTGCAGATATAGCTTTATATGAAATTGCAGAAAATAAAATCACTTTAGAGGGTTTAGTTGAAACCAATCGATGAAGAATTATTGCTTGAACAATTAATCGATAATGTAAAAAATTGTAAAGATTTAGAAGCTGCTAAGGCTTTGCTTTTCGAAATTTGTGGCCATGATGCCATTCTTGAAAAAGCGGTAGATTACTGTATATTTTGCCATGAAGGGCAGTTTAGAAAAAGTGGAGAGCCTTATGCGGTACATCCTATTTTAGTAGCAACACTGGTTGGATTTTTAAGTGAAAATAAAAGCAATATTTTAGCTGCTTTATTGCATGATGTGATTGAAGATACAAACTGCACTGAAGAAGAACTTAGAGAGCAGTTTGGTTCTGAGGTTTTAAAACTTGTTTTAGGACTTACTAAAATTATAGAAATTAGAGAAGATAATCTCATTTCATCAAAATCTAAAAAAAGTTTAACTAAATCAGCCTTGACTTTCAGAAATATGCTTTTAGCAAGTATTGAAGATGTTGGGGTTTTGATTGTGAAGTTATGCGATAGGCTGCATAATATGCTTACTCTTGATATTCTAAGAGAAGATAAGCAAAAAAGAATCAGCGAAGAAACTTTAGTTGTATATGCCCCAATAGCCCATAGACTTGGTATTTCAAGCATAAAAAATTATTTGGAAGATCTTAGTTTTAAATATCTTATGCCAGATGAGTATAAGCTTATTGACAATTATATCAATTCCAATAATCAAGAAATGCAATTAGGTTTAAATGAATTTATTTCCAAAATCGAACTTTTATTTTTGAGTAATGGCTTTAGACAAGGTAGTTTTGAAATTCAAAAACGCATTAAACATAGCTATTCTATTTATCTTAAAATGCAAAGAAAAGGCATTGGTATTGAAGAAGTTCTTGATTTGCTTGGGGTAAGAATTTTGGTTGAAAAAGTAAGTGATTGTTACTTAGCTTTGGGAATTTTACATACACATTTTAATCCCTTGGTTTCGCGTTTTAAGGATTATATAGCCTTGCCTAAACAAAATGGTTATCAAACTATACATACCACACTTTTTGATGCTAAAAGTATTATAGAGGCACAAATTCGAACTTTTGATATGCATAAAATTGCGGAATTTGGTATAGCAGCGCATTGGAAATATAAAGAAGATGGCAGTGTGGTTGCGCCTCGTCTTGATTGGCTTACAGATATTTCAATGCAAAGTATAAACAATCTTGAAAATGCAGAAGATTATAATGCTATTGAACTTTATGAATATGCTAAAGATAGTCTTTATGTTGAAGATGTCGCAGTTTATTCTCCTAAGGGAGAAATTTTCACTTTGCCTCGTGGTGCAACGGTTCTTGATTTTGCTTATGAAGTGCATACCAAAGTAGGGCTTCATGCAAAAAGTGCTTATGTAAATCGTATTAAAGTGCCTTTGTTAACCGAGCTTAAAAATGGCGATATTGTGCGAGTGGTTACTAGCAATGATAAATTTTATCGCTGTTCTTGGATAGATAGTGTTAAAACAGGAAAAGCAAAAGCAAGTATAAGGGAATTTTGTAAGCAAAAAATCAGAGAGATTAATCTAGCAAGTTCTATTAATATGTTAAGTTTTATTTTTGGAGTTGATAAAAACAGAATTGAAACTTGGATAGAAAAAGAAAATTTAGCCAGACGTATTAGACAAGTAGCAACAGATAGTGCTTATTTGAAAGATATAGTTAATGGTCTTAAAAAATACGCCAAGAAGTCATATTGGTTTGATAAATATGAGATTAAAGAACAAAAAATAGGAAATTTTACTTTATATTGTAACCATAAAATCGCTAATGTGGATTTTGATTTTTGCTGCCATCCAAAAAGAGGTGATGCTGTTTTAGCTTTTGTTAAAGGTGGTAACGCTATTGTCCATCATAAGCTTTGCGATAGAGCTGATAAAATGATAGATAATAATCAAGATATGGTATTTATAAAATGGGATTCTAACATCCCTAAATCTTATAAATTGATTTTTTCTTTGGAAAATAAAAAAGGTGTTTTAGCGGAATTTTTGGCATTTTTAGCTAAAATGCAGATAAATCTATTAACAATTAATTTATCAAGTGATTTAAATTCGGCGGTAGATTATTTTGAGATTACAATGGAAATTCCTGATAATATCAATCCAGATAGTGTCAAGGATAGGTTAAAATCTCGTTGTAAAATTTTAGATTTTACATCTTTAAATGATGCTTATAAAGAAGGTTAAAAAGGTTTATTATGGATATAAAAAAAATATTAGCAGAAGTTAAGCGTGGTTGTGCAGAGCTTATTGATGAAGAAAGAATAGAAAATTTAATTAAAAATTATTATGAAAAGGGTGAAAATTTCTTTATAAAGGCAGGGTTTGATCCTACAGCGCCTGATTTACATTTAGGCCATAGCGTGGTTTTAACAAAAATGGCTTTTTTGCAAAAACATGGAGCTATTGTGCAGTTTTTGATTGGAGATTTTACAGGACAAATTGGCGATCCAAGTGGAAAAAGTGCAACGCGTAAAAAGCTGGATAAAGAGCAAGTTTTAATCAATGCTAAAACTTATGAAACGCAGGTTTTTAAGGTTTTGGATAAAGAAAAAACACAGATTAAGTTTAATTCTACTTGGCTTAATGAACTTGGAGCCGCGGGTATAGTAGAGCTTACTTCAACTTTTAGTGTAGCTAGAATGCTTGAGCGTGACGATTTTACCAAGAGATTTAAAGAGCAAAGTCCTATTTCGATTTGCGAGTTTTTATATCCCTTACTTCAAGGATATGATAGTGTGGCTTTAAAAAGCGATATTGAAATGGGTGGAACGGATCAAAAATTTAATCTTTTGATGGGAAGACAGCTTCAAAGAGTTTATAACATAGGAAAAGAACAAGCTGTGATTATGATGCCCTTACTCGAAGGTTTAGACGGTGTAAACAAAATGAGTAAGAGTTTAAATAATTACATTGGTGTTACAGAAAAAGCTAATGATATGTATGCTAAAATTTTAAGTATTAGTGATGAATTGATGTTTAGATATTATGAACTTTTAAGTCAAAAAAGTCTAGAAGAAATTGCGCAAATAAAAAAAGATATAGAACAAGGCAATTTACATCCTAAAAAAGCTAAAGAAAATTTAGCTTTAGAGATTACAGAGCGTTTTCACTCCAAAGAAGAGGCTAATAATGCTAAGTCTGAATTTGATAGAATTCATTCTCAAAATGCTTTGCCAAGTGATATGGCTGAGTTTGAAATACAAGGAAAAATTTGGCTTGCTAAGGCTTTGGTTGAATGTGGTTTGGAAAGTTCTACTTCTGCGGCAAGAAGAAGCATCAGTGCTAATGCAGTAAGTGTAAATTCTCAAAAAGTTAGCGACGAGCAAATGTATTTAGAACAAGGAGAATACATCTTACAAATAGGTAAAAGAAAATTTGCAAAATTAAAGGTAAAAGAATGAATTTACAACCCTTACAAATAGGAAAACATACTATAAAATATCCCATTTTTCAAGGAGGAATGGGACTAGGCATAAGCTGGGATAGATTAGCTTCTGCAGTTTCTTTAAATGGTGGACTTGGGATTATTTCTTCTGTGGGAACAGGATATTATGAAGAAAGAAAGTATGCAAGTAAAGAATTAAACGCTAAGCCTTATGGAAGTGAAAATTTTTACTCACGCAAGGGTTTGCAAGCTTTGATTAATAATGCAAGAAAAGTTTGTGGCGATGCACCTTTGGGGTGTAATATCTTATGTGCAAGTAATGATTATGCAAGAATAGCACGCGATGCTTGTGAGGTTGGTTTTAATGTGATTGTTTCAGGCGCTGGACTTCCTACAAATTTACCTGAATTTACTGCAGATTTTCCTGATGTGGCTTTAGTGCCTATCATTTCATCTGCAAAGGCTTTAAAAATTATTTGCAAAAGATGGCAAAGCCGTTACAATCGCTTACCTGATGCAGTGGTTTTAGAAGGGCCAAAAAGTGGAGGTCATCAAGGTTTTACTTATGAGCAGTGCTTAGATCCGAATTATCAGCTAGAAAAATTAATCGCTCCTGTGGTAGAAGAGGCTAAAAATTGGGGGTCTTTTCCCGTGATTGCTGCAGGTGGAATTTGGGATAAAAAAGATATAGAAAATGCTATTTCTTTAGGGGCTAGTGGTGTTCAAATGGGAACGCGTTTCATAGGAACTTTTGAATGTGATGCGAGTGAAGAGTTTAAAAGCGTTTTGCTAGCTTCTAAAGAAGAAGATATAGAGCTTATTAAATCTCCTGTGGGCTATCCTGCTCGTGGAGTTAGAACCAATCTTTTAAATTTAGTAGATAAAAGAATGGGTCCAAAGATTAATTGTATAAGCAATTGTGTAGCGCCTTGTGGACGTGGAAAAGAGGCGACTAAAGTAGGGTATTGTATAGCAGATAGGCTTTTTGATGCGTGGTCAGGCAAAAAAGAAACAGGACTTTTCTTTACAGGTGCAAATGGATATCGTTTAGATAAGCTTATCAGTGTTAAAGAACTTATGGAAAAATTGGTTAATGGTGAATAATGGCTAAAATTTTTGTATTTTTAGTATTTGCTTTCACAACTCTTTTTGGAGCTTATGAAAATGAACTTGCAAATTTTGATAAAAATTTTATCGGTTCTAAAAGTGAAGTGCAAGTAAAATTTCACCATCAGCTCAAAAGCCTTTATATACAAAGTGTTATTCATGAAGATGAAAAAACTAAAATTGAAATTTTAAAAAGATTGATCATCAGTTCAAATACTTTAAATTTAGATGACAAGTCATATGCTAATGAGTTAAAAGAAAGTGGTATAAGTGAAGCAAGTATTAATGCTTTAAGAAAGGCTGTTATTAAAGATATTAAGGTTCAAAATATTTCTCAAGACACTGAAAAAACAACTTTTGAACCTATAAAAACAGTTCAAAAAAATGAAAAAAAATCATCTAACGAACAAATAAAAAATACAGAAAAAACAAATTCTAAAACTTCGCAAGCACCAAAGAGCAGTATCGTTTCTAAAGCAAAAAGTGATGATAAAATTTATGTTTTAAAGTCAAGTAAAACAAACCAAGGTGTAGAGTTTGAACTAAATGCAGATTTGGATAAGGATCAATTAAAAAGTTTTGCTTTAGACGAAAAAGGAAACTATCGTTTTATTAGTGATTTTGATGGGGTTTTAGAAGGGGGTAAAAAAGAGTTTAAATTTGATGACTATCGTTTAGTGATTTCACAATTTAATCCCAAAACCATACGCATAGTGGTTTATGCTAAAGAAAAAATTCCTATTGATATATCTTTTAAAGAAGAAAAAATAATTTTTTCAAAAGAAACTACTAGCCAAAAAAAGACTGAGCAAGTTAGTAAAATTTCAGAGAAAAAGCAAGATCAAAAAACAGAAATTAAAACCAAAGTTTTAGAAACAAAAAAACAAGATAAAAAAACCAATAATGAAAAAGAAAATCAAGAACCTTTATATGTTTTAGATGTGGATAAAATTTCTAATGCTGTGGTGTTAAATTTAAGCGATGATTTAGATGAAAAAGAAATAGCAGTATTTGATACCAAAGATCAAAAATTCCGATATGTTGTAAGTTTTAAAGGTGTGTTAGAAGGTAATAGAAAAAGCTTTACCTTTGGACAAAATACAATTGTCGTTACGCAATATAATCCAAAAATTGTTCGTGTGGTTTTGAGTGCTCCTAAAGAATTTAAACTTTTAAAAAAGTTGGATAATAAAAATCTCACTTTAGGTTTTCATGCGCAAACTTCAAGTCAAAATGTAGATAAAAAAGCAACTCAAAGTTTTAATAAAACCTTAAGTACGAGATACAAATCAGGAAAACTTATAGTTATCGATGCGGGGCATGGTGGAAAAGATAGCGGTGCTTTAAGTGATAAAAAAGGAAGTTTAAAAGAAAAAGATATAGTTTTAAGTACGGCTTTAAAACTTGGAAATGAACTTAAAAAACGCGGTTATAAAGTGCTTTATACTAGAAGTTCGGATAAATTTATTAATCTTCGTGATAGAACCAAATATGCCAATGATAAAAGAGCGGATTTGTTTATTTCTATACATGCTAACGCAGCACCAAATGCCACAAAAGCCAAAAGTAGCGAAGGCGTGGAAACTTTCTTTTTAAGTCCTGCAAGAAGTGAAAGAAGTAAAAAGGCAGCAGAAAAAGAAAATCAAGGGGATTTTGAAGAGATTAATTATTTCTCAAAACAAAGTATTTTAAATTTCTTAAATCGTGAAAAAATCGTTGCTTCAAATAAACTAGCCATTGATGTACAAAAAAATATACTCACTCAAACACGCAAAAAGTATAAAATTGTAGATGGCGGTGTAAGAGAAGCACCTTTTTGGGTTTTAGTAGGTGCGCAAATGCCTGCAATTTTGATTGAAATTGGCTATATTACACATCCAAATGAAGGCAAAAGAATCGCCAATAAAGCTTTTCAAGATTTATTGGTTAAGGGTATTGCTGATGGAGTTGAGAGTTATTTTTATAACAACCGATGAAAAAAGCTAAGCTAATTTTTAAGGATAATACTCCTTTTTCTTTGGATTTTGATGATTTTTATTTTAATTTCAAAGATGGCTTAAATGAAAGCAAATTTGTTTACACTCATTCTTTTGAATGGAAAAATCAAGAAAATTTTATTATCGCAGAGAGTGGTTTTGGCATAGGTTTAAATTTTTTTCTTACTTTGAAACGCTTTTTAGAAACTACCCCTTCTAAGCGTCCTAAAAAACTTTTTTATATTAGCGTAGAAGCTTTTTATATCGAAAAAGAACAATTAAGAGAAATTTATCAAAAACTAGAATTTTATGAAGAGTTTAAAGAGCTTTTAGAACAATTTTTAAAATTTTATCCTAAGGCTAAAGAAGGAATTTATCGTTTTTATTTTGAAGATTGTTTTTTAGATCTTGTTTTTGAAGATATAGCTGTTTTAAAAGAATTGGATTTTAAAGCTGATGTTTGGTATTTAGATGGATTTTCTCCAAATAAAAACTCGCAAATGTTTGATGAAAATTTAATCTTTGAAGTGGCAAGGCTTTCTAAAAAAAATACACAAATTTGCACCTTTTCTTCGGCAAGTTTTTTGCAAAAAAATTTAAAAAAATATGGCTTTAGAGTAGAAAAAACCAAAGGTTTTAGAAAAAGAGAAATGATTAAAGCTTATTTGGAAAATGAGCTTGAGTTTAAAGACAAAGAAGCGTATTTTTCAAGAACATTTTCATCTTTAAAAAATAAAAAAGTAGCTATTATTGGTGCAGGTATATCAAGTGCTGTTTTAGCTTATGAGCTTAGTTTAAGAGGTTTTGAAATAGATATTTTTGAAAAACATTTAGAATTAGGCAAGGGTGCAAGTGGAAATGAAAGTGGAATTTTAAGCTCTTTAATCTTAAAGCCTAAGGTAAATTTAGGGGAGTTTTCAGAGCTTTCTTTTATAGAGGCAAGTCGTTTTTATAGACAAATTTTAGATTTAGAATTTAAGGGTGTGGTGGAGTTTGCACATAATGATTTAATGCAAGAAAGATTTGACACGCAAAGAGAAAATGTTTTGTTTAAAATTTCAAAAAATCAAGCTTTTTTAGAAGAGGGTGGAGTGATTTTTCCAAAAAAATTGGTTAAAAATCTTTTTGAAAAAAGCAAAGCTTGTATATATTTTAATCATGAATTTCAAGCTTATAAATTTGAAAATGGGTGTTTTAGTTTAAAATTTAAAAATGATGTTGTTAAAAGTGATTATGCGGTTTTGATTTATGCTATGGGTGCAGATGCAAAAGACTTTGTTTTTTATGATGAGATGAAATTAAGCAAAGTAAGAGGTCAAGTTACACATCTAAAACCTTTTTTAGATACCCCATTTCCTTTATCTTCTAAGGCTTATATTTGCCCTGTAAAAGATGATTTGCAAGTAATTGGTGCAAGTTATGATAGGCTTAATGCAAGTTTAGAATCAAAAGAAGAAGATGATAAACAAAATATAGAAAATATAGCCGATTTTATGGATAAAAATACAAAATTAGAAATCATAGGTTCTAAAGTAGGTTTTAGATCTTATTCGAGTGATCGCTTTATGATAGTTGGAAATGCTTATGATGAAGCGTTTTATAAAGAAGAATATAAAGCTTTATTATGGACAAAAAATAAGGAGCAAAAACCAGCTAAAATGTCTTGTAATTTGTATTTTAATTTTGCTCATGGGTCAAGGGGTTTTAGTACAAGTGTTTTAGCGGCAAGGTATTTGTGTGCATTGATAAATAATGAACCCTTGTGTTTAGAAAAAAAATACATCCACGCTATTCATCCTGCAAGATTTTTGATTCGCAAACTTAAAAAAGGCTTATGATTAAGCTTTAATTAAGAGTGATGCTAATATTTGCTTATGAGAGTAAGTTTTTAACTTTATTTTAACTTTCTTTATTTTATTATTTATAGAGAATAAATTTCATGTTATAAAGGAAATATAATGATTGATTATCATCAAATAGAGTCGCGTTTATCGGCTCTTGAAAAGCTTCCTTCTTTGAAAGACAATGATAGTATTACAAAAGCATTAGAAAAGTCAGGTTTTTCTAGAAGGGATTTTATGAAATGGGCAGGTGCTATGACTGCATTTTTGGCTTTGCCAGCGAGTTTTACTCCTATGGTGGCAAAAGCTGCTGAGCTTGCTGATAGGCTTCCTGTTGTGTGGCTTCATATGGCTGAGTGTACAGGCTGTAGCGAGAGTTTGTTAAGAAGTGATACTCCAACGATTGATAGTTTGATTTTTGATTATATTTCTTTAGAATATCACGAAACAGTGATGGCTGCAGCAGGTTGGCAAGCTGAAGAAAATTTAGAAAGTGCCATTCAAAAGCATAAAAATAAATACATTTTAATGGTTGAAGGTGGTATCCCTATGGGTGATACAGAGCATTTTTTAACCATAGGTGCACATGGAAAAACAGGCTATGAGCTTTCAAAAATGGCAAGTGAAAATGCTTTGGCGATTTTTGCTATAGGAACCTGTTCTAGCTTTGGAGGAATTCAAGCCGCAAGACCAAATCCTAGCAACGCGCAGCCTTTAAGCAAAGTAACAAGCAAAACTGTGATCAATGTTCCAGGCTGTCCTCCAAGTGAAAAAAATATAGTGGGTAATGTACTTCATTATTTATTATTTGGTGAGTTACCAGCACTTGATGTGTATAATAGACCAAAATGGGCTTATGGTTTAAGAATTCATGATCTTTGTGAAAGACGCGGACATTTTGATGCGGGTGAATTTGTACATGCTTTTGGGGATGAAGGAGCAAAACAAGGTTTTTGTCTTTATAAAGTAGGTTGTAAAGGACCTTATACTTTTAATAACTGCTCAAGAGAGAGATTTAACCAGCACACTTCTTGGCCTATTCAAGCAGGGCATGGTTGTATAGGTTGTTCTGAGCCTAATTTTTGGGATACTATGGGACCTTTTGAAGAGCCTATGGCTAGTCGTAAATTTGATACCGTTTTTGGTTTGGGTGCGGATAGTGTTTCAGATAAAATCGGTATAGGTGTGCTTACACTCACAGGCGTTGCTATAGCAGCACACGCAGTTATATCTTCCATGCAAAAAGATAAGGAATAAAAATGAGTCAAAAAATAATCGTAGATCCTATTACAAGAATTGAAGGGCATTTAAGAGTTGAAGTTGTTGTTGATGATAACAATGTGGTAAAAGAAGCTTATGCGGGCTCTACTTTGTGGCGTGGTATTGAAACCATAGTAAAAGGGCGTGATCCAAGAGATGCGGGTTTTATGACGCAAAGAATTTGCGGAGTTTGTACTTTTTCACATTATAAAGCAGGTATAGTTGCTGTTGAAAATGCTTTAGGTATTACTCCGCCTTTAAATGCGCTTTTAACAAGAACTTTAATGAATGCGGCTTTATTTTTACACGATCATATTGTGCATTTTTATCAACTTCATGGGCTTGATTGGGCTGATGTGGTAAGTGCTTTAAGTGCTGATGTTAAAAAAGCAAGCGATGAAGCTTTTAAATACACTTCAAATCCTTATGCAACAGGTGCGGATAAACTTCTTGAAGTGCAACAAAGACTTAAAACTTTTGTAGATAAAGGAAATTTAGGACCTTTTGCTAATGCGTATTATGGTCATCCAACTTATCGTTTAAGTCCTGAGCAAAATTTAATCGTTCTTTCTCACTATCTAGAATGTTTAAGAATTCAAAGAATCATTGCTCAATGTATGGCGATTTTTGGAGCTAAAAATCCACATCCACAAAGCTTAACCGTTGGTGGTGTAACTTGCGTTATGGATTTACTCGATCCTGCAAGAATGGGTGAATATATGGTTAAATTCCAAGAAGTGCAAGACTTTGTTAATCGTGCGTATTATCCTGATCTTGTGATGGCAGGAAAAGCTTATGCACATGAAGCAAGTGTTTTAAATGATATAGGGGTAAATAATCTTTATACCTTTAAAGAATTCCAAATCGGAAGAGATGAATGGCTTTTTGAAAGTGGTATTATCAAAAATGGAGATTTAAGCAAGGTTTATGAAGTAGAAGAAGATAAGATTACTGAAGAGGCAACTCATTCTTGGTATGCAGACAATGAACCTTTACATCCTTATGATGGCAAAACAAATCCAAATTATACAGGACTTGTAGATGGAGAAAGCGTAGATCATCATGGAAATAATGTCCATTCTAAAGTGTTTGATACTAAGGGTAAATATAGCTGGATTAAAGCTCCACGCTATGAAGGAAATCCTATGCAAGTAGGACCTTTAGCAAATGTCGTTGTAAATTATGCTAAAGGTAATCAAAATGTTGTTCCTGTGGTAGATGAGTTCTTAAAAGAAACAGGACTTCCTTTAAATGCTGTATTTAGCACACTTGGAAGAACAGCTGCTCGTTGTATTGAAGCAAAAATCGTTGCAAATAATGCTTTAAAAGCGTTTAATAATTTAGTTGAAAATTTAAAAGTAGACCAGAGTACTTGTGCTCCTTATGTGATCGATAATTCTAAAGAATACAAAGGACGCTATATGGGGCATGTGCCACGCGGAACATTAAGCCATTGGTGTAGAATTAAAAATGGTGTTATTGAAAATTGGCAAGCTGTGGTGCCTTCTACTTGGAATGCAAGTCCAAAAGACGCAAATGGCGTAGGTGGAAGTTATGAGCAATGTTTGATAGGACTTAAAATCGCTGATGTAAAACAACCACTTGAAATCATTAGAAAAATTCACTCTTATGATCCTTGTATTGCTTGTGCGGTGCATGTAATGGATACTAAGGGCAATAATCTAAGTGAATATAAAGTGAATGTCAATTTATAAGGAGGCTTTCATGCAAAACAAAGAAGAAAAATTGCAAAGAAAAGCTGAATATGAATTTAGCATAGGTTTGCGTTTAACGCACTGGGTAAGAGCTATTGCTATAGTGATTCTTATTGGCACAGGGTATTATCTTTCCTATGTGTTCCAAAGCCCTATTAGTAACGGTGAACCCGTAAATTTTATGCAAGCAAAATACCGCTTAGTACATCAAGCGGTGGGTTTTGTTTTAATCGCTTGTATTATTTTTAAAGTATATTTGTTTTTCTGCGATAAGGTAAGCGCAAAAGAACGCAGAAGTGTATGGGATATTTTTAATATCAAATTATGGATAGAACAAGTAAAATTTTACATTTTCTTAGGAAAACATCCGCATTTAAAAGGGGTTTATAATCCTTTGCAATTTGTAACTTATTTTTTCTTTTATCTTGTGATATTAGGTATCATTCTTACAGGGCTTATTCTTTATACTCATACTTACCATGAGGGCTTAGGTGGGCTTTTATATCATATTTTAAGACCGCTTGAAGCTGCAATGGGCGGTTTGGCCGATGTAAGAACTTATCATAGAATTTTGATGTGGGTAATTATGATTTTTGTGCCAGTACATATTTACATGGCGATTTTTAACGCAGTAAAAGGTAAAGATGGTGCTATGGATGCTATTATTAGCGGATATAAATTTGTAAAAGAAGAACAGCATTGAAATTCTTAGTCCTTGGAATAGGTAATATCATGTTTGCGGATGAAGGCTTAGGCGTTCATCTTTGCAAACAACTTGAAAAAAACTACAAATTCACTCATTCTGAATTTACTTTAGATTTTGTTGATGGTGGAACCTTGGCTTTGCAGCTTAGCTATATCATCGCTCGATACGATAGACTTATCGTTTTAGACTGTATAGAAGCGCAAGGTGCGAGTATAGGAGATGTATTTTTCTTTCCTTATGATGCTATGCCTAATAAAATTAGCTGGAGTGGAAGTGCCCATGAAATAGAAATGCTTCAAACCTTACAATACATGGAACTTGCAGGAGATTTGCCTAAAACACACATCTTAGCTTGTGTGCCAAAGCGTATTGAAGCGATGAGTTTTAAGCTTTCAGATGAGCTTATACAAGGAGCTAAAATCATGGAAAAAACTTTACTTGATTTTTTAAGCAAGGAAGGTTTTGCTTATGAAAAGATTGCGGATTTTTCTTTGCAAGAATTAGCCGATATTTCTTATAAAAATTACTAAATTTTTGTTCTAAAATTCATAGCTTTATTTAAAGAGATTAAATCCACATTTTCTAAATTTACACCACTTGGAATTCCTTGAGCGATTTTACTAAAAGTTAGGTTTAAGCCTTTAAATTTATCCTCTATAAAAAAGATGGTTGCATCAGAATTAATGCTATGTGTCAATGCAAAAATGAGCTCAGAGATATTTAGCTTAAGTATGATTTGCTTTAGTTTTTCAAGTTTTTCTTCATTTAACTCATCTAAAACAAAATATAGCCCATTGTAACTTTGACTCTCTTCGAGTGTTAGTATATCTTTTGGGCTTTCAACTATACATAAAATGTTTTTATTTCTTTCTTTATCGCTACAAATTTCGCAAAGCTCATTTTCGCTTAAAGCACCGCATTGCTCACAAGGTTTTATAAAGCGGATAGCATTTTCTATATTGTGTGCGAGTTTCATACCATCGATTTGATTATTTATGCAAAGGTGATAAGCAAGCCTTATGGCGGTTTTTTTTCCTATGGTAGGTAAATTTGCAAAACTTTCAACAAGTTCATTGAATTTTTCCAGGCCTTTTACCATTATTTTTCTTTATCTCCAAAGAAAATTTTAAAGCAATGCTTTCCATCATCATAAAAATAAATCAAATCAAAATTATGCAGTTTACATACCTCTGAAACTATATAAAGTCCTAGTCCCATACCTTTGACTTGATTGTGTTTTTCTCTTGTAAAAGCTTCAAGATAATGCTCTATAGGCTCTGCTAAAGGTTTGCCTGGATTTTTAATGGTAAAACATTCTTTACAACAAAAAAGCTCACAAGTGCCATTGTTTGAGTATTTTAAGGCATTATCGATAAGATTTTTTAAAATTACAGAGAAAATTTCCATATCAACATTGATTAAAGCGTCATATCTTATATCGACTTTTACAACTTTATTAAAATCATCTATCATAAGGTGTTCTTTAGCTTCTTCAAGTATAGTGCTAAAACGACTAGGTTTAAAGTGTAAGTTGTAGTTTTTTGAAAATAAATTTTCGATTTTGGCAAATTCATTGATCAAAGAATCCATGCGTAAAAATATAGCGATAAGTCTTTCTTTTTGTCTGTCTTCTTTGATCATTTCAGAAATGATTCTCCCTTTTCCTATAGGGGTTTTTAACTCATGCATGATTGTTCTTAGGAAAAGTTGTCTTGATTGGATTAATTCTTGGTTTTTCTTGAAAGCTTTTTGAAATTCAAAGGCGATCTTGCCTACTTCATCTTCTTGATAGTCTAGAAAATCAGGTTGTTCCCCATTTGCAACTTCGGCAACTTGTCTTCTTAATTTTTTTAAAGGTTCTAAGGATTTTAATACAGAAAAATACATAAAAACAACCAACAAAGAAAAAGAGAAAAATCCTATCAATAAAAGATTATAAACCCTATCACTAGTATTTTCTTCATACAAGCCATCAAAATCTTTACATTGAACATCAAAATAAAGATTGCTATGATATTTTAAAGAAGAAAGAGTACAAAGCTCTCCGCCTGCTTTAAAAAGTGATTGTCCATTATTTCTTATAGCTTTTACAAGATTGGGATTTTGTATAGCGTTAAAACCGCTGTTTCCAAGATAAGCTCCTATTTCAACACCTGAAGTGTTTTCATAGGAGATGAGTAAATTTTTTATAAGATTTTCTTGTTTTAAACTTTCTTCTTCATTATAGGCATTCCCTTCTATTTTTAAAAGAACGATAAAAAGCACACAAACCAAGAAAAAAGTAACAATAAATAAAATAATCAGTTTGGTATGAATAGAATAATTTTTTGTCATCCTATCAGTTTATATCCTATACCTCTAACAGAAAAAATATGTTTTGGAGATTTTGAACTATCTCCTATTTTTACCCTTAAGCGACCGATGATAACATCAAGGCTTTTAGAATCTTTATCTTTTAGATTTTTACAGCGACTTACAAGCTGTTCTCTTGAAACACTATATCCGTGTTGTTGGATAAGGTATTCTAAAATTTCAAATTCAGCAGGAGTAAGTGTTAAAACCTTATCTTCATAGGTGATCTCATGTCTTCTTTCATCAATTTTGAAAGCAGAGTTAATATTTTCATTATTAGTGTGTTCAACTCTTTTTGTGCGACGAATAAGACTCATAATCCTTGCATACATTTCTTTTGGATCGTAAGGCTTTGGTAGATAATCATCAGCACCGATTTGAAGCCCCACAACTTTATCGCTTAAGTCACCTCTAGCCGATGAGATGATAATAGGAATATTGCTTTTTTGTCGGATTTCTCTACAAACTTCAAGACCATCAATTCCAGGTAAAGTTAAATCTAAAATCAGACAATCATAGCCTTGAATACCCACATTTAAAGCACTTTTAGGATTTTCAAAATTTGTGATTTTAATATTAAATTGCGCTAAATATTCAGATAATAATTGTGCAAAGTCAGGATCATCTTCTATCATCAACACATTAATCATTCTAGTGTCCTTGTAAATTTTTATGTAGTCTTTAAAATCTTTACATAATTTTATTTAAAATTTGATAAATTATTGATTTTATTTTTGCTAAAATTATATTTTTGAATTTTTAAAATTAAAATTCTAGTAAAATTTTAAATTTTTTAAAGGAATAATGTGGAAATAAGTTATTATGAAATTCTTGAAATCACGCAAAATGCTGATAAAGAAACCATAAAAAAAGCCTATAGAAAAATGGCTTTAAAATATCATCCTGATAGAAACCAAGGTGATAAAGAAGCAGAAGATAAATTCAAGCTTGTTAATGAAGCCTATGAAGTTTTAAGCAATGATGAAAAGCGAGCTATTTATGATAGATACGGAAAAGATGCTTTAAAAGGCGGTGGATTTGGTTCTAGTAGCTCAGGTTTTGGTGGTTTTGAGGATTTAGGAGATATATTTTCTAGTTTTTTTGGAGAAGGCTTTGGCTCATCGCGTCGTAGAAAAAGTTCAAATGATGAGAAAATCCCTTCAGATTTTATCGTTAATTTAAAATTAAGTTTTAAAGAAGCGGTTTTTGGTTGTAAGAAAAATATAGACTTTACTTATAAATGCTCTTGTAAAACTTGTAATGGAACAGGGGCTAAAGATGGAAAGCTTCAAACTTGTCCAAAGTGTCAAGGTAGAGGACAGGTTGGGGTTTCTCAAGGTTTTATCACTTTTGCACAAACTTGCCCTGATTGTCAAGGAATTGGAGAAAAAGCTAGTGAAAAATGTAGTGATTGTAAAGGTTTGGGTTATAATGAAAGCAAAGATAGTGTCGAGCTTAATATCCCAGAAGGTGTAGATACAGGTATGAAACTTCGTGTCAATGCTAAAGGTAATATCTTAAAAAATGGTACTAGAGGGGATATGTATGTTAAGATCATCGCCGCTGAAGATGATACTTTTATCAGAGATGATGATGATATATATATAGAATTTCCAGTGTTTTTTACTCAAGCTATCTTAGGAGAGAGTATAAAAGTACCCACCATACGCGGTGAAGCGACCTTAAATTTACCAAAGGGTGCTAAAGATGGACAAAGATTTGTTCTTGAAAAAGAAGGGGTAAAAGATGTTCATAGTTCTCGCATGGGAAATCAAATCGTTCAAATTTCTATCAAATTCCCAACTTCTTTAAACGATGAACAAAAAGAACTTTTAGAAAAACTAAGTGAAAGTTTTGGCATCAAAGATGGTATGCATCAAGAGCAAAAAGGGCTTTTTGAAAAAATCACTAATTGGTTTAAGTCTTAATTTTCCTAAAGCGTTTTAGCTTGGGAAAATTTTTTATATAAATTTAAGTTTTAAAAATCAGGCATAAAAAAAGGCGGAGCAAAACTCCGCCTTGAAGTTAGACTTGAAAGCTTCTTAGAATTTGTAAAGAGCTTGAAGTCTTACAGTGCTATGATCAGCACTTTCATTAGTGTTTACACCTTGATCTAGGTTCACATAAGAATAGAATGCTGAGAAGTTAAGTTTTGGAGAGTATTTGTAATCTACTCTTGCAACAGCTTCAAGTTTTTTACCACCACCTAAATGATTAGCAGCTTCTGTTTTTGTTCCACCATATACGAAGTCAGCACCAACACGAACTGTTTCGTTGAAAGTATATCCACCAGTTACATAACCGAAGATGTTTCTACCAGTATCACCATTTAGTCTTGAACCAGTAGTATAGAAAATTTCCTCACCTGCAAGTAAAGAACCAAGATTACCTTGATCTTCGATTACAACTGTAGAAGCTTTTTCTTTATCACCGTAGTATAAACCACCAAGGCTAGCATCCCAACCATTTACTTCAATGCTACCTTTTAAAGCAAATAAATTGCCATTAGCGTGTGTTTTATCATCAAGTTCGCTATCAAGGCTATTTCCTAAGTAAGCACCTTCAAGTGTCCAGTTGATTCCATCAAAGATAGTTGTACTATAAGCTGCATCTACAGCATAGAAGAATGCTACTTGATCCCAGTAAGCTAACCATAATTGTGGATTAAATTGTCCACCAGCAAGATCATAAGAACCTACAGCAGCAGCACCATAAAGATTTCCTACTGAATCTACTTTAAAAGGAGCTTGATTTGATGTTGTTGAAATATTACTATGTCCTAATAAATCTGCACCTTGCTCTGCAGCCATGAAGCTATCTGCAGCAAAAGCAGCTAGAGTTAAACCATCGATGCTGTTATTTACTACTTTAATACCTGTTCCAACTAAACCATCAATAGCGTTATCCGTCCAGATAAGGTTTAATTGTTGTTTACCAGCGATTACACTTGTAGCAACATCTTCATTTGTATAAGTTAAGTATAATTGACGAACAAAAAGTCCTTTTTCGGCATTTTTTACGTTATTAACACCAGTGCCACCATCAACAGCGTTGTAGTCAAACTGAATGAAAGCTTTGAAGTTATCAGCTATAGCAGCACTGAAGTTAACTTGTGCTCTATATTTGTGATCTTGTTTGTTGTTGTTTAAATTTGAGTTGTTAACGAAATTTTTATCAAAATTACCTGTATCGTATCTGTATCTTAATACACCTGATACATCAACATCTTTGATCGCTTCTTCAAGTGGAGTAGCGTTAGCTGCTGAAAAAGCACCTGCAGCAAGAGCTGCAACTAAACTAAGTTTAACTAGTTTCATGAGAATTCTCCTTGTCAAAAATTAATAAAACATTGTAATTGTAGCACATAAATTTGGAGTTTTTTCTTAAGAAGCACTTAAAATAGTAAAAATTTTAAATCCGAAGGATAAAAACATCTAAAGAAAAGCCTAGCTAAAGGGATTTAAGCTAGGCGTGTAATTTTAAGGAGTTTTTCTTATGAATGTTTTTCGGTTCGTTTAGAAGTATAAGCCTAAAAAGTAAACGAGAAGTAATATATAGTTGTTTTAAATTATTTTGATAAAAAAACAAGTAAATTTTTACAAGCTAGGGATAAAATTTTATAAGTTTCATCAAAATTCCCGCTATACCAAGGATCAGGGACTTCATCGTAGTTTAGACTAGGACTAAAATCAGTGATTTTTAAAACTTTGTTTTGGGTGTTGGTGAAGTTTTTTAAAACATTTTTGAAGTTAGAATTGTCCATGGTGATTAAAAAATCGCTTTCATCGCAAAGCTTTTGAGTGAGTTTTTTGCTTGTGAAGTTTTTGTGTTCTATGTTAAGTTGAGCAAGTTTGTTTTTGGTACCATAGTGCATACCTTCTCCATCGTGTTCTCCTGAAGTTCCAGCACTGCTTATAAAAAATTCTTTTTCTAAATTTGCTTTTTTGACAAGATCTTTCATGATAAATTCTGCCATAGGCGAACGGCATATATTGCCTAAGCATATAAAGAGTATTTTTTTCATTTTTATCCTTGAGTTTTAATTAAAAATTATAAAAAATATCATACAATAAATCCATGGAAAATTTCAATAGAACTTTGCTTGTGTGTTGGTTTGGTGTTTTTACCACAAGTATGGGGCTTAGTCAAATCGCTCCGATTTTGCCTTTTTATATCAAAGAACTAGGACATGTTGATACGAGTGAAATAGCGTTTTACTCAGGGCTTGCTTTTGGGATCACTCCACTTTTTATGGCTGTTTTTTCACCTTTGTGGGCTTTTTTGGGTGCAAAGTATGGTTATAAAAATATGCTTCTTCGTGCAAGTTTTGGGATGTCGGTTTTAACTTTATGGCTTAGCTTTGCTCATAGTGCTTTAGAAGTAGTTTTTGTGCGGGGTTTAACAGGGATAATTTCAGGTTTTACTTCTGCTGCTGTTGTGTTTATCGCTGTGATAGCACCTAAAGAAAAAGTGGCTTATGCTTTAGGAACTCTTTCTACGGCTTCTATAAGTGGAAGTTTGCTTGGGCCTTTGTTTGGTGGCTTTGTGGCTGAATTTTTTAGTATTAGTACGGTTTTTGATATGGTGGCTTTTTTGATCGCTTGTTCTTTTGTGACGATTTATTTTTTCATCCATGAGAGAAAAATTCAAAAAGAGGCGAAGAAAAATACTCAAAAAGTGAAAGAAAACAAAACCCTTATTATCGTTCTTTTTATCACTACTTTTGTGATACAATTTGGTACTTTTGGAGTGATGCCGATTTTAAGTATCTATGTTGAGCAAATTCATCAAGGTGGAAATTTGGCTCTTTGGGCGGGTATAGTAGTGGCTGCAAGTGGGATTAGCAATCTTTTTTTCGCACCAAAACTTGGAAAAATCGCCGATAAGATAGGGCCTAGTAAGATTATTTTTGGAGCTTTGATATTTTGTGGAATTTGCTTTTATTTGCAGGCTGTAGTAAGTAATGTTTATACGCTTATTTTCGTGCGTTTACTTATAGGTGTAGGACTTGGAGGGCTTTTGCCTTGTGTGAATGCCTTGCTTAAAAAAAGTGTGAGTGCTAAAAATTTAAGTGTGATTTTTGGTTTTAATCAAACTTGTCAATTTTTGGGAAATTTTTGTGGAGCTTTTGGCGGAGGGATTATGGCTTCACATTTTAGCGTGGAATTTGTTTTTACTTTTGTGTGTTTGATTTTTATCATTAATGCTTTTATTTTCTTAGCGTTTGAGAAAAAATATATCTTTTCAAATCAAGGTTTATAAATTTAGAAAGGTTTAAAATGGAAATGATTTTATTTGTTTTAGTGATGATTTTACTTGTACTTTTGTTTGTAGTGCTTTTTAGGCAGTATAAAAGCCCTAAAATAGAAGAAAAAAGCACGCAAAGTTTTAGCGATATCATGCAGCTTAAATCCATAGGAGAATTAAGTGTTTTTCAAGTTTTTAGTAAAGAGATTGTCACTAAAAAAGATAGCGCTTTTAATGGAATTTGGAAAAATCTTTTAGGATGGTCTTTGAGTGAAAGACAGATTGCTTTGATTTTTGAATTTGAGATCACTTTCTTGTATGATTTAAGGGATAAAAACTTTGATATTTTGCCTTTAGGGGACGATGCTTATAAGATCATCATGCCAGAGTGTAGATACAAACACAGCATCATAGATATGAAATTTTATGATGAAAAAAATGCTAAATTTTTACCTTTTTTACTGCCTGATTCTATCAATAGTACGGGGATTAGTTTTAGCGAAAGTGATAAAAACAAACTCATAAAAGAAGCCAAAGATGAGGTTAAAGACTTGTCTTTAAATCTTATCCAAAATTTAGAAAGCAAAATTCATAAAAGTGCTAAGGATACTTTAGAAGCTATTGCTAAAGGTTTTGGAGCTAAGAGAGTGGAATTTGAATTCAAGGATAACACGCAAAAGCTAGATATTAACTAGTTTTTTTCTTGTTTTACTTGGGGGGGGGGTAATGCTTAGTTTGTTATTTTGTAAATTTTTTGATTATTTCATAGTTTTGTAAAAGCTGTTCAAAAGAAAAATTTAAATTTGCAGGAGAAGTTGAGGGTAGGGCTATGGCTTTTAAGCGAGGGTGGAATTTAATAAAAAATTTATAAGCACTTTGTCCAGTAGTAAAAATGGCTTGGATTTTGGTTTGAGAAAGGATCGGGCTTAAATCATTGGCTTTTGCATAACTTATAGTTTTATCATCTGAATTTTTTATCTTGCAACTTTGAAGTACATCCCAAAGAGCGATATGTTTTTTTCTTAAAAAGGCTTGTTGTTCTGTGATATTTTCTAATCTTACATCAAAAAGTGTTTCTAGTATAGGCCAAAAACGATTTCTTGGGTGTTGATAATAAAAGCCATCTTGTCTTGATTTTACCGAAGGAAAAGATCCTAAAATTAAGATTTTAGAATCTTTGTCAAAAAAAGGCTCAAAAGGATGAGTTAGAAATTCGCTCACTCACACAAATCCACAGAAATTTTTCCGTTTTTAATTTCGCTGATTTTAACTTTTAAGCTTTGGTTTTCGCTTAAATTAAGATGCTTGCTTTTTGAACTATGCAATAAACCATCAACACCATTTTTAAGTTCCACAAAGGCTCCAAAAGGAGCGATTTTTTTAACAATACCTTGAAATTCTTGCCCAAGTTCAAAGCCTGATATATCTTTGTCTTTAGAGCCTTTTTTAGTTCCTTTTTGAGAGCTTGTGATGTTTATGATGTAGTCTTTTGCGGCTTTGATTTGTTCGTTTTGACTACCTGCTATTTTTACTTCACCTTTTTCGCGATCTAAGTCTATAGAAACGCCAAATTTTTCTACGATTTCTTTGATGGTTTTTCCGGCTTGTCCTATGATATCAACGATTTTTGAAGGATCAACGCTAAAAAGCTCAAGTTTAGGTAAAACTTCTTCATTGACTATGATTTCTTTGGCGGCTTCTTCCATGATATTTAGAATGTGAATTCTTCCTTCTTTGGCTTGGTATAAAGCTTGTTTTAGTATTTCTTGATCGACTCCACCTAGTTTTATATCCATTTGAAGAGCAGTAACGCCGTCTTTGCTTCCTGCTACTTTAAAGTCCATATCCCCATCATGATCTTCAAGTCCTATGATATCTGTTAAAACAGCATACTTGTTATCTTCAAAGATAAGTCCCATGGCTACTCCTGCAACAAGTTTTAAGCTTGGCACTCCTGCTGCTTTTAAGGCTAAAGATCCGCCGCAAACCGTTGCCATAGAACTTGAGCCATTGCTTTCTAAAATTTCACTGACTAAGCGGATTACATAAGGATAGTTTTCATCCACACTTGGATAAAGTGCTCTTTTGGCTAAATTTCCATGTCCTAGTTCTCTTCTTCCTGGAGCTTTGATAGGACTTGCTTCGCCTACTGAAAAACCTGGAAAATTATAATTTACCATAAAGCGTTCGCTTATAGGATTTTTTTCTGTAAGCAAGTCTATCATTTGAGCATCGTTTTCTCCGCCTAAGGTTGCAACCACTAGGGCTTGAGTTTGTCCACGAGTGAAAAGACAAGAACCATGAGCGTTTGGTAAGATGTTGGTTTCTATATTAATAGGACGCACTTCGTTTAAACTTCTACCATCAGCTCTTTTGCCTTCATTTAAAATTTGCTCACGAATAAGTTTGCGTTTGACTTTAGCTAAGGTATTTAAGACACTTTCTTCGCTCCACTCTTTAGCGATTTCAAGATTTGAAATTTCTTTAGCGATTTTATTTAGTTCGCTTGCTCTTTCGCTTTTTGCCATTTGGTTGATGGCTTCTTTGATTTGTTTTTGGAAATTATTTTCTATAAAAGCTAAAATTTCAGGATATTCAATCTCATTTTTTAGTTCGATTTGAGAATTTTTTTCGTGTTTGCTAAAGGCTTCTTCATAAGCATTTGAACCATTTAATATAGCTTTTTGAGCTAAATTTAGAGCTTCTAAAATTTCATCTTCGCTAAGTTCATTCATATTTTGTGAAGTGGTTTGAGTTAAAACATCAGCATAAGGAGCTTCGATAAAGATTTCATTTTCTTTTTGATCAGGTAAGGCTCTCATTTCTATCATCAAAAGCTCATCTTTTACACCTGCTACATAGAGATCTAGGGTGCTATTTTGAAGCTCTTCATTGTTTGGATTGAGTATGAAATTTCCATCTATCTTTCCTATACGCACACCACATACTGGAGCTTTCATAGGTATATCACTAAGATAAAGTGCCACGCTTGCGGCATTTAAGCTCATTACTTGTAAATCTACTTTAGGATCAGCTGAGAGAACCATCACAACGATTTGAGTTGGATAAGCATAGCCTTTTGGGAAAAGAGGGCGTAAGCTTCTATCGATAATGCGTGCTGTTAAGGTTTCTGCATCGCTTGGTTTGGTTTCTCTTTTGACATAACCGCCAGGGATTTTTCCTGCGGCATAAGCTTTTTCGATGTATTGAACGGTTAGAGGTAAAAAATCTTCTTCAACTTGTTTTTCTTCTCTTGCAACCGTAGCTAAAACAACGCTTCTACCTTGTCTCATTAAAACAGCACCAGCAGCTTGTTTGGCGACTTTATCTATATCAAATATTTCTGTATTTTTGTTAATTTCTATGCTGTATTGCATTATTTTTCCTTTTTTGCCAGACAATAAATTTGTAAAATTTTTAAAAATATTTAGCAAATTTCATCCTTTTTAAATTTTGTTTTCACTTTCTGCTAATGAGAAGTCATATTTTACTCCTCCTAAAGGATAGAAGTTGAAAATAAAATAAACTCCGCTTTGATTTTTGGCTGTGATACCACCGCTTGTAAGTTGTGGATCGATTCTTTCTCTATACATTAAAGAATAATTCCAACATTTTCTTTGGTAAGTATAGCCAAGTTCCCACATGTTTGCATGAGCTCTTTGAGTATCAAACCAAATCCCACCAAATAGATTGTAATTAGGTGTGGCAATATAGTTTGCTCTTGTGCCAATAAAGCTGTATTTTCCATACTCATCATTTTGATAAGCATGAGAAAACATCCAGTTAAATTTTGAATTTGTATTGACTTCTATTTGACTGATGACATTAGTAAAGCGACTTTGCTCATAAGAGTAAAGCACTTCGCTGTTAAGATTGATATTTTCATTAAAATAATAAGTTAAAAGATTTTCAAGTTCATAGAATTCGTTTTGTTTATTAAGATAATCAAGTGAAATTCTGTGTTTGAGCTTTTTTTGTCCTTCGTTGTTATAGAAATATTGTACAGCATAAAGACTTATATGTTCATCTTCTTTTTCATAATCTTGAAGATAATCTTGCGTGATTTCACCTGATTTTGCTCCTGGTAAAACATAATTTACCCCCAAATTTAAAGTATGAAAGAAATTTTCATAAGCTTTTGAAAGATCGGTATAGAGGTTAAAATCATGAGTGTTTCTGAAATAATGCTCATGGTTTCTTTCGGGATTGTTGCTATAATTTACAAAAGAAGCATAAAATCTTTCTGTAAAAGTAAAGTGTAAAAAGTCTCCAAAAAAAGCATTGTGATACGAGATAGGCAAGTCTAAATTTAGCTCATTTGCATAAGAACCAGCAGGTCGGTAAAAATTATGAAATGAAGCATCAAATGAATAACGCAGGCGTTCATCAAAAAGGTTATTTAAAAATCTATGATATTGAAAGCTTGGATATTCTTGTAAGGTTGTATTGTTGCTAAGTTTAGATGTGTCGATATAATATCTTGCATAAGCTCCGTAAAAATTGTTTTCATCGGCTAAAAAATAATTGATTTTTGAGGTTACAAGCGAGTTAAGATCTCGATAATCCCTACTTCCTAAATTTAAATAATCCACATCGTTGAGATAGGTTGCATCTATCCATAGGCCTTCTTGAAAATTATCACTGAGTAAAGATTTGATTAAATCATCTCTTGAGTATTTTAGTTCTATTCCATAGTGGGTTTGATTTTTTAAATTTTCATCGTGAAAATAGGAGCTATTTTCCCTAAAAGCACCAAAATTTAATTCTCCTGTTGAATATGGAGAATCAAGAAATCTTAAAGTAGAATAAAGTCCAAAACCACGGTTTGTTCGAATTTGTGGATTAAGTTCTAAATCCCAATTTTCTTGAGTGGCTATATAAATAGGTTGTTCATAGTATAAGCCTTCGCTACTTTTTAAAACGATTTTTGGGATTAAAAGCCCGCTTTGTCTATGAGTATCAGCGCTAAATCCAAAATAAGGCAGATAAAAAACTGGGGTATTTTTAACATATAATCTTGCATTGTAAAGATGAACAAAATTGGTTTCCCGGTTAAGCCAGCCTTTTGAAAAACGAATTTCCCAATCAGGATCTTCAACATTGCAGCTTGAAACTGCTGAAATTTTACTTTCAAAGACTTTATCATTTAGATGACTTGTTTTGCTTTGAAACCATACTTCAAGATTGTTATTGGAAAAGAAAAAATTACTAAAATCGGCTTGATTGGAATTTAGGTTGATTTTAGCATAATCAGAATGCGATCTTTCGTTTTGTCCCCTTAGGATGTTAACATCGCCAAAAAGCTCAACATCTCCGGTTTTTTCATTGTAAATTGCTTTATTGGCAGTGATGAAATAAAAATCAGAAAAAATAATAACATCATTGTTCGCAGTAAGAATATCACCTTCTTTTTTTGCATCAAGAGTGTAAATATCAACTTGTGCTGCACTTAAAGCTATGCTAGTTCCTAGCAATAGGGAAAATTTACGCCACATCAACTACTATTGTCCTTGCTAGATAATCCTCCCAAGCTTTGCGTAAATCATTGCTTAAAGCCCAAGCAAATCCAAGCATAAACGCCATAGCACTAACTTGTCTTACGGCAGACCTGATGCAACTTTGAATGAGATTGGGTTTATCAAGAAGATTTTCATCCAAGATGATAATTTTGCATAATATTTTTCCCAAACTTGCCCCATAAAGATAAGTAAAAATTGCTTGATAACTAAAATGAAGCAAGATGAAGCCAAGGTAAAAATTTCCTACAATTTGAGTTGTTTCAAATAAATCTTTTGCTTGGATTAGACGATCATAAAAAATGATAAACACAATCAAAGAAATAACCATATCATCGATTAAAAAAGCTAGAACTCTTTTTCCAAAACTTGCTATTTTTAGATTTTCACGCTCTAAGCGGTCTTGTAAATTTTCTTTCATTTCAGAACCTGATGAGCGATGTCTTTTCTGTATTGTTTTCCTTTGAAATTTACATTATCACAAAGTTTATAAGCATTTTTTTGCGCTTCTTCTATACTTTTTCCTGTGCCAACGCAAACTAAAACTCTTCCACCATCAGCCATTAATTTGCCATCTTCTAGGCTTACTCCAGCATAAGAAATATGAGAGTTTTCAGGAATGTTATTTACAGTAATTTCACTTTTTGGTGAACTTTTGTAAGGATAGTTTTCACTTGCGCATACAACCCCTACTGCAAATTCTTTTTTGATTTTGATTTTTGAGTGTCTTAAGCGTCTTTGAGTAGCAGCTAAAATAAGCTCTAAAGGATCTTCGATTAAAGGCATTAAAACTTCACATTCAGGATCGCCAAAGCGAACGTTAAATTCTAATACGTAAGGTTTATTTCCAACGATCATAGCACCTATAAATAAAACACCACAAAATTCCGCTCCTTCTTTTTTCATACCTGCTAAAGTTGGTAAAATAATATCTTTTTGAACTTTTCTAAGCAAGCTTTCATTCGCCAAAGAGCTAGGAGCGTAAGCACCCATTCCACCAGTATTTGGCCCTTGATCATTATCGAGTAATTTTTTGTGATCTTGTGCTGCAGGAAGTAAAACAAAATCATTGCCATCACATACTGCAAAAATGCTTAATTCATAACCATCTAAAAATTCTTCAATTACAACGAGTTTTCCAGCATCTCCAAAGCTTTCTCCGCTCAGCATTTTAGCTGTTTCTTCTATGGCTTCTTCATGAGTTTTAGCTATGATAACACCTTTTCCTGCGCAAAGTCCATCGGCTTTTACTACTATAGGAGGGGTTAAACTATATATAAAATTTTTTGCTTTTTCAATGTCATTTGTGTTTAAAAATTTGGCTGTTTTGATACGGTATTTTTTAAGAAAGCTTTTCATAAAAGATTTTGAGGTTTCAAGCATTGCAGCAGCTTTACTTGGCCCAAAAATAGCAAGTCCTTGTTGTTTAAAAATATCTACAACCCCTTCAGCTAAAAAACTTTCACTTCCTACTATACAAAGATCAAAACCTTTTTCTTTTGCATAGGTTGCTAAAACTACTGGATCTTTTAGGTTTAAATTTGTTCCAAGACTTTCGGTAGCGCCATTTCCAGGAGCAAAATAAAACTCTAAATTTTTGTCTACTCTTCTTAAGGCTAAAGCAATAGAATATTCTCTTGCACCACTACCCAAAATCATTATTTTCATTTATATCTCCTTTTAAACCCAAACAGCCGTTTAACAAAGATTGACCCCAAAAAGTCAAAGAAAACCGCTAGGTAATTTTTAAAGGCTGCAACTTCTCACTTTTTTCAAAGCTCAAACGATGCCACAGAACACGGTAAATCACACAATCGCAGTTAATAAAAATGTGTTGGATCACTTTAAATACTACAAACTGTTTAGGCAAGGAAATTATAACTTAATTTAGCTTAAATTTCTATGTCTTAAATCAGTTTAAATTTGGTTTTTCCTGATTTGTCAAAATGCTTTCCTTGTAAAATAATATCGGCAACATTTTCCCAAACATGTTTTTCATCAATATAGACTATATCAAAGGTGTTATCACGCATTAAAGATTGATAATTTACTTTTTTAGGTGCGTATTTTACTAAATAATACGGATTTTGTGAAAAGTTTTCAATTTTTAATTTGCATAATAAATCTAAATCCGATGTGACAACTAAAAATTTTTTTCTTTGTTCTTTTGTGATTTTTTGAATATACACTAAAAGTTTTTGATCAAAAGGATTTAGAGCGGATTTATTTAAGCGACTTAAGTAATGTTCTGCAAAAGAAAGAGAACAGAAAGAATTTTCTATATTACTCATAGTAAAATAAGAATTTTTAACCCCTGATGATTTTAAAGATAAGTGCCAAATTTTGACATCCATTATGGTTGCACATAGATTTAAACCTGTGACAATTTTTTTAAAGAGTTTTTCTCGTGAAAGTTTAAAAGCATTTTCGAAAATATTGTAATTTTTCTTATAAAAATCTTCCCTTATAGCATCAAGTCTTTTTAGTGTTGTTCTGTAGTATTCTGCTTCTTTTTGTAGTTTAGCCAATCTTTCTTGTCGTGCTTTAAGTTTTTCAGGGTCTGCATCGGTCGCATTGCTTTTAAGATTTATTTCAGATTGTAAAGTTTTCATTTGTGCTTCAAGTGAGGCTAGACGATTTTTTCTTGTATCTATGGTGGCTACTAAAGCTTGGTAATGACACTGCAAAGATAAAAAAGTTTCGTTAAAAATTTTAGTGATATTTGGTTTTTGATCAGCCATCATTTGCTTATACGAATTCTCTAAATGCATCATGATGCTTTTTAATGCGCTAAATTGGGTTTGGTCTATGCTATTATCCATAAAAATTAAAGTATCATAAGCTTTAAATAAAAATCTTTTAAGTATAAGATAATCAAGTATACAAGGAATTTCCTTTTCATCTTGTAGATTGGCTTGAAGCGTTTCTACGGATAAAATTTCATGGGCAAAATATTTTTGTATAGCTTGAGGTATAGTAAAAGAAAGAGGAATTTTTTCTATAGTGTCAAAGTCTGTTGTTCTATAGAGTTCTGTTATATAAGCACTTCTTCTTGAGTTTTGCAAGTCTTCTAATTCATCATCATTATCAGTTTTCCAAAAATCATGCTCAGTGATAAAATCCCCTTCTTTGAATTCTTGAAATTTTGAAGGTTTTATACCTGTTATGGTTTTGCTTGTTTGAACGAGTTTGCCGTCTTCTGCTTTTTTTTCGCTAGAAAGAGTTCTAAATTCCACAAGCATACCAACACTTGGCATACTTTTTTTATCATTCCAAATTTGGCGATTAAAGTCAAAAAAGGTATTTGCTGAGTTTGTAACGGTTCCACGTCCTGTAGAATCCATATAAATAGCTATTTTTCCATGCATATTTCTTCCTTGAAATTTCTTAAATAAATTCTAGCCTTATTTTTATAAAAATTTTATATTAAAAATAAGAGCTAGAAAAAATGGATCATTCCCATTCTATGGTTGCAGGTGGTTTGCTTGAGATATCATAAACAACGCGGTTTATACCTTCTACTTCATTGATGATACGGCGACTTATGTTTTCTAAAACTTCGTAAGGTAAATGCGAGAAGGTAGCTGTCATACCATCGCTTGCATCTACAACGCGTATGCAAACTGCATTATCATAAGTGCGGTTATCCCCCATAACCCCAACGCTTTTAACATTTAAAAGCACGCAAAATGCTTGCCAAGTTTTATCATACCAACCTGTACTTTTAAGTTCCTCAAGTAAAATTACATCAGCCTTGCGCAATAGTTCCAAGCTAGGGCGATTTACTTCTCCCATAATGCGTATAGCAAGCCCTGGCCCAGGGAAAGGATGGCGATAAACCACTTCTTTGCTAAGTCCAAGCTCAAGCCCTAAAGCACGCACTTCATCTTTAAAAATTTCTTTTAAAGGCTCTATGAGTTTAAGATTCATTTTTTCAGGTAAGCCTCCTACATTATGATGGCTTTTAATGGTTTTGCTTGCACCTACAACAGAACTTTCTATGATATCAGTATAAAGTGTGCCTTGAGCGAGATATTTTACATCTTTATGTTTTTTTGCTTCTTCTTCAAAAACTTCTATAAAGGTATTTCCTATGATTTTTCTTTTTTGTTCAGGATCTGTGACATTAGCTAAGCGACTTAAGAAAATTTCACTTGCATCAATGCTGATGAGATCGATGCCTAAAGTGTTTTTAAACATAAATTCAACTTGTTCTTTTTCTCCACTTCTTAAAAGTCCATTATCTACAAAAACTACTATAACTTGCTCTTTTATAGCACTAGCTAAAAGTGCAGCAACTACGCTACTATCTACTCCGCCACTTACAGCACAAAGCACTTTATCATTGCCTACTTCTTCACGGATTTTTTCTGCTTGAGTTTTTGCAAAAGAACCCATATTCCAAATACTTTCACAATTGCAAGCATATTTAGCAAAATTTTTTAAGATATTTTTGCCAAATTCACTGTGTTGTACTTCTGGGTGAAATTGTAAGGCAAAAAATTTCTTATTTTCGTTGCCAAAAACACAAAAAGGGCTATTTTCACTTGTGGCTAAAACTTCAAAACCATCAGGTAAATTTTCTACTTTATCAGAATGACTCATCCAAACGGTTTGCTTTTTTGGAAGATTTTTAAATAAAGCACTGTCTTTTTTGATCTCTATGTTTGCTTTACCGTATTCTTTATGTCCTGCAGGTGCAACTGTAGCTTTGTAATGATGTGCCATAAGCTGCATACCGTAACAAATTCCAAGAACAGGTAAACCCAAGTCAAATATGCCTTTATCGCAAAAATACGCATCAGTTGCATATACGCTTGCTGGACCTCCGCTTAAAATAATACCTTTTGGTTCTTTCGCCTTAATATCAGCTAAGCTTACATTAAAAGGTAAAATTTCTGCATAAACTCCTTGTTCCCTTAAGCGTCTTGCTATAAGCTGAGTGTATTGAGAGCCAAAGTCTAAAACTAAAATATCTGCTTTTTTCATTATTTACCACCTATGTAATTGTTCGTATTTTTTAATGGTTTTTACCGAGCCATTTTGTTCATAGCTTGTGTATTGAGGGTTGCCTTTATATCCGCAAGCACAGAAGAAAATTAAGAAAAGAAATGCTAAAATCATCTTATGGGAAAAAGAAATAATATTAAGATGACTAAAAACGCTAGTGCTGTTATTAATGAATTGATGGATAAACCTCATTATAAGCCTTTAAAAACCTTATTTTTTTGCAAAGATTTTTTAAGTTCTTTTCCGCTTGCTAAGCAACGTTTGATTGCTAAAATTTATGTAAAAAATCATATTTTAAATATAATAACCTTACATCCAGCAGCTTATCAAGAATTAAATCATGATGATAGCAAAATTTATATTAAATTTCTCATAAAAGCATATGGACAAAAATATCCTTTAAGTGGATTTGTTGATATAAAAGATATAAAAATCTTTTCTCAAAAATACACTTATACGGTAAATAAAAACAAAAATGATGAAAAACTCTCTAAAAATTCTTATTTGGAGCTTTCTAAGGGTGAATTTAAAAATTGCTTTGAAGATAAAAAATTATTTAAGAAATTTGAAGATTTAAGAGAGCTTATAAAAAAAAGGTTCTAATCTTGATTAAAGAGAATTTAGAAAATGAGTTAAAAACTCTTCCCAATAGTGCTGGAGTGTATCAATATTTTAATCAAGAAGGAAAGCTTTTATATGTAGGCAAGGCTAAAAATCTTAAAAATCGTGTTAGATCTTATTTTGCTTTTACTCCAAATTTACATGCAAACCCAAGAAATTCTTTAAGAATTCAAAAAATGATTGAAGAAACAATACATTTGGAATTTATCACTACTAATTCAGAGGCTGATGCTTTGATTTTGGAAAATTCTTTTATCAAACAACTGCATCCAAAATATAATATTTTACTAAGAGATGATAAAACTTATCCTTATATTTATGTGGATTTTGAAGAAGAATTTCCACGCTTTGAGATCACTAGAAAATTGGTAAAAAAAAGCAAAATTAAATATTTTGGCCCTTTTTTTAAAGGTGCTAGAGAGCTTTTAGATGCGCTTTATTTATACTATCCTTTAAAGCAAAAAGCAAGTTGTAAATCCCCTTGTATTTTTTATCAAATTTCTCGTTGTCTTGCGCCTTGTGATAAACGCATCAGCAAAGAAAAATACCTTGAAATTTTAGATGAGGCTATGCGTGCGCTTTTAAATCCTAGTATTTTGCTTAAAAACTTAGAAAAACAAATGCTTATTTTAGCGCAAAATGAAAATTACGAAGAAGCAGCTAAAGTAAGAGATCAAATCGCAACAATTAAGGATTTAGAAGTTAAGGTTGAAATAGATATTGCAAAATTAGAAGATTTTGAAGTATTTGCTTTAGCTTTTGAAAATTCCATGCTTTCAACCTTGCGTTTTGTAGTGCAAAATGGAAAAATTATCAGTGCAAATTCTAAGATTACTCCTATAAAAAATGATATACAATGGGATAAAAATGAAATTTATAAGCAATTGATTTTAGAAAATTTTAGTATGGACATTCCTTTGCTTGCAAATGTTATTTATGTTTATGAAGAATTTGAAGATAGAGTGCTTTTGGAAGAAATTTTAAGCCAAAGATTTGATAAAAAAATCAGTATTAAAATCCCTAAAATAGGAGAAAAAAGAAGAATTTGTGATTTGGCTTTTCAAAATGCCCTTTTAAATATAGAAAAAGAGCAAAAAAATCATGGTTTTACTATACAAAAAGAATTAAAGTCTTATTTTGAGCTTGAAAATTTACCAAATGATATAGAAATTTTTGACAATTCTCATTTGCAAGGCGTGGCAAATGTTGGAGCTATGGTAACTTATAGAATAAATTCTTGGGATAAGTCAAAATATAGAAAATTTCATTTAAAACATAAAAATGACTATGATCAAATGCGTGAAGTTTTAACGCGTAGGGCTTTGGACTTTGATAAAATACCTCCTCCTGATTTATGGCTTATAGATGGGGGAAAGGCTTTGCTTGATTTGGCTAAAGAAATCATTGTAAGTAGTGGGGCAAATGTCGATATTTTAGCTATTTCAAAAGAAAAAATCGATGCAAAAGCACATAGGGCTAAAGGGGGTGCTAAGGATAAAATTCATTCCTTAAAAGGAGAATTTAGTCTAAGCATTAACGATAAAAAACTACAATTCTTACAGAAATTAAGAGATGAAGCACACCGTTTTGCTATCAGCTTTCATCAAAATACTAAGAAAAAACAGGACTTGAAAAGTTCTAAGCTTGCAAATTTAGGACTTAGTTCAGGGGTTATACAAAAACTTTTAGCGTATTATGGAAATTTTGAATCTATATATAAGGCTGATTTTAAAGATCTTACAATGCTTGTAGGCAGGAAAGCGGCGCAAAAGATAAAGGAAAATTGATTTGATATTAGCAGGGATAATTTTTATTTTTAATCTAATTTTAGCGTATTTAAGTATTGATATCTCAAAGCTTGATAGTGTTACTGAACAACTGAAAATAGGTATGTTTTCTAGCATTTTTGTTTTATCTTTAACACTTTTTATTTTTGCTTTTAGGCAAAATAGAAATATAAACAAAATATATCAAAAAATTTTTTGCATGCAAAATGATTTTTTAAATTTTCAAAAAAAGATTGATGTTGATAGTGCGCTTGATTTGTTAAAGGAAAAATTTGAAACTACGAGCCAAAATTTAACTAAAATATCCCATGAAAAAGATAGATATTTGCATTTATTGGAGGAAAATTTATATCAGCTTGTAAATATATCTAATGCAATGCGTTGCTTAAATGAAGGGTATAATAAAGAAATTAATTCTTTGATTTTAAATGCCTTAAATTCTCAAAAAGATCAAATTAGATTAGAATTAAATGAGGCTTTAGAGCATCATAAAAGCATTATAGGAACATCTCATGGAAAGGTTTTGCAATTTGAAGCAAGTGTGGCCATAGTTAATAATGATGAGCTTGAGAATTTTTTACTTGCAAATTTACTTTCGTATTTTGGCATAGAAAGCACTTGTTTTAAAAATTTAAGTTTTGATGTTAATGACTTTCATTTGATTTTTATCAAGGATAAAATTTTCAATAAAAATGTAAAGAAAAATTATGATTTTATAGTGATGGGTCGGCATAAAAATACACATTATGAGTATTTTTTAACTTTACCTTTTGAAAAAAAAGATCTTGAAAATATTTTGCAAAACAAGCTTGATAAGGTTTGCACTTTAAAATTTAAAACCCCTTATCAAAATAATGTATTGCTTTTTAAACAAAATGATTTTGATGCAACCTTGTTTTTTAATATAATAGAAAAACAATGTGATAAAAATATATGTATAAATTCTTTTAGTCAATTAAAACAAGAATTAAGCAAGGAGACTTATCGTTTGATTTTACTTGATTATGAATTAATTAAATTTGATCTTGAGCAAATGAGAAATTTGCTAAGTGCTTATAAAAAACAGCATCCACAAAGCCATATCATCTTTTTTTCAAAGGAAAAAGTTAGGGATTTTGATTGTGTGAGCGAAGTTTTAAGTGATGTAAGTAGAAATGATCTTATAACTTTACTTAGAAAGTATTTGCCAAAGGCCTAAACTTTATAAAATTTAACTCCAGCTAAATCGAGAATTTTTACCTTTTTTTCTTTGATAAGTTGATTTAAGAGAGTTTTGGATTGTTCATCAAATTTCACTTCAATGTCTATTTCGCTTTGTGAGCGCAAATGAAGCATTTTTAATAATTCTTCTTCATTGAAGCTTAGTTTTCCACCTTCATAATGTCTTTTGGCTAAGAGTACAGGAGTAGAATCTATAAGTTTAGAAAGTTCTAAAAGTTTTTCTTCGCTTACTTTTTTAACAGCATAAGCAGGAGGTCTATCTATGGTGCTTAGATCAACCCTTAAAGGCATGATTTTTTTTAAAGCTTGATTAAGTGCTTCAAATTCTTCTTCGTTGTCATTAAGATCTTTAACAACTAGAATTTCCATAATCAAATCTCCATTAAACCTAGCTCTAAAATCTGCCATTTTTTCTATCATTTTTTCTAAGTCAATGTTTTTTAAAGCTCTATCAATACGATAAAAAGTTTTAGCAACTGCACTATCTAGGCTAAATTTGACCACATCTAGTTTTAGCAAAGCATTAAATTTGTCTTCATCTAATACAGCTGTACCATTGCTTAAAATAAGCAATTTTTTATCTTTAGCAATGCTGCGTAAAGATAAAATAAGCTCATTTAAATGAGGATAAAGACTAGGCTCTCCGTTGGCAGTAAGGGTAAGAAAATCAAATTCAACATTTTTTTCAAGCATGGCTTTAACTTCGGAGATAATTTTGTCTATGCTGATAATTTCATCCTGTTTTTCTTGGGTTTTTTTTGGATCAAGCTCGCAATAAACACAATCAAAATTGCATTGTTTCTTGCTAGGGCTTAAATCTATACCCAAAGATCTTCCAAAACGCCTTGAGCTAACAGGACCAAAGAGTATTTTCATTTAGCTGAACTTTCTTGTACAAGCTTGATAAAATATTTTGCATTTTCAACAGGAATATCAGGCAAGATCCCATGTCCTAAGTTGAAAATATGAGCTTTATTTTGCATGGTTTTTAGTATTTTTTCCACTCCTTCTTTGATGGCATTTTTATCATAAAGTCTGCAAGGCTCCATGTTGCCTTGAAGAGTGTATTTGTGCGATAGTTTATCACGTGCTAAATCAAGCGGAGTGCTCCAATCAACCCCAAAAACATCAAAATTACCATCGATTCTATCTAAATAACCGCTAATGCCTTTAGGGAATAAAATTACAGGTATATTTGGGTATTTGCCTTTAATAAAATTTGAAATTTCAAGCATATAATTAAAAGAGAATTTAAAAAACTTATCATATTCTAAAGCACTTGCCCAGCTATCAAAAATTTGTACAGCATTGGCACCTGCTTTAATTTGCTCTTCTAAATAAAGTTTTAAAACTTGAGTTAGTTTATTTAGAATTTTATGTAAAAGTTCTGGGTTTTGATAGAGCATTTTTTTACACTTTGCATAATTTTTACTTCCGCCTCCTTCTATCATATAGGTAGCTATAGTCCAAGGGCTTCCGCAAAATCCTATTAAAGCCTTGTTTTGAGATAATTTTTCTCTAGTAAGCTTTAAGGCATCATAGACATAATTTAATTTTTTATGCGCATTTTGATCGTCAAGTTTTTCTAAGTCTTCTAGGGTTGAAATAGGATTATCAAAAACAGGCCCTTCTCCTTTTTCAAAACGTAAATTCATACCCATTTCGAGAGGAACAACTAAAATATCTGAAAAAATGATTGCTGCATCTACATCTAAAATATCAATAGGCTGTAAAGAAACTTCAGAAGCTTTTTTATAGTCTTTGCATAAAGAGAGAAAATCACCCGCTTGTTTTCTTACTTCCATATATTCTGGCAAATACCTTCCTGCTTGACGCATCATCCAAATAGGGGTGTAGGGTGTAGGTTTTTTAAAGCAAGCATCGATAAAAATCATTATTTTCCTTTGTTTTTAGCAAAATTATAACAGAATTTGATAAATTAAATTGGTCAATTTTTCTATATTTTCTTCATATGGAGGAAATAATAAATTTTTTCATTTTATCCAGAGTTATTAAAAATTTTACGAGAATTATTGGAATTCTCGTTTATGTAGTTTGAGTTTTGATTGATTTGTATATTAAGCCTTTGTATTGTTTGTGGCATTTCCTGCGTCAATTGTAGCAAAAAGCTTATTTAGCAAAGTCTCCTCATTTTTTTTGTATTGATCTTCTCTCATTTTTTGCCAAGCATAAGATCTAAAATCTTCTCTAACAGCACCAAGATCAATGTCTTCGTTGGTAAATTTGCTTGAGTTTGTTTTTTTATCTTCCTTTTCTTCTTTGTTTTTTACTTCATTTAATGTGGCTTGAAATTCATCTGCCGAAGTATTTTTTTCTTTAACTTTAGTTGTGGTGCTAAAGATAGCATTTGATGTTTTTTGAGTATTATCTACTACCATTTTCTCCTCCTTTATTTAACTTTACATTAAATAAGCAAGCAATTTCTATTCCAATTTATACCTTTGTAAAACTTTTTCTTTGAAATTTTTTATAATTTAATTTATCTTTGGCAAAAAGCAAGGCAAAAATCAAAGCAGGGCTTACAAAAAGTGCTGAAAATAAAGCATTAAATTCTATACCCAATCCTGCTAAAACAATCCCACCTAAAAAACTTGCTAAAGCTATGCCTACATTAAAAGCTGCTTCATTCACACTTACTGTACTGTCTATGACTTTATAAGTATGGCGTTTAGCTTTAGTAATGCTAAGCATTTTTAGTGCAGGTATGGTTGAAAAGGCAAAAAATCCTATCAAAGCTACGCTAAAAATGATTAAAATTTTAGAATGCATGGTGAGAAATACACTTAAAAATACTAGAACTTGTATGCTTAAAATAAGACGCAAAGAAAAAATAGCACCTTTTTTATCTACTATTTTTCCGCCCCATAAATTCCCACAAATTGCACAAATTCCATATAAAAGCAAGATATAAGCTGTATCTTGGACTTTAAAACCGCTTATTTCTACAAGTATTTTTTGCAAATAAGTATAAAGAACAAATTGAGCCCCACAACTACAAATGGTTATAGTATAAGTTTTTAACAAATTTTGATGAGAAAAAGCAGGGATTAGATTTTTAAGACTGGTTGGGCTAGGATGTAAATTTTTGGGCATCATATGCCATACTCCAAAAAATGCTAGACTTGTAATGATAAAAATGAGTAAAAAGATAAATTTAAAGCCAAAATAATGCCCTATAAAAGTTCCAAGCGGCACTCCAGTAACTAAGGCTACAGTAAGCCCTGTGACCATTATAGCTAGAGCACTTGATTTTTTATCATCTGGAGTTATAGCACTTACAGCTAAGGTGGCAATGACAAAAAATACCCCATGTTGTGTTCCTGCTATAAAGCGTGCAAAAGCAGTAAGATAGAAATTTTGGCTAAAAAAGATGATGAAATTTGCTAAAGCAAAAATTCCAAGATTGATTAAAAGTTGTGTATGTCTATGAAAACGACTTAAAGGTATGGTGATAAGAGGAGCACCTATAACAACACCTATAGCATATAAGGTTGTAAGATAGCCCGCGGTTTTTGCATCTACGCTAAAATACGCTTCAACATCAACCAAAACTCCTGCCATAACAAATTCAGTTACGCCCATACAAAAAGCACTAAGAGCTAGTGCAAAAAGAGCTTTTTTGTAATTTTGCATTTTAAGTTCCTTATAAAAAATAAAAACGCATTATAATAAAATAAAGGCTTAATTTCCTTAAAAAATTCAAAATATTTTTGTTAAAATAAAATAAAAATTTTAAAGGTAAATAATGAAAAAAATTATTTTATTGCTTGGTTTAAGTTTGGCGAGTTTAGGGGCTTTGAGTTTTGATGAGCTTATTTATAAAGATGAAGTAAAACCTAGTTTTGATTGCTCTAAAATCAAATATGATGGCAAAAGTGATGATGAGCTTATGATATGCAATAAAATTGGTGTGCGTAATGAATTTGAAAATAAAAAACTTGCTTTAGTAGATAACATCTATAGTAGTTTATATCAAAATATTTCAAAAAAAGCAGATAAAAAGATGAAAAAAGATTTTAAAGCCATTTCAAAAAGATGCTTAAAGAAAGAAAAATTTGTATAAAAAATATGCAAAATACAAAAGCAGGGGAAAATCCTATTTTATCTTTACTCAATGCAAGTGATTGTATGCAAGAAGCTTATGCTAAAGCTTTATTAGAGCTTACGCAAAGAGCAAAAAAAGATACAAAAACTAAAGAAGCTTTAGAGCAAATTTTTAAAAATAAAGTTGATAAATATGAAAATTTACTCACTCAAAGTTTAAATACCAATAAAGATTTGCAAGATTTTATAGACAGCTTAGCTAAAGAAGATTTGATTGATTCTAGAGCTAAATTTAAGTTTTAGGGCTTAGATCGATTGCAAATTTAGCTGCTTCAAAATAACTTTTAGTGTTGATTTTAGCATTTTTATAGGCTTTATCAAAGGCCGTACCATGATCAACACTAACGCGTATGATGGGTAAATTTAAACTCACATTGATGCTTTTATCAAAATACAAGGCCTTTAAAGGAGCAAGGGCAAGATCGTGATACATAGCCACTAAACGATTGCAGTTTTTTAAACCAGTCTTAGTAAAAGCTGTATCAGCCACTAAAGGATAGGGTAGATAAACGCCCTTGCCTTTAAAATTTAAAAGCAATTCTTTTTGTAAATTTTCATCTTTTAAGGCTTTTTTGAAAAATTTTTCATCTTTTTTAGAGTGTAAAAAGGCATTAACAAAGGCTATAGCTTTTTCCATGATCTTTTCTTCTTCTCCGCCTATAACTCCATAATCTCCAGCATGAGGATTAAAACCTAAAAGCCCCATTTTTTTAAAATGCGTTTCTTTGTAAAAATCTTTTAAAAAGATACTTAAATTTTTAAAAGTGATTTTTTTACTCACCTTAGCTAAAGGTATATGTTCGCTAAAAAGCCCTACAAAAAGTTCTTTGCAACCTAACATCATAATGGCATTTTTTTTAAAAAAATCCCTTAAAGCATCGGTGTGTCCTTTGTATTTAAGTCCCGCATCTTCCCAAGCTTTTTTGTGTATAGGTAGAGTAAGTAAGGCATGGGCGTGTTTTTCATAGACAAAATAACTTGCCGCCTTAAAACTTAAAAAACCATAAAGTCCACTTTTTGTATCTATTTCTCCGGCTTTGATTTCAAAATTTTCATCCACTTTGAAGCCTAAAGGAAGGTAGAAAGAGTAAATTTCAAGAGAATTTTCTTTTTTTATAAAATTAAACTCATAGTCTTTTCCATCTTTAAAAGCTACGATTTTTGCATTAAAAAGTTTTAAATTTAAAAGTTTTGAAGCTTTATCAAGCAAGCTTTCGTGGATAAAATAAAAAGGTGTGCAGATTTTGCTTAGTTCTTCATGAGAACGCACTAAAATTTCAAGTCCTATGCCGTTTATATCGCCTATACTAATGGCTAGTTTTTTCATCTTTTAATAAGTTCTTTCATTTCCAAAATAGCGTTTTGAAGTCCTGTAAATACAGATCTTGCTACAATGCTTTGTCCTATATTTAGCTCGCAAATTTCTTTAATTTTTACTACGGGTTTTACATTTTTGTAATTTAAACCATGTCCCGCGGCTACTTTTAAGCCAAGTTCTAGGCCTTTTTTGGCACAGAGTTCTAAATTTTGTAATTCTTTTTCAAATTGAGCTTGCAAGGTTTTTTTATCTTGATCAAGTTCTTTTAAGGCAAAAGCAGTATGAGAGATATTGCTAAAAAGTGCGTTGTGCAAATTCGCATAATGTCCTGTATGAAGCTCTATGAATTGGGCTTTTAAAATTTTTGATTTTTCTATATCTTCTAAACTAGGATTAATAAAAAGTGAAACTTCAATGTTTGCATTTTGAAGTTTTTCTATGCTTTGTTTTAATTTAGCATGATTTAAACAAAGCCCCCCTTCTGTAGTAAGCTCTTCTCTTTTTTCAGGCACTAAAGTAACGCGGTGGGGTTTGAGTTTAAGAGCTAAATTTAAAATTTCATCATTTAAAGCACATTCTAAATTGACAGGGCTTTTGCAAAATTTTATAATATTTTCCAAGTCAAAATCCTGAGCATGACGGCGATCTTCTCTTACATGCAAAGTGATTTGATCTCCGTGTTTAGCTGCTATAAAAGCAGCTTCTAAAAGATCAGGATCATTTACCATTCTAGCTTGTCTTAACACTGCAATATGATCGATATTTACACCTAAAAGCATATTTTTCCTTTAGAACTTTTTTGCTATTATACTATAAAATCAAATAAGGAAAGTCATGTTAGGTATAGATCTTGGTTCAAATACTTTAAGAGCAGTACAAATGGATGAAAAATTAAATAAATTAAAAGAATATGAATTTGTTATTGGGGCAGCGAAAAATCTAAATCAAAGTGGAGAAATTTCTAAAGAAGCCATACAAAGATTAAAAAATACTTTGAGTATTTTAGCTAAAGAGCAAGATTTAAGCAAAGCGAGAGCTGTAGCGACTGCAGCTTTTAGAAAGGCAAGCAATACAAATGAAATTTTTGCCCATTTAAAAAAAGAATTTGGGATTGATTTTAAGCTTATAGATTCTAAAAGTGAAGCTAAGATCAGTGTTTTAGGTATGCAATCAGGTTTAAGAAGGCTTAAAATTTGGGGAGAGTTTGCATATTGTGATTTAGGAGGGGCTTCTTGTGAGCTTTCTTTTGGAAAAAGTTTTAAAAGTTTTGATTTTGGTATTATTAGTTTTTATGAAAAAAATTACCATTCTTATTATAAATCTTGTATTTCTTATAAAAAATTAATAAAAAAATATCCTAAATTTATCATAAATATTAAAGATAAAAAACTTAAAATTCATTTTTTAATTGCAAATCCCTATTTAAAGCATTTAGCTTTTAGGGCTTTTGATGAGGTGGCTATGATTAAAAAGGAGCTTCGTTCTTTAGGGGCTAAAACGGTGGTTTTAAATTCCGGAGTTCCTACTACACTTAGCGCATTAAAACAAAATATAAGCTATGAAAAGTATGAAGCAACTAAAGTAAATGGTAAAAAACTTTGCCATAAGGATTTTTTAAATTATGCTATTAAACTTTTTCATATGGAAGAAAAAAAGGCTATAAAAGAAGTAGGCACGATGAGAAAAAATTATTTGAGTGCAGGTTGTTTGCTGTTTTATGCTTTGTTTGATAAACATAAACTTCTAGTCATTGATGAGGGTTTAAGAGAGGGGGTTTGTTTAGCGAGTATGAAAAATATAAAATTTTAGTTTTTTTGAAATTCGAAAAAATGAAATTTTTCATCAAAATTAAAAAATAAAATTTTAGCTTGAGATAAAAAACTTTCGTAAGTTTTAATGTTTTTATTTTTTGTGTATTCTAATAAATCTTCAAAACCAAAATCCATGAAAGCAAGACTTTGTTTTTTAAAAGCTAAAGGTTTAAAATCATATTCTTTGATGAGTTTTTGAAGATGAGTAAAATTGACATTATAAGTTAGATCGCTTTTGCCGAAAAAATCTTTTAAAGATACTTCAAAAGGGCTAAAAACTTCGTGCTTTTGATAGATTCTTAAGCTAAAACTTTGTGGATTTAAAGTTCCATAGTCAAATCCCGCAAATATAAATCTCTCACAAGTTTGGTTTAAATCTTTAAAAAAATTTTCAAGCTCTAAACTGAGTTCGCCTTTTGTAAGATTTAAAGCTTTGCATTTTGTGATCAAATTTTCATCCATATTTTTAAAAATAAGTTTAAAATTTTCTACAAATGCCATTTTATCATGATCTATAAGTTCGCAGGTAAAACTATCAAAAAGTTCATTGCAAAAGAAAAAAGCGTTCTTAAAATGGCATTCTTTAAGACTATTTTTGTGAGTAAATTCCACTCCTTCTAAAGTCTTTTTTTGTAAAGTTCTTAATTTTTCATGTGGTTCTATGATGAAAAAAGAAATTTGAGAAAAAATTTCAGGTCTTAATTCAAGCAAAGCGGCTAAAAAATCACGACTTAAATAGCCTTCATTAGCGCCTATTTCTACAAATTCTAGTGGAGGTTTGAGAATTTTTTCATCTATTAAATTTAAAAAATGCTTGGCTAAAAGTGTGCCAAAAAGATTTCCTACGCTCACAGCAGTAAAAAAATCTCCGTTTTTTCCTATACTTACAGCATTTTTATAATAGCTTTCATGGAGCCAAGCATGGAAAAAGTCACTAAATTTCATTGAAAAATAGCATTAAATTTGGATACAAAATCCAAAGGATCAACTTGTTTGCCTCCAGCTAAAATTCCAAAATGCAAATGCGGCCCACTTACCCTACCTGTAGCCCCACTAAGTCCTATAAGTTCACCTTTTTTTATCTTTTGTCCTATTTTAACATCGATTTTAGAAAGATGATAATATTGTGAATAAATTCCAAAACCATGATCAATGACTACTGAATTTCCTGCGAAATAACGATCTTTTGCAATTTTTACTATGCCTGAGTTGGCTGCATAAATAGGTGTTCCTGTGGCAGCTCTAAAGTCCGTTCCGCTATGATAACTTGCTACTTTTTCATTAAAAGTTCTTGCTTTGCCAAAATCACTTGTGATAAAAGAATTTAAAGGTATATTAAAAGCACCGTTAAATAAAGCTTTTGGAGTATAAGAACTATAAATCGCATTGGCTTCTTTTAATTCTTTAGTGATGCGTTCTTGTATGGTTTTTGGTGGAAAAATCTTTTTGTTTTCAACTTGCAATTTTTCACTTTTATAATTACCTTCTAAAGTTTTTATGAAAATTTCTTCTTTTTTATCTTTATAAAATGCGATAAGTTTTGTATTTTGCGGGGGATTTTTGTAAGGTAAGGAAAAAATAGCTAGAACTTTTTCTTGATTTTTAGGATGTGTAAAAGTGGGAATATTTTTACCATTATTTTTTAAAGATAAAAAATCTTTCTTATCTAGCTCCAAAAATAAAGCTTGACCTTTGATGAGTTCTAAATTTTGAGCTCCAAAAAGCCAAAGAGTAAGGCTTAAAAAAAGCCATAAGGCTTTCATAGGCTTAACTCTTTAAGATCGGCGATTTTTAAAAACTCCGCATAAATTTCATAAACCAAAGCTTGGCGATTATTTTTAAGTTTTTCATCTTCAGCATTAATCATCACTTGATTAAAAAACTCATCAATAAAAGGCTTAAGTGCAAAAAGATTTTCAAGTTTTTCTTGTAAAGAGTTGGCTTTAGTTTTTTCTTGAAAAGCTTTGTAAAGTTTACTTTCTGCTTCTTGAACAAAAAGACTTTCATCAACTTTATGAGGATTTTTAGTGGCGATATTGGCTAGTCTTTTAAAGGTTGCAAAATTTTCATTAAAATTATCTTTTTTGCTAAGTTTTATAAGAGCATTTACGCTTTGATTGATATGGATAAGATCTGTATTTTGTGAGCTTAAAACCGCTTTTACAAAAGAAGCATTGACTGTATAAAAAGTATAAAGTCTTTCAAAAATAAAATCTTTTAAAATTTGCATATCAAAGCTTTTATAATGATTTGAAAGTTTTTCTAATAAAATTTGGATATCAAATTCTTTATTTAAATTTAAAGCAATTTTAATGATCCCATTGGCAGCTCTTCTTAAGGCATAAGGATCCTTTGTTCCGCTTGGAATTTTTCCTATGCTAAAAAGTCCTATAAGGGTATCAAGCTTGTTTGCAAGGGCTACTATGCTTGAAAATTCTGTACTTGGAAGTGGAGCTTGTTCGGAATTAGGAAGATATTGTTCTTTGATGGCTAAGCAAATTTGATAATCTAAGCCCATTTTTTGCGCATAATAACTTCCCATAATGCCTTGCAAATCAGTAAATTCATAAACCATTTGTGTGGCTAAGTCTGCTTTGGCGTATTTTAGTGCTGTGCTGATATTTTCGATTTTATCATTATGGAGCATTTGGCATAAAATTTCAGCAATTTTAATCTCTCTTAAACTTTTATCTTGCATTGTGCCTAAACCTTCAAGATAGGTCATTTTGGCAAGTTTTTCAGGTTTTAAGCCATTTTGTAAATCATTTTGATAAAAAAACATTGCATCGCTAAGTCTTGCACGCAAAACTCTTTCATTTCCATGTATGATTTTTGAATAATCCTTACATACTGCATTACTTACTACTATAAAATGATTACTTAAGCCTTTATCGTTAAAAACTGCAAAATAACGTTGATTTTCTCTCATTGAAGTGATGATTACTTCGCTAGGAATTTCTAAAAATTCTTCTTCAAAATTTCCTAAAAGTGCATTAGGATATTCTGTGATAGCAACTACTTCAGCTAAAAGCTCTTCATCTTCTCCAATTTGTATATTTTTTTGACTTTCTATGAGTTTAAATTGCTCAAGTATTTTTTCCTTTCTTTTGATTGGATCAAGGATGATATAGTTTTTTTCTAGTAGTTCAAAATATTCTTTTGCATTGTTAAAATCTTGCAAATCATAACTTACGCTTCTGTGAATGAAAGTTTTTTTAGTACTTTTTACTCCATAGCTTTGAAAATTAACAAGTTCATCATTTAAAATGCAAGCTATAGAACGGATCGCACGGATGAATTCAAAAGAATTTGCACCCCAGCGCATACTTTTGCCAAAACTAAGACTTTTTAGAAATTTTTCTACCATTTCTCCTAAAATTTCTTGACTTTGCAAACCTTTAATAGCTTTTTGATGGTACAAAACTTCCTTGCCTTTGATTTCTTTAAAAGAGAGTTCATTTTCACTGATCCTTGCTTTTTGCAGGAAGCTTTGTCCCGCAGGAGTTAAAACTCCATCTTTATAAGCAACATTTTTAGGTGCTCCTATAAATTCAGCAAAGCTATCTTCTTGTTTGTCTGCAAAATTTTCATGAAAAAAAACTAAACGACGCGGAGTATAATAAAATTTAAAATCACTTACCAAGCGGTATTCTTCTAAAACATTGTTCCATTTTTTTTCTATATTAGCTAATTCTTTTAGCAAAGGAATAGCAGGTAATTCTTCTGTACCAATTTCTATTAATAATTCACTCATAATTTACTCTTTTTAAAATTTATTTCTAATTTTAACTAAAATTTCATTAAAAAACTTATAAATACTTTTGCAAAAAGCCTTTAAGTTCACTAGAGTTGCTAAATTCATTTTCTTTTAAATTTTTTTGATACCATTTGGCATGAAAATAAGGCAAATTAGCATTTTTAGCACATTCTTTATCTTTTTGACTATCTCCTATAAAAACGCTTGTTTTATATGGAGCCTCGCTTTTTAAAAGCTCTAGCATCATAGGATGAGGTTTGGGTTCTATGCCTAAACTTACGCCTAAAATTTTATCAAAATAAGGAATGATATCGTGTTTTTTAAGTATGTTTGAAAGTGAGCTTTGTGGGGCGTTAGTAGCAATAGCTAAAAAACAATTTTTGCTTTTTAAAAATTCTAAAAGTTCTTTTATTCCTTCAAAAAGCACCACGCTTTGTTCATAGTGCTTGACAAAATATTTTTCATAGCCTTCTTTAAAATTAGAATGATGGAAATTTTCTATATTATAAAGTTCTTTTGCCCAGTCAATATTGGGAGTATTGATGGTTTGCATAATGATTTCTCTTGAAAGTGGGGCTAGATTTAAATCCTGTCTTATTTCATTGACTGCACAAGAAATGGCATTTGCACTATCGATTAAAGTTCCATCCATATCAAAAAATACATTAATCATTCATAATCCTTTAAATAATTTTTATGTTTTTCTTTTTTCCCACCTTGTTTTTTTTGCTTATCTAAAGCATTGGCAAGATTTAAAAGCTCGTTTTTTTCTTTGGAAAAATCTAAACAAGCATTGACAAAAAATTCAAGATTTTTTGCATAGGTTGAGTTAAGATTTACCGCGGGATTTTTTTCAAAAAATTTAGCATTTTTTAACATTCTTTCTTCAAATTTAGTTTTATCAAAATCTTCTTTTTTAAGTGCAGATATAGCGCCATTGAAAAATTTTTCAAGATTTCTTAGGTATTTTACGCGTAAGGCTTTTTCTTCATTTTTTGTCAAAATTCTTCCTTAGGTATTTTTGTGAATGCGGCATTCTAGCGCTTCTTGAACTAAATTTCTAGCGATTACTTTTTCAGAGCGAATGATGCGTATATTTTCATCTATGCTAGAAAAAAGCATCTTTTTTAAAGTTCCATTTACATGAATGATGGTGTCTATAGGTTTTGGATAATTAGCTAGCACTTGACATAAAATTTCAAGTTTAGCTTCATTTGTAACTGTGATAATAGCTACGGCACATTCTTCTATATTGGCAATTTTTAAGGTTTCTTCTTGAGCAGCATTGGCAAAAACGACATTTTCACCTCGACTAACTCCAAGTTCTACTAAATTTAAATCACTTTCTAAAACAAGATAAGGTACGCCTGTGTTTTTGATTTTTTGTACGACTTCTTGTCCTAAGCGTCCGTAGCCAAAAACAACAAGATGATTTTTAAGCTTGATATTGCTGTCAATATTTTGCACAGCGTTGGTATTAAGTGCTATATCTTCTACAACATTGGTAATTTTTCTTATATTGTTTAAAATAAAAGGTGTGATAATCATGGTTAAAATAGAAACAACAATTAAAATTTGTGAAGTTTTGATATCAAGCATATTTTTTGCTTGTAAAAGAGAAAAAATTGCTAGGGCGAATTCGCCAATTTGAGCTATGGCAAAAGCTGTTTTAAGCGCCACTCTTTTTTTGGTGTAAAGAAATAAAAAGCCAAAAACTATGCCAAATTTTAAAGCCATTACAAGAAGGGTTAAAACTATGATTAAAAACCAATTTTGTGCCACTACATCAAGTTGAATTTGCATGCCTACAGTTATGAAAAAAAGCCCTAAAAGCAAATCTCTAAATGGGATCAAGTCCGCTTCTATTTTGTGTTTATATTTTGTTTCTGCTATCAAAGCACCTGCTATAAAAGCACCCAAAGAATAAGAAAATCCAAAATAATTTGCTAAAAAACTTGCTCCAATAACCATAAATAAAACAGTACTAATAAAAATTTCCTGAGAAGAAGTGTGGATAATGAGTCTAAAAATTCTATCCACTAGATATTTACCTATGAAAAATAATAAAGTGATTAAAATAAGTGCTGAAATTAAAGTGGTAAAAAGGAGTTTTTCTATGTTTTGATTGTTGGATGAAAAAATATCTACAAGCAAAAGCAAAGGAATAACGGCTATATCTTGAAAAAGCAAAATTCCCAATGCTTTTCTACCATATTGCTCATTGATATCGCCATTATCATTTAAAATTTTAAGCACCACTGCGGTTGAAGAAAGCGCTAGTGCAAAGCCTACTATAGTAGCGCTTTTATCTCCAAGTCCTAAAATTCCTATAGCAAGTAACATAAAAACAAAGCCACAAGTAAGCATCTGCAAAGAGCCGTTTAAAAAAACTTCTTGTTTCATTGCCATTAAATGCTTAAAAGAAAATTCAAGCCCTATGGTAAACATTAAAAACACTATACCAAATTCGGCTATATGGGTGATTTCGCCTTTGCCACTTAAATGATAAATTTCAGAAATGATTTCTCCAGCAGCTATATATCCAATGATAGTTGGAATTTCAAATTTTTTAAATATGACATTTAAAACTATAGCTATAGCAACGGTGATTAAAAAAATTTCTAAAAAATTATCCATTATTTTTTATTTTTTCTCATAAAAAATCAAATCAAAGCTATTTTTATGCTTAACAACGGCTTTACTAGCCGCTTCTTTATCTTGTTGTTTGCTTAATTCTAAGCGTAGTTCATCAATTAAATTTTCAAATTCGTGAAGTTGGTTTTTCAATTTTAAGATAACATCTACTCCAGCAAGATTGATTCCCATGTCTCTTGTTAAACGCAATATAAGTTTAATACGGTCAATATCTCTTTGAGAATAAAGTCTTATTTTGCCATCGGTTCTACTTGGCTCTATCAATCCTTCTCTTTCGTATTGCCTTAAGGTTTGTGGATGTATGCTTAAAACTTTAGCCACAACACTGATTAAATATACAGGTTCATCATAATGCTGTTCCATATTTTATTCCTTTCTTTAAGGTAATTTTTCTTTTAAGAGTTCTATAAATTTTTCATCAAGGGTATCTAAATTTGGCAAAACAACATTTAAAATCAAATACATATCCCCATAAATATCACTTTTTCTATTTTGCACACCATAACCTTTTAAACGAATTTTTTGGTTATTTTTTGAATTAGGCGTTATGTTAATTGTTGCTTCTTCCTTGCCTTCTTTGAGTGTTTTTATATTTATTTTTCCACCAAAAAGTGCAGTTTTTAAAGAAATATCAACCTTTTGATATAAATCATCATCTTCTCTTGTGTAAATAGGACTTTCTTCTATTTTTACAATAATGATTAAATCTCCTCTAGCTCCATTTCTGCTTTGTTTTCCTTTAGAGCGAATTCTTAGTTTCTCGCCTTCTTTTATACCATGTGGAATTTTAAATTTAATGGTTTCGCCTTGAAAATTAAAACTATGTTCCCCGCCTTTAACAGCTTTTTCGAAAGGAATGTGAAGCTCTAGATTGCTGTCTAAAATTTCTTCTTCAAAACCTCCAAATCCTCCAAAACCACTGCTAAAGCCTTTTGAAGAAAAGCTGTTAAAACCCCCTCTTGAGCGTCCACCAAAGCCTCCTCCAAAGAGATCTTTTAAAATATCGTCCAAATTTACCCCACCAGTATTTCTTGAAAAATCATGAAAACTTTGTCCACCAAACATAGAATCGCCGTATTGGTCATACTGAGCTCGTTTTTTTTCGTCACTTAAAATTTCATAAGCAGCATTAATTTCTTTAAATTTTTCTTCAGCACCTTTTTCTTTGTTGATATCAGGATGATATTTTCTAGCTAGGCGACGGTAAGCTTTTTTTATTTCATCTGCACTAGCGTTTTTGCTAACTCCAAGAGTTTCGTATAAACTATTCATGTTATATTTCCTTAAAAATTTTTACTTGATTATATAGAGGATTAAATTATAACATAAACTTTAGCCTAAGTCAATCAAGTTTTATAAATTTTTATCACTCAAGGTTTTATTTACAATTTTGTAAATTTTCGGTTTTATACTATGAAGACAGTAAAATATTTTACGAGATAATTTATCTTTAAGAACAAAAGGAAATGAAATGAAAAAGATTTTTTTATCATTAAGTTTAGCAAGTGCTTTATTTGCTGCAAGTATTAATTTTAACGAATCGACTGCAACGGCTAATCGTGTGAATCCTGCTGCTGGAAATGCAGTGCTTTCTTATCATGATTCTATTAAAGATGCAAAAAAATCAGTGGTTAATATTTCCACCTCAAAAACTATTACAAGAGCAAATCGTCCAAGCCCTTTGGATGATTTTTTTAATGATCCTTATTTTAAACAATTTTTTGATTTTGATTTTTCTCAAAGAAAAGGAAAAAATGATAAAGAAGTGGTGAGTTCTTTGGGATCAGGGGTGATTATTTCAAAAGATGGTTATATAGTAACAAATAATCACGTTGTAGATGATGCTGATACGATTACAGTGAATTTACCAGGAAGCGACATAGAATATAAAGCAAAACTTATAGGTAAAGATCCAAAAACAGATTTGGCTGTTATAAAAATAGAGGCTAATAATCTTTCAGCTATTACTTTTACAAATTCTGATGATTTAATGGAAGGAGATGTTGTTTTTGCACTTGGAAATCCTTTTGGAGTTGGTTTTAGTGTTACAAGTGGGATAATATCTGCTTTAAATAAAGACAATATAGGTTTAAATCAATATGAAAATTTTATACAAACAGATGCTTCTATCAATCCAGGAAATTCAGGTGGAGCTTTGGTGGATAGTCGCGGATATTTAGTAGGTATTAATTCAGCTATTCTTTCTCGTGGTGGTGGAAATAATGGCATAGGTTTTGCCATACCTTCAAATATGGTTAAAGATATAGCTAAAAAACTTATTGAAAAAGGCAAGATTGATAGAGGATTTTTAGGTGTGACTATTTTAGCTTTGCAAGGTGATACTAAAAAAGCTTACAAAAATCAAGAAGGAGCTTTAATCACTGATGTTCAAAAAGGTTCAAGTGCTGATGAAGCAGGGCTTAAGCGTGGAGATTTAGTTACTAAAGTTAATGATAAGGTTATAAAAAGTCCTATTGATCTTAAAAATTATATAGGAACTTTAGAGATTGGTCAAAAAATTTCATTAAGTTACGAAAGAGATGGAGAAAATAAGCAAGCAAGTTTTATTCTTAAAGGTGAAAAAGAAAATCCTAAAGGCGTACAAAGCGATTTGATTGATGGTTTGAGTTTGAGAAATTTAGATCCAAGACTTAAGGATCGTTTGCAAATTCCAAAAGATGTTAATGGTGTTTTGGTTGATAGTGTTAAAGAAAAGAGCAAAGGAAAAAATTCTGGTTTCCAAGAGGGTGATATTATCATAGGTGTTGGACAAAGTGAAATTAAAAATTTAAAAGATTTAGAACAAGCTTTAAAACAAGTTAATAAAAAAGAATTTACCAAAGTTTGGGTATATCGCAATGGTTTTGCGACTTTGCTTCTGCTTAAATAAAAATAACGGAAGGATTTTCCTTTCGTTATAAATTTTAGTTTAAAATTAAAATTAAGTTTAAAATAAAGGAAAACTATGACAAATATTCTTATGATAGAAGATGATTTAGAATTAGCAGAAATTACAGCTGAATATTTGGAAAAATTTGATATGAAAGTTGATATAGCTCATGAACCTTATATAGGTCTTTCTAAGCTTGCATTAAAAGAATATCAGCTTATCATTTTAGACCTTTCTTTGCCAGGGCTTGATGGGCTTGAAGTGTGTGAAGAGATTCGTAAAAAGTATGATACGCCTATTATTGTTTCAAGCGCAAGACATGATATTACAGATAAGGTTAATGCTTTAGAGCTTGGAGCAGATGATTACCTACCAAAACCTTATAATCCAAAAGAATTACAAGCACGTATTAAAAGTCATTTAAGACGTATTTCAAATACAAAAAGCGCCATAGCAAAAAGTGTAAAAGATCTTGTTTATGATCAATATAAGCATATTATTACCATGAAAGGACAAGAGCTTACTTTAACTAATGCTGAATTTGATATTTTAAGCTATTTGATTAAAAAAGAGGGTGGAGTGGTAAGTCGTGAAGAGCTTGTTTATAATTGTTCTTCTATTAGTGAGGATTCTAGTAATAAAAGTATAGATGTTATTATCAGTAGAATTCGTCAAAAGATGGGAGATGATCCAAAAACTCCAAAATATATTCACTCTATACGTGGAATAGGTTATAAGCTTACTCAATGAATAAATCTTCGATTTTTTATACTATAACTTTTATTTTTATTTTTGCTGGGGTTAGTGTTGTACTTGGCTTTTTGTGGCTTATAGAATATGATCAGCAAAATTATACTAGAGAATTAAATACAAAATATTCTTTGATAGCTAATGCAAGGCTCTTAAATTTTGCAGGAGTTATCAGTGAAAAAGAATTTGAAGAGCAGACAAAAAATTATAATAAAATGGATGAGATAACAGAAGCAAAGCAGATCCGTAAAATTCTTTTTAGAGGTGATGTTTTAGCTAGGGTTGAGGTTAACAATGGCTTAATCGAGATTATTTCTTATAATAGACAGGTGTATTTAAATATTATTTATGATGGAAAGGTTTATCTTTATAAGGATCAAGATTATCAAACCTATAGGTATTTTATTATCAAAGCTATAGCTGTAGCTGTGATTTGTATTCTTGTATTGCTTTATATTTATATATTTAAAAAATTAAAACCACTTAAAAGACTTAAAAAACAAATTGATAAATTTGCCCAAGGAAAGCTTGGTGATATAGAAGATGTAAGCACTGGGGTGGATGAAATTTCACAAGTAAGTGAAGCTTTTTATCAAGCTATTGTTCAAATTCGAAAGTTAAACCAATCTCGTCAGTTTTTTTTAAGAAATATTATGCATGAACTCAAAACTCCTATTACTAAAGGGCTCTTAACTTTAGAAATGATAGAAGATAATAAATATAAAGAGCGCTTAAATGGGGTTTTTACTAGACTTGAAATTTTAATTAATGAATTTGCTGCTATTGAGCAAATTACTTCAGGGGCTGCTTTTATAAATAGAAAAAAATACAATATTTTAGATGTTTTAGATGAAGCCAAAGAAATTGCAATGCGAGATGATAGCAATATACGTATTTTTATGGAAGAAAGTTTTTTTGTAAATGTGGATTTTAAACTTTTTACTACGGCGATTAAAAATATGATAGATAATGGTATTAAACATTCTGAAGATGGGTTTGTGCAAATTGATATTATAGATGATTATATTTGTTTTAAAAATCGTGGTCCTGAGCTTAACAATACTTTAGAATACTATACTCAAGCTTTTACTCAAGGATCAAAACAAAAATCAAGTTTTGGATTAGGGCTTTATATTGTAAATACTATTTTAGAAACACATGGAATGAAGCTTGATTATTTATATGAAGATGGGGTAAATTTGTTTTATTTTAGAAATTTAAAAAGTGTTATTGTTAAGGAGTAAATTAATTTTTTTACATAAAAAATGCATTTTTGTGAAAAAACCCTTGACAAAGTTTTTTAATTTCACTATAATCACATTTTACTTTTAAATATTCCGGATTAGCTCAGCGGTAGAGTAGTCGGCTGTTAACCGATTGGTCGTAGGTTCGAATCCTACATCCGGAGCCACTTTTTTAACTCCATTTTTAATATTCATAAATGTATTTTAATATAAAAAATTAATAAGTCTTTATCACAAAAAAATTGTGATAAAGTTTTTTATTTTGTTTGTTTAAGATTTTTGACAATTTTATCTATTTTTTTACTTGCCTTTTGATAATCCCCATCTTTAAGTTCTTCTAGGGCATTAACAGCAAAAGAAAAATCTTCAACTTCATTAAGATAAGCCTCTATGGCTTCTTTTACTATGGTTGATTTTGGTTTAGAAAGATTTTTACTTAAATTATCCAAACGCTCCTTAAGCTCTAAAGGCATTCTAAAAGAATAAGTTTTTACATTGCGTTTCATTTTATCCTCCTTAAGAATATTTTTTGTAAAATTTTATAGCTTGTTTACAAGTTTTACAAGTAAATTTATGACCTTGTAATTCTATTTTTTGATGAATGCTATAAGGAACATCGTGAATTTTACCAGGACAATTACAGGTATAAAGATAAAATTGTGGATGCTCATTATCTTCATCTTCTGCTGCTTCAAAGCTAACATCGCCACCATCATCTGTAGACAAAGAAGAACTTCTCCATTTTTCAACTTTCATGTCTTCATATAGTATGTGTTCTAAAAGCCACTTTTTAGCCACTATATAAAGTTTTTCTTTAAGATCATTGGTTGATTTGATATCTTTGATTAAATTAATCATGGTTTGGATGATTTCTTTATGTATTTTTCGATGTTCTTCTAAATTTGGATAGCCTATTAGCTGCATGTATTTTTCTTCATCATTAAAGTGATCTTTCATATAATTAAAAAATTCAGCCAAAAGTTCTTTGACTTCATTTTTACTTACAGATCTATCTGATACAACTTCAACTTTTGCAGCAAGTTTAAAAAGCTTTTTATGCTGCTCATCAATTTTAGCATTGTGCACACTATAGCTGTTATCCCATTTTGGAAGCATTTTAACTCCTTAAGGAAAAATTTATTTGTATGAAAGGATTATAGATAAAAATAAATTAAATAAAAATGAAATTTTATTAAATAATTGATAAGAATTTTGATACAATGATATATATTTAAGAGATTTGAAGTTAGAAAGATTTAAATTATGGCTGCTAAAATTTTACTTTTAGAAGATGATTTGAGCTTGAGTGAGATCATTGAAGAGTTTTTAAACGATGAGGGATATGAAGTATTTTTATGCGATAATGCGCAAGAAGCTTTAGATATGGCTTATGAAAGATATTTTGATCTTTGGATTTTAGATGTAAAAGTTCCTTTAGGAGATGGATTTTCATTACTTAAAGAATTAAGAAAAAGCGGAAAGCAAACTCCAGCAATTTTCATGACTTCTTTAAACACAACAAACGATTTAAAACAAGGCTTTGACGCAGGTTGTGATGATTATATAAAAAAACCTTTTGAACTTGCCGAGTTATCTATCAGGGTTAAAGCTTTGCTTAAAAGAGCTTTTTCACATAAAAATGAAGATTTTGAAGATTTAGGAGATGGATTTAGATTTGAATTTACTACACAAATTCTTTACCATAATAATAAAGCCTTGACTTTACCGAGTAAAGAAATTAAGCTTTTGTCTTTATTACTTAAAAATAAAAACAACTTTTTAAGTACAGAGAGAATTTTTGAAGAACTCTGGGATTATGATGAGGAGCCTAGTGAGCTAAGTTTAAGGGCTTATGTGAAAAATTTACGTAAAATTTTAGGAAAAGAAAAAATTATAAATCAAAGAGGCAGGGGATATTGCTATGGCTAAAAAAGTCATTAGGCAAATTTTATTAATCTACCTAACAACTACAGGTATTTTTTTAACTATTTTTTTTGCATTATGGTATCAAAAATTATATGAAGAATTAGTTGTTTTAAAGGGTGCCACTTTGAGAGAAAATCATAGAAACATTGTTATAAGCATCTTAAATTCTCGTTTTACCCCTATAGATATAAGTGCAAAAAATATTGCTCAAAGCACAGCACTAAAATTTGCTATATTTGATGTTAAAAAGATTGTTTTTAGTAATATAGATTTTGATTTAAGAAAGGCAAAGATAGAGCTTAAAGGTAGAGGTATTTGTGATAATAAGGTTTTTTTCCTTGCTCCTATGAGTGCAGATCATTATTTTTTAAGACATGCTAGCAATGAAGAAGTAAATACTAACGATGGTTTGCAAATTTTAATACAGGGTGAAGATGTTGGCAAAGATCTTTTTTGGATTAGAACGAAAGTTTTTGGTTTTGCTATTATGGCTTTTTGCATATTGGATTTAATATCTTATATTTTAGTAAAAATTGCTCTAAAGCCTTTGGAGGATAAAATCAGCACACTAAATCGTTTTATTAAAGATTCAACTCATGAACTCAATACCCCATTAAGTGTTATTTTGATGAGTATAGAACAACTTGAGCATCAAAATTTAGGAGATAATGCTAAATTTACAAGGATTAAGCTTGCTGCAAAAAGTTTGTCTCAAGTGTATTCTGATCTTGTTTTTTATAATTTCCCTAATACCTTAGAAACAGAAAAACAAAAATTTGATTTAAGAATACTACTTGAAGAAAGATTGGAATATTTTAAAGTATTTTTTGAGCAAAAAAAAATTACACTAAAGCTTGATTTAAATCAAGCAAATATTTTTGCTCCTAAAAGTCAAATTTCTAAATTGATTGATAATCTTATAAGCAATGCTATTAAATACAATAAAAAAGGTGGAGTAATTTCTATAATTTTGAAAGCCAATTTTTTAAGTATTGCGGATACAGGTTGTGGAATTTCAAAGTCAAATTTAAATCATATTTTTGATAGATATACAAGATTTAATACCGATCAAGGAGGATTTGGTATAGGGCTTTCTTTGGTAAAAAAAGTTTGTGATGATAATGATATTAAGATTATTTGCGAATCTGTAGAAAATCAAGGGAGTGTTTTTAAATTAAATTGGTAATCAGCAAGGAAAATCCTTGCTGATAAGAGGTTAGAGCAGATATTACATCATTCCGCCCATGCCACCCATTCCTCCCATACCGCTCATATCTGGCATAGTAGGTTTATCTTCTTTAATTTCACTAATTGTTGCTTCTGTGGTTAAAAGCATACTAGCTACAGAAACTGCATTGAGTAAAGCTACTCTTTCTACTTTAACAGGATCGATAATTCCACTTTCAAGCATATTAACATATTCACCTTTTGCAGCATCAAATCCTGTGTTTTCATCTTTAGCATTTTCTACGCTATTTACAACCACACCTGCATCAAATCCTGCATTTTCAGCAATTTGTCTTAAAGGTGCTCTTAAAGCTCTTTCAACGATAGCTGCGCCAATTGCTTCATCACCCTGTAGATCAAGTTTGATTTTAGCTTTTGCTTTGATAAGCGCTGCACCACCACCGATTACTATACCTTCTTCAACTGCTGCTTTAGTAGCGCTTAAAGCATCGTCAACGCGATCTTTTTTCTCTTTCATTTCAGTTTCAGTTGCTGCACCTACTTTAATAACTGCAACACCACTACTTAATTTTGCAAGTCTTTCTTGTAATTTTTCTCTGTCATAATCTGAAGTTGTTTCAGCAATTTGTGCTTTGATTTGATTGACTCTCGCATCAATATTTGCTTTTTCGCCTGCACCATTTACTATGGTTGTATTGTCTTTATCGATGATTACACTAGAAGCTTGTCCAAGATCTTGTATAGTCGCACTTTCAAGAGTTCTTCCAAGTTCTTCAGAAATCACTTCTCCACCTGTTAAAATCGCTATATCTTCAAGCATAGCTTTTCTTCTATCGCCAAAACCTGGAGCTTTCACTGCTGAAATATTAAGAACACCGCGAAGTTTATTTACAACCAAAGTTGCAAGCGCTTCACCTTCAATATCTTCAGCGATAATTAAAAGTGGTTTGCCTGTTTTTTGAATTTGTTCTAAAACCGGTAATAAATCTTTTAAATTTGTAATTTTTTTATCAAAAAGCAGGATATAAGGGCTTGAAAGCTCTACTGTCATTTTTTCTGCATTAGTGATAAAATAAGGGCTTAAATAACCTCTGTCAAATTGCATACCTTCAACTACATTTAATTCATCATTGATTGATTTTGCCTCTTCAACAGTGATAACACCATCTTTGCCCACTTTTTCCATAGCATCAGCGATTAAATTTCCGATTTTTTCATCAGAGTTGGCTGAGATTGTAGCAACTTGTGCAATTTCTTTTTTATCTTTTACTTCGCGAGAAAGTTTTTTAAGTTCTGCTACTATAGCTTCGCAAGCTTTATCCATACCGCGTTTTACCTCGATAGGATTTGCACCTGCTGTGATATTTCTTAAACCTTCTTTGAAAATTGCATGAGCTAAAACCGTTGCAGTAGTTGTTCCATCGCCTGCTTGATCAGCTGTTTTACTCGCTACTTCTCTTACGAGTGAAGCACCCATATTTTCAAGACTATCTTTAAGCTCTACTTCTTTAGCAACACTTACGCCATCTTTAGTAATGCTTGGAGCACCAAAGCTTTTTTGGATTAAAACATTGCGTCCTCTTGGCCCCATAGTTACTTTTACCGCGTCATTAAGTTTTTTAACGCCCTCATAAAGTTTATTTCTTGCTTCATCTGAAAAAATAATTTCTTTTGCCATTTTTTATCCTTATTTTATAAATTATTTTAAAATTCCTAAGATATCATCTAAATTTAAAACTAAATATTCATTATTATCAAGTTTAATTTCTGTTCCACCGTATTTAGCAAACACGATTTTATCACCATTTGCAATATCAGTGATTTCTTTACTTACTGCTACTACTTCACCCATTAAAGGCTTTTCTTTAGCATTATCTGGTATAATTATGCCTGAGGCTGTTGTTTTAGTTTCTTCTACGCGTTTAACTAGAACACGCTTTCCTAAAGGTTGAAAATTCATTTTTGTCCATCCTTAAAAATATTGATTTTAGCACTCTTTAATTTAGAGTGATAATATCATACTATAAAAAATGAATTTTGTCAATACTTTAAATTAAAATATTTATAAAAGTTTAGTTTTATAGACTAAAGTTATTTTATAAAATAAACTAAAGGATAAAAATGAAAAAGATTTTTTATGGCATTGTAGCTTTTGTTGTTGTGCTTTTAATCGCTCTTTGTACCATACTTTTTACAAGTTTTGGTAATAATATAGTGGCAAATATAGCACAAAAAAAGATCAAAGAAAATGCGGGATTAGATGTAAATATCACGCGTTTTAATTTGCGTTTTTCAAGTCTTGAACTGCAAGCAAATATTGCAAATATGGCAGATTTCAATCTCAAGGGAGCTTTGAGTCCTTTTAAGCTTGGATTTGATCTTGACTATCTTATTTCTTTAAAGCAAAATTATGCTAAAAATTTAGGTTTAAATTTAAATCAAAACCTTTCTTTTGGCGGTAAAATTCAAGGCAAGGCAAGTGATTTTATTTTAGATGGAAGGGGTTACTTACTAGGTTCAAATGTACTTTTAAATGCGAGAATGTATAATTACAGCCCTATCGCTTTAAATTTAGATGCAAAAAATCTTAAGATAGAAGAAATACTTCATCTTTTATCTTATCCTAGTTATGCTAAAGGTTTTTTAAATGCTCAGGCAAAAATTTCAGCACAGAATTTAAAACCTGATGGAAATATTATCATAAAACTTGATACAAGCTATATAAACTACGAGGCGATAAAAAAAGATTTTTCTTTAGACTTGCCTTTAAATTCTAATCCTAAAGCAGAAATTTTAGCCAATGTTAAAGAAGATAAGATTTATGCTGTAAGTAAAATTTACAATGATTATCTTAACTTACAAACCCAAAAAACTCTTTATGATATGAGTAAGAATATTTTAAGTACTGATTTTAATTTAAATATTCCTTCTCTTGCAAAGCTTGAAAAACTTACAAAAACTAGACTAAATGGTAGTTTGGGAGTGATAGGCGAAACAAGTGTTGTAAATAATGCCTTATCAAGTTTAAATGCTCAAGTTATCGGACTTGGTGGAGAGGTAAAGGCAAGTTTGAAAAATAATAAAATTTTTGCAGATATTAATGAAGCAAGTTTGGAAAAATTATTAGCTCTTGCAGGATATGGAGCTTTAGTTTCTGGAAATTTAAATGCTAAACTTTTAAATGCGGATTTGGATTTTTCTAATTTCGATCTTGAGGCAAAAATAAACAATGCAAAGATTAACACCAATGAGCTTAAAAAAATTGCTAAAATAGAACTTCCAAATGCAATTTTTAGTTTTGATGCTAAAGCAAATGCAAAAAATAGTAATATTTCTTACAATGCTTTACTTGCTTCAAATTTACTTAATATCAAAAAACTTCAAGGAACTTATAATTTAAAAAATAGTGAGTTAAATACAGATTTAAATGCTTTTATTGATGATTTGTCTCAGTTTAGTGCTATAGCGGGACAAAAATTACAAGGTAAGGCAGATCTTAATGCAAAAGCTTATATTATAGGTACTCAAATACAAAATTTAAATGCAAATGCAAATTTGGCAGATGGCGTAATCAAAGCTGATTCAAATGGTAAAAAACTTGATTTGAACATTGATAAACTTGATTTATCTAAACTTTTTGTTATAACAGGTATGCCAAATTATGCCAGTGGGGTTGTTAATGCAAAAGTTAATTTAGATAATATCGATTTTAACAACCTTAATGGTAAAGCAAATTTAGAGGCTAAAGGCATTTTAAATGCTGCAACTTTAAGTAAAATTTTAAATAAAAATTTTCCAAACAATACAAGTTATGATTTAAATACCAAAATTAATTTTAAAAACAATATCGCTCAATTTGATTCTGTTTTAAATTCATCTTTAGCTGATCTTACAAAACTACAAGGAAGTTTTGATATAAGTAAGATGCTTTTAAATTCGGATTTTAATTTAAAGATAAATGATTTTTCAAAACTAGGCTTTTTGTTAGATAGAAAACTTAAAGGTAAGGCAGAATTTAATGGAAAGGTAGGTTTTGATAAGAGTTTAAATTTTGTTGTAAATAGTCCAAATTTATTTGAAGGAAAACTTCAAAGCACATTTAAAGATAACCTTTTACTTGCTGATTTAAACGGAGTGGATTTAAGTAGTCTAGCTCAGGGTTTGGATTTTATGGATATTTATCAAGGTAAGGCGGACATGAAGGCAAATTACAATCTTTTAAGCGAAGAAGGCGAGGTTAATTTGGATATGAAAGAGGGTAAATTAAAACCAAATCTTATTACCAATGCTTTAAAAATTTTAACACTAAAAGATATTACCAATGATGTTTATCGCACTGCTAATGCTAAAGCTTTGATTAAAAAAGAAAATATCAAGCTTAATCTTAATATGCAAGCAGATCGTTCTTATATTTTAGTACAATCAGGAGCTTTAAATTCTAAAAGCGGGGCTTTAAATTTGCCTTTTGATATTAAACTCGATAGAGCTAATTTTAAAGGAAGTATTACAGGAACTACAGAAAATCCTAAAGTAAATTTAAATGCAGGAAGTGTTTTAAATTCTATTAAAAATGTAGTAGGTGGCGGCGTGAGTGATGGTGCTAAAAATACAGGCAATAAAGTGGATAAAGCGGTAAATAAATTATTAAATAAGATTTTCTAAGGTAAAAAATGTTTAATGGACTCATAAGAGAAATTGCCAAAGTTCAATCTTATCAAAACAATACTTTAAGTTTAACAGCTAAGCATCGTCCAAATCTTGGCGATAGTATAGCTGTAAATGGAGCTTGTTTGAGTGTGACAAAACTTTATGAGGGAGGTTTTGAAGTGGAACTTTCTCGCGAAAGTCGCACTCATATAGCTATAGAGAATTTAAAAGATAAAGTTCATATAGAACCTGCTTTAAGATATGGCGATAGAATCGATGGACATCTTATGCAAGGACATATTGATTTTATCGGCATACTTGAAAAGATTCAAAAGGATGAAAATGGAGTGGATTTTCATATAACTTTACCTAAAGAAGCTATGAAATTTATGGCAGAAAAAGGAAGTATAGCTGTTGATGGGGTAAGCCTTACTATCAATGAAATTTTAAAAAATGGTATTAGGCTTACTATTATTCCTATTACTTTTAAAGAAACGCTTTTTAAGGACTATCAAGTAGGTAGAAAAATAAATATAGAAAGCGATTTGCTTGCTCGTTATATTTATGCACAATTACAAGGTAAAAACAAAGGATTATCATGGGAAGAAGTGGAAAGAATTTCTTATCTTTATTAGAAAATGATAAAGTCGGTATTTTTTGTGCTTTTGATAAGGATTATAATGTTTTTAGGGCTAAAATTCATAATGAGAATTTATTTTCTCATTTAGGTTTTAAAGATATTGAAAAATGTGTTTTTATGGATCAAATTCACTCTCATAAAGTTATCATTTATGATGAAAATTTAAAAAATCTCAGTTGTGATGGACTTATAAGTAAAGAAAAAAATACTGCTCTTTGTGTCTTAAGTGCGGATTGTCTGCCTTTGATCTTATATCATGAAAGTGGCATTATAGCAGCTTTGCATTCAGGTAGAAAAGGAAGCTTTGAAAATATCCTAAAAGAATGCGTTGATCAAATTACTATGCAAAATTCACATTTAGATAAGAATAAATTTCATCTTTTTATTTTACCTGGAATTTGTGCTAAAAATTATGAAATAGATGGAGAAATTTTAGAATTTGCTAAAAAAGAATTTAAAGAATTTGTTCAAGATAATAAACTTGATTTAAAAGCCTTGGTAAAATTTCAAGCGCAAAATTTAGGCATTGAAAATATTAAAGATTGTGGAATTTGTAGTTTTGATGATGAGAGTTTTTTTTCTTATCGTCGCGATAAAACGCCTAAGCGTTTTGTGAGCGTGGTTTATTTAAAGGATTAAAATGTATGAAAGAAAAGATTTAAGAGTGTTAAAAATCATTCAAAAAGCTAGAGAATTTGGCGATGGGGATTTGTTAAATGAAGCTTTGGTGAAACAATTGATTGATGCAGATTTTTGTGAAATTAATGAAAAAGAAAAAGAAGAGCTTGCAACTCTTCTACATTCTTTAATCAATGCAAAAGATAAAGCGTTATTGAGTAATTAAAATTCTATATAGTTTTCAAAATCTTCTTCTTTTGGAGGATTAGGTTGATTCGAGGCTAGGGCTTCTTTAACAACCTGCTCGTATCCAGCTATGATATGTTTAAAATTCTCTTTCGCTTTTCCACTAAGTTCTGATTTGGCGATTTTTACAACAGATGCAGGATTTATAGCTTTATTATTTAAATATACTCCAAAATGCAAATGAGGACCTGTGCTCATACCTGTTGAACCAACATATGCAATTACTTGTCCTTGATTTACCTTTTGTCCGTTTTTAATTTTTGCAAAACGACTAAGATGAGCATATAAAGTCATATAACCTGAGTCATGCTTGATTTGAATTACATTTCCATAACCACCTTTTGTGCCTATAAAGGTTACTACTCCTTTGCCAGCACTTTTCACAGGAGTTCCAGTAGGTGCAGCATAGTCTATACCAAGATGGGCACGATAGCGTTTTAATATAGGATGATATCTTGCTGTTGTAAAAGGAGAAGAAATTCTAGTGTAATTCACAGGTTTTGTAAGTAAAAAAGATTCTAATTCTTTGCCATCACGATCATAGAATATATCATTATAAGAAAAGACTTCTCTAGCGCTTTTATTGATTTCTACCATTGCCATTTTTATATTTATATCACCCCAAAGTTTACCCATGCGTCTTTTTTGTTCATAATATAGGGTTACTTCATCACCTTTTTGGATATTGCGAAAATTTATACTTCCTCGAAAAGCACGAACCATAGCACGAGCTAAAGTACTGCTACCACTTTCTTCATAGACATCTTGATAAGCAGAGCTTTTAATGGTTAAATGTAAAATTCTATCTTCTTTTTGATAAGATACAGGAGTAAAAGCAAGAGTGTATTGTCCATCTTTATCTTTATAGATATGAATTTGTAAATCATCACTAATTGGAATTAAAACTTGTTCTATGTTGTTGTTTTCATCTTTTAAAACTTGATATTTTATTTTATAGGCTATATCAGAAGCAAGTTCTTGATCTTCTCTATCAAGTCCATAATAAAGCGACATAGGTATGGAATTTCTTTGTAGGAATTTAAGCAAGGTATCTCCATTATCCCAAGTTAGCTCTTCAACACTTAAAGCTGCAAAACTTTGAACAACAAAAATAAATAAAAGCAATAATTTTTTCATGAGATAACCTTAATTTTTAAAAGAATTTTGAAATTTGAAAGCTATATTTTACTTTATTTTTCTTACAATTGCTTAACAAAAAAGGATTATAATTCTATAAATTTTTATTTAAGGAGCAAATTTGTTTAAAACTATAGTGTGTTTTTTAGCTTTAAACCTTAGCCTCTTTGCGGTTGGATTTGATTTAAAACCTATAAAAAGTGAACTTGTAAAAGTTGATGATATTTATGGTTATATTAAAGATAGTGATGATATAAAACTTTATTCAAGTGGCGTAGTAGTGCAACATTTTAGCAATTCGCAAAGTATCATCGCTAGAGCAAGTGTTATAGATAAAAAAAATGGTTTGGCAAAATTAGAATTTAGTGTTTTTTCAGCTCTTAAGCAAGATGCTTTGCCTTTACCAAATGTTTTACCTAAAGTAGGTGATGAGGTTGTTTTAAATTTTCTTTATGATAGAGGATTGGTAATTGCTCCTGATGAACAAACTTATAATGAACTTGTTAGAGAATTTCCGCAGATATATTTTACCCATATTGATATTTTTGGAGCACAATTAATTAGAACGGCTACTCTTTCTCCTAAGCGTTCAGATTTTAGGCAATTTTGTGATGATAATGCGGTCGGCATTTTGGTTGTGGCTTTGGAAAATCATGCAGAAGTTGTGGATTGTCAAGATTTTAATAAGCTTTATGAAGTGCCTATAAGCAAGCCAACTAGCGTTCAGGTTCCTTTTTATTCTCGTATAGGTGGATATAAAAGTAATTTTTTTGATTTTAACTCTCAAGAAATAGGAAATTATTATAGGTATTATGATGCTTTGATTAATCTTCCTAAGGTGCAATAAACATGAAAAAAGAATTTGAACAATATTTTAAACGATTTTTAGGAGAAGAAAACGCTTATTTTGATGAAATTCACAAAAGAGCTTATAGCTATGATGCGACAAAAAAACATTATTTACCCGATGGGGTTCTTTTTCCAAGAAATGAAGAAGATATTGCTCGAATTTTAAAATTTTGTAATGAAAATAATATCATAGTCATACCGCGAGGCTCAGGATCTGGTTTTACAGGAGGAGCTTTAGCTGTTAATGGCGGGGTGGTGCTTGCTTTTGAAAAGCATATGAATAAAATTTTAGAAATTGATCTTGAAAATTTAGTGGCTGTTGTGCAACCTGGGGTTATTAATATACATTTACAAAAAGAAGTAGCCAAATACGGACTTTTTTATCCACCTGACCCTGCTAGCATGGAGTATTCAAGCTTAGGGGGTAATGTAAGCGAAAATGCTGGGGGAATGAGAGCTGCAAAATATGGCATTACAAAAGATTATGTGATGGCTTTAAGGGCTGTTTTGCCTAGCGGAGAAATCATTCGTGCAGGGAAACGCACTATTAAAGATGTAGCAGGTTATAATTTGGCAGGAATTTTAATCGCTAGTGAAGGTTCTTTGGCAGTTTTAAGTGAGCTTACTTTAAAATTAATACCTTTGCCTAAATTTAAAAAAACTGCTTTTGCTATTTTTCCAAGTGTAAAAAGTGCTATGAATGCGGTTTACAAAAGTCTTGCTAGCGGTGTAAGTCCTGTATCTATGGAATTTTTAGACAATCTTAGCATTAGAGCGGTTGAGAGCAAATTTAATAAAGGTTTGCCTATAGAAGCTGGAGCTATTTTGATTGCTGATGTGGATGGTAATGTTAAAGAGGCTATTGATGAGGATTTAAGAAATTTAGAATATTATTTTTTAGAAGCTGGCGCTAGCGAATTTAAAATAGCAAAAGATGAACAAGAAACCGCAGATATTTGGTTTGCTAGAAGAAATTGTTCTCAAAGCATTGCCATGTATGGAACTTTAAAACTTAATGAAGATATTACAGTTCCGCGTTCTAAACTACCTACTTTGCTTGAAGGTATAGATGAGATTTCTAAAAAATATGGTTTTAAAATTCCTTGCTTTGGACATACAGGGGATGGAAATGTGCATACTAATGTTATGGTTCCTGATAAAAATGATAAAGAGCAGGTGAAAAAAGGCTATGAAGCTGTGGAAGAGATTTTTAAATTAACAGTGAAACTTGGAGGAACTTTAAGCGGAGAGCATGGTATCGGACTCTCTAAGGCACCTTTTATGAATTTAGCTTTTTCTGAAGCCGAAATGAATTTAATGAGAAATATTAAAAAAGCTTTTGATCCAAATAATATACTAAATCCTTTTAAAATGGGACTTTAGAAGGTGAAAAATTTTTTTACTATTTTACTAAATTTGCGTGATAAGGAAATTTTAAATTATGCAGCAGCGCTTAGTTTTTATACTGTATTATCTTTAATACCTATTTTATTTGTATGTTTTTCTGTTTTTACGCAAATTTCCAGTTTTAAAGCTTATTATGAAAAAGCAAAGCAAGTAATTTTTGCTTTTTTAATACCAACGCAACAAGATGTTGTTGCTACCTACATCGATACTTTTTTAAAAAATAGTGTAAATTTGGGTATTGTAGGTCTTATTGCTATGGCATTTACTTCTTTAGCTTTTTTTTCAGGCTATGATTTTGTAATCAATCGCATTACTAAAAATGAACCTAAAGGACTTTGGCAAAGTATTAGTTCTTATTGGACTCTTTTAACTCTTGTTCCTTTGGGGCTTGGGCTTAGTTTTTATATTTCAGGTTTTATCCAACAAACTTTAGATGATTATAAAATAGGGTTTAATTTTTTTGAAATTTTACCCTTTGTGATTATTTGGGGTTTATTTTTTATATCTTATTCAAGTTCTGTTCATAAGGGAACTCTTAAAAGTTTAGCTTTAGTATCTTTTGGAGCGGGTACTATTTGGTATATAGGAAAAAATTTATTTGTATATTACGTGGTATATAATAAAACATACGCTAGCGTTTATGGATCTTTTTCTACTATTTTATTCTTTTTTATTTGGATTTATATTTCTTGGATTATTTATCTTTTTGGGCTTAAACTCTATTATTTTCTAAATCACAATCATAATGAAGGGAATAAAATTCGCAAAAATACAAAGAAAAGCTAGATATTTAAATCGCACAGAGATTAAAGAAGCAATAAGATAACTTATAAAAATCCAAAATGGGATATGGATATTAGTTCCATAAATTTTAAATTTAAAAAATTCATCTAAGATAAAATTGAGCAAATCTCCATAGTTTATAAGATGCAAAAATAATACTAAAGGATAAAATATTACAAAAATTCCACTCAAAATAATACCTAAAATTTGTTGGTAGCTTATAAGTGGAAAAAAATAAAGCACAGGTAAAACCATAGCAAAAAAAGTCCAAATATTAAGCAAAATAATATTTATAAGATTATTAAATTTATTTGCAAAATGATGCATATATAAAAAAATATAAAAAACACCTAAAATAGAAAATAAAAATCCAATACTAAATAAAAGTCTAGGGTAAAGAGAAATGCACAATAAAATACTACAAAAAAGCGTAACGAAATTAATGATTTTTATATTTTTACACAATAGATAAAAAACCCAAAAAGCCATAATCAAGGAGCGCACAAAAGAAGGGACAAATCCTATTAAACAAGCATAAGCTAAAAGTAGTGCAAAAATTAAAATACTTAAATCTAAACGTAAATTTCTATAAGGAAAATATCTTTTTTGGAAAAAACTATAAATTGGAGCTAAAATAAAGAAAATTAAACTAAAAAGTAAGCCTATGTGATAACCGCTAATTGCTATAAGGTGTGCTATACCGTAGTAATTTACATCGTTTCTAAGCTCTAAAGATATGGGCAGTGCAAAAAATAAAGCACCATAAAATTCTTTAATCTTTTCATTTGTATGTTGATTTAAGAAGTAAGATATAATGGGATTGTATTCTTTTTCTTTTAATTTTTCAAAATCATAAGAAGGTGCGTAAAAACTTTTACTCAGATAGTCTTTAAAGTTAATATTATGGGTGATAATTCTAAGGCTTAAAAATTGATTCTTGCTTAAATTTAAATCCTTAAAACTTGTAGTATAAAAAGTGAAGTTTTCAGTTTGTAACTTTAAAACCCAGTATTTTTTATTTTTTTTATTATATTTTATATATTGGTGCGTTAATAGAGCGTTGTCTATAAGGTAATGTTTTTGGTTTTTAAAGTTTAAAAAATTATTATATTCTAAAAGGATATTAAAAATAAAAATAACAACAACAGAGAAAAATAAATAATGAAATTCTTTAAAAGAGTAAGAAAAAGAATTCCATAGAGACATTATTTTTTAGAAAATTTACTTAAATAAAGCCAAATTATTCCGGCTAAAAATAATAAAAATAAAGGAGCAGCATAAGGATATAAACTCAGTTTATCAAAAATTGCTTCAATAACATACCCAAAAGTATAAGCAGCAAAACCTAGAACAATAGCCCATGCCAAACTAGCTAGAGTATTGATAATAAAAAATTTAATAAAATTATATTTTGCCATACCTGCAGCTATGGGAATGAAAGTTTTTAAACCATAAATAAATTTTTGAGTTACAAGTAAAATAATTCCATGTTGTTTTGTTTTTATCATAGCAAGGGCTATCTTGCGTCGGTGTTTTTTAAAATAAGGCATAATGTCTTTTTTGTAATATTTTCCAAGTATAAAAAGCAAAGTTGAACCTATGGTATTAGCAATAAAAGCAAGAGCAATGCAAAAACTAAGATCCATTTTTCCTTGAGAACTTAAAACTCCTGCAGCTAAAATTCCAACCATCCCGCCCCCTAAAGAGTAAAAGAATAAAACAATATAACCATATTTTATTAAAGTATCAATCATATCTTGCATAATAAACCTTATTTAGCGTATTCTACAGCTCTAAGTTCACGTATAACATTGACTTTAATTTCACCAGGATATTGCATTTTTTCTTGAATTTCAGCTGCTATTTCCTTAGCTAAAAGTACACTTTCATCATCATTAACAAGCTGAGCATTGGCTATGACGCGAATTTCTCTTCCGGCATTGATTGCATAGGCATTTTTAATTCCTTCTTTACTTTTAGCGATATCTTCTAGCTCACTGACTCTTTTTAAGAAAGCTTCTAACACTTCTCTTCTAGCTCCAGGTCGTGCAGCACTTAAAGTATCTGCTGCACAAACAGCTGCTGATTCTATGCTTGTAGCTTCTTCGTGTCCATGATGTGCGTAAATAGCATTGATTACTACAGGATGCTCTTTGTAGCGTTTGCAAAGTTCTGCACCTAAATCCACATGAGATCCTTCAAAATCATGGGTTAATGCTTTTCCTATATCATGTAAAATTCCCGCACGACGTGCTAAATTCTCATCTCCACCACACTCAGCAGCAATGATTCCTGCAAGGTGAGCCACTTCCAAAGAATGTGCTAAAGCGTTTTGTCCATAGCTTGCTCGGTATTTGAGTTTTCCTATGAGTTTTACAATTTCAGGGTGTATTTTATTTAAACCTAGATCCATAACTATGGTTTCGCCTTCTTCTAGAATGGCACTATCAAATTCTTCACACACTTTTTCGTGAATTTCTTCTATGCGCGCGGGTTGAATTCTGCCATCTTCAACTAAAAGTTCTATAACTTTTGTAGCAATAGCACGGCGATAAAGATTAAAACAACTTACTATAATAGCACCTGGTGTATCATCGATGATAATATCAACACCTAAAACCATTTCCAAGGTTTTAACATTGCGCCCTTCTTTACCAATGATACGTCCTTTAAGTTCATCGTTTTTAATGTTAATAACATTGATAAGTCTTTCAGCTGCAAATTCACCTGCAAAACGAGAAGTAGCTTGAGCAATGATGAAATTAGCTTTTCTTTTAGCTTCATTTTTTGCTTCTTCTTCATATTTTCTTACTATATGTGCAATTTGCTCGCGAGAATTTTCTTCTACTTTTTTAAGAATGATTTCTTTGGCTTCATTTTGTGTAAGTCCTGTCGAATGTTCTAAAATTTTTAAAACATCGTCAAGTTTTTCTTGATATTTATTTTTTAATTTATCAACATCAGATTGTAAGTTTTGAATGTGTTTTTGTGACTTGCAAAGGTATTCTTTATCTTCTTTTAGTTTTTCTTCTTCTTGCTGAAGTTTTTGTTCTTTTTTAGAAAGATCATCAAATTTTTGATTAAAATCTTTTTGAAATTTGTGAGTTTTTTCTTCGTATTTTTTTTTAACTTCTAATTCTGCATTAAGAATTGAATTTTTTGCATCTTTTAAAATAAGCTCCGCTTCGTATTCTATAGCTTTGGCTTTAGCTTTGGCTTGTTCTACGAAAATTTCATATTTGGCATCATTGATTTTTTTTGCAACTAAATATCCTATACCGAGTCCGACTATAGCGGCTATAAGTGCGATAAGTGATTCTATCATTTTTTCTTTCTTTCTTGTAATATTTTTTATAAGGGTTTATGTATAATTTTCCTGAAATATCATGCTTTTGTGTTAGATTATTTTGACTTAAAGCATCTATACTTTGGATAAATATTATATGAGGTTTGTAATTTAAATTTTCAAAAAATCTATCATAAAAACCTTGCCCATGTCCTATTCTTTTTAAATTTTTATCGACGCCAATTACAGGCACAATAGCTAAATCAATTTTTGCTTTAAAAAAAGAATCTATAGGCTCTAAAACCCCAAACCTTTTTTTAATAAAAGGCAATCTTAATTTTACAATTTTTAAACTTTTATCTTGCATAAATGGAACAAAAAGTTTGTAATTTTTATTAAGAATATGGCGAAATTTTATTAAGTTTGGTTCATAATGCAAAGGAATAAAAATTAAAATATTTTTAGCTTTAAATAGCTTTATTATTTTAAGACATTCTTTAAATATTTTATAATCTTGTTTGAAATTTAGTTTTGAATGTTTGAAAAGGCGTATTTTTTGCAATGCCCTAAAATCTGTTTTTTCCATTAATATGCCTTTAAAAAAATATTATCTTATGTATGTTATAATTTTAGCATTTTTATAAAGAATAATAAAGGATTGATAAATAATGAAGATTAAAAAAATACTTTTACTAGTGGCAATATCTTGTTTGTTTGTTGCTTGTAGCAATGATAAAGAAAAGCAGCAAAATGATGTAAATTTAAGCACCGAGGCAAGTATAAATCAAAGTGATGATATGAATTTTAAACTTAATTTGATTGATGGAGGATCAATTTCAGTTAAAAAAGAAAATGCCGTTTTAAATTTCAACGATGAAGATAAGGTAACTTTGTTTGTATTTTTTACCACTTGGTGTACCCCTTGCATTGCTGAAATCCCTCATCTTAATAAATTACAAGAAAAGTATAATAATGATTTTAATATAGTTGGGGTTTTATTAGAAGATAAATCTAACGATGAGATTCAAAAATTTATAGAACAGCATAAAATATCTTATAAAGTCGCTAATGGTGAAAATAACTATCTTTTAGCTAAAGCTTTAGGTGGGGTAAATGGAATTCCTACCATGTTTCTTTACAACAAGCATTCTAAATTGATTAATCAGTATTTAGGGCTTATTCCTGAAGAAATGCTAGAAATTGATATACAAAAGGCTATACTTTAATGTTTAATTTTTTTAAAAAAGGACTTGCAAAAACTCTTGAAAATATTGTTGGAGTTAAAGGAGAGAATAAAAAGATAACCAAAGATTTGCTTGAAGAAATTTTGCTTGAAGCAGATGTAAGTTATGAAATAGTTGAAGAGATAATTTATTATTTACCACCTCAAAATGAAGTAAAAAAAGAAGATTTAAAGCGTGTTATGGGTTCTTATTTTCTTTATGAAAAAAAAGAAACCAATCAAGAAAAACCTTTTGTAGAGCTTATTTTAGGAGTAAATGGAGCAGGAAAAACAACAAGTATTGCCAAGCTTGCTTATTTATACAAAAACCAAAATCAAAAAGTGATTTTAGGAGCGTGTGATACTTTTAGAGCAGGTGCGATTGAGCAATTAAAACTTTGGGCGCAAAAAGTGGATGTAGATATAGTTTTAACTGCACAAGGGCATGATCCTTCAGCGGTTGCTTTTGATACCATTTCTAAAGCAAAAGCAAAGGATTTTGATAGAGTTATTATCGATACAGCAGGGCGTTTGCAAAATCAAAAAAATTTAGCTCATGAGCTTGAAAAAATTGTAAGAATTTCAAACAAAGCTTTAGAAGGCGCACCCCATAGAAAAATTTTAGTTTTAGATGGAACACAGGGAAATGCTGGAATTTTACAAGCTAAAGCTTTTAATGAGCTTGTAAAACTTGATGGTGTGATTATCACAAAGCTTGATGGGACAGCTAAAGGGGGTGCACTTTTTAGTATAGCAAGAGAGCTTGAGCTTCCTATTTTTTATGTAGGCGTGGGTGAGCAAATGACGGATTTACAAGAATTTAATGCAAGTGCTTATTTAGATACTTTATTAGATCCTATTTTTGAATAATGGCAAAAAATAAAGCACTTTTTGAATGTCAAGCTTGTGGAAATCAACAAAGCAAATGGCTTGGAAAATGTCCTGATTGTGGAGCTTGGGATAGTTTTGTAGAATTAAAAGCTGAGCAAATTAAAGTTTTAAAAGAGCTTGCGCAAGTTAGCATGAAAACAAGTGAGGCTGTTTGTATTGAAGATGTGGAGTTAGAGCATTTTACAAGATACAGCACAGATGATAATGAGCTTGATTTGGTTTTAGGCGGAGGGCTTGTTGAAGGTTCTTTAGTGCTTATAGGCGGAAGTCCAGGTGTGGGAAAATCTACGCTTTTGTTAAAAATTGCTTCAAATTTAGCTAAACAGGGTAAAAAAGTGCTTTATGTCAGTGGCGAAGAAAGTAAAGCCCAGATTAAATTAAGAGCTGATCGTCTTGAGGCTAATACTCCGAATTTATTTTTACTTACTGAACTTTGCCTTGAAAATATTTTAGAAGAATTGCACAAAAAAGATTATAGCATTCTTATCGTTGATTCTATACAAACTCTATATTCAAATAAAATCACTTCAGCAGCAGGAAGCATCACTCAGGTGCGTGAGATTACTTTTGAGCTTATGCGTGTGAGTAAGGCTTATAATATCAGTACTTTTATCATAGGGCACATTACTAAAGAAGGTGCTATAGCAGGACCTAGAGTTCTTGAGCATATGGTAGATGTGGTGCTTTATTTTGAGGGAGATGCCACTAAAGAAATCAGACTTTTAAGAGGCTTTAAAAATCGTTTTGGTGGAACGAATGAAGTAGGTATTTTTGAGATGACTGCTAAGGGTTTGATCAGTGCAAAAGATTTGGCAAATCGTTTTTTTACTCGTGGAAAGGCTATTTCAGGAAGTGCTTTAGGTGTTGTAATGGAGGGATCTCGTGCTTTGGTTTTAGAAGTTCAAGCTTTGGTGTGTGAAAGTTCTTATCCAAAACGCAGCGCTACGGGCTATGAAAAAAATCGCTTAGATATGCTTTTGGCTTTGCTTGAAAGAAAGCTTGAAATTCCTTTGGGGCATTATGATGTATTTGTAAATATTAGTGGCGGAGTAAAAGTAAGCGAAACTGCGGCGGATTTGGCTGTGGTTGCAGCTATTATTTCAAGTTTTAAAAATCGCCCTTTGAGCAAAGATAGTATTTTTATAGGGGAGCTTAGTTTAAATGGAGAAATTAGAGAGGTTTTTAGCCTTGATACGCGTTTAAAAGAAGCTAAAATGCAAAAATTTAAAAATGCCATTGTTCCTTCTAAGCCTTTGGAAGATATAGGGCTTAAGTGTTTTGTTGCTAAAGAACTTTCGCAAGTTTTAGAATGGATGTAAATTTTCATTAAAATATAAGTAAGATTTTGCTAAAATTTCGAGTTTAGAATAAAATTTTTGAGGAAACCATGAAAGATTTATTTTTATTTAGCTCTTTGCTTGATGCAAGTCATACTTTTTCTTATTTTTTTCACATAGGTTTGGTAGCTTTAATTGCTGTTATAGTGGCTATGATGGCTACTCGTTCTATGCAACTTGTTCCACGCGGTATGCAAAATTTAGGTGAGGCTTTTTTAGAGGGAGTTTTATCTATGGGTAGAGATACCATGGGAAGTGAAAAAGGTGCAAGAAAATATCTTCCTTTGGTTGCAACTTTGGGGATTATAGTGTTTTTTAGTAATATTATAGGTATAATACCTGGTTTTCACGCTCCAACTGCAAGTTTAAATTTGACTTTGTCCTTGGCTATTATAGTTTTTGTATATTATCATTTTGAGGGTATTAGGGCACAAGGTTTTGTAAAGTATTTTGCTCATTTCATGGGACCTATTAAACTTTTAGCTCCTTTGATGTTTCCTATAGAGATAGTCTCTCATCTTTCTCGTGTGGTTTCTTTGTCCTTCCGTTTGTTTGGAAATATTAAAGGCGACGATTTATTTTTAATGGTAATTTTAGCTTTAGTTCCTTATATAGCTCCACTTCCTGCTTATGTGCTTTTAACTTTTATGGCATTTTTACAAGCTTTTATTTTTATGATTTTAACTTATGTATATTTAGCGGGTGCAACTGTTGTTGAGGAAGGTCATTGATCTATATTTTAGAATTTTTCAAAGGTGCATCTTTAGCTTTAATGCTTTTTGGTGCACTTTTCTTCTTTTTTAAATATAATTCTTTTTTCTATCTTTGCTTGGGTATTATACCAGGTTTGCTTTTATCTTTAATTTTTGTTTTACTTATAGAAAACCATAAGCTAAAAAATGAAAATAAGTTAAGATAAAAGCAAAAAATAGTTTATTTTCTAAGCATGAAGCTCTTCTTTAAGCAAATGCTTTACAGCTTCATAAATTTTAATAGCCGCTTTGGATTTATTCATAGTATAAAGATGAATTCCATCTACACCACTTGTGATTAAATCGACAATTTGATCGCAAGCATACGCGATACCTGCATCTTCTAAAGCCAAAGTATTATTTTCATATTTTTCTAAAATTTTAACAAATTTAGGAGGGATTTTAGCTCCGCAAAGTTGAGAAATTTTTAAAACCTGTCTTTTGTTAGTAATAGGCATAATACCTGCGTAAATAGGTATGTCAATATCTGCTAAAGCACAATTTTGTTTAAAAGTATAAAAATCTTCATTATCGTAAAAAAGTTGAGTAATGAGCTTATCTGTTCCTGCATTTACCTTAGTTTTAAGATGGTGTATATCCTCGATGAAATTTTTAGATTCATTATGTTTTTCGGGATAGCATGCGGCATAAATTTCAAAGTATTCTTGTTTTTTTATAAAAGAAATTAAATCACTAGCATAAGAAAAATCTTTGCTTTTTTTTAAATTTTCACATATATCGCCTCTTAGGGCAAGAATTTGATTAAGATTTTTTTCTTTGCATTTTTGAAGTATCTGAGTGATTTTTTCTTTACTAGAATGGATGCAAGGTAAATGTACTATGCTAGGAATTTGATATTCTTCCTGGATTAAGCTTGCAACTTCTAAAGTATTTTGTGAGTTAATAGAGCCTCCAGCTCCAAAGGTTACGCTGATAAAATTAGGGCTTAATTGCCCTAAATCATCTAAGATAGCATGAAGATTTTTGATATTTTCATCCTTTCTTGGTGGAAAAACTTCAAAAGAAAAACTACACATGAAAACTCCTTATAATTGTTCTCGTATTTTTTGCGTAGCCGTAACTAAATTTTTAAGAGAGGCTATAACTTCTTCATAGGCTCTTGTTTTAAGTCCGCAGTCTGGATTGATCCAAATTTGCTCCTTAGGTAATTTGTTTAAAATTTTTTCTATAGTTAAACTTAATTCTTCTACGCTTGGAACTCTAGGGCTATGTATATCATAAACTCCTGGTCCCACCTCAGTTTTAAAACGAATAGCTTTTAGGGTATCTAAAAGACTTAAGTTTGATCTTGAAGCTTCAAAAGAAATCACATCAGCATCCATAGCGTCAATTTCTTTTAAGATATCACTAAATTCACTATAACACATATGAGTGTGAATTTGAGTTTTAGCTTTTACCCCGCTATGCACAAGATTAAAAGCAGGAATAGCCCAATCTAAATACTCACTATGCCAATCACTTTTTCTTAAAGGCAGTTTTTCACGCAAAGCCGCTTCATCAATTTGTATGATTTTTATACCTGCATTTTCAAGATCTAACACTTCATCTCTTATAGCTAAGGCAATTTGCTCAGTGCTTTCTTTTAGACTGATGTCTTCTCTTGGAAAGGACCAATTAAGTATGGTTACAGGTCCAGTTAGCATACCTTTTACGATTTTTTGACTTAAACTTTGTGCAAATTTAGACCAAGCTAAGGTGATAGGCTTTGTGCGTGATACATCACCCCAAATCACAGGAGGTTTAACGCACCTTGTGCCATAGCTTTGCACCCAACCATTTTGAGTAAATAAAAAGCCCTTTAGATTCTCTCCAAAATACTCCACCATATCATTTCTTTCAAATTCTCCATGCACTAAAACATCAAGTCCTATTTCTTCTTGAATTTGTATGCATTCTTTGATTTTTTGTTGGTTAAATTCAGTGTAGTTTTGAGCTGAAATTTTTTCTTGCTTAAAGGCAAGGCGATTAGATCTTACATCGGCACTTTGAGGAAAGGAACCTATGGTTGTGGTTGGTAAAAGAGGGAGTTTTAAAAATTCTTTTTGGATTAAGGCGCGTTCTTTAAAACTAGGCGTTCTGGTAAAATCTTCTTTTTTTAAGGCCTTAAGCCTTGCTTTGACTTTTTCATCTAAACGCTCTGGGATATTTTTAAAAAGCTCTTGATTGGCTCTAAAGAGCGGATTTTCTTCGCTAGAATTTAGAATTTCTTTTAAATCTTTAAGTTCTTGAAGTTTTTCTTTAGCAAAGGCAAAAAGTTTAAGATAGCTTGAATCTAATTTGCTTTCAAATTCAGTGCTATAAGGCACATGTAAAAGTGAGCAAGAAGTGTTTAAGATGATATTTTGTGTATATTTTTGAAGCTCTTTAATAAGCTTTAGGCTTTTAGCATAATCATTAGCATAGATATTTTTGCCGTTAATAAGACCTGCAAAAAGGATTTTATCTTTAGCAAAACCGTATTGTTGGACTAAGGCTAAGCTTTGTTTTCCCTCGATAAAATCAAGCCCCAAAGCATCAAATTTGCTTTCTAAAAGTTTAGGATAAATATCTCTTAAGTCTCCAAAATAGCTTTGAAGTAAAATTTTAAGATCTTTTTTGTGATTTAAAAGTTCTTGGTAAAATTCTTCGAACAAAGCGATATCTTCCTTGCTTAAATCATAAACCAAATAAGGCTCATCAAGTTCAAGCCATGTTACTTTAAGTTCATTTAGTTTATCAAAAAGCTCTATGTAAGCGTTTAAAAGCTTTTCTTTGGCGAGTTTTTGAGTTTTTTCATCTTTAAAGGCAATGAGTTTAAAAAGTGTGAAAATGCCTATTAAAACAGGCTTGCTTTCTATACCAAGCTCTTTAGCTTCGAGATATTCTTTAAAAATTTTATCCCCTGTTAAAGCTATAATATCAGCATTATCGCACTCAGGCACCAAATAATGATAATTTGTATTGAACCATTTTTTCATTGCTAAGGCTGTAACATCTCCATTTTCTCCTTGATAACCTCGACTTTGAGCAAAGTATTCATCTAAAGCATCTAAATTTAAATTTTTATACTTTGTATGAACAATGTTAAAAAGCACAGCTGCATCTAAGACATTATCATAAAGTGAAAAATCATTACTAGGGATAAAATCAATGCCAGCTTTTTGAATTTCTTGCCAGTGTCTAATCCTTAAATCCTTAGCACTCTTTAAAAGCTCCTCTTTAGAACTTTGGTTTTTAAAGTATTTTTCAATAGCAAATTTTAATTCTCTATTTGCACCTATTCTTGGGTAAGAAATGATTGAATTTTTCATATTTGTTCTCCTTAAAATGTAGGGATTAAAGCACCCTGATATTTTTCTTCTATAAATTTTTTAACTTCATTGCTTTGCAAGGCCTTTACTAGGGCTTTGATTTTAGGAAGGTTTTCATTACCTTCTTTAACGGCGATGATATTGCCATATTCACTATATTTACTTTCTGTATAAAGCCCATCTTTTACAGGGTTTAAACCTGCTAAAATAGCAAAATTGCTATTAATAAGAGAATAATCTACATCATCTAAACTCCTTGTAAGTTGAGCGTCTTTTAACTCTACAAATTTAAGCTTCTTAGGATTTTTAGTGATATCTAAAGGAGTGATGAGCTCATTATCCTTAACTTCTATAAGTCCTTTGCTTGCTACAATGCGTAAAGCACGGCTTTCATTTGTAGGATTATTGGGTATAGAAATGCTTTGTCCTTCCTTGGGGTGAAATTCTTTGTGTTTTTTAGAATACACTGCCATAGGTTCTATATGGATACTGGCAACTTTTACAAGATGGGTGCCTTGTCTTTGATTGAATTCTTTTAAATAAGGCTCATGCTGAAAATAATTAGCATCTAACTCACCATTTTCAACCATTACATTAGGGATTACTCCATCATTGAATTCATAAATTTTTAAATCATAACCTTGTTTTTGAAGTGCTGATTTTATAAATCTTAAAATATCTGCATGAGGTGTTATAGAAGAGCCAACTTTAAGTTCTTCATTTGCCCATGCAAAACCGGTAAAAAGAGTAGCGACGCAAAAAGCTTTAGTAAATAAAGTCATTTTTTCTCCTTTACGCAAAACTAAATTTTTCTATCAAGTCACTATGATAAATACTTGCCACATCAGGATGAGAGCGTATCATTCTTTTAAAATAATTACTTGCAACATTTCTTAAAAGTGGATTTTTAGGATCAGTATCCACACCTTTACTTTCTTTAGCAAGCTCTGGATTTAACTTAAAAATAGGTATATCCTTATCAAGCTGCACTCCAAGAAAATAAGCTATGCTAAAGCGTTCTTTTGGGCTTAAATTCACGCGGTGAATAGTAGCTTTTAAATAGCCATTGGTAGCTAGTTCTAAAAATTCTCCTATATTAACTACAACGCTATTTTCAAGTGGGGGTATACTAAGCCATTTACCATCTATAAAAGCTTCAAATCCGCTTTGTTTTTCTTGAAAAACAAAAGTGATAAGCCCACCATCTTTATGTGAACCTACGCCTTGAGTGATATTTTTTGAGCTTTTTGGATAATGTATGATTTTACAATGTTCGTAAGAATTTTCTCCATAAAGTTTATCAAAAGCATTGTTAGGTAGATCAAGAGCTTGAGCGAAGGCTTTTAAAAGCTTTAAACAAGCTTTTTTGGTTTGTTTGTGCCAAGTTAAGAAAGTTTTTTTAAGTTCTGGAATTTCACTAGGCCAAAGATTAGGACCTTCTAGTCTTTGCCATAAGGGTGAGTTTAAATTCCAGTTTAAAGCATCTCTTTCTGTGCCTATATCCAGTTGTTCTCTATAATCCTTAGATCCTGCTGTGTATTCAAAACCTTCGCTAGTATAACCTCTAAATTGAGGAGAATGTACCATAGAAATAAGCTCTTTCGAACTTCTAGAAAGATTAAAAAATTCTTTGCCAAGTTTGAATAATTTCTCGTTTAAATTTTTATCTATACTGGTATTGATAAGATAAAAAAAACCTATTTTAGAAGCAATTTCTCTTAAATTTTTAAGAAAAGTGCTTTTATCTTTTTCATAAGCTTGTAAATCAAGTATAGGTAAGTTCATTTTTGCTCCTTAAATTAAAATTAAGGATAAGAAGATATTTTGAATTAAAATTTTATTAGAGAAATTTTTGTAAGTTAAGATTTTAAATGAGTATTTTGAAAAAATAAACTTTTTTGACTTTCTTACACATTATATCTCCTTATCCACTTTTTGGACCTTTGGAAACATAATGTTAAGCCAAAGGACGCACTAGATACTACACATCTCGCACATCAGTTTCATTTTTTCTCCTTTTAAAATAATAAAATTTCAAAATCATATATAAAAATATATTAATTAAAGCTTAATCATTTAAAAAATAAAGATTCTTTTTAAGCATTCTCGAGTTTTAATTCTTTGTTATTTATTATGCTAATACCTAGATTTAAAACTTTTTGGGCAATTTGTTTGGCTTCATCTAAAGAATGCATTGCGCAAGTTCCGCATTGGTAGATATTAAGTTCAGGAATTTTGCTTTGATCGCTTACGCTTAAAACATCTTTCATGGCTGCTTCCCAAGCTTTTGCAATACTTTTCTCATCAGGTGTTCCAATTAAACTCATATAAAAACCCGTGCGACAACCCATAGGTGAAATATCAATAATTTCAACTGAATTTGAATTAAGATGATCTCTCATAAATCCTGCGAATAAATGTTCTAAGGTATGAGTACCTTTTTCGCTCATAATGTCTTTATTTGGTATGCAAAAACGCAAATCAAATACGCTAATATCATCACCCTTAGGTGTTTTCATAACTTTAGCTAAACGCACAGCAGGAGCTGGCATTTTAGTATGGTCAACTTTAAAGCTGTCTAATAATGGCATTTTAACTCCTTAAATATAAATTGTCTAAGAATTATAGCATTTAAAGTTAATATTTAAAGCCTTTCTAAAAGAAAAAAAGATAAAATAAAACATTTAAAAATTCAAGGAAATTTTATGTTTGAAGTAGTTATAGGTCTTGAAGTTCATGCTCAGTTAAATACAAAAACAAAAATCTTTTGCTCATGTGCAACTTCTTTTGGAGAAGCTCCAAATACCAATGTTTGTCCCACTTGTTTGGCCTTACCAGGAGCTTTGCCTGTTTTAAATGAAGAGGCTGTAAAAAAAGCTATAGCTTTTGGAAAAGCTGTCAATGCAACAATTAATAAAAAAAGTGTTTTTAATCGTAAGAATTATTTTTATCCAGATTTACCTAAGGCTTATCAAATTTCACAATTTGATATCCCTATAGTAGAAAAGGGTGAGCTTTTTATCAATGTAAAGGGTGAAAATAAACGCATAGGTATTACAAGAGCGCACTTGGAAGAAGATGCAGGTAAAAATATCCATGAAAGTAATTTTTCTAAAGTAGATTTAAATCGTGCAGGAACTCCTTTGCTTGAGATTGTCAGTGAGCCTGAGCTTAGAAGTAGCGATGAGGCAGTAGCTTATCTTAAAAAACTTCATTCTATTATACGCTTTTTAGACATTTCAGATGCAAATATGCAAGAAGGAAGTTTTAGATGCGATGCAAATGTTAGTATAAGACCTAAGGGCGATACAAAACTTTATACTAGAGTAGAGATTAAAAATCTTAATTCTTTTCGTTTTATCCAAAAAGCTATAGAATATGAGGTAAAAAGACAAAGTGAGGCTTGGGAAGATGGAACTTACGAACAAGAAGTAGTTCAAGAAACTAGACTTTTTGATACGACAAATTTAGTTACAAGAAGTATGCGTGGCAAAGAAGAAGCGGCAGAATATCGCTATTTTCCTGATCCTGATTTATTGCCTGTTTTCTTAAAAGATGAGTTTTTGGATATTAAAATCCCTGAGCTTCCTGATGAGAAGAAAGTACGCTTTATAGACAAGCTTGGTATAAAAGAAAGTGATGCAGAGGTTTTAATCAGTTCTTTAGAAATGAGTCGTTTTTTTGAAAGTCTTATTTCTCAAAATTTAAATCCTAAACTTTGCGTAAATTGGTTAAATACTGAACTTATGGGACTTTTAAAAGGAGAATTGACTATAGAAAATTCTCCTGTAGATGCTCAAAAGCTTGGAGTTTTAATTAAACGCATAGAAGATGGCACTATCAGTGCAAAAGCGGCTAAAGATGTCTTAGCTTTTGTATTTGAAAATACTAGCGTGGAAATTGATGAAGCTATAGAAAAGCTAGGACTTAAGCAAGTAAGTGATGATTCAGCCATAGAAGCGGTGATTGAACAAATTTTAAATGCAAATGCCGATAAGGTTGCAGAGTATAAAAGTGGTAAAGACAAGCTTTTTGGATTTTTTGTGGGTCAAACAATGAAAGAAGGCAAAGGAGCTTTTAATCCTGCAAAAGTAAATGAAATTTTAAAAACAAAGCTTGGTTGATGCGTATAGCGGTTATTGGTGCGGGAAAATGGGGCAGTGCTTTACATCTAGCCTTAAAAGAAAATCACAATTGTTTTATCAGTTCTTTGCATCAGCGTGATTTAGAAGATTTTGTTAGCATAAAAGAAGCTTTAGAATGTGAATATCTTGTTTTTGCTTTAAGTTCTCAAGGGATGCGTGCTTGGCTTAAAGAAAATTTCATCAACAAGGGACAAAAAATTTTAATTGCTTCAAAAGGCATAGAAGATCAAAGTTGTCAATTTTTAGATGAAATTTTTTTAGATTTTGTACCAAAAGAAAATTTTTGTGTTTTAAGCGGTCCTTCTTTTGCTGCTGAAGTAATGCAAAAACTTCCTACTGCTTTGATGATTAGCGGGATAAATCAAGAGCTTTGTAAAAAATTTGCAAGTTTTTTCCCTGATTTTATTAAAACTTATATTGATAATGATGTTCGTGGTGCTGAAATTTGTGGTGCTTATAAGAATGTTTTAGCAATTGCAAGTGGGATTAGTGATGGGTTAAAACTTGGCAATAATGCAAGAGCGGCACTGATTTCAAGAGGGCTTATAGAAATGCATCGTTTTGGTAAATTTTTTGGTGCTAAAGAAGAAACTTTTTTAGGGTTAAGTGGGGCAGGGGATTTGTTTTTAACTGCAACGAGTGTTTTATCAAGAAATTATAGAGTAGGTTTAAAACTGGCGCAAAATCAAAAATTAGATAGTATTTTAGTCGAACTTAATGAAGTAGCAGAAGGTGTAAAAACTGCTTATGCTATAGAAAAACTAGCAAAAATGAAAGGAATTTATACACCTATTGTAAATGAAGTAGTGGCAATTTTTAAGGGTAAAAGCGTGCAAGAAGCAACGCAGAGTTTATTAAAGCAAAATGATTAAGGAAAAATCATGATAATTAAAAATGCAAAAATTTATGGAGATTCTTTACAAGATATAGAGATTAAAGAAGGAAAAATTACCAATATTGGTTCTAATTTACAAGGCGAAGAAATTTTAGATGCTAAAGGTATGACTTTACTTCCATCTTTTGTGGATTTGTGTGTGAGTTTAAAAAACGATAAATTTTCTTTAGCTAATTTAGAGCTTTTAGAAAATGAGTGTCTAAAAGGAGGAATTTCTAGTATAGTTTTGCGTGATTGCATGGATTTTGATGAAGAAAGTTTTGCTTTATTTTTACAAAATTTAGCTCAAAGAAAGATGCAAATTTTTTCAAGTGTGCGGGTTAAGGATGCAAACGGCAAGCTTAAAAATTTAGCCACTCTTTTAAATAAAGGTGCTTGTGCTCTAGAACTTGACAGCTCTTTAGATGCAAATACTTTAAAAGTAAGTTCACAATATGCTTTTATGAAAGACTCTCCAATTTTTGTGCGTTGTTATGATAAGGATTTTGATGATAATGGAGTGATGAATGATTGTGAAATGAGTTTTGAGCTAGGGCTTATAGGCATGAGTAAAATCGCTGAAACTAGCCAGATAGCTAAAATGAAAGAATTGGCTAAATTTTATAAAAATAAAGTTATTTTTGATCTTTTAAGTTTGAAAGATTCTTTAGTATTATTAGATGAAAAGGATTTAAAACTTGTAAGCATTCATCATCTTATCAAAGATGATAGTGCTTGTGAAGATTTTAATACGGCTGCGAAACTTATGCCACCTTTAAGAAGCAAAGAAGATGTTTTGGCTTTAAGAGAGGCTTTAAAAGAAGGAAAGATTAGCTTTTTAACTTCCCTGCATAGTGCAAAATCAATTTCTTTAAAAGATTTAGCTTTTGATGAAGCGGCTTTTGGAATTCATAGCGTATGCGAATTTATAAGTCTTTGTTATACTTTTTTAATCAAAGAAGGATTTTTAAATTGGCAAGAGCTTTGTCGATTTACAAGTAAAAATCCTAGTGAATTTTTAGGTTTAAATAGTGGAGTTATAGAAGTTGGCAAAGAAGCTAATCTAGTTCTTTTTGATGAGAATGAAGAAATTTTTGCTCCAAAAAGTTCTCTTTATTCTGAGGATAAACTTTTTGGAAAGATTAAAATGCATATAATTAAAGGAAAAAATATTTTAGAAAAATAAGCTTTACTTAAATTCCTAAAGATAGTTTAAATCCTAAAAATACAAGTGCTGCCATAATACCAGCGGCTGGTAAAGTGATAATCCAAGCCAATCCTATAGGCTTCATCATAATCCAATTTGCGTTTTTATTATACACTCCTATACCCAATATAGCACCTATGAGTATATGGGTGGAGCTAACAGGAATTCCAAATTGTGTAGCTAAGAGTATAACTATGCTTGCACCAAGTTCTGCAGAAAATCCAGTAGTAGGGCGTATGGTTGCAAGTTTTGAACCCACTGTAGTAATCACTTCTTTACCTAAAAACCAAAGCCCTACAACTAGAGCAACTCCAAACATAGCTAAAGCTGCAAAAGGTACAGGAGAAGTCGCGTTAATTGTGCCGTTTTTTAAGACATCTAAAATCGCTGCAAAAGGACCTATAGCATTGGCTATATCATTGGCTCCGTGTGAAAATGCAAAACTAGAGGCTGTAAATATTTGAAACCATGAGAAAATTCTATCAGTAGTTTTATTAAGTTCTGTTTTTTTAACGATTTTGACTATAGCAAATGTTACAACATAACTTATAGTTCCTATAATTCCGATAATCCAAAAGTTTTGTAAAATATCCAAAGTGCTAACATTATTTAAACCTTTAAATAAAAACATTGCCGAAATGATAGCAGCAGCAATACAAGCAATGATTGGCATATGAGTTTTTAAAATAGAGTAAATATCTATATCTTTTTCTTGATCCTTAAATTCCTTCATTTTATTTCTATAGAAATTATTTTCTTGTTCTTCTTCATCCAAAGCTATAGCGGAAAGTTCTTTGATTTGTTCTTCTTGGGATTTTGTTTTTAAATTTAAAAAATATTCTTCTTTGAATTTTTTTCTTTCTTTTTTGATATTTTTCAAATCATCATTTAGTTTTTCTGATGGTTTTAAAATTTTCTTATCAATATATGAATAAATAATATAAGCTACAATACCCCCTAAAAGAGGCGAAGCTACCCAAGAAATAGCTATTCTTAAAATTTCACTCCATTTAACCATAGAGAGTGTTTGGATTCCATCAAATTTTAAAAGCCCCATCATAATGCTAGCACCTACAATCCCACCAACTATACTGTGTGTGGTTGATACAGGTAAGCCTTTCTTGGTTGCAATAAAAATCCAAACCCCAGAGCTTAAAAGTGCAGCAAGCATAATGATAACAAAAAGCATAGGATCTAAAGAATTTGGAAAAATAACAATACCGCTGCGTATGGTCTTAGTAACTTCTGCGCCTGCGAAGATTGCCCCGCTTAGCTCAAAAACAGCTGCTATAATTAAAGCTTGTTTAATGGTTACTGTTTTTGCGCCAACGCTTGTTCCAAAAGAATTGGCTACATCATTTCCACCTATATTAAATGCCATAAAAATGCCAAATATAGAAGCAAGAATAAAAAGAATCAATTGATGTTGCGAAATATAACCAAATCCCCAAATAACAAATGCGATAGTACTGATAATAAAAATAACAAAAGCTATGAGGTTGTCTTTTTGCATTAATAACCCTTTTTTATTTTAATTATACACTTATTTACTTTAAATTTGCTAATTTTATTTTTTAGTCTTTGTGGAATTTTTATTTATATTATTTTTTTATAATAAATACTTAAACAAGAAATAATAAGGAATATAAGAATAATGAGGGGTATTTTTTATATAATAGCATTGTTTTCTTTACTCAATGGCGATGAACTTACAGAGGCTTTAGCAAAAAATAATAATCAAAATTCTTGGGAGCACTTTGATTATAAAAATACCAAAGAAGCTCCAAAAATTCAAGAAGAGAATGTGGATTTTAAAAGCACTTTTGATAGCTTACTTTCAAAAACTTTAGAAAATAATAATGGTATAGATAAAACAGATGGGAATTTAGATTTTCAAAATGAAAACGCGCAGGTTAAAAATTTAAGTTCTCTTTATGAGGGGGAGAATAATTCTTTGCTTTTTCAAAAAGAACTTTTTGTGGCTCAAAATAATTATAATTACTCAGGGGGTTTAATCAATCGTTATGAAAAAGATGATTTTTTATTTGGAGTTAATGGTTTTATTGATAAACAAAAGGAACAAAAAGATACTAAAAGCTTTGGTACAGAGTTTGGTTATAGTAAATTTATAAAGGCTTATAGTAATTATTATATACCCAATGAAGCAGAAAAAAATTTACAGCTTGGAATGAGTTTTGTAATTCCAACTTATACCGCTTTTGCTTTTGATATAAGTAAGGATAATGATAAAACTAATTATCAAGTATCTTACTCTCCTTATAGTGTATTTAGTTTAAATTTATTGCGTCGTGATTATAGTGCAAGAGAGACTGTTGATGATACTGTTGTTCAAGTTGGATTTAGTTTTAATTTCAATGAAAGTTTTTTAAAGCAATTTAGAAAAAAAGATAATACTTTAGAGGAGGTTAATCGATATGATTTCCTCCAAAGAACTCATTAGTTCATTCCAGCATTATGGAATTTTTCTGGATTATCCATAGCATAGCGGAATTTTTCCCAATCAATTTGTTTATCCCAGATGGCAACGATTAAGGCTGCTACTGAATTTCCACAAAGATTTCCAACCGCCCTCATTTCAGACATAAATTTGTCAACACCTAAAAGAATACCTATAGCAGTTACTGGTAGAACTTGTGCTAAGGTTGCATTTGCTTCTGAAATTTCCATATTTCCTAGAGCCGCAAGCGTACTTCCAAGCACTATAAAACCTGATCCAGTTACACCTACTGCACCTTTTGAGGCTATCATTAATACTATTAAAATACTGATTTCGTGTGCTAAACTTAAATTTACATTGAAAGCTTGTGCTAGAAAGATTAAGCTCATAGCTAGATAAATATTTGTACAATCAAGATTAAAACTATATCCCGTTGGTAAAACAAGTCCGACTGTTGCTTTAGAAAGTCCTGCTTTTTCTAGTTTTCTCATTAAAGGAGCAAGTGCAGACTCGCTTGAACTGGTTGCAAAAACGATCAATACTTCTCTTGAGATAAATCTCATAAATTTGAAGATATTTACTTTTGCAAAATAACAAATCAGACCTAAGATTCCAAATATAAAAACAAGACATGAAATCAGCATTACTAAAAGTAAATATGCTAAGTTGATCAAAGAGCCAATTCCGTATTGAGCTATGAGTACAGCCATTGCTGAAAAGGCGGCAATAGGACTAAAATACATAATGATTTGTAGAATTTTAAAAACAAAATTTTGTACCACTTCAAAAACTCTTTGAATTGCCTGTTTGTCTTCTATTCTCATTAAAGAAATAATCAAAGCAGTAATTATAGCAATAACTAAAACTTGTATGGTTTTTCCTTCTGTAAAAGGTGTGATAATATCAGTAGGCATAGCATCTTTTAAAATATGCATAATCTCAGAGCTCGCACTTACTTCTGTGGTTTGAGAAATGTATTTTTGAACGCTTTTTGTATCAAGTTGACTTGGATCAAGATTCATTCCATGGCCTGGTTGCATAACATTTGCCATAAAAATACCTATAGCAAGTGCTAAAGTACTTACAACTTCAAAGTAAATAACCGCTTTAGCACCAATGCTACCTACTTTTTTTAAACTTTCAAGACTAATGATGCCCAAAACCAAAGTAACAAAAATAATAGGGCCTATAAGAACCTTTAAAGCACCTATAAAATAATCAACTCCTGGTTTGCTAGCAATGGCTAATTCTTTATCTGTATAGCCAAGTACAATACCTGTAATAATGCCTATAATCACCCAAAATCCAAGACTTTTGATAATACGTTTATATAAAGGCGGTTTTCTTTCAGCTAAAGTTTGACTTAAAGTTTCCAAGTTTATTTACTCCTTTTGATCTTTGTAAAATATAATTTTAACAATGTGTATCGTAAATTTTAACAAAAAACAAATCTAGAAATACTTTCTTTTATATGATATGATAATTTTTTATATAAACGTTACAAAATTTCTCATTATTTGCATTATAAAATTTAAAATATTTTTGAAAATTTTATAATTTTGTAATTCAGTTTGCTTTTTGTTATTTATTATTGGTAATAATTCTATTTTTGATTTATTTGTTTTATTGGGATGTTTTAAATTATGAAAGAAATAGTTTTGTCTGAAAATGCTTTAATTACTTCTAAAACAGATCTTAAGGGGAATATCATTTATGCCAATAATGACTTTTTAAAATACGCAGGTTATAAAGTCGATGAGCTTTTATATAAATCTCATAATATAGTAAGACATGAAGATATGCCACGCACTGTATTTAAATGTCTTTGGGATTATATTCAAAAAGGAGATGAAATTTTTGCATTTGTGAAAAATAAATCCAAAGATGGTAATTTTTACTGGGTTTTTGCAAATGTAAGTGCTTCATTTGATGCTAATGGAGATATCGTCAATTATTATTCTGTTCGTCGTGCACCCAATAGAAAATCTCTTTCTATAATTGAAGAAGTTTATAAAATTTTACTTGAAAAAGAGCAAAAATCAGGCATTAATGCTGGAGTTTCAGCTTTAATGGATATTGTAAGTTCTTATAAAATGACTTATAATGAACTTATTTTTAACTTACAAGAAAATAACTAAATAAGATATATTTAATCTTTTTTATTGTATAATTTTCGCCTAAAAATTAAAGTAATATATTATTAAAGTATTGTTTTGATTTATGATTTCAAAAAATTTTCAATAAAAGGGGTAAATTTATGGTGAAAAATGGATTATTATCAACTATTTTTCTAAGTGTTATCGGTGTTTTAGGTGTCATTTTTATTCATATTTTTGTTGGAGCGATAATTTTTGTTTTAATCGCTGTTTTAATGATTTATTTGCTTAGACAACACAAAGATGAGCAAATAATGATAGATAAACTTTTGGTTCTTTGTAGAGAGTTAAAAGAAGGAAATTTTGACAATAGAATTATCTATGTAAAAACAAAAAGCAAAAAATTAGCCGAAATAGCAGATAATCTTAACAATACTATTGATGGGCTAGAAGCTTACTTAAGGGAAATTAATACTTCTATTTCTTGTTCTCAAAAAGGTGAATTTTATCGCAAGGCTTTGCCTGAAGGTTTAAAAGGAATTTTTGCTCATAATATCGAATTTATAAATAAAGCTTTAGCAAACATAGAAGTGACAGCAAGATCTACTTTTAAAAATGCTTTATCAAGAACTTTAATGGATTTAAGCCTTGGAAATCAAAATAAAGACATGTCTCAAATTTCTAGCTCATTAAATCAAGATATTAGCATGATGAAAAATGTATATGATACAGTGGATGCCATTTCTCATACAGCTACAGAAAATGGCTCAGAAGTGGATTCTTTACAAAGTGCTATGGGTTCTTTAATGGATGTTGTAAATTCGAGCAAGGAGACAGTACAAACTTTTGTGGCTAATTCACAAAATATCACTTCAGTGGTTGAAGTAATACGTGATATAGCCGATCAAACCAATCTTCTAGCTTTAAATGCTGCTATTGAAGCTGCGCGTGCAGGAGAGCATGGTAGGGGCTTTGCGGTTGTGGCTGATGAAGTTAGAAAGTTAGCAGAAAGAACTCAAAGATCTACAAGCGAAATTTCTATTGCAATTCAGACTATGCAACAAGATTTTGTAAATATCCAAAGTGGCAGTGAGCAAGTTTTTAACATTGTTAGTGAATCTGAAGAAAGAATTAATAAATTTTCTCAAGCTTTTAAACGTCTAGAAGAAAATAGTAGTGCTCTTGGTGTTAATTTTGGATCCTTTGCAAAGAGATTGATTTTGTCTGTGGTTAAAATCGATCATATTCTTTATAAATCAAATATATATTTAAATTTAAATGGGGCTCAAAATTTCAATCTTGAAAGTGTAGATCCAATTTCTAATCTTTGTCAAGATGAGAGAGCTCAAGGTGTTATTAATGAGCTTAGTTCTGAAACTGAGTTAAAATTAGCTAAAGAATTTATAAAAGATAACGCTAAAAAAGCAATAGAAGAATCAAGTCAAGATTATATCGATCAAAAAGCTTATGATGCGATTGTAAATGATATTAAATCACTAGAGCAAAGAAGTGCTGAAATCTTAGCAAAATTAAAAATATAAATTAAGAGGGTGGGAAAATGTCAAGAGAAATTTTTTTACAAGAAGATAGTTTAATTACTTCTAAAACAGATTTAAAAGGTAAAATAGTTTATGCAAATGATGATTTTTTAAAGTATGCAGGTTATACCATGGGTGAAGTTTTAAATAAACCTCATAACATAGTAAGACATGAAGAGATGCCAAAAACTGTTTTTAAATATTTATGGGATTATATGAAAGAAGGCAAAGAAATTTTTGCTTACGTAAAAAATAAAACCAAAGATAACAATTACTATTGGGTTTTTGCAAATGTAACCCCATCAATAGATGTTAATAATAATATCATAGGCTATTATTCCGTTCGTCGTATGCCAAATAAAAGCGCTATTTCTACAATAGAAAGTCTTTATAGCGATCTTTTAAGAGCAGAACAGCAACAAGGCTTAAATAAGGGTGTTGAGATGCTTAAAAATTTCTGCAAAGATGCAGATAAAACTTATAATGAGCTAATCTTTTCTCTTCAAGAAGCTAAATAAATTTTTGTTAGACTTAAAACGAGTTTGTTTTAAGTCTAAATATTATATAATCTTTCTTTTAAAAATTCACATTTTTCAAGGCAAAATATGTTTGATGTCATTGTTATAGGTGGTGGACATGCAGGTGTTGAAGCAAGTGCTGCTGCTGCTAGAATGGGTAAAAAAACCTTACTTTTAACTACATTGATTGAGCAAATAGGAGCGGCAAGTTGTAATCCAGCCATAGGTGGACTTGCTAAAGGGCATTTGGTAAAAGAACTTGATGCCATGGGTGGTCTTATGGGTGAAATCACCGATGAAGCAGGGATACAATTTCGTATTTTAAATGAAAGTAAGGGTGTAGCCGTTCAAGGAAGTAGGGCACAAATTGATATGGATAAATACCGTATCATTGCACGTAATAAACTTTTAAAACTTCCAAATTTAGAAATTTCTCAAGAACAAGCGAGTGTTTTAATCGTAGAAAATGATGAAGTTAAAGGCGTAAAAACAAATTTAGAAAATATATATTTTGCCAAAAAAGTCATCCTAACAACAGGAACTTTTTTAAATGGACTTATTCACGTAGGTGAAAATAAACTTCAAGCAGGAAGGGTAGGGGAGCTTGCTTCGGTAAATTTAGGAAATTATCTGCAAACTTTGGGTTTAAAAATGGGACGTTTAAAAACAGGAACTTGCCCAAGAGTGGATGCAAAAAGCATTGATTTTAGCGTGCTTGAAATTCAAGATGGTGATGTAAATCCTAAAGCTTTTAGTTTTCGTTCAAGAAATTTCAATCCTACTCAACTTCCTTGTTATATCGCACGCACTAATACAACTACACATGAGATTATTAAGAATAATTTTTATCGTGCTCCGCTTTTTACAGGACAGATTGAAGGTGTGGGGCCAAGGTATTGTCCTTCTATAGAAGATAAGATCAATCGTTTTAGCGACAAAGAAAGCCATCATCTTTTTATAGAGCCTCAAACTATCGATGCGACGGAGTATTATATCAATGGTTTTTCTACTTCTTTACCTTATGAAGTACAAACTCAAATGTTGCGTTCTGTAAAGGGTTTTGAAAATGCTAAAATAACCCGTTTTGGTTATGCTATAGAATATGACTATATAGAGCCAACTGAACTTAAGCATACTTTAGAACTTAAAAAGATTAAAAATCTTTATTGTGCAGGACAGATTAATGGAACTACAGGTTATGAAGAGGCTGCAGTACAAGGCTTTATGGCGGGAATCAATGCAAGCTTAAGCATAGATATGAAAGAGCCTTTGATTTTAAGGCGTGATGAAGCTTATATAGGAGTTTTAATCGATGATTTGGTAGTAAAAGGCACAAAAGAACCTTATAGAATGTTTACTTCAAGAGCGGAATTTAGACTGCTTTTAAGGGAAGAAAATGCTATACTTAGACTTGGAAAATATGGCTATGATTTAGGGCTTTTAAGCGAGCAAGATTTTACTTATATACAAAATATCGCAAACAATCTTCAAAAAGGACTTGAATTTTTACTTTCTAAAGAATTTACGCCTAACAACCAAAATAATGCTTTTTTAGAGAGTTTAGGAGAAGATAAAATTTCTTCTATAGTCAATCTTCAAAAAATTGTTGCAAGAGCAAGTTTTGATATAGAAAAATTAAAAAAACTTGACCCTATATTTGAAACCATGGATCATTACTCCTTAAGAGAGATTTTAAATGAGGCAAAGTATTATCATTACATTAGTATGCAAAAAGCTCAAGTAGAAAAAATGAAAAATCTTAGTGAGCTTAAAATTCCTGAAAATTTTGATTTTAAAAGTGTAAGTGGTTTGAGTAATGAGGTTGTAGAAAAGCTTAATCATCATAAACCTCCAACCATTTTTGCTGCAAGTCAAATCAGTGGAATCACTCCTGCAGCGTTGGATATTTTGCAAATTTATATCAAAATGCAAAAGAAAAAAGCTTAAATGCTTGCTTTTTTTATTTTTTTATCTACTTTAGTTTTACTTTTTTGGCGTCCATGGAATTTACCTATTTGGGTATTTTCTAGCTTGGGGGCTTTTTTTGTTTTTATTTTTCAATTGGTAGATTTTAAAGATGCTTGTTTTGTTTTTTCTTTGGTTTGGGATAGTTCTTTAACTTTGGTTGGGTTGATTATCCTTTCTTTTAGCTTGGAAGCTTTGGGATTTTTTGATTTTATTGCGAGTAAAATTTTGTATTTTTCTAGAGAGAAAAATCAAGAAAAAATTTATATCAGTACAAAAAAAATGATGTTATTTTTGTTGATTTTTGTATTTTTTCTTTCTGCATTTTTTGCTAACGATGGAGCGATTTTAATCATTACACCTATTATTATAGCTTTATTTTCAACTCTTAAAGATTGTAAAAATCATGCTTTTATTTTAAGTTCTTTTTTACTTAGCCTTTCTTTTTTATGTGATGCAAGTTCAAACGCTTTGGTTATTTCAAATTTAACCAATATCATCACAGCAAATTATTTTAAGATAGAATTTTTAGAATTTGCTAAAAATATGTTTTTGCCAAATTTTTTTGTTTTGCTTTCTACTATAGTTACGGTTTTTGTGCTTTATGTGAGAGTTTTACCTAAAAGGCTTGAATTTAAATTAATCAAAAAAGAGCAAATTTCATTGAAATTGTTTTTTCTTTGCATAGTATTTTTATTTCTTTTTGTTATCAGTTTTTTTATAGGTGAAATTTTTAATATTAAAATAAGTTTTTTTGCTTTGCTTTGGGCGGGAATTTTTTGGCTTATTATTTTAAAAATTCAAGGTAAAAAAAGTATTAAAATTCTTTTTGAAGCACCTTATGGAGTTTTGCTTTTTAGTTTTGGGCTTTATATGGTGGTTTTTGCTTTACATAAAATAGGTGTGAGTGAAATTTTGGTTAAAAGCTATGCTTTTTTGATGCAAGATAAGAGTGGAATTTTTGGTGTGGCTTTGATTTCAGCTTTTGGATCTTCTGTGTTTAATAATTTGCCTATGGTTTTAATCGGAGATTTGGCATTAAAAGAATATTTTGAGAATTTTTCTTTTGATTCTTTGATGATTTATGCACATCTTTTAGGTGTAAATATAGGTCCAAAACTTACGCCAATAGGTTCTTTAGCAACTTTGCTTTGGCTTGGAGTTTTGGCTAGAAAAGGCATTAATATTTCTTTTTGGCAATATTGTAAATTTGGCTTTTTGATAACTTTACCTGTGCTTGTTTTTTCTCTTTTTGCTCTTATTGTCTAAATATCAAAACTTGTTAAACAAAGAAAAAATTTATTTTAATTTCGATAAACTTTTAACTTGGTTAAAAAATAAAATCGAAAGGAGCAAGTTATGGCTACATCTGAGAGTAGACGAAGCTTTATGGGCTTTGCATTTGGAAGCGTAGCTGCTGTAGGCGGTGTTTTCTCACTTGTTGCGATGAAAAAAACTTGGGATCCGCTTCCAAGTGTTAAAGCTGCAGGTTTTACTACAGTAGATTTATCAGGAATGCAAGATGGAGAGCTTAGAACTATAGAATGGCGTAAAAAGCCTATTTTTATATTAAAAAAAGATGCGAGTATGCCAAAAGATGAAAAACGTGATGTTGTGGTAGATAACGCAGCTTATACTCTGGTTATAGGACTTTGTACGCATTTGGGTTGTATACCTGCTTACCAACCAAGTGAGCAATTGTTTAAATGCGCCTGTCATGGTGGAGAATTTGACACAAGTGGAAAAAATGTCTTTGGACCTCCTCCAAAGCCTCTTGAAATTCCTCCTTTTAAAATTGATGGAACCAAGCTTGTTTTAGGTGAAGAGGGTTCTGAATATAAAAAAATGATAGCGGAGGCTTAAGATGGCACAAATTAGAAAAGCTAATGGTCTTGTAGATTGGCTTGATCAAAGACTTGCGGTACATAAACTGCTTGATGTTTTAATGGTAAAGTATTGGATACCAAAGCAAATTAACTTTCTTTGGGCAATGGGGGTTATTTTAACCACTCTTTTTGCAGTGCTTTTTGTTACAGGACTTTTACTTGTGATGTATTATAAACCAGATACTGCACTTGCTTTTGATAGTGTGAATAAGACTATTATGCAAGAGGTGGACTATGGATGGCTTTGGCGTCACATGCATGGTGTTGCCGCTTCTGTTGTATTTTTGATTATATACATACATATGCTAACAGGAATTTATTACGGTTCTTATAAAAAAGGTCGTGAGATGATTTGGGTTAGCGGTATGCTTTTGTTTGTTGTATTTTCTGCTGAAGCTTTTAGTGGGTATATGCTTCCTTGGGGACAAATGAGTTATTGGGCAGCTCAAGTAATCACTAATCTTTTTGGAGGGATACCATTTATTGGCCCTGAACTTGTGATTTGGATTCGTGGAGATTATGCGGTTTCTGATCCAACTTTAACAAGATTTTTTATGCTTCATGTGTGCTTGCTTCCTATAGTTATCATTGCTATTATAGCATTTCACTTCTATTCTTTAAGAATTCCTCATGTTAATAATGAAATTTCTGAAGAACTTGACTTTGATTTAGAGGCTGAAAAATACATGGCAGGTGACACAAAGGGTTCTAAAGTGATTCCTTTTTGGCCAGGATTTTTATCAAAAGATTTTATGTATATAAGCTTTTTTATGATTTTCTTCTTTTATTTGGTCTGTTTTAAATTTGAATTTGCAATGGATCCAATTAATTTTGATCCAGCTAATGCGCTTAAAACACCAGCTCATATTTATCCTGAGTGGTATTTCTTATGGAGTTATGAAGTTTTAAGAGGATTTTTCTTTGATATTGCAGGTATTAAAGCTTTTGATATAGGTTTGGCTGCATTTGGTATTGCTCAAGTGATTTTCTTCTTACTTCCTTGGCTTGATAGAAGTGATGTGGTAAAACCAGCTCATGAAAGACCTTTATTTTTCATTTGGTTTTGGATATTGCTTATTGATTTAATTGTTTTAACTGTTTATGGAAAATTACCTCCAACAGGTGTAAATGCTTGGGTAGGATTTTACGCTTCTATAGTATTTTTACTTTTACTTATTGTAGTTTTACCGGTTATTACTATTATGGAGAGAAAAGGAGCTAAACAATGAGAGAAATAAAAATATTTTTAGTTGTAGTAGTTTTTACTGCACTTGTATATTGGGGGGTAGAGCCTTATGCTCATTCAGTGATGAAGCCTCATGTTGCTCCTGCAAATTTTGATTTTGCTGTTGAAGATACTACTTTTGCAAAAGGTATAGTTGAAGCTAAAGAATTAGCTCTAAAAGATGCACAAGCTTCAGGAGATGCTAAAAGAATAGAGAGTGCAAACAAAGAACTTGAAAAAGCAAAAGAAGAATTAAGCAAGGTTGAAACACTTTGGGCAGATGTTGCAAAGATCGATTTTGCTAAGGGTGATGCAAAAAAAGGTAAAGAATTTTTTGAAAATAACTGTTTTGCATGTCATGGTGTAAAAGAAGATGGAATAGCAGCTAATATTACTGATTCTTCTATGGGAGTAATACCGCCTGATCTCAGTGCAGCTGGTGCTATTTTTGATGAAAAATTTTTAGCAGCTTTGATTATGCATCCTGCGCTTGCTTTAAAAGTAGATCATAAATTTGGTGATGCTTTTATTATGACAGCTTACAATAAAGATACTTCAGGAGAAAGTGAAGAAGCTACAAATGCAAATATAGCCAATGTAATTGCTTATCTTAAAGATGTGAGTGTTAAATTTGAAGCCAATGAAGATGCTACTATTAAGAAAGATGTTGAGGCAAAATATGCTAAAATGGAAAATAGTGCTCAAAAAGCAGCTTTAATGGAAAAAGATATAAAATTTGCTAAAGATAAAGCAACTTTTATTGAGGCTTGCGGACGTTGTCATGATATGAAATACGATAGCTTTTTTACTCCATCAAATCAAAATGATTTAAAAACTTATTTAGGTTCTGTTCCACCTGATCTTTCTATGATGATAAGATCTCGTGGTGAGCAATATTTACATGATTTTATTAATAATACTCAAAAACTTCTTCCAGGAACCGCTATGCCAAGAGTAGGTTTAACAGAAGCTGCACAGGCTAAGGTTGTATCTTATATTGATCAAGTGGGTGATAGCAAAAAAGAAGAAAGAAAAACTACAGGAATTTATGTAATGATATTCTTTGTAATTTTAAGTATTTTTGCTATAGGTTGGAAGCGTTCTGTTTGGTCTAAATTACATTAGTATTATAAAATTTTTGCCACTATTTTATATCTGTGGCAAAAATTCTATCTTTTCTTCAATTTTATCAAATTTTAAACATAATTAAGAGATACTATCAAATAATAATTTTTATTAGTTGGAGTATGTTATGCTTGAAAAACAAATGATTAAATTTATTCTTTCAAAATGGAATTATGGAAATTTTAGAATTGTATTTTGGGATCAAGAAGAATTTCATGTGGGTAATCAGCCTGCTAAATTTTCTTTAATTTTCAAAGAAAAAATACCTTTTTTAAAATTATTTAGTGATACGAGTTTAGTTTTTGCAAAACATTATATGGAGTCTAAACTAGAAATAGAAGGTGATTATGATGAAATAGCTAAAGTTTTGTATTATTTTTCAAATAAGCGTTTTTTAAAAAATACAGAGGATATCTTGAGTAAAATAGCCCAAAAACAGGAAAGTAAAAATATCAAAAGTCATTATGATATAGGTAATGATTTTTATAAGCTTTGGCTTGATGATACTATGAGCTATTCTTGCGCTTATTTTAAAGAGCCTAATAATACTCTTTATGAAGCTCAAATTAACAAAATAGAACATACTCTTAAAAAACTTGATTTAAAAGAAGGAGAAAAGCTTTTAGATATAGGTTGTGGCTGGGGTTGGCTTTCTATTATGGCGGCTCAAAAGTATGGAGTTAAGGTTGTTGGAATTACTATTTCAGAGGAGCAGTGTAAAAAAGCTAAGGAAAGAGTAAAAGAACTTGGTCTTGAAGATAAAATAGAAATAAGACTTCAAAATTATCAAGATTTAGAATTTGAAAATTATTTTGATAAAGTTGTTTCTGTGGGTATGTTTGAACATGTAGGCAAAGAGAATTTAGGACTTTATTTCATGAAAGTAAAACAAGTGTTAAAACCTGGAGGTTCTATGCTTTTACATTCTATTTTAGCCATGTTTGAAGGAAAAACAAATGCTTGGATAGATAAATATATTTTTCCAGGAGGATATTTACCTTCTTTAAGAGAGGTTGTAAGTGCTATGAGTGAGTGGGATTTTCATCTTCTTTTAGCAGAAAGTTTAAGAATGCACTATGCAAAAACTTTAGATTTATGGGATGAAAATTTTAACAAAGTATTGGACAAGGTAAGGGAAAAATATGATGAAGAATTTATAAGAATGTGGGATTTATACCTTCGTTCTTGTGCCTCTGCTTTTCGTGTTGGAAGCGTGGATTTGTTTCAATTTTTAATCACAAAAGAAATCAATAATAATCTAAGCCTTACCAAGGACTACATATATAAGTAAAAACTAAACTTAAATTTGATAAAATATTAGCTTCATTTCACACGCATCAATCCTTTTTAGCTTGTGTAAATTAAGGGATGTGGAGGAATAAAGCTAAATTTATAAGGAGAAACTCATGGTTAGTATGAGAGATTTATTAGAATGCGGTGTGCATTTTGGACACCAAACAAGACGCTGGAATCCAAAGATGAAAAAATTCATTTTTGGCGAGAGAAAAGGTATTTATGTAATTGATTTACAAAAAACTTTAAGATATTTTAGATATACCTATAATATCGTTCGTGACGCTGCTGCCGAAGGAAAAACTATACTTTTTGTCGGGACAAAAAAACAAGCAGGTGGAGCGATTAAAGAATACGCTGAAAAATGTGGTATGCCTTATGTAAATCATAGATGGCTTGGCGGTATGATGACAAATTTTGGTACCATTCGCCAATCAATTAGAAAATTAGAAGTAATTGAAAAAATGGAAGAAGATGGAAGTATTAAACTTTTAACTAAAAAAGAAGCTTTAATGCTTACAAGAAAAAAAGAAAAATTATTAGCTTATTTAGGTGGAATTCGTTATATGAAAACTCAACCTGATATGATTTTTGTTATTGACACAGTAAAAGAAAAAATTGCTGTTCAAGAAGCAAATAGATTAAGAATTCCTGTTGTAGCTCCACTAGATACAAACTGCGATCCTGACTTGGTAACTTATCCTATTCCAGGAAATGATGATGCAATTCGTTCAGTGCAACTTTTCTGCCAAGAAATGGCTGAAGCGATTAATGAAGGAAAAGCTTTAAGAGAACAAGATGGCGAAGCTTTAGCAAATGAAGAAAAAGAAATCACCGATGAAGAGAAAAAAGAAGTTTTAGATGAAGCGATGAGCGAAGAAGACTTCGGTGAGGAGCAAGAATAATGGCTGAAATTACTGCTGCAATGGTAAAAGAACTCCGCGAAAGTACAGGCGCGGGGATGATGGATTGTAAAAATGCTTTGAGTGAAACTAATGGAGATTTTGATAAAGCAGTACAACTTTTAAGAGAAAAAGGTTTAGGTAAGGCTGCTAAAAAAGCAGATAGACTTGCTGCAGAAGGTTTAGTAAGTGTAAAAGTAAGTGATGATTTTACAAGCGCAACTGTAAGTGAGATTAATTCCGAAACAGATTTTGTGGCAAAAAATGATCAGTTTATCGCTTTAACAAAAGATACTACAGCTCATATTCAAAGCAATAGCTTGCAAAGTGTGGAAGAGCTTCACTCAAGTACGATTAATGGTGTAAAATTTGAAGAATATTTAAAAAGTCAAATTGCAACTATAGGAGAAAACTTAGTTGTAAGAAGATTTGCAACTTTAAAAGCAGGTGCTAACGGCGTTGTAAATGGTTATATCCATACAAATGGCCGTGTGGGCGTTGTGATCGCTGCAGCTTGTGATAGCACTGAAGTGGCTTCAAAATCAAGAGATTTGTTAAGACAAATTTGTATGCATATTGCAGCAATGAGACCAAGTTATTTAAGTTATGAAGATTTGGATATGACTTTTGTTGAAAATGAATACAAAGCTTTGGTTGCTGAACTTGAAAAAGAAAATGAAGAAAGACGCAGACTGAAAGATCCAAATAAACCTGAACATAAAATTCCTCAATTTGCAAGTCGCAAACAATTAAGCGATGCAATTTTAAAAGAAGCTGAAGAAAAAATCAAAGAAGAACTTAAAGCTCAAGGTAAACCTGAAAAAATTTGGGACAATATTATCCCGGGCAAAATGAATAGCTTTATAGCCGATAATTCTCAACTCGATAGCAAACTTACTTTAATGGGTCAGTTTTATGTACTGGATGACAAAAAAACTGTAGAACAAGTAATTGCCGAAAAAGAAAAAGAATTTGGTGGAAAAATTAAAATTGTAGAATTTATTTGCTTTGAAGTTGGTGAAGGTTTAGAAAAGAAAACTGAAGATTTTGCGGCTGAAGTTGCTGCACAACTTTAAAAACGGTTAAAAATGGAACTCTTAAGAGCGGAAAATTTAAGCCATAGTTTTGATTATCCGCTTTTTGAGGGTTTAAATCTTACTTTAAATACTAAAGATTGCATTGCTATTCAAGGGAGTAGCGGTTGTGGTAAATCTACTCTTTTGCATATACTTTCTTCTTTATTGATTCCAAAAAAAGGTGAAGTTTTTTTTAAAGGTTCTAGTCTTTATCAGATGGATGAAAACGAAAGATTAAAAATTCGCCGCTATGATTTTGGTATTATTTTTCAGACACATTATCTTTTTAAAGGTTTTTCAGCTTTAGAAAATATCGAACTTGCTAGTGTTTTATCGGGTCAAGATTTAGATGAGAAAATTTTAAAAAGGTTAGGTATTGATACACTTTTGCATCAAAAAATAGGAAAGCTTAGCGGCGGACAACAACAGCGTGTGAGTATCGCACGTGTGCTTTGTAAAAAACCAAAGATTATTTTTGCTGATGAAGCAACTGGAAATTTGGATTTTGATAATGCTAAAAATGTTATCGAACTTTTAATTTCTTATGTTAAAGAAAATGATGCGGCTTTATTTTTTGTAACTCACGATAGTAAGCTCGCAAGTTTTTGTGATAAAATTTATACTATAAACGTCAATGGAATTTGTTAATTATTTAGGCGATAAAAATGTTGTAACTTTTATGTTGCTTCTTGCTAGAATGAGTGGTCTTATAGTTTTTTTTCCTTTTTTTTCACATAATTCTATTCCTATGGTGATAAAAAGTACTATAGTTTTATTTTTGACTATGTATTTATATCCTTTGGCTAGATTAGAATCTTTGCATTTAGATAGTTTTTTTGTTTTACAGCTTATTAGTGAAGTGATTTTTGGAATGATGGCAGGATTAATGCTTCAAATTATTTTTGCTATTATTATGATGGCAGGTGAGCAGATTGCTTTTACTATGGGATTTACTATGGCAAGTATATTAGATCCAAGTTCTGGAACGAGTATGCCTATTACGGCACAAATTTTAAATTTACTTGCTTTGATGTTTTTTCTTGCTTTTGATGGCCATCATTTAATGCTTTTGTTTTTAAGTCATTCTTTGGGTTATATTAGTTTAGGTGGATTTTATCCGCATGAGAATTTAATGCATTATTTAAATATGGGTATGTTTAATATTTTCATCATAGGTTTTACTATGAGCTTTCCTATACTTGGAATTTCACTTTTAGCCGATGTTATTTTTGGACTTTTGATGAAAACAATGCCACAATTTAATCTTTTAGTTATTGGCTATCCTATAAAGATAGCTCTAGGTTTTGTAGTTTTAATTGCTATTTTACTAGTTATGATGCAATATTTTAAAAATTTAATTTTAGAACTTTTTACTCATATGCAAACTCTTTTTTTCTCCTAAGGAAAGGATAAATGAAATTATCGTAAAATAGCGATTATTTTTTAAGGATTAAAGTGATGAAAATTTTACTTTTAAATGAAAACCCTGTAGTTTCAAGACTTGTAAGCCTTAGTGCTAAAAAAATGTCTTATGATTTTGAAGAACTTAATGCTTATAGTGAAAATTTGGGTAATTATGATGTGATTGTTGTAGATAGTGATACTCCAGCACCTTTAAAAATTCTTAAAGAAAAATGCGATAGATTGATTTTTTTAGCCCCGCGAAATCAAAATGTAGAAGATATAGATGCGCAAATTTTACAAAAACCTTTTTTACCTACAGATTTTTTAAATTTACTTAATAATAAAGATGCGAACAAGCATACATCTATTGATTTGCCAATGTTAAGCAATGATGAAAATCCTTATGCTGATATAAGCTTGGATTTAGATAATTTAAATTTAGATGATTTGCCTGATGAAAATTCTTTAGATATAAATTCAGAGGGAATGGAAGATTTGAGTTTTGATGATGATGCTCAAGATGATAATGCAAACAAAACTTTAGAAACTCAAAATTTAGAACATGACAATTTAGAACAAGAAACAATTAAAGAACAGACTCAAGAAGACACTCAAACTGATTTAGATTTAACTTTAGAAGATGATGAAAGCGAAAAAGAAGACTTAAGCCAAGAACATACAGCTTTGGATACTGAGCCTAGTTTAGATGAGCTAGATGATAAAAATGATGAAGATTTAGAAATCAAAGAAGATGATAAAAATGAAGAAATAGAAAAGCAAGAATTATTAGACGATTCTAAAACAAATACATTAGAAATGCAAGAAGAGCTTAGCGAATCTCAAGATGATAATGCAAACAAAACTTTAGAAACTCAAAATTTAGAACATGACAATTTAGAACAAGAAACAATTAAAGAACAGACTCAAGAAGACACTCAAACTGATTTAGATTTAACTTTAGAAGATGATGAAAGCGAAAAAGAAGACTTAAGCCAAGAACATACAGCTTTGGATACTGAGCCTAGTTTAGATGAGCTAGATGATAAAAATGATGAAGATTTAGAAGATAATAAAGAATTACAAGCTAATATAAGCGATTTTGATGATCTTCCTGAGGTTGAAGAGCAAGAAAAAGAAATGGATTTTGATGATCTTCCTGAGGATGCTGAATTTTTAGGTCAAGCAAAATATAATGAAGAATCAGAGGAAGTTTTAGAGGAGTTTACTCCTGTTGTGGAAGAAGATGTTCAAGATGAAATGGATGATTTTACTTCAAATTTGAGTACTCAAGATCAAATCAAAGAAGAACTAGCTCAACTTGATGAGCTTGATTATGGTATTGATAGTGACAATAGTAGCAAGGTCTTAGAAGATTTTAAAGATGAACCAATTTTAGACGATAAAGAATTAGAAACAAATGAAGAGGAAGTGGTTGTGCCAAATTTAAATATAAGTGATTTTGATACATTGAAAGAAAGTGATATACAAGAAGCTCTTGGAGAGGAAATCTTAGAAAAAAATGAAGAGCCTATAGTAAGTGATGTAACTAAAGATGATAATAGCGAAGAGATAGTTAATGAGCTTAGCCAAAGCATAGCAGGAGCGATCACTTCAAGTATTAAAGATGATACCTTAAAAGCTGCTCTTAAGGGTATGAATATGAATATAAATATAAACATTAGTTTTAAAGAGGATTGAAATTGCAAGGTTTTGTTTTGTTGATTTCAGGTCCTAGTGGTGCTGGAAAATCAACTCTTTTAAAAAAACTTTTTGATGAATTTGAAGATGAGCTTTATTTTTCTATTTCTTCAACAACTCGCAAACCAAGAGAGGGTGAAAAAAATGGAATACATTATCATTTTATATCCCATGAAGAATTTCAAAAAGGTATAGATAGTGATCATTTTTTAGAATGGGCTAGAGTGCATGAAAATTTTTATGGTACTTCTTTAAAGCACACTCAAAATGCTTTAGATAATGGAAAAATAGTTGTTTTTGATATTGATGTGCAAGGATTTAAAATAGCCAGAAAAAAAATGGCTGATAAGATTGTTTCTGTTTTTATTACTACAAAAAATAAAGATGAGTTAAAAAAAAGACTTATTAAGCGAAATACTGATACAATAATACAACTAGAAAAAAGATTACAAAACGCTAGTGATGAAATGAAAGAGCTTAGCGAGTATGATTATCTTATCATTAACGATGAGTTAAAGCAAAGTTATGAAGCATTGCGAGCGATTTTAATCGCCCATAAATTTAGAACCAAAGGGCAGAATCTAGGGCAAATTCAAAATATTTGGAATGAAGGAGAATAAAATGGGTGGTTGGTCAAGTCCAAGTCATTGGTTGATTATTTTATTGATTGTTGTATTGCTTTTTGGAGCAAAAAAAATTCCAGAACTTGCAAAGGGTTTAGGTAAAGGTATTAAAACTTTTAAAGATGAAATGAATAATGATGATGAAGTAGCAAAAAATACTCAAAAAATAGAAGAAAATAAAAACACAACTAATAATACAAATGCTGATGCAAGTATAGACGAAACAAAAAAAGCTTAAGGTTTAGTCTTTTGAAAAGTATTATTTTTAATGAAATTAAAAAGATTTTAGAGTGTGATTTTGCACTTGAAAATCCAAAGGATAAAAATTTAGCACATTTTGCTACCCCTTTGGCTTTTTCACTGGCTAAGGAATTAAAAAAATCCCCTATGTTGATCGCTAGCGACTTAGCGAGCAAATTTCAAAATCATGATTGTTTTGAATCAGTTGAAGCTGTAAATGGGTATTTAAATTTTAGAATTTCCAAAACTTTTTTAAATGAACTTGCAAATCAGGCTTTAACAAATCCAAATGATTTTACTAAAGGAGAAAAAAAACAAGAAAGTTTTTTGCTTGAATATGTGAGTGCAAATCCTACTGGGCCTTTACACATAGGACATGCAAGAGGCGCTGTTTTTGGAGACACCTTAACAAGACTTGCAAGACATTTGGGCTATAAATTTAATACAGAATACTATGTCAATGATGCGGGTAATCAAATTTATTTACTAGGGCTTTCTATTTTACTAAGTGTGAAAGAAAGTATACTTCATGAAAATGTTGAATATCCAGAGCAATATTACAAAGGCGAGTATATAGCGGATTTAGCAAAAGAAGCTTTTGAAAAATTTGGTAAAGAATTTTTTAGCGAAGAAAATATCCCTAGTTTGGCTGATTGGGCAAAAGATAAAATGCTTGTTTTGATTAAACAAAATTTAGAACAAGCAAAGATTAAAATTGACAGCTATGTAAGCGAAAGATCGTATTATGATGCTTTAAATGCAACTTTAGAATCTTTAAAAGAGCATAAAGGAATTTACGAGCAAGAAGGTAAAATTTGGCTTGCTTCTTCGCAAAAAGGCGATGAAAAAGATAGGGTAATTATCCGTGAAGATGGACGCGGGACTTATTTGGCAGCAGATATTGTTTATCATAAAGATAAAATGAGTCGTGGTTATGGAAAGTGTATTAATATTTGGGGAGCAGATCATCATGGTTATATCCCTAGAATGAAAGCTGCGATGGAATTTTTGGGATTTGACTCTAATAATCTTGAGATTATTTTAGCACAAATGGTTTCCCTACTTAAAGATGGAGAACCTTATAAAATGAGTAAAAGAGCAGGAAATTTTATCTTGATGAGCGATGTGGTTGATGAGATAGGAAGTGATGCTTTGCGTTATATCTTTTTGAGCAAAAAATGCGATACGCATTTGGAATTTGATATTAGTGATTTGCAAAAAGAAGATAGCTCTAATCCTGTGTATTATATCAACTATGCACACGCTAGAATTCATCAAGTATTTGCTAAAGCTGGTAAAAAAATCGATGATGTAATGAAAGCTGATTTACAAAGTTTAAATCAAGATGGTGTAAATTTACTCTTTGAAGCTTTGAATTTAAAGGCTATTTTAAATGATGCTTTTGAGGCTAGAGCTTTGCAAAAAATTCCTGATTATCTTAAAAATTTAGCTGCAAATTTTCATAAATTCTACAATGAAAATAAAGTTGTAGGCTCTGCAAATGAAAATGATTTGCTTAAATTATTTTCTTTGGTTGCTCTTAGTATTAAAACCGCATTTTCTTTAATGGGCATTGAAGCAAAAAACAAAATGGAACATTAAAACAGCATTTTGCTGTTTTAATAATTTAGCAAAAATACTGCTATTATTACGATAATGATACCTAAAATTCCTATTTTGTTTAATTTTTCTTTATATAAAATCCATCCACCAAGACAAGTTCCTATGATGCCTATAGCACCCCAAGTTGAGTAAGCTATGCTTAAAGGAACATATTTTAAAGAAAAAGAAAGTAGAAAAAAAGCAAGTATAGCATTGACAATCGCAGCCAAGCCCCAAATTTTATGCTTAAAACCATCTGATTTTTTTAGCAATAAATTTGCTACGATATCTAACAATGCCGATAGAACAATAATAAAAATATACATTATTCTTTAACCTCGCCTATATTAATCATGATAATTCCAACGATAGAAAGAACAATGCCTAAAATTTGAGTTAAGGTTAAACTCTCTTTAAAAACTATAAAAGAAACTAAAAGTATAAGAATAATCCCTAAAAGTTCCCATACAGCATAGGCTATGCCTACTTGAATTTTTTTAATCGCCTTGCCCATAAAAAAATAAGAAAAAGCTATAAATAAAGCCATAAATATATAGCCTAAAATTTGATTTTCCATTTTTAAAAAACTAGTACCTAAAACTTCAAATACAATAGCAGCAATCAAGAAAAACCAAGCAACAAAAAGTTCTTTTTTTGCGATATTCAAAAAGCTTCTCCCTAAAAATAAATGGTAAAATCATACCATTTAAAGCTTTAATTAGCCTTTTTAGTTTATACTTTTAAGTTTAAAAATCTTTAAAGAAAGTGAGAATTTATGGGACGAGCGTTTGAATACCGAAGAGCTTCTAAAGAGGCTAGATGGGATAAAATGAGTAAGCTTTTTCCTAAGCTTGCTAAAGCCATACAAGTAGCTGCTAAAGAAGGTGGCACTGATCCTGATATGAATCCAAAATTAAGAAGTGCTATAGCCACAGCAAAAGCAAATAATATGCCAAAAGATAATATAGATGCGGCTATTAAGCGTGCGAGTGGAAAAGATAGCGCAGATATTAAAAACATTCATTATGAAGGAAAAGCTGCACATGGAGCTTTGGTTATAGTTGAATGTATGAGCGATAACCCTACGCGCACCGTGGCTAATGTTAAAGCCATTTTTAGCAAAAATGGTGGAGAAGTTTTACAAAATGGATCTTTAGGCTTTATGTTTACTAGAAAAGCGGTTTTTCATCTTGAAAAATTTGCAGGAGATTTAGAAGAATTAGAACTTGATTTGATCGATGCAGGGCTTGAAGAATTAGAACAAAATGAAGAAGAGTTAGTAATTAGCGGTGATTATACTGCCTTTGGTGAGCTAAGTTCTGCTATAGAGACTAAGGGTTTAGTTCTTAAAAAAGCAGGACTTGAGTATATACCAAACAATCCTGTAAGCTTTAGCGAAGAACAGCTTAGCGATATAGAAAAACTTTTAGATAAGTTAGAAGAAGATGATGATGTTCAAGCTGTTTATACAAATATAGATTAAGGAGAAATAATGATAAAAACAATCGACACAAGCAAAGTAAATGAATACAAATTTGCTCTTATAGAAACTGAAAAAGGCACAATGAAATTAAAACTTTTTGGCGATGAGGCTCCGCAAACGGTTTGTAATTTTGCTACTTTGGCTAATGAGGGATTTTATAAAGATTTAAATTTTCATCGTGTGATCCCAAATTTTGTCATACAAGGAGGTTGTCCACACGGCAATGGCGTAGGTGGGCCTGGATATGAAATTATTTGCGAATGTGATGATCAAGAACATAAACATGAGCGTGGAACCTTATCTATGGCACACGCAGGACGCGATACGGGTGGTTCTCAATTTTTTATTTGTCACAGCCCTCAAGCTCATTTAGATGGAGTTCATACTGTTTTTGGGCAAATTGATCCAAAAGATGAAGAAAGTTTGGAAGTTTTAGACTCTATACGCCAAGGAGATAAAATTTTAGACATAAAAATTTGCGATAAAATTTAAAAATTTAAATTTTAAAACTTTTTCGAAACTACAATATTTACAAAGCTAGTCATAAGTTTGACTAGCTAAAAATGATTAATGTATAATTTTTTTTTAAACTTTTTTTTCTATAATCACAATTTTAATTTGCTAAATGTAACAAAATTACAAGGAGTTATGATTATGAAAACTAAGTTTTCACTTATTTTAAGTGCTTGTCTTCTTTCATCTTCACTTTTTGCTAAAAATACAGATGATGAGATAACTAAGCTTCAAAAACAGCTTGCACAAATTCAAGCTGAACTTGCACAAATCAGAAAAGAAAGAGAAGCTCAAGTTAAACAAAATGAAGCTGTAAAAGCTGAACTTGCTGATCTTAATGATAGAGCCGATGAAACAGAATTCCAAGCAGCTTTGAGCAAGGTTAAATTTGGACTTGAGTTTTCAACAGCAGTTTCAAATACAAACTATAAAGTTAGCGGACAAGATTATAGTGCTAATAACAAATGGATGAATGAGCTTCATTTAAATATGAATGCTGATATTAATGATAAAACCAAATTCTACGGTCGTTTATCTATGGCTAAAAATTGGTCTCAAATGGGTTGGAGTGGTACTCCTTATGACTTAGATGCAGGAAGAAACACAAGATCAAGTGGGCCTGTACTTTATGTAGATAGAGCTTATCTTGACTACTACATCACACCTGAATGGATTGCGACTGTAGGAAGACAACCAGGAACCGATGGTCCAGGAAGTAATCTTAGAAATAATGCTCTAAGACAATCAACTTATCCAGCCTTAGCGATTAATGCTCTAGGTGATGCAGCAGTGATCACTTATAAGCCTGAAAGTTTGCAAGATCATAAGGTAGCTATCCGTGCAGCTTATGGTAAAACTTATCAATGGGATGAAGAAGGCAAGGTAAGAGACTGGATGAGCGATCAAAAAGATGCTGATGCAAATCTTTACTATGCTGCAGTAGAAGGAGAGCTTCCTATAGAAGGTATGGGAGATAATTTAATATTATTTAATATTGCATATTTAAGCGATTTTGCTTTGCCACTTAACAATGGTCCAATTGCTTTACCTGGTAATGGTACTATTCTTGATGATGATGGTGTGGTAAATTTAGGAGATTTAACTATAGCAAATCTTCATTTTGAAAATTATAAAGCTTTTGGAACGAATTTTAATTATTTTCTATCTTTAGGTTATTCTCACGGGAACAACAGTCAATTAAGCCCTACATTAAGTGGAATTCTTCAGACACAAGGTTATAATGGCAAGTTTAATGAAGAAGATGGTTATGCTGTGCATGTAGGCGGACGCTATGATTTTACCAAGGCTTTAAAAGTAGGGTATGAGTTCTTCTGGGGAAGTAGATACTGGTATACTATGAGCCGTCCAAGTATCAACGATCCACTTAATATAAGAATGACAAGAGGAACAGCACATGATTTTTATGTGATTTATCAACTTGATAGATATCAATTCTTACGCTTAAGTTATACTAATATCCAAAATATTTGGGGTAATCGTGGCTTGCCATTTGGTGGAGCGAAAAAAGATAAAGCAAGAGCTGATAATATCATGTTAATGTATAATGTAAAATTCTAAGGAGCAAAAGATGAGAAAAATACTTTTTGCAAGTTTATTACCTATCATTGCTTTGGCTGATTGTGCAAGTTTGATGGCGAAATACGAAGCTCCAGAGCCAGAGTCAAAAACAATGAAACAAGTTGAACGCTGGATTAATAAAAAAGTTAGCGATCCAGCTGATGCTGCTGTTTTAAAAGAGTGTATGATCGCTCGTGCAGCGGACAATCCAAATCAAGTTTCGGTTGCAGGTAAATAAAAAAAGCGGTGTAAAACCGCTTTTTACTGTTTAATCTTTTAAGCTACAATTTTTTAAAATTTTCTTCAAATAAGGCTAATATGCAAGAAATCATTTCTTTTATTGTTGAGACGGCTAGTGCTTGGGGGTATTTGGGTATTATTATCCTAATGACCTTAGAGAGTTGTTTTATACCTTTTCCAAGTGAAGTTGTTATGATACCTGCTGGATATTTGGCACATAAAGGTGATCTTGATATCACTCTTTGCATACTTAGCGGGACTTTAGGTTCTGTTTTAGGAGCTTTGATTAATTACTATATTTGCTTTTTTTGGGGCAAAAATTTTGTATTAAAATGGGGTAAGTATTTTGGTATAAATGAAGCTAAATTTGCTAAATTTGAAGATTTTTTTAACAAACACGGGGAATTTTCAACCTTTACTTGTCGTCTTTTACCAGGGATTCGTCAGTATATTTCTATGCCTGCAGGTTTGGTAAGAATGAAACTTATAAATTTTATACTTTTTACTGCACTTGGTAGTGCTATTTGGGTGGCTATACTTGTATTTTTGGGTTATTATATAGGGCAAAATGAAGAGTTGATTAAAACTTATTTAACTCAAATTTTAATCATTATAATTGTTTTTGTGATTTTAGCAAGTTTAATTTATATCAAAATCAAAAAGCCTTTTAAAAAGGCTTAAATTTTATCTTTTACGCTTTGTATAGCGTTTTTGATTTGTTGTTTTGAATTTTCTAATTTTGTTTTTTCTTTTTCATTGAATTTTAATTCAAAAACCTTTTCTATACCATCTTTTCCTATGATAGCGGGCATTGAAAAAGCTATATCATCGAAAACCACACTTACAGGATGTAAACTTTTTCTATCTTCTAGGATGGCTTTGGCTAAATTTGCACAAGAAGTTCCTATGCCAAATTCTGTCCTTCCTTTGCGTTCATAGATGAAGTATCCCTCGCTAATCACGGCTTTTTCGAGTTCTTGTATGTCTAAATCTTTGCCTAATTTTTGCTTATAAAAATCTAATAAATTCTGTCCTAAAACGCTTGCATTAGAAAGTGCTGCAAACTGAGAATCTCCATGTTCACCAATCATACAAGCAAAAATATCTTTTGAATTTATGTTTAAATCTTTGGCTAACAATTTCTTAAGTCTTGAACTATCTAAATTTGTTCCACTACCAAAAACATGATTTTTAGGTAATTGGCTTAATACTTGAGTGTAGTAAGTTATGGTGTCATTTGGATTTGTTGCGACAATGTATTTGCCTTTAAAATTAGCATTTTTTAAGGTTAAGACAATGTCTTTAAGTTCGAGGATATTGTTTTTAAGTTCTACTAAGCGACTAGGTAATTCTTTTAAGCTTTCTTTTCTAAAAGCTAAAATGATAATATCGCAAGAAGCTAAATTTTCTAAATTTGGCACATGAAAAATTTTTGTATAAGAAAAATGAATGGCTGACACATCTTCCAAATCTCTTGCATGAGCTAGAGCTAAATCTTGTTTTATATCATATAAGTAAAGTTCTGAACAAATTCCTTGAGTAACTATGCTATAAGCACTAGCAGCTCCTACATAACCTAAACCAACTATACCGATTTTTGCCATTTTTTCTCCTTATTTATTTTAAAATTTGCTATAATTATAACAAATTCAATCAAAGATTATTAAAATATGGAAAAACCTGATATACAAAGATTAACTAATTTTTTAATCGTATATACTAAAACTTTGCTAGGTGCTGGAACTTATACAGCTAGGGTGGCAAAATGCGTAGGAAGAATAGCTGAGGTTTATGGCTATGAGATAAATATCAATTTCTTTTTTCATCATATTACTTTAAATGTTGTAGATATGGATGATAACTCCATTCAAAGAACTTATGTTATACCCAATCATCATGCCCATGTTAATTTTAAACTTATTTTTGATTTAAGTGCTTTAAGCTGGGCTATATATGATCACAAATACGATCTTGAAAAAGCAAAAGTCGTTTTTGAGCAAATTTCTCAACAAAAAAAGCATTCTTATTTGCTTAATCTTTTATTTGTTTCTATGGCAAATTCGGCTTTTTGTAGGCTTTTTGGTGGTGATTTTGGCGCTGGAAATTTAGTGTTTTTTGCAACTTTTGTGGGATTGTTGTTAAGATATATTTTAACTAAAGCAAAGATTGATTTAAGAATTCAATACATCCTTTGTTCTTTTGTCTCATCGTGGTTTGTATTTTTTGGACTGGATATGGGATATACCAATACTTCTGATGTGGCTTTGGGTTCTAGTATCTTGTATCTTATACCAGGGGTATTTTTTATAAATTCTGTGATTGATATATTAAAAGATCATATTTTAATGGGGCTTAGCCGTATTATCAGCGTGGCTATTTTGATTTGTTGTATAGCACTTGGAATTTACATGACGCTTAGTATTTCGGATTTTGGGATTTTAAGATGATTGAATTTATTTTAAGAGATATGTTTTTTGCTGCTGTGGCGGGATTTGGCTTTGCTTATGCTTGTAATCCACCTTTAAAAACCCTTATTTTATCTGCTCTTTTAGCGGCAATTGCACATGGACTTCGTTTTACCTTGGTGGAATATTTTCATTTTCAAACTTTAGCAATTGCAACTTTTGTTGCTTCATTTTGCATAGGATGTTTAGGAATTGTTTTAGCAAAAATCATCAAAACTCCTGCTGAAATTATCGCTTTCCCTGCTCTTATTCCTATGATACCTGGAATTTATGCTTATAAAGCGATTTTGTATCTTATTTCTTTTATACGCAGTGATGATTTGAAGGCTAAGTCTGAATTTTTAGTTCAATTTTTTGATTATTTTTTTACAACTGTTTCTGTGACTTTGGCTCTAGCTATAGGAGTGAGTGTTACCTTGCTTATATTTTTTGAACAAAGTTTTATGATGACTAGACATGCAAAAAAACATTAAAACTTGTTGTAAATTTGTTTAATATTTCTTTTTATAATTTTAAGTCAAAAATTTAAAAAAAGGTATTGTATGTTATGTCCAGTTTGTAATGTAGATTTGGTTATGAGTGATAGGAGTGGAGTTGAGATTGATTATTGTCCAAAGTGTCGTGGCGTTTGGCTTGATCGTGGAGAGCTTGACAAAATCATAGAACGCAGTGTCCCTAATACAGCAAATTTTAACCAAGCTCCAAGACAAGAGTCAAGATATAATGACTCAGCTTATCATCAGCACAATGACTATTATAAAAAGAAAAAGAAAGAAAGTTGGCTAGGCGAGCTTTTTGACTTTTAATTTTTATAAAAATAACAAATATTTATATCCTTTTTAGCTTAATATCTTAAAATGTCAAGCAAAAAAGGATATAAAATGTATAAATTTTTATCACACGAGCCTTTAGCTAACAAATCTTGTCATCATAATCACGAAGAACATTCTCATGAACATCATCATTCCCATGCCGATGCAAGGAGTGTGGATAAAAAGATTTTAAAAATTTCTCTTTTAATGACTTTTTCTATGATGCTTGTGCAATTTATTTATTCAATCCTTTCAAATTCTTTGGCACTTTTAAGCGATACTTTGCATATGTTTTCTGATGTTTTTGCCTTAGCTCTTAGTTTTTTAGCCATTATAGCTGTAGAAAAATGGCAAGATCATCAAAAGACCTTTGGGTATTTTCGTCTTGAAGTTTTAGTGGCTTTTATCAATGCTTTAACCATTATTTTATCGGCTTTATTTATCATTTATGAGGCTATAGAAAAATTTATCAATCCAAAAGAAATTGACGCTAAAACCATGATAATTGTAGCTATTTTGGGCTTTTTGGTAAATGGGATTAATGCTTTGATGATGTTTAAGGGTGCAAATTTAGAAAATGTCAATATGAAGTCCGCTTTTTTGCATATGATGAGCGATTTATTGGGTTCTTTAGCGGTTATTATAGGTGGGATTGTGGTGTATTTTAGTGATATTGTTTATATAGATACGATTTTAGCTATTGTATTATCAATCTTGCTTTTAAGATGGGCGATTATCTTACTTAAACAAAGTGCTAATGTCTTGCTTGAAAGTTCTCCTGTGGATATAGAAAAAGTAAGACAAGTTTTGCTTTTAAATCCTAGTGTGGATGAGGTAGTGGATTTGCATATTACTCAAATCACTAATAAAATGCTAGTAGCCTCTATGCATTTAAAAGTAAGAGTTTGCAATCTAAAGGAATTTGAAAAACTATCTCAGGATTTATCTCATAAGTTGTTGCATGAATTTGAAATCGGGCACATTACCATACAACCTATAAGGAGTGAAAATGAAATTTAAAGTAAAAAATGTTAATTGCATAAATTGTGTAAATTTGATCAAAAATTCTCTTGAAGATGAATTTGGAAATATAGAAGTGGATTTGGAGCAAAAAATTTTAAGTTTAAATTTAGAAGAAAATCAAGTATCAAATTTTACAAAAGAATTTCAAGATTTAGGTTTTGAGATCGTAGAGCGTTTATAATGGAAGAATTGCGTATAAAAATAGGCAAAATGACTTGCGTTAATTGTTCTAATGCTATAGAAAGAGCTTGTAAAAAAATTGATGGTGTTAAAGATGCTAGTGTTTCTTATGTGAATTCTAGCGGGGTTTTTTTACTTGAAGATCAAAAAAAACGCAAGGATATCATCGCAAAAATTCAAAATTTAGGCTTTGAAATTTTAGAAGATGAACAAAGCTTGAACGCATACAAGGCAAAAAAACACTTAGAATTAAGAAAAAATTTGCTCTTAAGTATAGTTTTGAGTGTGATTATTATGTATTTTGAAATGTTTGTTAAAAGTTCTTTTTCTCAAAATATCCAAATGGCTTTGAGTTTTTTTGGGATATTTTATTGTGGGAGAGACTTTTTTTCTCATGCTTTTTTAGGCTTTAAAAGCAAAAATTTAGATATGAATACCCTTGTAGCTTTGGGGACTTTGAGTGCTTTTGTGTATTCTTTTTTGGTGTATTTGCAAATTTTCAAAGAAGAAGATTTGTATTTTAGTGGTGCAATGATGATTATTTCCTTTGTGCTTTTAGGAAAATATCTTGAAAGTAAGGCTAAATTTAAGGCACAAGATTATCAAAGAATTTTAGAAAATATAGACACAAAAAAGACAAAAATTTTGCTTGAAGATGAAAGTATCAAAGAAATTTCAAGTTCTTTTGTCAAAAGTGGCGATGTACTTTTGGTAAAAGAAGGAGAAAGCATTGTTGCAGATGGAGTAGTGCTTTTAGGGAGTGCAGAGCTTGATATGAGTTTTTTAAATGGGGAGTTTTTGCCTGTTTTAAAAAAAGAAGGCGATGAAGTTCAAGCAGGAGCAGTAGTTTTAAATGGTGCTTTAAGGATCAAAGCAAACAAAAAGGCCATGGATAGTACTTTAGAACAAATCAAAAATCTAGTTTTTGAAGCAGGAAGTATCAAAAGTCCTTTGGCAAATTTAGCAGATCAAATTTCTAAATACTTTGTAGGGGGTATAATATTTTTTGCTTTTTTAGTTTTTGTTTTTTGGGTGCTAAAAGCAGATTTAAATACAGCTTTTTTACACTCTTGTGCTGTGCTTTTGATCTCTTGTCCTTGTGCTTTAGGTCTTGCAACGCCTATAGCTTTGGTTGTGGCAAGTGCAAATGCGGCAAAAAATTTCATTCTTATTAAAAATCCTGCTGCTTTAGAAAAATTAGCCTTAGTTAAGTATGCTTTTTTTGATAAAACGGGTACATTAACAAAGGAAAATTTGAGTATTTTTAAACACAATCTTTCTAAAGATGATTTTGATAAATTATGTCAAATTGAAAGTTTAAGCTCTCATCCTATAGCTAAGGCTTTACATAAAGATCATTTTTTTGATTTAAAGGGTGAGGGAAGAGTGATTGTGGGTTCTGGTATAAAATACAAAGAAGATAATGATATTTATCTCGCAGGTAGTGCGAAGTTTTTGCACGAAAATGAAATTGACACAAAAGAAAGTGATATCTTTTTTGATACTTTTAAAGAATATGTTAGGGTGTATTTTGCTAAGAATAAAAAGTGTTTAGGCGGTGTTTTGTTAAGCAATGCTTTAAAAGATGGAGCCAAAGAGCTTGTGTTAAATTTAAAAAAGCAAAATCTTAAAACTTTTATTTTAAGCGGCGATCATGTAAAAAATGTAGAAAAAATAGCCAAAGAATTACAAATAGACGAATTTCACGCTCAGCTTAAGAGTGAAGAAAAACTACAAATCATTCAAAAATTTAAAAAAACTCTTTTTGTAGGAGATGGGATCAATGATGCGGCGGCTTTATCTGCTGCAAGTGTGAGTATGAGTTTTTCAAAGGCAAATGAACTTGCTAAAAAAACAGGAGATTTTATCTTGATAAAAGATGATTTATCAGCGATTTTTAAATGTTTTAAACTTGCTAAAAAAACACGCGGTATTATTAAGCTAAATCTTTTTTGGGCTTTTATTTATAATGTGCTTTGCATTCCTATCGCGGCAGGATTTATACCTTTTATCTCTTTAAGTCCTCATATAGCAGCACTTGCAATGTGTTTTAGTTCTATTACTGTAGTGCTTAATTCTTTAAGACTTAAAAGAATTTAAAAATTTAATTTTTATTAATAATATATTATATATAATTAATATTACTAAAATATATTATTAAAAGAGTATAAATGTAACAAAAATGTTTTTGCATAAGCAAAATGATTAGATTTTCAAAAATTATTATTTTGCTTACCGTTGTATCGTTAGCAGGTATAGTGGTTTTTGGAAATGTGACAGATTACAATTCTAATTTCCAATTTGTTTCGCATGTGATGAGTATGGATACAAAGCCTGATTTATTTAGGTAATGCTATAGTTTATATGGCTATTACTTCTCCCGTGATTCATCATATAGGCTATATAGCAATTATTCTTTTTGAAACTTTTATTGCCTTAACAGCTCTAAAAAAGGTGCTTATGATATGTTTAAAGCTAGAAATTTAGATGCTCAAAGCTTTCATAATGCTAAGATTTTTTTGGGATTATTTCTTTAACTTGTGTATTTTATGGTTTTTTGCCTTCCAAGTAGTTGTTGCAGAATGGTTTGGAATGTGGATGAGTAAGGTTTGGAACGGTCTACCTGATACTACAAGATTGGTAACTTATATGTTTTTAGCTTTGATTTTCATCTCTCTTAAAAATGATGATTAATTTTCTATACTAGGCTCTCCAAAACAATCTTTAAGAGCCTCTTTAAGATCTTCTTGTGGGTCAAATTTTTTGGCCCCTTCTTTAAGCATATTAATAGAACTTTGAATATCTATGTTTTTATTTTCATTGTTTGGTAATTCTTGAGTTAAGGATTGAAGTTTATTTTCATCAATTGTTAGTGCTTTTTGCACATTAATTTTAGCATTTTCTCCAAATTTAGCTTTAAAAAGTTCTTGTATGAGTTTAAAACCTTTATTGAGTGTATCGCGATTTTGTCCTTGTGCGTTTGAGCTTATATTTAAGGTATTGTTTTCAAAACTAATAAATTTTGTGCTTTGTTTAAAGCATTCTGCAAGATCAAAATCCCTATCATAAATACTATCAAGCAAGATTTCATAAGCATTTTTTTCTGTTTTTTTCTCAAGATGAGGTATGATAGGAGAAGGTGTGATCCTAGGTATAATATTTGTTGTATTTTCTTGTTTGATTTCTTGGATTTGTGCGTCAATTTCTTTTAAATGACTTGCTTCCATCATCATAAAAGCCATAACACAAAGCGTAAAACCATCATCATCGCAAAGCATATTCTTAGCTTTTGATAAAATACGGAAAAATCTTTCATAAATTAAAGTAGAAAATTCTGTGCTTTTTGCAAAAAAACTTTCTTTTAAATAAAAAAGCATTTCATCAATCACGCTTGAGGCTTCATAGTCTTGTAATTCCTCTAAATACACAAAAACTTTTTCCTTGTCTTTTGTTAAGATAGCCTGATAAAAGGCTTTGATTTTTTGAGGATCTAAAAATCCTAGCATATCTGTAATTTTACTAATGCTGATTTCATTTTGACAAAAAATAATAGCTTGGTCAAGCAAGGTTAAAGTATCTCTTAAAGATCCATTGCCGCTTCTTGCTATAAATTTTAAAGCTTCTTCTTCAAATTTAACATTTTCTTTAAGTAAAATTTCTTTAAGATGATTTAAAATTTCACTCTGTGGAATTTGTTTAAAGCGAAAATGTTGTGTTCTTGAAAGCACAGTAGCTGGAAGTTTTAAAGGATCTGTGGTTGCAAGTATAAATTTAACATAACTTGGGGGTTCTTCTAAGGTTTTTAAAAGCGCATTTGCAGCCTGTGGGGTAAGCATATGTACTTCATCAATGATGAAAATTTTAAATCTTGCCATAGAAGGGGTGTATTTGGTTTGTTCGATTAAGGCTTGTATATCTTCAAGCCCACGGTTGCTTGCAGCATCCATTTCTATAATGTCTATATGTTTGCCTTCAAGTGCTGCAAGACAGTGTTTGCAAGTGCCACATGGAGTATCACTTGGTCCTTGTTCGCAAACTAAAGCACGAGAAAAAATTCTAGCACTTGAAGTTTTTCCACTTCCTCTAAGTCCTGAAAAAAGATAAGCATGAGCTAAGCGATTATGATTTAGGGCGTATTTTAAACTTACGCTAACTGTCTTTTGTCCTATGAGTTCATCAAAGGTTTTTGGTCTGTATTTAATCGCTAAAGCTTGAAGCATTTTCTACTCGTTCATTATAGATAAAAGTTCTACATTGTCTTTGGTTTTAAGCATTTTAGAATATAAAAATTTCAACGCTTCAACATCATCCATTTGAGAAATCGCTGAACGGATTGCCCAAATTTTTTGAAGATTTGCTACGCCTTGGAGCAATTCTTCTTTTCTTGTTCCTGATTTGATGATATTAATCGCAGGATAAATTCTTCTATCGGCGATATTTCTATCAAGAACTATTTCGCTATTTCCTGTGCCTTTAAATTCTTCAAAAATCACATCATCCATTCTTGAACCTGTATCAATTAAAGCTGTAGCAACTATGGTTAAAGAGCCTCCATTTTCTATATTTCTAGCTGCACCAAAGAAGCGTTTTGGTTTGTGTAGGGCATTAGCATCCACCCCGCCGCTTAGGACTTTTCCACTGCTTGGAGTTGCGGTGTTATAAGCACGTGCCAGTCTTGTGATACTATCAAGTAAGATGATAACATCTTTGCCTGTTTCTACCATTCTTTTGGCTTTTTCTATCACGAGTTCGGCTACACGCACATGATTATAAGCAGGTAAATCAAAAGTAGAACTAAAAACCTCCCCTTTTACACATCTTTGCATATCGGTAACTTCTTCAGGCCTTTCATCGACTAAAAGTACGATTAAATGCATTTCTGGGTGGTTTTTTGCAATAGCAGTAGCAAGTTCTTTCATAAGCTCTGTTTTACCTGTGCGTGGTGGAGCAACGATAAGCCCGCGTTGTCCTTTTCCTATAGGAGTAAAAAGATCCAAAACACGACCTGTAAGCTTCATTGCATCGTATTCGAGTTTGATTTTTTCTGTTGGAAAAATAGGGGTTAAGTTATCAAACAAAGGTCTTTCTTTGGCTTCTTGTAAAGGCAGATAATTGATCGCTTCGATTTTTAAAAGAGCGTAGTATTTTTCTTGATCTTTTGGTTCTCTAACTTGTCCTGTAACGATATCGCCTACACGCAGAGCAAATTTTTTAATTTGTGAATTTGAAACATAAGCGTCATTAACACTATCGCTAAGATTAGAGTCCATACCTCTTAAAAAGCCATAACCTTCGGAAGAAATTTCTAAAATCCCTGTAAAAAGTATAAAACCGCCTTTTTTTGTTTGTGCTTTTAAAATTTCAAAAATAAGTTCTTGGCGGCGAAATTCTCTCGGGTTTTCGATTTCGCATTCATTGGCGATTTTAACTAGATTTTCTAAATCTAATAATTTTAATTCTTCGATTTTATAACCTTCCACTGGAACGTGGGTTCTTTGATGTTGTTTTTTTTCTTTTTCCATAAGTCCTCGTAAGATTTAGCAGAATAATTTTTGTAAAATGTGATTTTAATAAAAAAATGCACTTTTTGTCAAATTTGTTTATAATTATAAAAAATATTTTTTTAAAGAATGATTATGAAATGTGAACATTGCAAACTTGATTATAAACAAGCCCAAATGATAGAGTATAAGGGTAAATTTTTTTGTTGTAAAGGTTGTAAGAGCGTTTGGGAAATTTTGCATGAAAGTGGATTAGATGAGTTTTATGAAAAGCTTGGAAATCAAACTTTAAGCCCTGTAAATTTTCAAAATGAAATGAAAAATTATGATGAGTTTATCACTAAAACCAAAGAAGGATTTAGTGAAATTTATCTCATGATACACGGTATAGAATGTGCAGCTTGTGTGTGGCTTAATGAGAAAATTTTAACCAAACAAGAAGGAATTTTAGAACTTGATATTAATCATTTAAACCATAAAGCACGCATTGTTTTTGATGAGCAAAGCATTTCTTTGGTGCAAATTTTAAGACTTATTGAAAGCATAGGCTATAAAGCGAGTGCTTATGATGCGAGCAAGGCTTCAAAAAAAGCGGATTTACTAAAAAGGGAATTTTATTCTAAGCTTGTTGTGGCTATAGCTTGTGTGATGAATATCATGTGGATAGCAGTGGCAAAATACGCAGGATTTTTTAGCGGTATGGATAAGGACACTAAGGATATTTTAAATTTTGCTGAATTTATCCTTTGTTCTCCTGTGCTTTTTTATACGGGATCTCATTTTTATAAAAGTGCTTTTAAAACTTTAAAAATGCATAGTTTAAATATGGATGTATTGGTGATTAGCGGAGCGAGTTTGGCTTATGTTTATTCTTTATGGGCCATGTTTTTTAGGGTAGGGGAGGTGTATTTTGACTCTGTGGCGATGATAATTTGCTTTGTTTTTATAGGTAAATATCTTGAGATGTTTAGCAAAAAGCGTGCTTTAGATACTATAGATGGGCTTAATGATTTTTTGCAAAATGAAGTTTTAGTTTTCAATGGTAAAGAATTTGTCTCTAAAGAAGTGCAAAAGGTTTGTTTGGGGGATAGAATTTTGCTTAAAACTGGAGATAAAATTTTAATCGATGGGATTTGTAAAAGTGGTGAAATGAGCGTAGATACTTCTTCTTTAAATGGAGAAAATACCCCAAAACTCATACAAAAAGAAGATGAAATTTTTTCAGCTTGTATAGTGCTTGATGGAAGTGTGGAGTATGAAGCAACAAAGCTTTACAAGGATTCAAAACTCAGTCAAATTATCCAGCTTTTAGAACTTGCAAGTTCTAAAAAAGCAAAACTTGAAAGTTTGGTCAATAGTCTTTTGGCTTATTTTTCTAGAACGGTTTTATTGATCGCTTTTATTTGTTTTGCTTTTTGGTTTTTTTATAAAGAAGAGAGTTTCGAAATTTCTTTAGTCAATGCGATTGCAGTTTTGATTATCGCTTGTCCTTGTGCTTTGGCTTTAGCAACGCCAGTGAGCAATCTTGTGGCTTTAGGTAGGGCTTTAAAAAAGCATATTTTATTTAAAAGTTCTAGCGTGATAGAAGATTTAAGCAAATGTGATTGTGTGGTGTTTGATAAAACGGGTATTTTAACCAAAATAGAGCTTGAACTTAAAGAGGTTTTTTTAGATAAAGCGCTTGATTTAAACGAGCTTTATAATTTTGTAAAACTTTCTAAACATCCTATCTCTCAAAATATTGTGTTATATTTAAAGCAAAAAGGAGCTAAGGATTTAAATTTGGATTTTAAAAAGCATTCGAGTATTCAAGCTAAAGGTTTAAGTGCTGAGTTAAATGAAGGGTTGCTTTTAGGCGGAAGTTCTAAATTTTTGCAAGAAAAGGGTATTGTGGCTAAAGAATTTGATAATACGCATTTTATTTTTGCCAAGGAAGGTAAAATTTTAGCTTTTTTTGAGTTTGATAGTGTTTTAAGAGAAGGTGCAAAAGAGCTTATCGCTTATCTTAAAAAAGAAAAGAAAGAATTAATGATACTCAGTGGCGATCATCAAAAAGCAGTGGAAAAAATCGCTAAAAAGTTAGAAATTCAAAATTATCAAGCTTCTTGTTTGCCTGAAGATAAGATGAAAACTATAGAAAATTTAAGTAAAAATTACAAAGTTTTATTTGTAGGTGATGGGGTAAATGATGCACTAGCTTTAAAATACGCAAGTGTTTCAATGACTTTAAGAGAAGGAAGTGATCTAGCTATAGAAAGTAGTGATGTTTTGCTTTTGAAAAATGACTTGCTTTCTTTAAAAAAAGCCATCAAATTATCTAAAAACACCTTTAAAATTATCAAGCAAAATCTTGCTTTTTCTTTGTTTTATAATGCTTGCACCATACCTTTGGCTTTTTTGGGTATGATAAATCCTTTATTTGCTGCTATTTCTATGTCTTTTAGTAGTATAATAGTCGTTTTAAATGCTTTAAGGATTAAAGAATGAATAGTATAATCATGATGATGATAGGAGTTTCTATCTTAGCGTTTTTTATCATTTTGGCAACTTTGCTTTGGGGGATTAAAAATAAGCAATTTGATGATGATTATAAATTTACTACTTTAAATGATGATGAGGATTCTTTACGTGATGCTATAGAATTAGAAAGACGTAAAAAAGAAGCTTTGGATAAAAAAAGGCTTTCTTAAAAAGAAAAGCCTTTTTTAGAAATTATTTTAAAGTTTCAATATGAGCTTCGATAGCTTTAAAATCTTCTTCAGTTAAACCTTTAAGGTTAAGTTTCATGATCGCACCTTGACCATAAGCATTTCTTTTACCTTCTGAATATTCTTTCATGTATTGAAGTCTTTCAGCAGAAGAAAGAGTTTTTAAAGCTGGAACTTTGTTTAAGTAAACTTTGTCAGCATTTGCACCATGGCATACTGCGCATTTTTTAAAAAGTGTAGCACCATCTGCAGCAAAAGCAGAAACACCAAGACATGCCAAAGCAGAAACTACTAATAATTTTTTCATTTGATTTCTCCTCAGTAAAAATTAGATTGCCAGATATTATATATCTTTATTTTTATAAAAATCTTAAGAAAATAAAGATAATGTTTATTTTCTTTTCAAAAAAGCTATATTATAATGTTTTTATGAAAACAAAAGCATTATTTTTAGATAGAGACGGTGTGATTAATATAGATAAAAAATATGTCTATAAAATAGAAGATTTTGAATTTTGTGATGGAATTTTTGAACTTTGTAGATATTTTTTAGCTAAAAAATATTTGCTTTTTATAGCGACAAATCAATCAGGCATTGCAAGAGGATATTATAAGGAAAGTGATTTTTTTAAGCTTTGTGATTATATGCTTAAAGAATTTACTAAACAAGGTATAAAAATTGATAAAATTTATCATTGTCCGCATTTAGAAGGTTGTGAATGTCGCAAACCTAAAGCAGGAATGCTTTTAAAAGCAAAAGATGAGTTTAATTTAGATATGAAAAATTCTATTTTTATCGGGGATAATCTAAGCGATATGCAAGCAGGGTTAAATGCTAATATTGGCACTTTGATTTTGGTAAATGAAGAAAAAAAAGAAGGCGATTTTTTTAGACAATTTAAAAATTTAAAAGAAATTTTGAGTTTTTTTAAAGAAAAGGACATTTAAATGAGAGTAGCAATCACAGGTGGTGCAGGATTTATAGGTTCGCAACTGGCTTTAAATTTGCAAGAAAAACATGAAATTTTAATCATTGATAAAATGCGTAGCAGTGCGACTTTTGAAAATGGAAATTTACAAAGTTTTGGACATTTTAAAAATTTACTTGAATTTGATGGAGAACTTTTTGCAGGCGATATTAACGATGAAAAAGTTTTAAAAAAGATTGAAGATTTTAAGCCAGAGATTATTTTTCATCAAGCAGCAATTTCAGACACTACGGTTTTTGATCAAACTAAGGTTTTGCAAACCAATTTAAATACTTTTAAAGATTTTATAGAACTTAGCATAGATCTTAATGCAAAGCTTATTTATGCAAGTTCAGCTTCGGTTTATGGTGATGCAAAAAGTCCACAAACTGTAGGTAAGGATGAAGAACCAAAAAATCCTTATGCTTTTTCAAAATTGATGATGGATAAGTTAGCGAAAAAATATTACGATAAAGCTCATTTGGTAGGACTTAGATATTTTAATGTTTATGGAAAAGGCGAATTTTATAAAGACAAAACCGCTTCTATGGTTTTACAATTTGGCCATCAAATTTTAGCAGGAAAAAATCCACGCTTGTTTGAAAGAAGTGAACAAATTTATAGAGATTTTACTTATATTAAAGATGTTATTAATGCCAATTTAATCGCCCTTGATTCAAAATGCGGGGTTTATAATGTAGGCAGTGGTAAAGCAAGAACCTTTCAAGATATAGTCGATATTTTGCAAAAAGAGTTAAAGACTGATTTGCCTTGTGAATATATCCCAAATCCTTATGTAAAATCTTATCAATTCCATACTGAAGCAAAACTAGATCAAACTTGGGATTATCAACCAAAATTTAGTCTTGAAGAGGGGATTAAAGATTATTTAGATGAGATAAAAAGACTTTTTGAAAAGGAAGTAAATGCTTGAGTTTTTAAGCCAGCAAAAACCTAAAATTTTGATTATAGGGGATTTTATGGTGGATAATTATACTTGGTGTGATTGTTCGCGTATCAGTCCTGAAGCCCCTGTTTTGGTAGCTAAAACTCTTAAGGAAGATAAAAGATTAGGCGGGGCTGCGAATGTTTATGCAAATTTAAAAAGTTTAGGGGCTGATGTTTTTGCGCTTGGTGTTGTGGGTGATGATGAGAGTGGGAAATTTTTACAAGAAAATTTAAAAGGAGAATTTTTGATCCAAAAAGGACGCAAAACCCCTTTTAAAAATCGCATTATGGCACACAATCAGCAGGTTTTAAGACTAGATGAAGAAGATACAAGTGAGATTTTGCTTGAAAATGAACTTATAGCTTTGTTTGATGAAAAGATTAAAGATTTTAAAGCTGTGGTTTTAAGCGATTATGCTAAGGGTATTTTAACGCCTAAGGTTTGCAAGGCTGTGATAAAAAAGGCTAAGGCTTTAAATATTCCTGTTTTAGTTGATCCTAAAGGCAGTGATTTTAGTAAATATAGCGGTGCAACCTTACTCACGCCTAATAAAAAAGAAGCTTTAGAAGCTTTGAAATTTGAAAATTTAGAGGGTGAAAATTTAGAAAAAGGGATTAAAAAATTAAAAGAAGATTTTTCTTTGCGTTATTCTATCATCACTCTTTCAGAAGTGGGGATTGCGCTTTTTGATGAGGGTTTAAAAATCGCACCTGCTAAAGCCTTAGAAGTTTATGATGTAACAGGAGCGGGTGATAGTGTGATTGCCGTTTTGGCTTTTTGTTTGGCAAATGGGATTGAAATTTTTAAAGCTTGTGAACTTGCCAATGAAGCTGCAGCCGTTGTGGTAAGTAAAATAGGTAGTGTGAGTGTGAGTTTTGATGAGATTAGAAGTTTTAAAAGTATGAGTTTTGAGAAAAAGATCAAAAATAAAGAAGAGCTTTTAACGCTTTTGAAACAAAATGATAAAAAGATTGTTTTTACAAATGGTTGTTTTGATATCGTGCATTTTGGACATATAAAATATCTTGAGAAAGCTAAAAGATTAGGCGATATTTTGATTGTAGGTTTGAACTCAGATGCGAGTGTGAAAAGACTCAAAGGCGAGAGTCGTCCTGTAAATTCAGAGTTTCAAAGAGCTTGTATGTTGGCAGCTTTTTATTTTGTAGATTTTGTAGTGATTTTTGATGAAAACACACCTTTAGAACTTATAAGCTTTTTAAAGCCTGATATTTTGGTTAAAGGAGCTGATTATAAAGATAAACTTGTTGTAGGTTCAAATTTGGTTTCAAGAGTTGAATTAATCGATTTTGAAGAAGGATTTAGTACGAGTAAGATTATAGAAAAGATTAAGGATAAAAAATGATAAATTTAGTAGAAAAAGAATGGCAAGAACATCAAAAAATCGTTCAAGAAAGTGAAATTTTAAAAGGACAAATCGCTAAAATAGGCGAGCTTTTATGTGAATGTCTTAAAAAAGGTGGTAAAATTTTAATTTGCGGAAATGGTGGAAGTGCAGCTGATGCACAGCATTTTGCAGCTGAACTTAGTGGGCGTTATAAAAAAGAACGCAAGGCTTTAGCAGGTATAGCACTTACAACCGATACTTCAGCGCTTAGTGCTATAGGAAATGACTATGGTTTTGAGTTTGTTTTTTCAAGACAAGTGGAGGCTTTAGGAAATGAAAATGATGTTTTAATCGGCATTTCAACCAGTGGAAAAAGTCCCAATGTTTTAGAAGCTTTTAAAAAAGCAAAAGAACTTAATATGCTTTGTTTAGGGCTTAGTGGAAAGGGCGGTGGAATGATGAATAAGCTTTGTGATCATAATCTTGTTGTGCCAAGCGATGATACGGCTAGAATTCAAGAAATGCACATTTTAATCATACACACGCTTTGTCAGATTATAGATGAGGGTTTTTAAGTAAATTTCTAGCTTCTTCTATAACCCTTTGAGGCTTTAAATCTTTCATGCATTTGTGGTGTTTTAAAGGGCAGATTTTTTGCATACAAGGCATACAAGCTAGATCTAAGTGTACTAATTTTGCGTTTTGATTTTGCCAAGGTGAAGTTTGAGTAAATTTCGTAGGGCCAAAAATAGCCACGGTTTTTACCTTATAAATCGCACTTAGGTGCATAGGACCACTGTCATTTGTTATGAAAAGATCACAAAAAGCAATATTTTGACAAAGGGTTTTGATGGTGGTTTTATTGCAAAGATTTTTTACTTTTATGTTTTGTTCTTTTAAAATTTGATAAATTTCATTACAAAGTTCTTGTTCGACTTTTCCTGCACCAAAGATTAAAATCTCATGACTTTGGCTGAAATTTAAAGCTACTTTAGCAAAATAACTCGCATCCCATCTTTTTGCACTTCCAAAGCTTGCGCCAGGGTTGAGTCCTAGAATTTTTTTGCCATTTTTTAAGACAAGAGGGTTTTGAAATTTTAGCTTAAAGGGAAGCTTTAAGTCTTTAAAATGAGCTTTTATACTAAGTGAGTTTTCTATAAAATAAAGGTATTTTAAAACTTGATGTTCTTCTTTGTGCTTGTTTTTGTCAAAAAAATATCTTTGTTTTGTTTTAAGAATATGTAAGATAATCTTAGAAGAAAACGCAGATCTAAAAGCAAAGCTAAAATCGATCTTACCAAGTTCTTTGCGTAAAGATAGAGCTTGTTTATAACGGGATAGTTTATTTTCTATGATGATTTTAGAATTAGGAAATTCTTTAAAAAGTGCTGTGGAAACCAAAGATCCATAAAGGATAAATTGAGCATTTTTAAAATGTTCTTTTATAGCGTATAAAGCAAGTGAAGCCATCACTGCATCGCCTAGCCAAGTGGGAAGATGTATAAAAATTTTCATAAATTTCCTAAACTTTGATAGAATTGTTTTTATTATTTTAACAAAATTTAGGAAAAATATGCCACAACTTTCGATCATAATCCCGCTTTTTAATTCTTGTGATTTTATTTCAAGGGCTTTGCAAAGTTGTATAAATCAGACTTTAAAAGATGTTGAAATTTTGATTATTGATGATAAAAGTAAAGATAATAGTTTAAATATAGTTTTAGAATTTGCTAAAAAAGATCCAAGAATAAAAATCTTTCAAAATGAGGAAAATTTAGGCACTTTTGCAAGTAGAAATATAGGAGTTTTACATTCTAGTTCTGATTTTATAATGTTTTTAGATAGTGATGATTTTTTAACACTTGATGCTTGTGAAATAGCGTTTAAAGAGATGAAAAAAGGTTTTGATTTACTTTGTTTTGATGCCTTTGTGCATAGGGTAAAAACCAAACAATTTTATCGTTTTAAACAAGATGAAGTTTTGAATCAAAAGGAATTTTTAGAATTCTTAAGCAAGCAAAGGCATTTTTGCTGGTCGGTTTGGGCGAAGTGCTTTAAAAAAGATATCATCTTAAAAAGTTTTGAAAAAATTAAAATAGATGAGCGTTTGAGTTACGGCGAAGATGTGCTTTTTTGTTATATTTATTTTATGTTTTGTGAGAAAATAGCCGTTTTTAAAATTTGCATTTATCATTATGAATTTAATCCAAATGGAAGATATGAAAACAAAAATAAAGAAATTTTAAATCAAAATTATAGAGATAAAAAGAAAAGCAATGAACTTATAAAAAAGCTTTCTTTAGACTTTGAAAATGATACCTTTCATCAAAAATTATTTGAGGTTTTAAAGAGAGAGGAAGTAGGGGTGAAAAATAGATTAAAATAGATTAAAAATTTTTTTGATTTTAGTTCTAAAATATCTGTAAGGGGTATTTTAAAAAGAACATGTAACTATCCCTAAATAATTTTAGCAAAAATCCCAAATAATAGGATTTTAAAGCTTACAAAAATAACTTTTTATCTTTCCTAATCTAAAGCGTAAAATATCCCAAATATCCCAAAATGTCCGCTTTGTCCCAAAAAAGTGATTAAATGCTGTTTAAAAGATGGATAAACACGAGCTTTGATTTTAAATTTTATATCCCAAAAGTGTTTTTTACCCTCTAGGATAGTTACATTTTTACTTAAAGTATTTTTATATTTTCTTATTGATGTAACTATCCCCATAAAACACTATATAATCATAGTTTAACCACTTTTTATATAAAAATAGCATGTAACTATCTATGGCATTAAGCTTTGGAAGATAGTTACATAGAAAACTTAAAAAGTAATGAAGCAATTTTTTATGAAATCTTGTTAAAAAAATAGCTTAGTAAGATGTTTTTAAATATCAATTTAGAGAGCTTGAAGTTAGATTTTTCAAGCTCTTATATTAAAAATCTTTCAAATCAAAAGTTTTTAATTGCTTTTTGAAATTTTATGTTTAAATTCTTTGAAGTTAAAATCAAAGGATTTAAAATGCAAATGCAAGAAGTGATTGAAAAGTTAAAGGATATACTTGCGAGTGAAGGCAAAAGAGATTTAAAAACAAAAGATATAGCTAAAGAATTAGGTATCCACCCAGATACTTTTAATTCTATGAAATTTAGAAACTCCATTCCATATCCACAAATCCTAAACTTTTTAAATGAGAGGAATATAAGCATTAATTATTTCTTCTATGGAAGTTCCCCAAAAGATCAATTAGAATGTGAGAATAAATATAAAATTTTAAAGCTTTATAAAACAAATGCGAGTTTGGGTGGTGGCGGAATAAATGATTTAATAGATTGCTCTGAGCTTATTATGGATGAAAAACTATTAAACTTTTTTGGTAGTAAAGAATGTGAGTTTATCACTTGCTATGGAGAAAGCATGGAGCCACTTATAAAAGATGGAAGTATTTGTGTAATAGATAGAAATAAAACTTTTAAGAATAAAAGCATTTGTGTGATTAATACTAGAGATGGACTTTTTATAAAACAAGTTTTAAAACAAGATGATGGAGTGATTTTACACTCTTTAAATCCTTTATATGAAGATATATTTTATAAAAATGGAGATTTTTTGCTAATTGGTGTGGTAATTGGAGAACTTTCAAGACTATGACAGCACACAATAAGCTAAGCCAAGCTAATCTCACAGAGAGTGTAAAACACAAGGTTGTTCTATCAAAAAAGGAGATAAACATGAAAGATATCAAAAATTACACCGATAAAGAATTAAAAGAAAAAATCATACAAGATTTAGAGAGTGAATTTAGGATTTTGTACAAAAAGCTTTTAAAAGAAAAAGATTATCTTGCTAGAGATAATATATTAGAGCTTATGACTATTTATAATATGGGCATAAACTCTTATTCAATCGCTAAAAGATTTGAGATGAATGAAGATAAAAGTCTTATACAAGTTCCTTTGTTTGAAAGATATATTATAGGTAGAAAATTTGTAGTTAAATATAATGATGAAAAACAAAGATACGAATTAAAAAGTACCTTTTGTGAATTTTAAGGAGAAAAGATGAAATATCCTAATGTTTATGTGAAATTAGTTGGCGAAGATGGCAATGCTTTTAGTATTCTAGCAAGAGTAAGCAAGGCTTTAAAAAAAGCAGGTGTAAGCAAAGAAGAAATAAGTAAATTTCAAAAAGAAGCCATGAGTAGTGATTATAATCATTTATTAAATGTGGTGCAAGATTGGGTTAATACAAATTGATTTCAAAAAGATGTCAAACAACAGCACACATTCAGCCAAGCGAAGCTAATCTTGTCTTATCAAAACAAAAGGAGATAAGATGAGTAAAGTAATAGTAGATATCAAAAAAGGTTTTAGCAAGACTTTTATAAACGCAATTTGCAACCATAACAATGAACTTGTTTTAGAATATCTTAAAAATGGTATGAGTGCAACTAAAGAATGCATGGGCGAAGAACCTATGTTTTATGCAATAACTCATAATAATTTTGGAGCGATTTTACTTTTATTAAAATACGGTGCTATTTTAGATAAAGAGTATCTAGAAGAAAGCAATAAAGATTTTAGCAAAGAAGCTCTAAAGTTTTTAAGCTCTTTACTAAAATAAAAGAGAGTATTTTTACTCTCTTAGCTTTTAAAAATTCATAATCAAAAGCTCTTTACTTTCTTTTCTTTTTAAAACATTATTATTTAAAGAATACCTTACTTTTAATTCCTTAATATTAAAATCTTTATAAAGCTCTCTTATAAGCTCACAATCATTATAAGAAAGCATAAATTTACCCTTGATATTTTTAAGCAAATTACATAAAAGTTCATGTTCTTTTAGCCCAAAACCTCCTGTGTTTTTATAATAATTCTCAGTCCCTACATAAGGTGGATCTAAATAAAATAAAGCTTCATTGTAATCATATTCTTTTAAAATATATTCAAAGCTTTTATTTTCAATACTGGCATTTTTAAGTCTTTTTGTATGTAAGCTAAAATCCCTACATAATCTCTTTGGTGCTCTTTGTTTACTCATAGCAAATTGTCCCATACTTGATCCAAAAGAAGTACTGATAAGATAAAAATAAAAAGCAGCCCTTTCTAAGTCATTTCTTGGCTTAATTTCTTTATTTTTAAGCATATGAAAGATTTTTCTACTTATTATCATAGAATTAAGCACATTTGCTAGGCTTTGGGGTTTGTTTCTTATACAAAGATGTAAATTAATAAGCTCGTCGTTAATGTCGTTAATGACTTCTATTTTTGAAGCGCTTTTTTGATAAAAAACACTTAAAGCTCCTCCAAAAACTTCAATATAGCTTTTATGCTCAGGCATTAAAGCGATGATTTCTTTAGCTAAATAGTTTTTACCACCCACCCAAGCAAACGGAGCTTTTAGTGTAGTTCTTGTAGGTTTAGTAAGTGCACTAGTTTTTAGAAATTTGTCTGTATTATTTTTCATACAAACTCCTTTCAAAATAAAATTTAAAAAGCTAGTCTTTAAAAATAAAGCTATAATGCTTTTGCTAGTTTTTAGAAAAAGGAAGGCTTTAGTCTTCCTTGCCATTCTTGCTAACACTTTTTGAAAAATTGCGATTTTCCAAAAAGTCGCATCACTAAAGGCCACGCCCGACCATTCCTTGCTATGCAATGCCCCATATTGTCACTTCTTAACAATTTTTTCAATAAAATCCTTAGTATCTTTATAAATCACACTTCTTATACTTGGGTGCAAGACTTTGTTATTATCTATGGGTAAAAAAGCTCTTTGAGGAATTTTTCTTTTTCTGTTTCCCCATTGATGAACATAACCATATTTAAAGCCATTTTCAGTCTGTATATTATTAAAGACTTTTACGCCACTTTTAGTAGGTTCGCTTTGCCAATTTAAAGCATTGCTTAATTCTCCATCTCTTTTTAAAATTCCTTTATTCTTACCATCTTTTATCTTTTGTTTTATGGTAGCTGGTTTTAAGCTTTTCCATTTTCCATTAAAAATACTGCGTTCGTTTTTAAAAGAGTCTATAATGCTATTTCTTATACTCTCTCCAGCACCCGCCATAATGCTTTGCCCGTGTTTATCCATATCTATTAATTTATCACAAGCTTTAAAAAAGTTTTCAAGCCCTTTTATTTCTATATATTCACTCATATTTTATCCATAAATTGTAGTGTTAATTTTGTTTTGTTCTTGCTTTCTTAAAGCGTCGAATACACTTTTTTGTATAGCATTTGCAAATTCTTGCATATTAAAATTGCCATCTTTAGTCGCTATGTTAAAAGTGCCATTAACACTTATATTGATATTGCCATTATTAAAGCTTGGAGTATGATTTATACTTTTTGTCTTAGCTAATTCATCTTTATAAGTGTTTGTAGTAAAGACTTTTTCTTTGTTTTGTTCACTTTGGCTTATCTTAACTTCTTCATCATCTCCAAGCCCTACAAAATCAAGAGCATCTTTTATAAAGCCACTTATAGATGAGATCATATCTCCTACCCAAGAAAGCTTAGAAGCAAACCAATCAAATAAAGAACCAAAAATACTATAAAAGAAATCGCCAACATCTTGCCAAATAGAATTTAAAAACTCAGCTAATGGAGAAGCAACACTCATAATAATATCTTTAAAACTTGTAAATACAAGGGCACATTTATCAAATACTGCTTTAATGACATTGTATATAGGCTCCCAAACAGGTTTAAGCCATTCTATAAAAGATTTAAACCAAGACTTAACCTTATCCCAATTTGCAATAATAAGCCCAGCCACTATTGCAATGCCCCCTAAAATAAGACCAATGGGATTACTCATCATAGCCATGCTTAACACTCTAATACCAATAGCTACGGCTTTAAAAACTTTATTAAGCCCACCTAAAACAAAAGATAAGGCTTTAAGGGAGGTTGTGTAAATAGTAGTTGTGACGGTTTTTGCTTTTAAAGTAATATTAGATAATATACAAGAATTACGAAAAGCTAAAAGATGTATTCTTGTTTTAATCAAAGCACTTTTAAGTAAAATGGTGCAATCTTTAAGATAGTTTTTAGCAATAGCATAAGCCAAGACTGCAGGTTTGGCGAGCAAAAAAGTGGCTATAAGTCCTCCTAAAACCCCATTAAGACCAGGGACAAGTCCTGTAATATAAGTGATACTATTAACAAGATAAGAAATTCCAGCACTCACCCATGATATTGCAGGTAAAAAAACCGAACCTAAATTAACAGCTAAGGAATTAAAAGCATTTTTCATTAATATAATAGAATTTTCAGTGGTAGCAGCCCTTGTATCAAATTCCCTTTGTAAAGAGCCTTTTTTTGCTTCATCACCAGCATTTTTTAAAGCTTCTTTATAAGTGTCAAGCCCTCCAACAAGAGTTGCCATATCATCTGCAAATTCACGACCAAAAATATCAACTAAAACGCCCATTTGTTCTTTTTGGTCTAGTTTTGAAATTCTTTGTAAAAACATATCTAAAGCTTTTTGAGGATCATCAAAACTGGCTTGTTTTAAAAATGCTCCACTTATACCAAGCTTTGCAAAAGCAGATTCAGTTTTAGTTCCCATATTATCAGCTGTGGCTAAAACGCGGTAAAGACTATTAATAGCTGTTCCTGCTACTTCAGGTCCCTTACCTAAAGATATAAAAGAAGAGCTTAAAGCCGCAATTTGTTCTTTAGTAAATCCTATTTGCTTTCCAGCAGCTGCAGTTCTTTTCATAACATCAATAATCTCTCTAGCCTTAGATGCACTATTATCTGAAAGATTATTAATACTATCGCCTAAATCCTCCATGTCTTTTAAAGAAATGCCTAAAATATTTTTAATTTTCGCAACACTATCTCCCACATCTTCAGCGCTCATATCAAATGCCACTTTCATTTTAGTTACAAGATTTGTAAATTCTCTTACATCTTTTGAACCAAGTCCAATCTGTCCTCCAGCAGCAGCTATAGCTGCTAACTCATTGGCAGTAACAGGTAAAGTTTGAGACATCTTAAGGATATCAGCACTCATTTTTTTAATATCATCGCCTTCATCAAAATTCACAACCTTTCTCACATCAGCCATAGCAGATTCAAAGCTGATAGCTTCTCCTAAACCCTTACCAATAATTCCACCTCGAATAACATTACCTAAACTTAAAAACTCATCTTGCAAACCTTTTCTTTGAGCTTTTAATTCCGCTCTTAAATTGGCATTGAGTTTAAGAGTGTTTAATTCTTTTTGCAATCCACTAATGCCGAGTTTAGTTTTTGCTGCTATTTTTTCTAAATTGCTAAAATCTTTAACTACCTTGCCAACCGCACTTGCGTTTTTAATCGCTAGTCCTAAAATAACACCAATTCCAATACTTCCAGCATTTTCCATATTCAACCCTTTTTAAGCGATTGTATTTTAAAATCTTTACTATGAAAGTTTTAAAATTTATTAACGATGATATAATTTCACATATTGCCTTATTATTAACAACGCTCATACCTGCTTTTTACATAAGCTATCAAAGTGCAAGTGATGGTTTTTTTAATACAATGGCTATTTTTATTTTTTCTTATTTTGCAAGCATTATCATAACTGCTATTTTAGTGATGATTATGCCACCCATTGCTTTATTGCTTATTTTACCCACTTGGCTAATTGTAATAAGTTTAGATTTTATTCTTTTTGCTATTTTAAAAATTTATTTTTTGAAAAATAAAACAATCAAAAACTCTTAGCCTTTAAAAATTCTTTTGAAATTTCCAAAGCTTCTTCAAACTCATCTAAGCTTAAATCTAAAACTTCATTTAATCCCCAATGCAAAGTATGACTTATAAGAGCTATAGCCTCTAAGCTATAACTCCTGCTTCTACCAAAAAATCTTTAAGAGCGTCCTGTAAAGCTTTAAAATCTTTAAGATTCAAATCTTCAATTTCACTTTCTTGCTTATTGGTAAGTGCAGCTATCATACAAATAGTTTGCTCCATTTCTTTTTCACCTTTATTAGTGGCGTTTTTTAGCACACGCACATTTGGCTCTCTCATTTTTAATTCTTCGCCATTTTCAAGTTTGATTATTTTTTCTTTCATTTTTCTTTCCTTTTTATCCTTCTTTATGGCGGAAGTAATTCCGCCTAAGAAGCAACTAAAGGCTTCCCCACCCATTGCTACGCAATGCCCAAGAAGCCAAACTTTAATCCTAAAATCCCAGTATTGTTAATTAAACTCCGATTAATCAGTGTTTAAAGGGTTAAATTGCTTCTTACATCACTCATCATATCCACCCCATTTATCATTAAAATAGTGTTTTTATGATCGTAGGTAATGATTGGAATGTTATTGCGGCGTTGCATGTAAAAATGAACTGCCATTTTAATTTCAGCTTCCACCTCTTTTCCACTTTCATGATCACTTTCACTTATGCTTATAAACTCTCCTAAAAACTCAGCACTAATACCATAGTTTTTTCCACCTTTGTGAACACTTTCTCTAAAAAGCAAAGGAGCTTTAATCTCGCTAAAAGTAGTATGAAAGAAAGCCGCATAAAGCACTGGATCAACAACGGCTAATTTAAAGCTAATTTCTAAAGGCTTTAAAACCCCGCTACTATAATTTGCTCCTAAAACTCCTTTGGTTTCAATCATCTCTTGTTCTATATCAGGCAATTTTAAATTTCTAACCACTCCAAGATAACCTTGACCATCTATATAAATATTACCTTCCTGTATAACTTCGCCAATTATTCTTTTCATTTTTATTTTCTCCTTGTAAAAATTTATTAACTATCCGCACTAATAGTTTTAATCAAATCACTCGCCCATTTATCAGAGTAGATGAACTCTAAAGTGATTTGTTTAACGATTGGATTATTCATCATTTTTATATTTAGATAAAACTTACCAGCACTCACATTGGCATCTGTGTTTCTTTCTTCATCCCAGCTTACCTCATAGCCAATTAAAACCTTAGCTCCTTTTAAATCTCTTAGCAATTCTTCAATGCTGATTTTTATAAAATATAATTCACTTGCTTTTTTATCAATAGCCTTAAAAGCTGCTTTTTGTCCTGCTAGGGCTATACGATCAAAAGTTCTTACACGAGCTAAATCTTGCCAAATCGTATCTTCATGGCTAGTTTCCCCACCCCAAGAGCGATAACCTTCACCTAAAATACAAGTTGAAATATGAGCATTTCTTAATCTTTCTGCATCACAATCAAAGCCATTGATAAACTCTATAAAATGCTCTGTGCCAGTAACCCCATTCATCACTCTATTTGAGTAAGAATCACTGAAACCATATTCTTTATCCCCATCTGTATGGGCTATTAAACCTGCGATGATAGGAGATTGTGGAACATAAGCGTATTTTCCTTGTGTGTTTAAGATTTGAACCTGTGGCCAAGTGGCAATTAATCTTTTAGAGCTAAAAGCCTCCATTGTATTAATAGCTTCGCCAACATTTGTAGCGTAAAGATCCACAATAGCTGTGATATTCATAGAACTTGCCACACTTTCAAGCTTAGCCTTTACTCCTGCTTCATGTGAGTAATAAGGAGTAATGATTAAATCAGGACTAAAGCCTGTTTTATGTTTGGCTTTTTTAAAGGCTTCTATGGCATTAACAATATTGGTTAAAGTGTTTTCACTTTCCTCGCTTTCTTCAAAAAAGCTGACGATTATAACATTGCTTACATTTTGTAAGTTGATACATTCTAAAGTATCTAAAAGTCTAAAATCTTGTAAGTTATTTTCTTTGATTAAATCGTTTACAAATTCTTTTGCTTTATTTACATTTGAAAAGGCAAAGATTGGCATAGCTTCCACGCTTTCATAACCAGCCTTTGTGTAAATCATTTCTTTACTTGCACCTTTTAAGCTAGCCGCAATACCAATAGGCGTATCACTTTGCACTTTAATAGGACTTGCCGCACCATTGCTAATATTAAAATTAACTCCATAATTTGCTGCCATTATTCACTCCTTATTTCTTTACATTTTTTTGTATTTTTTGTTTTTTTTAGGATTTAAATTAAGCTCTTTTTTCATAACAATTTGATCTTGTTTAGAAATTTCAAATAAAAAGGCATAATCTCCATAAGTATCAGAACTAGCTTCTAACTTTTCAACATTAAAATCTTCACTTTGAATTTCTTGCTCACCTATAAAAATGGATTTTTTTACTCTTACATTGGTAATTTCTGTTTGACCATAATATCCATTACCTCTAGCAAAAAGCTTATTAGGCATTGGTGTATTTTCAAGTTCTATGCTTACCTCTCTCGTTCCTGAACTAGACCATAAGCAACACTCATCAGCGCCACCATTATATTTTTTAAACACATGGGCGATTTTGTGATAGGTTTCTTGATAAATACCACTTGTCTTAATCGTTCCTAAAATTTGGTTTTCTCCTGCAATAGGATTAGAATCTATAGTAAAATCGCTTCTATTAAGCCCATTGCCATCTTTAGTCATAGTGAATTTTGCGTTTTCATATTCATCTTGAACTTTATTTGGAGTAGCAAAACCATTTTCAAAACCAAGTCTTAAATCACTCATACAACCCCCATATTGTCCACCTGTGGTAGTGTTATCAAATGTGATAATGATTTTTTCTTTAGGGATAATATCATTGCTACCATCTCCTAGTAAATCAACCCAGCTTGTAAAATCATTATCATTAGCAGTGCAAATAAATAATTGCTTTTTACTTTCTACAACCGCCCAAATTTCTCCCACTTTAGCTTGTGTATTGTAGTTAGGTGGAGTTTTTGATATTTTTATGTTTGTATTTTGGAAATTTTGATCTTGTAAAATTTCCTCAATGAGACTTTTAAGCTCCTCTTTATTAACAAGCTCTTCTTTAAAAAGCTTTAGTTTTTTATCTATAAGCTCATTAACTTTTTGAGCATTAAGCTTATCACTAACTATAGGTTCACTTGGCTCTTTTGAGCCTTGATTAATATCTGGAATAAAAGAAATTCCATAATCTTTCATTTTAACTCCTTTTTATGCTTTCACTTTGTGCGAATAAAATCCGCCCAAAGTCGCTTTTACTAAAGCCCCCGTCCCACTGCGTGGGTAGCTCACCTTTTTTTTATTTTCCTTTTATCAAGCATTTTATTGCATGATAAAGATTGCAAGAATGATAAAATACAAAGATTTTAAACTTAGAACATCCAAGCAAAGTCATAGCTTCTTTTAATGCTAAATCAGCTGTCCTATAATCAGTTCTTGAATTTGCTTTTTCGCATAAAAAATCATGCACCACACAAGCGCTAAAATACTCACTTTTAAAAGGTGGAAACAAAGACCAAAAAAGGCGTGGGATACTTGCACTATCAGTTTTAAAGCCTTGTGGTACAATGCCTTTATAATTTGGCAAAGAAAAAGCATAATCACTAATCACTTCAAACCTGTCCTTATCGTATGGCTTTACACAAACCCTTTTTAATTCTGTTTTAGTCATTTTTCACTCTCCCAAACAATTAAATCAAGTTCTTCTTTGCTTTGTGCATTTCTAGCTTTTTCTTTTAAAGCACTTGCTTTAAAAATAGTTTCTTGCACAAAATAAGCCATGCTACTTGCAAAGAGTTTAAACTCTTCCACACTAAATCTTGTAGTTGAATTATCAAGTGCAATCCAATCAATATAAGGAATTAAATTAGGATTAACAAGAGCATTGGTTACTGCTCCATTAATTCTTAACTGATCTTCATTAGAACTTTGATAGATTTTACCTTTAAAAGAAAATCCACCATTTAGAATATTTTCTTTTTTTGCATTAATCTCGTTGATTTTTAACTCTTTTGCCTCGTTTAAAAGTTCTTCTTCGCTTTTAGGAGGATTTATTAAAGAGTTAAATTCTTCTTCGCTAATAGGTGTTAAGCCTGTTTTAATTTGCTCATCGCTCACTTCATCCTCATAAGCATAAATTTGATTATTATCGTTTTTGTCTATAAAATATTTCATTTTTTCTCCTTATTTGCTTGATGCTTATCTAAGCTCCATAAAAGATACAATGCTTTTGCTTGGGTAAAATCCGCTGTGTTCTGGTGTATTTAATCTGTATTGCCCATTTGGTGGAATGATTCCAAAACCAAAATAAGTTCGACTTACTCCACCATTGGATAATGAAGTTTGAAACATAGAAACTACAAATTGCTCACTACAAGAAAAACTGACACCCCCACTTGCACTAGCATTAACTTGAAATTTGGCTGCTATGGGTTTTCCTGTATTATTTGTATAAGCTACATCAAAGGCTCTCGAAACATTTTGCCAAGCTTGATTTACTCCCAATCCTCCTATTAAGCTAGGAGCTTGTTCTTTTAAGGTAGCTAAATTTACAAATTGATTGTCATTTGTAGCTTTTATAGAGCTTGTAGGTAGTTTGGTAAAGTTTTTAGCTCCTGTAATGGTTTGATTAGTAGCTAAAGTAACATATTTGGCAATTTCTGTATTAAATTTATTTTCTAAAAGATATTTAGCAAACTCACCCCATACTTTTTTAAACTCTGCATCATATTTTTGCGTTAAAGCATCAATTTTAAGATTGAGTTCCACTTTAATAGCATCCACATAATCACGACTTGCCATAATCACACTAGGATCTAGTTTTAAAATAACTTCCTCTGCATTAGAAAGCTCCATGACAATTTTTATCATAAGCTCTTTAGCACTGCCTTCTTTTAAGATAGGTTTATAAGTGCGTGGGACATTTCCAACTGCAAGCAAATCTCCTGCTTCATCATAAATGCCTACTGCATTAACCTCAAACCCGCCCACATCGCTTGGCACATGACACATTAAATTCACATAGTTTGGATTGCTTTCATCCATGCTTTTGCTACTAATATTAGCTTCATATACAATCTCTTCTAAGCTTTGCATTTCTTCACTGGGCAAAATAACTTTTGAACTTAATTTAAAGCTTTTTAAATTGATACCATTTCCACTTGCTCTTGCGGCAATAAATTTAGCAATGCCAATTTTTGTTAGTATGGTATAGTATTCACTTTTTGCCATTAATACACTCCTTTAAAATCAATATTAGTTCTTGTTATTTCACACATAAAAACACCCATTGCATTTAAACTTGGTTTCTGATTGTTTTCAATTTGCGTGGTTTGAAAAGGTAAGATTTCTATAGTTTCTCCACTTATTTGTGCATTAGCATTAAAACTATCATTTTTACTTTCAATCTCTATTTCAATTGCTTCTAAAACGCTTCTAACATTTTTAAAATCATAAATTAGTCTTTCTAAAGTATTAAGCGTTCTTTCATCAAAGCTAACATTAGTTGTGCTTACTTTAACTTTAAAAAAATAAGGCTTTCCACCATAATTAAACCACTCTTTAACCACTGCAGTAGGAAATACGGCTCTTAAAGCTTCTTTTATAGCCCAAGTTGTGCCGTTGTATCTATCTAAAAGCAAGGCTTTAGATATAAGCTTTCTTGATTCTTTTTCATTTAAACCATCAATACTTACATCATAAGCATTAGCTAAAATTGACAATAATCTTTCATCGCAATTTAGAGCTAGATTTGTGATACTAGCTAAATTTAAATCTTCAAATCTTGTTTTAGCACTTAAATCAATGGCTTTGCTTTGTTTTGGATGGTGGTTTAGTATTAGTGTATTCATAGTACTGCCTTTTTTATGCTATCACTTTGTGCAAACGAAATTCGCCCAAAGTCGCTTTTACTGAAGGCTTCCCGACCCATTGCTACGCAATGCCCCTTCATAGTACTGCCTTTTCATAACTAAGTGAAAAGCTAAGGGTTGCAAACTCATCATCAGCTATTATTATATTTTCTAAGGGCAAGTCTTTTAATTCTTGCTCTTCTTCATTTATGATTTTTTCTTTAATGCTTAAAATTTCGCTTTTATAAACTCCGTCCTGATGAAGGCATTTATAAATAAATCCCAGTGCTAAATCCACACTTAAATCAAAGTCCTTTTGCAAAGCATTAATCTTCTGGCTTATTTCATTAGCCCTAGAAAGCTCTAAAAGCAAAAGTTTGGCATCTACGATAAACTCTCTTTTTTTAGCTAATTCTACATTTACTTCATCAGTTAAAGGTCTTCGCTCATCCGCACTTAAATACTCTTTAACCACATCAACGCTTAATTCATCTTCACTTTTAATGATAACTCTTACTTTTCCTGCTCCATTGTTTAAAGCTTTTATGGAAGCTACTTTTGCACTTGCGCTTAAAGCGTGATAGATATAGCCTTTTTCACTTCCTGCGGTTGAAAAGCGATGTACACTCATTATGGCTCTTTCTCTTAAAGCCTCATCGCTTTCTTCACTGGCTCCACCTTTGAAAAATTCTAGTTGTTTAATCTTAGCTACAAAAGGCAGTGGAGTTTGTAAAAACTCGGTTTTACTTTCTTTACTTTGAATAAATTCATCAAGTTCTAAAATACCTTGTGCTTTACTTTGCCCTTTTTTAATCACCACTTCTTCTTTTAAAGTGGCAAGGTCTGCTTTTTCATTTGAAAAAATTGCACCTTTTGGGATGATGACATCATAAGTAAGTAAAGTATTTAATTCAAACTCTACTTTAGCTGTGGGCTTAACCCCTTTAAGCCTTTGTATCAAATAGCCATTAGCTACTACATTATCTAAATCACTTCCCTTTGCATAATGAAGATAAGTTGCTTTTATACTCTCATTAATTCTTGCTCTAATTATCATTTCTCTATAAGCTAAAGCTTCTAAAATGGCTTTAAAAGGGTCAGATTCTAAAAGCTCTACATTATCTTTTAAAAAGCTTTTAAAAAGTTCTTCATAGGCTTTTAAAAGCTTTTCATAATCAAGCTCTTCTATGATTTGTGGATAAGGGATATCCTTTAAAAAGCTTTGTTTAAAATAGCTATCATTTGCACTTAAAAGCTCACTCATTTGCCTAGCTCCATGGTTAAATCCCCATAATTTTCAAAAAGCAAGGTAATGCTTAATTTATTGTCTTTACACTCATTAAGTCTCACACCTTTTAGCTTTACTCTTTTTTCCCACTTTGAAATTGCTTCTGCAGTGTATCTAGTAAGCTTTATCTTAAAATCATCATCGATTTTTCTATCTATGAGTGTATAAAGTAAAGAACCATATTCAGGTCTCATTACTCTTGAGCCTAAAGGAGTGATTAAAATGTCTTTGATACTTTCTTCGATGCTTACCATGTAATTCATTTTAAACCTTTGTAAAATTCAAAAATGTTTTCTAGCATTTGCGAAAATCCTAAAAACATAAAAGCTATAAAAAAGCCTATAAAAATGCTTTTAATAAAGAAGTTTAGGTTTAAAAAAGCATAAAATGCCCCCATGCAAAAGAGCATAAAAAAGACTAATGAAAATAAAAGCAAAAATAATTCTTTCATAGTTTTTCCTATCTTGGCGAAGCTGTGGCACCACAAGTACAAGAATGGATATGATTTGTTAAATCACCTTTGCTATCGCTTATATTTCCACTAACTTGTAAATTGCCTATTAAGTTTAAATTTCCTTTTATGCTAAAAGTACCACTTGCCCCACCTTCGCCACTTGTAGAAATTGCTCCTGCAATTTGAGTATTACCATTTAAATTAATACTTGGAGCGTTAAGCGTTATGGTATTAGCGTTTGTAGTATGATTTTTAGTATTTAAGGTGTTGTTTTGGTTATGGGTGGTTTTATCTACACAAGTGATATTTATATCTTTAACCACATCAAGTTTTAAAGTACTACTCTTAGAGTTGTATTCTAAATGCGTTCCATCTTCAAAATCTATATTAAAAGTATTTTCATCTGTGTTTTTTGCTCTATGTTTTTCTTGGTAAAGCCCACGCAAAATAACTCCACTATTTAAATCCCCACGCACAGGTATGACTAATACTTGCTCTCCTATTCTTAAAGGAGAAAAGCTCACTGCATAAGAATTAGCTAGACTTTGAAAAACACTTAAAAAATCCGTTACCATATCTCCAATAGCAACCTTAGCTTTACCTTCTTTAATGTCGCAAATGATGCCAAGTTCGTTCATTATAGTTTTTCCATTTTTTTATTAATTAACTTTTCTACAAGTTGCTCAATTTTAAGCAATGCATCTGTCCCCATATAAGCTGCAAAACCACCCACTGCAACGCTAAGCTTTATGCCAAAATTAAGATAATTTACAATTTCAAAAACTAGATATGCCACAAACATAGAGCCTAGCATACCTTTTAAAAAGAGTGTAAATTTACCTTTTAAATTAAGAGCTTTGCTTAATTTATTTTTTGTTACAATTCCTACAAGTCCAGCTATAAAGCTTACTATCATTAAAACCATATATACAAATATATCTTCTAATTTCATTGCTAGTTCCTTGTAAAAATTTCAAATAAATATAATAAAGCTAATGCAAAAGTTGAAAACAAAAGAGCTATAAGAAGATCTTTTGCAATGCTTTTTTGATTTATCATTTTATTATTTTCTTTCATCTTTCTCTCCTGTGCAAAGCTTGGCTATATTTTCAACTTCTAAGTAATATTTAGAGATTTCTTTAGCACTTTCTAAGTCTTTTTTGTCTAAAGGCTTTAAAGGAAGTTTTAAAGGGCATTTAATAGGAACTTTAACTTCTTTGATTTCAGTTTTAATCAAAATATCTTTAGAAGCACAAGCGCTTAAAAAAACAAAAGGTATAATTAATAGGAAAATTCTCATTTTATCATTCACTTTTCTGCTCCTAAAATATTAAATAATTCTTTATAAGCTTTAAGTTCACTCTCACAGCTTTTATCTTTAATAAAAACCTTATCCACTTTTAAAACTTCTTTTAAAGTCTCTTTGGGCTTTAAATCAAGTTTTAATTTATCAATAGCTTTATTTTGCTGGGCTAATTTATCTTTAAAAACATTGATTTCATTGCTAAAATGCAAAGCTTTAAGTTTTAGATTTTCATTTTCTAAAGCTAAAGCATTGTTTTTTAAATATAAAAAACCACAAAGAGCAATTAGAACAAAAAAAGCTATTTTTAAAGGACTTAAAAACCTTGATAAAATAAAACTAAACACAATCTTTTCCTTATGGATAAGTCCATCTTGCTTTTTTGCCTCTAGTGTCTAAATGTACAAACCCAGCATAAGGATCATTAAAATTATGCTTTATGGCAATTCCCAAGCTCCTTTCGCCATAGGTGTTTAAAACATATTGATGAACTTCTTCTGTTTTAACTCCTTTAACCACAAAGTCTGCTGCACTTCCTATAGTGTGTTGGCTTTTAGGGGCTCCACCAACCTCTGCATTATGCTCTTTGCAGCGATATCCACTATTTATAATAACAGGAGCATTGTAATGTTCTCTGATTTCACAAAGAATGTCTATAAGCTCATCACTTGGCACATTTTGAGGCAATTCACATTTGCCGCATTTACATTTAAATTCGCTTTCTTTAAAATAAGGGTTATTTTTCATTTTCACTCCTTTAAATGTCGTAAGTTTAGTTAAAAAGCTGACCCAAAAACTAGAAAAATTTTGTGCTAAAACTCTTTGAAAAAATAATTTGCTTGATTAAAAAAAGAACTCATTTTAAAATTGCCGCTAATTTTTAAAGGATGAAAATGCTTAAAAGTTTTGAAAATGAGCTTTTAGAACTATTAAAAGATTTTAAAGCAAAAATGTATTTAGGCGAGTTTGAAGACACCCAAAATATAGCAAGTTGTATTAATAATTTAGATGCTTCGCTTTTGCTTGATTTTGAAGGAGAAAGTTATAAAGATTTAGAAAATAAAGTGGGAACTTGGAAACTTTATATTTTAACCCATACAAAATCAAAAGCTCCTAAACACAGAATTGATGCTAAGCATAAATTATTTGATGCAATAGAAGCTGTTGATAAAGTGCTTTTAAATGCAGAACCTAGCAATGGTTTTAGAATAGAGCTTAAAGATCTTAAAAAGGTTTACGAAGGAATAAGCGATCATGGCTATTTAAGCATTTATGCAAGAACTTTGCAAAGTAGCTTTTTATCAAAAGATGATTTTTTAAGGATTTAAAATGCTTTTTATCAATAAAGAAAATTTAGTCGAAGTTAGCAATGATAAGCCCATAAAAGTGGCAATTAAGGGTGAGTGGAAAGGGCATAATAATGGCAGGTTTAAGGTTGATGATAAAGATTTAAACTCAATGATTGATAATTTTAATCAAAAAAAGATTGATTTGGTTATTGACTATGAGCATCAAAGCTTAAAAAATGAAAAAGCACCTGCTGCAGGTTGGATTAAAGAGCTTTATTTGGAAAATGATGCCTTAATGGCTAAGGCTGAGTTTAACGAAGAGGCTAAAAAATATATAACAAATAAGCAATACCGCTATTTATCCCCTGTGTTTGAATTTAATTCAAAAGACAATAAAAGTGGAGAACTAGTAAGAGCTAAGCTTCACTCAGTCGCACTAACTAATACGCCATTTATTGATGAGCTAGGCGAACTTATTGCTAACAAAAATAATATTCATCAAAACAAAGGAGAGAAAATGGATGAAAAAATCAAAGAGCTAGAATCTCAGATTATAGCTTTAAAAAATGAAAATAGCTCACTCGCTTTACAAAATGAAGCTTTAAAAAAACAAAACGAAGAAAGCGTTAAAAACTTAGCAAGCTCTTTAGTTGATAATGCTTTAAATAGCGGAAAAATTGCTAATTCCCAAAAAGAATGGGCGCTAATGTATGCTTGTAAGGATTTAGAAGGCTTTAAAAGCTTTTTAGATACCGAGAATGATCAAGTGCAAGTTCCAAAAAATAATGTTTTTGCAAATAAAAACACAGCAAAAACTAATGAGTTTGATGTTGTGAAAATGATGTTAGGGGATTAAAAATGGCTAAAGCTAAAAAAGAAACCCAAAACCTAGAAAATGAAGACTTGGAAACTGGAGACTTACCTAAAGCTTTGTCTTTAGAAGATGAGAACCTAGTCAATGAAGAAGCTGTGAGTGAAAATGAAACCACTAAGGAATTTATAAATGAAAAAGGAGAAGAAATGCCATCAAAGGTCACACCAAAAAGCTTAAGCAATGATCCTTTAATTGCTATGCCAAAAAGCCTTGAAAGTTTTATCAATAAAGATTTGTTTTCAATTAATGCGAAAATAGATCTTGAAACTAATGGAAGCTTAGCTCTTGGAACGCTTTTAATCAGCGAAGATTTTGGAGAAAGCTTTAAAAAATGTCCAAATGAAGATATTAGTGCAAAAGAAAATGTTAAATTAGCAATGCTTAAAGATCACGCTCTTAGTTCTGGAGTTTATGGGGTTTTATTAGCAGGAGAAATCAATTTAAAAGGCGTTCATGTAAGTGCGGTTAAAAAGGCTTTTATGCAAAATTTAATTATTAATACTAAGGAGTAAAAATGGATTTAGAGCAACTTTTGGAACTTTTTTCAAGTACAAAAATAACTGAAGTTATTAATCAAACCAAAGCTTCACCTCGCTTTGTAAGTGATACTTTTTTTAAGGATAAAATCCCAAGTTTAGAGAGCACCGTAAGGGTTGAAATTATAAAAGGTGCTGGAATTGTTTTAAATAGCATTTCAGATAATGGGGAACATTCTTTAGAAAATACTAAAGACGCTTATATTTTAAATATACCTTTACCACGCTTTGCATTAGCAAAAAGAATCAGTGCGAGTGAGATTAATTCTTTAAGGTCTTTAGCATTACAAGAAGCTCAGGCTAAAAGCTTAAGTGGAGCTCTTGGGGTTTTGGTTAAAGAAATGAAAGAAAGCTTTAACACTACACTTGAATATATGGCAAATGGTGCTTTATTTGGCAAGATTTTAGATGGCAAAGGAAATGTGCTTTTTGATTTTGGAAGTGCAAGTAAGAAAGCTGTTAGTGTTAAAAAAGATGGGAGTGTGACTTTAGCCAGCATTTGTGATGCGATTGATTCAGCAATTATTGATGAATTTGGAACAAGTGCTGATTATGAAGTGCTTTGTGGAAATGAACTTTTTGCGGCTATTTCTAACTTGGCATTAAGCGAAGATCTTTATAAAAATCATCTTGCAAGTAGGGATGAGAAAGATAAGTCCTTAATTTTATATGGCACCAAATATCGCCGTTATAGTGCAAAATATAAAAATACAAATGGAAAAAGCGTTGAATTTTTAAAAGGCACTGAGGGTATGGTTGTGCCAAAGGATAATTCTAATCGCATTTATTATACAAGAGCAAATCATACTGATGCTTTAGGAAAAGCACCAAGTTTAATGTTTGTTTCTAAGCCTGAGATTTTACCTCGTGGGGCTGGAATTGAAATTGTAGGCGAAATGAGAGCCATGCCAGTTTGCACCAGACCAAATGGACTTATTAAGCTTGTTTTAGAGTAAAACGCACAATTTTAGCTTTAAAGGCAAAAAATGCTTTTAAAGCTAAAAAGATATTAGAAAAAGATTTTAAACGATTTTAACCATATTTTAACCACATTAAAAAAGGTTTTTTAAATGAATTATCAAGACATTTTAGAAGAAAAGCTTATCACAGAAACTAAAACGCATTTTTTTATGATAGATGAAAAGGATTTAATCAAAGAATTAAGCGTTCATGCCATAGCAGAGCTTAGCGATTTAAATGCTGATGGGGTTTGTGATAAAGAAGTGATTGATGATGCTATTAATGATGCACAAAGTTATATTGCAAGTTTTATAAAGATACCTAAAAACCCAACTCCTCTTTTAAAAGATATCTGTGTAAAGCTTACAATTATGGAATTAAAACGCCGAAATGATTTTCCAAAAGAAAGCTTAGAAGAGATTAGAGAGTGGGCTAATGATTTACTTTTAAAAATGGCAAATAAAAAAATTCCAACTGAAATCAACGAAGATAACTTTATCCCACAAAACAAAGTTAGAGCGTTTAAAATTAAAAGAAAAAGAATGGATTTAAGGAGATTAAATGGCTAAAAATTTAACTTCCACCACAAAGCCTAAGATGGCAAAGGTCGGGTGTGGCCTTCAGGTGGGTGCAGAGAGTGAAACTCCTGCTCGTAAGGATAAATTTACTTCATCCGCGAAGTCTCAAAACAACTTAAAAGATTTAGCAAAAGAACTTTATATTGCAGGTTTTGATATATTTAAAATTGCAAAAATTTTAAACCGCAATGAAAAAACGATTAGAAACTATAAAGCCAAAGATGGCGATTGGGATAAGCAAAAAGCTAATCTTTTAACTTCAAAAATAAAAGATAAAGAAAGTGCCTCATTATATGAAAGTTTTACTGAGCAAATGTTTTGTGCGATTGAAAATATAAATACTGATGAAAAAATGAATGCAGAAAAGAAAACTGAAGCCATTGCAAGGATAGGCGATAGCTTTTCAAAAATGAGAAAGGTTGCAAGATTAGAAGATCCAAGTAGCTATCGTTTAAATGTTGCTAAAAAAGTGGTTGAAATTATCATAAGTCATTTAAAAAATGATAAAGATTGCGTAGCAAAACTTGTATCACTTTTAGAAAGTGGAGTGATAGAAAAAGAAATTTTAGCAATGGATATTTAATGCTTTTTTCCAAAGAAGAACTCGATGAGTTTTTAATCTCAAACGAACAAAAGCACGAAAACACTCCAAATGAACTAAAAGGTGCTATGCAAAGAAAAGACTTTTTAGAATGGATGGATGAGCTAAAAAATGAATTAAAAACTCAATTTTTGCATGAAAGCCATTTAGATCCTACTTTAAAAGAAGAAAGAATTAAAAGAGCGAGTGTGGATTTTGATTATTTTGCAAGAACTTATTTTCCGCATTATTTTACCATTAAAGGAGAATGTGGCTTACATTTGCACTTAAATGAAGTTTTTACAAAAATCGCACTTAAAAAAGAAAGCAAAGGTGAAAAACACGCCATAGCTGCACCAAGAGCTCATGGTAAATCCACCTACACTTCACAACTCTTTCCTTTGTGGTGCTTAGTTTTTAATTATAAAAGCTTTATAGTAGAGATTTCAGATGCGGTCGAACTTATGGAAGGAATGCTTGAAGCTATTAAAGCAGAGCTTGAAGATAATCCGCATTTAAAGCTTGATTTTCCCGAAGTAGTAGGAATTGGCAAGACTTGGCGCGTAGGAGAGTTTGTAAGTAATAATGGCGTAAAGATTAAAGCCTTTGGCAGTGGTAAAAGACTGCGTGGGGTTAGATATGGGGTTAAAAGACCTGATTTAGTTATTTTAGATGATTTAGAAAATGATACTAATGTCAGGAGTAAAGATCAAAGGGATAAATTAGAAGATTGGGTGGATGAAGCGGTTTTAAACTTAGGGAGTGCGGATGGAAGCTTAGATGTGCTTTATATTGGAACCATTTTACATAATGATAGTGTTTTATCTAGAAAATTAAAGCTTGGTTTTTGGAATCCTAAAGTCTTCCGTTCCATCGAAGAGTTTCCGCAAAGGCTTGATTTATGGGATGAATACGCCACGCTTTATAGAAATACTGATTTTAATACCGCTCATCAATTTTATTTAAAAAATAAAGCTTTAATGGATAAAGGGGCTAAGGTTCTTTGGGAAGAAGCCAAAAGCTTAGAAGATTTAATGAAGTTAAGGGCTGAAAATCTAAAAGCTTTTAATAAAGAGCAACTCAATAATCCAAGAAGTGAAAATCAAATCTTTAGCCTTGATGGCATTAATTTTTATGATGATTTACCCGCCATTAATCAGTATTATATGTATATTGACCCAGCAGGAGAAAAAGCAAAAAGTGACTTTACTGCGATTACCATTATTGGCAAAGGTGCAAAGGGTTTTTATGTAGCAGAAAGCATCGTAAAAATCTTAAAAGCACAAAGCATTATAAAAACCATTTTTAATCTTCAAAAGATTTATAAATGTCGCTTGATTGAAATTGAAACTAATGGCGGTCAATTTTTCTTGAAAAAATGGTTACAAGAAAAAAGCTTAGAAAGTGGAGTTTTTTTGCCTTTGCGTGGTAAAAATAATAGCGTTAGCAAGTTTGAACGCATTGAGAGTTTAAGCCTTGCTTTTGAAAATGAAGAGCTTTTTTTACATAAAAGCCAAACTATGCTTATAAATCAACTTTTAGAATTTCCAGAAGGGAAAAATGATGATGCACCTGATAGCTTAGCAGGAGCATTTTTATTAGCAAGAACTAAAAGTAGCATTAAAAGAAGAAAGCATCATTTTAACTCTGTTTCAAGAATAAGGCGTTTTTAAAGGAAAAATATGAAAAAAGAAATCAAATCCAAAAGAGAAGTGATATTAAAAAACAATAGTCTTATAAACACTCTTATAAACTCAAGCTATTTAAATGTGCTTAAAATCAGCGAGAACGATCAAAAAATGATTTTTAAAGATCTAAGCTTTACTCAAGCTCATCAATCACGAAGGAGTGTGATTTTAGCAAAAGAGCTTCAAATCGTTTGTGAAAACGAAAAAATAAAAGAAAGCTTTGAGTATCTTTTCAATCCTGATTTATTAAGTCAAATCTTAGAAACCTATCTTTATGGGCTTAATGTATTTGAAGTTAATTACAAGTTAAAAGATGGTTTTTACTATCCAATCTTAAAACAAAGAGATTTTAGAAATTTTGGCTTTAATGAAAATGATGAGTTAGTTTATAATGGCAATGGTTGCGAAGAAATTGTGGAAGATAAAAAAGCAATTTATGGACTTTTTGGCTCTAATTTTTTATTTAAAAATGGCGATGCCTTATTAACAAAGCTTTATTTTCCAGTAAAGCTTAAAAATGCAAGTTTAAAGTTTTGGATGGAGTTTTTAGAAAGATTTGGTTCTCCTTGGGCAGTTGCAAAAACAGATAGCGATCCTGATGCACTAGCTTCTGAAATTCATCAAATGTTAAATGGCGATAGTGCGGTCATTGATAAAGAAGAAGAGCTTGATTTAATCCAGCCAAAGGCTAAGGCAAATTATAATGAAATAATAGATTACTTAGATAATCAAATAAGAAGCGTGGTTTTAGGAGCTAATTTAAGTTCTCAAGTAAGCGGAGGTTCTTTAGCAGCGGCTGAGTCACATAATCAAATAAGAAAAGATTTAGCCGCCCAAGATGGACAAATCGTTCTTTTTATTTTAAATCGTGCCATTAAGTTTTTCAAAGAAATCAATCATTTTAAAGATGAACTCTATGTGCAGTTTTTTAGCGAAGCAGAACCAAAAAGTGAGCTTTGCGAAAGGGATTTAAAACTTTTTAACATGGGCTTTTGCTTTGATGAAGAATACATTAAAAACACTTATAATGTAGAGGGTGAGCTTATAAGAGAGACTTTAGAAAAAAAAGACTTTAAAGATTTAGAAAATGATAAAAAAGTCTTTGAAAACAAAGTAAAGTTAGAGAGCTTTGAAGAAGATTTTATTGACAAAGGATTAGAACAAAAAGAATACTTAAAAGTCGATGAGAGCATGTCAAAGTTTTTTCAAGAGCAATTTGAAAGCATTGTAAAAGATTGTAAAGATTTTAACGAGGCACTCAATAAACTTAAAGAAAATTTTTCTAGTTTAGAGCAAAGCGAGTTTGAAAAACATCTTTTTATAGCTTTAAATAATTCCAGTATTTTAGGATACTTGGAGGATTAAAATGACAGGTGCAAAAATAGGATTTTTTTCAGAACCTACTAAAGCTGTTGATTTTTTAAAAAATAAAAAGCCAGAGCTTAGTTTTGATTATGATGAACTTTCATATTCAACCCATAAAAAAGTCTTTACTATTGCTAAGCTTATGGATGAAAGCTTGTTAAAAGATATGCAAGATACTTTAGTAAATGCTATTAAAAATGGGGATAAATTTAGCACTTGGAGTAAGATTGCAGAGGAGAAATTAAAAGCTAAAGGTTGGTGGGGTTCAAAGGAAGTTATAAACCCTAAAACAGGTGAAGTTAAAAAAACTCATTTTAATAGTGCAAGATTAAAAAAAATCTTTGAGGAAAACTCAAGAAAAGCTAAAGCTAAAGCTATCTATGAAAATCAAATGAAAAGCACTAAACCTTATTTTAAATACTGCACCCAAAAAGATTCTTTGGTTAGGGACAAACACAGAGCCTTTGATGGCATAGTTTTACATAAAGATGATCCTTTTTGGGATAGTCATTATCCGCATGTAACTATGCATGATTATGGTTGCAGGTGTTATGTTTTAGAAGTAGGTGAAAGTGAAGTTAAAGGCCTAAAAATACCACCATCGAATGCCAAAGAAAGCGAATTTAATGGCTTTAATGATGAAGAGCTTTTAGATGAGCTTTATAAACAAAAAAACACTGAAGTCATTCAAAACTTTATAAAGCTTGATATGTTAAGTGCAGCGGCTAAAAAAACAAAAGAAGTTAAAAGCTTCACTCATCAAAAAGAACTGTACACTTGGCAAAAAAGCTTAGATGATATGGTGGATGAAGTCATCATTAAAGATAATCAAAAATATCCTATCAATTTCATACAAGTAGGTAAAATGGATAAAAGCACCAAAGAGTTTTTAGAAAAACTTAATAAAAAAGACTTAGAAGACTTATACTTTACACTGAGCAAAAACAATCTTTTACACGCAAGTCCTAAAAGAAAGGCAAGTTATAATCAGGCTTTAAGCGCGGATGAAATCAAGCAAATTGTTAAAGTTTTAGATGAAGCAAAAGAAGTGTATTGGGATAATGCAAATAATTCTTTATTGTATTTCTTTGAAGATAAAAAAGATGCTAGTCGTATCAATAAAATTGTAATTACCCCTGATTATAAGCTAAAGAAGTTTGGTAAAACCAATGCAATGGTTACATTAGGAAAAGTAGAAGCGATTAATAAAGATAATAAGACATATATTAAGATCAGATAAGGCGGTGAGACTTGCACTCACAATACATACCCCAATTAATTTGGACTATCCTACTACTACATTTTAGGTATCAACCTTATCTAATTAAGATAATTTTAGCTTGATGAAACTAAAAAGGAGTTTAAATGGTTTTAGCTTTAGGAGAATTTGAGTTTAAAGCTTTAAATTTTGATAATTTAGAAAGAAGCTTAGAATATAACATACAAAGTCAAAATAGGCTTAATAATCATAATGCTTTATTTGCAAGTTCTAAAGAAAGCGAAAAGATTAAAATACAAGGCAAAACTTTACCTTTAAAAGGGGATAGAAATACTTATTTAGATAAGCTTGAGAATATGGCAAAAGAACAAAGATCTTTTATCTTAACAGGAGCTAATGGAAAGTATTATGGTAAATTTGTGATTTTATCCTTAAATGAAAACAGAAGTGCATTTGTAGATGGAAGTGGCTTTGTAACACAAAGCTTTAGCATGGATTTAGAAAGGGATTTTGATGAGTAAGATTTACATAGCTAAAAACAACGAGAGGCTTGATAGTATAGTCTATAAGCATTATGGGACACTTTTGTATTTTAATCAAGTTTTATTAGCCAATCCAAGATTAGAGCCTCTTTTAAAAACAGGAGATAAAGTGATTTTACCTAGTATTAAAATCAAAGAAAGCAAGGAAAAGGCTTTATGGTAAGAAAACCTAAGTTTAAACTTATTGCCAAAGGTGAGGATATCACAGAAAAACTTTCTAAAAATCTTATTAGCATTAGTTATGAAGATAAAGAAAAAGCTGAAAGTGATGAGATAAGTTTAAGTGTTTTTGGGCTTTATTCCAAGCCACTTTTTGGGGATAGTTTAGAGCTTTGGCTTGGCTTTGAAAAGCTTTATAAATGTGGAAGCTTTAGTGTGAATGTAGTGAGTAAAAACTATACTTCAAATACTACTGAAGTTAGAGCAAGTGCTATTAATTTTAGTGGAAAAGGCAGCGTTAATATAAAAGAGAAAAAGACAAGAAGCTTTGAAAACACTACTCTTTTTACCATAGCAAGAAAAATCGCAAATGAAAACAATCTAAAAATCAAAACAAGTGGCGAGGATCAAAATATAGTAAGCATTTTACAAAATAATCAAAGTAATTTAGAATTCTTGTATAGTATATGTTTTGATTATGGTTTTATTTGCTGTGTAAAAGAAAATACTTTAATCATTACTCCAAAAGATGGTAAGATTGGCGATAATGCTGCTAATATCACAAGCAAGAATGAAAATTTACCCTTATTTGAAATAGCTTTAAAAGAATGTATTTCATTAGAAATTTCAGAAAGTGCTAGAAATGAATATAGTGCCGTAATAGCAGAATGGCAAGATATAAATGAGGCAAAGATAAAAAGCATAAAAGTAGGAAGTGGGGAGAATATATATAAAATGCAAATCTCACAACCAAAAAATGATAATGAAGCTTTTAAAAAAGCACAAGCAAAACTCAATGAGCTTCAAAAAGGTGGATTAAATGGAAGATGTGAGCTTATTGGGCGTGAAATAAGAGCAGGTGGAAAACTTAAGATTAAAGATATTAATATGGATCATTATGAATTTAGTATTAAAAGCGTGAGTCATAGTTTTAATGACCAAGCTTATATAATTAGCGTGGAGTTTGAGAGCTAAAACAAACTTGGTTCTAAATTTTCTCTCAATTCTTTAGTGATTAAATACACCGCATTTAAACTTAAATCGTATTTTTTAGCACATTCCACACTTGCATTTTTAGTGCTTATTCCCTGTTTTATGAGTGTTTTAAAATCCTGTTTTAATTCTTCATCTCTAAGTAAGGTTTTGTAGCTTGGTATATAAATATTTGCACCGCCAAATTCTTTTAAGATTTCTCGTTTGTCGTTATTTTTCACAAAATCAATAAAATATTCAAAGTATTCGTTATTGCTAAGCAATGCTAGTCCTATTTGAGTGTTTTTGCAAATTATAGCAAAAAAGCTAAATTTTATTTAGTAGGGTATAATTTTAAAAAATAAAAAGGAGAATAAATGAAAAAAATAATAAGCGTTTTAATACTTGCTTTAAGCTTATTAAATGCTAAAAGTTTTGAAGAAAGCAAAAAAGAATTAGTAAAATTTTATAATGATCTAGGGAGCTCTTACTGGTATGATTTTTATTGTCAAGCACCTTTTAAGGTTAATAAAAAAGGAAAATATATTAGTTTTGAAGTGATTAAAAGTGATTTATATGCTCCTAGAAACGAATACACCAAAAAAGGAAAAATTAACCAAAGAATCAAACGCATAGAATGGGAGCATATTATGCCCGCCCAAAACTTTGGAAAGCATTTACCTTGCTGGAAAGAAGGTGGCAGAAAAGCTTGTAAAAATGATCCAACTTTTGCAAAAATGGAAGCCGATAAACAAAACCTAGTTCCAGCCATAGGAGAGATAAATGGGGATAGAAGCAATTTTAGATATGCTGAGGCTCCTACTAATTTAAAATATACTCAATATGGAAATTGTAAGGTTTATACTGATTTTAAAGCAAAAAGATTTTATCCTGCAAATTATTCTAAAGGCTGGATTGCAAGAAGCTATTTATATATGAGCAAAACTTATAATATCAGATTATCCGACCAAGAAAGAAAACTTATGGAGGCTTGGGATAAACAATACCCTATGGATGAGAAAGAAAAAAGAATTAGAGCATTACTCTAATTCTTTGCAAACTTTAGCCACAATTTCATCTATATCAATAACCAAGCTTTTATCTTCTTCCTCAAAACTCTCATCAAGTTTTTCTCTGATATTACAAACCACATTAAGCAAAATCCCAAAATCTTTATCAGTTTTAATCTGATGAGTGATTCCATTATGCATTATTTCAAGGCTTGTTCTTTTTGCAGCAAAGGCAATTTGTGAGTGTTTTTCTATGCCTAAGGTTAAAAAAAACTCTGCATCGTAAGAATGTATTTCTAAAATCATTTTAATCTCCTTTTGTTTTGATGAGACAACATTAGCTTCGTTTGGCTTAATGTGTGCTGTTGTTTTCTAAATTTTTTAGCCCTAGGATAACTTTATTAGCATCTTCTATACTTAAATACCAAAGATGCAAAGGTCGCTTTTTTACAATATTATTAATAAACTCTCTTAAAGCCCACTGAGTAGGATTTTTAGCATTTTTACTCCAAATGGCTTGTATCATATTAAGTTGCTTTTTTGTAGCCCTTCCGCTTTTAGTGTTTTCTTTTTTAAAATACCTTGCTTTTTTGGTATTTTGCTTTTTTAAAAACTTTTCATCATAGCCCAAAGTTATAGCAAAGTCCCTAAGTTCATCTATGCTTAAATCCTTACTTGAAGCTTTGCCATATCTTTGATTTAAAACCCAGCGATAGCTTTCATCATCGCTTAAATTAGCATCTTTTCTTAAAGTATGAATGATTTTAATTAAGTGCTTTTTTAAAGTGTTTTGAGTATTCATTTTTTAGCCTTTAAAATTTGCTCTAGTTTTGAAGTGAATTTATCAATATTTGCATTATAAAGCTTATTTTGATTCTTTTTGTATTCTAAATAGTTTTGCTCGTAATCTTTATTTATTTTAGTTTGGCTAGGAATTTGAGTTTTAATAACAGGGCTTATTTCAATTTTATTATCAAAAATAATTTTATCTTGGTTTTTAAACATATATTCAACTAGCTTATTATAAAACTCTCCTACATTCAGTGGTTTTCTTTGCTCATCACAAAGCTCTTTATTAGCATTAATAAAATAAAGATTATCTCCACAATCAACATGCTTTAAAACAGGCTTTCCTAACTCATCATAAACAATGTTACCATCATAATATCTAAGTACAAAAGAATATGAGAAATCTCCTTTTTTTGTTTGAAAAATAAAACGATTTGAAAATGAAATGAAAAGCCATTCTAAAAAAGACTCTATATTTTTGTACCTTAAGTTTAAATCAAGCTCTGCAAAGGCACACACAAGGGAAAGTTTCTCATAACTTGTGCCAACAAATTGTTTTTTTAGCATGGTTAAATCATAGTATTTTTTAAAGCCTAGTATATCTTTTGGTGTTTTAGCTTTAAAATAAAGTTTTTCTATGGCCACAGCTTGAACTTCGCTAATACCAAAAAGCTCTTTTAGCGCCTCTTTTGCATTATCCATTAAAACTCCTCTTCTAGCCAAGAAGCTAAAGCTTTTTGCTTATCTTTATTTTTGTATTTGTTCGCTAACTTTGGAAGCCAAGTTGAATTAAGCGCTCTTTTCCAGCATTTTAAAGGCTTTTTATTAGCCATGAGCCATCTTCCATCGTCTTGCTTATAGTAATTTATAAAACTATCTGCTATAAAATAAGGGATAGAGCAAGAGTTTTTAGCATTAAACTCATCAATGGCTTTAATTAAATCTTCTTTGCTTGGAGGGTTAAATTTCATAACTCATCCCCAAATAAGCTTAATTCTTTGTCGTTGCTGTCTTTATTGTCAGCTTTTAAACTTTTCCAAACAAAAGTGCGACCATTCTCTCCGCCAAGCTCACTTTCCCAAAAAACACCTTTAAATTTCTCTAAAGTATTCCTTGAAAAATTATCACTCCTACTGACATCAAGAGCTAATAAAATCTCACTTGTGCTTAGGCTTTTTTCGTTTAAAAGCTTTAAAACTTTATCTATAAAAGCTTCTTCTTTATCGCTGATTTTAGCGTTTTGCAAGTCGGTGTTTTTAATATTTAGAGTTTTTGTATTGATAAAAAAGGCTTGATCTTTAATTCCTGCTCTTTCTTTTTGCACACTAAGCAATACTTCAAAGCCTTGTTCTAAGTTAGCCACTTTTTGTAAAAAATACATGCAATCACTTGAGTTTCTAATATGATTTGAGCCTTTAAAAGCTCTGCCATCTTTTGTAGAATGGTGTAAAGCCATAATGGTTGCCCCACATTCTCTTAAATTCATGAGTAAAGACATTAAAGACATCATTTTAGTATCATTATCAATATCTGCAAAATTGCGTAAAGAATCAAGTACAAATAAAACCCCTTCATAGCTTCCTGCTACGCCTTTGCCTTCAATCATTTCTAAAAGCTCATAAGCTGAAGTTTTTAAGCTTGATCTGTGAATATAAGTGAATTTGCTTTCATTTAAAATAAGTTCACCAAAACCTCTTTCATTTAAAACATTTAAAGGATTATCCATGTCAACATAAACGATGCTTTTAACCCTTGTATCTTTGCAAAGTGTTTTAGAAATGGCGGCACTTAAATAACTTTTTCCACTTCCACCATTTGCATAAATAATAGTTATTGCTTTTTTAACTAAAAAATCAGGGATTAAAAACTCTAATTTCTCGTTTAAATCTTTATTTTTTAACTTAAACTCATTTAAAAAATCCAAATTCATCTTTTTTCCTTGCTAAAACTTAATCAAGCCCATTAAATCAATGGACTTTGTTAAATTTTTTGGCTTTTTTAACATATTTCATTTTTATGTTAAAATTTTTAATATTTTTTAACATTTCAAAAGTTCAGGATTTTCATGGATATTGCCAATGACACTCATATTTTTATCTGAAACAAGCATTTTTAACAAATTGATATCAGCAGGATTTTTTTTCCTATAAAGGTTTTCATTACAGTCTTTATCATAGATGATTATTTTAAACATTTTATAAGTATTATCTCTTGTAATATAATAAATTTCTTCAAGCGATTCATTTTTGATAATATCATTTTCATAGATTTTATTTCCGTTTTTATCAAAATAGCCAGTCCATAGCTCGATTTCAAATTTATTTCCATTAAGATGCGCCACTCTAGTTAATACATCAATCATTAAAAGAGAAATAAGACACTTATTTGTTTCGTGTCTCTCAGTTTCGTTGTTCCAAATCCTAAAATCAAAATCTTGTAGTTTCATTATTTATCCTTTAAAAAAACTTTTTAAAAAAGCCTTTGTTGCTTTGTTCGTTTTCATATTCTTTTACAAGTTTATTAATATTTTCAACTAATTCGCTTTTTTCTAAAATTTGTGTAATTTCATTATCTAATCTAAAAACTATGTCTTCTTTTTTTCTACTTTCTAAAAAAGCAAGTGTTTCAAGTAAATTATTACCTATAACCCCACAAAGTTTTTGCATTGAAATATCTATATCATTAAGTATTTTTATAGTTTTTGAATTTTGTTTTACACCAAAAAGATAATGGTATTCAACTTCTTTGCTTTGAAATATTTCAAAACATTGCGTATATTGTTCTCCATTAAAAATCTCAAGAACAACAAAATTTTCATCTTGAAATATTCTAAAACTCTTAATTGTTTCTGCTAAGATATAAGTATTATTAATTTTGACTGATTTCATTTGTTATCTCCATTTATGCTTTTTATAGTTTTTTGCCATTCCTCATCGCTTTTAAACTCATTATTAAGTTCTTTTAAAAGTTTAAGTGCTTCATCATTAGACAAATTAGAAACAATAGCTCTTATTCTTTCTAATGGCTTGATATTCTTATGGATAATTCCAAAGAATTCCTCTTGCTCTTTTGTGCTTAAATCTTCAAAAAGTTCAGCCAAATCATGAGCATCTATATCTTCTAAATCACTCGCATCTATGCTTACATTGACATACATTTTTTATCCTTTTGTTTTAAATTAAGTTTTAAAAACTTAATCAAATCCGCCTTAGCGGACTTGTTAAATTCTTAATTTTGAATTTCTAAGCTTTCAATCTTTGGCTCTATTCTAAAATTATCTTTTACAACTCTTTTAAGTCCTAATTTTACTAAGGTGCTATCTTCAAGCTCTGCAATGGCATCTTTATTAAGTTCTTCTTTATAAGTAATGCAATCATTGAGTCCATAGCTTTTTAAAGCTTTGATTAAATTGTCAAATTTTTCTTTCACTCTTGGTAAAGAAACGCTTTTACTTAAGCGATAGCCAATCTTGCCAAAGGTAAATTCTTTGCTTCTTTTTTCTGCAAACTCGTGTTTATTATTTTCGCAAAAAGTGGTGATACATTGCTCTATGTATTTAAGTTCATCACTTAAAACCTTAATCTCTCCTGCACGAGCTTCTTTAATCTCATTGCAAGCTAAAGTTACCTCGCCATTAATCTTTTCTATTTTTACACTAAGTTCTGCCACTTTTTTAAGTGCTAAATTAACATCTTCTAAATTATTTATTTGCATTTAAATCTCCTTTTAAATTAAATTTGTTAATTTGATAATCCCAAAGAACTACGCCATATCTTAAAAGCACTGCGTGTTTAGTTCTTTTCTTAACTATCCTTAAACCTTTTTTTTCACGCAGTGTCGCGGAGCCTTCAGGTGGGTTAAGGGAGTGTAGCTCTTTATCGCAAAAGGTGGCTTTGCCACATTGCGAAGTCAAAGAGGCAACTCCAAAACTAGCTCTTTAATGCCAAGCTTTTTAGCTAATGCTAATTCTTCTTGCATTCCCTTAGAATACTTAGCATCTTTATGATTACTCATATAAATATAATCACTTGCTTTTAAAAGCTCTAATCCCATTTGTAAAGCTTTGTCTCTGTGTTTGTTTTCATCCAAATAACTAAATTGTAGTATGGGTGAAACAGGTGTAAAGCCTTCACATTCACGCATAATTTTTAAGCATTCTTGCTGAGCTATGCTAATAGCTTGTGCTTTTCTTTGACTTTCTCTTACTACTAAAGCTTTGTAAGGAGAGGCTACATAAACTAATGCCATTGTTAATCCTTTCTAATAATTTTAGGGTTTTACCCTTTTTAAGTCTTCTTAAAAAAAGACTTAAAAAGAAAAAACTTAATCAAAACCAGCGAAGCGACGCCGTTAAGGCGAGGTTTCTATAAAGTGCTTTAATTTAAGCACTTTTGTTAAGCTTTTTACCCAAATGAAAACGAATGATTTTTTTTGCAATATAATCAGGATAAATTCCTTTTAAAACATCTACAAACACTCCACTTTCTTTATAAATAATGCTTACACCCTTTATCTCAAAAAGCGAAGCACTATAATCAGCTTTCTCACCTTTAATCATTGGTATCATTTTTTCTCTCCTTGTATTAAGTTTTCTTTCTTTGCTTTTTCTTTTTTGATTAAGTCAATCGTTTCAAAGATAGCCATCCACTTGTCTTTATTTTTAGGACTCTTTAACTTTCTAAGAGCTTCAGTATAGATTTGATGAACGCGTGTCACGCTAAGATTAAGTTCTTTAGCTATCTCTTCAAAACTCATTTTTAGCCCAGCATTAAAAATGATGCGGCAGCTTCTATGTGTTTAAGCTCAACCGCTTTTCCATCTGCAAATTCACAAGCTCTTTTTAAAAGCTTCTCACTTTTTCTAAAGTTGCCACGAGCGAGGTTAAAAACTAAATCAATAGCCTTTTTCTCCTCCACATCAAAATGATTACAAAGTGTTTTTAAGTCTTCATCTTTTAAACCTTCTTTGTTTTGGTAGCAAAGTCCTTTTAATTCCCATTTTGCACCAATTCTAGAGCTTAGTTGTCCGTACTCGTTGTAATCATTTCTGCCAATGCCTGTAAGATTGTTTTTAAGTTTTCTAGTACCTACTAAGATTAAAGCAGTATTTGAAAAATCATATATGCGTCTTAAGCACTCCAAAGCACGAAACGGCAAATGCTCACTCTCATCTATAATTAAAACCTTTGAAGTTCTTGCTAACTCGCTAGCAATGCCTCTAATCTTATCATCCAAAGAACCTTTAAAACACACATTGAGTTTATTTTCAAGCCCCACCAAAAGCATTCTTTTGCTTGTCTCAGTTGTTGCTTCAAAAAGCACCACTCTTGTTCCATTTTTAGCGGCATATTCTTTAATGGCTCTGCTTTTTCCAGTCCCCGCTTCGCCAATGATTACTCCCATTTCGCGATTGCTCATGGCACTTTCAATGGTTACATTAATCGCCTTTGCATCTTTAGTGGCAATAAAAGGTGTTTGAAGCTCTTTCACGCTTTTTTCTTCCACAAAGCTTTTAATGTATTTTTCAAGTAAAGGCTCTACTTTTAAAGCGTATTTATAGCTACTTCCTTCTTTCATATAGCCCACCATATAGCTTTTATTAATCCCTAAACGATCGGAGAGATTGTTTTGAGAGATGTTTTGGGTGCTTAAAAACTTTTTAGTAAGTTCTACTAATTGCATTTTTTATCCTTTCTCTTAACTTCACAGCGGAAGTAAATTCCGCTTTGTGAGCAGGAGCTTTGCTCCTTGCATCCACCTAAAGCCCCCGTCCCACTGAAGTGGGGGCATCTTTGTTTTAGAGCTTTATAAAAACTCTTTAAAACTTGAATTAATCAAGCTTTAAACAATTTTTAACCAGCAAAATATTTCTTTTCGACAAAAGCTTCCATGTCAAACTCGCTTTCATCGTTATTTATTTCTTTTTTAGCATTTAAAATAAGCTCATCCGCATTAGCATTGTTTTTAATCTCTTCTAATTCTCTTTGAGTTTTTAAGGCTTCTTTTGCAAGGGATTTTTGATGCACCTCTTTAGCTTCTACGAGTGAGTTTTCAAAAGCACTTTGTAAATCTTGTAAGTCTTGTTTAATATTAAGTTTAGTAAAGGCGGCAATCTCATCTTTTTTAAGCACTTCTTTAATCGCTTTAACTTCACTTTCATAACCTTTTTTAAGCATTTTATAGCTTTCTTTACTAAGTTTAGCGATACTTTCATCAAGTGCTAGACAAAGAAAGTTTCCGCTTAAATCATAAATGAAAAGTTCTTTAATATTATCGATATTTTGCACACATTTAACCCTTGTGCCAACACTTGGCATTAAAGCACTTTTATAAACTCTACTTTCAAAGTTAATGCCTTTTTTGCCCACAACCCTAAGTTCTTTATTTCCAGCGTTAAACAAAAATTCTTCATAAGATATTTTTACAATAGATCTATCGCATGAGTTCCAAAGTTCAAGTGGAGTTTTAACGCCTTTTTTGCGGCGAACTTTGCTCATGTTCCACTTGATCACTTCAGCTTCCAAAAGCTCACAAGCTTCGCTAAAGGTGTGAAGGAGTTTTTGATTAGTTTTTTTAGCAAAGCCGTATTCATCTTTAGCTTTTCTTTCTTTCTTAGGAGTTTTTTGCTCTATCATTTCTCTTTTAGCTAAGCTATTTCCAATGTGACCGTGCATTTGAGATAATCTAGCTCTTTGAAGTGTTCCAAAACGCCTTTCAACTAAAGCTTTTTGCTCTCCTGCGTAAGCAATAGCTGCATCATAGCTTATATTAAGACTATCAAGTAAGCTTTGAAAATCTTTTGAAAGATAATCTTTACCATTATCCCCTTTAATCATATCAGGCTTACCAAACTTATCTATGGCTTTCCATAAAAGTCTAGTTAGGCTTAAAGAGTTTGATTTTCCTACTAAGGTAGCTACTCCCATGCCACTAAAGACATCAACGACACTTAAGATGTGTGGGCGGAAAGGCTCTAGTGTTTCATCATCTCTTACTATAAAATCAGCTGGAGAGCTATCGATTTGCCAACACATGTTTTTCATATCATAAAGCTCTCTTTGATTGCCTTGTGCAGGGAGAAACTTAGATTTTGCACGATCTAAGCCTTGAGTGATAATACAATGCTCCAAAGGCTTGTCTTTATAATAGTTTTTAATGAAATTTTGTAAGGTTTTTACACTAAAGAGTGGCTTTACTTTTCCCAAATCAAAACCTATAAAGTCATAATTTTCTTTAGTAGCTGCTTCTTTATGGATTTGCCACCAAAGCTCAGTAAAGTTAAATCCACCTGCTCCAAAGGTGCGATACTCTCTTAAGGCATATTCTTGCATCCAAGCACTAAGTTTAGTTTTATCTTTGCGATGAAGTCCGCGAGTGTCGACTAAGCCTAGGATGCCATTTTCTTTATATGCTTTGCGAATTCTAAAAATTTCTATTTTAGAAATACCGCATAATTCCAAAGCTCTTTTCTGCTTAAGTCCTCCTTCAATATATTTTTCTACTTGCTTTAAAGACTTAAGCTTTTCTCTAGCATTGTTTTTAATTTCATCGCTTAAATTTTCAAACTTTATATTTAAAACAGCCAAATCATTGTCTATTTTTGGCTCTGTTAAATTTAAATTACTAGTTTTTAAACTATTATTTGTAGTTTTTAAATTATCGGTAGTAATAATTTCGATCAATTTAACTTTTTGCATTTTTTCATTAAAAATCAAAGTATTTTTACTGATTAATTCTTGATTAAAAGCGGTTAAAAGCTCATCTTTGCTTATTTTAAATAGTAGTTTTTTACCACCCCTGCCACCTTTTTCATTATCCACTTTTAGCCACTCATATTTATTTGAGTTTCTACTTACTGCAAGCCTCAAAGCTCCTGTGCTTACATTAAAAGTTTGTGCGGCTTCTTTGGTTTCTAAGAAGTAACTCATGAACAAGCCTTAGGCATTTCATCAATGATTTTAAGTTCTAAAAGTTTTTCATAAACTGCTCTAGTGTTTTTCTTCGCTTTGTATTTTCCTAAATATTCACCTTTTATAACGCGAATAGTACTTAAATAGTCAAGATTGTGTTTTTGTGCGAATTTTTTTATATTAATACCATTATCTTCGAAGTATTGTTTTAACATTTTTTTCCTTTAATTTGATATTTTTATATCAAATTGAGTTATTTTAAGATACAATTTGCTATTAAAATATCAAATTATAAGACAAAATGCGAATTAAGTCAAGATATTTTATCGCATTTTGTGAATTTTTTAATAAAAGAAGGCTTATAATGCATAAAACAGCAGACATTTTGAATAGAGTTTATGCTCTGTTAAATATCACCGATGATAAAGAATTTTGTGGAATTTTTAAAGTAAAACCCAATACATTAAGCACTTGGAGAACTAGAAATACCATTCCCTACGATTTATTAATGAAAATTTCAAAAGAACACAATATTTCACTTGATGCTATCTTTTTTGACAAAATGCGAATTATAGATGATATTTTGAAATTAAGATATTATACAGATGCGGCAGCCGCCGCTGGATATGGTGCTATAAATAGTCAATTAGAATATACTGAGATAGCAATAAGTAAAAAATTTGCCTGCGAAGCCTTAGGATTACCGCCTTTAGCTAAACTCGATATTATTAAAGTTATAGGAGATAGTATGGAGCCTTTTATCCATAGTGGAGATGTTATAGCTATTGATGTGAGCAAAAATAAACTTGACCTTGTTAAAAACGGAGATATTGTGGTTATCAACCTTGATGGCGAAATTTACTGTAAAAAGCTTTTAAAACAACCATTTGTAAATGAAATTGTATTAAGTTCTATGAACTCTTTTTACAAAGATATTGTTGTTAATATTGAGCATATTAACAACGCTGAAATTATAGGCGTTGTTTGTAAGGCAATATCAATTAAAACTTTTGAAAATGCTATTATAAAGTACGAGTGATGTTATATTTTATTATTATAATATTGATTGTAACAATTGGTTTATTTGTTTATTCTGGTTTTAGAATAAAATCAAAATTAATAAAAATAGCAACAAACGACACTCTTACTAAACAAGATTTAAAAGAAATAGAAGCAATATCTAAATATTATGAAATTTCTTTAATGGAAGCAGCTAAAATTCATTATGGTAAAGCCATGATTACAGAAGAAATGATTTTAAGATTAGAAAGACCTTATCGAGAATTATATGAGCAGTGTAAAAATTTTTCTACAAATAAACATGAAAAAATTTCACATTATCTCTCTTCAAATAATCAAGATAATTATTTAGAAGCAATAAATTTTATCTTAATCGCAGAAGAAAGTGTTAGCATAGCTTTAAAATCAAAAAATAAAGATACTGCAGAAAGCAGAAGAAAACTTGCATTAGAAATGGAACAAAAAATACAGGAAAGACATCCCAAAGCCTATGGCTTAATTATAGATACAATTCAACTTTTGGAAGATAATTATGATGTAAGTCTTTTTGAAAATCAATGTATTAAGTATTATGAAGAAGCTGGGAAATTAAAAACTATTAAATCCAAACAAAAAAGAATTGATTGTATAAATGATTTAATAAAAGAAGCTGAGGCAAATCCTAAAATTGATAGAAAATTTGTTGATTTTTGGAAAAACAAAGTAAAAGAAATAATATAATTACATTTTAAGTTTAAGTTTTATGGAAAGATAAAATGCAACCAAAAAGTATCATTTTATTTTTCTATGGTTACATTTTATTTTTCCGCCGACAATATCTCTAAAATAAAGTTTATTTGGATTATAGTAGTTTTTATGATTTTTTCTTCTAGTAGGTCAAGATATTGGTTTATTTTTAAATTAAGATCAATATCATAAAAATCAGCAAAATGATATCTCCACCATTGAATTTTTAATAATCTTTCTATTGTTTTTTCATCAAATCTATATTTGATAATTTTGGCTGGAATTCCTGCAACTATAGCATAAGGTAGTACATCTTTAGTAAGTACAGCTCTTTGTCTTATGACACATCCAGTCCCAAGTGTGATACCCTTGTTTAAGCAAAACATCTTTTCCTATCCAAACATCATCTTGTATAATTAAATGCGTTATTGATGAGCTTGGATTATGGTTAACTATAGGAAATGTTTTGTTGATGTGATTTTGGCAAGCGTCGTTAATAAAACTATGATTTGTTTCATAGGTAAAACTTGCAGTGCTGATTCTATCCATAGAATGTTGAAAGTTAAACATAGAAACCCCATCAGCAATTGAACAATACCTTCCAACTTTTGCATAATGAGGTAGAAAAGATCCGCTAAAAGAAAATGAACCCATTTCATGTAAGATATTGCTAAATTTAAAAGCATAATATTCTTCTATCCCCAGCCCAGCCACACTCTCTAGTTGATTGTTTTCCAATGGAATGGTTATAAAATCTTTGGTTTTTAGTCTTGAAAATCTTCTAGGATTTTCTATGTAAGTTTTTGTATAAATATTATATTGCTTTAATAAATTTAATATATTTTTATTGCATTTTAAGGTTATTTTTTCCATATCTGTTCAACCTTTTTTAAATCCTCCAAACAGTCAATATCTAAACTTGAGCTTTCGTCCATTAAAAAATACTTGGTTTTGTTTTGCAAAAAGCTAGGATTGTTTAAAAATTCTTTTATCTTTAAAATATAAATTGCACCATTGCTCATATAAGTTTTAGGCAATTTTTGCCTTGGCATAAAAGGATATTCATCATTACAAATCCCTGCTAAATCGCCATAATCATTACAAACAAAGGCTTTTAGAATTTTATTATCACATTCGCTTACGCTAATTAGGGCATTTGCATTGCTATTTTTATAAAGATTAAAAGCTTTATCAATATGAATATTTGTTCTTAGTGGCGAAGTGGGTTGTAAAAAAATCACATCTTCATAATCTTTATAAAATTTTAGAGCATGTAAAAGCACTTTATCGCTTGTAGTATCATCTTGCGCAAGGCTAATTGGGCGTTTTAAAATATCAACATTTTGGCTTTTTGCATAATTTAAAATTACATCACTATCGCTGCTTACAAGGACTTTGCTAATGCTTTTAGCATTTAGTGCAGCTTTAATCGTGTAATAAATTAAAGGTTTATTGTTTAATAAAACCAAATTTTTATTTTTAATACCCTTTGAGCCACCACGAGCAGGGATTATTGCTAAGCTCATTTTATCTCTCCTTGAAATTTCTTTAATATTTGCTCGATTACAGGGCGTTTTAGCATGGCAAAGTCTATTTTTTTAGCCTCTTTGCTCTTACGATGAAAGGCCTGAAATTCTTCTAAACTCAAGATATCTAAATATTGTTGGTAATCGTTTCGGCGGTATTTTAAGGCAGGAAAATGCCACTGAAGTAGGGGAGCTTGTAGTATTTTCACTCCTTGAGATAAGACTTGTTGCTCGGAGTAGAGTTCTTCTATAAGTCCCTTAGGATCTATCCATTGGCTTTTTTTTGAAACCCTTCTTTCTATAAAGCTACTATTTCTTCTTTTAATCAAGAGTTGATCCCCTCCCCCCTATGAATCCATAATTTCCACTATTTTGCACATAAATATTTCCATTTAAGATTATAAAATTAATTCTTGGGTAGCATAAGGCTTTATTTTTTTGATCAATCCTATAAAAACTCTTATAAAGCTTCTTGGCATCGTAGTAATGATCCACATCGATTTTTATAAACCACTCATCTAAGGGTATAAAAGATGCTGCCCAATTGTAATAAGAGTAAAGTTTATTTTCTTCATTTTTAGGATTTTCTAGATCTACTTTATAAGGATATTTTTTAGCAATGAAGTTGGGATATTGCTTGCAAAATTCTAAAATAAGCTCTTCACTCCCATCATCACAGTCGTTGTAAGCTATAATTCCTCTTTGTAAAGCAGGTAGTATACTTTCTAAAGAAACTCTTAGGGTTAAAGCTTCATTTTTAACCCTGATAAATCCCCAAGGATTAAGGGGTGATTTCACATCCTTAGCCTTTTCATCAAGGTCAAAAAAGCCCTTATGTTTTTTTCCATAGATGTTTTTATTTTCCTTAATGAAATGCTCATTATCTAAAACCAATTTTTTAGAAATCGAGTATCTTTTATATAAAGAAATGATTTTTTTAAGCATGTTTTATATCCTTAAAAACTTTTTGTGTGTTAAGTTTAAAAAATTCTCCGCTTTGTAAATATTCAAAAAATAATTTTGAGCTATCTAAAATCTCTAACTTGGCGCTAAATAAATCTTGTTTTTTATGAATGGTATTAATAGCTTTTAGTATTTCATCACTATTTGCATTAACTTTTAGTGTATTTTCATTGCCAAGTCTTCCATTTTGCCTTGAGCCAACTAAAATTCCTGCTGTTTTTAAGTATAAGGCCTCTTTTAAAATACAACTTGAATTACCTATTATAAAATCAGCATTTTTTAACAAAGTTATAAAATACTCAAATCTAAGCGATGGAAAAAGCTTAAATCTAGGGTTATTTTTAAGCTCTTCATAGCTTTGCAAGATTAATTCAAAACCTAAATCATTATTTGGATAAATAACAATATAATTTTTGTTACTTTGTATCAGTGCTTTTACTAAATTATCTGCTTGATTTTTAATGCTAGTAATTTCAGTTGTAACAGGATGAAACATAAGCAAAGCGTAGTTTTCATAATTTATATCATAATATTTTTTTGCTTCGCTAAGTGAAATTTTATTATCGTTTAAAAGTTCTAAATCAGGCGAACCTATGATAAAAATAGATTTTTCATCTTCTCCAAGCTGCATTAAACGCCTTTTTGCAAACTCATCATTTGCTAAATGAATATGTGCTAGTTTTGATATAGCGTGGCGTAAGCTATCGTCAATAGTTCCTGAAATCTCTCCGCCTTCAATATGCGCTACTAAGATATTATTTAATGCTCCAACAATAGCTGCTGCTAAAGGCTCGATTCTATCTCCATGTACTACGATTAAATCAGGTTTTAACTCATTTACATACCTTGAAAATCCATCAATTGTAGTGGCTAAAGCCTTATCAGTTTGATAATATTTATCATAATTTATAAATTCATAAATATTTTTAAAGCCATTTTTATAAAGCTCTTTAACTGTATAGCCAAAATTTTTGTTTAAGTGCATTCCTGTTGCAAAGATGTAAAGCTCAAATTCGCTTGAGTTTTGCACCCTGTACATTAAAGATTTAATCTTAGAATAATCAGCCCTAGTACCTGTTATAAAAAGGATTTTTTTCACGCAAAATCCTCATAGCTTAACTGAGTATCATTTTCTATATCTCTTAATGCTTTTTTGCCTAAAATATTTTCAAATTCAACCGCACTAATTCCACCAAGTCCAGGTCTTTTAACCCAGATATTGTCCATAGATAAAACTTCGCCTTTTTTAATATCTTTAATACTAACTACGCTTGCAAAGGCAAAATCAATTGTAACTTGTTCTTGCTTAGCTGCTTTTTTGCTTTCATTATTTCCTCTCATTATAGCCATTTGCTCACTTTGCATAATTAGCTCTTTTAAAGCCTTTGTATCCATAGAACAAACTATATCAGGGCCACTTCTATCCATACTATCAGTAAAATGTCTTTCAAGCACACAAGCACCAAGTGCAACCGCACCTAAACACGCAAGATTATCTGTTGTGTGGTCGCTTAAGCCTACCATGCAAGAAAATTCTTTTTTTAATTCAAGCATAGCGTTTAATCTTACAAGATTATGTGGGGTTGGGTAAAGATTGGTCGTGTGCATTAAAACAAAGGGAATTTCATTGTCTAATAAGATTTTTACAGTTGGTTTTATACTTTCAATACTATTCATTCCTGTGCTAACTATCATAGGCTTTTTAAAGGCTGCTATGTGTTTAATAAGCGGATAATTATTACACTCACCTGAACCAATCTTAAAAGCACTAACTCCCATATCTTCTAAGCGGTTTGCACCTGCACGAGAAAAAGGTGTGCTAAGATAAACAAGACCTAATTTTTCTGTGTATTCTTTAAGTGCTAGCTCATCTTTATAATCTAAAGCACATTTTTGCATAATCTCATAAATGCTTATTTTTGCATTACCAGGAATTACTTTTTTAGCGGCCTTACTCATCTCATCTTCAACGATGTGGGTTTGATGCTTTATAATCTTAGCACCTGCGCTAAAGGCTGCATCTACCATAATTTTAGCTAGTTCTAAACTGCCATTATGATTAATGCCTATTTCAGGTACGACTAAGGGTGCTTTTTCTTCACTTATGATTATATTTTGTATTTTTATTTCTTTCATTTATTTTCCTTTGAAATAATGCTTTATATCACTAGGTAATTTTAATAAATCTTGTAAAATCTTAAAATAAATATTTTCTTTAAGTTTAGGTTTATTTGGAAGATTAAAATTTTTTGAGAAATTATTATAAGCTTCTTTGGACGGTATGAGTATATCTTTAATATAGTTGTTTTTTTCTTGTATGATAAAATTTGAATTTAAATTTGGTGCTAGCTCTATAAAATTTGCTAAAAGACTGTTAGGACATAAGCAATATAGCTTTATTTCGTAAGTTTTTTCTAGAAATTCTAAAGCTTTTAGGTCTGTATTTTTGCTGTGTCCGATATAGTGTGAGCGATCATTTTTAAAATCAGGGGCTAGTTTTAAAAGATTTTCTTTTTTGGTATCAAAAGCATACCCCCCCCATTATCATAAAAATCAATCCCTGTAAGATAAATTTCTTTGTATCCTAGAGCTATAGCTACTGCACACATATAGACTCCTGAGGTAATTCTTTGATTAAAATAAATTTCGTGAAATTTAAAATAAGCATTAAATTCTTTAAGTTGTTTAAAAAAATCATATCCCAAACGAGCATCAGGAAAATAATCATAAAAGTTTTTTAAAAAATTTTCATTTTCTATATGAGCTAGATTAAAATTAGAACACATGATTAATTCTGTCTCGTATTCTTGATTTTGGATTAAATGTTTTAAAGTGTAGTATTGCTCAAAAAAGAGGATGGTGTTGTAAAATACTGCTTTGCATTTTTTACCAAGATAGTATTTATCTTCAAAATAAAATTGATTGCATCTAAATACATCAAAATCATTTGGCAGTCTTGAATAATCAATTTCTTTTAAGCTTGGCCCATTTCCAGCAATAATAACTTTTTTCATAATTATTTTCCATCAAGATTTATTTTTAATGATTTTATCAAAATGGGTTTTATGTTATAATTAAATTATAATAAAATAAGGAATAAACATGTCTAAAATTTCAATCATCTTACCAACTTATAATGTGGAACAATATATAGCAAGGGCAATAGAAAGTTGTATCAATCAGACTTTTAAAAATATAGAAATAATTGTAGTTGATGATTGTGGAAGTGATAAAAGTATAGATATAGCTAAAGAATATGCCAAAAAAGATGATAGAATAAAAATCATACATAATGAAGAAAATTTAAAACTTTTAAGAGCTAGATATGAAGGTGTAAAAGTAGCAAACTCTCCTTATATAATGTTTTTAGATCCTGATGATTATTTAGAACTTAATGCTTGTGAAGAATGTATGAAAATTTTAAAAAACAATGAAATAGATTTATTATTTTTTAATGCATTTGTATTGGAAAATAATAATAAAATAGAAAGAAAGTTGAATTTTCAAGAAAAATGTTATGCAAAAAAAGATTTTTTAAAAGAACTATTAAAAACTAAAAATTTATTTTGGACAGTGTGGGCAAAAGTTATAAAAAAAGAATTATATCTCAAGGCTGTTGGTTTAATATCGCTAGAAAATGCTAAAATAAATATGGCTGAAGATGTTTTATTATACTACCCTTTGATAAATATTTCAAATACTATATTTCACTTGAGTAAAAATTTATACAATTATCAAATAAATAATTTCTCTATAACCAAAACATTAACATTGCAAAATATAAAAACAAATATACAAGAACAAGATAATGTTCTATATCTTCTAAAGAAGATGCAATATAATTACAATTTTAACTTAACTTTGCTTAAATTAATTGAGTATTTTTTATTAATTGAAAAATACTCATTATCAAGCAAGCGAAATGTTCTTTGTTTTAAAATCAATATTTTTTTTAAAAAAATCCAATTTAAATTTTATCGCTTGTTGAAGATGTAAGCTTTTTGTACACTTTTTTTAATGTTTTGTATTCTAGCATTTTAAAATCTATTTGATTTTTTAATTTTTCTTTATAATTTTTAATAAAATCATCTAAGCTAACCCAATTTAACTGCTTATAATCATTTTTTCTATAATTTTTTATAAATGGAAAATGATAATTATTAAGTTCTGTAGTAAAATAAATTCTATTTCTAACTTTTAAAATTTCATATGATTTTGCATTCTCTATATTATTTTTTGCAGTATTCCACTTAAATGTATCATCTTCAATAAGTATTTCTTTCCAAAATAAGTTAGTGTTTTGTATTGCTAAACAATCTCCAGGAGCTTTTAAAATCTCCCCCTCCTTATTCTGATAAACATAAAATTTTTCTTCATTAAATATAAAATCTATCCTAGAGTAACTAATTACATGATAATTTTTTCTAGGTATATAAAAACTCTTATATAATTTTTTTGCATCATAATAATGATCCACATCTATTTTTATAAGCCATTCATCTTTTGGTATAAAACTTGCAACATAATTATAATAGCTATAGAGTTTATTTTCTTCTGATTTTGGGTTTTGAATTTGAATTTCATAAGGATATTTTATTGGTATAAATGAAGGATATTGTTTGCAAAATTCTAGAATTATTTCTTCACTTCCATCGGTACAATCATTATATCCTATAACACCTCTTTGGATAGCAGGCAATATACTTTCAAGAGAAGCTTTTAAGGTAATAGCTTCATTTTTTACTCGTATAAAAGCCCAAGGATTCAAAGGAGATTTTGGATCTTTAGATTTTTCATCATAATTAAAATATCCTTTATGCTCCTCACCTATAATAGCTTTATTAAGTTTAATTAAATCTTCATTGTTGTATTTATTAATTTGCGCAAGAGTTTTTTTTGGTAGATAAGAATCGATTTTATCTCGTTGTATGTTTTTTAGTAAAAATGTTTTTTTTATTTTATGTCTAATTTTTCTAAAAGGGATGAATAAGCAAATTATTTTCACAAAGTATGATTGAAATAGCATATTAAAATATTTTCTCCTATAATTATAGTGATTATACCTAAAAATTAATTAATTTTTTATATTTTTATTATTAAATATTTTTTTATTTTTTGCCAAAATTTCCAAATATCGTAAGGAAGTTTTGTTTGAATAAAAGGCTTAATTAAAACCAATTGTTCCTTTAAATTTAAAGGATCTTTTTTAAATTTTTTAATCATTAAAGCTTTTTTGGCATAGCAAGGTAAAAATGTTTCTTTTATAGCAAGTGCATTTTCGCTTTTTTGATCTTTAAAAAATTCTATCAATTTTAAAGCAGTTATAACCCTGCTTGCTGCTTTTAAATAATTTTTTGCTTCCTTAGCGTTTTCCCCGAAAGTTTCATATATATCTTTAAAATACTCTGACACATTTGCTTTTGTAATCTTCTTATCATGATTTGATATGCTGTTTGCTCTTAAACGGCACAAATACAACTTTTGCGATAAAACATAAATTTTATTAGCACTAGCAAACAAAATTATTCCAAAGTGTATATCTTCATTGATAATAAAATTTATAAATTTAAGTTTAATTTGCTTTAAAAAATTAAAATCAATCATTCCATTCCATCCAAAAGAAATATCTCTAGATCCTACACTTAATGCTCGATTTGCATATTCTTTTGGAGTGATTATACATTCTTCTTTAAAATTAAAAATTTCCATCCTTGTTTTTTTGTGCTTATTTTTTATATTGTCTTCATAGGTGCAATCATGGTCAAACCACAATACATCCACATTTTTCATTCTTATAACACATTCTTCTATACAATTTAATTCCCAATAATTATCACTATCTAAGAATATAATATAATCTATACTAGGGTAAGTAAAATTGGTTAAATCTTTTTCATTATTAAAAGCTTGAGAGCTTTTATATGCTTTATATATATTATAAGGATTATTACTATCCAATTGAAATTCTATTAAAGAATTTTCTTTTATATGTTGAGTTTTGTTTTTTAATTTATACTTTCCACTAAAGTATTCTATACCTACGTTTCTAGCTGAACTTAAACCCCCATTTTTCTTATCAAAAAGAGTTATTCTTTTATCTTTTAAGGTATATTTTTTTGCAATATTAAGTGAGTTTTCATCTGTACTACCATCATTTACAAGCATGATTTCTAAGTTGGTATAGGTTTGATTAATTACGCTATCTAAGCACTCTCTTAGATATTTTTCTACATTATAGATTGGTATAACTACACCTATTTTCTTCATGTTTTATCTCCAAGAAATCTTTTTATTTTTGATGGTATCTAAATAAATTTGATGATTGCTTTCAAGCATTTTTTTGCTATTTTCTTCGTGATAAATATGATAAGCAATAGCTTTAAATTTTAAGCGTCTAAAAATACCTTTATTAAATAAAAATCTAGCAACAAATTCGCTATCTTCTCTACCCCAACCAATAAAATTTTCATTAAAACCATCAAGTTCATCAAAATCAGTTTTAAAAAAACTCATATTACAGGTTTTACTGCCCCTTACTATTTCCTTGGTATCAAAAAATTTTTGCTCTATTTTTGAAAATTTATAGATAATTTTAGCTAAAAAAGAATTTTTAGAACTTTTAAAATCTTTTTTATTAAAAGCTAAACTATAATTATTGTTTTTTAAGATTTCTTCGCTTTCATTTTTATTTAAAATTACTCTTGAACCTTGTAAAATTACTTTGCGTTTTGCAAATTCTAAATGATTTTTTACAAAGTCTTTTTCTAAAATCATATCACCATCAATTAAAATTATATATTCACTTTTAGAAGCTTTAATAGCATTATTTCTACTTTTTGCAGCACGAAAACCCTCATCTTCTTGCCAAATGTGTTTTAAAGGGCAAGGAAAATCTTTTTGATATTCTTCAATAAGCCTTGCTGTATCTTTTTTGCTACCATCATCTGCGATTAAAACTTCATTGGGTAAAAAGGCTAGATTTTTAACACTATCAAGCACTAATTTAAGGCGTTCTTTTTGATTATAAGTTGTTATTATTAAAGCGCAAGTTTTTGGCTTTTGCTTTTGAAGTTCATATAATTTCATGTATTTAAAAAAAGTCCCTAAGGCATTGCAAACGCTAATTATAAAACCCTTATAACCATATAAAAAGCCATTTTTTAAAAAATAATTTCTAAAAAAAGTCCAAAAAGCTCTTAAATTTGCTTTTAAAACACCACTTTTTTTGTGTATATTTTGTTTTGCCCAAAGGCTTGAGTAGTACTGCATTTTGTCAATTAGGTGGGAAATATCTCTAAAAGCATAATGCCTTAATCCATTTTTAAGATAAATTTTTTTAGCATTACTTGGCAAAACAAGGCTTTCATGTACTAAATTATCATTAAAACGAGTGAAATTTTTATTAAAAATTCTCCAAACATAATCAGGCCACCAACCACATGCCTTTATCCATTCGCCTTTATAGAGATTTTTACGACTAAGTGCGATGATATTATCTTCTTGAAGTTCTAAATTTTTAAGCTCTTTAATACACTCATTTTCAAGCACTTCATCAGCATCAATGCTTAAAATCCAATCATTTTTTGCATAACTTAAAGCAAGGTTTTTTAAAGCTCCAAAACCTATAAAAGCACTGTGGTAAATGTGCAAATTAGCAAAATCTTTTTTAAATTCATTAGCTATATTTAGGGTATTATCACTACTTTCATTGTTAAGTAAAATAATTTCATCAAAATCTTTTAAAGAATTTAAACATTCAAGCAAGGTTTGTTTTGCATTTTTTACGATGATAATAGCACTTATTTGCTTTAGATTCATTTTGCATCCTTGTAAATTTCCTTATTATAACTTGCAAAGCGTCTATGAAAAAAAAAGTATTCCCAAGGTCTTTTTTTAATCATTTCTTCGCAACTTTGTGCTTGATAAAGTGTCAGTTCTTTTAAGCTTGCATTTTGAGAATCTTTTACTTTAAAAAACTCTATGCAAAATTTACCATCTTCTTTATAGGCATAAACAGGGATGATCAAAGCATTACTTCTTTGTGCGATAAGGCTTGCTCCCATTTGATAATTCACTTCTTTGTTAAAAAATTTTAATCTTACGCTTTCGTTTTCTACACAGTCTTGATCAGTTAAAATTCCCAAAGTTCTCCCTTTTTTTAGAGCGCTTAGCATTTGTCTTATGCCGCCTTTTTTGTCGATAAGTTCTATGTCAAATTGGGTGCGACTTTGGCTTAAAATTTCATACATAATTTCACTTTTTAACTTTTTCCCTACTATAGAAATCGCACCATATTTAGCTGCATAAGCAAGGCTTAAAATTTCCCAGTTTCCATAGTGTGCAGTTGTGAAGATAATAGGACGATTTAAAGCTAGAGCATCTATAAGAAAATTTTCATTGATGAAATTTACTTTATTGAGAATTTTTTCTTTGGTGGTGTTTTGATTTTGCAAACAATCAATTCCAAATTGAGCAAAATTTTCATAAATTTTCAAAGACAATTTATCGCGTTCTTTTTGAGTGTATTGAGGGAAGCAGATTTGCAAATTTGTATCGATGATTTTGCGATGTTTTTTGTTAAGATAAAAAGTGATTCTTGCTACAATCAAAGCTAAAAAATGCAAGATACACTCAGGCATAAAAGTAACAAAAAATTTCAAAATATAATAAAGACTAAGATATATTCTATCACTATTTTTCATTAAGTAAGCCTTTGGCAAGTTTGAAGATATCTTCTTCTTCTATACGCGTGATACAAAAATCACTTTTATCGATATGCTTGGCATTTTGGATTTTTTTACCTGCATCAATGATTTTATTGATATGAGTTTGAAAAGCATTGCGGTAGCTTGGTGTTGCACCAAAAATCGTAATAGATGCCTTATTTAAAGCAAAAGCCAAATGTGTTGGACCACTATCATTTCCTATGATAAGATCCATCATTTTTGTAAAAGCCATTAGCTCTTCAAGGCTGAATTTTGGTGCTAATTCTATATGTGTTTCATCAATACCACTAAGATTTAAAACCTCTTTGGCAAATTCGTATTCTTTTACATTTCCCCAAGCGAGCCAAATTTTTGCTTGTTGAAATTCATTGATTAAAAGTTTGCAAAGTATAGCAAGTTTGGTTTTAGGATAGATTTTATTTTCTACACTTGAACCCACGTGTATGAGTATGTTTTTTTCGTTTTTGTCGAGCTTGAGTTTATTGTTTAAGAGTTGTTTTAAATTTTCATCTACGCTAAAAATATCTTGTTTAAAGGCTAAATTTTTGACATTAAAATCAGTATTTAACATAAAGGAGGTAAGACTTAAGTATCTTACAAATACATTTTCATTGTAATCTAACTCAAGTTTTTGGTTGTAGAAATTATGAGCAAAACTTTCTTTAAGACTATTTTTATCAAAACCAAAATTATTTCTACTTAAAATTCGACTTACAATAGCAGATTTTATAAGCCCTTGTAGATCTATTACTACATTATAGTTGTTTTTTCTTGCTTTAAGAAGAATTTTTAGGCTTTTTAAAATTTTTTTGTCTTTTAAAGGCAGGGCATAGAGTTTGTCTATTAAAGGATGGTTTTTAAGTATGCCTTCAAATTTTTCATCTACAAACCAATGAATTTCTATATCTTTTTTAAAATTTTTGATAAATTGCAAAACCACGGCACTTTGGATAATATCACCAAGTGCTGACAAACGAACAATTGCTATTTTCATTAAAAGCCTAATATTTTAAAATTTTTGCTATGATTTTAGCGAAATTATTTAAAAAAAGGTTAAAAAATGGCAAAAAATGAAGGTTATATTTGTGTTTTTGATTGTGAGAGTGTGCCAGATGTTGAGCTTATCCGCAAAACTTTGGGTTTTGAAGGAAGTGATTTAGAGGTAAGTTTAAAAGCACTTCAGTGGCAAAAAGAACAAAGTGGGAGTGAGTTTTTGCCTTTGCCTTATCATAAAATTATCAGTATTTGTGCGGTTTTAAGTGATAATTTTGGAAAATTTATCAAAGTAAATAAAATTGATGGGCAAAATGAAAAAGAAATGATTGAGAATTTTTTCAATTTTATAGAAAATTATGAGCCAAAATTAGTCAGCTTTAATGGTAAAAATTTCGATATGCCTGTTCTTGTTTTAAGGGCTTTAAAATACAATTTAAAAGCAGCAACTTATTTAGATACTCAAAGTGATAAATGGAATAATTATAAAACAAGATTTTCAGAATTAAAACATTGTGATTTATTAGAATCCTTAGGATCTAATGGGCGTGGAATAAAGCTTGATACACTTTGCTCTATGGTGGGTTTGCCAGGAAAATATGATGTGCATGGCGATGAGGTGATGAAACTTTTTTATGAAAATGAACTTGAAAAAATTCACGAATATTGTGAAAGTGATGTTTTAAACACCTATATGCTTTTTTTAAAATATGAACTTATTAAAGCTAATGTTAGTGAAGAAGATTATGTTGATTTTCTTTCTTATATGAGAGATTTTTTGCGTGAAAAAAAATCAGATCGTTCCTATACAGAAGTTTTTGCAAAAGCTTGTGAGAGTGAAATTTCAAAAGTTCAATCTTAAGTATTTAAGAAAGTATATTAAAATTTATTTTTGACATTTTTTAAAAAAAGGAATGATGATGAAAATTCTTATTAGCGGTGGTGCAGGTTATATAGGTTCTCATACTTTAAGACAATTTTTAAAAACAGATCATGAAATTTGTGTTTTAGATAATCTTTCTAAGGGTTCTAAAATCGCAATAGAAGATTTGCAAAAAATAAGAGCTTTTAAATTTTTCGAACAAGATTTAAGTGATTTTCAAGGCGTAAAAGCATTGTTTGAGAGAGAAAAATTTGACGCTATTGTGCATTTTGCAGCAAGCATTGAAGTTTTTGAAAGTATGCAAAATCCTTTAAAATATTATATAAACAACACTGTTAATACGACAAATCTCATCGAAACTTGTTTGCAAACTGGAGTAAATAAATTTATATTTTCTTCAACGGCAGCCACTTATGGCGAACCACAAACTCCTGTTGTGAGCGAAACAAGCCCTTTAGCACCTATTAATCCTTATGGGCGTAGTAAGCTTATGAGTGAAGAGGTTTTGCGTGATGCAAGTATGGCAAATCCTGAATTTAAGCATTGTATTTTAAGATATTTTAATGTTGCAGGTGCTTGTATGGATTATACTTTAGGACAACGCTATCCAAAAGCAACATTACTCATAAAAGTTGCAGCTGAATGTGCCGCAGGAAAACGTGATAAACTTTTCATATTTGGCGATGATTATGATACAAAAGATGGTACTTGCATAAGAGATTTTATCCATGTAGATGATATTTCAAGTGCGCATTTAGCGGCTTTGGATTATTTACAAGAGAATGAAAGTAATGTTTTTAATGTAGGTTATGGGCATGGTTTTAGCGTAAAAGAAGTGATTGAAGCGATGAAAAAAGTTAGTGGAGTGGATTTTAAAGTAGAACTTGCCCCACGCCGTGCAGGTGATCCTAGTGTGTTGATTTCTGATGCAAGTAAAATCAGAAATCTTACTTCTTGGCAGCCTAAATATGATGATTTAGAGCTTATTTGCAAATCTGCTTTTGATTGGGAAAAACAGTGTTAAAAAAACTTTTTTTTATTTTAAGTAAGGAAGATAAAAATTTTTTATTTTTTTTGCTTGTTTTTTCAGTATTTGTTTCTTTTATAGAAACTTTTGCGATTTCTTTGGTAATGCCTTTTATCACTTTGGCCAGTGATTTTTCTTATTTTGATCGTAATAAATATTTAATCAGCTTAAAAGAATATCTTAATATCCCTGTTTTTGAAATCATTGTTTATTTTGGGGTGGGGCTTATTGTTTTTTATGTGTTTAGAGCTTTGTTAAATGCGTATTATTTTCATCTTTTAGCAAGATTTTCTAAAGGGCGTTATCATGTGATCGGTTATAAGGTTTTTTCTAAATTTTTAAATATTAATTATGAAAAATTTACTCAAAAAAATCAATCTGAAATTTTAAAGTCCATTACAGGGGAAGTTTATAATCTAAGCACTATGATTTCATCATTTTTGCTTTTGATGAGTGAAATTTTTGTAGTGCTTTTGCTTTATGCTTTAATGCTTTTGATTAATTATAAAATCACTTTATTTTTAAGTATTTTTATGGTGTTAAATGCCTTTATTTTAGTGAAAATTTTAAGCCCTATCATTAAAAAAGCAGGAGTAAGACGCGAAGAAGCGATGAAAAATTTCTTTGAAATTTTAAATACAAATTTAAATAATTTCAAATTTATTAAGCTTAAAACCAAAGAAGATGGAGTATTAAGTCTTTTTAAAGCGCAAAGTGAAGCTTTTTCTAAAGCAAATATTACCAACGAAAGTGTAGCTGCGGTGCCTAGAATTTATCTTGAAGGAATAGGTTTTTGTGTACTTGTTTTTATCGTGGTATTTTTGGTGTTGAAAAATGAAAGTGATATTTCAGGTATTTTATCCACGATTTCTATTTTTGTTTTAGCGCTTTATCGCTTAATGCCAAGTGCAAATCGTATTATTACAAGTTATCATGATTTGCTTTATTATCATTCTTCTTTGGATATTATTTATCAAAATTTAAGACAAGAAGAAGAAAATTTGGGCGAGGAAAAATTAAGCTTTAATCAAGAGCTTAAAATTTGCAATCTTAGCTTTGGTTATGAGGGAAAAAAACATTTATTTAAAAATCTTAATTTAAACATTAAAAAAGGCGAAAAAATCGCTTTTATAGGGGAGAGTGGTTGTGGAAAAAGCACCTTAGTAGATCTTATCATAGGACTTTTAAAACCAAAAGAAGGGCAAATTTTAATTGATGAGCAAGAATTAAATGCAAATAATACAAAAAATTATCGCCAAAAAATAGGCTATATCCCGCAAAATATCTATCTTTTTAATGACAGTATAGCTAAAAATATCACTTTTGGAGATGCGGTTGATGAAGAAAAACTTAATAGGGTTATCAAACAAGCAAATTTAGAGCATTTTATAAAAAATTTATCTCAAGGAGTGCAAACAAAAGTGGGTGATGGGGGGAGTAATTTAAGCGGGGGACAAAAACAACGCATAGCTATAGCAAGAGCTTTATATTTAGAGCCTGAAATTTTAGTGCTTGATGAAGCAACTTCTGCTCTTGATACTCAAAGTGAAGCAAAAATCATGGATGAAATTTATAAAATTTCTAAAGATAAAACCATGATTATTATCGCACATCGCCTTTCTACGATAACGCAATGTGATAAGGTTTATCGTTTAGAACACGGTAAGCTTAAAGAGGAGAAATGATGAAAATAAGCTTTATTATCGCAACTTTAAATTCAGGAGGCGCTGAGCGTGTTTTAGTAACCTTAGCTAATACACTTTGCAAAGAGCATGAAGTAAGTATTATTAAATTTCATGAAGGAGAATCTTTTTATAAGCTTGAAAATGAAGTTAAAGTTACAAGTTTAGAACAATTTAGATTTGATACGCTTTATCATAAAATCGCAAGTCGTTTTAAGAAATTTTTTGCTTTAAGAAAGGCTTTGAAAGAAAGTAAGGCTGATGTTTTTATTTCTTTTTTGGATACGACTAATATTGCTTGTATTGCTGCGAAAATAGGGTTTAAAACTCCACTCATTATAAGTGAGCATAGCAATGAAGCGTATTTAAAACCTAAAATTTGGCGTTTTTTAAGAAGGGTAAGCTATCCTTTTTGTGATGCTTTAAGTGTGCTTGGAAGCAGTGATAAGGTGTATTATGAAAGATTTGTAAAAAGGGTTAAGCTTTTATTAAATCCTTGTCATTTTAGCGATGAAATTCCTTTTGATTCTAGTTTTGAAAAGGAAAATTTGGTTCTTTTTATAGGGCGTTTAGATCACAACAAAAACCCTGCAATGTTTTTAAAAGCTATAGCGCATTTGGATAAAAATTTGCAAGAAAATTATAAATTTGTTATAGCAGGAGATGGAGAGTTAAGGCAAGAACTTGAATACAAGGTAAAATCTTTAGGAATAAAAGTTGATTTTTTAGGACGAGTTGAAAATGTCAAGACTCTTTATGAAAAAGCAAAAGTGCTTTGTCTTTGTTCTTTTGTAGAGGGTTTGCCAACGGTTTTAATTGAAAGTTTGTATTTTGAGGTTTGTAGAATTTCAAGTTCTTATTATAATGGTGCTAAGGATTTAATCAAAGATAATCATGATGGGCTTTTGATAGGTTGTGATGATGAAATAGCACTTGCTAAAAAACTTGAACTTGTTTTAAATAATGAAAATTTTAGAAAAGAACTTGTAAATAATGCCAAACAAAGGTGTAAAGACTTTGAAATTTCTCATATCAAAGAAGAATGGCTTAAGCTTATAGTTGAGGTTAAAAATGCCTAAACTTTCTGTTATAGTACCAACTTTTAATCGTCAAGTTTTACTAGAAAAGGCTATTAAAAGCATACAAAATCAAGATTTTAAAGATTTAGAAATTATTGTAAGCGATGATAATTCTAGCGATGATACTAAAAGTGTGGTGCAAAATTTACAAAAAGATGATGATCGCATTAAGTATTTTTTAAATCAAAATTACAAACAAGGCCCAAATGGCAATAAAAACAATGGCTTAGATCAAGCAAGTGGCGAGTTTGTAACTTTTTTAGATGATGATGATGAGCTTTTATCCGGGGCTTTAAGTACCTTGATGCAAAAAGCAAATGAGGGTTATGCTCATGTTTTTGGAAATTGTTTGATAGAAAAAGAAGGAAATTTAAGCAAGGAATTTAGCGGCAAGGGCTTGGAAAAAGATAGTGAAATTTCTAAAAAAGATTTTTTAATGGCTAAATTTAGCGGAGAGTTTTTTTCTGTTTTTAAAAAATCCCTACTTGAAAATAAGCGTTTTAATGAAGAATTTTATGGCAATGAAGCCACGCTTTGGGTAAATTTATACAAAGAAAAAAGTTTTTATATCCATAAGGCTTTTAGGATTTATAGAATTTTTAGGCAAGATAGCGTGACTTTAGGTGCGAGTAAAAATGCTCATAGGGTGTATTTGGGATATTTAGAGCTTGCTAAAATTTTAGAAAATGAACTTAGAATGAGTAAGGATAAAGATTATAAAAAAACTTGTGCGAGTTATTATAAAATGGCAGCTTATTATGCAAAACTTGCAAAAAATTATAAAGCCCTTTATAAATGTTTGTTTAAAAGCCTAAGTATAAAAATCAACGCTCCTGCTTTGATATTACTCATTTTAAGTATAATTCCAAATAATATGATTGAAAAATTATCAAAAATTCGGGTGGCTTTATGCAAAAATTAGGCATTTTTATTTATTCTTTAGGAAGTGGTGGTGCTGAAAGAGTTGTGGCGACTTTATTGCCTATTTTAAGTTTGAAATTTGAAGTGCATTTGATCTTGATGAATGATAAAATTTCTTATGAAATTCCAGAGTGTCAAATTCATTTTTTAGAATGTTCAAAACCTAGTGAAAATCCTATTTTGAAATTTTTAAAACTACCTTTTTTGGCTTTAAAATACAAAAAACTTTGCAGAAATTTAGGTATTGATACAGAATTTGTTTTTTTAAATCGACCTAATTATATAGCCTTAATAGCAAGAATGTTTGGAAACAAAACTCGCCTTGTGATCAATGAATGCACTACGCCAAGTGTGATGTATATGAAAAATAATTTTAATTCTTTGGCAAATAAATTTCTAATTTCTTTGCTTTACCCAAAAGCTGATTTAATCTTGCCTAATTCTAAGGGAAATTTAGAAGATTTAGTGCAAAATTTTAGTATAAGTCCAAAAAAATGTGAAATTTTATACAATGCCATCGATTTAGAAAACATAGGGCAAAAAGCCCTTGAAGACATAGCTTTAAAAGATAAATTTATTTTAAGTGTAGGCAGGCTTGATAAAGGTAAAAATCATGCTTTATTAATTCGTGCTTATGCGAGATTGAAAACAGATTTAAAGCTTGTGATTTTAGGTGAAGGTGTGCTTAAGGATGAGCTTTTAGCTTTGATTAAAGAATTAAATTTGGAAGAAAAGGTTTTGCTTTTAGGATTTGATAATAATCCTTATAAATACATGGCTAAATGCGAATTTTTTGCTTTTGCTTCTGTGTTTGAAGGTTTTTCAAATGTTTTAATCGAAAGTTTGGCTTGTTCTTGTGCGGTGGTTTGCACTGATCATAAAAGTGGTGCAAGAGAGCTTTTTGGCGATGATGAATTTGGACTTTTAGTAGAAGTAGATAATGAAAACTCTATGTTTCAGGGTTTAAAAACTATGCTTGAAGACGATAAATTAAGAAAAGCGTATAAAAACAAAGCTAAAACTAGGGCTAAAGCCTTTGATAAAGTAAAAATTGCACGCGATGCTTTGAAATATTTATTAGGATAAAAGATGTTGAAAAAAGAGTATTTAAAAAACCCTTATTTAGTTTTGTTTGCGATGATTGTATTAGCTTATGTTTTTAGTGTATTTTGCAGGTTTTATTGGGTTTGGTGGGCAAGTGAGTTTAACGAGTATTTTTTCAATAATCAATTAATGATCATTTCAAACGATGGCTATGCTTTTGCTGAGGGCGCAAGAGATATGATAGCAGGTTTTCATCAGCCTAATGATTTGAGTTATTATGGATCTTCTTTATCTACGCTTACTTATTGGCTTTATAAAATCACACCTTTTTCTTTTGAAAGTATCATTTTATATATGAGTACTTTTTTATCTTCTTTGGTGGTGATTCCTATTATTTTACTAGCTAATGAATACAAACGCCCTTTAATGGGCTTTGTAGCTGCTCTTTTAGCAAGTGTAGCAAACAGTTATTATAATCGCACTATGAGTGGGTATTATGATACGGATATGCTGGTAATTGTTTTACCTATGTTTATTTTATTTTTTATGGTAAGAATGATTTTAAAAAAAGACTTTTTTTCATTGATTGCCTTGCCATTATTTATAGGAATTTATCTTTGGTGGTATCCTTCAAGTTATACTTTAAATGTAGCTTTAATTGGACTTTTTTTAATTTATACACTTATTTTTCATAGAAAAGAAAAGATTTTTTATATAGCTGTGATTTTGTCTTCTCTTACTCTTTCAAATATAGCATGGTTTTATCAAAGTGCCATTATAGTAATACTTTTTGCTTTATTTGCTTTAGAGCAAAAACGCTTAAATTTTATGATTATAGGAATTTTAGGTAGTGCAACTTTGATATTTTTGATTTTAAGCGGTGGGGTTGATCCCATACTTTATCAGCTTAAATTTTATATTTTTAGAAGTGATGAAAGTGCGAATTTAACACAGGGCTTTATGTATTTTAATGTCAATCAAACCATACAAGAAGTTGAAAATGTAGATTTTAGCGAATTTATGCGAAGAATTAGTGGTAGTGAAATTGTTTTCTTGTTTTCTTTGTTTGGTTTTGTATGGCTTTTGAGAAAACATAAAAGTATGATTATGGCTTTACCTATATTGGTGCTTGGGTTTTTAGCCTTAAAAGGGGGGCTTAGATTTACCATTTATTCTGTACCTGTAATGGCTTTAGGATTTGGTTTTTTATTGAGCGAGTTTAAGGCTATATTGGTTAAAAAATATAGCCAATTAACTTCAAATGTTTGTATTGTTTTTGCAACTATTTTGACTTTGGCTCCAGTATTTATCCATATTTACAACTATAAAGCGCCAACAGTTTTTTCTCAAAATGAAGCATCATTATTAAATCAATTAAAAAATATAGCCAATAGAGAAGATTATGTGGTAACTTGGTGGGATTATGGTTATCCTGTGCGTTATTATAGCGATGTGAAAACTTTAGTAGATGGTGGAAAGCATTTAGGTAAGGATAATTTTTTCCCTTCTTTTTCTTTAAGTAAAGATGAACAAGCTGCAGCTAATATGGCAAGACTTAGTGTAGAATATACAGAAAAAAGCTTTTATGCTCCGCAAAATGATATTTTAAAATCAGACATTTTACAAGCCATGATGAAAGATTATAATCAAAGCAATGTGGATTTATTTCTAGCTTCATTATCAAAACCTGATTTTAAAATCGATACACCAAAAACTCGTGATATTTATCTTTATATGCCCACTAGAATGTCTTTGATTTTTTCTACGGTGGCTAGTTTTTCTTTTATTAATTTAGATACAGGAGTTTTGGATAAACCTTTTACCTTTAGCACAGCTTATCCACTTGATGTTAAAAATGGAGAAATTTATCTTAGCAACGGAGTGGTTTTAAGTGATGATTTTAGAAGTTTTAAAATAGGTGATAATGTGGTTTCTGTAAATAGTATCGTAGAGATTAATTCTATTAAACAAGGTGAATACAAAATCACTCCAATCGATGATAAGGCTCAGTTTTATATTTTTTATTTAAAGGATAGTGCTATTCCTTACGCACAATTTATTTTAATGGATAAAACCATGTTTAATAGTGCTTATGTGCAAATGTTTTTTTTGGGAAATTATGATAAGAATTTATTTGACTTGGTGATTAATTCTAGAGATGCTAAAGTTTTTAAACTTAAAATTTAAGGGTTGAAAATGAGAATAGGATTTTTATCACATGCAGGAGCGAGTATTTATCATTTTAGAATGCCTATTATAAAAGCGTTAAAAGATAGAAAAGACGAAGTTTTTGTTATAGTGCCGCAAGATGAATACACGCAAAAACTTAGAGATCTTGGCTTAAAAGTAATTGTTTATGAGTTTTCAAGAGCTAGTTTAAATCCTTTTGTGGTTTTAAAGAATTTTTTTTATCTTGCTAAGGTTTTGAAAAATTTAAATCTTGATTTTATTCAAAGTGCGGCACACAAAAGCAATACTTTTGGAATTTTAGCAGCAAAATGGGCAAAAATTCCTTATCGTTTTGCCTTAGTAGAAGGCTTGGGATCTTTTTATATAGATCAAGGTTTTAAGGCAAATTTAGTGCGTTTTGTTATTAATAGTCTTTATAAATTAAGTTTTAAATTTGCACACCAATTTATTTTTGTCAATGAAAGTAATGCTGAGTTTATGCGGAATTTAGGACTTAAAGAAAATAAAATTTGCGTGATAAAATCTGTAGGGATCAATTTAAAAAAATTTTTTCCTATTTATGTAGAATCGGAAAAAAAAGAGCTTTTTTGGAAAAATTTAAACATAGATAAAAAACCCATTGTGCTTATGATAGCAAGAGCTTTATGGCATAAGGGTGTAAAAGAATTTTATGAAAGTGCTACTATGCTAAAAGACAAAGCAAATTTTGTTTTAGTTGGTGGAAGAGATGAAAATCCTTCTTGTGCAAGTTTGGAGTTTTTAAACTCTGGCGCGGTGCATTATTTGGGTGCTAGAAGTGATATAGTCGAGCTTTTGCAAAATTGTGATATTTTTGTTTTGCCAAGCTATAAAGAAGGCTTTCCTGTAAGTGTTTTGGAGGCAAAAGCTTGCGGTAAGGCTATAGTGGTGAGTGATTGTGAAGGTTGTGTGGAGGCTATTTCTAATGCTTATGATGGACTTTGGGCAAAAACAAAAAATGCTAAAGATTTAAGCGAAAAAATTTCACTTTTATTAGAAGATGAAAAATTAAGATTAAATTTAGCTAAAAATGCCGCCCAAGATGCTTTACAATACGATGAAAATATAATCGCACAGCGTTATTTAAAACTTTATGATAGGGTAATTAAGAATGTATGAAAAAGTTTTTAAAAGAATTTTTGATTTTATTTTAGCTTTAGTGCTTTTAGTGCTTTTTTCTCCGGTGATTTTAATCACTGCTTTACTTTTAAAAATCACTCAAGGAAGTGTGATTTTTACCCAAAATCGTCCCGGGTTAGATGAAAAAATTTTTAAAATTTATAAATTTAAAACCATGAGCGATGAAAGAGATGAAAAGGGTGAGTTATTAAGCGATGAATTGCGTTTGAAAGCTTTTGGAAAAATCGTTAGAAGCTTAAGTTTGGATGAGCTTTTGCAACTTTTTAATGTTTTAAAAGGGGATATGAGTTTTGTTGGACCTAGACCTCTTTTGGTTGAGTATTTGCCTCTTTACAATAAAGAGCAAAAATTGCGTCATAAAGTGCGTCCAGGTATAACAGGATGGGCGCAGGTAAATGGTAGAAATGCTATTTCTTGGCAGAAAAAATTCGAACTTGATGTGTATTATGTGAAAAATATTTCTTTTTTGCTTGATTTAAAAATCATGTTTTTAACAGCTTTAAAGGTTTTAAAACGAAGTGGGGTAAGCAAAGAAGGCCATGTTACAACAGAGAAATTTAATGGCAAGAACTGAAAAAATTTATATTTATGGTGCTAGTGGTCATGGGCTTGTTTGTGAAGATGTGGCTAAAAATATGGGTTATAAAGAATGTATTTTTTTAGATGATTTTAAAGGAATGAAATTTGAAAGTACCTTACCTAAATATGATTTTTTTATAGCCATAGGAAACAATGAAATTCGAAAAAAGATTTATCAAAAAATTTCAGAAAATGGCTTTAAAATTGTCAATCTTATCCATAAAAGTGCACTTATAAGTCCTAGCGCAATCGTGGAAGAAAATGCAGGAATTTTAATCATGCCTTATGTAGTGATTAACGCTAAAGCTAAAATAGAAAAAGGTGTGATTTTAAATACTTCAAGCGTAATTGAGCATGAATGTGTGATAGGGGAATTTTCTCATGTGAGTGTGGGAGCTAAATGTGCGGGTAATGTAAAAATTGGTAAAAATTGTTTTTTAGGGATTAATTCTTGTGTTTTGCCTAATTTAAGTTTGGCAGATGATAGTATTTTAGGTGGTGGAGCAACTTTAGTTAAAAATCAAGATGAAAAAGGTGTTTTTGTGGGAGTACCTGCAAAAAGGATGTAAATTGCATTTTAATAACAATCTTGTTGTTCACTATATAGTAAATCCTTCGCCTTTGGGGTGGATTGTCATTAATTTACTAACCATATGTCTAATATGCTACATATTTCCTTTGAAAAATTCTTTAAAACACAAAAAACTTTTTAGTCTTAAAGCAAATGTAAATTCTAAAAATAGTAGGATTATAAAATATACAGGTATTGCTGCTTTTTTGGGTGGATTAATAGGAATTTGGTATAATTTTGAAGGTTTTTATCAACTTCTTTTTTTCTTTGAATTAGAAAATGAAAATTTAAAAACACTTTGGAGTTTGCAAGTATCAGTTTCTTCTGTGATAACAGGTATGTTATTATTGTTGATATATGTTATAAATTTAGCAATAGTTTGTGAAAATGGAATTTATATAGTTAGTAAATTTAATCTTTTTTATATGTATTTTATAAAACGAGAAGATTTGGAAATTGTTAAAATAGAAAAAATGAAATTTTTAAATCAAGTTGAAGTTTGTTTTGTTATCAAAACAAAAAATAAAATACTCCTTAAATGCTTTGAAAGTATTTATAAAAAAGAAGACTTAGAAAAGCTTAAAAATTGGTATGAAAACAAGCTTTGACTATAAAAAGAATTTAAATATTTGAATCTTTGTAAATTTTTTTAGGTAAAATAGAGTCAATTTATAAAAATTTTGTTTTACACAAAGGATAAATCATGAGATTTTTTCTTTCTCCTCCGCATATGGGTGGTAATGAATTAAAATACATAGAAGAAGTTTTCAAAAGCAATTATATAGCACCTTTGGGTGAATTTGTAAATCGCTTTGAACAAAGTGTCAAGGCTTACAGTAAAAGTGAAAATGCCTTAGCTTTAAATTCAGCCACAGCGGCTTTGCATTTAGCTTTAAGGGTGGCAGGGGTAAAACAAGATGATATTGTTTTGGCTTCTTCTTTTACTTTTATCGCTTCAGTAGCACCTATTTGTTATCTTAAAGCAAAACCTGTATTTATAGATTGTGATGAAACTTATAATATCGATGTAGATTTATTAAAGCTTGCTATTAAAGAATGTGAAAAAAAACCAAAAGCATTGATTTTAACTCATCTTTATGGCAATGCGGCTAAAATGGATGAAATTGTTGAAATTTGCAAAGAAAATGAAATTGTTTTAATCGAAGATGCTGCTGAAGCTTTAGGAAGTTTTTATAAGAATAAAGCTTTAGGAACTTTTGGAGAATTTGGAGCTTATTCTTATAATGGCAATAAAATTATCACCACTTCAGGTGGAGGTATGCTTATAGGAAAAAATAAAGAAAAGATTGAAAAAGCAAGATTTTATAGCACTCAAGCTAGGGAAAATTGTTTGCATTATGAACATTTAGATTATGGTTATAATTACCGCTTAAGCAATGTTTTAGGAGCTATTGGCGTAGCGCAAATGGAGGTTTTAGAACAAAGAGTGCTTAAAAAAAGAGAAATTTATGAGTGGTATAAAGAATTTTTAGGAGAGTGTTTTAGCTTTTTAGATGAATTAGAAAATTCAAGAAGCAATCGCTGGTTAAGTACAGCTTTGATTGATTTTGATAAAAATGAACTTAATTCTTGTCAAAAAGATATAAATATCAGTCAAAAAAATATTACTTTGCATCCAAAAATTTCAAAACTCATAGAAGATTTGAAAAATGAACAAATAGAAACAAGACCATTATGGAAAGCTATGCACGCTCAAGAAGTATTTAAAGGAGCTAAGGCTTATCTTAATGGCAATAGTGAGTTATTTTTCCAAAAAGGAATTTGTTTGCCAAGTGGCACGGCGATGAGTAAAGATGATGTTTATGAAATTTCAAAACTGATCTTAAAGAGCATAAAGGCTTAAAATGATTTTTTATAAAAGCAAAAGATTAGCATTTTTTTTAACTTCAGATATTGTTTTAATTTTACTTAGCGTTTATCTGGCTTTTTCTTTGAGGTTTAGTGGAGATATTCCGAGTATTTTTTATCATGGTATGATGGTTTCTGCTATTATTTTGCTTGTTTTAAAACTTTCATTTTTGTTTGTTTTTAGAATTTATAAAGTAGCTTGGAGATTTTTTTCTCTCAATGAAGCAAGAAAAATTTTTATCGCTTTGCTTTTAGCTGAGTTTTGTTTTTTTCTTATTTTTTATTTTTTTAGTGATTTTTTTAATCCTTTTCCAAGAAGTGCTATTGTGATAGATTTTGTTCTTTCTTATATGTTTATAGGTACTTTAAGAATTAGCAAAAGAATGCTTGTGGATTTTAAACCTTCTAGAATGAAAGAAGAAGAAACTCCTTGTATTGTAGTAGGGGCAACTTCTAAGGCTTTGCATTTGTTAAAAGGTGCAAAAGAAGGTTCTTTAGGGCTTTTTCCTGTAGGCGTAGTTGATGCGAGAAAAGAGCTTATAGGGACTTATTGTGATAAATTTATTGTAGAAGAAAAAGAAAAAATAAAATCTTATGTAGAACAAGGGGTAAAAACTGCCATTATTGCTTTAAGACTTGAACAAGAAGAGCTTAAAAAACTTTTTGAAGAACTTGTAGCTTATGGTATTTGTGATGTAAAAATATTTTCTTTTACAAGAAACGAAGCAAGAGATATCAGTATAGAAGACTTGCTTGCTAGAAAACCAAAAGATTTAGATGATAGTGCTGTGGCGGCTTTTTTAAAAGACAAGGTAGTTTTGGTAAGTGGAGCAGGTGGAACTATAGGCAGTGAACTTTGTAAGCAATGTATTAAATTTGGTGCTAAGCATCTTATTATGGTTGATCATAGTGAGTATAATCTTTATAAGATCAATGATGATTTAAATTTATATAAAGAAAAAATTACTCCTATTTTATTGAGTATTTTAGATAAGCAAAGTTTAGATGAGGTATTAAAAACTTATAAACCTGAGCTTATTTTACATGCAGCCGCTTATAAACATGTGCCTCTTTGCGAACAAAATCCACATTCAGCAGTAATCAATAATATTTTAGGAACTAAAATTTTATGCGACAGTGCTAAAGAAAATAAAGTAGCTAAATTTGTGATGATAAGTACAGATAAAGCAGTGCGACCAACAAATATTATGGGTTGCACTAAAAGAGTTTGTGAGCTTTATACTTTAAGTATGAGTGATGAAAATTTTGAAGTTGCTTGTGTGCGTTTTGGTAATGTTTTAGGTTCTAGTGGTAGTGTGATACCGAAATTTAAAGCACAAATTGCCAATAATGAGCCTTTAACTTTAACGCACCCTGATATAGTGCGTTATTTTATGCTTGTGGCTGAGGCAGTGCAACTTGTTTTACAAGCTGGAGCTATCGCAAAAGGAGGAGAGCTTTTTGTTTTGGATATGGGTAGGCCTGTGAAAATCATAGATTTAGCTAAAAAAATGCTTTTACTTTCTAATCGCAATGATTTAGAAATTAAAATCACAGGTTTAAGAAAAGGTGAGAAGCTTTATGAAGAGCTTTTGATTGATGAAAATGATGCTAAAACGCAATATGAGAGTATTTTTGTAGCAAAGAATGAGAAGGTTGATCTTGATTGGCTTAATAAAGAGATAGAAAATTTACAAATATGTGAAGATATTTCAGAGGCTTTATTAAAGATTGTACCTGAATTTAAACACAATAAAGAAGGCGTATAATGTATATAAAAGATATACAAAGATTTGAAGATAATCGCTATCGTGCTAGGGCTTATATGAGTTATATTTTAACAAGAAATCTGCCCAATAAACTTCCTGACATTCACCTTGAAACGATTAAAACAGCTTTGGATAAAATAGCTCATGAAGTTGTTGTTTTTGATGCTTTGTATATTTTAGATATTTCAGGCATGCAAATAGAAAATGCGATTTCCTTAAATAAGGCTCATGAAATAGGACAGGGTGAGGATAGAAGTACTCGTTCTTATTTTTATAGAGCTGTAAAATTAAGACGATGTGTTTTGAGCGATCCTTATCCTTCGGTTTTAAATAATGAGCTTTGCGTGACAGCTTCTATGCCAATTTACGATGATAAAAATAACTTGCTTTTTGTTGTTTGTATTGATATAAAACTTGAAGATATTTTAAAGATTATTCAAGCAGGAAAATTTGAATTTGTTTTTACTCAATTTAGTCGTTCGGTATATTTTTGCTTCGCACTGGTTTTATTTGTGATTACTTGTTTTTTATTTCAAAAAGGTTTTTTTAGTCTTTTTGATAATCAAGCTATAGGTATAGAACATATGTTTGAAAGTACCATCGCTATAACTTTGGCTTTAGCTATTTTTGATTTGGCAAAAACTTTGATCGAACAAGAAGTATTAGGAAGGACAAAAAAAGAAGAAGGTGGAATTCAAAAAACTATGGTGAGATTTTTGGGTTCTATTATCATTGCTTTAGCTATAGAAGCTTTGATGTTGGTATTTAAACTTGCTATTGGTGATCTTTCTCAGATGATTTATGCGATTTATCTTATCGGTGGAGTGAGCTTGCTTCTTTTAGGTTTAAGTGTATATTTATTTACGGTTAAGTATAAAAATAATAATATTTGAGTAAAAATTTAAGTAAAAGATGATATAATGCTGTTTTTTAAAATTTTTTAGCTTGATTAATAAGGCTAAAAAGGGTAAAATAAAACTATAAAAACTTTGAAAGGACGAAATTGTGAAATTGTTAGTTGTTGATGACAGTTCTACTATGAGAAGGATTATTAAAAATACCCTAACAAGACTTGGACACGATGATGTTTTAGAAGCTGAGCATGGCGTTGAAGCTTGGGATTTATTAACTAAAAATGAAGATGTAAAAGTTTTAATTACAGATTGGAATATGCCAGAAATGAATGGCTTGGAGTTGGTAAAAAAAGTAAGAGCAGAGAAAAAATATGAAGATATGCCTATCATCATGGTTACAACTGAGGGCGGAAAAGCTGAAGTGATTACTGCTTTAAAAGCTGGCGTAAATAACTATATTGTAAAACCTTTTACTCCACAAGTTTTAAAGGAAAAACTTGAAGATGTTTTAGGAACAGGAAGTGGAGAAGGTGCAGCTGAGTAAAGGCTGATTTTTAAAATTCTAAATGCAAAAAAAATATTATGAATTGTTCTTTATCGTAGAAGAGCGGTATAAAAATTTATTTCTTGATTTTGCTTTTGATTTAGGTATAGAAGCCATAGAAGAGAAAGATAATGGTGTTTACATTAGATCCCATGAGAGTTTAGAAGAGTTTTCATGGGCACTTGAAATATTTGCTCAAAAACTTACAACTACTTTCAATTTAAACCATAAAATTATTTCTAATTTAAGTCTTGTAGAGAAAGAAAACAAGGACTGGATACAAGAATATAAAAAAGGCATAAAACCTATCTTAGTGGATAATGTTTACATCCATACAACTTGGCAAGAAGAAAAGAAGAATTGTATAAATATAAAGATTAATCCAGCCTTAGCCTTTGGCTCAGGACATCACGAAAGCACATATTCTTGTGTAAAATTTTTACAAAAATTTTCTAAAAGTAAATTAAGAGCTTTAGATCTTGGTTGTGGTAGTGGAATTTTGGGTATTATTATGGCAAAGTTTGGTTGTAATGTTGAAATTTGTGATACTGATGAGTTGGCTATTGATAGTTCTTTAGAAAATGCAAGATTAAATGGTGTCGATTTTCACAAGGCTTGGTGTGGATCTATAGATAAAGCAAATGGTTTATATAATCTAATTGTTGCAAATATCATTGCAGATGTGATTTTAATTTTAGAAAAAGATATTAAAAACCATTTAGAAGATAATGCTATACTTATTTTGTCAGGAATTTTAGATAAATATTCAACAAGAATTAAAGAAAAATTTCAAGATTTGGAACTCATTGATGAAATGCAAATCAATGAGTGGTGTAGTTTTGTATATAAAAATAATAAAAAAGGATAAGTAATGAATAATAATACCCAAAATAATAAGGGTAATCCGCAGGGTAATAATTTTTTTAACAAAAATCCCATTTTTATTTTTGCGATTTTTGCAATTATAATGATAATTATTTTTAAGGGATTTTTTGATGGCAATGGTTCTTTTGGCGGGGCATTGAATGGCAATGAAGTAAATAAAAATGTCCCTTATTCTGAGTTAAAAAAGCTTATTGAAAGTGGACAAATCAATCAAGTTAGTATAGGACAAACAACAATCAAAGCGATTTCAAGCTCTCACAATACTGTTTATACAGCAAAAAAAGTTAATGATCCTGAGCTTGTGAGTTTACTAGATAGTAAAAATATCGCTTATGGTGCGTATTCTGAAACAAATTGGTTTACGGATATACTTTTTTCATGGGTTTTGCCAGTATTTATTTTCTTTGGTATTTGGATGTTTTTGGCAAGTCGTATGCAAAAAAATATGGGAAGTTCTATATTGGGTATAGGAAGTTCTAAGAAGCTTGTAAATTCAGAAAAACCTAAAGTAAAATTTAGCGATGTAGCTGGTGTTGAAGAAGCTAAAGAAGAAGTAAAAGAAATTGTAGATTTTTTAAAGTATCCTGAAAGATATATTAAATTGGGAGCTAAAATTCCAAAAGGGCTTTTACTTGTTGGGCCTCCAGGTACAGGAAAAACTTTGCTTGCAAAAGCAGTTGCAGGTGAAGCTGATGTGCCGTTTTTTAGTGTTTCAGGTTCGTCTTTTATAGAAATGTTTGTGGGTGTAGGTGCTTCTCGTGTGAGAGATTTATTTGAAAATGCAAAAAAAGAAGCTCCTGCTATTGTTTTTATAGATGAAATAGATGCTATTGGTAAAAGTCGTGCAGCAAGTGGCATGATGGGTGGAAACGATGAAAGAGAGCAAACTTTAAATCAGCTTTTGGCTGAAATGGATGGCTTTGGGACAGAAAGTTCCCCAGTCATTGTTTTAGCAGCAACAAATCGCCCAGAAGTTTTAGATGCAGCGCTTTTAAGACCAGGAAGGTTTGATAGACAAGTTTTAGTTGATAAACCTGATTTTAAAGGTAGGTGTGATATTTTAAAAGTGCACATGAAAGATGTCAAAATCTCCCCAAAAGTTAAAGTAGAAGATATAGCACGCTTAACCGCAGGGCTTGCAGGAGCTGATCTTGCAAATATTATTAATGAAGCAGCGCTTTTAGCGGGTAGGGATTCTAAAAAATATGTAGAACAAAATGATTTAGTTGAAGCTGTTGAAAGAGCTATAGCAGGGCTTGAGAAGAAATCACGTCGTATTAATGAAAAAGAAAAGAAAATTGTTACTTATCATGAATGCGGTCATGCTTTGATTGCTGAAACTACCAAAGGCGCAAAACGTGTAAGTAAGGTTTCTGTGATTCCGCGTGGTCTTGCGGCTTTAGGTTATACTTTAAATACTCCTGAGGAAAATAAATTTTTAATGCAAAAACATGAACTTATCGCTGAAGTAGATGTACTTTTGGGTGGTCGTGCAGCTGAAGAAGTGTTTATAGGTGAAATTTCAACGGGTGCAAGTAATGATTTAGAAAGAGCAACCGATATCATAAAAGCTATGATTTCTATGTATGGTATGAGTGAAATTGCAGGACTTATGGTACTTGAAAAACAAAGAAATACTTTCTTAAGTGGTGGACAAACTATCAAAGATTATTCTGAAAAGATGGCAGAATCTTTAGATGATTATGTAAAGAAAACCTTGGATGAACGCTATAAAGATGTTAAAGATACTTTAAATACTTATAAGGGAGCGATTGAGACTATGGTTGCAGCCCTTTATGAAGAAGAAACTATTGAAGGTAATAAAGTGCGCGAGATTATTAAAGAGTTTGAGGATCAAAATAGTCTACCAACTCGTTTACAAGAACTCGAAGAAGTTAAAACTGAAGTTAAAGTAGAAGAATGAAAGATTTTATTGCAAAATATGGATATTTAAGTCTTATTATTTTAAGCTTAATTTTTATTTTTGTGTGGATTTTTTATTCTTTTTCCATCTTGCTATTAGCATTAATTGTAATTTGTATTTTTCTTTTTAGAGCGCCCAAAAGAGAACTTGTTTGTAGTGATGAAAAAGCTATTTTTGCACCTATGGATGGTAGGGTTACTAAAATAGAAAATATTCATCATAAAGATTTGGGTGAATGTGTTGAAATTGCTATTAAAAATGCTCTTTATGATGCTGGGAATTTTAATACACCTTTTGCAATGTCTATAATAGATATTCGTTTACGACATGGGCTTTTTTTGTGCAGTGAATTAAAATCTGCAAAAATGATGAATGAAAGAGCTTTTATTTTGGCAAAAGTTAAAGAGAATAAAACGATAGCCTTGCGAATCTATGCAGGTTCTTTTGATAGAAAATTAAAGCTTGATAATATTTCTCATGATTTAAAAGCAGGAGATAGAATGGGTTTTTTAATTAATGGCTCTATAAGTTTACTTTTACCAAAAGATACTAGAATTCATATAGGCTTAAATGATGAAATTAAAGCAGGTTCATTGCTAGGCTATTTTGCGTAAGGAAAAATAATGAATAACAGACCGCAACTAATTTATATTTTACCCAATCTTTTTACAGCTGCTTCAGCTTTTTTAGGGGTTATTTCTATTATAGCTTCAATACATGGAAATTATTATACAGCTTTGATTTATATTATTTTATCTTTGATTTGCGATGGGCTTGATGGCCGTGTTGCAAGACTTACAAATTCTACTTCAAAATTTGGAGTAGAATTTGATTCTTTGGCTGATCTAGTAGCTTTTGGAGTTGCTCCAGCGGTTCTTTTTTATATGGCTATAGGTTATGATTTTGGAAAGCTTGGATCTTTGATTACAGCTTTTTTTGTGGTTTTTGGAGCTATTCGTTTGGCGAGATTTAATGTTACCACAGGCACTTATGAACCCTCCGTTTTTATAGGTCTTCCTATACCTACTGCAGCAGTTGTGAGTACTATATGGACTTATGCGTTTATCAGTTATGATTTTTTAAAGCCTTATGGCGTAGTTTTTTTGGTGCTTCAAGCAATTTTAGGGCTTTTAATGGTAAGTAATATACGTTATCCTAGTTTTAAAAAGCTTGATTTTAATCGTTCTAGTGTTTTAAAAGTTTTGATTATTTTAATTATAATATTTTCATTTTTATATCTTTACCCTCTTGAAAGTTTAGTAATTTTAGCAAGCTTGTATGTGCTTTATGGAATTATTCGGGTTTTATATACCATTATCGTTTCAAAATTTAAGATAAGAAATCAAGAGTAAAATTTTTCAATGACTTCGCATTCTTCTTGAGTGAAGCCAGCTTTGATTCTTGCTTGAATGTTAAGTTTTTTTCCCGCAAGAGAGAATTGTTTAAACGTTTTGCAAAGCTCAATAAAATCATACCTGTTTTGATTTGCAAATTTCCACCAAGTATCTCCTTTTTTAACGTGTTTTATTTCATCATTAAGTATAATTTCAAGATATTCCATTAGAAGATTTTTAATGGAATGATTGGAACTTTGAAGTTTTTGAACAACAAAGGGGTTGGCATCAAGCCCTTTAGCTTCTAAACCTCTATGAACTACTCCCATTCTAAAGCTTAAAGAGTCTTTTGTAGCTTCTAGAGCAGATTCTAAATTATCATGCACTGGAAAATTTCCATATTTGTAACCAAGTTCTTTAAGTACTGAATTTAAAAGTTTGAAATGTTTAATTTCCTCATCTGCTACCTCCAGCCAATCGTAATAAAATTGCAAAGGTAGATTTTTAAAGCGATAACTCGCATCTAAAGCCAGGTTAATTGCATTAAATTCTATATGAGCGACTGAATGAATTATTTTAGCAAGCGCATGAGTTGAATTGACAAATTTAGGCCTTCTTATACGCGTAGGATGAAGCAAGGTAATTTGTTGTGATGTATTTTTTTTGAAAATGCTTTGATGCTCGTGATTAAAATTAAATTTGTGGCTTTTAAAGTCTTCATAAAAATTTTGAAAAGAGTGAAATTTTATAGTTATATTTTTTTCATATAAAATATCTTGAAGTTCTTGAAAAAATTCTTTTTGCATTTAAAACTTTCTTGAAAATTATAAAAATTTATCATTTAAAATTGAAAATTTAATTATATAATATAAAAATTATTTTACAAGGGTAGATCATGAAAGAATTAAATGAAGAAGAAAAAAAAGTAATTTTAAATAAAGGAACAGAAGCTCCTTTTAGTGGGAAATATAATGATTTTTATGAAAAGGGAATCTATCAATGCAAACAATGTGGAGCTTCGCTTTATAAATCCGAAGATAAATTTAAATCAGGTTGTGGATGGCCTAGCTTTGATGATGAAATAAAAGGGGCTGTTAAAAGAATTCCTGATAAAGATGGGATTAGAACCGAGATTGTATGTGCAAATTGCAATGGACATTTAGGTCATGTTTTTGAAGGAGAAGGATTTTCTGCTAAAAATGTAAGACATTGTGTAAATTCTATTTCTTTGGAATTTGTAAAAACTAAGGATTGATAGTGTTTTCTAGTATGGGTTCTGAGCTTTATTTGATGTTTTTTGCTGCAATTACTTTACTTGCTATATTAAATCCTTTTGGTAATTTAACTCAATTTTTGGCTATGAGTGATGGATTGCCTTTAATGCTTCGAAAAAAACTTTTTAGAACTATTCTCTATACAGCTTTTACTATAGTTTTGGTGTTTTTATTATCAGGACCTTTATTTATGAACTATATTTTTAGAGTTTCATTGGATGATTTAAGGGTTTCTGGTGGTTTGGTTCTTATTATAATGGCTATTAAAAATTTACTTTTTTCAACAAAAATTGCAACTAAGGATTTTAGTCCTTATCAAGATATGGATGATAAGGAAATTTTAAGACAGAGTTTAATACCTATGGCATTTCCTATGCTTGTTGGGCCTGGAACTTTAGCTAGCGTTATTGTTATAGCCGAAGATGGTGGGCTTGATGTTGCTCTTGGCGGAGTAATGATAGCTTTTATTTTTATGTTTATACTTTTTCATTTTGCAGCTACTATAGAAAAAATAGTTGGAAAATTGATTTTACATGTTTTTTCTCGTATAGCACAAGTATTTATTGTTGCTATGGGGTTTAAGATGATTATTGTAGGTTTAAAGGATATATTTAACTTATAAATTAATATAATTTTAAGTAAATAATACTATATAAATATGATATAATTTTAAAATAATTTATTATTAAAAAGGTGAGTTTTATGTTTGGTGCTAAGAAAAATAATACTAAAATAATTGAACAACTTGAAAAATGTAATGGTTTAGGAGATATTTTAAGATCTATTGGGAATACCATGGCGGTAATTGAATTTACTACCGATGGCGTTATTTTAGAGGCAAATCAAAATTTTTTAACAACTATGAAATACTCCCTTTCAGAGATCAAGGGTAAGCATCATAGTATGTTTTGTTTGCCTGAAGTTGTTAATTCTTCAGCATATAGTGATTTTTGGAAAGATTTAAGAGATGGAAAAGCTAGAAGTGGTCTTTTTAGACGTATAGCTAAGGGAGGGATAGATGTTTATTTAGAAGCAAATTATCTTCCAATTAGTGATAATAATGGTTATGTTTATAAAATTATTAAATTTGCCAATGATATAACTCAAAGACATTATGAAATGCTTGATCTTAGAAATACTATTGCTGCTGCTAATCGTTCTATGGCTATTATTGAATTTAAACCTGATGGGACTATTATTACGGCTAATGAAAATTTTTTAAGAGCTATGGATTTTAATATTGATGAGATTAAAGGAAAGCATCATAGTATGTTCTGTGATTCTAATTATAGACACTCTAAGGACTATGTTCAATTTTGGGAAGATTTAAGAGAGGGTAAATTTCAATCAGGTAAATATATAAGATACGGAAGAAATAATAAAAAAGTATACCTTGAAGCAAGTTATAATCCGGTTAAAAATGATGATGGAAAAATTTACAAGGTTATTAAATTTGCTACAGATATAAGCGAACAAGTTAAAAAAGATCAAGAAAAACTTCGTCTCATAAGCGAACTTGCAGAAAAAAATGATAATCTTACTCAAGATGGAGATCGTGTAATTGAAAACACTGTTTCAAATGTTCAGAATATTGCTGATATGATGTCTCAAAGTTCAAATCTTGTTTCCTCTTTAAATCAACAATCAGATGAAATTAAATCTATTATTCAAACTATTAGTGATATTGCTGATCAGACTAATCTGCTTGCTTTAAATGCTGCTATTGAGGCAGCACGTGCTGGTGAACATGGTAGAGGTTTTGCTGTTGTTGCTGATGAAGTAAGAAATTTAGCTGAAAGAACAGGGCATTCGGTTAATGAAATTACCACTACGATTAATTCTATTCGCAATGTTACATCACAAGTGGTTGAGAGTATTAAAAGCGGTTTAGAGGATGTTAATCAGAGTGTTGAACTTGCAAAAGAAGCAAGAGAGTGTATGGAGAAAATTCGTGAAAGCTCTGCTGAAGTTGCTAAAGCGATGTCATAAGCGTGATTTTCACGCTTATTTTTAAGTAATTAAATCTTTAAAATTTTTAAAACCACTTTCTTGATTGCATTTTTCTTTTAAAATATTTAAAAATTCTTTCCTAGAAATATTATGAGCACCCATAAATTCTAAATGTTGGTTATAAACTTGACAATCTATGATAAAATCATAAGGTTTTAATAAATCACAAAGTTTAATCATGGCAACTTTAGATGCATTTTTTTTAATGCTTACCATGCTTTCACCAAAGAAAACCTTGCCTAAAATTAAACCATAAATTCCACCTATAAGTTCATTATTTTCATAAAGTTCAAGGCTATGCGCATAGCCTTGGGTAAATAACTTATAATAAGTGGTAATAAATTCATCATCTATCCAGCTTTGAGAGCGTGTATCGCGACATAATGTAATTAATTTTAAAAAATCATAATCAAGTTTAATTTGATAGAGATTAATAAATTTTTTCATATTTTTTTGGATGTGAATTTGATTTGGAATTAAAATGCATCTAGGATCTGGACACCACCAAGTTACAGGTTTACTTGTCCATGGGAATAGACCAAAAGTATAAGCTTTTACAATAAAATCAGCTTCTAAATTTTGACTTAAAAATACAGGAGCATTTTTAGGCGCATTGAGTAATTTAGAATATAAATTCGAGCTTTTCATTTTTACCAAGTTTGATTTTAGCTATACCACCTTTTTTAAGCTTTCCAAATAAAATTTCATCACTGATTTTTTCTCCTATTTCCTCAGAAATTATGCGTTTTAAAAGCCTTACTCCAAATTCTTTATTATAGGCTTTTTTAGCTAAATAAATTTTAGCTTTATCATCCACTGATAATTTTATATTATTTAAATTTTTAGAAATTTCGTCAAGTTCTTTTTCGATAATTTTAACAAGTATAGCATCGTTTAAATCATTAAAATGTAAAATTTTATCAATGCGATTAATAAATTCTGGAGCAAAAAAGTCTTTGATAGCACGATTACTTTTTTCTTCATTTTTACTTAAAAAACCAAGCTCATTGCTTTCTTTAAGTCCTAGATTAGATGTCATAATAATGATTGTATTTTTAAAATCTACTTTAAGACCACTATTGTCGGTGAGTTCAGCATTGTCAAAAATCTGTAAAAAGGTATTGCTTAAATCAGGATGAGCCTTTTCTATTTCGTCAAAAAGAACAAGACTGAAAGGATTTTTGCGAATAGCATTGCTTAAAAGTCCACCCTCTTCAAAACCTATATATCCAGCTGGAGATCCTATTAGTTTACTTATAGCATGTTTTTCTGCATATTCACTCATATCAAAGCGTTCTAAATTTAAACCTAAAAATTCAGCTAAAGCTTTGCAAAGTTCTGTTTTTCCAACTCCACTTGATCCAGTAAACAAAAACACTCCGCGTGGTGTATTGGAATTTTTAAATCCTGCGAAACTTTGCTTAAGTGATGAAACAAGGCTATCTATAACTTCATCTTGGCCAAAAATTTTTGCTTTTAAATTTGTTTTTAAGTTCATTAAAGCTTTATTTTGATCGAATTCAAACATTTTGTGATGGTGGGTCATTTTTGCTAAAACATTTTCTAAATCTTTTAAATTGGCATTTTTTTTAGCTCTTGGATTTAAAGCAAAAGAAGCGCCAAGTTCATCGATCAGATCTATAGCGCTATCAGGTAAAAATTTATCATTAAAAAATTTTTTACCCCAAATTACAGCATATTGAAGAATTTCATCGTTTAATTTGATATGATGAAATTCTTCATATTTGTTTTTTAATCCTTTAAGAATTTGCAAGCTTTCTTCTTGGCTTGGTTCATCTACATTTATTTTAGCAAAACGGCGACTTAGGGGTTTATTTTTATCAAAAGTATTTTTATATTCCATAAAAGTTGTTGCACCTATGCATTTTAAAGTTCCATTGCTTAGAGCTGGTTTTAAAAGATTGGAAAAATCAGTATGAGATTCTCCTGTGCTTCCAGCTCCTACTATAGTGTGAATTTCATCAATAAATAAAATAGCATTGGGTATTTTCTCAAGTTCACTTAAAATTTCTTTAATTCTTTTCTCAAAATCTCCACGGTATTTTGTTCCCGCAAGTATACTAGCCATATCAAGACTAAAAATTTTTGCATTTTGTAAGTTTTTAGGCACCTTTTTTTCCGCAATAGCCAATGCTAATCCCTCTACAATGGCTGTTTTTCCAACTCCTGCTTCTCCTACTAAAATAGGATTATTTTTCTTGCGACGTGAAAGAATTTGCATCATTCTTTCAAGTTCAAATTTTCTTCCTATTAAAGGATCAATTTTGCCATTTTGAGCTAAAAGTGTTAAATCACTTGTGTGGTTGTTTAAATTTTGTATATTTTCATGATTTTGAAGTTCTTGAATTTTGTTAAGATTTATGTTGTGTTTTTTTAAGAGATAGCTAGAATAACTTCTTGAATCCTGTATGAGCTTTTCTAAAAAATCTATAATTTTAATTTCATTATTTTTATTTTTAGATGAAAGTAAGATTTCATCTAAAACAACAGATATTGTAGGTTCTATTTCTTGTTTAATAACTTGATTGTTTTGAGAAATGTAATTTTTTAATTCAGTTTCTAGAAGTTCAAGATCTCCATCTGAAAATTCTTCAAATATATCCTTAAAATCAGTGCTTAGTTTTAGTAATGCAAACAGTACATGCTCACAGGTAACAAATTCATGGTGATTTATTAAGCTTAGATTTTTGGCATTATCAAGATATTTTTGTAAATTTTCTTGGTATTTCATTCTTCTTCCACCTTTGCTTGTAGTGGAAAATTAGCAAGTTTAGCCGCATCCATAACTTTTTTTTGTTTTGAAAGAGCTATTTCCTGGGTGTAAATGCCACAAATTCCAGAACCATTGTGATGAATTTCTAACATTGTTTGACTTGCTTTCTCAAGGTTTTGATGAAAAATATTCATCAAAATTTCTATGACAAAATCCATGGTTGTTACATCATCATTTAAGAGTATAACTTTATACATTTTTGGTTCACTAAGTTTTGTTTGCTCTAGAGTTTGGGTTTTTGGCATTATTTTCCTTTGTAGATTTTATTTAAATCTTCTTGCATGAGTTCTGTTGGAATTTTACCAAGATAAAAATTTGTTGGAGTATTATTATTCCAGTAATCGCTTATTTTTTGATAAATTCCATTTTTTAAAACAACTTTAAAAGGAAGTTGCTCCATATTTTGATAGTCTATATCTTTTAAAATTTGAGCAATAATACGATCATTAGAGCTGCCATTGCTTAGAAAATAGTAAGCACCATAATCACCCGCGAATTTTTTAACTGTTTCATCGCTAACATCTTCAAAATGTGTAAGTCCTATAATGATAAATTTGCTAGAATTATTTTTCCAAAGTTTGCTAAGATCTAAAGCTTCTTCTTTACATGGGGTGCAAAAAGTGCCAAAAAAATCAAACATTAGAACTTTTCCTTCCTCTCCTTCCACCACAAAACCTTTATCTGTTCTTATTAAAGTTTTGCTTCCACCATTTACACTATTTAAGACTATTTTATCTCCTTTGTGATACTCTTCAAACATAAAATCATTTTGAATTTCTTCTTCCTTGGAGCAAGCATTAAGAAAAAATGCTAAACTTATTAAAAATAGGGCTGAAATTTTTTTCATTTATTTTCCTTTATTTGTAATTTTTCATAGCAGCTCTAGCTTCTAAATCGGCTTGCTTTTTCTTTAAAGTTTCACGCTTGTCGTGCAAATTTTTCCCTTTAGCTAAAGCAAGGGTAGCTTTTACTTTATTTTTTGTGTTAAAATAAAGATCTAATGCAACGATAGTATATCCTTCTATACTTACTTTACCTAATAATTTATCAATTTGCTTTCTATGCATTAAAAGCTTTCTAGCACCTCTTTCTTCGTGTTTATAGAAAGAATGTGTAGTATGAAGCAATGAAATATGAGAATTAAGTAAAAAAATCTCATTTTTTATAATGCGAACAAAAGAGTCTTTAAGATTTGCTCTTCCTGCTCTTAAGGCTACAACTTCACTTCCTTTAAGGACAATTCCGGCTTCAAAGCGTTCTATGATGCTATAATCAAATAAAGCTTTTTTATTTCTCGCAATAATTTTCATCGATCAACCTTAAAAACACTACTACCGCTACCGCTTAGAAAAAAATCTTCTTGCAAGTAAGACTTCATTTTAGGATATAAAGTTGCACAAGGAGTAAATAAATCATTTAATTCTTTGTTTTTAAAGTTTTGTAACAACTCTTTTGTGCTGAGTTTTTTGTAGATTTGCGCTTGATTATTGTTTTTTTGAAAGTCAAATATTCCTCTATCAAATTCATCATAAACAGCTTTAGTTTGGCAAGATATTTGTGGAAAAGTCCATTTTAAATTAGGTATGTCATCTTCAAATTCTTCTATAATTTCGCCACAGCTACTTACATTAGCAGAGTGAAAGCCACTTAAAAAAAAGGCAATATCACTTCCTAGTTGTATGCTTAAATTTATAAGTTCTTGTAGGTTTAATTTTAAATTTAGGGTTTCATTTATTAGTAGTAAAAAACTCGCACAATCGCTACTTCCACCACCAAGCCCAGCACATACTGGGATATTTTTTGTGAGTTTTAGACTTTTTTTGCTAAATAATTCTTTTAATTCGTTATTATATCTTCTAGAAAGTAGCAAATAAGCCTTTTGAATAATATTATTTTCGCATTTAAAATTACTAATGATTTCAAATTCTTTTTTAGAATCTGATTCTTTGTCAACAAGCTCAAGCTCATCAAAAACATCTTTTAAAAGTATAAATCGTGATTCTAAAAGATGATATTTTCTTGAGTCAAAACCGGTAAGTTTTAAAAAAATATTTGCTTTAGCGTAAGCTTTCATTTGATTAGTTTTTTGCTTAAGTCATCAAGTTTAATATCATTCTGAACAACAGAATGCAAATTTTCATCCTTTACTTGTTGAACAAGTTCTTTTCTAAGTATCATAAGGGATTTTGGAGCTTCTATGCCTATTTTGGCATATCCTTTCCCTGTTTGAACGACTTTGATTTCTATACCTTCTCCGATAATTATACTTTCATTTTCTTTTCTTGATAATATTAACATTTTTCAACCTTATTTAGAAGATATTTTACTGTATTTTCTTTAATATTAATTATGCTAAAATATTTTTCTGTTTCAATATAATAATCTCCTTCATCATGAAATTCTAATTCTTCGACAAAAATTTTAGCACCATTTTCGAGTTTATTTAAATCCTTGATAAAATTTGGCTTTAGGTTAATGTATTTTAACACATTTAAGCTTTTCTCATTATTATAAACAAATTTGCCTTCTTTAATGCGCTCTAAAGAGCTTAAAGTCGCATTAATACCTAGTTTTCTAGCAAAAAGTTCACAATAAGATCTTATATAAGCACCTTCACTGACTGTGATTTCAATATTTAAAAAAGGATGATTATAGCTTAAGATCTTGCAATCAAATACTTCCATTTGGCAAGGTTTTAAATTTACTTCTATACCTTTTTTTGCAAGTTCATAGGCGCGAGTTCCATTGATTCTTTTGGCGCTAAATTGCGGTGGTGTATAGGAGATAATTCCTTGCATTTGATCAATGATTTGTTGTAAATTTGGAAGATCAAATTCTTTTATATTTTTAATTTCTTTTATATTTTGATCATCAAGACTTAAGGAGTAAACTCCAAGCCATAAAGTAGCTTTATAGGTTTTTGGAGTTTTTTTTAAAAAACGGAAAAGTTTTGTATATTGTCCAAATGCAACGATTAAAACCCCTTTGGCGAAAGGATCAAGAGTGCCAGAATATCCTGCTTTTTTATTTTTATATTTTTTCTTTAAAGTACTTAAAAAGGCATTAGAACTCAAACCCCTTGGTTTAAAGGCTGCAAAGATCTTGTTCATACTGCTTTTTCCACAAAGCTTGCCATGATTACACGCATTATACCACCAAAATTAATATTAAGCTTTTCCTCTTTTCCGCTTTTATTAACTTCAACAACCCTGCCAATGCCAAAAATTTTATGTTTAACTAGATCTCCTTTGCAAAAACTAGTTTTTTGTATATTTTGATTTTTTGATTTTTCATTGATTAATTTACTTTCTTCTAAGAAGCGACTAGGATTGATATTTGCTCTTGAACCATGATAAAAACGAGAATTTGCAACACTTATTGTGAGAAATTTCTTGGCGCGAGTGATGGCAACATAAGCAAGACGGCGTTCTTCTTCGAGATTTTCTTCGCTATTTAAAGGAAAAAATCCTTCATCAAAGCCTATTATAAAAACATAATCAAATTCCAAACCTTTGCTAGCATGAATACTCATCAAGCAAACACATTCTTCATCTAAATTATCTTGATCACTTAATAAAGAAATTTCACTAAGTAGATCTTCTAAAGAAGCTTCGGGATCTTCTTTGAGTTTTTCTCTTAGATTAGCATAAAACTCATCAAGATTTCTGATTCTTTCATCTCCATCATCTTGCTCTGAAAAATAATCTTTGATTTTAAATAATTCTTCTATATTGTCAAAAACCTTTTTTGCATTATCGTAGCTTTTTAGAGTGTGAATATTTTGTATAAAAATATTTGCTTCATTTTGTGCTTTTTTTGTTGTTAAAATTCCTACACCACCATCGCTTTCGCATAGGGCATCAAAAAGTGAAATTTGACGTTTTTTTGCATATTCTTCTAAATTTTTTAGGGCTTTTTCTCCTATGGATCTTTTGGGGCGATTAATAATACGTTTAAACGACAAATCATCGCTTGGATTTAAGATAAGTCTAAGATACGAGATTAAATCTTTTATTTCTAATCTCTCATAAAAACGCATACCACTAAGTAGTTTATAAGAAATTTGTTTCTTCATAAATGCTTCTTCTATTGCTCTTGATAGTGCATTAACTCGAAATAAAATGGCGATCTCTTTAGCTTCTACTCCAGAATTTAGCAATTTTTTCACTTCTTGAGCGATATATAAACCTTCATCTTTTTCGTTTTCGTTTTTTAATATTTTAATATTTTCCCCAGTATCTTTAGTGCAGATTAAAGTTTTTCCAAGTCGTTGCTCATTGTGAGATATGAGATTATTTGCTGCTTGTAAAATAGTCCCTACTGAACGATAGTTTTGTTCAAGTTTTACAAGTTTAACATTTTTAAAATCATTTTGAAAATTTAAAATATTTTCAATTTTTGCTCCACGCCAACTATAAATACTTTGATCATCATCACCAACAACTGTGATATTTTCATGCATACAACATAGATTTTTTAGAATTTTATATTGCAAGGTATTAGTATCTTGATACTCATCAACTGTAATGTAATTATAAAGTAAGCTTTGTTCTTTGGCAAAATTTATATCATTTTCTAAAATGAGATTGCTTAGCAATAAAAGATCATCAAAATCTACAAAATTTTGTTTTAATAAGTATTCTTCATAAGCACGGTAATAGTTGGCAAATTTGTATTCATTTTGATATTTTTCAAAATTATGTTCTTTTAGTAAATTTAAATCTTCAAAGACATTACTTACTCTTTTGCCTTCATTTTTGCAATAAGATATGTATTGGATAATATCATAGACATTATCTTTGTTTTTATCATGGATTAAGTCTTTAATTATTTTTTTTGTATCATCTGTATCGATAACAATAAAACTATTTTTACGCTCCAATCTTTCAAAATGGAGTTTTAAAAATAAAAGTCCAAATTTATGAAAGGTGCAAAGCAAAGGATTGTGATTGCCTTGTAGAAAATTTAATGCTCTATGACGCATAACACTAGCTGCTTTATTTGTAAAAGTAAGAGTAAGAGTGTTATGTGAGGGGATGCCTACTTCACCGATAAGATAAGCAAGACGAGTGGTGATAGTTTTGGTTTTTCCACTACCTGCGCCTGCTAGGATAAGCATGGCTCCATCAATGTGGCTTACCGCTTGTTTTTGACTATCATTTAAATCTTCAAATAGATTCATTTTTTGAAAATATCTTTATTTTTTGGATTATTTAAAAATATATTTTTAGATTTTTGTAAATTTTTGCTATCTTCACGTTTATAAAGACTAAAATTAACGAATAAAATGCTATTTTCTACTTGAATTTGCGTGATAGCTCCTAAATCAACCTTTACAAAACTATCAAAATCATCATTTCCAAAACCTGCGTGAAATTGAATGAAATCTTTATTTAGTTGTATGGATTCAAAGGTGTATCCTCCAAGAGCAAAAAGAGCATAAGGATTTTGTTTAATATCAAGCTCTTTGGGAAGTTCAGGGTTAAAATCTATGAAATTTGTATTTGCAACTATGGAAAATTCTATATTTTCTTCTATAAGGTGTGAAATAACTTCATAACAATGCTTTTGCATGGTATGGATAAAATTTTCATTTTTTAAGATTGTTTCTAGCATGATTGTAACTCCATGAATTCATTGATGAGTTTTTGAATTTCTTTTATGCCTATTTCCCAAAAATTTTCATCTTCTATATCAAATCCAAACATTCCTACTAGTTCTTTTGGACTCACGCTTCCACCTAAAGAAAGCATTTTGATATAAAGTTCTTTAAAATTTTCACATTTTTTACTTTTGTAAAGTCCATAAAGAGCTAAAACTAAAAGTTGTGCATAAGCATAAGCATAGCAGTAAAAAGGAGAATGGATAAAATGAGGAATATAACTCCACCAAGAAGCATAATTTTTTGTAAGTTTTACGCTGTCTTGAAACATCTTTTGAGATTCTTCCATCCAAATTTTATTGATTTCTTCAGTGCTAAGTTCATTTTCTTGAGCATGTAAGCGTCTTTCAAAACAAGTAAAATTAATTTGTCTATAAAAAGTTGCAAAAATATCTTCGATTTTATTTGCATATAAAGATAAGAGTTCTTCTTTTTTTAACTTATCTTTAATAAAATCAAATACGAGCATTTCAGCAAAAACTGAAGCTGTTTCTGCGGTGGTTAAAGGTGTATTTTGATTTAAATAGCTTACATTATAAGAAAGTTTTTGATGGATAGTGTGTCCTAATTCATGTGCAAGTGTAAAAAGATCGCGTCTTTTATTGGTGTAGTTTAATAAAACAAAAGGATGTGCATCAGAAGTTGCAGAATGCGAAAAAGCACCCCCTTGTTTATTTTCTTGCGGATAAACATCAATCCAACCTTGATCAAAAGCATTTTTTGCTATATCATAAAATTGAGGAGAAAAAGCTTGAAATGCCTCTAAAACAATATTTTTACTTGTTTTAAAATCAAAACTTGCTTCTTTTCCTATGGGTGCATATCTGTCATAGTCTTTAAGCTCATCATAGCCTAAAATTTGTTTTTTTCTTTTGTAAAATTGCGATACTAAGTTAAAATGTTTTTGCGCACTTGCTATCAAAGAATCAACGCTTTTTTGTGAAATTTGATTGCTGATATGTCTTGAAATTTCAGCATTTTCATAACCTCTTAATAAGCTTATATTTTTTCTTTCTGTTTTTATCATATTGATAATAAAACTTAAAAGTCTGCTATTTTTTTGTAAGACTTTACTGAATTTTTTAGCAGCTTTTTTGCGTATCTTTCTATTTTCATCATACATTTTGCTTAGAATTTCTTCTTCGCTAAGTTTTTTACCTTCAAAAGGGATTTTTAAAGCACTCATACTTTCATCAAAAAGTCTACTAAAAGCATTTGCACCTGTATTGGAAAGATAAAGCATAATGCGTTCTTCGTTTTTGCTAAGATTATAGCGTTTGTTTTGCAATAAATTAGAAAGATAAAAATCATAATCTTTGCAAAAAGTTGTAAATTCTCGACTTTTCTCAGGAGCTAACTCGCAAAATTCAAGCTCGAAAAAGAGTAAATTTTCTTCTATTTTTTTGCATTCTTCTTCGTATTGTGCATAAAAAGAACCATTTTGAGTGTTTTTAGCAAAAAGCAAATAAGCATAAGTCATGATTTTGCCAAGGGCTTGATTTAAATTTTCATAATCTTTTAAAGCTTGTAAAAACTCATTAGCATTTAATGTATAAAGTTTATTTTCATAGTTTTTTTTAAAATTTAAACTTTGTTGGATTTGGTCTTGTGTAAAATTTTGCAATGCTTCTTTATCGTGAAATAAAGCACTTAAATCCCATTCTAACATTTTTTATCCTTCATTTTCTAGTATGAGTTTTTTAAGAACAGCCATTCTAATAGCCACTCCATTTTTAACTTGTTTTAAAACTAAAGTCCTTTCATTGCTCATCATTTCATCGCTTATGTCAATATTGCGATTTACAGGGCCTGGATGTAGTAAAATAAGCTTTTTATCCTTTACTAAGCTTTTTTGAATGCAAAAATCATTTGCATAGTCTTTAAGTGAAGCATAAACGGTTTTATTATGTCTTTCTGTTTGTGTTCTAAGACTCATGATAATATCTGAATTTGCTATGATATTCTCATCAAGCTTATAATGTTTTTTAAGATGGGTATTAGGCATAAAATGTGGTGGAGCTACTAGGGTAATATCAAGATTAAATCTACTTAAAAGCTCTATATTGGACGCTGCTACACGAGAGTTTTTAATATCACCTACGATGCAAATTTTCTTACCTTCAACATTACCTTGAAAATGATTATAAATCGTAAACAAATCGAGTAAAGCTTGGGTAGGATGGGCGTGTTTTCCATCTCCTCCATTAACAACTGGACAATGCATATGCTTTGCTAATATCAAAGGAACTCCTGAGTTTGCGTGTCTTACAACAATAGCATTAGGACTCATGGCATCTAAATTAGCAGCAGTATCATAAAGAGTTTCTCCTTTGCTAGAGCTTGATCTTGAAACATCAAGGCGTAAAACCCTAGCACCTAATCTTCTTGCAGCGCTTTCAAAAGATGAAAGGGTGCGTGTAGAGTTTTCAAAAAAAATTGTCGTGATGCTTTTTCCTTCAAAAAAAGTCCTAGGTTTTTCATCTAAGAAATCACTTGCTTCTTTAAAAAGCTCCATAATTTCGACTTTATTAAAATCCTTTGTAGTGATGAGATGACGCATGTTTTTACCTTATTTGATATTGTAATTTAATTCATTTTTAGAACAAATTGCTGTAAAAAGAACATCTGTAGAACTATTTAAAGCAGTTTCAACACTATCTTGAATAACCCCTATAATAAAACCTATGGCAACTACCTTCATAGCAATATCATAGTCTATATTAAATAAAGAACAAGCCAAAGGTATAAGCAGTAAAGATCCGCCCGCAACTCCGCTAGCCCCACAAGCTGCAAAGGTGGCAATAATGCTTAATAAAAAGGCTTGTAAAAGACTGATTTCTATACCAACGGTATTGGCTGCAGTAAGACTTAAAATAGCTATAGTAACTGCTGCTCCTGCCATGTTGATAGTAGCTCCTAAAGGTATAGAAATGCCATAAAATTCTTTATCTATGCCAAGTTTAGCGCAAAGTGCCATATTTACAGGAATATTTGCCGCTGAACTTCTTGTAAAAAAGGCAAAAAATGCACTGTGCCTTAAGCAGATAAAAATTAAAGGAAAAGGATTTTTTCTTGTATAAAAAAAGACTATTAAGGCATTGATAACAAAAGTAACAAAAAGCATAGTAGCTACAAGTAAAATTAAAAGTTTTACATAACTTAGCAAACCTTGTGCTCCTGTTTGTGCTACAGAATTAGCCACAAGTCCAAAAATTCCAAAAGGGGCAAGTTTTACTACAAATTTAACGATTTTTAAAACCCCTTCATTGATATCTATAAAAACTTGTTTTGCTTCGTTAGAACAGTGTTTTAATGCTATACCTCCAGCTATTGCCCAAGTTAAAATTCCTAAATAATTTCCGCTTGAAAGAGCATTTATGGGATTATCGACAATTTTAAATAAAAGATCTTTGAAAATATCACTCATGTGGGTTGGAGATGAGTTTGTGGCAGTTTGAACTCCATCTAAAACAAGCTTTACAGGGAAGAAAAAATTAGCAAGAACTGCACAAGCTGAAGCAAAAAAGGTGCCTACTATATATAAAATGATAATATTTTTGATCTTAGCACCACTTTGAGAAAAATCTTTAGTGCAAATTGAGGTTAAAATTAAAATAAAAACAAGCATAGGAGCGATAGCTTTTAAGGCACTTGTAAAAAGTATTCCAAGTAAATTTGCAATTTCAGATATTTCTTTAGAGCTAATGCCTATAAGTATTCCTAGTGCTATACCTATGCAAATTTGAACTATGAGGTTGCCTTTAGCGTAGCTTTGAATGATTTTAGAAAACATAAAAACCTTTTAAATATTTTTTATATCAAAAGTTGATTTTAACTAACTTTTGCTTAATTTTAGAGAATTTTTAATTTATCAAGCTTTGATAAGTTTATTTGGATACAATTGTGGTTCATTTTAAATGAAAGGACTTTTTATGTATCTATTCACTTCAGAAGTCGTAAGTGCAGGTCATCCAGACAAGTGCGCTGATATAATCGCTGATACGATAGTGGATATACTCTTGAAAAATGACAAAAATTCAAGGGTGGCGAGTGAGGTTTTTGTCGCAGGAAATAAGGTTGTGATAGGAGGCGAAGTTAAGTCAAATCACAAACTTAGTAAAGCTGATTACGATAATTTAGTTAAAGATGTTTTAAAAAACATTGGTTATGACGGAGCAGGCCATTTTAGCAAAGAGCAGTGTTTACATCCTGATGAGGTTGATGTTATGGTGTTTTTAAATGAACAAAGCCCTGATATCAACCAAGGTGTCGATCAAGAAGATGGCGAAACAGGAGCAGGTGATCAAGGCATTATGTTTGGTTTTGCAAGTTGTGAAGCTGAGGAATATATGCCAGCAGCTATTAGTTATGCAAGAATGCTATGTGATAGAGTTTATGCTTATGCAAAAGCAAATCCACATGAACTTGGAGTGGATATTAAAACTCAAGTGACTATAGATTATGGCACTAAGGCGAATTTTGAAAATTGTAAACCGCAAAGTATTCATACTATAGTAGTTTCTGCACCTTGTGTTGAAAGTATGAAAATAGAAGATTTAAGATCTTTAGTGATGAAACTTATCTTAGATAGTAATTTACCAAAAGAACTTTTTGATCCTAATAAGACTAGAATTTTAATCAATCCAACTGGTAAATATGTTAATCATTCTTCTTTACATGATAGTGGTTTAACAGGAAGAAAACTTATAGTAGATAGTTTTGGAGGTTATTCTCCAATAGGTGGTGGCGCACAATCGAGCAAAGATTATACTAAAGTTGATAGAAGTGGACTTTATGCAGGTAGATGGTTAGCTAAAAACATAGTTGCAGCAGGGCTTGCTAAAAAATGTATAGTTCAACTTAGTTATGCTATAGGTGTTGCAAAACCTACTTCGGTAAGCGTGGATTGTATGGGCACAAATACCAGTGTAAATGACGATGTTTTAAGTGATTTTGTAATGCAAAATTTCTCTTTAACGCCAAATTGGATCCGTGATAAATTTCATCTGGATAAACCAAGTAAAGAAACTTTTCTTTATGCGGATGTAGCAGCTCGTGGGCAAGTAGGACAAAAGGACTATCCTTGGGAAAAACTTGATGCTCTAGAACAGTTTAAAAAGCTACTTTAAAAAATTAACAATATTATACAAGCTTAAACAAGGCTTGTATAATTATAAAGAATTAATAAAGTTATATTAATTTTTGACTTAGAGGGATATTTTTCAATATCCCTCATAAATATAAAAGTTAGGAAGGAAGCTAAATTAATTTAGCTTTGGGGTAAAAACCCCTCTAAGTCAAAATATTGTTTGACAGAATTATAATATAAAATAACTTAAATTACTTTAAAATTAAAATTTTAATATTATTTTTTATCATTAAATATTTCTTTGGATAAATTTTTCCAATCTTTGCTTAAAAGCTTTTTAGGGAGTATAACTATATTCTCTTTGCCATTTGTAGCATGATAAACACTAACCCCATATTTACTTGCATAAAATTTCATTAAGAGTTGCTGGAGTTTGTATTCGCTACTATTATTAAACCAAGCATTGTTGCTTAGGGCTATAATAATTTGTGAATTTTGATAGTTTTGTTCTTTGGTAGCTTCATAACAAATTGCATTTGTGATAATTTGATTATCTAATTTATATTTGCTTTGTATAGGACCTTTAGAAAATTCTTCAATATTTTTAAGAAAATATTTTTTTGTTAAGTCTTTAAAAAATGGAATTTCTTCACCAAAGGGAACTAAAAAATGCTTATTTAAAATATAGACATTGCCTTTTTTAAAGATATAAGTGCTATTGTAAGTATGTTCTTTTTCAACATGAAATGCTCCTGTAATAATGGTGATTTTATAAGATAATTCTTTAAGCATGAGCTCATATTTGGTATTTTTTAAATCAAAAGCAAAAGCGGTTTCAGGCAAGATTACAAGTTCTTTTTTTTCATTTATAGCTTGAAGTATATCTTGAATTAAGATATCAGAATTTGATTTTAAATTTTCTTGTAAAAATTTTTGATTTTGAGAGATATTAGTATTGATGAGTTTGTAGTTTAAATTAAGAGTTTGAGCTTGTTTTTCATTATATTGAAATCCACTAAAGAATAAAATAAGAACAATCGCTATTTTATAATATCTTGATATATAACCCTCATAGATGAAATATGCTATTAAAAATATGCAAATAATACCACGATAACTTGGGTCAAAAAAACCATAAACTGTAAAAATCCCCCAATTAAGCCAATCAAATCCTAAAGGATGGATAAAACTTATGCAAAAAATTCCACAAAGCCTTAAAAAATCAAATTTTAATAAATAACATAATCTAAAAAGTAACCCATAAATAAAACCAATGATAATTGGTATAATTGGTACTAAATAGTTTAGATTAAAATAAATTGAAGATAAACCAATCCACCAAAACCAAAGAATCCCTACAAAAAAACCTATCCAAAAATATTGTTTAGAATTTTTACTTTTTAGAAGTAAAACTAACCCCCAAATAGCTAAAAATGGGCTAATAGTTTGTGTAAAAATATTTTCAAAAAATGATAGATAAATAGAATTTGAAAGTAAAATTGCAATAAAAAAGACTTTTATTATTTTAAAAATGATAGAATTAGTGTTTAATTTTTTTGGAATAAAGGAAAAATATGGCAGAAAATTCAATTTTAACTTCATTGTTACCTCTTGTAGTGTTATTTGCAATTTTTTATTTCTTGGTAATTAGACCACAACAAAAACAAGCAAAAGCACATAAACAAATGCTTGAGTCTTTGCAAAAAGGAGATAAAATCATCACTAATGGCGGACTTATTTGTGAAGTCGTAAAACCAGAGGAGGATTTTATCAAAGTTAAGCTTAATGAAGACAATGTTACTGCAAAAATTTCAAGAGAATTTATAGCAAAGAAAATTGATGCGTAATTCTAAAATCAATTATCGCTTGATTATTTTTATGGCGGTATTTATTTTTGGAGTGGCTTTTTCACTCCCTTCTTTTTTGCAGTCAGAACGTGGTGCGAAGATTAATTTAGGGCTTGATTTGCAAGGTGGGCTTTATATGCTCTTAGGTGTAGATAATGAAGAAGCTGTAAAATCTAAAATAAAATCAATTGCATCTTCATTGAGTTATTCTTTTAATAAAGAAAATATTTTAAATGATGGCTTAAATACCCATGATGATATTTTAGAATTTACTTTGCTTGATAATGCAGATATTGCAAAAGTTGAAAATTTGCTTAAAGAAATAAAAGGAATTAATATACAAAGTGAAAATATGCACTATAAAATTTCTTTTACCTCAGAAGAAGTAAAAAATATAGAAAATTTTGCACTTTTGCAAGCAGTTGAAACCATAAGAAATAGGCTTGATCAATTTGGTTTAGCAGAGCCAACAGTTGCTAAACAAGGTGATGATAAGATTTTGGTTGAACTTGCAGGGATTAAAACCAAAGAAGATGAACTAAGAGCAAAAGAACGCATCACAAAAGCAGCACATTTGCAACTTATGGAAGTTGATGATTCTAAAATGGGTCAAGCTTCTACAATGAGCGATGCTGAGGCTGCGAGTTATGGACTGATTTTAGTGCCTGATTCTAGAAATCCAAATTTAAAATATACCTTAAAAAGTATACCTATTTTAGATGGATCTATGCTTACTGATGCTAGAGTAGGGATTAGTGATAAGAATAATTATCCTGTGATTAATTTTACTTTAAATGCCGAGGGTTCTAAAAAATTTGCTGATTATACAGGAGCAAATGTTGGAAAGCGTCTTGCTATTGTACTTGATAATAAAGTATATTCTGCTCCATCTATCAATGAACGCATAGGTGGAGGTAGTGGGCAAATCAGTGGAGCTTTTACCCAAGAAGAAGCGCGTGATGTGGCGGTAGCTTTAAGAAGTGGAGCTTTGCTTGCGCCTGTAAAATTACTTGAACAAAGAAGCATAGGACCATCTTTAGGTGCTGATAGTATTAAAATGAGTATGATAGCCTTAATCGGTGCATCGGTTTTTATTGTAGTATTTATGATGATGTATTACGGTGTGGCAGGAATTTTTGCAAATATTGCAATGCTAGTTAATGTTTTGGTAGTAGTTGCCGTTATGGCTATGTTTGGAGCAACTTTAACTTTACCAGGGATGGCAGGACTTGTTTTAACTGTGGGTATGGCAGTAGATGCAAATGTGATTATCAATGAGCGTATACGAGAACTCTTGCGAGATGGAGTAAATATAAGAGTTAGTATAGAACAAGGTTATAAAAATGCTATGAGTGCGATTATAGATTCAAATATCACTTCTTTAGTTACTTCGGTAGCGCTTTATGCCTATGGAACAGGAGCAGTTAAAGGTTTTGCTGTGACTTTGGGAATTGGTATCGTTGTTTCTATGATTACAGCTATTTTAGGAACTCATGGAATGTTTGATTATTTTATGCAACGCATAGAAAAAAATAATAATACAAGATTTTGGTTTGGTTATAGGAGAAGATAATGCAGTTTTTTAGCGAAAAGAAAATTTATGATTTTATGAGAATGCGTTTTGCTGCTATTTCCCTTTCTTTTATTTTGTTTTTTGGTTCTATTTATTTACTTTGGGATAGGGGTTTGCAATATGGCATTGATTTTAGCGGAGGAACTTTAGTTCAGCTTAAATATGAAAATGCAGCTCCTATAACGCAAATTCGAGAAATTTTAGAAAATCAAGGAACTTTTCAAAATTTATCTGTAACTGAGTTTGGAAGCAATGAAGAAGTAACTATACGCTTTTTAGGAAGTAATGATAATGTAAGCAATGATATAGGTGAGCATATAAGCACTCTTTTAAAGGATACGGGAAAATTTGAAGTGCGTCGTGCTGATGTGGTAGGTCCAAAAGTAGGTGATGAACTTAGAAATAAAGGACTTATGGCTATAGCTGTATCTTTGATAGCAATTTTAATTTATATAGCGTTGCGTTTTGAGTGGCGTTTTGCTCTTGCGGCTATAATCAGTGAAATTCATGATGTTGTGATTACTTTAGGAGCAATTTCTTTATTTAAAATTGATGTCAATCTAGATACTTTGGCTGCTGTTTTAACTGTGCTTGGATACTCTTTGAATGATACAATTATTATTTTTGATAGAATCAGAGAAGGTATTAAAACAAGTAAAAAAACCGAACTTGCACCTATTATTAATGAAAGTGTTTCAGCAACTTTATCAAGAACGGTTTTAACTTCAGGGTTGACTTTAGCAACCGTTGTGATACTTTATTTCTTTGGCGGGGAAATGATACAAGGATTTTCTTTGGCTTTAATTGTAGGTATTATAGCGGGAACTTTAAGCTCTATTTTTGTTGCAAGTCCGACATTATTATGGTTTAAATTTAGTGTGCTTGAGTTTAGAAATAAAGAAATTGAAAAAGCAAAAAGAAAACAAGATAAAGAACGCAATCGTGCAATGTATGAAAAAGGAACTGTGTAAGGAGAATTTATGGCTTATGAAGCAAGTTTAATAGAAAAAAAATGGCAAAAAATTTGGGATGAAAATGAATATTTTGAGCCAAAAGATGACTTAAATTTGCCTAAAAAATATATTTTATCGATGTTTCCTTATCCTAGTGGACGCATTCATATGGGGCATGTAAGAAATTATACTATAGGTGATGCTTTGGCAAGATATTATCGCAAGATAGGTTTTAATGTTTTACATCCTATAGGTTTCGATAGTTTTGGCATGCCTGCTGAAAATGCAGCTATTAAACATAAAATTCATCCTAAGTCATGGACTTATGAAAATATAGCTTATATGAAAAAAGAACTTTTTTCTTTAGGTTTTTCTTTTTCTAAAAAAAGAATGCTTGCTACTTCAGATCCACTTTATACAAAATTTGAGCAAGAATTTTTTATTAAGATGTTTGAAAAAGGTTTGATTTACACTAAAGAAGCAAATGTAAATTGGTGTGAACAAGATCAAACGGTTTTGGCTAATGAGCAAGTTGAAGACGGAAAATGTTGGCGTTGTGGTCATGAAGTAGTGCAGAAAAAAATGCCAGGTTATTATGTAAAAATCACTGCTTATGCTGAGGAACTTTTAAAAGATTTAGAAGAATTAAAAGATAAATGGCCTAATCAAGTTTTAACTATGCAAGAAAATTGGATTGGTAAAAGCGAAGGTTTGGAATTTTCTTTAAATTTAGACGAAGAAAGCAAGCAAAAAACCAAAGAAAGTTCTTTAGAAGTTTTTACTACAAGAGCAGATACAATTTATGGAGTTTCGTATATCGCTTTAGCTCCAGAACATAAGATTGTTCAAAATTTGCTTTCGCAAAATTTATTAAATCAAGATGTATTAAATAAAATCAAAGTTATTCAAAATCAAAGCCCAAGAGAAAGACAAAGTTCTGAAAAAGAAGGTTATTTTTTAGGAATTTATGCCATTCATCCTTTAAGCGGAGAAAAAATTCCTTTATGGGTGGCTAATTTTGTCTTGGCTGATTATGGTAGCGGAGCGGTTATGGCTGTTCCAGCTCATGATGAAAGAGATTTTGAATTTGCAACAAAATATAATCTTGCCATCAAACAAGTTGTTCAAACTCAAGAAAATTTACCTTATATGCAAAAATTAGGAAAATTAATTAATAGTCAAGAATTTGATAATCTTGATTGTAATGAAGCAAGATTAAAAATCATTTCTCAGTTTGAAGCTAAAAATATAGGAAAAAGGGTTGTAAATTTTAAAATTCGTGATTGGGGTGTTTCGCGCCAAAGATATTGGGGTGCGCCTATTCCTATGATTAAATGTCAAATTTGTGGTATAGTGCCTCAAAAACTAGAAAATTTACCTATTACCCTACCTGAAGATGTGCAAATTACAGGTGAGGGTAATCCACTTGATAAACATCCAACTTGGAAAAATTGTATTTGTCCCAAATGTGGCAAAGAGGCTCAAAAAGAAAGTGATACTTTAGATACTTTTTTTGAAAGTTCTTGGTATTTTGCACGTTTTGCAAGTGATGAGAAAACTTGGCAGGAAAAAGCTTTAGATGAAAAAAGTGTAAAGTATTGGATGAGTGTGGATCAATATATAGGTGGTATTGAACATGCAATCTTGCATTTGCTTTATGCGAGATTTTTCCAAAAAGCTTTAAGAGACTTGGGTTATTTAACACAAAATGAACCTTTTGATAGACTTTTAACTCAGGGTATGGTGTTAAAAGATGGAGCTAAAATGTCAAAATCAAAAGGCAATGTTGTAGATCCTGATGAGATTATAGAAAAATACGGTGCTGATACCGCAAGACTTTTTATACTTTTTGCTGCGCCTCCGGCTAAAGAGCTTGAATGGAATGATGATGCGGTTGAAGGGGCTTATAGATTTATTTGTAAACTCTATGATAGGGCGCAAAATGTTAAAAAAGGTGAGCTTGTAGAATTAAAACAAGAAAATTTAAATAAAGAAGAAAAATATGCAAGATTAAAGGTATATGAAGCTTTGAAAAAATCTTTTGAAGTTTATCATCAAAGTTTTGCTTTTAATACTTTAATTGCAGCTTGCATGGAAGCTTTAAATGCTTTAGCGCTTTGTAAAAATGAAGCTTTGGAGCAAGAGGCTTTTTATATTATTTTAAATATTTTAGAGCCTATTATTCCTCATGTTTGTTTTGAGCTTAGCGAGGAGCTTTTTAAATGTAAAAATTTCAAAAAACTAGAACTTAAGGAAGAGGTTTTTGTAAAAGATACTTTAAATTTAGCTGTAAGTATTAATGGTAAAAAAAGGGCTGAATTTGAAATTTCAAGTAGTGCGAGTAAAGAAGAAATTTTAGCTTTTGCAAAAGAAAATACTGCTAAATGGCTTGAAGGTAAGAGTATAGTTAAAGAAATTTATGTGGAAGGAAAGCTAGTTAATCTAGTGATTAAATGAAAAAGATTTTAATTTTTTGTATAGGTTTATTTTTAGGTGCTTGTGGATATGTTCCTACATCAAAAATCGCTAATAATATTTTCGATGAGAAGGTTTATGTTAATGTTGAATTAAGTCAACAAGACCCAAAAAATAGTATCTATGTTGCCGATACTTTAAAAGAAATGGTAATTTCAAAACTAGGGCGTAAGCTTGCTTTAAAACATGAAGCTGATGATGTAATCAATGTTAAAATGAATAATTTAGAATTTATTCCTTTAGCTTATGATAAAAATGGCTATGTTATTAGTTATAAAGCTAAATTAAATTTAGATTTTAATGTTGTCTTTAAAGATGGTTCAAGTCAGGCTTTTAGTACAAGTGGAAGTTATAATTTTGAAATTTCTCCAAATAGTATTATTAGTGATTCTGCAAGGTATGAGGCTATTCGAGCAGCTTCAAGCGAGGCATTTGATGAGTTTATTTCCGTAATTGCTATTAAAGGGCAAAAACGTGATTCCAAATACTAATGAAATAGCAAAGCAAACTTTAATTACATTAAAAGAAAGAAAACTAAAACCAACTCCTGAAAATTATACGGAAATTTTTGAAGAATTATCTTTAAAATATGGTATTACAAGTTCAAATAAGGCTAAACTTGATAAATACAAAACCTTGCTTTTACCGATTTATCAACAAGAATTAAATTCTAAAACTATAAGAAGTTTAGAAGAACTAATTAGTTTTTTAATTTCTGTTTTAAATAGACAAAGCGGAAAACAATTTAGTGAATTTTTTGATTTTTTATATACCATATCTAAAACTTTGCAAATAAGTAAGGATAAAAAGATAAGAGATTTGGCTAAGGTGACTTCGATTAGAATTTCTAAAACTATGGATAGTGAAAGTATTTACTTGCTTACTAAAAAATGGAAAGAGCTTGAAAGAAATTACGATGAAAATGACTTAGAAGAACAAGCTCGCAAATATGGTATTAGTAAATATGATGATTATGATAGCGTGATTAAAAAACTCTTAGTTAAACTTGAAGAGCGTAGTTATGAGCACTTTAGTGAATTATTATGCTTGGGTTTAAATCCTTCATTGGTAGAAGATTTAAAAATTCAAGGTTTTATACAAAATTTAACACAAAAGCCTTTTGTAATAGGCGAAGAAAATTTTAAAAATGAACTAATGGAATTTATAAATCATCGTATAATGGTTGATAATATGTATGTCCAAAAAAATTTAAATTTTTTTAATGATAATCTAAAAAAAATCTATGAATTGCTTGTCTTACTTAATAAATCGAATGAAAAAAATATGGATTTTATCAATACTTTAAAACCAGATGAAAATGGGGAAGTAAAACTTAGTTTTGAGGATTTAAAACTAAAATTTAAACAACTTGGAGAAAAAATTACATCTTTAAATAATCAAATTGAATTCACGCAAAGCTTAGAAGAGAGAGAGGCTTGGAGTGTTCTTAAAGAGCTTGATAAAATGGATGAAAATTTTAATAAGTATAAAGTTAATTATTCTTTAGCTTTATTTTCTATAGTAAATTACCGTTTCATTATGGAAAAATACGGTATGGGAAGTTTGAATGAAATTTTTGTTCGATTTAAAAAAATTTTAAAAGATTCTTGTAGCGAATTTGATGAACTGTGGATGATAGATGAAAAGAGTTATTTGATTGTTTCGCCAGGAAAAAGCAAAGATGAAATTACACAGCTTGTAAATACAAATCTTAAAACTATAGAAAATTTTAGATTTATTTATAAGCAAGATATTATAACTCCTAAAATTCACGTGGCTTATCTTGATAAGCAAAGTAAGCCAAGTATTAATATTTTAGATGAGTTAATAAAGCAAATTGCAGCGGTTAATGAACAATATAATGAAAGTTGAGAATTTTTTAGCTCAAAAAAGTATAAATTACGATAAAATTGATCGTTTTTTGATGTTTAGAATGTATGAAAAATATAAGAAATATTTTAAAAATATTCCTATAATCCAACTTATAGGCACAAATGGTAAAGGTAGCACGGGTAGATATTTAACCCAACTTTTAGAAAATTTAAATTATAAAATAGGGCATTATACTAGCCCGCATATTTTTAGTTTTAATGAAAGATTTTATCTTGATGGTAAGATTGCAAATGATGAAGAATTAGAACAAGCTCATATAAGACTTGAAGAAATTTTTAAACAAGACTTGCAAAAATTAAGTTATTTCGAATATGCTACTTTTTTAGCTATGATTTTATTTCAAAAATGCGATTTCATTGTTTTAGAAGCAGGAGTGGGTGGAGAATATGATGCTACTTCTGTTTTTGAAAGAAGAATGAATATTTTTACAAGAATTGGATTTGACCATATTCAAATTTTGGGCAATTCTTTAGAAGATATTGCAAGAACCAAGCTTAAAGTTATGGCGCCTATAGCACTTATAAGCGATGAGCAAGAGCAAAATGTTTTAAATTTAGCAAAAAAAATTGCTTTTTTAAAAAAAGCTAATTTGCAAGTTTCTTCTTTAAATCCTTTTTTGAAAGAAACATTTGAGATTTATTGTAAAAAGTTTGTTTTACCTTATTTTTTAAAGCATAATTTAAAGCTTGCATTAAAGGCTTGTGAAATTTTAACTTCGCAAGAAAAAACCTTAGAAGCTTTAAAAAAGTTACAAGAGTTAAATTTACAAGGAAGATGCCAAGAAATTTCTCCAAATTTTTTTGTTGATGTGGGTCATAATCCCATGGCTGCTAAGGCCATGCTTGATAAATTTCAAGGAGAAAAAATAAATCTTATTTATAATGCTTATTTGGATAAGGATATTTTTCAAATTTTAAATACATTAAAGCCTATTATTGATACAATACAAATATATAAATATAAAAGTGCAGAACGAAAGCTGGCCGATGATGAAATTTATAGTATTGCATCAAAGCTAGGCATACAATGTAAAGAATTTGTAAAATTAGAAGAGAATAAAAAAAATCTAGTTTTTGGTTCTTTTATGCTGGTAGAAAATTTTTTAAAGGAGTGGTGTGGTAAAAAATAAATTCACTATTACCATTACAGATATTAACGGTTCAAGACATTTTTATTTAAATCAAATAATCAAAAAAATAGTTTTTTATATTATTGCTTTTATTGTTTTATTTTTAGTTTTTAGTGGTTTTTATATCAAATATCTCGATAGCAAACTTAGTGATATCAGTGAAAAGCGTGAGGAGCTTTTGAAAAAAAGCAAAGAATTGGAATTATCTAATTCGCAAATGCAAAAAAGCATAGAAGAAAAAACTCAGCAGTATGCAGCTATAGAAGATAAAATAGCTTCTTTTGAAGAGGCTTTGGGCTTAGAAGCAGAAAATAATCTTACAATTAGTGCAAGACTTGATAATCTTCAGCTTACCAATGAGCAGCAACTTGGAATTTTGGGGCAAATTCCTAATGGATGGCCTATTGAAAATAAAGGCATTACAGGAAATTTTGGCTGGAGAGAGCATCCGCTTTTAAAAAGAAGGGAATTTCATCCTGGTATTGATTTAAGAGCAGAAATTGGTACTCCTATTTATGCACCAGCAAGTGGAGTAGTGGAATTTTCAGGTTATAGTGATAATGGCTATGGCTATAATGTAATTTTATTGCATAATTTTGGTTTTAAAACAGTATTTGCTCATATGATGCGCAAAGAAGTGGTCAAAGCAGGTCAATTTGTTAATAAAGGGCAGTTGATAGGTTATAGTGGCAATACAGGTCTTTCTACGGGGCCGCATTTGCACTATGAGGTAAGGTTTATTAATAAAACTTTAGAACCTTTGTATTTTTTAAATTTGCAAAGAAAAAATATGAATGATTTTTTTAATCAAGAAAGGAGAGTTCCATGGCAATCTTTAATAAAGGCGGTATCAGCCCAACATCCAGCTCTAGCTCAGAAACAACAGTAATTTCTTCAGGTGCGAGAATTGAGGGTAAATTTTATTTTGCTTCTATGCTTCATGTTGATGGAGAGTTAAGTGGTATTATTCATTCTGAAAGCATTGTGGTTATCGGAAAAAATGGAAATTTAAAAGGTGAATTACAAGCAGATAAAATTGTAGTAAATGGGTGTTTTGAAGGGCAACTTGAGGCCAATAGTTTAGAAATTTTAGCGGGCGGAGTTGTTAATGGTGATATTTCAACGCAAAAAATTTCTATAGAAAATGGCGGTCGCTTTAATGGAACTAGTAAAATTAAAGAAGATACTATCAAACTTATTGAAAATAACAACGAAGAATAATGCAAGCTTCATTTTATGAATACTTACAAAATCCAAAAATTTGTGAACTTTTTCTTTGTAAAGATGAAAAACAAGCAGATTTACTCGCTCAAGTTTCACGATTTAAGGGTTTAAAAACCTTTGTTTTACCTGATTTTAGAGCGCAGTTTGGAGATGATTTAAGGGCTTTTTCTAAAGAACTTTTTGATCTTTGTAAGATTTTAAATGCTTATCATAAAGAAGAAGAAAAAAAAATCCTTATTTCTCCTTTAAATACTGTTTTAAAAAAACTTCCTTCAAAAAAACATTTACAAAATTATCATATCGATAAAAAACAAAATTTTGATTTGAAATGTTTTGAAGATGAAATTTCAAGATTGGGATACGAATTTGTAGATATAGTTCAGGATAAAGGTGAAATTTCAATTCGTGCGGATATTATTGATATTTTTTGTATCAATGAAGAAAATCCTATTAGAATTTTGCTTTTTGGCGAAGAGATTGAAAGTATAAGATATTTTGATTTGCAAAGTCAAAAGTCTATTCCTAATGAACTGGAACATTTTGAAATTTGTCCTTTTTTAAAATATTTTGACAAAGAAAATTATGAAATTTTTAAGGATAAATTAGAAGATTTTCAAAGCGATACTTTAATACATGATATCAATTCTTTAGGGTTTTGGTGTATTGATGATTTTTTTGATTATTTGGAGCTTGATTTTTTAGCTTGTGAAAAGTTTGATATTAATGAATATGAAAAAGATATAAGTTTTGTGAATGCAAAAATTTTACCTCAAGCTAAAAAATTTAAAGAATTGCAAAGTTCTTACAATAAAGATTTTTTTGAATTTCATAAAAATAAAAAAATCACACTTTTAGCTAAAAACGAAGCTTTATTTAAAGCTTTAGAGCTTGAAGATACTCAAAATATCCATTTTATAAAAAGTGATTTAAGACTTAATCTTATTAGTCCTGAAGAGCTAATCATTTCTTTAAATCAAAACAAAAAACAAAAAACAAGAAAAAAAGCTAGTTTGATTATAGATGAGCTTAAAAATGGGGATTATATAGTACACGAAGATTATGGGGTAGGTAAATTTTTAGGTCTTGAGATGATAGTGATAAGCGGAGCAAAAAAAGAGTTTGTTGCTATAGAGTATCAAAATTCTGATAAGCTTTTATTACCAGTGGAAAATCTTTATTTGATTGATAAATATTTGGGCGTGAGTGGATCTATTCCAAGCTTAGATAAACTAGGTAAAACAAGCTTTATTAAACTTAAAGAAAAATTAAAGACTAAACTTTTAGCCATAGCTTCTGAAATTGTTATTATGGCGGCTAAAAGATCTTTGGTGCAAGCAAAAAAAATTACAGTGGATTTAAATAGACAGACTGATTTTATAGCTAGTGCGGGTTTTATTTATACAAGCGATCAAGATAAAGCCTGTCATGAAATTTTGCAAGATTTTCAAAGTGGAAAAGTCATGGATAGGCTTTTAAGCGGTGATGTGGGTTTTGGAAAAACAGAAGTCGCTATGAATGCTATTTATCCAGTAGTTAAAAGTGGATTTTGCGCATTTTTATTTGCGCCTACGACTTTGCTTTCTCATCAGCATTATAAAACCTTAAAAAAGCGTTTTGATCCTTTTGATATAAAGGTTTTTAAACTGGATCGCTTTACAAGTAGTGCAGAAAAAAAACAAGTTTTACAAAATTTAAAAGAAAATAAAGCTTGTGTAGTTGTAGGAACTCATGCACTTTTAAGTGTAGAATGTGAAAATTTAGCCCTTGTTATTATTGATGAAGAGCATAAATTTGGAGTGAAGCAAAAAGAAAAGCTTAAAGAAATCACTCAAAATTCACATATTTTATCCATGTCAGCAACCCCTATACCAAGAAGCTTAAATCAAGCTTTAAGTTCTATAAAATCTTATAGTGTTTTGCAAACTCCACCAGAAGATAGAATGGATGTAAGAACTTTTGTCAAAGAAAATGATGACGCACTTTTAAAAGAAGCTATAGCAAGAGAGTTAAGACGTGGTGGGCAAATTTTTTATATTCATAATCATATTGCAAGTATAGAGCAATGTAAAAAGCATTTATTAGAACTTTTTTCTACTTTGCGTATTTTGATTTTACATTCTAAAATCGATGCCAAGATGCAAGAAGAAGAAATGTTGAAATTTGAAAACAAAGAATATGATTTGCTTTTAAGTACCTCTATCGTAGAAAGTGGGATTGATTTACCAAATGCAAATACTATCATAGTAGAAAAAAGCGATCGTTTTGGCATGGCTGATTTGCATCAATTGCGTGGGCGTGTAGGAAGAAGTGATAAACAAGGTTATTGTTATTTTTTAATTGAAGATAAAAATGCTATTACAAAAGATGCTTTAAAGCGTCTAGTTTCCTTAGAAAGTAATTCTTTTTTAGGCGCAGGTTCTATTTTGGCTTATCATGATCTTGAAATTCGTGGCGGTGGAAATTTATTAGGCGTAGATCAAAGTGGACATATTGAGCAAATTGGATATAGTTTATATCTTAAAATGTTAGAAGATGAACTTAATGCTTTAAGTAAAAATGAAGTGGATCAAAAAGAAAATAAACTTGATTTAAAACTCAATGTTAATGCCTTTTTAAACAGCGAACTTATCAGCGAAGATCGCTTAAGATTAGAACTTTATAGAAGACTTAGCAAGTGTGAGCAAGTTCATGAGGTTTATGAGATCGAAGGTGAAATTGAAGATCGCTTTGGAAAACTTGACATTTATACTAAGCAATTTTTATCTTTGATTACTATTAAAATTTTAGCTTTAAATAAATTTAAAAGCATTAGTAACTATGAGCAAAATATTCAATTTACTGCTTTAAATGATGAAAAAGAACTCATCAAGGCAAAAAGCAAAGATGATGATGATATTTTAGAGGCAATTTTAACGCATTTAAGAAAGGCTTAAAATGGATTGGAATAAAACTTATGCAGCAATTTATAGAGCAAGAAAAGATTATTTAAAGCCTATTTTTGAAATCGATCCTATTGCTTTAAAAGATTTAGTAGGTATGGAAAGTCAAAAAAAAGCACTTTATGAAAATACTTTAAATTTCATTCAAGATAAGGGAGCAAATCACGCACTTTTATGGGGATCTAAGGGCACTGGAAAATCAAGTTTAATTAAAGCTATATTTAATGAATTTAAAGAACAGGGCTTAAGACTTGTCGAATTAAATAAAGAAGATTTATTTGCCTTAGCAGATATCATCGATGAAATCAGATTAGAAAATTTTAAATTCATACTTTTTTGTGATGATTTTTCTTTTGAAAAGGGAGATGATAGTTATAAATTTTTAAAACCTTTACTTGAGGGAAGCATAGAAAAAGCCCCAAATAATGTAATTATTTATGCGAGTTCAAATCGTAGGCATTTATTAAGTGAAAGCATTACTGATAATCTTGATACGCAAATCACACATACAGAACTTCATTTAAGCGATGCTGCTGAAGAAAGATTAAGTTTGAGTGATAGATTTGGTTTGTGGTTAAGTTTTTATCAGGGAAATTTAGAAGAGTATTTAAAGATGATAGATTTTTATTTTAAAGATTATTCTTGTGATAAAGAGCTTTTGCACGCTAAAGCTAAAGAATTTGCTACTCTAAGAGCAAGTAGAAGTGGTCGTACCGCAAAGCAATTTTATTTAGCTTTTAAGGAGAATTTTAAATGACTGGAGCACAAATTTTTACCAAGCTTTTAAATTTGGATTTAAATTATCATGATTTTGATTGGCTTGAAAATCAAGGATTGAGTGAATTTGAGCTTTTAATTTCTGTCGTTTTAACTCAAAATACAAATTGGAAAAATGTCTTAAAAGCTTTAGAAAATTTGAAAAAAGAAAATATTGCAAGCTTAGAACAAATCAATACTTTATCCAATTTAGAACTTGCAACTTTAATTAAGCCTAGCGGATTTTATAATACCAAAACTAAGCGTTTAAAAGGTTTGGTAGAAAGTATCATAAACACTTATGAAAATTTAGAAAATTTTAAAACAAATGCAAGCAGAGAATGGCTTTTAAATATCAAAGGTTTAGGTTTTGAAAGCGTTGATAGTATTTTAAACTATCTTTGCAAAAGAGAGATTTTGGTTGTAGATAATTATAGTTTGCGTTTGGCTTTTTACTTAGGTTATGAGTTTGAAAATTATGAAGAATTAAGAGAATTTTTTCAAAGTGACATAGAGAGTGAGCAAGAAAATTTGTATAAAATTTTAGGAAAAAAATGCGAACTTTACGAACTTTATCAAATTTTTCATGCTTTGATTGTAGCTTTTGCAAAACAGAGTTTTAAAGGACAAAAATTAAGCCCTAAGGGTGAAGAATGGATCAAAATTTTAAAGGAAGATTTATGAAAGCAAAAGGAAGTGAACTTATACCTGTTTTAACTATAGCAGGGAGTGATTGTAGTGGTGGAGCAGGGATACAAGCCGATCTTAAAACCTTTAGTGCACACAATCTTTTTGGTATGAGTGTGATTTTAAGTGTGGTAGCTGAAAATACCGCAAGGGTGATTTCTGTACACGATATACCTACTCAAAGCGTGGATGAACAAATGCTTGCCGTGTTTGAAGATATAGTGCCAAAGGCAACTAAAATCGGAATGATAGGTTCTTGTGAATTAATGAGCTGTGTAGCTAAAAATTTAAGCGAGTTTAAACCTCAAAATGTAGTTATTGATCCTGTAATGTTTGCCAAAAATGGCCATGCTTTAATGCCGCAAGAAAATTGTGATTTTTTCAAACAAACTATAATAAAATTTGCAGACATTCTTACTCCTAATATTCCTGAAGCAGAGTTTTTATGTGGTTTTAAGATCGCTAATGAAGAGCAGATGATAAAAGCAGCTAAGCATTTATGCAGCTTGGGGACTAAGGCAGTTTTACTTAAAGGCGGACATAGTGAAGCAAATGCCAATGATGTGCTTTATAATGGAAAAGAAATTTATATTTTAAAAGGCGAACGCATAGAAACTAAAAATACTCACGGTACAGGTTGTACGCTTTCTTCGGCTATTGCTAGTAATTTAGCTAAAGGCAAGGATTTATTTCACGCTGTTAGTGAAGCTAAAGAGTATGTAAGAAATGCGATTTATTATTCACTTAATCTTGGAAAAGGTTGTGGTCCTACAAATCATTTTTTCAAGTTTCTAGATGAAAAATAAATTAGATCTTAGCCTTTATTTGGTTGCTACTAAGGGAAATAAAAGCGAGGAGTGTTTTTTAAATACTTTAGAAAATGCTATAAAAGGCGGAGTAAGTATCATACAACTTCGTGAAAAAGAGCTTAATGCAAGAGAATTTTATAAACTAGGCTTAAAGGTGCAAAAACTTTGCAAGTCTTATAAAATACCTTTTTTGATTAACGATAGGGTGGATATAGCTTTAGCCTTAGATGCTGATGGGGTGCATTTAGGACAGGAAGATTTAGAAGCAAAATTAGCTAGAAAGCTTTTAGGAGATGAAAAAATCATAGGCTTAAGTCTTAAAAAGTTAGAACAACTTGAGTTTATACAAGGAGTAAATTATCTAGGTTGTGGAGCTATTAAGGCAACGCCTACTAAAGAAAGTTCGCTTTTAAGCCTTGAGCTTTTAAGTCAAATTTGTGATAAAAGCCCTATAGGGGTTGTAGCCATAGGTGGGATTGACAAAGAAGCACTTGTTGAGTTAAAGGGTATAAATTTAAGCGGTGTGGCTGTGGTTAGGGCGATCATGGATGCTAAAGATGCTTTTTTGGCAGCTAAAGAGCTAAAGCGTAAAATCTATGAAAATTTATCTCTTAAATGAAACTCCTTTTGAAGGGGTGGAAAATCTTATTTTAAATGAGATTGTTTTTTATGATTTTAGTGTGGATTTGAGTTTGTATGATGCTTTAATCTGCACTTCAAAAAATGCTTTAAAAGCTTTACAACATGCAAAAATCACTTTAAATTTCAAACTCAATTTATACGCTGTGGGACAAAGTACAGCTCAATACGCTAAAAATTTAGGTTTTAAAAAGATTAAAATTCCATCAAAGGCTTATGGAAAAGATCTTTTTCTTGAATTTAAAGAGGAGTTAAAAATGCAAAAATGTTTGTATTTAAGGGCTAAAAATATTGTTTCAACTTTAAATTTGGATCTTAAAAATGTAGGTGTGGATTTAGATGAAATGATTGTTTATGAAAATGTTTTTAAAAAAGGCGACAAAAAGCTTATCTATCCTGCTATTTTTATATTCACCTCTCCTTTAAGTGTAGAAAATTTTTTAAAATTTTATAGCTTAAAAGAAGAAGATAAGGTTGTAGTTATAGGACAAAGCACAGCAAAGAAGCTTTTAAATTTTAAAAATCTTTATATATGCGAAAATCAAAGTCTTTTAGACTGTGTTAAGCTCGCTAAGACTTTGGTTTAATTTTTTAAATTCCAAAAATTTTCTTTGGGATAAATAATAATGCTTTTTGTGAGTAAAATTTCATCATTGACGTTTTTATCACGATTTAAAGCAATACTAATGTGGGCTATAATAACACCATCTTTGCTTAAATTTGCATCGGGATTGAAGTTGGAAAATTTAAAATTAACACATTGTGCAATAGGATAAAAATATTTTATTTTAATCAAAGCTTTTGTGTAATTAAAATATATATTGTCTAAACATTCTTTATTTTCTTGCTTTGCTTGATATAAAAAATATTTAGAAAATTGTGTTGCATTGTGACTTAAAATTTGAGCTTGAAGGTAGTAATAACTATCTTGGATTATTTTTGGAGTATAGCTGGATATGTTTAAGGTCAAGCTCATCCATAGACTTATTAGTAGTATTAAAAAAATTGTCCAAATTAAAACATAAGCTTTTTTCACAGTAAAATTCTTTTTTCAAGGCAATGTTTTGTTTGTCTTTTTAGGCAAATTTTTAATTTATTGTTTTGCAGGTTAAATGAGCTTATGTTTTTAGAAATTAATCCTTGTTGGTTTAATTGTTCATTAAATTTTGGCTTTATTTCATATATAAGTTCTTCATTTTGCAATTTGATAACTAATTGAGCTTGCAAAGGAATAAAACTACCTGTAAAATTTGCAGATATACCATTTTCCAAGATAGATATTTTTTCAATCTTATTAATTTTATAAGCATAGCTAATATGCTCATTGTCGCTATATAAATCTTTTCTATTTTGGAGTTGTGTTTTAAAATCAGAATGAGGTGAATAAAGTGTATGGTTATTTTCTAAAATAAGAGCAGAATTAATAAGATAAAGTTTATTATCTTTTAGGCTAATTAACTCATCTTTTAAAAGACATTTTAATGTATTCTGTGAAAATGTAATATTAATACAATTTTGTATTAATTTTTCTATTTTAAGCAAGTTTAAATGTGCTTGAGTGATAAGATTGTTTGTATGTAAAGCAGTAAAATTTAAATGATAAAAATCCATTAAAGGTTTTGAAAGTAAGCTAGTTATAAAAGTAAAAAGTATTAGTGATATTATAAGTTCAAAAAGTGTAAAAGCTTTGCTCATTCTTTAAAATAAACGCTATAATTTTGATCTTGAAAGTATAATTTTTGAAATTGAAATATACCATCATTAACAAACTGTTCTTGTAAAACTATAGGTTTTAAGGCTGAAGTTTGAAGTATGATGGTTTTAAAAATAGGCTTTTCATATAATTCTTCTTGAAGTTTATAGAGTCTTTCAAAAATATTTAAATTTTCATAGTTTTTGTAAAGTTGAATATAGTAATAAAAAATGCCAATGAAAATTAAAGATATGATCGTTATAGCACTAATGCTTTCTATAAGTATGAAAGCCTTTTTCATTTAGCGCTGCTAGCATTTATGGCTTCAAAAAAACTTCCGCGAATTCCTTTTTGTTCGAGTATTTTTATGCCTTTTATTGTAACTCCTCCAGGGGAGCAAATATTTTCTTTGATAATAGCTGGATGCTCATGTTCTAGTAAAGCACTAGAGCTTTTAAATAAAGAGCGCGTAAGATTGAGACTAAGTTCTTTTGACAAACCTTCATAAACTCCAGCATTAGCAATGCTTTCTGCTATAAGTGCTAAAAAAGCAGGAGCGCAGCCGCTAATCGCCATAGCTGCATTCATTTGTATTTCATTATCTAATTTATAAGCCGAGCCAAAAGTTTTTAAAATGTCTAAAATTTCATTTTCAAAATGAGAGTTTTTAAGTATATATGGTGTGGTTGAAGCCTTGTATTTAGCTGCTGTATTGGGTATTATTCTAACATAATTTTGAGCTTTGATGGTTTGTAGTTTTTCAAAATCAACATTGGCTAAAACAGAGATTAAGATACGTGCTTGTCCTTTTAGCATTTGAGCAATATTTTCTAAAGCATAAGGTTTAAATGCTAAAATAACATCTTTACCTTCTATGTTAAAATCTTTGTAAAGTAAGGTTTTAAAGCCTTCTTTGGCGAGGGCTTGAAGTTTTTCTATACTTCTTCCTACTATACAAATTTCATAATCATCTTTTAACCCATAGGCTAAGGCTGTTGCCATAGATCCATTTGCAAGTATATAGAGCATTATTTTTTAATATAATTAGCAATTTGATCAGCTTGAAAAAAGTCGGGATAATTAACTGTATCTAGTATCACTTGTACCATAGTATTATTATCAAGATTAATGACTACTGGAGCTAGAAAATTCACTGTCGATTCTTCAATGCTTTTTGCTATGGCTACTATATTAAAAATTTTCATATTAGATTCAGGTGTTAAAGAAAGAAGCTCTTGATAATAAGTTGGTATATCAAATTCATAATCAGGTCTAATCAAATAAGGATTAATTAAAACAAAAGAAAAGTCTTTACCATCAAGACTTTTAAGTCTTACAAATACTTCATCGATAGTTGAAAATTCCATATTTTTGGTTTCTTCAAAACCTAAGATAGGGCATTTAACAGCTAGGGTCATGTTTTCTCCTCAAGTTATAATGTTTAATATTTTAACATAAAATAAGCAATAATCATTCCAAAATTTTAAATTATTTAATTAATTTTATTATAATTTTAGAAGAACATAATTATAAAATCGTTAAAATATATATTTTTGAGAATATAAATCAAGGTGAAGTATGAAAAAAGGTATTTTTTTATTGGTTTTTTTAAGTGTTTTTTTTAGTGCGTGTAGTACGAAAAATGATGAAGGTTTATACAATCTTAGTGCTAGTGAGTGGTATAAGCAAATTATTAAAGATTTGCAGGACAAGGATTTGGAAAAAGCTGATGATCATTATAATGGTATGGCAAGTGAGCATGTTGCCGATCCTTTATTGGAAACTACTTTAATTATTTTAGCACAAGCTCATATGGATGAAGAGGAATATAAGTTAGCTGAATTTTATTTAGATGAATATAATAAAAAATTTGGAAATTCACGCAATGCTGATTATATTCGTTATCTTAAAATTAAGGCAAAATTTGATGCATTTGCAGTGCCAAATCGTAATCAGGCTTTAATGCTTGAAAGCCAAAAAGAAATAGATACTTTTTTGAAAGATTATCCTTATACAGAATATGAACCTTTGGTTCAAACAATGCTTACAAAATTTAATTTAGCGGTTTTTTATCTTAATAGTACTATAGAAAATCTATACCAGCGCATAGGGCATGATGAAAGTGCACAAATTTATAAACAAAGACTTCAAGAAAGTGAATTTTATCAGCAAAGTATTATCAAACCTGAGCTTCCTTGGTATAGAAGTATATTTGAAAGATTTTAATAAACAAGGAAAATAAATGCAGATTGAAGAGATACAAAATTATCCAGCAAATTTACCAGTATTGGTTGAAGATGAATTATTTTTATATCCTTTTATGATAACTCCTATTTTTATTAACGATTCATCCAATATGAAAGCTTTAGATCTTGCGATTAAAAATGATAGCATGCTTTTTGTTGCACCTTCAAAGTTGGAAAATGGAAGAAATTTTGATGAAATTTATAATTGCGGAGTGATTGGGACTATCATGCGAAAAGTTCCTTTACCTGATGGAAGGGTGAAAATACTTTTTCAAGGATATGCTAAGGGTAAAATTATAGAGCAAATTTCTAATAAACCTTTAGAAGCCAAGATAGAACTTATAAAAGAAGACTTTTTAGAAGGAACTAAAAAAGAAGCGCTTCTTGAAGTTTTAAAAGAGAAGGTAAAAAATTTGGCAAATATTAGTCATTATTTTTCTCCGGATCTTTTAAGAACAATTGAAGAAGGTTTTGATGCATCTAGGATTTGCGATTTGATTTTAAATACTGTGCGTATTAAAAAACAAGTTGCTTATGAGTTTTTTGTTTTAACAGATCTTGAGCAAAAATTAGTAAAATTAATAGATTTAATTGCTCAAGAAATAGAAGCTAATAAAATTCAAAAAGAAATTAAAAATAAAGTACATTCTCGTATTGATAAGGTAAATAAAGAATATTTTTTAAAAGAACAATTAAGACAAATTCAAAAAGAGCTTGGTTCTGATACGCAAAAAGAAGATGAGGTTAGAGAGTATCAAAAGCGTCTGGAGTTAAAGAAGAAATTTATGCACGAAGACGCTTATAAAGAAATCAAAAAACAAATTGAAAAATTCGAACGCATTCATCAAGATAATTCCGAAGCATCGATGATTCAAACTTACATAGAAACAGCATTAGATGTTCCTTTTGAAAAAATTTCTAAGAAAAAACTTGATATTAAGGAAGTTTCAAAACAGCTCAACCATGATCATTATGCATTAAATAAACCAAAAGAACGCATAGAAGAATATTTTGCAGTTAGGGAACTTTTAGAAAAAAGAAAAATAGCAGAAAAAGATGGTGCTAAAGTTATACTTTGTCTTTATGGGCCTCCTGGCGTTGGTAAAACTTCACTGGCAAATTCTGTTTCAAAAGCTTTAAAAAGACAGCTTATTCGTATAGCCTTAGGTGGACTTGAAGATGTTAATGAGCTGCGTGGTCATCGTAGAACTTATATAGGCGCTATGCCTGGACGTATTACTCAAGGACTCATAGAGGCAAAACAAATTAATCCTGTAATTGTATTGGATGAAATTGATAAATTAAATCGCAGTTTTAGAGGCGATCCAAGTGCGGTGCTTTTAGAAATTTTAGATCCAGAGCAAAATTCTAAATTTAGGGATTATTATTTAAATTTTAATATTGATTTAAGTAAAGTCATTTTTATAGCAACGGCAAATGATATTAGCAATATTCCTGCACCTTTAAGAGATAGAATGGAATTTATAGAACTTAGCTCTTATACTCCAAGTGAAAAATTTCATATAATGAAAAAATATTTAATTCCAGATGAGCTTAAAAAACATGGCTTAAAATCCAATGAATTATTTATTGATGATGAAACTATAGAGCTAATCATTAGCGATTATACTCGTGAATCAGGAGTTAGAAATTTGCGTCGCAAAGTGGCAGAGTTGTGTCGTAAGAGTGCTAAAAAACTACTTTTAGAAAATATTAAAAAAGTCATTATTAATACAAAAAATTTGAATGAATTTTTAGATAAAAAAGTTTTTGAAATAGAAAAAAATAATGGAGAAAATCAAGTAGGTCAGGTCAATGGTTTGGCTTGGACAAGCGTAGGTGGAGATGTTTTAAAAGTAGAGGCTGTAAAAATTAAAGGTAAAGGAGAATTAACGCTCACAGGAAGTTTGGGTGATGTAATGAAAGAATCAGCTAGAATTGCTTTTAGCATGATAAAAGTTTTAATCGATGAAGGAAAAATAAAAATACCTAAAAAAATAATTATTGATCCTAAAGTTAATGTTTATGATAGTTATAATATTCATATACATGTGCCAGATGGAGCTACTCCAAAAGATGGCCCAAGTGCAGGTATTACGATAAGCACAGCTATTGCTTCTATTTTTAGTGATAAAAAGGTTAAAGCAGATGTTGCAATGACGGGTGAAATAGATTTAAAAGGAAAAGTTTTACCAATAGGCGGATTAAAAGAAAAATTAATTGCAGCTTATAAAGCAGATATAAAAACAGCTTTAATTCCAAGAAAAAATTACGAAAGAGATTTAAAAGATATTCCTAGTGAGGTTAGAGACAATATGGAAATCATTGCTGTTGATACTTTCAGTGATGTTTTAGAATATACTTTGGTTTAATTTTATTTTGAGGATAAATGTATAAGAAAGCAAACTTTTTACAAGTTTGCTTTAAAAGATTATAGTCCTTCAAAAGGATTATTGATTACTTCTTTTCTATCCACTATATAAGGGATAAGAGCTACATGTCTTGCACGTTTGATTGCAACTTCTACCATTTCTTGGTATTTTTTGCTTGTGCCTGTTAAACGGCGTGGCATGATTTTAAATCTTTCAGATAAAGCATGTTTTAACATTGCTGTATCTTTATAATCAATAAATTCAACTTTTGCTTCAGTGTATTTGCAATATTTGCGAGAGTATTTTCTTTTTTCTGCCATAGTTTATCCTTTAAAATGGTAAATTAGTATCATCGCTATCATAAGCATCGATATCAATTTCTTTTAATTTTTCTTCGTGTTGTGGGTTTTGGTTTCTTTGTGGAGCAGGGTTTGCTTTTGCTTTATTAAAATTTTGATTTTCACTCATATAAGGATCATAGCTTTGATTTTCATAGTTTCCGCTATAATTGTTGTTTGAAAAGCTATTATTGCCAAAATTTCCGCCTTGTTGTGGAGTATTGGAATTGCCAAGCATTTCCATATTTTCAACTTGAATGCTATGTTTAGAGCGATTTTGTCCATTTTGATCACTCCATTGTTCAAATCTCAAACGTCCTTCTATGAGTACTTTTGAACCTTTTGTAAGGTATTGGTTTGCAACTTCTGCGGTGCGACCATAAAAGCTTATATCAATAAAGCAAGTTTCTTCTCTTTTTTCTCCATTTGCGGTAAATCTTCTTGTTACTGCTATAGCGGAAGCTCCAATAGCACTACCGCTTTGTGCATAACGCATTTCTATATCACGTGTAAGATTTCCAACCAAAACAACTTTGTTAAACATCTTTTTCCTTATTGAATTTCAGGAGCATCTAAAGGTTTAATTTCTTTTTTAGATTGCTTAATCCCGTGGCTTAGTTTTTCCCAAGCTGCAATTTCTTTTTTATTTTCATATTTTACGATTAAAAATCTTATTACTTCTTCAGTGATTCTTAACACCCTTTCAAGCTCAGCGATCAAGTTTGTAGGAGCTTTGAAATAAATCACAAAATAAGTTCCTCTTTCGTATTTTTTGATTTTATACGCTAATTTTCTAGTACCCATTGGAACAACAGTTTCAATTTCTGCACTATTTTTGGTTAGGACTTCTTTAACGAATTCCAACTTCGCATTCACTTCCTCTTCAGTAAGTGTTGGTTTTAAGATAAATAAAACCTCATAATGTTTCATCTTTTCTCCTTATGGATATTAAAGCCCATTTTTATGAGCAAGGATTTTGCATAAAGCAAGACTAGATTATATCAAAATATACTTAATTAGTCTTGAATACTTAAGGTTTTATCTAAATTTGTTTTGATTTCTTCAAGCATAGCAAAACGTTTTTTATACATGGAGCGTTTTTGCGAAGGGATTTCTTCTAGGTTTTTTTGAGAGTGGTGGAGTTTATAGTATTTGTGTTTATTGATTTTTATTAATTCTCCACCATTTTCTAGCCAAATTTTTTGATAATCTACAAAATATCCTTTTTCTTTTCCTTTTTGAGAACGGATTTGATTTTTTTCATGTACACCTAAAGTAGCTTGAAGTTTTAAAATTTCACAAAGCATCTTAGAGCATTCTATAAGTAAAGCAACAGGGCGCAAACCATGACATTTTTTAGTTAAAATTTTATTAATTTCTAAAATATTAAAATCTTTGTATTTATGTCCTTGTATGCAAGAAAGTAGAAGATTATTTTCTAAAGTAAAGCAAAAATTACATTGTGAGATAGTGTATTTTTTAAATTTTAAAGAAAAAGCCCAAAAACCTTCTTCGTAAACATTATGGTTATATCCTAAAAAAAGCTCAAAATCTTCATCAAAAGAAAAAATTATTTGTTCCTCGGGAAGAAATTTAAAACAAGCGAGTCCCTTATCAACATCATAAATAAGTGTTTTAACACGTTCATTTGCTTTAAAACTTTTATCGCAAAATCTTCTTGTAGCATTGTAACAAGCATAGGGTCTTTGAGAGAAAAAGTCTTTTAAATGTTTATTTTTTTCTTTATTAAGCGTTTTTTCTAGAAGTCTTACTTGAGGAAAATATAAAATTTTTCTTGCTTGAAAACGCAAATAGCGCCAAAAGATTATACTTTTTCTTCTATCAGTAAAATTTGGAATAGGGTAGGAAAATTTTTTATTCACCTATAATCCTTGATATATCATTATAAGTTGCAAAGAGCATTAAACTTAAAAGTATTGCCATGCCTGTATAGCTTAAATATTCAAAAGTACGCTGTGGAACTTTGCGTCTAAAAATCATTTCATAAAGATTAAAAAGTATATGTCCTCCATCAAGCATAGGAATAGGTAAAAGATTTAAAATGCCTAAATTTATAGAAATTAAAGCAGTGATAAATAAAAGCAAAGTAAAGCTATTTTGTGCAGCCTTTGAGGTAATTTCAGTCATGGTGATAATACCGCCTAAATTTTTTGCTTCAACTTCACCACTTATGAGTTTTACAATACCCTTGATGATGAGTGTAGAAGCTTGAAAACTTTCTTGTGCGGCATATTTAAAACTTTCTAAACCTTGGTGTTTTACAAGAGTGCTTGTCCCATTTGGACTGACTCCAAGTTGAGGTTTTTCAACGATTTGTCCAAAGTCATTATATCCTTGTCCTATTTTTGGAGTTAAAATAAATTCTAAATTTTTTCCTTCTCTATTGATTAATATTTTCAAAGGATCTAAACTTAAATGCTTTGAAATTTCATCAAAGGTTTGAATTCTTATACCGTTAATTTCTAAGATAGTATCATTTTTTTGAAGTCCTATTTCTTGTGCAGCAGAGTTTGGAGCTATGTTTCCTATTTGCGGAGCAAGTTTGTTTAGACCTAAATTTCCTATGATAATATAAAGAAAAAAAGCTAAAATTAGATTAAAAAATGGTCCAGCAAAAAGAATATAAATCTTTTTTAAAGGACTTAAAATGCTATAGCTATCTTTGTCTAGATTTTCAAAACCAGGACGCATATCATCTTGTCCTTTAAGTTTAACATATCCTCCAAGTGGTAAAGTGCTTAAGCGATAGTTTGTGCCTTTAAATTCACGCTCTATAAGACTTTTTCCAAATCCTATGCTAAAAACTTCAACTTTTACACCCAAAGATCTTGCAGCTAAAAAATGCCCTAATTCGTGAAAGAAGATTAAAAATGAGATGACTAAAACAGTTGCTAAAAATTCAATAGAATAAAATTTAATTCCAAAAATCAAAATAACAATCAAAAACAATAAAGATCTCATTTTTCTCCTTTTTTTTGAGCTTTTATATAAGTATAGATGTATTCAAATCCAGAATAAAGAGTTAAAATCAAAGCTATGTAAAGTAGAATTTCTCCGCCTATCCACTCCATAATTAAAAATCCTATCGCAGTCATTTGAAAAGCGGTTTTAAGCTTGCCTGCAAAAGAAGCATTGACATTTAAATTTTCGCTAATCATTACAACTCTAAAACCTGTGATAAAAAATTCCCTTACTAATATAATATAAATTACCCATTCATTAGCTTTTCCTGTAAGTAAAAGCCCTAAAAAAGCTGCTAAAACAAGCATTTTATCGGCTAATGGATCTAAGATTCCACCAAGTTTTGTAGTTTGTTTCCAAGTTCTTGCGATGTATCCATCAAAAAAATCACTTAAAGCTGCTAATGAAAAAGTTAAAGCAGCAAAATAGTTAATCCAACTTTGATGAATATTTTCAAAATGATGAATTAATAAAAAAAATAGCAAAGGCGCTAAAACCATTCTAAAAATCGCCAAGATATTGGGTAAATTCATAACAAGCCTTGTGAAATTAAATGTAAAATTATAATCAAAATTGTATAAAATTTAAGCAAAGACTTAGTAAAAATACAAAAAAGAATCAGTTTATTTTTATTTAAATTTTGCTTTTAAGCAAAATTTAAATAAATTTTACAACTTCATCAAAACTAAAACGATTTTTTTGAGGATTTTTTTCATCGTTGCAATATCCTAAAGCCACCACCAAACTTGATCTTTCTTTTTGAATATCAAGTGATAAATAAGAATTAAGCTTTTGTTTATCAAAACCACCTATAGTGCAGCTTGCTATATTTAAAGCATTAGCACTGTAAAGTATGCTAGCTAGAGCTATATGAGCTTGTTCTCTTGCATAAGATATTTTTTCTTCTTGATTTAGAGATTTTAAAAAAGGCATATAAGCATCTAAGCGTTTTTGAATTTCTGTTTCACTCATATCTCTTTTTCTAAGTTTTTCTTCAAAATAATCCAAAAAATCAAGTCTTGAAATGATGATAATTAACGCAGCGCAATCTTTTACATGTTTTTGCTGGTTGCAAATTTTAGAAAGTTCTTCTTTTCTTTTCTCATCTTGCACTACTATAAATTTCCAAGGTTCTAGTCCTAAGGAGCTTGGGCTTAATCTTGCTATTTCTAAAATAGAATTTAAATCCTCTTTTTTGAGTTTTTCATTTTTAAAATTTCTACAAGAATATCTTGTGCTAAAAATTTCAAGTTCTTTTTTCATTATTTTTCCTTGTAAAATTCGACGACTTCATTAAAATTTAAGCGTTGAGTAGAATATTTTGGTTCATGGGCTTTATATCCTAAGGATAAAATTACAGCAGTTTCAAAAGGATAAGTTAAATTAAGAAAATTATCAACTTTAGCTTTTTCAAAGCCACCTATCATACAAGAATCAATACCTAAGCTCATTGCAGCTAGCGACATTTGCATCATAGCAAGATAGCATTGAAGTTGTGCGTAATGATAGAGTTCATTATCATTCATTGCATTGGTTTTATGGGTGTAAATTTCTAAAATTTTTTGAAAATTTTCTTCGCTAGAACCTGAGAAACGACGCACTTGTTTTTGTGCAAATTCATCTTTGCTTTGAAGATCTTTTCTTGCTAGAAAAATGATATTATGACTCGCACTTGCTACATTTTGTTGATTGTAACATAGGGTTGAGAGTTTAAGATTGTGTTCTTTTTGTTCTAATACTACAAATTTCCAAGGCTCAAATCCATGTGAGCTTGGGGCTAAGACTCCACTTTCTAAGATAAAATGCAAATCCTTTTCATTGATTTTTTTATCATTAAAAAGTTTACAAGCTCTGCGTTTTGAAATTAGTTCTTTAAAATTCATTTTATTCCTTAAAATCAAAAATAATAATATTAATTATAAAATGCAAAGCTTAATCAAAAAATATTATAGTTTGATATTTTTCTTAAAAACAAAACCGGATTTTTCAAAACCCATTTTTTGGATATAAAATTCATGAGCTTGTGTTCTAAAAAAACTTGAACTTAGTTCTAATTCTTCATATCCTTGATCTTTTGCCCAAATTTGGATTTTTTTCAAAAAAGCTTGACCTATACCCTTTCCTCTTAAAGTTTTATCTACGACAAAATCACAAATATAAAGACAATGATTATGATAAAGTACATTAAAGGGCATGACTCCACAAGCTGCTTTGTAGCTTCCCTCATTTTCATAGGCAAAAAGTTTATAATGTTGAGTTTGTGTAGCAAGTTGGATTTTGTCTAAAAAATCTTTCAAAGATAGGTTATTTCTTAATTGTTTTATCAAGGGATAAATTTTTTCCAAGTCTTCTTTTAGCTTAATTTCTTTCATTTTTAAATCCCTTAAATTTCAAAAATTTCAGGTTTTAATTTTAAAAGTAAGCAAAAAGTTGCCAAAACAGCTTGTTCTTGCATAAATTCACGATCTCCATCTAAATAAAGCGTTTCTTGGATAAAAGTTCCATCTCTAAACATTGCACCTATATAAATAGTGCCTGATTTTATTTTTCCCTCATCTTTTTCGCCAACTACTCCGCTAATAGCTAAGGCAAAATCAGGATTAGCTGTTTTAAAAATACCTTTTAGCATAAAATAAACACAACGTTCACTGTATTCGCCATTATTTTCTAAGACGCTTTCGCTAATTCCAAGCCATTCGTGTTTGATGCGGTTGGAATAACTTACAATAGAACCTTCAAAAATTTCACTTACACCTGAAATTTTGGTTAAGGTACTTGCACAAAGTCCACCTGTGCAACTTTCAGCAAAAGAAATTTTTAATTTTTTTTCTAAAAGTTTAGAGCTTATAAAATGTATAGGATCTTTACCTAAAAACACCTTTTGTCCAAAAAGATTTTTTACACTATTTAAAAAACCATCAAGTTTTCCAAAATTAGCGCAAGTGGCCTTAATAAGCACAAGATTATCTAAAAGCTTGGTTGATTTTATACTTATCTCATAAGATTTTGTTAGGGTTTGCAGTAGCAATATAGCGCTTTCATCATCCATGCCAAAAATGCAAAAATATGCAAAATTTAATTTTATATGCCCAAGAAGATTGGGTAATTTTTCGCTTGGATTTATTTTAACGACATTGATTTTTGAATTTGAAAAATTACACACAAAGCTATTTTTACTAAATTCTGCTTTATCTGGAACCAAGGTATCATCTTTTAAGATAAGATTATCATCATTTAAAGTTGCTAAAATTTTAGCAACAGTCGCATAATGCAAAGGGCTTGTAAATAAAGTGATAAAATCATACTGATTTAAGAGGTTTTCAAGCAAAAAGGGTAAATCTTTATCGGTTTTATTTTGTATGCGAATTTCGTTGATTTCTTTAAATTTTTCTTCATAAGTTCTATAAATATAATTTTTGAATTTTTCGTTTATAGTAAGCTCATCTCCTATAAGATAAAGCAAATGTTTCATAAATTTTCCTTTTTTTCTTATAATTATAGCCAAAAACAAAGTAGAAATTAAAGCTAATTTGAGTAGAATTTAAGATTATTAAAAATTAGGTGGAAAAAATGGACTACAAAGAAACTCTACTTTTGCCCAGCACTACTTTTGCTATGCGGGCGAATTTAGCGGAACTTGAACCGCAAAGATTTAAAAAATGGTTTGAGCAAAATTATGCTTATGAAAAAATGAAAGAAAATCGCAAAAATGCGAAAAAAAGTTTTACCTTACACGATGGCCCCCCTTATGCTAACGGACATATCCATATAGGACATGCTTTAAATAAAATTTTAAAAGAAACTATTATCAAAACGCATTATTTTAAAGGTGAGAGTGTGCGTTTTACTCCAGGGTGGGATTGTCATGGTTTACCTATAGAACAACAAGTAGAAGTAAAGCTTGGAGAAAAGAAAAAAAGCTTAAGCAAGAAAGAAATTCGTGAGTTTTGCAGACAACATGCGAGTGAATTTGTAGATATCCAAAGAGAAGAATTTAAAAATTTAGGCATTATTGCGGATTGGGATAAGCCTTATTTGACTATGAAATTTGAGTTTGAAGCAGCGATTTATAGAACTTTATGCGAGATTGCTAAAAAAGGCTTACTTTGTGAGCGTTCTAAACCTGTTTTTTGGAGTTGGGCGGCAAAGTCAGCTTTAGCGGAAGCTGAAGTAGAGTATCAAGATAAAGAAGATTATTCTATCTTTGTGGCTTTTGATTTAGATGTAAAAGCTTGCGAAAAATTAGGCGTTTCAAAAGCAAGCGCAGTGATATGGACAACTACGCCTTGGACTTTGGTGGCTAATCAAGCTATAGCCTTAAATCCTAATGAAAATTATGTGATCACTAAAGAAGGTTTGATTTTTGCAAGTGCTTTGCTTAAAAGCATGGTAGAAAAAGGACTTACAAGTGGAGAAATTCAAAAAGAACTCAACGCAAAAGAATTTGAAAAACTTGAAGCTATCAATCCTTTAAATGGAAGAAAATCTGTTTTAATCATGGGTGAGCATGTATTGATGGATGGTGGAAGTGGACTTGTACATACTGCACCAGGACATGGCGAAGATGATTACTATGCTTGTTTGAAATACGGTATTGAAGTTTTAATGCCTGTTGATGATAGTGGATGTTATGATGAAACTTTAAGAGCTAAAGGGCTTTTGCCTTCTCATTTGCTTGAAGAGTTTATAGGTCTTCATATTTTTAAGGCCAATGAAAAAATTTTAGAACTTTTAGGCGAAAAACTTTTACATTCTTCTAAATTTATACACTCTTATCCATTTTGTTGGAGAACGCATAAGCCTGTGATTTATAGAGCTACTAAACAATGGTTTATTTTAATGGATGAACCAAAACTTCAAGGAAAAACTTTAAGAGAGTGTGCAAAAGAACAACTTTTAAAAACAACCTTTTATCCGCAAAGTGGGGTAAAAAGAATAGGTTCTATGGTGGAAAATCGCCCAGATTGGTGTATTTCAAGACAAAGGGACTGGGGAACGCCTATAGCCTTTTTTAGAGATAAAAACACTAAAGAAGTGATTTTTGATGATGAACTTTTTGACTTTGTAGCGGCTATTTTTGAAAAACACGGCGCTGATGCGTGGTGGGAGTTTGAAATCAAAGATTTAATTCCTACAAATTCAAAATACAACGCTGAAAATTTAGAAAAAGTATATGATATTTTAGATGTTTGGTTTGATAGTGGAAGTACTTTTAATGCGGTTTTAAATAGCGGACTTTATGACGCAGGAGAAAAAAGAGCAAGTATGTATTTAGAAGGAAGCGATCAACATCGGGGTTGGTTTCAAAGCTCTTTGCTTGTAGGTACAGCGATCAATGAAAGTGCACCTTATGAAAGCATTTTAACTCATGGTTTTACCACCGATGAAAAAGGGCAAAAAATGTCTAAATCTAAAGGCAACGTGATCGCTCCTGAATATGTAGCAAAAACCTATGGAGTTGAAATTTTAAGACTTTGGATACTTTTAAGTGATTATTCAAGTGATTTAAAAATTTCAGACAATATCTTAAAACAAGTAGGCGAACAATACCGCAAAATAAGAAACACTATAAGATTTTTACTTGCCAATACCAATGATTTAAAAGATTTAAAAGTTAAAGAATTTAGTTTTATTGATAAATGGATATTAAGCCGTGCAACTAAAGTTTTTAAAGCAAGCAAAGAGGCATTTTTTGCTTATGAATTTGCTAAAGGTTTTAGTTTGCTTTTAAATTTCTTAAGTGCGGATTTAAGTGGGATTTATCTTGATATCAGTAAAGATAGACTTTATTGTGATAGCGAAAATGCCCAAAGAAGAAAATCTGCTCAAGTGGCTATGGCTTTGATAGCAAAAGAGCTTTTAAATTTACTTGCTCCAAATTTAAGCTATAGCGTAGATGAGGCTTTAGAACATGCTAATGTTTTAATCAAAGGCGATGCAAAAGATGTATTTGATCTAAGTTTAACTCAGGATTTTGATTATGATTTTGGTATAGATGATACATTTTTAATGAGTGCTAGAGAGAAATTTTTTGAACAGATTGATATACTTAAAAAAGATAAAATCATTAAATCTACTTTGGAATTAAATTTAAACATCAGTTTTAATAAATTCCCAAATGAGGAATTAGCCGATTGGTTTATGGTAAGTCAAATCAGCAATGAAAATGAAGAAATTTTGGCTGAATTTGAAGTAGAGAATGAGAAATTTAAAATCACCAAAGCTTCACTTTGTAAATGCCCAAGATGTTGGAAACTTCAAAGTAAAGATGAAGAAACACCTTGTTTAAGATGTGAAGAAGTTTTAAAAGGGATTCAATGCTAGAAAATCCTATTCCAAATAGCATTATCATCACAACTATAGCGGTGGTTTTGGCTTTTAGTGCTTTAGCAGTATTTTTGATCAAAAAAACAAAGGAAAATAAATGATAACTTTAAAAGAAGCTTTAAAATACTCCAAAGAAGAACTTGAAAATTTAAAAAAAGAACTCAATGAAAAAGCAAAAAAAGAAAAAAAAATAGGTGCTTATATCGAACAATTTTTAGATAAAGACTTAAGTGTTTCAGGTGAAGGTGTGCCTGTAGCTATAAAAGATAATATCAGCGTAAAGGGCTGGGAGCTTACTAGTGCGAGTAAGATTTTACAAGGTTATATCGCTCCTTATGATGCAAGTGTGATTGTTAATTTAAAAGCTAATGGTTTTTCTCCTTTTGGGCGTTGCAATATGGATGAATTTGCTATGGGAAGTTCAACAGCGAGTTCTTATTATGGCAAAACTTTAAATCCTTTAAATTTTGAGCGTGTGCCAGGTGGTTCAAGTGGTGGAAGTGCTGCTGTGGTAGCGGGTGGCTTGGCTTTGGCAAGTTTGGGTTCTGATACAGGAGGATCTGTACGTCAGCCTGCAGCTTTTTGTGGTTGCGTAGGATTTAAACCGAGTTATGGAAGAGTGAGTCGCTATGGCTTAGCTTCTTATTCTTCAAGTTTGGATCAAATTGGGGTTTTAACGCAAAATGTAGAAGATGCGGCAATTTTATATGATGCGATCGCAGGATATGATAAAATGGATAGCACGAGTGCAAATATCGAGTTTATCAAAACCGCTCCAAATTTAAATGCAAATAAAAAATTAAAAATTGCAGTGATTGAAAATTATGTCAATGATGCAGATAGTGAAGTAAAAAACGCACTTTTAAAAACCATAGATATGTTAAAAGCTAATGGACATGAGATTGTATATAAAAATTTGCTTGATTCTAAGTTTGATATCGCAGCGTATTATATCATCGCAACAGCTGAAGCAAGTGCAAATTTAAGTCGTTATGATGGGGTGCGTTATGGCAAGCGTTCTGAAAATATCCAAAATTTAAAAGAAATGTATGTAAATACACGCAGCGAAGGTTTTGGAGAAGAAGTAAAAAGAAGAATTTTGTTAGGAACTTTTGTTTTAAGCAGTGGATATTATGATGCGTATTATATTAAAGCACAAAAAGCTAGAGCTTTTATTAAGGCAAAATATGAAGAAATTTTGCAAGATTGTGATCTTATTTTTATGCCTGTAACGCCTACAACGGCTTTTAAATTTGATACTCAAAAAAGCCCTATGCAAACTTATTTAGAAGATGTTTATACTATCTCTGTAAATTTAGCAGGACTTGGAGGCATTAGTGTGCCTGTTGCAAAAGATAAAGAAGGGCTTAATATATCAGCACAACTGATTTGCAAAGCTTATGATGAACAAACCTTGTTAGATGGGGCTTTAAGTTTAGAACAAATGATTAAACATTAAGGATGAAAGATGAAAATTGTAAAAAGAGCTTTAACTTTTGAAGATGTATTATTGCGTCCTGGGTATTCTGAAGTTTTACCTAAGGAAGTAAAAATTCACACTAAATTAACAAAAAATATCACTTTAAATATGCCTTTAATCTCTGCGGCTATGGATACAGTTACTGAACACAGGGCTGCTATTATGATGGCAAGACTTGGAGGGCTTGGAGTGATTCATAAAAACATGGATATAGCCTCACAGGTTAGAGAAGTAAAAAGAGTGAAAAAAAGCGAAAGCGGGGTGATTATCGATCCTATTTTTGTAAGTCCTAAGGCAAGTGTTGCGGAAGCTTTAGAAATTATGGCAGAGTATAGAATTTCAGGTGTTCCTGTAGTAGATGAAGATAAGAAACTAATAGGCATACTTACCAATCGTGATTTAAGATTTGAGAGTGATTTTTCAAATTTGGTTGAAAATGTTATGACTAAAATGCCTTTAATCACTGCTCCAAAGGGTTGTACTTTAGATGATGCGGAAAAAATTTTCAGCACCAACAAAGTAGAAAAACTTCCTATAGTTGATGAACAAGGACGCTTGGAAGGACTTATCACTATAAAAGATCTTAAAAAACGCAAAGAATATCCTAATGCCAATAAAGATAATTTTGGAAGATTACGCGTGGGTGCGGCTATAGGAGTAGGGCAAATGGATCGTGTGGATGCTTTAGTTGAAGCTGGCGTTGATGTTGTTGTGCTTGATTCTGCGCATGGACATTCTAAGGGTATTATTGATACGATAAAAGCGATTAAAACTAAATATCCAAATTTAGATCTTATCGCAGGAAATATCGCCACTGCAGCTGCAGCAAAAGCACTTTGCGAAGCAGGGGTAGATGCGGTTAAAGTAGGTATTGGGCCAGGAAGTATTTGTACTACGCGTATTGTTTCAGGTGTGGGTGTGCCTCAAATTTCGGCCATTGATGAGTGCGTGGAAGAAGCAAATAAATTTGGCGTTCCTGTGATAGCTGATGGCGGGATTAAATATTCAGGTGATATCGCAAAAGCTTTAGCTGTAGGTGCGAGTTCTGTTATGATAGGATCGCTTTTAGCTGGAACAGATGAAAGTCCAGGAGAGCTTTTTACTTATCAAGGAAGACAATATAAGTCTTATCGTGGTATGGGCTCACTTGGGGCTATGCAAAAGGGAAGTTCGGATAGATATTTTCAGCAAGGTACTGCTCAAGATAAACTCGTTCCTGAAGGTATAGAAGGGCGTGTTCCTTATGTGGGAAGTATAAGAAGCGTGGTGCATCAACTTTTAGGAGGTTTGCGTTCTTCTATGGGTTATGTTGGGGCTAAAGATATAGAAGATTTTCAAAAAAGAGCCGAATTTGTTGAAATTACCACTGCAGGGCTTAAAGAAAGTCACGTGCATGATGTTACTATCACTCATGAAGCACCAAACTACAAGGTTAATCATCAATGAGTTTTGAAGAAAATTTAAAACACGCTAATGAATCTTTGGAAAAATTAAATAATCAAGAGCTTGCCTTAGATGAAAGTGTAAAAATTTATAAAGAAGGTTTAGAGAGTATCAAAAAAGCAAGACTTGAGCTTGAAAAAGCAAAATTAGAAGTGGAGCAAATCGATGAGTAAAATAGCAGCTTTACAGTTTCCAACTTTAGCTTTAAGTGAATCAAGGCTTGATTATTATCTTAAAGCTTCAAAAGACAATGGAGCAAATTTAGTAGTTTTGGGAGAATATGTGATCAACAGTTTTTTTACAGAACTTTTGCATATGCCAAAAAATATGATAAAAGAACAAAGCGAAGCTAAAAAAGAAAGCTTGATTAAACTTGCTAAAAAATACGAATTAGAAATCATCGCTCCTTATGTTAGTGTTGAAGCTAAAAGTTATAAAAAACTTTGCTTAAAAGTTACTCCAAATGGTGTTAAAAGTTATGAACAGCAAATTTTAATGCCTTATGAACATTGGAATGAAGAAAAATTTTTCAGCAACAAAACTCCATCAGAATTAAAAATTTTTACTTTTAATTATGAAAAATTAAAATGTGCTTTGCTTTTTGGTTTTGAGACACATTTTGATATTTTTTGGCAACAGATTATGGCGAAAAAAATTGATTTGGTTATCGTTCCTAGTGCTTGTACCTTTGAAAGCAAACAAAGATGGGAAGAACTTTTAAAAACAAGAGCTTTTTTAAATTCTACAAGCATTTTAAGAGTAAATCGCATAGGCAAAACAAAAGATGAGTGGAATTTTTACGGCGATACTTTGTTTATCAATGCTTTTGGTGAGATAGAAAGTAAATTAGGTTCTGAAGAAGAAATGCTTATTATAGAGCCTAAAAAAAGTGATGAAGCAAGAAAACTTTGGGGTTTTGATAAAATTCTTAAGAATTTTTAAAGAAGGTGAATATGAGAAAAATTTTACTTCAAATTTTTATTTTTAGTGTATTATTTATAGTAACTTTTACCATTAATCGTATTTTAATGCAAAATTCTTTTATCCCTACTGGTTTAATTAGTGATAAAAATGAAATCTTTTTAATGTATCTTTTAGGTGTTTTTCATGATATAAGATTTTTAAGCGCAGCGTTTTTACCATTCTTGCTTTGTGGTTTTTTAAGTTTAATTTTTTCTAATATAAAAATAAATAATAAATTAGTAATATATAGTAAAAATTTTTATTTCATTTTTTCAAGCATTTATATAATTGTTATTTCTTGTCTTTGTATAGGATTTTCTTATGCAAAATACTATTATTACGAAATTTACAAGACTAAATTTGATATTTTTATGTTTACTCTAAAAGATGATAACGCAAAAACTATTTTAAGTATTATTTATCACGATTATCCAATTTTAAAAATTTTAGCTTTAATGTTGATTTTTGGAGTTTTTGTATTTTTTTTAAATTTGAAAATATTAAATTTAAAGCTAAAACCTGTTAATTTAAGATTATTTCCCTTGATAGCTTTAAATTTAATATTAATTATTGTTTATGTTATAGCCTTAAGGGGTCCATTTAAGCATGTGGCTATAAATGTGCAAAATTATTCTTTTAGCGAATATAGTGTTGTAAATGATACAATGTTAAATCCAATTATGGCATTTTCTTGGGCTTTAAAACAATATAAAGAAGAAGCAGCTTTGAAGGCTATCACACCTTTAAAAGCACAAGAACTTAAAGAAAAACTTTTTGATTATTTGCATCAAAGTCCTATAAATCTAAAAGCTGAAAAGAATCATCCTAGTGTATTTGTTAACTTAATGGAAAGTTTTGGGCTTAATTTGGCTGATTTTGCAAATACAGAACATAATTTTTTGGGTTCGTTAGATAAACATTTTAAGCAAGATTTTTTATTCAAACGTTTTTTGAGTTCTAGTAATGGAACTATACCAAGTTTTGCAAACTTATTTTTTGTAAGTCCATTTTCTAATATTTCCACAAGTAAATTTCAGAAAACTTATTTAGATTTAACACCTATTGCTATTTATAAGAAAGCAGGATATAAGGTGATTTTTGTAAGTGCAGGTAATGGATCTTGGCAAAATATTAAAAATTATCTCAGTATTTTGGGGGTAGATGAGATTATAGATGAAAATATTTTAATGAAAGAGTATAATGGAGCAAAAGATAGCGAAAATGGTTATGGGGTAGCTGATGAGTTTTTATATAAAAAAGTTTATGACTTACTTCAAAAAAATCCACACAACACCCTTATAATTGCTCTTACTATTTCTAATCATCCACCTTATAAAATTCCACAAAATGATTTGCCAAAATTACAAAACATTCCGCAAACTTTGCTTAATATGCTTCCTTATGAAAAAGATAAACAAGATAACATTATCAAAGCTTATACTTATGCAAACAATGAATTTGGAAAATTTCTAGATAAAGTAAAACAAAGTCCATTTAAGAATAGTGTCATTATAGCAGCAACTGGAGATCATAGAGTACGCGAAATGAGTATAGATTTAAATTCCCAAAAAGCTTTTGCTTATAGTGTACCTTTTTATCTTTATATTCCTAAGGATTTGCAAGATAATATTTATTATGATAAAGATCGTGTAGGATCTCATAAAGATATTTTTCCAACTCTTTATGCTTTAAGTTTAAATAATGTCAAGTATTTAAGCGTAGGCGGAAGAAATATGTTAGCAAGACCAAGTGATGAGAAATTAGAATTTGGGATCAACGATGCTGTATGGATTGATAAAAAAGGTATTTATAGTGGCGGTAAAGGGTACTATTTTGAAAGTAATGATACTTTAAAAGATATGAATAAAGCTTTTAATCTTGATGTTTATACTAAAGACTTTGATAAATTTTATAGAGAGTTAAATTTATATCAATTAGCCGAGCGTTTAGGCATTTCAAAATAGGATTTATATTTTCTTTTTAGTAAAAAAGTGCTAAAATTTAGCCTTTAAAGTATAAAGGTTTAAATGATGCAAAATATCCATTTTATCGGCATAGGCGGTATAGGAATTTCCGCTTTAGCAAGATTTTTAAAAGAAAAAGGTTTTAAAATTAGCGGAAGTGATCTTAAAGAGAGTAAAATCACTAAAGAACTAGAAAAAGAAGGGGTTAAGGTCAGTATCCCTCATCATAAAGACAATATTTTAAACAAAGATTTAGTTATTTATTCTGCTGCTATCAAAGAAGAAAATCCTGAATTTAAACACGCTAAAGAATTAGGCATTAAATGCCTTTCACGCAAGGAGGCCTTACCTCTTATCTTAGAAGATAAGCGCGTTTTTGCAGTTGCAGGAGCACATGGAAAAAGCACAACTTCAAGTATTTTGGCTTCTTTGCTTGATGATGCTTCTGTGATCATCGGAGCGATTTTAAAAGAATTTGGTTCAAATATGATTTATAAAGAAAGCCAAAACCTTGTTTTTGAAGCTGATGAGAGCGATAGTTCTTTTTTAAATTCAAATCCTTATTTGGCTATAGTTACTAATGCAGAAGCAGAGCATTTAGATCATTATGGCAATGAAGTTTCAAAACTCCATCATGCTTATACGCAGTTTTTAGATACGGCTAAAATTCGCGTGATTAATGCTGAAGATGAGTTTTTGAAAAATTATAAAAATGAGTCAACCAAGCTTTATCCGAACAAAGATATCAAAAACTGCACCATGCGTATAGAAAATTTCAAACCTTTTACAAGCTTTGAGTTGAAAGATTTAGGTGAATTTAAGGTTTTTGGCATGGGATATCATTTAGCCCTTGATGCGTCTTTGGCGATTTTGGCGGCTTTAAATTTCTTAGATATAGAAACGATAAGAACTAGGCTTAAAAATTATCAAGGTATTAAAAAGCGTTTTGATATTTTACATGCTGATGAAAATTTGGTTTTAATCGATGATTATGGTCATCATCCCACCGAAATAAAAGCGACTTTAAGTGCAGCACAAGAATACGCAAAATTAGGTAGATATAAAAAAATTACAGCCATTTTTGAACCCCACCGCTACACGCGTTTGGCTACAAATTTAAAGGAATTTGCAAAGGCTTTTGAAGGTGTTGATGAGCTTGTAATTTTACCTGTTTATGCTGCAGGAGAAAAGCCTATAGAACTTGATTTAAAAGCGGTTTTTCCTAAGGCTTTATTTGTAGAAGATATCAAAAGAGAGGGTAAATTTTTAGTAGCTTCCAAGGGACAGGTTTTTGAAGAAGGGCTTATTATAGGTTTTGGTGCAGGAGATATCAGTAATAAATTAAGGCAAAAAAATGAGTAGGGTTTTTTTATATCTTTTAATCATCTTAATTTTAGCCTTAATCACTTTTGCTTTGCGTGAAAAATTAGGCAAAAAAACTAAACCTTTTTTTGGTATTTTGCTTGTGATTTTTATTGTTTTAGCAGTATTTTTTGAATTTGAAAACACACAAAAAAGTCATTTAAGAACAGATATTATCGTAGCTTTTAATCAAAATAAAAATATTTTATGTAAAGATATCAATGTTTCTAAGGCGTATTTTAATTATGAATTTGGTACAGGAAGTTTTATTTCAAAGGATAATAATCAAAATTTTAATTCTTTAATCATAGATATTAAAGATTGTAGGTTAAATGATGAATGATACAAAAGAAGAATTGATCTCAAAGCTTGATTTAAACAGCTATTTAGAAGAGTTTAAAGCCCTTTTTGCAAGAGATAAGGAGATTTTTTTGCAAGGAGATTCTAATCTTCATTTTAAACGCATACATGAGCTTTGCGAGGTGGAATTTCCTACTATACCAGAGCTTAGCAATCTTGATAAAGCCTTAGTTCATTTAAGCAAGCAAGGAATTTTACATTTAGATGAAATTTTTGAATTTGTAAAAATTTTTCGTTATTTTGAAAAGTTAAAAAAAATAAAACTAGGAACAAATTTAGACTCTTGGCTACAAAAGATAGAATTTGTTAGCGGGGCTTTGGAGCTTTGTTTGAATTTCGATGAAAAAGGGGAGTTGAAAGAAAGTTTAGATGAAAGACTTGTAAATCTTAATGCCGCTCTAAGATTAAAAAATGAAAGCATAATAGCTGAGTTTAAGAAATTTTGCTATACAAAAGCTTTGATGCCTTATCTTATCGATACACAAATCCATCTTATAAACAATCTTGAAGCCTTGCTTGTAAGAGGCGGGTTTAATCACGCTATTAAAGCAAAAATCATAGGTAGAAGTAGTGGCGGTGGCTTTTATATCGTGCCTTTAAGTGTTGAAAATTTGCAAAATGATATAGAAAAAATCAAAAATCAAAAAGAAGAAATTTATTATGAATACGCTAAAAATTTCTCAGCTTTTTTAGCAAAAAATCTACCTTTTTTAAAATTTATCAATACAGCCTTTGATCTTTTTGACCATTATAGTGCTAGAGTTTTGCTTGCTAAAAAAAGGGATTTTGAATTTATTTTGTGCGATCAAAGTACGGATTTAGTGCTTAAAAATTTCGCCCATCCTGCCTTAAAAAATCCAAAAAGCGTGAGTTTGGAATTTAAAAAACAAGTTTTAATCATCACAGGGGTAAATGCAGGCGGAAAATCCATGCTTTTAAAATCCATGCTAAGCGCAGCATTTTTAGCTAAACATCTTTTGCCTATGCATATAAAAGCAAGTGAAAGTAAAATCGGTACTTTTAAAGAATTTGATGCCATCATAGAAGATCCGCAAAATGTTAAAAACGACATTTCAACTTTTGCAGGAAGAATGTTGCATTTTTCTAGACTTTTTTCTAAGAAAAATTTGCTTTTAGGTATCGATGAAATAGAGCTTGGAACAGATTTTGAAGAAGCGGCTTGTTTGTATAGTGTGTTAATTTCAAAACTCATAGCTAATAATCTTAAAATCATCATCACCACACACCACAAACACCTTGCCATGCTTTTAGCAAAGAATGAGCAAGTTGAACTCATTGCTGCTTTATATGATGAAGAGCTTTCACGCCCAAAATATGAGTTTTTAAAAGGTACTATAGGAAAATCTTATGCCTTTGAAACTGCTTTGCGTTATCAGATTCCGCCGAATTTAGTTAGCGAGGCTAAAAAGCTTTATGGCGAGGATAAAGAAAATTTAGAAGAGCTTGTGGGTAAAAATATCAATCTTGAATTAGAACTAAAAGCTAAGCTTGAAAATGTTGAGAAAAAAGAGCAAAAAGTCGATGAAATTTTACTTTCTTTAAAAGAGCAAAAAGAAAAAAATGAACAAGAATTTCGTACGAGTTTGAGAAATTTAGAATTTAAATTTCACAAAGCCATAGAAGAAGCTAAAAAAACCATACAGCTTAAAGATATAAAAGACAAGCAAAGAAGTCTTAATAAAACCAATGAACTTAAAAAAGAAATCATCTTGCCAAGTATGGAGCAAAACGAAGAATTGCGTGTGGGGGATTTTGTAAAATATGAAAAAATTAAGGGTAAAATCATAAGCATTTCTAAAAACGATGCTATGGTTGAAAGTGATGGGATCAAACTTCGTGTGCCTTTAAAACTGCTTAAAAAAAGCACTCCTACACCTAAAATAAGTCCAAAAACAAGCATTAGTGTGGCAAAACCGACTAATCTTAGCGTTAGCTTGGATTTGCATGGGCTTAGGAGTGATGAAGCTATTTCAAGGCTTGATAAATTTATTTCAGATGCTTTGCTTGCAGGCTTTGATGAAGTTTTAGTTTACCATGGTATAGGAACAGGAAATCTTGCCTTTGCTGTAAGAGAGTTTTTGAAAACTCATAAAAGTGTCAAGGGCTTTAATGACGCACCGATCAATCAAGGTGGCTTTGGTGCTAAGGTGGTGAGATTATAAGGAAATAAATGATTACAAAAGATAATTTAAAACAAGTTCTAGAAAACTTAGGCTTTAAAAATAAAAATGAAAATTATGTAAAAACAATCAATAATTACACACTTTTAATAGATTATAAAAACCAAAGTATTAATTACCCAAAAGAAATAAAAATTCACGATAAAACTACTTCTAATTTTTCACACCCTGAAAATTTTGTAGTTTTTGAATGTGTGCATAGACTTTTAGAAAAAGGTTACAAGGCTGAATATTTAGAGTTAGAGCCAAAATGGAATCTTGGCAGGGATAAAAAAGGTGGTAAGGCTGATATTTTAGTAAAGGATAATGAAAACAATCCTTATTTGATTATAGAATGTAAAACCACAGATTCTAAAAATAGTGAATTTATAAAAGAATGGAATAGAATGCAAGAAGATGGCGGGCAGCTTTTTTCTTATTTTCAGCAAGAAAAAGGTGTAAAATATCTTTGTCTTTATACAAGTGATTTTAGCGATAAGTTAGAATATAAAAATTACATCATACAAGCTTACGATAACGAAGAATATCTAAAAGAAAAGGAATTACAAAATTCTTATAAAAAATCTAATAACAATATAGAACTTTTTAAAACTTGGAAAGAAAGTTATGAACTGCAATATTTTAAACAAGGTATTTTTGAAGAAAATGTCAATGCTTATAAAATTTTAGAAATTACTCCAACTTTTGATAATCTTAAGGAACTTAAAGAAGAAGGTAAATATCACGAATTTGCAAAAATTTTACGCAAGCATAATATATCAGGCAAGGAAAATGCCTTTGATAAACTTGTAAATATTTTTCTTTGCAAAATTTATGATGAAACTTTTAATAAAAACAATCTCAAATTTGGATATTTTGGTGTAATGGCAGATACTTATGCAAATATGCAAGATAGATTAATGTGGCTTTATAAAGAAGCTATGAAAGAATTCTTAGGAGAGAAAATTACCTTTGTATCTAATGAAGATATAGAAAAAGACTTTAAGCAATTAAAGATAAAAACTTTAAAAGAAGTAATGCAAAATTACATCAAAGAATTAAAATTTTATTCAAATAATGATTTTGCATTTTTAGAAGTGCATAATAAAGAATTATTCTTAAAAAATGCACTTGTATTAAAAGAAATAGTAGAGCTTTTTGCAAATTACAAGCTTACCCAAAACTCTACAAATCAATTTTTAGGCAATCTTTTTGAACTTTTTTTGCAAAAAGGTATGAAGCAAGATGAAGGGCAGTTTTTTACCCCTATTCAAATTTGTGAATTTATTATGTATTCTTTACCGCTTCAAGAAATGTTAAGCAAAAACTCTAAAGCTTTAAGGGTGATTGATTATGCTTGTGGTGCTGGACATTTTTTAAACACCTATGCCAATGAGCTTAAGCGTTATCTAACAGAAGATGAGCTTAAAGAGCATTATAAAAATATTTATGGTATTGAAAAAGAGTATCGCTTAAGTAAGGTTTCTAAGGTATCAAGTGCAATGTATGGACAAAATGAAATCAATATTTTATACGCTGATGCACTTGCTTCTTTTGAATTAGCAAATACAAATAATTTAGAAGGAGAAAAAGCAAAACCACAAATAGAATCAAATAGTTTTGATTTGCTTATAGCAAATCCGCCTTATTCTGTAAAAGGATTTTTAGAAACTTTAAGTGATAAATCTAAGAATACCTATAAACTTTTTAACGATGATATAAACATAGAAACAAATAATTCTATCGAATGCTTTTTTTGTGAGCGAGCAAATCAAATTTTAAATGATAATGCTAAAGCTGCTATTATCTTACCAAGTTCTATTTTAAATAAAGATTCTATTTATAAAAATACAAGAGAAATATTATTTCAAAATTTTGATTTTATTGCCATTGTAGAGCTAGGTAATCAAACATTTGGAGCAACAGGGACAAATACGATTATTTTATTTTTACGCAAAAAAGAAACTTTTAAACAAGAAAATCATCTTATTTCTCAAGATTATAGTTTGATTAAAGAACGCATAGAAGCTGAAAATTTAAAAGACAATGAAAACTTTTATCAAAATTATCTAAGTGCGTATTGTGATTTTAGAAAATTTGATAAAGAGCTTTATAGCAATTTTTTAAATGGAAACTTAGATTCTAAACTTGCAGAGCTAGAAGCCTTTAAAGATTATCGCAATGCATTTAGGCAAACAAGTGATTATAAAAAACTTAAAGAATCTAAAATTTATAAAGAAAGTAAAGATAAGCAAGATTTAGAAGATAAAGCCTTTTTAGCTTATACTCAAGCAATAGAAAAGGATAAATTGCTTTATTTTTGTCTAAGTCTTAATCAAGAAGTTTTAATCATAAAATCTCCAAGTGATATAAAAGAACAAAAGAAATTTTTAGGTTATGAGTGGAGTAATAGAAAAGGTGATGAAGGTTTAAAAGAATTGCACGAGCCTTATTTGAGCCCACTTTTTGAAAGAGGCAATCCGCAAAATGAAACTAAGCTTAATACTTTAATTTGTAAAGCATTTTTAAAAACTCTTAGCGATATACCAAAAGATTTGCAAGGCTATGCTAGTAAAGCGAGGCTTATTGATATGATGGATTTTGAAAAAGTGGAATTTAATAAAGCTATAAGTTTAAACGTAAAATCAAGAGATGAGTTAAATCCTTTTAAGAAATCTAAGTATGAGTTGGTGAGATTAGGGGAAGTGTGTGATTTAAATAAAATTAGAAATCAAGCTAGTGCGACAGAAATCGAAAAAATGAATTTAAACAGTGGAAATGTAAAACTTTTACCAAGTTCTAAAAACTACGAATGGTGGACAGATGAAAAAACAGCTGGACAATTTATAAACGAAGGTGAAGTAATTACTTTAGGAGTGGCAAGATATGCAAATATTAAAAAACATAAAGGTAAATTTGTTTCAGCAAATAATCATATTTTGAGTGTTAAAGATAAAAGCAAGATTATTTTTGATTTTTTGTATATTTTATTAGAAATTTGCGGACAAAAACTATATAAACAAGGACAACAGTATCCACAGTTTGATACTAATATTTTTTATAGTTTTAAAATCCCACTTCCACCGCTTGAAATTCAAAAACAAATCGTAGCAGAGTGTGAAAAGGTAGAAGAGCAGTATAATACTTTAAGTTTGAGTATAAAAGAGTATCAAAACCTAATCAAAGCAATGCTTCAAAAATGTGGTATTATAGAGGACAATCAAGAATATGAACTAAATTCTATTTTAGATAAAATTAATAATTTGTGTAAAATAAATTTGGATAGTGAATTTTTATCATCATTTAATAAAACAATTAAAGAATATGCTTTATCAAATCCAATTTTTAAACTAAGTATTGGAAAAAGAGTTTTAAATAATGAGCTGCTTGAAAATGGACAAATTCCTGTTTATAGTGCAAATGTGTTGGAAGTATTTGGATTTGTTAATAAAGAAATTTTGCAAGATTATGATAATGATTCTGTTTTGTGGGGTATAGATGGAGATTGGATGGTGGGATTTATACCAAAAAATAAAAAGTTTTATCCAACTGATCATTGTGGGGTATTAAGGGTTGATGATACAAAAATAAATGCTAAATACATAAGTTTTATTTTAAATGAAGCTGGTAAAAAACAAGGATTTTCAAGAAAACTTAGAGCTTCAATAGATAGAATAAAAGCATTAAGAGTTAAACTTCCTTCTTTAGAATTTCAAGATCAAATAGCAGATATAACTGACAAGATTGAGAAAAAAATCAATGAATATAAAATAGAACTTGATAGATTAGAAAAAGAAAAAGAAAAAATCTTGCAAAAATATTTATTTTCTTAAAGCATTTTTCGCTAAACTTTGTAAATTTTATAAGGTTTAGCAATGAAAAACATTATGATATTAAGCGGAGCGGGTTTGTCTGCTCCAAGTGGGCTTAAAACTTTTAGAGATAATGATGGACTTTGGGAAGAATACGATGTGATGGAGGTTTGCTCTGCAACAGGTTTTAGAAAAAATCCTAAAAAAGTACTTGATTTTTACGATGCAAGAAGGGCACAACTTCAAAATGTAAAGCCAAATCATGCTCATGAAAAAATCGCACAGTTAAAAGAAAAATGGGGTAAAAACCTTTTTGTCATCACGCAAAATGTAGATGATTTGCTAGAGCGTGCAGGGTGTAAAGATGTAGTACATTTGCATGGCTTTTTGCCTGAACTTCGCTGCTTAAAATGCGAAGAAATTTTTAATATAGGTTATGAAAAAATCACAGATAAACAATGCCCAAAATGCAAAAGCAAGGATTTAAGACACAATATAGTCATGTTTGAAGAGCAAGCTCCTGCTTATGCTACGCTTTATTCTTTGCTAAATCAAACTTCGCTTTTTATCAGCGTAGGCACAAGTGGGGCGGTTTTGCCTGTAGGGCGTTATGCTTCAATGTGCGAAAAAAGTATTTTAAATATCTACGAAAAAGATGCGAATTTAGAGCGGTATTTTGATAAAATCTATATAGAAGATATTATAAACGCTATTGATAAAATCGCACTTGATATAGAAAATTTTATGAAAGATGGTAATGTTTGATTCTTTTTTAAGTGGAGTTTTTTTGGGCTTTGGAGTGAGTGTGCCTTTTGGACCTGTAAATATTTTGATTTTAACTTATGCACTAAAAGCTTTTAAAAATTCCATAGCTGTAGGACTTGGAGCATTTAGTATAGATATGCTTTATCTTTTTTTGCTTCAATTTGGGCTTTTAAATTTCTTAGACAATGTCATTTTTATGCGTTTTTTGGCGATTTTTGGTTTTTGTTTTTTAACTTATATGGCGTATTTGATGCTAAGAAAAAAGAAAGAAAGCTTAAATTTAGAGCATAAAGAATTTAAAGAAAGTCTTTTGAAAAGTTATATTAAAGGAGCTTTTTTAAATGGTTCAAATCCTTTTGTGATAGGATTTTGGCTTAGTGCTGCAAGTGTGGTTTTAAGCAGCGATCATGCTTATTTGATGACTTTAGGGCTTGTTGTGGCTATACTTTTTTGGGTAAGTGCTTTAGCCTTTGTGGTGGCAAGATATAGTCATGTTTTTAGTGCAAAAGTTGTTTTTATAATCAATATAATTTCAGCTATAATTATAGAGTATTTTGCTCTTAATTTATTATATAAAACTTTTTTAGGATGAAAAATGAATGCAAAAGAATTTTTAATCGAACTTTTAAAATTTAAATCTGTTACACCAAATGATGATGGAGCTTTAAATTTCATCGCTATGGAACTGAGTGATTTTGAAACTTTTTTTATAGAAAAAGAAGGCATTAAAAACCTTTTACTCACTAAAAAATTTAAAGATGAAGGCGAGCATTTAGCTTTTGGTGGGCATGTAGATGTGGTGCCTGCAGGCGAGGGTTGGAGTAATAATGCTTTTGCGCCTGTGGAAAAAGAAGGCTTTATCTATGCAAGGGGTGCTCAAGATATGAAAAGCGGAGTAGCAGCCTTTGTGGATGCGGCAAAGAATACGAATTTTAAAGGAGCAAGACTGAGTCTTATTTTAACAAGTGATGAAGAAGGCGAAGCTATATATGGAACTAAGGCTGTTTTAGAATGGATGCAAGAAAGAGATATGCTACCTGATTATGCTGTGGTTGCAGAGCCAACCTGTGTTAAAAAAATCGGCGATAGTATTAAAATAGGGCGTCGTGGTTCTATCAATGGAAAACTTTTAATCCGTGGAAAACAAGGGCATGTTGCTTATCCTGAAAAATGTATCAATCCTGTGCATGATTTTGCACCGGTTTTAAAGCTTTTAGCGGGTTTTGATCTTGATCCTGGAAGTGCTGAATTTAGTCCTTCAAAAATCGTTATAACTGATATTCGTGGAGGTATGGGGGTATGTAATGTAACGCCAAATGATTTAAAACTTATGTTTAATGTACGCAATTCCCCTGATACAAGCTTAGAAGATGTAAAAAGTTATGTAGAAAAAATTTGTCATGGTTTAAACTATGAGTTAGAGTTAAAACAATCAAGCGAAGCTTTTTTGACAAATATCGACAATAAAATCGTTCAAAAAATGAATGAAAGCGTTCAAAAAATCACTCATGAAGTGCCAGAGCTTAATACCAAAGGCGGTACAAGTGATGCAAGGTATTTTGCAAAATACGGTGTAAAGGTAGTAGAATTTGGGGTTTGTAATGATAGAATTCACGCTATTGATGAAAGGGTAAGTATAGAAGAATTTGAAAAACTTTGTCTTGTTTTTAAAGACTTGATAGAAAATTTTTAAAGGTTTAGAATGATTATCAATGGACAAAAGCTTGAGTTAAAAGAGCTTAAATTTATGGATTTTATCAAAGAAAAAGGCTTGAAAATAGAACTTATCGCCTTGGAATTAAATGGAGAGATTATACCTAAGAGTGAATTTGAAAATTTGATTTTAAAAGAAAACGATAAAGCTGAAATCGTAAGTTTTGTAGGAGGTGGATGATGAGAGTAAAATTCAATGGCAAAGAACTTGATACAGACTTTAAAACAAGTTTGGAATTTTTTGAAAATATCAGCAAAAATGAAAATGATGTATGGATTATCAATGGTTTTGCAACAAAAGAGAATATCGCTTTAAATGAAAATGATGAGCTTTTTTGTATAGAAAAAAATACTTTACCTCCAAAAGACGCACTAGATGCTATGATGAGAGCAAGACATACACCAAAGCTTCACGATAAACTTAAAAATGGGCGCGTGGCGGTGTGTGGTTTAGGCGGACTTGGATCACATATAGCGATAAATTTGGCAAGAAGTGGAGTGGGGTATTTAAAGTTGATTGATTTTGATGTGATTGAGCCTAGTAATTTAAATCGTCAAGCTTACCGTGTAAGTGATTTGGGCAAGTTTAAAACCGAAGCTTTAAAAGAGCAAATTAGCGAAATTAATCCTTATATCAGCGTTGAAATTTGTACTTTAAAAATCGATGAGGATAATTTAGAGTCTTTGTTTAAAGATATAGATATAGTTTGTGAAGCCTTTGATAGTGCTATCGCAAAAGCAATGATAGCGCAAAATTTTCATAGATTTTACAAAGATGGTATTTTAATCTGCGCTTCAGGGCTTGCGGGCTATGGTGATAGCAACAGCATACAAACAAGAAAAATTGCTAAAAATTTCTATGTGTGCGGGGATTTGGTAAATGGTGCTAAGGTGGGAAATGGACTTATGGCGCCAAGGGTAAATATTTGCGCAGGACATCAAAGTAACCTTGTTTTAGAGCTTTTAGCAAATAAGGAGTAAAAATGCAAGAAAATTTAAAAAACGATAAATTAAAAATAGGCAAATACGAGTTTGATTCAAGATTTATTTTAGGTTCTGGAAAATATTCGCTAGAGCTTATAAAATCAGCTATAGAAGAAGCTAAAGCACAGATTATCACTCTAGCCTTACGCCGTGCAAATACAGGGGAAATTGCTAATATACTTGATTATGTCCCTAAAAATATCACACTTTTACCCAACACTTCAGGCGCAAGAAACGCCGATGAAGCCTTACGCATTGCAAGGCTTTCAAGAGAGCTTGGTTGTGGAGAACTTATCAAAATAGAAGTGATAAGCGATAGTAGGTATTTGCTGCCTGATAATTATGAAACGATTAAAGCTTGTGAGCTTTTAGCTAAAGAGGGTTTTACGCCCCTACCTTACATGCATGCTGATCTTTACGCAGCTAGAGCTATGCGTGATGCTGGAGCTGCGGCTATCATGCCTTTAGCAGCGCCTATTGGGAGTAATAAAGGTTTATGTGCTAAGGAATTTATACAAATTTTGCTTAATGAAATTGATTTGCCTATCATTGTAGATGCGGGTATTGGAAGTCCTTCACAAGCTTGTGAAGCTATGCAAATGGGAGTAAGTGCAGTGATGGTAAATACAGCCATAGCTGAAGCTAAAGATATAGCCTTGATGGCTAGAGCTTTTTCTTTGGCAGTAAATGCGGGAAGAGCGGCTTTTTTAGCAGGTGTGGCAAGTGTGAGTGAAGCTAAAGCAAGTTCTCCATTAACAGGCTTTTTAAGGGATTGATTATGCAAGATTATATGCAGCATTTACCTCACATGCAGGAAATAAAAAGCGAAATTTTAAATAAGGTTTTAAGTCAAGTTCAAAGCTATGATGAGAGTCAATTTAGCGCTAAAGATGTTAAAAATGCTTTAAATCAAACACATTTAAGCATAGAGCATTTAAAAGCCTTGCTTTCAAGTGCAGCAGAAGATTTCATAGAAGAATTAGCCTTTAAATCCGCTAAAGTCAAGCAAAAATATTTTGGAAATTCTATCTCTCTTTTTACCCCACTTTATTTGTCAAATTATTGTAATTCTAAATGTGTTTATTGTGGTTTTCAAAAAGGTAATAAAATCGCAAGAGCTAAGCTAAATGAAGCTGAAATTCACGAAGAAATGCAAGCCATTGCTAAAAGTGGTTTAGAAGAAATTTTAATGCTAACAGGCGAGGGCAGGGAGTTTGCAAGTGTAGAATATATAGCAAATGCTTGTAAAATAGCTAGAGAGTATTTTAAGGTTGTGGGCGTTGAAATTTATCCTATGAATGAAGATGAATATAAAATTTTGCATGAAAAGGGTTGTGATTATGTGACTGTTTTTCAAGAAACTTACAATCCTCTAAAATATTCTAAAATTCATTTAGCTGGTGAAAAACGCATTTTTCCTTATCGCTTTAATGCTCAAGAAAGAGCTTTAAAAGCGGGTATGCGTGGAGTGGCTTTTGCGGCACTTTTGGGTATAGATGATTTTAGAAAAGACGCTCTTGCTACGGCGCTTCATGCACATTTTTTACAACAAGCTTATTCGCATGCTGAAATTTCTATTTCGGTGCCTCGTTTAAGACCTATTATCAATAATGCTAAAATTCATCCTAAAGATGTGAGTGAAAAACGCCTTTTGCAAGTACTTTGTGCTTATAGACTTTTTTTACCTTTTGCAGGCATTACCATTTCAAGTCGTGAAAGAATAGGCTTTAGAGATGAGGTTATCAAGCTTGGTGCTACTAAAATGAGTGCAGGAGTGAGTGTGGGTATAGGTGAGCATAAGGGTGAGAAAAAGGGTGATGAGCAGTTTGAAATTTCAGATGATAGGAGCGTGGATGAAATTTTAGCTATGCTTAAAAGATCCAATTTACAAGCTGTGATGAGCGATAGTATCTATGTGGGATAAAAAAATCATCGCCATAAGCGATAGAAAATGTGTAGAGATAGACTTTTTAAAGCAGATTGAAAAACTTGCTAAGGCTAAGGTAGATGCTATAGTTTTAAGAGAAAAAGATTTAAGCGAATTTGAGTATTATGATTTAGCAAAAGAAGTTTTAAGCATTTGCGCAAAGCAAAAAGTGACTTGTTTTTTGCATTTTTTTGATAGGGAGTGTTTAAAATTGGGGCATCGTTATTTTCACGCACCGCTTTCTTTGCTAAGAAAAGAGCCTAAATTAATAAAATATTTTCATATACTTGGCACTTCAGTCCATAGTAAAGAAGAGCTTTTAGAGGCGATGAGTTATAAGGTAAATTATGCTTTTGTAGGGCATATTTTTGAAAGTTCTTGCAAGGTGGGTTTAGAGCCTAAAGGGATTGATTTTTTAAAATCCTTGCTTGAATTTAGTCAAATTCCACTTTATGCTATAGGCGGTATCAATGCTCAAAATATAGAAAATTTTAAAGATATAAATATAGCAGGCGTTTGTATGCGTGAAATTTTAATGAAAGAAAAAGATCTTAAAAAGTATCTTTTAGAATGTAGGCAAAATTTACGATGAATAAAATTCTTTCTTTACCAGAAGATTTAAAGCAATTAAAAGGTGTCAATTATAAAAAAATTAAATCTTGCACTTTTGCTAAATATACACAAACGGATACTTCGCATTCTACTTTTGTTAATGTAGGAAGTCATCTTTTAACTTTTGTTCGCAAAGGATATAAAATTTTACACACTGCATCAAAAGATTATAAGATTAACTCTTATGAAACTTTGTTTTTAAAAGCTGGGAGCTATACTTTAAGCAATGTAGGACTTAGTAAAGGAGTTTATGAAGCTTATTTATTTTTTTTTGACAATGCATTTTTAATTGAGCTTATTTATAAGTATAAAGATTTTTTTAAACTAGATCAAAAGTTTCAAAACTATGAAATTTTTTGGGTAAAAAATGATAAGATTTTGCAAGGAATTTTGGAAAGTTTTTCACCGCATTTTGAAGAAAATACGCAAATTTTAGATCCTATAGTGAGTTTGAAATTTGAAGAGATTTTTTTACATTTGCTTTTAAATAAGAATATTTATTTTATTAGTTTTTTATCAGGAATTTTAAAAGAATTTCGCCTTGATCTTTCCCAGCTTTTTGAGTATTGTGGTAGAGAATTTTTAAGCGTAAATGAAATGTCTAATTTTGCGAAATTAGATTTAGCAACTTTTTCTAAAGAATTTAAGAAATGTTTTGGACAAAGTCCTAAAAAATGGTTAGATGAAAAAAGGTTGCAAAAAGCAAAGATTTTACTTAAATTTTCTAAAAAAAATATCAATGAAATAGCTAATGAGTGCGCTTTTTCTTCGGTAGCTTGGTTTATTGAAAGATTTAAAGAGAAATATGAGCAAACTCCTAAGCAATATCAAAAAACAAAAAACTTGTATTTTTTATCAAAAAACTAGCACATTTTTTTTATCTAAATAAATATAATTCTAACGAAAATATTTTTAAATAAAGGAGAAAATATGAAAAAATATGTTTTAAGTTTAGCGCTTCTTGGAAGTTTGCTTGGTGCAAGTGAATTAAAATATCAAGAATTTGATGGTTTTAAAAGCCCTGAAAGTATTTTTGTAAATAAAAACTATGTTTATGTATCTAATGTGGGAGAAAAACTTGAACCTTTGGCGAAAGATAATGATGGATTTATTTCTAAGCTTGATAAAAATGGCAAAGTGCTAGAATATAAATTTTTAACCCATCTTAATGCACCAAAAGGCATGATGGAGATTGGAAAAACTCTTTATGTGGTAGATATCGATGTTTTACGCGGTTTTGATCTTAAAACTAAAAAAGAAATTTTTAATTTACCTGTTAAAGGTGCAATCTTTTTAAATGACATAGAAAAATTAGACGACAATACGCTTTTGGTTAGCGATACTGGCACAGGGCTTATTTTAAAGGTTGATTTAAAAACTAAGCAATATGATGAATTATTAAAACTTGATTTAGCAAAATTTGGCGGTCCAAATGGGTTATATCTAGATAGAAAAAAACATAAGCTTTTTATAGCTGGTTATCATCCTGATGGTGTAAGTGGCGGTGTTGTAATGGCTTATGATTTAAATACAAAAGAACTCAGTATAATTAAAAATGAAAAAGAATCTTATGATGGAATAGTTCCTTATAAAGATGGTTTATTGGTAAGTTCTTGGGGAAATAATCTAAATGGATATATTTATAATTTAGATAATGTTAAATCTGTAAAACTTGAACTTCCTTTGATGAAAGGTCCTGCAGATATATTTATTGAAGGTAATATTTTATGGATTCCTAAGATGGTAGAAGGTAAAATATTCAAAGTAGAACTTAACAAATAAGGCTTTTATGGCTTCTTTTAAAAAGATATTTTGGATTAATGTTATTATTGTAGCTTTTAATCTTAGAGCCCCAATTACTGCAGTGGGGCCTATTATTGATATTATTAAAGATAAGTATTATTTAAACTCAACCGTAGCGGGCATACTTACAAGTCTTCCTTTGATAGCTTTTGGAAGTATTTCTTTTATTGTGGGATATTTTTCTCCTATTCGTGCTATTGTTTTTGGAATTTTTTAATTTTTTTTAGGCGAAATTATTCGTTCTTATTTTGGTGTATATGGCTTATTTTTAGGAATGTTAGCAATGGGCTGTGGTATAGCAATTGCAAATGTTTTACTTCCTAGTTTTATTAAAGAAAAATTTCCAAAAAAATGGCAAGTATAATGGGAATTTATAGTCTTGTTTTGAGTATTTCTTCGATTATGGGTATTGCTTTAGCTATACCTTTGCTTAGTGTATTTGATTTAGCTGGAGCTATGTTTTTCTGGGCTATTTTTTCTTTTGTAGCTTTAGTAGTTTACTATCCTCAAGCTAAAAATGGTAGATTTTTTCGTATTAAGAAAAAAGCTCATAAAAAAATCAATCTTTTTATAAATTTAACAACTTGGAAAATTACTCTTTTTATGGGATTTCAAAGTTTTTAGCTTATTCTTTGTTTTTTTGGTATGTTCAAATTGTTGTAGAAAAAGGATTTGATAAAGAATTTTCTACAAGTATGGTTTTATTTGCTCAACTTGTTGCAGCTCCAGTGTCTCTTTTTGGCCCTTTACTTTTAGGAAAATTAAGACAAAATTTACATACTTTTTACATAGCAGGTTTGTGCAGTATGTATGTGATCGCTTTTGGTATGCTCTTTAATTTTGATAGTAAAATTTCTATTATTATCAGTGCTTTGATCATGGGTTTTCTTTTATTGCACAAAAAAGCTCTAATGCTCAAATAGCAGCGAGACTTTCTGCTTTAGCTCAGGGTTTTGGATATTTAATTGTAGCACAAGGACAATGGATTATAGGTTGTTTGCATGACAAATTTGAAAATTTTTCATTTGCTATTTTGATGTTAGTTTTTGTTGGAATTTTAGTAAATATCTTTGGATATTTATCTTATAAAAGTCAAATTATCAAATAAAGCTTTTTGGATTAGCATATCTGCGCCATTTTTTTGGGTTATATTTTGCAATCTTGTAGAAATATTTTCTAGATTTAGTTTTAATATTGACTTAAAAAATTCATCAAGATTAATAGAGTTTTGCATAAAAATTTGACATAAAGCTTGATCTTGTAAAAATTTAGCATTAAAGTATTGATGATTTTTAGCTGCATAAGGATAAGGTATAAAAATAGTGGGCAAAGTATTAGCACAAAGTTCAAAAAGAGTACTTGCACCTGCTCTTGATATAGCTAGATCTGCATTTTTCATTTTTTCTTCCAAATTTAAACTAAAATCAAAAATATCAGCTTGGATATTTAAGCTTTGATAATGTTTTTTGCACTTTTCAAAATCATTTTTTCCACATTGATGGATGATTTTGATATTTTGTTCTTGAAGTTTTGGTGCTAAATTTAAAGCTAGTTCGTTGATAAATTGAGCTCCTTGTGATCCTCCTAAGAAAATAATATTTTTTAATTCTTTGCGAATCCTAGCATTATCAAAAAATTTATCTGCTACAGGATAAGGGCTAATTTCTTTTTCAAAGGCGCTAAAAAATTTTGTAGCGAAAGGTTTTAAAAGCATATTTAAAGAGCCGCTTTTTGAATTTTGTTCATGTATAAAAAGAGGCAAATGTGAGAATAAAGCCGCAAAAGATGCAGGAGCTGCACTGTATCCACCTACACTAAAAACGGCTTGGATGTGGTATTTTTTAAAAATTTCTCTACAATCTTTGGAGAGTTTTAAGGTGTGGAGTAAAGAACTGATTTTGTCAAATTTGCTTTGATTAACCACTCCTTTAGAGCTTAAAAAAAATTTTTCCTTAAAGCGTACTTCATTTTCAAACCAAGCTTTATCTTGACCATTTTGACTGCCTATGTATACACATTCTATATTTTTTTTAATCGCACTTTCTAATAAGCAACGCACTATGGTCAAATGTCCTCCAGTTCCACCACCTGTTAAAGCTATTGTCATAATTTAACCTTTTTTGAAATCATTAATACATATCCTATGCCTATGCAAATTGCCCACATTGAACTTCCTCCATAGCTTAAAAGTGGAACCGCTACACCTTTTAGTGGAGTAAGAGAAATAATACCAAAAGCATTCATAAAGAAAGAAAAAAGTAAAAGTAAGGCTATGCCTGAACAAAAAATAAAATCTTGTTTAGCTTCACATCTTCCTGCAATTCTAAAAATTCTTAAAATCATCCAAAGATAAATATAGCAAATAACCCCAAGACCTAAAAGTCCTATTTCTTCAGTAATTCCTGAAAGAACAAAGTCAGTATGCACTTCACTTAAAAAGCCTAATTTAAAAGTTCCAAGTCCTAGGCCTTCGCCAAACATTCCTCCATGGGCTATAGCATTTAAAGAGTGTGAAATTTGATAAGGCTCGCTGTTGTTACTTACTCTTAAAGCATTTGCCAGCCAATCAGGAAGCATAGGTAAAAAAGCATCTTGTATATTCCCCCACCAAGAAGCGATTCTTTGAATTCTTCTTTGGTTACTAAAAATTACCATTATACCTATCATCATAATGATTAAAGTTCCAAAAGCAAAAAGTCTTTTACTAGCTCCTGCAAAAAAAGCTAAAGCTAGAATCAAAAAGAAAGAAATTACACTTTGTCCTAAATCGTTTTGAGTGATATAAATATATCCTATAACTATAGAAGCTAAGATACAATAAGGCAGAAGAATTAAAGCCTCGTGTCTGATAGCTTTTTTACTATCATCAATACGCCTTGTATAGCTCCATGCTAAAAAATAAATCAATCCTATTTTAAAAAATTCCACAGGAGAGATAGAGAGTGGGCCTAAGCGTATCCAGCGTTTAGCTCCTCCGCTAGCTGTTGCTAATGCAGAAGGTAAAAATGGCAAAATGATGATAAAGATAAAAGAAATAATCAAAATAGCTAAAATAATTTTTTTAGAAAGTGCTTTATCAGGATCCAATCGAGAAATAAAAAACATTATAAGTATGCCACTAATTCCAAAAAAAAGCTGACGAATAAAAAAATGAAACTCGCTATAGTCAAGAAAAAGAACAGTAAAAGCTGTAAGAGAGTATGAAAATACTATTCCTATGGTGATTAAAATACAACTTAAATAAAATAATCTTTTATCAGCAACCATTATAATTATAACTTTTCTTTATTGGAATTAAAATTTTAAAAAGTTTTATTATAACTAAAATAAATTAAATTTTTTGCTAAGTTTTTGTAAGGAAAATTTGCTAAAATTAACAATAAAAATATAACAAAAAAGGCAAATTATGAATCAAATCCATAAAATTCTCATAGCAAATAGAGCTGAAATAGCTGTTAGAGTAATCCGTGCTTGTAGAGATTTACATATTAAAAGTGTTGCAGTTTTTACAGAGCCTGATTGTGAATGTTTGCATGTAAAAATCGCAGATGAGGCTTATCGCATAGGAACGGATGCTATAAGAGGATATTTAGATGTTGCTCGTATTGTCGAGATTGCTAAGGCTTGTGGTGCTGATGCGATCCATCCTGGTTATGGATTTTTAAGTGAGAATTACGAATTTGCTAAGGCTTGTGAAGATGCTGGAATTATTTTTATAGGTCCAAAATCTGAAGTAATCCATAAGATGGGAAATAAAAATATCGCTCGTAAGTTAATGGCTAAAAATGGCATACCTATTGTTCCAGGGACTGAAAAATTAAATTCCTATAGCATGGAAGAAATTAAAATTTTTGCTGAGAAGATTGGTTATCCTGTTATTTTAAAAGCTTCAGGTGGTGGAGGTGGACGCGGAATTCGCGTTGTTCATAAAGAACAAGATCTTGAAAATGCCTTTGAATCTTGCAAAAGAGAAGCTTTAACATACTTTAATAATGATGAAGTATTTATGGAAAAATATGTAGTTAATCCCAGACATATAGAATTTCAAATTTTAGGAGATAACTACGGAAATATTATCCATCTTTGTGAAAGGGATTGTTCTATTCAAAGAAGACATCAAAAGGTAATTGAGATAGCACCTTGCCCTGGAATTTCAGATAATCTTAGAAAAACCATGGGTGTTACAGCTGTGGCAGCTGCTAAGGCTGTAGGTTATACAAATGCTGGAACTATAGAGTTTTTGCTTGATGATTATAATCGCTTTTATTTTATGGAAATGAATACAAGAATTCAAGTTGAGCATCCAATTACTGAAGAAATTACAGGTATTGATCTTATTGTAAGACAAATTCGTATTGCGGCAGGAGAAATTTTGGACTTAGAACAAAGCGATATTAAACCTAGGGGTTTTGCTATTGAAGCTAGAATTACTGCTGAAAATGTATGGAAAAATTTTATTCCAAGTCCTGGAAAAATAGGAGAATACTACCCAGCTCTTGGACCATCTGTTAGGGTTGATAGTCATATTTATAAAGACTATACTGTGCCGCCTTATTATGATTCCATGCTTGCAAAGCTTATTATTAAAGCAACAAGTTATGATTTAGCGGTTAATAAACTTGAGCGTGCTTTGAAGGAATTTGTGATTGATGATATTAGAACAACAATACCATTTTTAATTGCCATTACAAAAACAAGAGAATTTAGAAGGGGGTATTTAGACACCTCTTTCATAGAAACACATATGCAAGAATTATTAGAAAAAACAGAAGATCGTCATCAAGAAAATAAAGAAGAAGTTATAGCTGCAATAGCTGCTACGCTTAAAAAAATACGAGAAAGTAGGGAATAATAGATGGATTTTTTAGACAGTCTTAAAAGTATTAAAAAAGAAATGCAAGCTAACACCAATACTTCAAAATTAGCGAAGAAATCAAGCAAGAGTGGTGCAAGTGTAAAAAATTTAGAAAAACTAGCTAAAGATATTCGCGAAAAAAATCAAGAAACAAACATAGATAAGGAAATGCAAGAAATTTTCTTAAAGCAAGAAAAACTACAGGATGAATTTTCCGAATTTATCAAAAATACAGATATTAAGAAAATTTAATGCTTGAGATTGGTTTTTGTACTCTTGAAGATCAGTGTCCTTACTTAAAGGATAAACGTTCAAGAATAGAGTATAAATACATTGAAAATTGCCCTAAAGAAATCAATAATGAGCTAATAAAACGAGGTTGGCGTCGTTTTGGTAGGTATTTTTCACGCCCTATTTGTAAAGATTGTGATGAATGTTTAAGTCTTAGAATTTTAGTTAATGAATATAATTTTTCAAGAAGTGAAAGAAGGGTTGTAAATAAAAATATTAACACCAAAGTTATACTTAGAACACCCAATTTAAGCAATGAACATTTGTTTTTATATGATAAATACCATCGTTTTATGGAAGAAAAAAAGAACTGGAAGCGTTATGATTTAAGCTTTAAACAGTATTATAATCTTTATGTCGATGGTTTTATGAATTTTGGATATGAGCTTGCATTTTATATAGAAGATAAGCTCGTTTGTGTTGATTTGATTGATATTTTAGAGGATGGAATTTCAAGCATTTATTGTTTTTATGATCCTGATTTTTCGTATTTTTCTTTGGGTAAATTTTCTTTGCTCAATGAAATACAAATAGCTAAAAAAATGAACTTAGATTATATTTATCTTGGGTATTTTGTAAAAAAGTGTCAATCTTTATCTTATAAAGCCGATTATACACCCAATGAAATTTTAAAAGGCACTAAAGAGCTTTTTGAAAATGAGGTTTTATGGGAGAAATAGATGCAAATCGTGCAAACTTTAGAAACTATCAATGTTAATACAGATGATATTAGCGTATTTCAGTATTTTAAAGACTTGATTACCAAAAATTTCACAAAGGTCATAGGACGAAAAAATAAAATTTTTTCTTTTTTTGAAGAAAATGAAATTCCACAGCGCCGTTATTTCTTAAAAGTTTTAGATCAAAAATATCGTAAAAGCACAAATGAAGGTATAGAGAATTTACAAGATGCTCATTTTAAAACTTTTAGATTAATTTTTGAGCAAAATAATATGCTTAAGCCTATGTTGTTTATCAAGATTGATTTTGTTGCGGGTAGAATTTTGATGAAGTTAAGCTCTAATGAAAAATTATTTATTACTTATATAAGAAATTATTTTCAAGATCATAATATAGAATATAATGAAATGACAAATATTCTAATTTTAGAATATAAAAACGAGAATACCCTTGAACTTTTTGAAGCTTTTGCAGATGAGAGCGAGCATTTAAAATATTGCGTGAATTTTGAAGTTGACCGCGAAGAGTATAAAAAATTTCGCCAAAATATTCACAATAAAGAAAATATGAAATGGAAATTTAATGCTTTAGCTAAGCTTTTTAGTAATTATTTTAATACTTTAGAATGCACTCCGCAAAATGATCTTAGTGAAATCAGGCAAAAATATTTGATTTTGGTAAAACTTTATCATCCTGATTTTCATCAAGGAAAAAGTGCAATAGAAAAAGCTTACGCAAGAGAACAGTTTGAAAAAATACAAATCGCCTATGATAACTTAAAAGCACTTTATAAGAATAATACTTAAAAAAATTAAATTAATCATTTTGGTTAATTTAATTTTTCTCTCTCATAAATTTTTCTTAATTTGCTATCTAGTTTAAAACAAAATTTAAAAAGTGCAGGTACTACGAGTAAGGTAAGCAAAGTCGAACTTATAAGTCCAAAGATAATGGCTATTGCCATAGGAGAATTAGCTTCATAGCCCGCACCCCTTGAAAGAGCAAGTGGGAGCATAGCAAAAATCATAGCAAAAGTTGTCATCAATATAGCCCTTAAGCGTGATTTTCCAGCGATTAAAAGAGCTTTATCGGGATCTAAACCTTCATGGCATTTTTTATTAGCTACATCTACGAGTAAAATAGCATTTTTCCCCACCATACCAAAAAGTAAGATGATGGCAATAAGTACAAAAAGTGAAAAATTATGCCCTGTGATAAAAAGCCCTATAGAAGCTCCGCCAAAGGCTAAAGGCATGGTTATCATGATGATTAAAGGCAGAATAAAACTTTCATAAAGTGCGGCTAAAACAAGATAAATTAAAACAAAAGCAAGTGCTACTGCCATAGCAAAACCTTGCACGGTTTCACCTAAAAGATTGATAAAGCCTGAAAAAGCATAGCTAAGACTTGGATTGTTATTTAAAATTTTATCCATATTATCTAGTAAAAGTTTTTGCACCGCTCCTAAGGAAAGATCATTCACTCCAGCTGTGATTTTCACAGAGCGGTTTTTATTGTAACGATTGATAGTTTTTAAATCTTTACTGTATATAAAATCCACCACGCTTGAAAGTTCTAAATTTATACCTTGGTTGTTTTTAATGCTAATGCGCTTTAAAGCTTCTATGTTTTTTTTAAATTCTGGAGCAAAACTTAGGATAATATCATCTTTTGAATTGCCTCTATCCATGCTTCCTACGCTAAGTTGCGAGAAAGAATACCCTAAAACCCCAGCGATATATTGAGGATTGACATCTAAAAGTTTGGCTTTTTCTTTGTTGATGTGTAAGGCTACTTCATCTTTTGTAGCATTAGCATTATCACTTATATCTACAATGCGCGCATTAGTGCCTAAAATTTCTTTTGCCTGAGAAGCAGCTTCTTTTAGAGTGTTTAAATCATCTCCTAAGATTAAAAATTGCACGGGATCATCAATGCCTGCACCCTCTATCTTTGGAAGTTCTAAAATTTTGATTTTTAAACTTTCATCTTGAAATTTTTGACGATATAAACTTACTATGGCACTTTGTCTTAAATTTCTTTCGTCTAAATTTTTAAGTTTAACATAAATTTTAGCCTTTGTAGCATCTTTGGCATCATCATAGCCTACAAGTAAAAAAGCGTATTTGACATTGCTATCATTTTTGATTTTTTCAAGCAAATTTAAACTTTTTTCTTTCATGGCTTCTAAACTTAAATCCTTTTTGCTTTCAAGCAAAACTTGAATTTCACTATCATCTTCCATAGGTAAAAAATCAAGCCCTATGCGAGTGGCTAAAGCAAAAGAAAGCCCTATAAAAACAAGAGTGGCTAGGATAAATTTTACTTTATTTTGTAAAATTTTATAGAGTAAATTTTCATACTTTTGCTCTATTTTTTCAAAAAAAGCTTCTGTTTTTTCATAAAACTTGTTTTCTTTTGGATTTAAAAATCTTGCCCCAATACTAGGTATTAAAAATACAGAAACCAAAAAGCTTATAACTATCCCACTTGCAACGCTTATGCCTAAGGCATTGAAAAAAAGCCCTGATATAGAGTTCATATAAGAAATAGGGATAAAAACACAAAGTAAAACTATACTTATGCTTAAAACGCTAAAACCTATTTCATTGATACCTAAAAAAGCAGCTTGTAAAGGCGGATAAGTTTTTAGTTTTTTAGCAATATTTTCAATCACTACTATAGCATCATCGATAAAAATTCCTATGCTTAAGGTTAAAGCTATAAAAGTTAAGCGGTTTAAATCATAGCCTAAAAGATCGATAATAAAAAAAGTTGAAATGATAGAAGTAGGTATAGCTATGCAAGCAATGAGAGTTGCACTTAAATTTCTTAAAAATAAAAACACGATAACAAGGGTTAGAAAAATCCCCAAAACCATATCAAAAATCACTTGAGAAAGGTGCTTGTGGATATTTAAGCTTTTATCATAAAGCATATTAATGCTTATATCTTTTGGAATTTGTTTTTCTAAAATAGGCAAGGCATTTTTGACATTTTTAATCATTTCAAGGGTGTTATAATTTGTGATTTTTCCGAGTTCTAAAAGCACCCCTTCTTTACCTTCGTATAAAGCACTTTGTTTTTCATCTTCATAAAGACTTGAAATATTAGCAATATCACTTAAAAATACTCCTGTTTTTATGCGAAGATTGCTAAGTTCTTCTAAATTTGTGGCTTCAAAATAGCCTTTGATGATATAGTTATCTTGATTGTTGTTAAGTTCGCCTAGGGCTTGTTTAAAATTTTGACTTTTGATGATATTTGCTACATCAAGGGCGTTAAGATTGTATTTTCTAAGTTCGTTTGGTTTTAATTCTATGCGAATTTGGGGTTCTAAAAACCCCTTAGCTTCGATTTTACCTACTCCTTCAACTCTTTGCAAAAAAGGTTTTATTTTGTCATTGATTTCACGCATGAGTTGTAATTTATCTTTAGAATATAGAAAAAGTGAAATAGCAGAACCAGAATCTGAACTGATTTTTTCAATTTCAGGCTTAGAAGGTAGGCTTAAAGTTCCTATTTTATCACGCACATCATTGGCAGCTACTTCAAGATTTTTACCCAGTTTAAACTCGACTACACTTACACTAAAATTATCATATGCAGCTGAGGTTATGGTCTTTACTCCATCGATTTCACTTAAAGCATTTTCTATTTCTTTAGTGACTTTTGATTCTACGAAATTTAAATCCCCATTTATCTTGCTTGTGATTTTTATAAGAGGTATGGAAACATTAGGAAATAAATTTACACTCATGCTAAAAGCAGAGATTAGCCCAAAAATCATAAGAGCTAAGAAAAACATTAGCACGGTAATAGGTCGGTTTATAGCTAGTTTAAACATTTTTAATCTTTAGTGATGATTCTACCTTCACCAAAAAGCCCTGGTGTTAGATTTGTGGTTTGCACTTCAGCATAAATTTTTCTTGTTTTTACTTCTATACTTGGATAAATAAGGCTGATTTTTCCTTTCAATTCTGTGCCATTTTGATCGATTTTATAAAAGAAATCATCGCCTAATCTAACTTTATCTTTATATTTTTCATCAAAACTTAAAATCAGTTTGCTTTGTGGATAGGAAAAAATTTCTATTAAAGGTTGAGCTACTCCTCCTACTCCTTCGCCCACTTGTATAAATTTGTTTGCGATAATAGCATCATAAGGTGCGCGTAATTCTTTTTTTGCCATGATATTTTTATAATAAGCTATATTGATTTTTGCTTTGTTTAAATTTAAATTAGCAGCATCAAACTTAGCTTTCATATCTTCATAGCTTTGTTTGTCTATAACATTTTCTACAGCTTTGATTTTTTGCATCCTACTTTTGGTATTTTCGTATTCTACAAGGGCAAGTTGATAAGAATTTTGAGCATTTTGAAGAGCTATTTTTTCACTTTCTTGATCAAGAGCAAGTAAAAGTTCTCCTTTGCTGACTTTTTGTCCAATTTCTACAGGAATTTTTTGAACCAAACCTATGCTTTCAAGGGCAAGTTTGCTTTGTTTTGATGCTTCTACATTGAAACTTGCGTAAATTTCTTCGCCAAAGGCGCAATTAAAAACAAGAAGTAAAAATAGAATTTTTTTCATTCTTTAACCTTTGAATTAAGATCTATACCCGCATTAAAATAATAATTTGCTTTAGTAATTTCAAATTCATTTTTAGCAAGCTCTAAATCGCTTTGTGCTTTAAATTTAGCCTCTAAAGCTTGAAGATATTCTACATAAGAAACAAGTCCTGCTTGGTATTTTTTATCTACACTTTCAAAAGCTAAATTTGCAGCATTTAAGCTAAGATTAAGAGCTAAAATTTGTTCTTGTAAAACTTTTAAACTTTTGTCTAAATAATTTAATTCTTCTTTATTTTTTCTCTCGCTAAATCTTGCATTTGCATTGGCTATTTGAACATTTAAACGCTCTTTTTCAACTTCTTTAGCCCTTGCATTGAAATCAAAAATTTTCCATTCCATACCTAAAATAAATTGATTACCTTGAGAATATTTTTCTAAGAATTGATCCGCTAAATTTGCAAAAGGAGCTGGAACTTTTGGATTATAATTGTTTTTATAAAAGTTAAAATTATCTTGAATATAAAATTTTGGAAAATATTCAGCTTTTGCTAAATTTACACTTTCTTTAGCAAGATTGATTTGTTCTTTAGCTATCATTACTTCATAGTTTTGACTTTTTTCTTGTTGCGGATTTTCTAAAAAAGCATTCCCTTGCACTTTAAAATCTGTATTGCTTAAAATTTTAATCTCTTTTTGTATATTGGCAAGTTTTAATTCATTTTGACTGAGCTCTAATAAGCTTAAATGGTATTTAGCCTTAATGCTTTCAAGTTCATCTTTAGGGCTAAGTCCTGCGTCGTAAAATTTTTGCAATCTTTCAAAAGTTGATTTTAAAAAAGATACTTTTTGTTGATTGGCTAGTAAAATTTTTTCAAGACTTAAGGTGTTAAAATAAAGTGTGATTGCATTTAGGGCAAGGTAATTTTTATTTTGTTCTTTGTCTAAAAGGCTTAATTTTTCTCTGCTTTCTAAAGCTCTTAAATTAGCCTCTCTAGCACCCCCATCAAAAAGCAAAAAATTAAGAGAAACTTTAGCAAATAAACTTTCTTGTGGATCGATAATGAAGCGATCTTTATTGTTGGCTACATAAGCTGAGTTTAGACTAAGAGAGGGTAGGTAATTTCTAAAAGCTTGTTCTTTGTCTAAATTTGCTTGTTCGCTTTGCATTTGCTTAATGAGATAGGATTCATTATTTTGACTTAGTGCTATAAATTCGTGCAAATTAGAAGCTAACATTGCTAAGGGATAAAGAGCTAAAAATATAGCTGATTTTAAATATTTTTCAAACATTTTGATATTTTAATATGTTTTATATAAATTTCAATTGAAGTTTTTTATATAAAATAAAATTTATTTGTTTTAAACATAAATTTTGTTAAAATCCTAGCTTTAAAATTTTATATTTAGGATGAAATTTTGTCGGTAAAAAATATTAGAAATTTTTCTATTATAGCTCATATAGATCATGGAAAATCTACTCTTGCAGATAGGATTATTAGTGAGTGTGGTGCTATTAGCGATAGGCAGATGAGTTCACAAGTTATGGATACTATGGATATAGAAAAAGAGCGTGGTATCACCATAAAAGCACAATCAGTGCGTTTAAATTATAAATTTAATAATGAAAATTTTGTTTTAAATCTTATTGATACTCCTGGCCATGTGGATTTTTCTTATGAAGTGAGTCGTTCTTTGGCAAGTTGTGAAGGAGCTTTGCTTGTAGTAGATGCTTCTCAAGGTGTTGAAGCACAGACTATAGCTAATGTTTATATAGCGCTTGAAAATAATCTTGAAATCATTCCTGTGATTAATAAAATCGATTTACCTAATGCTGATGTTGAGAAAGTAAAGCATGAAATCGAGCATATTATAGGTATAGATTGCAAAGATGCAATTTGTGTGAGTGCAAAAACAGGAGTGGGTATAAAAGAGCTTATAGAAACAATTATTACTAAAATCCCTGCACCAAAAACAGATGATGAAGCTCCTACTAAGGCTTTAATTTATGATTCTTGGTTTGATAATTATTTGGGTGCTTTGGCTTTGGTTAGGATTTATGAAGGAAGTATTGCTAAAAACGATGAAGTTTTAGTCATGAGTACGGATAAAAAACATATAGTTCAAGATCTTTTTTATCCCCACCCTTTAAGTCCAATTAAAACTCAATCTTTACAATCAGGCGAAGTAGGTGTGGTGGTTTTAGGGCTTAAAACCGTAGGTGATGTACAAGTAGGCGATACCATCACTTTGGTAAAAAACAAAGCTAAAGAAGCCATAGGTGGTTTTGAAAAGGCTAAAGCTTTTGTATTTGCGGGACTTTATCCTATAGAAACGGATAAATTTGAAGATTTAAGAGATGCTTTGGATAAATTAAAGCTTAATGATAGTTCTATTACTTATGAGCCTGAAACTTCTTTGGCCTTAGGCTTTGGTTTTAGGGTAGGATTTTTAGGGCTTTTACATATGGAAGTTATCAAAGAAAGGCTTGAGAGAGAATTTAATCTTGATTTGATTGCTACAGCTCCAACTGTGACTTATGAAATTTATCAAACCGATGGAGAGTTTATTAAAATTCAAAATCCTAGTGAGCTTCCTCCTGTTAATAAAATCGATCATATAAAAGAGCCTTATGTTAAAGCTACTATCATTACTCCAAGTGAATTTTTAGGGAATTTAATCACTCTTTTAAATCGCAAAAGAGGAGTACAGGTTAAAATGGACTATATCACACCTGAGCGTGTTTTGCTAGAATATGATGTGCCTTTAAATGAGATTGTGATGGATTTTTATGATAAATTAAAGTCCTTAACAAAAGGTTATGCGAGTTTTGATTATGAGCCTATAGAATTTAGAGTAGGGGATTTGGTAAAACTTGATATTAAGGTAGCGGGTGAAAATGTTGATGCGCTAAGCATTATCGTGCCTAATGAAAAAGCGCAAAGTAAAGGAAGAGAACTTGTTAGTGCTATGAAAGAAATAGTTCCTAGACAGCTTTTTGAAGTGGCCATTCAAGCAAGTATTGGAAATAAAATCATCGCAAGAGAAACTGTTAAATCCATGGGTAAAAATGTGACAGCAAAATGTTATGGTGGGGATATTACTAGAAAAAGAAAGCTTTTAGAAAAGCAAAAAGAAGGTAAAAAAAGAATGAAAGCTATAGGTAAGGTAAATTTACCTCAAGAGGCTTTTTTGAGTGTTTTAAAGATAGATTGATGATAAATTTAAAACTTGGCTTGAAATTTGCTTGTATTTTTAATACAATTTTAAAATAATTTTCTAAGGAGAAAAAATGTTTAAAAAATTTTTGATTTTTATAGTGCCTATTTTATTTTTGAGTGCTTGTGCAACTAAACAAGATACTTTTGCTCAAGTTAATCAAATTTCTAAAAATTCTCAATGCAGTTCTTGTGAAAGTCCTGGTGGTTTTGAAGCAAAGATTAAAGGGCTTTTATACATTAGCGATGTTGGAATTCAATGTTGTGCCAATAAACGCACTTTAGACACTGGTATTGCTTTGAAAAAGGTTTATTTACATAGATTTTATGATTTAAAAGAAGGGCAAAAGGTTTTAAATGCTAAAGGGAAAAAGTTATTTGTTGATGTGAATTTTAATGCGGTATTTTATACTTATTTAAAACAAGAACTTGAAGCTAGAGGAATAGTTGTGCTTGACAATAACGATCAAAATTCACCTTATGTGAGTAAGATTGATTTAGAATTTATATCTTATGGAGCAACTCAAGATGCTATAGGATTACATTCAAAACTAGTAGGAGTTTTACAAGTTAGTGATATAAATAAAAATAAGAAATTTACAATCCGTACCAAGCAAGATGTACAAGGTTTTGATGATTTAAAAGAAACAACTTTTTATACTCATTTGTTAATAAAACAAATGGCAAATAAAGCAGCTAGTTTAATCTCTGAACTTTGAGGTGTATAAATTGCGGAGCTTTTGCTCTGCTTTGCTTTTGTGAATTATGCGAGCTAGAGCTTTCTGAATTTTCCTTAAATGTAAGAAAGCTTGATAATAATTTCAAAGTCTATTCTTTTTATAAATACCATGAAATACAACACTTGCTTCACTCTAAACATTATTTTTATGGTTATTTTGTTTATAAAATGCTTGCTAAATTAAGTTTTGCAAAATTTAAAGATTTTTTTGATCCTAGAATGACAATTAATGTTATAGCTTTAGATGATAAGGTTGAAGATATGCTTTATTCGCATTCTGCTATTTTAGCTAGATATCTTAAAACAAAATTTGTAAAACCTGTTTTTAATGTTTTAAAAGCACAAAATCATATTAAATATTCTGGAAAAAGTTTAGAATTTCGTCAAAAACATAAAAGAAATTACAAACTCTTAAAAACCATTCACGAACCTGTAATTTTAGTAGATGATATTGTAACGACTGGTTCTAGCCTTTTGGAAGCTAAAAAAGTTTTAGAAGAAAATAAAATTTCTGTACTTTTTGCTCTTGTTTTAGCTGATGCAAAAGTTTAATATGCTATAATCAAAACTTTGAACTAATAGAAGGATTTTTATGGAGAATATTTTTAGCAAAGATTCTGATATTGAACTTGTAGATATAGAAAATTCTATAAAAGGTAGTTACTTAGACTATTCTATGAGTGTTATTATAGGTCGTGCTTTGCCTGACGCAAGAGATGGTTTAAAGCCTGTTCATAGAAGAATTTTATATGCTATGCAAAATGATGAGGCAAAAAGTAGAACAGATTTTGTCAAATCAGCCCGTATAGTGGGTGCTGTTATAGGTCGTTATCATCCACATGGAGATATAGCAGTTTATGATGCTTTGGTTAGAATGGCTCAAGATTTTTCTATGAGATATCCAAGTATTACAGGACAAGGCAACTTTGGATCTATAGATGGTGATAGCGCTGCTGCGATGCGTTATACTGAAGCAAAAATGAGTAAACTTTCTCATGAGCTTTTAAAAGATATAGATAAAGATACGGTCGATTTTGTTCCAAATTATGATGGTTCAGAAAGTGAACCTGATGTCTTACCTTCTAGGGTTCCAAATTTATTATTAAATGGTTCAAGTGGTATAGCTGTAGGTATGGCGACAAACATCCCACCTCATAGTTTAAATGAGTTGATAGATGGACTTTTATATTTGCTTGATAGTAAAGATACAAGCTTAGAAGAGATTATGCAGTTTATCAAAGGTCCAGATTTTCCAACAGGTGGAATAATTTATGGTAAAAAAGGTATTATAGAAGCTTATCGCACAGGGCGTGGTCGCGTGAAAGTGCGCGCTAAAACTCATATTGAAAAAAAGACAAATAAAGATGTTATTGTTATAGATGAGCTTCCTTATCAAACCAATAAAGCTAGGCTTATAGAGCAGATTGCAGAGCTTGTTAAAGAAAAGCAAATTGAAGGAATATCTGAAGTAAGAGATGAGAGCAATAAAGAAGGAATCCGCGTTGTTATAGAGCTTAAACGTGAGGCTATGAGTGAAATTGTTTTAAACAATCTATTTAAATCTACTACTATGGAAAGTACTTTTGGTGTGATTATGTTGGCAATTCACAATAAAGAACCTAAAATTTTCTCTTTGTTAGAACTTTTAAATCTTTTCTTAACCCATAGAAAAACAGTTATTATTAGAAGAACGATTTTTGAACTTCAAAAGGCAAGAGCAAGAGCTCATATTTTAGAAGGTCTTAAAATTGCACTTGATAATATAGATGAAGTGATTGCTTTAATTAAAAATAGTTCTGATAATAATACCGCAAGAGATTCTTTGGTAGCTAAATTTGGTCTTAGTGAGCTTCAAGCCAATGCTATTTTAGATATGAAACTTGGTCGTTTAACAGGACTTGAAAGAGAAAAAATCGAAAATGAACTTGCAGAATTAATGAAAGAAATTGCAAGACTTGAAGAAATTTTAAAAAGTGAAACCTTGCTTGAAAATTTAATTCGCGATGAATTAAAAGAAATTAGAAGTAAATTTGATGTGCCACGTATTACTCAAATTGAAGATGATTATGATGATATTGATATTGAAGATTTGATTCCTAATGAAAATATGGTTGTAACTATTACGCATCGTGGTTATATTAAGCGTGTGCCTAGTAAACAATATGAAAAGCAAAAACGAGGCGGAAAAGGAAAATTAGCCGTTACGACTTATGATGATGATTTTATAGAAAGTTTCTTTACGGCAAATACACATGATACACTTATGTTTGTAACAGATCGTGGACAGCTTTATTGGCTTAAAGTTTATAAAATTCCTGAAGGCTCAAGAACGGCTAAAGGAAAAGCAGTGGTAAATCTTATTAATTTACAAGCTGAAGAAAAAATCATGGCTATTATTCCAACCACGGATTTTGATGAGAGTAAATCTTTATGTTTCTTTACTAAAAATGGTATTGTAAAGCGTACAAATTTGAGTGAATATCAAAATATCAGAAGTGTAGGAGTTAGAGCGATCAACTTGGATGAAAATGATGAGTTGGTAACTGCTATTATTGTTCAAAGAGATGAAGATGAAATTTTTGCCACTGGTGGTGAAGAAAATTTAGAAAATCAAGAAATTGAAAATTTAGATGATGAAAATCTTGAAAATGAAGAAAGTGTAAGCACACAAGGTAAAATGCTCTTTGCAGTAACCAAAAAAGGTATGTGTATCAAATTCCCACTTGCTAAAGTGCGTGAAATCGGCCGTGTAAGTCGTGGGGTGACGGCTATTAAGTTTAAAGAGAAAAATGACGAATTAGTAGGTGCAGTTGTTATAGAAAATGATGAGCAAGAAATTTTAAGCATAAGTGCAAAAGGTATAGGAAAACGCACAAATGCTGGAGAATATAGATTGCAAAGCAGAGGTGGTAAGGGTGTAATTTGTATGAAACTTACAGAAAAAACCAAAGATCTTATTAGCGTAGTTATAGTAGATGAAACTATGGATTTGATGGCTCTTACAAGTTCAGGTAAGATGATACGTGTTGATATGCAAAGCATTAGAAAAGCAGGGCGTAATACGAGTGGTGTCATTGTAGTTAATGTGGAAAATGACGAGGTGGTTAGCATCGCTAAGTGTCCTAAAGAGGAAAATGATGAGGATGAGTTAAGCGATGAAAACTTTGGTTTAGATTTGTAATAAGTTTAAAGTTGGAACGCTTATTGCTTTTTATTTTTTACTAATTACAATATTTTGAAGGTGTAAAAATGAAAAAAAATTATTTTATGCTAGCAATAGCAGGAATTCTCGCTGGTTGTGTACCAAGTGCAAACAGTGCAACTAAAAATTCAAGTGCAAATAGCACTGCCCCATCTCAAGATGTTATCGTGCAAAAAGTCGATAAAGATGATGTGCGTGATATTATCAGAGAAGAAAAAATGTTGGCTCCAGATGCTAGCGAAACGGAACTTAGTTTTACAGCAGTTGGTGAAGGGATTGCTCCGATGAATACAGTTTCTACTGCTCAAGCCCTAGCTTTAGCAAAAAGAGCAGCGATTACAGATGCTTACAGACAGCTTGCAAGTAAGCTTTATGGTGTGAAAGTGAATGGTAAAGATACTGTAAAAGATGCAATGCTTAGAAGTTCAACTATTACTGCGCAAGTAAATGGTTTGATAAAAAATGCAAGTATTATTGATCAGAATTTTAATCAAGGGCTTTATAGGGTAAACTTAGAACTTAAAATCGATGCAGACAAGTGGAAAGAATTGTTTGCTTATTAATCTTTCTTAGCTTTAAGCTTTTTGCCCAAGATGAATTTATTTTTTGGGCAGAGCTTTCTAGTAAAAATTTCATTCTCTTTCATCAAAATCAAAATTTATCCTTAGCAATGACGCAAAGCGAAAATGTTGAAGAACAATGGGTATGTGAAATTTCTTATAGTGATCAAGATTTAAAAGTTTTACCTCGAACTTCTTTAGGATTGATTGATGATAATATGCCAAAAACAATTAAATTTAATTTTTTGAATTCTCATAAAGATGAGTTAAGCGATTGCTTTATAGGGGCTAGAATCAGTGTTAAGGATATTGTTAATACTGACTTATTACGTGCTCAAAGTGAAACTTATGTTAAAATTTTACCCTTGCGTTTTACCGTGGAATTTGGCGAACAAAGTGCGATAATTTATTATCTTAAAAAAAAGTAAATTCAAAATTAAGCGCAAATTGGATACTATAGTAGAAATTTTTTAAAAGGCTTAGGATGAATTTAGTCATAGTAGAAGATGATATTAATATGCGCAAATCCTTAGAAATTGCATTAGCAGAGTATGAAGAATTTAATATTAAATCTTATAAATCTGCTACTGAAGCTTTAAAAAAAATAGATGAGAATACAGATTTGATTATTACAGATATTAATATGCCAGGAATTGATGGTATAGAATTTGTTAAAGCCTGTGAAAATAAATATGATTTTATTATTATGACAGGAAATGCTACTTTAAGCCGTGCTATAGAAGCGGTTCGTTTGGGAGTAAAAGATTTTTTAACCAAGCCTTTTGATGTTGATACTTTAGTCGAGGCTATTAAGCGTGCTAAAATCATAAGAGAAAAAACAGCCGATAAAAAAAGCAAAAAAAATGAAAAAAAAGAAGAAAATAAAGATTTTTTTTCAACTTCTCCTAATTTAGAAAAAACATTAAATTTAAGTCAAAAAGCGGCTAAAACTGATGCCTCTGTAATGTTTTTTGGAGAGAGTGGAGTAGGAAAAGAGGTATTTTCTCGTTATATTCACACTCATTCTAAACGCTCTAATAAGCCTTTTGTTGCTATTAATATGGCAGCCATTCCTGCAAATTTAATTGAAAGTGAGCTTTTTGGTTTTGAAAAAGGTGCTTTTACTGATGCTAATGCAACTAAAATAGGGCTTTTTGAAATGGCTAATGAGGGCACTTTATTTTTAGATGAAATTGGCGAAATGCCTTATGAAATTCAAGCCAAACTTTTAAGAGCTTTGCAAGAAAAAGAAATTACGCGACTTGGAAGTACAAAAAGCATCAAAATAGATGTAAGAATTATCAGTGCAACTAATGCAAATTTGGATGAAAAAATAAAAAATGGCGAATTTCGTTCAGATTTATATTATCGTTTAAACACTGTTCCTATTAATATCCCGCCTTTAAGAGAGCGTAAAGAAGAAATTTTAGGTATAGCTCAAAAGGTTTTAGAAGATACTTGTAAAGAATATGATTTTAAGGAAAAACAGCTCAGCCAAGAAGCTAAAAATGCTTTACTTGAATATGATTTTCCTGGTAATATTAGAGAATTAATATCCGTTGTACAAAGAGCTTGTATTTTAAGTGAAAATGATGAAATTTCAAGTGAAGATTTGTTCTTAGAAGCTAGAAGTATAAAAAAAGATGTAAAGAATTTAGAAAAAGAATTGATTTGTGAAGTTCTTTTAAGTGTAGATTATGACAAGGATCAAGCTTCTCAAATTTTAGGTATGGATATAAAAATTTTAAATGAAAAAATTAAAAAATATCAAATAAAGGATAAGTAATGTCAAAAAAACAAAAAATAGCCATTGTGGGTGCTACTGGTGCGGTTGGGGAAGAGCTTTTAAATGTTTTAGATGAACTTGATTTCCCAGTGGAAAGTATTTTACCTTTAGCAAGTGCAAAAAGTGTAGGTAGTGAAGTAGAATTTAAAGGCAAAGCTTATAAAGTCAAAGAACTTACCGAAAATGTATTTAAAGAAAATCCTATTGATATTGCTTTTTTTAGCGCAGGTGGAAGTGTGAGTGAAAAATATGCTAAATTTGCAGTAGAATCTGGTGCTGTTGTTATTGATAATACAAGTCATTTTAGAATGGAAAAAGATGTTCCTTTGGTGGTTCCTGAATGCAATCCTGAGGATATTAAAGATTGGAAAAAAACAGGGATTATTGCTAATCCAAATTGTTCTACTATACAAATGGTGCAAGTTTTAAAACCTTTAAATGATGCATTTAATTTAAAGCGTGTTGATGTAAGTACCTATCAGGCTGCAAGTGGAGCAGGAAAAGAAGGAATGCAAGAATTGGTTGAAGCTATGCAAAGTTTTTTTGCTTTTAAACTTGATGAATTTGAACCTCAAACTTTTCCTTATACTTTGGCACTTAATCTTATTCCACAAATTGATGTTTTTATGGATAATGATTACACTAAAGAAGAACTTAAAATGATTAATGAAACTCAAAAAATTTTACATAAAAATTTAGAAGTTTCGGCAACTTGTGTTAGAGTGCCTGTTCTAAGAAGTCATAGCGAAGCCATTACTATGCATTTTGAAAAAGAAATAGATGTAAAAAAAGCTAAAGAAATTTTAAAAAAAGCACCGAGTGTTATTGTCATAGATGATCCTAAAAATAAAAAATACCCTATGCCTTTAATGACTAGCGATACTAATGAAACTTATGTAGGAAGAATTCGTGCTGATGTGTATGATAAAAAAATACTCCATCTTTGGTGTGTGGCGGATCAAATTCGTGTAGGTGCTGCAACAAATGCTGTGCGTATTGCGCAAAAATGGTTAGAATTAAAAAATAAATAAGGAAAAAAATGTTAGAGAAAATATTTGAATCTTTACTTGTTAGAAGTCGTATTGTTACAATTTTACCCGTAATTTTTGGTTTAATTGGAGCTTTTGTATTGTTTTTTATTGCAAGTTATGATGTTTTAAAAGTTATATTTTATACTTATAATTATTTTTTTGATGCAGGTTCTAATGTGGATTTGCATGAGGATGTGGTGGCTTTAATTATAGGAGCTGTTGATCTTTATCTTATGGCTTTAGTTTTGTTTATTTTTTCTTTTGGAGTTTATGAGCTTTTTATCAGCGAAATAGAAGAATTTAAACAAACAAAACAAAGCAAGGTTTTAGAGGTGCATAGCTTAGATCAATTAAAAGACAAGCTTGCAAAAGTTATCATTATGGTCTTAGTAGTAAATTTCTTTCAAAGGGTTTTACAGATGAAATTTGCTACTCCTGTGGATATGGCTTTTCTTGCTGGATCGATTTTAGCTCTTTGTGTAGGACTTTATTTTTTACACAAAGGTGGTCATTAACAAGGATTATCTTTTTTTGATATAATCGTTTTTTTGTGTTTAAAGAATAAAAATGAAAAAAATATTTTTAATTGGTATGATTTTAAATCATTTTGTTTTTGCAGCTCCGTTAGATGAAGTCTTTAAAGATATAGAAGTTTCAGGGACTGTTCGTTATCGCTATGATATTAAAAAAGAAAAAAAATACAACAAAAAAACACATAGATATCAAAATAAAACACAAACAGAAATTACAATAAAATAAGGAAAATCATGATTGCACGCTGGTTGTTTATTAGTTCAATATTTGTTGTTGCGCTTTTTGGTATTAACTTGAAATCATTTTTTACTTATACCTTTGATGCAAATAAGCAATATGATATGGAAAAAGCGAAGGCTTTGTATTTTCAAAATAAATGCAATACTTGCCATGGAGATAATGCTGAAAAGAGTGTTATAGGATCTAGAATTTTAAAAGATATGTCTCCTGAGGATATTAAAGGAGCTTTGATAGGTTATACTCTTGATAGTAGCAGTTCTACAACAGCTTCTCAAATGGCTTTTTATGCTAGAAATTTAAGCCACGAGGATATAGATAATATTATTGCTTATATTAAAGGTGGAAATTTTGCGCTTGATTTGCAAGTAAAAGATCTTCTTGAAGAAGAACCTGCGCAAAAAACAAAACATAATATATTTCTAAAATAAAATGTAAAAACTATAATTAAAAGGAATACTATGAAAAAACTAACTTTAACTTTAAGTGTTTTAACTATGGTAAATTGCTTATATGCTAAGGATATTAATATAGGAGTAGTTTTACCTTTAACTGGAACTGTGGCAGCTTATGGGCAAGATGTTTTTAACGGAATTGAACTGGCTAATAAGCTACAGCCAAAACTTTCAAATGGAGATGTTATTAAACTTATCACAATAGATACAAAAGGAGATAAGCTTGAAACTTCAAATGGAGTTAATCGTTTAATAGCAACAGATAAAGTCCTTGGGATTATTGGTGAAGCTACAACTCCAAATACCATTCAAGCTATTTCTATAGCAGAAGAGAAAAAAATTCCCCTAATAGCTCCAGTGGCATCTGGAGATAAATTGCTAGATAAAAAGAAATATGCAAGTAGAGTTTGTTTTAAAGATAGTTTTCAAGGAGATAAATTTGCTACTTATGTATCTAAGGATTTAGGACTTAAAAATGCTGTTATCATCATAGATCAAAGCAATGTTTATTCTTTAGGTTTGGCAAGAGCTTTTGAAAATTCTTTTAAGAATAATGGTGGGAAAATTATAAAAAAACTTGTTATTAATTCAGGAGATAAAGATTTTAGAGCTGTGGTTTCTCAACTTAAGAGTTTAAATCCTGATTTTGTTTATATGCCTATTTATCATCCTGAAGCTGCTTTAATTGCGAGACAAGCAAGACAAATTGGTTTTGATAAACTTTTAGCAGCAGGAGATGGTGTTAACAATCAAACTTTTATAGATCTTGGCGGAAGTGCTGTTAATGGAGTAATTTTCACTGATAGTTTTGATTATAACAATCCATCTACACAATTAGGAAAAGATTTTGTTGTAGCTTATGAGAAAGTTAAAGGAACAAAAGAACTTCCAGCATTTTCGGCTATGGGGGCTGATGCGTATTTTGTAATGTTGAATGCTATGAATGCTTGCGTTGATAATCTTAGCAGCGAATGTATTAATAGCAAAATTCATCAAACTAAAGATTTTCAAGCTGTTGGTGGTGTGATTAGCATAGATGAAAGCGGTAATGCCATTCGTTCTGTTGTGATTAAAGAAATTCAAAATCAAAAACAAAATTATAAAACAATTATAAATCCATAATTACTAAAATAAAGGTAGAGAATGAAAAAAAGTTTAATTTTAGCAAGTATTCTAAGTTTAAGTTTAAGTGCTGCGGAAGTCAAAATAGGAGTTGTTTTACCGCTTAGCGGAGCTACTGCAGCATATGGACAAAGCGCACTAGAAGGGATTAAACTTGCAAATTCAATGCAATCAGCTTTAAGTAATGGAGATAAGGTTTCTCTTGCTATTATTGATACTAAAGGTGATAAATTAGAATCTTCGAGTGGAGCAAATCGTTTAGTTTCTCAAGATAAAGTTATAGGCCTTATAGGGGAAATGGTTACTGCTAATACATTGCAAGTTATGCGCGTAGCAGAAGATAATAAAATTCCATTGATCGCTCCTGCTGCAACTGGTGATAGATTGCTTGATAAAAAAATATATTCTTCTCGAGTATGTTTTATGGACAGTTTTCAAGGTTCATCTTTAGCAAAATATGTTTTTTCAAAACTTAATTACAAAAGTGCTGTTATTGTAGTAGATCAAAGCACTGACTATTCCTTAGGTTTAGCAAAAGCTTTTGAAAAACAGTACAAGTCTAATGGTGGTCAAATTCTTAGAATTTTAAGAGTTAATTCAGGTGATAAAGATTTTAGAGCTATTGTAGCTCAAGTTAAAAGTTTAAATCCAGAATTTATTTTTTTACCGCTTTATTATAGCGAAGCTTCTTTATTTGCAAGACAATCAAAACTCGCAGGTTTAAATATTCCTATGGGTTCTGCAGATGGAGTTGCTGATCAAACTTTTATTAGTTTAGCTGGAGATGCAAGCGAGGGTTATATTTTCACAGATAGTTTTGATGCTAATAATCCAACTACAAAATTAAGCAAAGAATTTATCAGTGTTTATGAAAAAGCTAAAGGAACAAAAGAAGTTCCAAATTTTTCAGCTATGGGTGCTGATGCGTATTTTGTAATGCTAAATGCTATGAATGCTTGCGTTGAAAATCTTACTAGTAAGTGTGTCAATGAAAAAATTCACCAAACTAAAAATTACCAAGGTGTTTCTGGTGTTATTAGCATTGATCAAACAGGAAATGCAGCTCGTTCTGTAGTGGTTAAAGAAATTAAAAATCAAAAGCAAAATTATAAAGATATTATCAATCCTTAAAGGAAAAATAGAAAGATTATGGATTCTACTTTATTTTTACAACAACTTGTTAATGGACTTAGTTTGGGCAGTATGTATGCTCTTATTGCTGTTGGCTATACGATGGTTTATGGTGTGTTAAGACTTATTAATTTTGCTCACGGCGATATTATGATGGTTGGTGCTTATGCAGCTCTTTTTTGCATGACTAATCTAAATGTTCCTTTTATAGGAGCTTTGTCTTTGGCAATGTTTTTTGCTGCTTGTGTTGGAATAGCTATAGATAGAATCGCTTATAAACCTTTAAGACAGGCTCCTAGAATTTCATTGTTGATTACAGCAATTGGTATTAGTTTTTTCTTGCAAAATCTTTTTAATATGCTTTTTACTTCAACACCTAGAACTTTTACACCGCCAAGTTATTTTGAGGAAAGTGTTAATTTTGGCGGAGTGATAACAACTTATGGTTCTTTAATGGTTCCTGCTCTTACATTTGTTATTTTAATAGCAGTGTTATGGATTTTGTATAAAAGCAAATATGGTATAGCTATTCGTGCTTTGGCATTTGATATACAAACAGTAAATTTAATGGGTATAGATGCAAATCGTATTATTGCTATAGTTTTTGCCCTAGGTTCAGCTTTGGCAGCAGTTGGGGGTGTTTTTTGGGCTGCAAATTATTACTCTGTTGAACCTACTATGGGAACTTTAATAGGTTTGAAAGCTTTTGCTGCTGCAGTTTTAGGAGGTATAGGTTCTGTAGTAGGTGCAGTTTTGGGTGGACTTATTATAGGATTTACTGAAGTTGTTGTTGTGGCTTTTTTTCCAGATTTATCAGGCTTTAAAGATGCATTTGCTTTTATTTTTTTGGTGTTTATATTGTTATTTAGGCCTACGGGAATTTTAGGTATAAATTTTGAAAAGAGTAGGTTTTAATGATGGTTAAAATTAAGGTTTCACATTTAATCTTTTTAATTGCTTCAATTATTTTTATTTTCATTTCTCCTTATATTTTTGGGGACTATGGATTAAACATTGTTAATCAAATTGCTATTTTTATTATTTTGGCTGTGAGTTACAACCTTATTAATGGTGTAACTGGACAATTTTCACTAGAACCCAATGGATTTGTTGCGATTGGAGCTTATGCGGCTGCTTTAGTTCTTTTGAGTGCTGATGCGAAAAATGATCAGTTTTTTTTAGATGGTCCTAGTTCTTTTATTTTAGCCATCCATTCAAATTCCTTTATTCTAGCTTTAATTGTGGCTGGAATTTGTTCATCTTTACTTGCCCTGATTTTGGCTTTTGCTGTATTTCGCGTGAGAGGGGATTATTTGGCTATTGTAACTTTAGGCTTTGGAATAATTATTAAAATAGCTGCTATTAATTTTCCTTCTATTACTAATGGCTCAAGAGGACTGGTAGATATTCCACAATTTTCCACGATCTATTGGACAGGTGGTATTGCTATTGTAGTGGTTATTTTAATTTTAAATATAGTTTATTCTAAATATGGTCGTGCAATGAAGGCTATAAGAGATGATGAAGATGCTGCAAGCGCTATGGGAATAAATACTTTTTGGATAAAAACTTTAGCTTTTAGCACTTCAGCATTTTTAGAAGGTGTAGGTGGCGGACTTTTGGCTTGTCTGTTGACTACCGTATCTCCAACTCAATTTGATTTTTTACTTACTTTTCAACTTTTGATTATTATTGTTTTGGGTGGACTTGGTTCTACTACAGGTGCTATTATAGGTGCGATATTGGTTATTGGTGGAAGCGAGTGGCTTAGATTTTTAGATGAGTTAAATATAAAAATAGATTCTTTAAGTCTTGATATCCAATCAACACCAGGGCTTAGAATGGTTGTTTTTTCTATTGTTCTGATTTTAGTAATGCTTTTTGCAAGAAAAGGCATAATGGGTTATTACGAGTTGAGTGATGTGATTAGAGGGATTAAAAAGCGTTTTAAAAGGAGTGAAAAATGATTTTGGAATTAAAACAAATTTCAAAAAGTTTTGGTAGTGTTAAGGCTATTAATGAAACTTCTTTTAAAATCAATGAGGGTGAAATTTTTGCTTTAATTGGACCTAATGGGGCTGGTAAAACAACTCTTTTTAATATTATAACAGGTAACTATAAACCTAGTTCAGGTTCGGTTGAATTTCTAGGAGAAAGAATTGATCACTTAAAACCTCATAAGATTGTGCATTTAGGAATAGCTAGAACATTTCAAAATATTAGGCTTTTTTCAAGCATGAATGTGCTTGAAAATGTTCTTATTGGTTTTAATAAACAAATGAAATATAATATTTTTGAAGCCTTTTTGCATTTAGGGCGTTTTGGAAAAATAGAACAAGTATTTAAAGAGAAGGCTTATGCAATATTAGAAGAACTTGGTATTGCAGAATTTGCCTATGAAAAGGCTACTAGCTTGAGTTATGGACAACAAAGAAAAGTTGAGATTGCAAGAGCAATGGCTACTCAACCAAGATTATTATTGCTTGATGAGCCAGCCGCTGGGATGAATAGCTCTGAGAGTGATGAACTTGCTGAGCTCATTTTTAAATTACGAAAAGATTATAAAATTAGCGTTTTGCTTATAGAGCATGATATGAAATTTGTAAATAAATTGTGTGATCGCGTATTGGTACTTGATTATGGAAAAACAATTTTTGAAGGTAAACTTTGCGATGCTGTAAATCATAAAGAAGTAATTGCTGCGTATTTAGGGGATTTTGATGCTAATAGTTAAAGATTTGCATGTTTATTATGGATTAATTGAAGCTGTTAAAGGGATTGATTTTAAAGTGGAAACAGGTCATATTGTTTCTCTTATAGGTTCAAATGGAGCAGGTAAAACTTCAACTTTAAATGCGCTTTTAAACTCAGTTAAAAGAACTGGTGAGGTTAATTTCTTAGGTTATGATACTAAAAGGCATTTAACTCATACTTTAGTTCAAAAAGGTATAGCTTTAGTTCCTGAAGGAAGGCGTGTTTTTATTAATTTAAGCGTAGAGGAAAATTTAAAAATAGGTGCTTTTAATAATGCTGAAAATTATGAGCATTTAAGAGAGCAAATGTATAAACTTTTTCCAAGACTTGCAAGTAAAAAGCATGCTTTAGCTGGAACATTGAGTGGAGGGGAAGCGCAAATGCTTGCGATTTCAAGGGCTTTAATGAGTGAACCAAAACTTTTGATGTTGGATGAGCCTTCTTTGGGACTTGCTCCAAAGATTGTGGGTGAAGTTTTTGATATTATTGTGCGTTTAAAAGAAGAGGGTATAACTATTCTTTTGGTAGAGCAAAATGCTTATTCTGCATTAAAAATAAGTGATTATGCTTATGTTTTGGAAAATGGTCGCATTGTAATGGAAAACGAGGCTAAAAATTTAATAGGTGATGATGAGATTAGAAAGAAATATTTAGGGCTTTAAAATTTAAAGGAAAAAGAATGAAAAATATAATAAAAAGCATAGGGGATTTAAGAGTTTCGGTTGTATTGTTTTTGCTTTTTGCGCTTTTTTGTGCTTTGGCAACTTTTATTGAAAGTGCTTATGGAACTCCTACGGCTTGGGTAATGGTTTATGATACTTTTTGGTTTGAATATATACAACTTTTACTTGGTATTAATTTACTATGCGGGATGTTTCGTTATAAAATGTTTGGGCTTAAAAAATTACCTTTAATGATTTTTCATATTTCTTTTTTATTTATTTTAGTGGGTTCTGCAATGACAAGATATGCTGGTTTTGAAGGTATTTTACCTATTAGAGAGCATACTCAAAATTCACTTATAGAAAGTTCTAAGACTTCTTTGCGTATTTCTGCTATAAAAGATGGAGAACGCTATAGTGCGGTTAATGATCGTTATATAGGAAATTTGCCTTTTGCTAATTCTTTTAAACTAAAACTTAATTTAGGTGATGATCAAGCTGTATTAAAATATAAAGATTTAATCTTAAATGCTCATTATACTTATAAAGAAAATAATAATTCTGATCCTTTATTGGTTTTGATGCTTTCTCAAAAAGGATCTCAAGGTGTTGATGTTAAATTTGAAAAAGGTGAAGTTAAGAATATAGAAGGGGTTAACTTTGCTTTTATGAATGATAATGTTAAAGCACCTTTTGTAAAAATTGATGAAAATTTAACTTTAAGTTCAAGTGAAAACTTACATTTTCTAAGTATGCTAGATGGACAAAATTTAGACCTTAAAATTGGAGAAAAGGCAAATGCTAAGGAAAGAAGACTTTATGAAATTAATGATATTAGTTTTGTAGTTAAAGCTGCTTCTTTCCATGCGCAAGAAGCTTTAGAAGGTTCCAATAGACCTCAAGATGAAAGTTTTTGGTTATGGTTTAAATCTGCTTGGTTAGAAGTGGGTAGAACTATGTTGATTTCTACTTTTGGCGAGCCTCAAAATTGGAAAAATTCTTTATTATTGCATTTTAAAGATTTTGCCTTAAGCAATGAGAATAAAAACTTAGAATTAACTGGCTCTAATGCTTTAAAATTAGAATTAAGCTATAAAAATGAAAGTAAAGAATTTTATATTTTTGAATATAATAAACCTATTATGATAGAACTTGCAGATCAAAAATTCTTTATTTCTTGGGCGCTTTCTTATGAACAATTGCCTTTTGATATTTATTTAAGAGATTTTGTATTAGATCGTTATCCAGGTTCTATGTCTCCAGCTTCTTATGCAAGTGAAATTACCGTAAAAAATAATAATGAAAATTTTGATTATAGAATTTTTATGAATAATGTTTTAGATTATGATGGCTATAGATTTTATCAAAGTTCTTATGATCAAGATGAAAAAGGGACTGTTTTATCTGTAAATAAAGATCCGGGCAAAATACCAACTTATATAGGTTATTTTCTGCTTTGTCTTGGAATGTTTATGAATTTTTTAAATCCACATTCTAGATTTAGAACTTTGGCAAGATTAATTAATAAAGACACTTTAAAACATACAAGTGTGATTATTTTTATTTTATTGTTATCTTTTGGTTCTGAAAAGACTTTTGCTCAAGATTTAAATTCGACCTTACCTGTGGTAAATACTAATCATGCTAAAGCTCTTGCCACTTTAATAGTTCAAAAATCAGCAGATGGAAGAATGGTGCCTTTTGATACGCTATCAAGAGAAATTTTAGAAAAAATTCATCAAAGTGATAGCTATAAGGGTCAAAATTCTAACGCTGTTATGCTTTCCATGCTCGTTGATGTAGATAAATGGCAAATGGAACCTTTTATTTTAATGCCACAAAATCAAGCAGTTCGTGATGCTATTGCAAATATTTTAGAAATTCCTAGTGCTAAATATATTTCTTATAAAGATTTCTTTGATGAGAATAACCGATATAAACTTCAAAAATATGTTGAAAATGCAAATCGTAAAAACCCAAATGCAAGAGGAGTTTTTGATAAGGAAATTATAAAACTAGATGAAAGAGCTAATGTTGTAAATTTAGTTTTTAGTGGTGAATTATTTAAATTTATTCCTGTTCAAAATAATCCAAATAATGTTTGGCTTGCACCTTTTTCTGCTGTAACTACTCTTAAGGGGGATGAAGGGCATATTGTTTTGGCTTTAATACAGAATTATTTTAGTGCCGTGGAAAATGCTTTTAAAGATGGTAATTGGACTAGAGCTGATGAAGGCTTGAAATTTATCAAAGAATATCAAGAAAAAATAGGATATAAAGTCATGCCTAGTAAAACCAAGGTTGAAATGGAAATTTTTTCTAATAAGGCTGAAATTTTCGTTAAACTCGCTCCTGTATATTTAATTGCGGGTTTTTTACTTTTGATTCTTGTTTTTTCTAAAATGGTCGTACCGAATTTAAAAATCTCTTTTATATTTAAAGTGGTATATGTTTTAAATGTTTTAGCTTTTGTAATTCATACAGTAGGTCTTGGACTTCGTGCTTATTTATCAGGTCATGCTCCGTGGAGTAATGGCTATGAAAGTATGGTGTATATAGCTTGGGCATTGTCTTTGTCGGGTATATTTTTCTCTAGAAAAAGTCCTATAGCCTTGTCATTAACTTCTATTTTATCCGGTGTTGTATTAATGGTTGCACATTTAAGCGAAATGAATCCGCAAATTACAAATCTTGTTCCTGTGCTCAATTCTTATTGGCTTAGTATTCATGTATCTGTTATTACTGCTAGTTATGGATTTTTAGGACTTTGTGCCTTACTTGGTATCTTTACACTGTTCTTAATGTGTTTTCTTAAGAAAGATGGAAAATATAATCTTAATATTTTGAGAAATATTACAGAGGCTACAAGAATTAATGAAATGGCAATGATTTTTGGACTTTGTTTACTTACTGTAGGAAATTTTTTAGGTGCAATTTGGGCAAATGAAAGTTGGGGGAGATATTGGAGTTGGGATTCTAAGGAAACTTGGGCTTTAGTTAGCATTTTGGTTTATGCAGCAATTTTGCATCTTAGAATGATTCCAAAATATTGTAATCAATTTGTGTTTGCTTTATGGAGTATGTTTGCTTATTGGGTTATTATTATGACTTATTTTGGAGTAAATTACTTTTTAACAGGACTTCATTCTTACGCCGCAGGCGAAGCGGCTCAAATTCCTAATTACGTTTATTGGGGATTTGCATTGATGGTGGTTTTAGCTTTTTTTGCAAGAAGGAAGCGAAATTTTGTGGGCAAACTTTAAATGAACCATATTTTTTTGGTTATTTTTTGTGCCGCTTTAGCGCTTTTATTGTTTTTAGGCGTGATTGCTTATCTTATTACAAGTGATGGCAAAAAAACAATTAAAAAGCAAAAAACTAGCCAAAAGCAGCATGTAGCTGAAAAGACTAAAAAATTTGATACAGACTTAGATAAAATGATAATTGCTGCTTCCGATGTTAAACTAACGGATATTGAATTAAAAGAACTTGCCAAACTTTATGTGCAGACACATAAACTTGGTTCAAAAACTTCTAAAGAATTAGATGAAGCAGCAAAAAAGAAACTAGAATTTGTTTCTGCTTTGGCTGCAAATATTAATGCAAGTGCACAAACAGTAAGTTACTTAAATAAAGAACTTAAGAAAATTTCTGGATCTTACAAAAAAGAAATTGATGCTTACGAGCATATGGGATTAGCTAAAAGAAAAATTAAAGAAGATAAATAATATGGTGCGCTCAAGAGGATTCGAACCTCTGGCCTTTTGAACCGCAATCAAATGCTCTATCCAGCTGAGCTATGAGCGCAAAAATAAGTTAAAATTATATATAAATATTCTTAAAATAAGCAAAATTTTGCTTATTTTGTTTGTTTTTTAGCTTTTTTACCTTCATCTAAATCAAATTCTTTAGTCTTTTTTGAATGATAAAATATAAAACCTACAATCAAAATACAGCAAATCAAAGAAAAAATATAAAGTGTACCATAAGGGCTATCTTTGAAAAAAAGATTATTAGTATTCATTCCAAAAAATCCTACGATCAAATTTAAAGGTAAGAAAATAGAAGAAAGTATGCTTAAAAGATAAATACTTTTATTCATTTTTTCATTTTTAATTGCACTTGTTAATGTATAAAGAGTATCAATTCTTGTTAGATGTTCTTTGGTATTTTTATTTAAGATGCTGATGGATAAATTTAGAATTTTTAAATGTTTTTTGTATTGTGCTTGTTCGCTAAGCAAAAGATTGAAAGCTTCACTTAGAAGATTAATTTGCTTTAGATTTTTGTTAATTTTTTGTCTTAAAACAAAGGATTTTTTGTAAAAATTTTTAACAAAACCACCTTTTAAGATAATACCTTCTTTGTGTTCTAAAAGGTTTTGAAAATGAGTATTTTGTACTTTAAAATCTTCTAAAATAGATTTAATAAAATTTGAAAATTCTTCTATGCTAGAAAGCTTAAATTCTTCATTTTGAAGTTTATAAATTTTTTCATCATTAAAAAGCCAAGTTTCTAAATTTAATCCCACGTAAACAAAAATTTTTTGTCCATAAATTTCGCTATAGAAAGTTTCTAAATTCTTTGCTTGCAGGATTTTTTTTAGATTTTCGTGTAGCTCTAGCATTTTATTTGCCTCTTAAGTGATAAAAATTTCTTTTAAATTGCGTAAAAGAATTGTTCAAAATTGCTTCACGCATCTTTCTTGCAAGTTCAAGATAATAATGTAGATTGTGCAGACTTGCCAAACGAAAAAAAGTAAGTTCTTTAGTTTTAAAAAGATGGTTTAAATAACCCCTTGAAAAATTACAACAAGTATAACATGAGCAAGTAGGATCTATAACTTCATGATCGTTGATAAATTCTGCTTTTTTAATATTAAATTTTCCAAAACTTGTAAAAAATGTTCCATTTCTTGCATTTCTAGTTGGCATCACGCAGTCAAACATATCTACCCCTCGCTCAACATTTTCTACTAAATCTTCAGGCGTTCCTACGCCCATTAAATATCTTGGACGATTTTCGTCTAGATAAGGGTTTAAGTTTTGGACTGTTTCGTACATCAAGGCGTTTTCTTCGCCCACGCTAAGCCCACCTATAGCTAAACCATCAAATGGCATTTCATTTAAACTTAAAGCGCAACGCTTTCTTTCTTCATAATCTGTACCACCTTGGATAATACCAAAAATATTTTGCCCTATACCTATACCTTTATTTTGCATATTTTTATGATAAGTAATAGCCTCTTTTGCCCAAAGTATAGTGCGATCAACAGAAATTTTAACCCTTTCTTTGGTTGCGGGTAGGGCTACTAAATCATCTAAAATCATCATAATATCAGAATTAAAATCATATTGAGTATCTAAAACACTTTTTGGAGTAAAAAGATGACGACTTCCATCAATGTGACTTTTAAATTCTATGCCTTCATTAAAATGTTTGGAATTTTTACTTAAAGAAAAAGCTTGAAAACCACCACTATCGGTTAAAAAACTTCTATCAAATTTCGTAAATCCATGTAAACCTCCAAAATCTTTTACTACTTTGGAAGTTGGACGCAAGTACATGTGATAGGTATTTGCTAAAATAATTTTTGCATCAAGCTCATTTTTCATATCATTAGCATCAAGACTTTTAACCGCTCCTACTGTGCCAACAGGCATAAAAACAGGGGTTAAAAAAGTGCTGTGTGCGGTAGTGATTTCACAAACCCTTGCCATTCCATCTTTATGCTTTAATTTAAATTCCATTTGTTATAATTTCCTTTTTGGAGTTTAAAATGAATAATATTTTAATTATAATAGATGGTATTTTAGCAAAGCATTTCTTAGAAAGGCTTTGTTTTGAAAAAGGCTTAGGTTACTTTTTTACAGTAGTGTGTCAAAATAGTGAAAAAAATAACTTAAATATTTCTAGTGAGTATATTGACTTGCATTATTTTGATCCTACAAGCACAGCGCGTCTTGAAAATATTATGAGTAAGGATTTTAAACAGGCTTTTATTTATATGCAAGATGAATTTGAAACTAAAAAAAGTTATGAGGCTTTGCGTTCTTTAAATCCAAATTTAGAAATAGAAATAATGGATTTTTGGGGATTAAGTGTTAATGATACTCATGCAAATTTAGCTGATGCTAGAATGACTTTAAGCCGTAGATTTATGGATTTTTTACCAGATATTGCTTTAACAGCTCAGTATATAGGACTTGGAGTTGGAGAGATTATGGAAGTAAAAATTCCAGCAGGGTCTATTTTTGCTTATAGGCACATAAGTTCAATACAACAAAAAAGGTGGCGCATAGTCCTTATTTATAGAAATTCTAAAATTTATTTTGTAAAACCATCTTTTGTTCTAGAGCCAAATGATAGCATTTTGATCGTTGGGGATCCTGTTGTTTTACAAAGTATTTTTCATAATATAAGAGGCAAAGCAGGGCAATTTCCTATGCCTTTTGGAAGTAATGTTTTTGCTTTAATTGATATGAAAAATATGAATCAAAATATGCAAGAAAGAGTGCTTGATACTACTTTAAAATTAACTCAAAAAAGCAATGCAAAAAGATTTTTTATACATGTTATCAATCCTAAATTAGGGGTAATGTATGAAAAATTAAAAAAACTTTCTGAGGATAAAGAAGGTGTGTTTTTTGATTATTTCAACACGGATTTTAAACAAATTTCCACATGGTTGCAAAATAATGATATAGGATTAGTTGTAACCGATATAAAAAATTTTGAGAAAGAAAAACAAGCTTTTTTTGATTTAAAAATTCCTATTATGAAGGTGGGTGAAGCTTCTTTTGATGAGCTTAAAGAAGCGATTATTTTAAGTGCCGATGAGAGTGAACTTGAAAACAATGCAAATGTCATTACTGATTTAAGTAAACAGCTTGATTTTGGAGTTATTTTATATTATTATAATCCAAATTCTCAAAATACTACAGATATGGAGGAGTATTTTAGAAGTTTATCTAAGCTTTATGATAAAAATATACAAATTATTAATAAAAATGATGAAAACCCTCTTTTAAATTTGCAATATCGCGAAGATTTGTTACAATTTGTGAGTTTTCAAAAAGAATTACTAAATAGAGATTTTGGCAGAAATTTAAGTACAAATTTAAATAGGCATTATTATAAAATGAGACAAAATTACCAACTTTTCATACCAGTAGAATAAATAATTAATTAAATGTGATAAAATAAATGCAAAAAGAGTAGTTCAATGCAAGTAGAAGTTAAGTTAAAAGAAAATGCTTATAAGGTTTATATTGATGAACTTGAAGAATTAGAATTTGATAGTAAGGTTTTTATACTTTCAAATCCTAAGATTTCAGGTCTTCATTTGAAAACATTACTTTCTAAAATTAAGGCAAAAGAAATTTTTATTGCCACTGTGAAAGATGGTGAAGAATATAAAAATTTAAGCACCATGGAAGAAATTTTAAACCAAATGTTTAATTCTAAATTGGATAGAAAAAGCGTACTTATAAGTTTTGGTGGTGGCGTGATTAGTGATATGGGCGGATTTGCTGCTAGTATTTATCAAAGAGGTATTGATTTTATAAATATTCCTACTACACTTTTAGCTTGTGTTGATGCAGCAGTAGGTGGAAAAACAGGTGTTAATAATAATTTTGGTAAAAATCTTATTGGTACTTTTTATCAACCTAAAGCTGTATATTGTGAGAGTTTTTTTTTAAAGACTTTGAGCTCTAGAGAACTTGCTGCAGGCATGGCTGAATTTATTAAAATGGCAGCAATGTTTGATTATAGTATACTTGATTTTATAGAAAAAATTGATGAAAAAAGTTTCTTAAATGCTACTTGTGAGAATGAAATTTTTACTCAGATTATAGCAAAAAGCATAGAGCTTAAATCAAGGGTTGTTGAACAAGATGAAAAAGAATCAAGGCTTAGAATGCTTTTAAATTATGGTCATACTTTTGCTCATGTTATAGAAAATTTTACAGATTATAAGCTTTATTTACACGGAGAAGCGGTGGCTATAGGTATGGTTATGGCAAATCAATTGGCTTTAAATTTAGGGCTTTTGGATAAAATGCAAAGTCAAAGAATAAAAGATATTTTACTTAAATTCGGTTTGCCAATATCATATAAAATCAACAATGTAGATGAATTTTATGAAGCTTTTTTCATGGATAAAAAAAGCTCTAATAAAAAAATCAATTTTGTTCTTGCTAGTCCTTTGGGTAAGGGTTTGATAAAAGGTGATATTTCTAAAGAAGATATAATTGCAACTTTAAGAGAATTCCAATGAAAAAAATTATTATTTTAACCTTTTTTGTTGTTTTTGCTTTTGGTGATGTAAATCGGACTATTATTAATAATATAAATGAGAAAATTAATACTTTAAATACTGTAATCAGTGCTAGTATTTGGAATATACGTTATGAAAATTTTATAAAATATCAAGATATAAATGATGAATTAATCATTTTAAATCTTAATTTAAAAAAGACTTCCGATATTCACCAACAAGAAGAACTTAAACGCAAGATAGCAAATTTAGAAGAGCGATTGAACTTGCTTAAAGAATATAAAGATTTAAATTTTGCACAAAGTCTTAGTGCCCCTGATAATATAGAAACTTTATCTAAGCTTACTAATCCTTTGGCTATTATAGGAGCTTTTTCTCATATTAAGAAATTAAAAGGAGAAAAGGAAGAGTATATATTTAAATTTAATGATTTTAAAAATTTAGTAGATAAAATCAGGGAAAAAAACTCAGAACTTAAGGAATTAGTTGAGCTTAAACCAAGTGTTGAGAATATAGAAGCTTTAAAAGCTTCGGATAAAAAGCTGGAAGAATTTGAGCAAGCTTTAAATTTTGCTAGTGTTTCTTATTCTGTTTATGAGAAAAAAATTGATGAAGAGCTTTCTCGAGTAAGTGCTGAGATTAAAGTTCAAAGCTTAAGGGCTGTAAATATACTTGTTGCTATTGTTATTGTTATAGCTATAGCTTTTATGTTGAAATTTATTGCTAAAAAATACATTAAGGATAGTGAAAGATATTATACTGCTACGAAGATTATTAATTTTATTAATATAAATATTATTTTTCTTATTTTGCTCTTTGCTTATATAGAAAATATTACTTATCTTGTAACTATACTTGGTTTTGCCTCTGCGGGCTTAGCTATTGCTATGAAAGATATGTTTATGTCTATGCTTGGATGGTGTGTGATTATTTTTGGCGGAAGTTTTAGAGTAGGGGATCGTGTAAAAGTTTTTCAAAATGATACTACCTATATAGGAGATATTATAGACATTTCTTTTTTACGCATTACTCTTTATGAAGAGCTTACGCTTGAAACTTATAATAAAAATCGTCGTAGTGGGCGTATTATATTTATTCCTAATAACTATGTTTTTACAAATTTGCTTGCTAATTATACCCATCATGGTATGAAAACCGTGCTTGATGGCATTGATATAAGTGTTACTTTTGATAGCAATCTTGACAAAGCTCAAGAAATTGTAGAAAATATTGTTACACGCCATGCCAAAGGTTATACTGAGCTTGCTAGAAAAAATATAGCTCGTTTACAACATGAATATAGTATTAAAAATCCTAAAGTGGAGCCAAGGTTTTTTATGTTTTTTGAACATTGGGGAATGAGAATTTCTGCATGGTATATGACTAATGCTTATGCGGCTTTGGTATTAAGAAGTACGATTAGCAAAGAGATTATAAAAGAATTTAATAAGCATAAAGATATAAAAATTGCTTATCCATCGCAAAATTTATATTTAGGAAATTTAAATCAAAATCATTTTGAACAACATCATGAAAATATGTATTTTCATGCAAGGAATAAGGATTGAAAGAAAAAGTTTTTTTTAAAACCTTTGGGTGTCGCACAAATATTTATGATACAGAGCTTTTAAAAAGTTATGTAAAAGATTATGAGATTATAAATGATGAGAATAAAGCACAAATTATCGTTGTAAATTCTTGCACGGTTACAAATGGAGCTGATAGCGGGATAAAGTCTTATGTAAATACCATGCAAAAAAAAGGCATTAAAGTTATACTTACAGGTTGTGGTGCTGTAAGCAAAGGTAAGGAGCTTTTAGATAAAAAGCAAGTTTTTGGAGTGCTTGGAGCGTCAAATAAAGATAAAATCAATGAATTTTTAGGAGCAAAGACAAGTTTTTATGAACTTGGAAATTTAAATTTTATTGATAAAGATATAGTTTGTGAGTATGAAAATCATACCAAAGCTTTTGTGAAAATTCAAGAAGGTTGTGATTTTGCTTGTTCTTATTGTATTATTCCTAGCGTGAGGGGAAAATCAAGAAGCGTGGATGAAAAAGCTCTTTTAAAACAGGTTGAAATTTTAGGAGCTAATGGTTATAGTGAAATTGTTTTAACAGGGACTAATATAGGTTCATATGGGCTTAAAAATGGCACAAGTTTAGGCAAGCTTTTGCAAAAAATGGGACAAATTTTAGGTATAAAACGCATAAGGCTAGGTAGTTTAGAACCTGCACAGCTTGATGAAAGTTTTTTAGAAATCTTAGATGAAGCTTGGCTTGAAAGGCATTTACATATTGCATTGCAACATACAAGTGAAAAAATGCTTCGTATAATGAGAAGAAGATCACATACGGATAATGATTTAAAGCTTTTTAATACTATAGCAAGCAAAGGATATGCTTTAGGGACGGATTTTATAGTAGCTCATCCAGGTGAGAGTGAAGAGCTATGGCAAGAAGCTTTAAGAAATTTTAAAGAATTTCCACTCACTCATATCCATGCTTTTATTTTTAGCCCTAGAAACAACACGCATTCTGCTACCATGAAAGATGTGATAAATGGAACTTTAGCTAAAGAAAGGCTAAACACTTTAAAATCCATAGTAGAAAAAAATAATTATGAATTTAGGAAAAAAAATCAAGTTTCACTTGAAGTTTTGGTAGAAAATCAAAAAGATGGTTTTTTTGAGGGTTATGATCAGTTTTTTAATAAGATTAAAATTAAAAGTGATAAAGATATAGCTAAAGAATGGATCGTTATATCTGAATATGAAGTACAAGAAAAGTCTAACTTTGCAAATTTAAAAGGCTAGATAATGAAAAATAAAAAGATAATTTTAGCATCTTTTATGGTTTTATGTATGCTTTTGGGAATTTTATATTTTAAAAATGAACCTAAATATATAGATGAAAATCTTTATCAAAGTCTATTAAGCCAAAATTTAATCCAAAAAGCTGTGATTGATAAAGACGAAATTTGGCTTAAGGCAGAAGGTGAAAATTACGTAATTATAAAAGATGGCATAGATATAAAAACACTTTTATCAAAAGTTCCCGTAGAGGTTAAAAAAGATAATACGCTTTGGGTGTTTTTTGTTTTACTTATTTTTATTATCGCACTTTTTATAAGTCTTGGTTATTTTGCTCGTAAAAAAGAGTTGGCTAAATATCCAATATCAAATAAGAATCAAAATCACACTCAAGCTCAAAATTCAAATATAAATTTAGAAAGTTCCCATATAAAACCTGTGATTTCAAATATTACTTTTAATGATGTAGCAGGTGTTGATGAAGTTAAAATGGAGCTAAGCGAACTTGTGGATTTTTTACAAAATCCTAAAAAATATAAAGAATTTGGTGTAAAAATGCCAAAAGGTGTTTTAATGGTAGGCCCACCTGGTGTAGGAAAAACATTGATAGCAAAAGCAGTTGCAGGAGAAGCAGGGGTGCCATTTTTTTATCAAAGTGGCTCAAGTTTTGTTGAAATTTATGTAGGTATGGGTGCAAAAAGAGTTAGAGAGCTTTTTTCAAAAGCTAAAATGATGGCGCCTAGCATAGTTTTTATTGATGAAATAGATGCCGTAGGTAAGGCAAGAGGAGAAATGTCAAATGTTGAAAGAGATAGCACTTTAAATCAACTTTTAACTCAAATGGATGGTTTTGAGGACAATAGCGGGGTTATAGTTATAGCTGCGACAAATAAAATCGAACTTATGGATCCTGCTTTATTGCGTTCGGGGCGTTTTGATAGGAGAATTTTTTTATCTTTGCCTGATTTTAAGGATAGACTTAAAATTTTAGAAATTTATATGAAAGATAAAAACAATAATATCAATTTAAATAAAATCGCTAAAGCAAGCGTAGGTTTTAGTGGAGCAGGGCTTGAAACTTTGGTCAATGAAGCAGCAATTAATGCTTTAAGAAGAAATAGTGCTTTAGTTGAGGAAAGCGATTTTTATGCTGTATTAAATAAAGTTCTTTTAGGTAAGAAAAAGATTTTAAGTTTTAATGATGAAGAGAAGAAAATTCAAGCCACTTATCAAGCTGCAAAAGCTTTGAGTGCGTATTATTTTGACATAGGATTTGAAAAAATCACTCTCATTGAAGATCGTTTTAAAGAATATGAGCATAATATAAGATCAAAATCAGAGCTTATCAATCGTATAAAAGTTTATTTGGCTGGTTCTAGAGCCATGAGATTGATTTACAATGAAAGTTATACTAACTCGCAAGATGATTTTTTAAAGATTAAAGAATTGCTTGATTATATGTTGAGTTTTGATATGTTGAAAGAGTCAAATTTAAGTGAACAAAAAAAAGAAATGGATGAATTTTTAAATTCTATGAAGGATAAAATTTTAAAATTATCAGAGCTTTTGCTTGAAAAAGAAAAGATAGAATATGACGATGTTAAAGATATAATGCAGGTTTGATGATATGTTTAATCATCAAATTCTTTATATAAGATAGTTCCATTAAAATCTATAAGAATTTTTATATCGTTATCAAGTTTAATCTTATAATGGTTGATTTTTCTTTCAATTTCTCTAGCTTTTGTATTTGGAAATTCGCTTTTGATGATATTGGCTAAATTTTGAGGTAAAAAATCTAGATCAAAAGGAAAGGCTTTATTTTCAATTTCCTTCCAAGCTCCATCTATATCAAATTCAAGCTCTGTTCCATCGCTAAGATAGACTTCATAGGAATTTTTGTCTTTTTGCACGATCCCTATAGGCGCTTTGAAATTATGTTGTAAAAATTCTTTAGAAACATTTGGTAAATTATCAGCAGAAATTATTATATCAGCATTTAAAGATAAACTTAAAATAGTAATAATATTTAAAAATTTAATTTTCAATATTTTTCCTAAATTATTTTTTAGTAAAATTGTAAAGAATTTATGTGAATTTTATGTGAATTTTAAGACAATATTATAAAAAATAAAGGTTTTATATTTTGCTTACAATTTTTTTAATTTTTTTAAATATTTTATGTTATTTTTTGATTTCTTATGATTATTACAATATCCTTGGTTTGAATATTTTATTTTTTAATGGAGCTTATTGGCAGCTTTTAAGTTCAATGTTTTTACATGGAAATTTAACTCATCTTATATTAAATATGATAGTTTTGTTTCAATTTGGGCGTATGTTAGAAACTTATTTGGGTGCTTTGTGTTTTATTTTTATTTATTTTATTGGCGGATTGTTGTGCTCACTTTTAAGTGTTTTTTATGTGTATTTTGATTTTAAATATTTTGGAGAAAATATAAATGTCATAGGCGCTAGTGGTGCAATTTGTGTTTTAATGGGCTTTTATGCTGTTATTGATAAAAATAGCACAAAAGGACTTATAGTGGCAATTTTACTTATGAGTTTTGTGCCATTGCTTATGGGGGTAAATGTTGCTTGGTATGGTCATATTTTCGGGTTTATGTGTGGTTATATTTTAGCTAAAATAAAAGAGGTAAAATGAAAAAAATTTATATTATAAGACATGCAAAAGCAAGTAAGAGTGAAGACATCGATGATTTTGAAAGAAAACTTACTAAGAGTGGAAAGGAAGATTTAAAAAAACTTTTTAAAAATCTTGCTTCGCATGAAATTCATCCTGATTTGGTGCTATCAAGTCCTGCTGTTAGAACCGCTAAAACAGCGAAAAAAATAGCCAAATTTTATAATTTTGATAAAAATAGAATTTGTTTTGATGAAAGATTGTATCTTTGCAATGTTGAAAATTTGCTAAAAATTCTGCAAGATATTGATGATGAGTTTAATGAAGTATTTTTAGTGGGTCATAATCCTAGTTTAATGGAGCTTGGAGAGTTATTAAGTTCGCTATGTTTAGCTTCTTTTCCAACTTCTTCTATCTTGTGTTTAGAATTTGATATTAAGGAATTTAAAAATTTAAAAAAACATAGCGGAAAATTAGTTTTTTTTGAACATGTACGCAAGTTAAAAGAAGAAAAAGATCTGGGTTTTTAGTAAGGAGATTGACTCTTACTTCCAACCTTCTATATAATTTTTTAGTTTTCTTCCTACTTTAGGGTGTTTGAGTTTTTTTATAGCTGAGCTTTCTATTTGTCTCACTCTTTCTCGAGTGACATTAAGTTCCTTTCCAATTTCCTCTAAAGTTCTATCACTTTCATCATCCATTAAACCAAAACGCATACGAATTACCGCTTTTTCTCTATCGTTTAATTGATCTAAAACTTCATCAATTTGTTCTTTTAAATCATCCTTTAAGATATGATCCATTGGAGAAAGTGAATTTCTATCTTCAACAAAATCTCCAAATTTACCATCATCTTCATTTCCTATTGGAGCTTCAAGAGAAATTGGTTCTTTTGTGATTTTAATAACTTGTTTAACCTTATCTACGCTTAAACCTACTTCTTTAGCTATAACACTGACATCAGGTTCTTTTCCATCTTTTTGTAGATGTTCGCGGATAATTTTGTTAATTTGATTGATGGTTTCTATCATATGGATTGGAATTCTTATGGTTCTTGCTTGATCAGCTATAGCCCTTGAAATAGCTTGCCTGATCCACCAAGTTGCATAAGTGGAAAATTTATAACCCCTTTTGTATTCAAATTTATCCACAGCTTTCATCAAACCTATATTTCCTTCTTGGATAAGGTCTAAGAAAGGCAGACCACGATTTGTGTAGCGTTTAGCTATGCTTACAACAAGACGCAAGTTTGATTTTGCCATTCTTCCTTTTGCTTCATCAGAGATTTTTTTACCACGTTTAATTTGCTCCAAAATTTCTTTTAAGCGTGATTTTTCAAGATCAAAGCTTTTTTCACTGGCTTCTTTAGTTTGAAATAGTTTTTTAATTTCCATATAAGTGCTTACCATGGTTGTTTCTAAAGCTCGCTCTGTGATTTCTTCTTTGCTCAATTTTGTAATATCTTTTAAAATATCTGCATGGCGTTTTTTAAGTTCATCAGAAAACATAGGTAAGCGGTATTCTAAACGCTTAAGTTCTTTGTCAAATTCTTCATCGCTTTTTAGTGCAGTTTCCATTGATTTTACGATTTCACTAATAAGTTTTGAAGTAGGGCCTAGATCCATTAATTTTTCTTTTAAAATATTTTTTTTGAACGCAATGCTTAATTTATCTAAAAGTTTATCTCCGCTTTCTTTATCTTTGGATGTTTTTAGCCAATCTTTTTTAGCTTTTTCTAGAGCTTTAAATTTTTCTATAACTTTTAAAGTTCTTTCATCTTCTTTTTTGCTGTTTTTTTTAGTATGTTCTTCGTCTGATTCTAATTCTGTTTCGTTTTCTTCATCTTCATCTATATCAAGTTCATCAAGTTTATCATCACTTTTTTCTTCATCGTCAAAGCTTTTAAATAGTTCTTTTACCCTTCTTTCTCTGTTTATTAAAGGTTCTTTATAATCTAAAATAAAATCTATCAAATAAGGCACAGAACAAAAAGCATCAATGATAATATCTTCGCCAAGTTCTATTTTTTTGGAAATTTCAATTTCTTCATCTTTGTTTAATAAAGCAATTTGTCCCATTTCTCTTAAATACATACGAACAGGAGAGTCTGATCTACTCCATTCTAATAAATCGTTTTCATTGGCTAAATCAAATTCGTTCTCAAGGCTTGTATCTTGGAGTTTTTGTTTTTCTTCTTGAAGTCTTTTTGCATCTTCTATGTTTTTCATTTGTGCAATTTCAGCTGCTGAAAAAAGTTGCACTTTGTGTTTTTTCATTAATGCTTGCACTTTTTTAGCGGTTGATGCACTTGGTTGTTTTGTAAGATATTTTACCAATTTTTCATATGTGATATAATCTTTTGCATTTTCTTGAAATAATTCTTCTAATTCAGCTTCTTGAGTTTTGGCGTTCATTGATTATCCTTGAAATTTATATAAGCTTTGGATTTTATCTAAAAATTGCTTAACTTTCTATATAAATCGGTTATTATGTTTATGATTTGAATATTTTTTCAAATTTTTCTAAAGCTCTGTTAAAATTATAATTTTTTCTTTTTAAGGTGTAAAATTTACGCTTTAGGTCGATATTTTTTAATTTAATTTCATAAAGTGTTGAATTTTTTAATTCTTTTTCTATGCTTTTTTTGGAAAAAATAGAGATTGCTTTTTTTTGTAAAACAAGTTCTTTAATCGCAGCCATTCTATCAAGTTCAAGAAAAATATTAAGTTTTTTTGAGCTTGCACCAATTTCGTTTAAAAATTTATCCCTTAAGCCTGAGCCTACTTCTCTTAAAATCCACTTTTGTTCCAAAAGTTCATCGATATAAAATTCTTTTTCATTGAGTTTTTTATCACTTGTAGCTACTATAAGTTCATCATCTTGCCAAAAATTTATTTCTAAATTTTCATACTCCACTAAAGCCGGATCAAGTTCTGCTTCAATGATTGCAAATTCTATATTTCCGTTTTTTAGTAAATTTAAACATTCTTTTGAATTCTGTGTTTGAGATCGAATTTCTATGTTTTTAAATTCTGCCTTAAAATCAAATAAAATAGGAGCTAAAAAATGTTCAGAAATGCTTTGAGTTGAGGCTATTTTTATTTCCCCTAAGAGCATACTTTCATCGTTTAATTTTTCTAAGCTTTGGTAGTAGGCTTGTATAATTTTTAACCAATTTTTTCCTAGTTCTAAAGCTTTTGGTGTAGGTAAGAGTTTTTTTCCAAGTCTTTCAAATAAAATGCCATCAAATTTATTTTCTAAATTTTTAATTACTATTGAAACATTAGGTTGGGTTATGGAAAAATTGTTGGCTGTATGAGTTGGACTTTGAGTATTTAAAAGATCTAAAAATATTTCCATATCTTTGATTTTCATGAGTGATTCCTTTATTTAATAAAAAAAATTTATTATAAAAATTAAAATAATATATTTTTATAATTTTAATAAAAAAAATATAATAACACAAAATTTACAAAAAGGAAAATAAATGAAAACAAGTTTTTTAGCACATAGCGTGGCTATAGTGCGATCAAATTTTAAGGGTTTGCTTTTTACTGCTTGTATAGTGATTTTTGCTATGTATCTTTCTAGTGTTCAAGGTATCAAAGATACCACTCATTTAGCAGCGACTGCCTTTGCTATCATCATAGGAGTATTGCTTTCTCCTTGGTTTTTTAAATATCAACATCATTTTCAAGCCGGAGTGCATTTTAGTGCGAAAAAACTTTTAAGACTCGGTATTGTTTTATATGGTTTTAATATCACTTTAACTGAGCTTTTAAGTGTAGGGTTGAAAGGGTTTTTGCTTTCTGCTATAGTGATATTTTTTGTTTTTATGATTGCTTTATTTATAGGAATGAAAATTTTTAAACTCGATAAAGAAACTTCTATGCTTGTTGGAGCCGGAAGTGCGATTTGCGGTGCGGCAGCGGTTTTAGCACTAGAGTCAAGTTTGAAAAGTGATCCTTTTAAGGGAATTTTAGCTGTAGGTACGGTGGTGATTTTTGGACTTGTGTTTATGTTCTTATATCCCATAGCTTTTTCTTTAAATCTTTTTCCTTTTTTTGATCAAAATGCTATGGGTGTTTTTATGGGAGCTACTTTGCATGAGGTGGCAAATGTCGCAGGTGCTGCTGAAATGGCAAAGGATATGGCAGGATTTGAGCAAGGTGCTTCTAATGTTGCAGTGATTATAAAAATGATGAGAGTGATTTTACTTGTGCCTTTTTTGCTTATAGTGACCTATTTTTTCGCTAAAAATCAGCATTCAAGCAGTGGAAAAACTGCAAAAAGTATCACTATACCTTATTTTGCTTTTGCATTTTTAGGCATGATAGTTTTAAATACTTATTTAGCAAGCAAAGAAAGTATTTTAGGTATTGCTACGAGTGATATTATCTCTTTAGGTAAAACACTTTGTACTTTATGTATCGTTTTTGCTATGGCAGCTTTAGGCTTGCAAATTGACTTTAAAAAATTTTTAAAAAGTGGCTCTAGGGTATTTGGCTTGGCTTTTGTTTTAGGGCTTGTTTTGATTTTTGGAGGATATTTTTTAACCTTAGCTTTTAAAGGTATACTTTGGTAATAAAAATTATTTTTTATTTTAGAAAATTTTATTTTATTAATCAATTAAGAATATAATTTAATTCATTAATTAAATTTATTAAAAAGGAATAAAGATGAAAAAAATTCTTGTAAGTGTTTTAAGTTCTTGCTTGTTAGCTTCGGCTTTAAGTGCTGTATCTTTTAAAGAAGATAGTTTAAAGGTTTCTTTTGAAGGATATAAAACTAAAGATATGATAGGAGTAAAAGGTGAATTTAAAAATGTAGAATATAAATTTTCTAAAAATATAAAGGATTTGGCAAGTTATCTTAAAGGCGCTAAAGCTACCATAAAGCCAAGCAATGCTTTTATGGGTGAAGGCAATGATATTATAACCAATAATATCACAAAAGTATTTTTCCCTACTTTATTGGGAGATACGGATATTAAAGTTGTTTTTCAAGATATGATTGCGGGTGAAAATAAAGGCGTTATTTCAGCAAAAATTACTATGGATAAAAAAAGTACTATTGTACCTTTAACTTATACCATCAAAGATAATAAATTTGAAGCTAAAGGACAACTTGATTTGCATACTTTTAAAAATGGTTCTAAAGCATTAAAAGCATTAAGCGATGTTGCTGCAGGACATGGTGGAATTTCTTGGCCTTTAGTGGATATCAGTTTTAATGCTGATTTAGCAGAATAAAAAGTAGCCTTAGGGCTACTTTAAAATACAATATCTTCTTAAATTATTTTCAAAAATTTCATAATCTTTTATATTTTCAAGTTCTTGATAAATTTCACTACCTTTCCATAAAATAAAAACTGTATTTTCATCTTTTAGATTTTTGCAAATTTCAAGCAAAGGCTTGACATCCATTAAGGCTCTTGAAGTGATGATATCAGCTTTAAAGGTATTCTTGTATTCTTGAACTTTTTCTTTGTAAATATGTAAATTTGGAAGTTCACATTCTATTTTTAATGTCCGCAAAAAGGCAGCTTTTTTGGGATTGGGTTCGAAAAGATGAAAATTGCTTTGCAGTAAAAAAGCTAAAAATACAGCTGGAAATCCTGCGCCACTTCCTATATCGGCAATATTTTTTGCTTTAGAAAAATCATAAAAATCTAAAATTTTAATACTATCAAAGATATTTTCATCTATATTTTTTAAATGAGTAAGATTGTGAATGCGGTTAAATTTAGATAATAATTCTTTATAAATTTTTACCTTTTCTTCAAAGTTTTTTAAATCGTAGTTTTGCAAAAAATCATAATCTTTAAAAATCATTTATTTAAGATGTCCCATTTGAGTTTGTTTTATGTTTAAATACTCTACATTAAAACGATTAGGTTCTATTAAAATCGGTACGCGTGTGATGATTTTTTCTTTGATAGAATCTAGCTTTTCAGGGTTATTTGTGAGTAAATTAACCTTAGAAATTTCATAGTGTTTGAGTATAAATTCTACAATTTCATAAGTTCTCTCATCGGCTTTAAAGCCAAGCTGATGATTTGCTTTAATCGTATCAAAACCTTTATCTTGTAAAGCATAAGCATTAACCTTGTTAAAAAGCCCTATACCCCTTCCTTCTTGCCTAAGATAAATCACCATTCCACCATTCTTTTCTATATATTTTAGTGAAAATTCAAGCTGTTCCCCACAATCACACTTTAAACTTCCTAAAGCATCTCCTGTTAAGCACTCTGAATGAATTCTTAGATTGAGTGTGTCTTTTGGAGTATTTTTAAATATACATAAATGTTCTTTATCATTTTCTTTGAAACTTTGTATTTGGAAATTTCCCCATTTGCTAGGTAAATTCGCAATTTCTGAAATTTTTATTTTCATTTACTACTCTCTATAATCAAATTTATGTTAAGATTTTAGCAAAAAAAGGACAAAAAAATGTTTAAAAGATTTAGAAGATTAAGGCTTAATGAAAACTTAAGAGCCATGGTAAGAGAAAATTCTTTAAGTGTAAATGATTTGATTTATCCGCTTTTTGTGGTTAATGGAACGGGGATAAAAAAAGAAATTTCTTCTATGCCTGATGTGTTTCAAATGAGTTTAGATGAAATTTTAAAAGAGTGTCAAAATGTAGTTAATTTAGGCATTAAAGCCATTATACTTTTTGGCGTTTTGGAAAATGAGAAAAAAGAAAGCTGTGGAAGCGATGCTTTAGATGATGAAGGGCTTGTTGCAAGAAGTATAAGAGAGATTAAGAAAAATTTTCCAGATCTTTTTATAATCAGTGATCTTTGTTTTTGTGAATACACAGATCACGGGCATTGTGGGATTATCGATCCAAAAACAAAAAGTGTGGATAATGATGTCACTTTAGAAATTTCAGCCAAACAAGCCTTAGTTCACGCAAGAGCAGGGGTAGATATGATAGCACCTAGTGGAATGATGGATGGTATTATCACTACTTTGCGCAAAGCTTTAGATAAAGAAGGTTTTGAAAATTTGCCTATAATGGCGTATTCTACTAAATTTGCTTCAAGTTATTATGGGCCATTTCGAGATGTAGCAGAATCAGCTCCAAGTTATGGAGATAGAAAAAGCTATCAAATGGATTTTGCTAATGGTAAAGAAGCTTTAGAAGAAAGCTTAGAAGACGAAGCACAAGGAGCTGATATTTTGATGGTAAAACCCGCTCTTGCTTATCTTGATGTGGTTAAAGAAATATCCCTTCATTCTAACTTGCCTTTGTGTATTTATAATGTAAGCGGAGAGTATGCTATGTTAAAGGCAGCTAAAAATGCAGGAGTGATTGATTATGAAAAAGTTTTGTATGAAACTATGATAGCTTTTAAAAGAGCAGGGGCAAAGCTTATCATCACTTATCATGCCAAAGAATTAGCTAAAATGTTAAAAGGAGAAAAATGAAACATTTTTTAACTTTAAGAGATTTTTCTAAGGAGGAAATTTTAAGCCTTGTAAATCATGCTAGCGAGCTTAAAAAAGAGCCTAAAAAACTTTTACAAGATAAAACTTTAGCAATGATTTTTGAGAAAAACTCTACAAGAACAAGAATGGCATTTGAATTAGCCATAACAGAGCTTGGCGGAAAGGCTTTGTTTTTAAGCAGCAATGATTTACAACTTAGTCGTGGTGAGCCTGTAAAGGATACAGCTAGGGTGATAGGGGCGATGGTTGATTTTGTGATGATGAGGGTCAATAAACATGAAACTTTACTCGAATTTGCAAGATATTCTAAAGCTCCTGTGATCAATGCTTTAAGCGAGCTTTATCATCCTACTCAGGTTTTAGGGGATTTGCTTACTATCAAAGAATGGAATAAAATGCAAAATGGTATAGCAAAAGTTGCTTTTATTGGAGATAGTAACAATATGTGCAATTCTTGGCTTATTGCGGCTGCGATTTTGGGTTTTGAATTTAGTATAGCTATACCAAAAAACTATAAAATTAGCCCTGAAATTTGGGAATTTGCTATGAAACAGGCTTTGATTTCAGGAGCTAAAATTTCCTTAAGTCATGATAAATTTGAAGCCTTAAAGGATAAAGATGTAGTCATTACCGATACTTGGGTTTCTATGGGTGAAGAGAATGAAAAAGAACGCAAGATTAAAGAATTTGAAGGATTTATGATTGATGAAAAGGCTATGAGCGTTGCCAATAAAGACGCGATATTGCTTCATTGTTTGCCTGCTTATAGAGGTTATGAAGTGAGTGAAGAAATTTTTGAAAAACATGCAGATGTGATTTTTGAAGAAGCAAGAAATCGCCTTTATGTGGTAAAAGCCTTGCTTTGCTTTTTGGATAATCAGAGAGGAAGAGAATGAAAGAGCTAGAAAAGTATAGCACTTGCTTAAAACGCATTGATGAATTTAGTCAAAATCTAGGAATAAAGAAAAAAGATAGAACGATTTTTAAAATGAAGCAAAGCGAGAATGAAAACGAAAAATGTTTAGTTCTTGAAAATGGAAGTTTTGATTCTCCTGAGCCTTGGTTTGTGATCGATGAAAACGATGAAATTCACACTTTGCTTTCTTTGCAAAGTCTTAAGAATATACTTGAAAGTTTAAAACAAAGTCAAAAAGAGAATTTTGAATTGCGTTTAGAAAAGGCGATTTATCAACAAATTCCTGTAGATTTTAACGATGTTTGGACGGTTGCTATGGATGAGATCAAGCAAAAGGCGCAAAATGGCACCATGGAAGTTAGTATTGATCTTGAAAAATTAATTTCTAAAATCAAACAAGAGCATCCAAATTTATTTGTAGATATGCAAGCGATGATAGAAAGGGTAAACCAAAATGAGAGATTATAAAGCTTTTGTAAAATACTCTAAAGCAGGACCACGCTACACTTCTTATCCTACAGCAGTAGAGTTTAATGCAAATTTCAAATACGAAGAATATATAGAAATTTTAAAAAAGCAAGATAGATCTTTATCGCTTTATTTTCATTTACCATTTTGTAGGAGTGCTTGTTATTTTTGTGGTTGCAATGTTATTTATACAGCCAAAGAAGAGAGTAAAGAAAGGTATTTAACTTATATTTTTAAAGAGCTTGATATTTTAAGTACTATTTTAGATACTAAAAGAGAAGTGGTGCAAATGCACTTTGGGGGCGGAACTCCAACTTTTTTTAGTGCTAAACAACTTCAAAATTTGATTTTAAAAATCAGATCTGTTTTTGGAAATTTTTCTAAAGATGTAGAGATTAGCTGTGAGATCGATCCGCGTTTTTTAAATGAGGAACAAGCCACAGTTTTAACGCAAAATGGCTTTAATCGTATCAGCTTTGGAGTGCAGGATTTTGATGAAAAAGTTCAAAAAGAAATTCATCGCATCCAGTCTTTTGAATTAACACAAAATGCTTTAAATCTTGTAAGAAGCAAAGGGATAAAGTCTGTAAATATGGATTTAATTTATGGTTTGCCTTATCAAAATTTACAAAGCTTTACACAAACTTTAGAAAAAGTTATGCTTTTAAATCCTGATCGTTTGGCGATTTTTAATTACGCTCATGTGCCTTGGCTTAAGAAAAATATGAGAAAATTTGATGAAAATACCTTGCCAAGTCCTGATGTTAAGCTTGAAATTTTAGAATTTTGTGAGAAATTCTTAAGCAAAAATGGCTATAAAATGATAGGAATGGATCATTTTGCAAAAGAAAATGATGAGCTTTTTAAAGCTTTAGAAAATGGAACTTTACATAGAAATTTCCAAGGTTATACTACTAAAGGCGGTGCTGATTTAGTCGGTGTTGGGCTTACAAGTATAGGCGAAGGACAAAGACATTATGCACAAAATTTTAAAGATATGTCAAGTTATGAGGCTGCATTAGATAGAGGAGTTTTGCCTTTTGAAAGAGGCGTAGCTTTAAGCAATGATGATGAGCTTAGAAAAGCAGTGATTATGGAGTTAATGGCAAATTTTAAGCTTGATATTAAGTCAATAGAAAAAGAATTTTGCATTGATTTTCAGGAGTATTTTAAAGAGGATTTAAAAGCTTTGGAAGAATACAAAGATTTTATTAATTTTGATGAAAATTTTATCAAAGTCAATGAAACAGGCGTTTTGCTTATAAGAAATATTGCTATGTGTTTTGATGCTTATATGAAAAACATTAGTGAAGATAAAAAAGTATTCTCAAAAACGGTGTAAGATGAAATTTAGTCAAATAAGTGATGCTTGTGTTAAATGTGGCAAATGTATACCTGTTTGTACTATACATGAAGAAAATCGCGATGAAATTACTAGTCCAAGAGGATTTTTAGATCTTTTAGCTGCTTATAAAGAGGGAAGTCTAGAGCTTGATAAAGAAGCTAAGAAAGTTTTTGAATCTTGTTTTTTATGCACCAATTGTGTTGAAGTATGTCCAAGTAAATTAAGAGTAGATAATGCCATAGAAGAAGTTCGTTATGATATAGCTAAAAAATTTGGTATAGCTTGGTATAAAAAACTTATTTTTTTCTTTTTAAGAAGACGCAAAATTTTAGATTTGGTAGCTAAGCTTGGCTATGTGTTTCAAAGTTGTGCGTTTAAAATTCAAAATGAGAATGAAAATACAGGTATGAAGGCAAGATTTTCCATGCCTTTTGTTAAAAAGGGAAGATTGCTTACAAGTTTTAATAAAAAAAGTTTCTTAAATTCTAATCCAAAATTTATCAATAATGATGGAGAAAAAACAATAGGTTTTTTTGTAGGTTGTTTGGCGAATTATTTTTACATAGATACGGCTAATGCAGTGCTTAAAATCGCTAAGGAATTAAAAATCAACGTGGATTTGATGAAAGAACAAGTGTGTTGTGGAGCGCCGCAATTTTTTACGGGTGATTTTAAAAGTGTTGAAGTTTTGGCTAAAAAAAATATTGAGTATTTTGAAAAAAAATTAGAAAAATTAGATGCTATTATAGTTCCTGAGGCCACTTGTTCGGCTATGTTAAAGATAGATTATGAACATTTTTTTATAATGCAAAATGATTTAGATTGGGCAAAACGCGCAAAATGTGTGTCATCTAAGATATATATGGCTAGCGAGTATTTTTATAAATTTACTTCTTTGGAAGAAATTTTAAAAACAAAAAATAAATTTAATTATAGCATTACTTATCACGATCCTTGCCATGCAAGAAAAATGCAAGGGGTTTTTAAAGAGCCAAGAGAACTTTTAAAAACAAATTATCATTTTGTAGAAATGAGTAATTCTAATACTTGTTGCGGTTTTGGCGGGGTGAGTATGCAAACGGATTATTATGATAGAGCTTTAAGTGTAGGGCTTAAAAAAGCACAAATGATCGATGAAAGTAAGGCTAGTGTGGTAAGTGCCGAGTGTTCAGCTTGTAGAATGCAAATTTCAAATGCATTAGAACAAAATTCAAGCAAGGTTGTTTTTGCTAGTCCTTTAGAACTTATAGCAAAAGCTTTGTGATGATGAAGATAGTATTTAAAGGCAAAAGTTCTGAATATGAAATTCAAAGATCGTGTTTTTGTGTTGATGCTTTTGTGATTAAAGATAAGATTGAAGAACGAGATGGTGTTGATTTTATCACTTCAAATGTAGATCTTTTGGAATTTGATGATGACAGTTTTACTTTTGAAGAAATTGTAAAACATTTTAATATTTGTGATAGTGAAGATATGATTATCGTTGAAGATTTTGACATGAAATCAAACAAAAATAATCAAAACCAAGAAGATGATATAGAACATGACATCTTAAAATCCGAAAAAATAATACATGAAAACACAAAACAAACAAGTATGCAATTTAAAAATTTAAAATTTTTTTCAAGAATTTTTAAAAATGAAAATTTTCTTTCTGATTTTAAAGAAAGTAAACAAGAAGTTGTTGCTATCAAAAAACACGAAAAACTTGAAATTTTTAAAAATTTATCTCAAGAAGATCAAGAAATTAGCTTTGTTAAAATTGAAATTTTAAATTATGATAGCAATGAAGATAGTTTAAGTTTTAATCTTGATATATTTCCAAGCGGTATGAGCTATAAGTATGGAATTTTAAAAGGTTCTATGCATATTATTTTACAAGGTAAAACTTCTAGTACGATGCTTTTTCCGTTTTTAAAAAGTATGATTTATAAAAATAAAAGCGAAAATTCAAGTGAAAAAATTTTTACTTTAATGATAAATCAGAAAAAACACTATAAGCTTATCGCAAATCTTTCTTAGTTTTATTTTATTATATTTTCTATATTAGAGCGATTTTTTTCAATTAAAGAGCGATTTTTTTGAGTTGTTTCTTTAAGATCGGCTATATCTTCTTTCATATTTTGTATGTTTTGGTTGAGTAATTTTATCTTTTTTTCATAGCGAGTAACGATGATAAAGACTACAAATAAAAATATAATAATCAAAAAAATAAATGCTAAAAATTCCATATTTTTCCTTTTTAAAACTAGATTTTGAAATATATCATTTAAATACTTCAAAAAACTTTTACGGGTTTTTTATTTTGTATTTTAGTTTTTTTATCTTTAAACTTATATATAAATTGTCAAAAAGTAACAAAAAAATATATAAAAAAATAATTAAATTAAAAAAATAATTAAAGATAATAAATATCTTATTTTTTTATGTTATATTTTAATAGATATCTAAAAAGGATTTTAATATGGAAAAATCACTTTTATTTCATTTTAGACGCATTGGAGTTGAATTTATCATTTTTAGTGTTTATGCTGTTTTTAGTATCTCTTGGGCAGCGACAGGGTCTTTGATGCTTGATTTCAAATGATCTTGCCCTAAATACTCAGCAAGCTACTTTAATCACTAGTATGATAGTAGTTGCGAAAATTTTTGGTGCTTCATTTACTGCTTTTTTGGTTTATAAATTCGGATTAAAAAAAGGGATATTTTTTAGGCTGTATTTTAATGAGTTCGGGTATCTTTGTAAGTTTTGTAGATAGTTATAGTGGTATTTTGATTATAAGATTTTTAACAGGGCTTGGTTCAGCTTGTGCTTTAGTTTGCTTAGTGCCTATTGCACAGCAATGGTTTGAAAAAAAAGCTTTGCACTTTGTAATTAGTTTTAATATAACTTCAAATTTAGTAGGCATTACTCTAGGACTTATTTTAGCTGAAAGCATCTCAAATTATTTTGGAAATTGGAGAGATTCTTTATCATTTTATGCTTGGATTAATTTGATTTTATTGATTTTGTGGCTTTTTGTAGGTAAAGATGAGAATAAAAAAGAAGAAAAAAAGAATAATGCAAAAGATCTTATTTATGCTTTAAAATCTCGTGTTGCTTGGGGTATGATTATTTTTTACATAGGGCCTATTTTATTTTTAAATTCTCTTTTTACTTTTTTACCAACTTTTTATGCACAATATGCGGGTTTTAGTAAAGAATTAGCTGATTTTGCTAAAAAAGAAATTCCAGCCTTGGCTAATTTTGCTATTATTTTTGGTCCTTATCTTGGATTATTTTTTAAAAGAAAAAATATTTCTTTTAAAATAATGCTATTGTCTGGAGGAGCGTGTATTTTTATATGCGGATTTTGTATGTTGTTTTTATAAAATTTAGTATTGATACAGATTTTTGCTGTGTTATCAGGCATTTTTTATTCTATGTGGTTTCCATTTTTCTTTAATCTACCTTCAGAATTAAAAATTTCCAATCCAAATCAAACTGCTTATATTATGAGTGCTTTTTGGAGTATTACCTTTGTTATACTATCATTTAACCTATATGGGTAGTATCTTGGAGTGTTGATAAAACTCATAGTTTTACTTTGGGTTTTGTTTATATTTTTGCTTTGATTTTTATTTCAGCGATCTTAGCACAATTTGTTTTGCCTAGAAGAGAAAATTTTATACAAGGAGAAAAATAGAATGAATTTAATTCCAGAAATACTAGACTTACAAGGCGAATTTGAAAAAATTCGTCATCAAATTCATGAAAATCCTGAGCTTGGTTTTGATGAATTATATACTGCAAAATTAGTGGCACAAAAATTAAAAGAATTTGGTTATGAGGTTTATGAAGAAATAGGAAAAACAGGCGTTGTGGGGGTTTTAAAAAAGGGGAATAACGATAAAAAAATAGGACTTCGTGCAGATATGGATGCTTTGCCTTTGCAAGAATGCACAAATTTGCCTTATAAAAGCAAAAAAGAAAATGTAATGCATGCTTGCGGTCATGATGGACATACTACTTCTTTATTGCTTGCTGCAAAGTATTTAGCAAGTCAGAATTTTAATGGCACTCTAAATCTTTATTTTCAACCTGCTGAAGAGGGTTTGGGTGGTGCTAAGGCAATGATAGAAGATGGATTGTTTGAAAAATTTGATAGTGATTATGTTTTTGGATGGCACAATATGCCTTTTGGTAGCGATAAGAAATTTTATCTTAAAAAAGGTGCGATGATGGCTTCTTCGGATAGTTATAGCATTGAAGTTATTGGAAGAGGTGGTCATGGAAGTGCTCCAGAAAAAGCAAAAGATCCTATTTATGCTGCTTCTTTGCTTGTGGTGGCTTTGCAAAGTATAGTATCTCGCAATGTTGATCCTCAAAATTCAGCAGTTGTAAGCATAGGAGCTTTTAATGCAGGACATGCTTTTAATATCATTCCAGATATTGCAACGATTAAAATGAGTGTTAGAGCATTAGATAATGAAACTAGAAAGCTAACTGAAGAAAAAATTTATAAAATTTGTAAAAGTCTTGCACAGGCTAATGATATAGAGATTAAAATCAATAAAAATGTTGTTGCACCAGTGACTATGAATAACGATGAAGCTGTGGATTTTGCTAGTGAGGTTGCAAAAGAATTATTTGGCGAAAAAAATTGTGAATTTAATCATCGTCCTTTAATGGCAAGTGAGGATTTTGGATTTTTTTGCGAAATGAAAAAATGTGCCTATGCTTTTTTAGAAAATGAAAACGACATTTATTTACATAATTCTAGTTATGTTTTTAATGATAAGCTTTTAGCTAGGGCTGCAAGTTATTATGCGAAGCTAGCTTTAAAATACTTAAAATAAAAACTAATCTAGAATTTCAAGCACAATTTCTTCCTTTAAACCTTTGATTTGAATTTCTTTGAGTTTTAGGTTTGAAGGAAGGTTTGCTAAAAGCTCTTTATTGTTTTTTACTTGGTTTTTTGCACTTATGGAGAGTAAAATTCCCCGGTAAGCTTTAGCAAAATGACTGATGACTTTACCATTTTTTACAAATTTATAGGTATAAAATTTCTTTTTTGGGGTATAGAATTTATCATAAAATCCTGCTCTAAGATCAAGTATTTCTTCATTTTCTAAGTATTCATCCAAGGCTTTACTAAAATGTTCTTTATAAAATTTCTCTATGGCAAAATTTCCTATTTTAGCTCCTTGCTTGAATTTATAAAAGGGTAGGGTATCACTAGCTCTTACAACGCCAAAAAGATTAGAAAATATAAGAGTATTTTCTAAAATATAAGCTTGACTTTTTTTATCTAGGATTTTAAAATTAAGATATTCATAACTTACCCCAGTATAAAGCAATATAGCTTCTTGAGTGGGAGCTTGTTTTAAGTCGTGTTTAAATTTATCAATTTCATTTTCATTTTTAATGCCAAAAAGTTCTTGTAAATTCTGTAAACTTGCGTTTTTGATAAATTCTTCATAATGCTTTAAAGTTTCCATTCTATAAGGAAATAATTCTTTAAATATAAATGAGTTTTCATTGATAGGATTTTTTGTACAATTTTCATTTTTGCTTTCACTAGGGGAGAATAAAATTTTCATTTTAGCCTTTTTTGTTAATGTTATGAAAACATTAAGAGCAAAGAAAATTAATCTTGCTTTTAATGTTTTTGAAGTTTTTATCATTTTAAAATTTAAAATGACGCTCCGCCCATTAACATAGAAAACATGATAAATGGAAGTATAATTTTTAACGCTTCTGTGGCATCTTGATTGTTGATGCTTAGTTTTTCTATGCTGTCGATTCCCTGTGTGCTATAGTCACTAACAGGGATGTTTTTAAATTTTAAATCAAGATTGAGTTTATAATCATCGTTTTGAGTGATATTATTTAAAATAGCTAAAGCTTTATCAAAGATTAATGCTTGTTCTTCATTTTGACTTTGAGTTTTTAAGGTTTGTAAATTTTCCTTAGCAGTTGTTATATAGCTACTAAATACGCCTTCGGTTTTAAGAGTTGAATCAATTTTAAAATTGTTTAAGATGATGTATTTTTGGATTGTATTGCTAAAATCTGAAGCTTGTTCGTAGTTTGCTATATTAAGAAGTTCATTGATAGCTTGTTCATCCATAGCTAAAGTTTGAGTGTTAAATTTTATACCCTTAGAATCAAGGTAATTAAGCAAATCTTCTTTTAGATTTATATTTAAATTTGTATTGAAATTTAATTTTGCGTTATAAAATTTTATATCAAGATTATCTATATAATTGTTTTCCTGTTTGTTGATGGAGTTGTCAAATGATAAAGTATAAGAATCTGAGCTTAATTTATTGATCAAAGAGCTGATTTTTGGATCTTGTTGAAATAAGCTTGCATTGATGTCACTAACAACTTTTTCTCCAAGTTTAAAATCTTCAAAAACCAAATTTGATTGTATGCTTTTTTGGTTTTTAAAAAGATCGTTGTAATATTCTTTAATGCTAATTGATGTATTTGCTTCGCCTTTGTAAATTTCATTTGAACGAATTTTGATATTTTTTGCTTGAAATAGTTCTTGATACTCATCGTTATTATCTTTTGCAAGAGTTTTGAAATTTGGACTTAAACACGCTATAAAATCACCATCTGCATTGCATTTAAAATCAGAAAATTCAATCTTTATTCCAGAGTCCTGAGAAAGACTTGCAATTTCTTGTTTAACTGTTTGATTTAGTTGATTTTCATATTTTTTAACTGTTTTTTCATCTATGGAATTTCCGCAAGCTGAAAACAAAACAGCTATTCCAATAGAGAGAAAAATACCTTTTTTCATAGTTTTCTCCTTAAAAATTTTAAAAAAAGATTATATCTTTTTTTACTTAAAATTTAAACAATGCTAAAAGAGAGTGTGGGATTAATTACATTTTTACACATAGGAAAATCTTTTTAGTTTGTTTCAAATGCATTATTTATAATTTTTAAGTATAATTAACTTTGCAATTATTATATATTTTTGCAACAGCTTTAAGCTTATTTTAAAGAAAGGAAATGTATGAAAAAAATACTTCTAAGTGTTTTAACGACCTTTGTTGCAGTAGTATTGGCTGCTTGTGGAGGAAATTCTGACTCTAAAACTTTAAATTCTCTTGATAAGATCAAGCAAAATGGAGTTGTTAGGATTGGGGTATTTGGCGATAAACCACCTTTTGGTTATGTAGATGAAAAAGGAAACAATCAAGGCTATGATATAGCTTTAGCTAAACGCATAGCAAAAGAACTTTTTGGCGATGAAAATAAGGTGCAATTTGTTCTTGTTGAAGCTGCAAATAGGGTTGAGTTTTTAAAATCAAATAAAGTAGATATTATTTTGGCTAATTTTACTCAAACTCCGCAAAGGGCAGAGCAGGTTGATTTTTGCTTGCCTTATATGAAGGTAGCTTTAGGCGTAGCTGTACCAAAGGATAGTAATATAACTAGCGTAGAAGATTTAAAAGATAAAACCTTGCTTTTAAACAAAGGCACAACAGCGGATGCTTATTTTACGCAAAATTATCCTAATATTAAAACTTTAAAATATGATCAAAATACCGAAACCTTTGCCGCTTTGATGGATAAAAGAGGCGATGCTTTAAGTCATGATAATACCTTGCTTTTTGCTTGGGTGAAAGATCATCCTGATTTTAAAATGGGTATCAAAGAGTTAGGTAACAAAGATGTTATCGCACCAGCGGTTAAAAAAGGCGATAAAGAACTTAAAGAATTTATCGATAATTTGATCATTAAACTAGGCCAAGAGCAGTTTTTTCACAAGGCTTATGATGAAACTTTAAAAGCTCATTTTGGAGATGATGTTAAGGCTGATGATGTAGTGATTGAAGGTGGAAAAATTTAATAAAGGGCTTTTTGCCCTTTATATTGATTTAGGATAAAATATGCAAAAAAAATACAAAAATATTATTTATGCTTCTTTGGGTGGAATTTTAGAATTTTATGATTTTGTGCTTTTTGCCTTTTTTTTGGATATTTTTGCTAAGGTATTCTTTCCGCAAAATGATGCTTTTTGGATGCAGATAAATGCTTATATAGCCTTTGGTGCTGCTTATTTAGCGCGTCCTTTTGGTTCTATTGTGATGGCACATTTTGCTGATAGATATGGAAGAAAGAATATTTTTTATATTTCTATGCTTTTGATGGTTTTGCCTAGTTTTGCTTTAGCTTTTTTACCAAGTTATGAAAGTATAGGTATATTTGCTACTTTGATTTTATTTACTATTCGTATTTTGCAAGGTTTAGCCGTTGGAACTGAGGTGAGCGGAGCTTGGATTTATGTGAGCGAATTTGTTAAAGGGCGTCAAATTCCTTTGGCTCTTGGTTTTATTTCAGCGACTTTAACCATAGGTTTATTGCTAGGAAATATTGCCACTTTAGGCATAAGATCTTATTTTACCCCAGAAGAAGTTCAAAGCTATGCTTGGAGAATTCCTTTTATCATAGGAGGATTTTTTGGAATTTTAGCTTTGTTTTTAAGAAATAAACTCAGCGAAACTCCAGAATTTATAAAAGTTCAAAATGAAAAGAAAATTTTAAGTTTTCCATTGTTTGAAGCTTTGAAAACTCATAAAATGAGTATGCTTGTTTGTTTTTTAATGACCATGGTTTTAACAAGCGGTGTGGCAACTTTGATGATTTTGCCTAAGTATTTTGAAAGTCTTTTAGCTATGAGTAAAACTTCTGCTTTATGGGTGCAAAATTTTGCTATTTTAGCGGTGATTTTTGGAGCTTTATTTCAAGGTTTTTTAGCAAGCAAATGGGGAAGCTATAAAATTTGCTCTATTTTTAGTATAGCTTTTATTATCTTTGGTATGCTTTTTGGTTTTTATGATGAGAATTTTTTATTTTATTTTTTACTGGCTTGTTTTGCACAAGGTATTATTACTTTCGCGCCTGTTTTTATGACGCAAATTTTTAAAAGCGAACTTAAATTTAGCGGGCTTAGTTTTGTTTATAATATTTCTTATGCGATTTTAGGTTTTTTAACCCCTTTTATAGTTAATGCTTTTTATAAAGAGTATTTAGGTATTTATCTTGCTATAGTGGGATCTTGCTCCTTGCTTTGCGTGTTTTTGTTAAAACGCGTTTTTGCAAGAAGTAAGATTAAAGAATTAAGCATTGTCTTTTAAAACTTCAAAAACAACCTTAGATATTTTTTCAACTGAAGCGATTTCACAATGCTCATCAGTTGAATGAGGATTATGGATATTTGGGCCTATAGAAGCGCATAAAAGCTCTTGTTTTTTCTCTATAATGCCACACTCAAGCCCTGCATGGATAGCTGAAACTTTGGCATTAGGCGATACTTTTTTAAGTGCTTTAAAAACCATGTCGCTAAGTGCGTTTGGTTTACCTTCCCAAGGTGGATAGAAATTAAAACTTCTTATTTTAAAATCAAAAGCTTTGAAAAATTCTAAAGTTTCAAATTCTACTTGCTTAAGTCCATCAAGTATATTAGATCTTGCAAAAAGTGCGAATTTGATTTGGTTATCTTGCATTCTTAAAGTAGCTAGGTTAATGCTTGTTTGAACTATATCTAGATTTTCATCATAAGCTCTAACTCCATGAGTGAAAGAATTTATAAGGCTTAAAAGTTTTTTACTTTGATCGCAAATTTCAAATTCATTTTCTTCTTTAAATTCGCATTTTATCCAGTCGTTGCTCTTTACTTCATTTTTAAAATGCACTAAAGCTTTGGCGTGTTTAGGTATAGAATTGATTCTTTCTCCGCCTTCAAAAGAAATGATTTCTCCTTCATTTTCTTGTATGAATTTAGCCATTTCTTTGATGGAACTTTTTTCATTGCGTATGATATTTATGCCTGAGTGTCCACCTTTAAAATTTTGCGCACAAAGCTCGTAAATTTTACCCTTTTTTCTAAGGGTATTAAAAGACAAACTTGCTTCTATATCTACTCCACCTGCACAGCCTATCATGATCTCATCATCGCTTTCATGATCTAAATTTAAAAGCATTTTAGATTCTAAAGTGTGCTCGAGTAAATTCACTCCCATGAGTCCTACTTCTTCATCGTTTGTAAAAAGACATTCTAAATTTTCAAATTCAGCCATAGCACTCATCATGATGGCTATACCTATGCCATTATCTGCACCAAGACTTGAATTTTTGGCTCTTAAAAAGCCATTTTCTTCATAAACTTCTAAGTTTGGTGCATCGCCCATACAGACCATATCATAATGGCTTTGTAGACAAATTTTTGGTTTGCCTTTTATGGCATGGATATTTCCTGCCTTATCTACACTCACCTTAAAGCCTTTATCTTTGGCGTAAGAGCTTAAAAATTCTTTCATTTGTTCTGTTTCATAACTGCAATGAGGAATTTTGCATAATTGTTTAAAATTTTCTATAACATTTTGCATTTTATCTCCTTTGTTTTGATAAAATTATGGCATATTTTTTAAAATTTAAAGGCAAAATGATTAAAAAATGAGAATAAATTATAAAAAAATATTTAATCTGAGAAAATTACTAAGTGATCCAAAAAAACTTTTTTCTGTATTAATCTTCACTCTTGTAGTTGTTTTTATCCAGAACTATATTGCCCAAAATTCTAGTTTTGAAGGAAAAGTAGTTAGAATTATTGATGGAGATACTATAGAAGTTAATCATGAAAACAAACTCGCTAGAATAAGATTTTTCGGTATAGATGCACCAGAACTTAAACAAAGTTTTGGAAAGCAGTCAAAAGAAGCTTTAAGTAGAATTTTAAGTGGCAAACAAGTTGAAATTATTTATAAAAATAAAGATACTTATGGTAGAATTGTTGCTATTGTAAAGCTTAATGATGTTGATATTAATCGATTTTTGGTAAGCAAAGGCTATGCTTGGGCTGATACTTACTATAGTAACGCTTATACCAAAGAACAAGAAAATGCTAAGAAAAATCATTTAGGTCTTTGGAAAGAGAGTAATCCTATAGAGCCTTATAAATGGAGAAAACACAATAAATTCTAAGGAAAAACATGAAAAAATATACTTTAATGGTGCTATTAGCTTTAGGAATTTCTGGATGTTTTGTAAATGAAAGAGGGATTTCAAATCGTTTTTATGATGATTGTAAAGAGTATTATGATGGAAGCGGAACTTATCATAAGGATTGCCCAAAAAATTGGGTAGATATTAAAATGACTCCTTGATTATTTTCCACCCACAGAGGCCATTAATGCAGCTGCTACGGCTTCTGGATTGTTGATTTTGGCACCTTGTTCTTGATTTTCTGTAGGTTTAACAGTGTTAAGTGGCGGACGCTTGAGTTTAAATATATGCTCATCGGTGCTAACAACTTGTATCGTTCCTTCAAACATTTTAACTTCTTTAACATGTCCAACCACTTTTACATCTCTTTTTTTGGAGGTTTCGTCAAAAAGTGCATGAGCTTCAAGTTCTAAAACATCGCCTAATTTAAGCGGAGCATAAAAAAAACACTTTGATCCAATAATCACTGAAAATTCTTTATTGATAGAGGCTTGTGCTACATAGTTTGCCGCAGCGAAAATAAAGGCATCAAAAATCAATCCTTGATCATCTGCTACCATTTCGCTTGTGGTTATTAAAATTGATTTGGCATAGTTTTTATCAATTTCTATAATGGTTCCAGCAAGCGAGGTGTTTAATTCAGGACAAGTGAGTAATTCTGCTCTAACGCGAGATATATCTTCTGCAGATGCGTATTCTTCAAGTTGTGCATATTCTTCAAAATTATCTTTTTTTGCCATATCTAACCTTTAAATTCTACTTATCTACTTCAAAATATCTAAAATTCAATATCGGCAAAAAATAAAAAGAATTTATATTTTAATGCATATATAAACTCTTTTGGGTGCTTCATAGCCTTCAATGGTAAGATTTTTATCCTTTGGATCTAAGAAATTTTCCAGCGAAAAAGAGTCTATCCATTCTGTTTTTCTTTGTTCGTTTTCATCGGTTTTTTTTGTAGCCAAAACTTCAAATTCTTTAAATCCTGCTCTTTCACACCAGTTTTTTAATGCACTAATGCTTGGTACAAAATAAATATTTGGAATTTTAGAATAAGTTTTATTAGGCACAAGAGCGATTTCTCTCTCATCTTCTATATACATGGTATCTAAAAAAACAACTCCATTTTTATTAAGTCCTGCTTTTAAATCTTTTAGCATTTTTATAGGATCACTTCTATGATAAATCACCCCAAGACAGAAAATCACATCAAATTTCAAGCCATAGCTTGGAAGATCTTCTACGCCTAAAAGTTCGTATTTTATAGGAGTTTTAGCTAAAGCGTTAATGAGTTCAAATTGCAAACGGTATTTGATAGAAGGATCAAAACCTATGAGTTTTACAGGATTAAATTCAAGCATTTTAAACATATAATAACCATTATTACAGCCTATATCAGCAACGCATTTTTGAGAAATTTCGTTCATGAAAGGCTTTAGAATGTTGAATTTAATAAAACTTTGCCATTCTGTATCGATGAAAAGATCGTCTATTTTAAAAGGACCTTTTCTCCATGGTTTAAGTTCTTTTGCTATAGCTAAGATTTCATCTTTGGCTTGAGAATTTGTAGATAAATTTACACTATCATCTAAAGAAAAATTACAAGCAAGATTGAGAGCTTTAAGTTCTTGAATTTTAGCGTATAAAGGGTGATTTAGAAATTGTTTTTCAAGTAAATTTTCTTGCATTTTTATCCTTGACATTTGCTTTTAATGCTAAATTATAACATTAAAAGCTTTTATGGCAATATAAATCTCATATGCATTAAGTATTTGATCAAAAATAAATTTTTAAAAACTCAAAAATACTTCCCAAAGCTTACATAAGCTTTAGAACTATAATCATCATCTAGCTTATACTTCTTTAAAGCTCTAGCTAAATCAAGCTTGACATAAAAATTCCCTGTTTTATTATAAAGCAGTTGTAAACCATAAGCATCCATATAGTTTGTTTCACTTGCTCTATATAGTTTAGAATCATTCTCATACCAAGAATAACTTATATCATAAAAAGGAGTGATATAAAAATCTTTTAAAGGAGTAGCCATTCTAAGTCCAAAGCTAGCCACTACAGCATTATCTCCTTCTCCATCTCCATTATTATAAGCCCTTACTCCATAAGGATCTCCTAAAGATATAGTTTCACTACTATCTAATGTAGCTCCATTGACAACTTGTTGATAATTTAAACTAAAAAGATGAGTAAAAGTATCATTAAAGAAATAAGCATTGTTAAGATTGACATTGAGTTTAGCAAATTTTCCAAAGCCATCTCCATCTGTTTTAGAACTCATTCCTAATATAGTAGTTCCCCCATCTTTAACATTACCATAGCTTACATTAGCACTATAAGAAAAACTATCATTACTAATGCCATTATAAACTCCTTCTATACCAAAGCTTATCGTATCAGAGCTTTTATCTATAGTCATGATATTTAATCTTGAATTACTAAGCTTTTTATGATAATAACTTGAAGTTAAATAAAAAGAATTATAAGTCGTAATCCACAAAGGATATTTTAAATCTATACCTAGATTTTCAGAAGTTCCTATAAAGTTTGCATTTTTATAAGCTCCTCCTAAAGCATAGTTTCTTTTAGAATAACTTGGAGTGATTTTTAAATTCCCTAAGAAAGTAGTATAGCTTATACCATAGTTAGTTTGTGCTTCATCGCTTCTTTGCAAATAAGCATTAAGACTATCTCCTTGATGAGCTATGTTATTAAAACTCATACTAGCACCACCCCTATTATCTGCCTGATTCTTTTATACCGTAATTATCCCCATAAAACAATACAGAAACAAAGCTATCACTAGGGGTAGTTTCTATCACTACATCTGTTTCGCCTGGATTATCTCCTGCTTTTAAAGAAGCAAGGGTTTGTATGCCATACATTTCATTGACTTTATAAACCGCATCTTCTACTAATTTAGTAGTGATGATTTCACCTTTATGATTAGGTAATTTGCTTTCTATAGCATAATCTCTTACACTAGAATTGTTTTGAACCACATATTTACCTAAAACACCTAAGGTGATATTGATTTGAATTTGATCTTTTAGTTCTTGTTGTGGGATATAAGCTGTAGCAGCAGGATAACCACTAACTTGAACATAATAAGAAATAATATTGGCTATATCTTGTAAGTCTTGAACTGAAATACTTTCTTTTTTGTAATCGTTTAAGGCTTCTTGTAAAACTTGCTCATCTAAACCTAGATCTTTAAAGTTTATGTTTTTATTGGTAATATGAAAGTTAAAGCTAACTTTATGAATTGATTCTTCTTTAGAAGTATTTTTTAAAGAAGGAGTGTTTGAATTTGGGGTTTTAGTTTTTAAAGTATTATCATTAGACAAGTTAGGTTGATTTTTTTGAGTGTTTTTCTTTGTGTTGATGGTTTTTGAATTATTATTATCACTAGTATTAGAATGATCTATGATAATCACTCCATCTTTTACTTTTAAAGTGTTGTTGTAGTTTTTTGAGTTAGCATCTTCTTTATAAGGAGATTGTTCTAACATTTGTATGGTTTTTTTATTATCTTTAGTATCACTAGCATAAAGGCTTAAGATAGCTAAACTAGATAGTAAGATAATGTGTTTCATTTGTGTTTTTCCTTTTTAATGATTTCATAAGAGCTTGTTTTTAGATTTGGTTTTTAATCTTTTTTATTTTTTGCTTTTTCTGTTTTTATTTTTTCTTTCTTTTTATCTTTTTATTTTTTGTATTTGCTTGATTGATTATCAATCTTTTTTGATTTTTAATCTTTAAATTTTGTTTTATTAATTTTTAACAAGATCCAAAAGGCTTTTAACCTTTTGGATTTTATCATCTTGAGCAAGGATTTCCTGCTTTAAAATTATCTGATACTATACAAGTATTACCACTTAATTGAGTGCTGGCTTCATCTACTGTAGGTTCTTTATCATCTTCATCTTGTTTTAAAACACTTTTATCCATTTGAGTAAGTAAAGCTTCAGAGAAAGGAAGTGGAGCATTTGCTTCAGGATTGCTTGTATCTCCACCTTCATTATTTGGCTTATCTAAAACAGAATCTAAAGAAGCTAGTTTAGTATCAAATTCTCCTTTGATGCTAAAATGATTATTACTTTGAGATAAGGCTTGTGTTTTATAAGATTTTAAAGTATCATCAAATTTATAAGTATCAAGATATCCTTGTGCTTTAGCATAAAGATCATTTACTTTGTTTTTAAGTGAAATAAATTCTGCATCTTTAGAACTTGCTGCACCTTGATTGATTAAAGCTGCGTAAGCATTGTAAGCATCAATGGCTTTATCAAGATCTTCTTTGGTGTTTTGAAAGTCATTGTAGTTATTTACAAGATTGTTTACATTTCTTATGAGTGCTTGTATGTTTGTTTTTGCTTGAAGGATATTTTTAATTTCTGTTACACCTTTATTTTGAAGATAAGTATTTGTAAAATCACTTCCTAAAGCTTCCATGAAATCAAAGCTTTGATTTAGGGTATTGATATCATTGCTATCTATATGCACATTCATAGGATTGTCATTGACATTAATCCAAGAATCTACATTAGCATCTGCTAAAATACTATTAATGACATCTTTATCAATATCATCTTGAGAGATTTTATTGTTAGTTTCACTGGTAACCAGTTCTTGGTTAGCATTTGGGTTGATATCAGGAACTTCTACTGTAAAATCTGTAGTAAAGATAAGATTTCCATTTTTATCTTTTTTATATCTTTTAATTTGTCTAAAACTACATTTTTAAAGTTTTCATTTGCACTAGCTTGTTCGATATAACTGTGAATATTAATTTTACCATCTTGACCTGCATCATCAAAGCCAGAAACTAGATTCCAAAAACCATTATCAACATATTTATTAGAATCTGTAAAATCAGTATTATATTTGTATATATGGATGTTATCGGGTTTATTTAATTTATTTGCATTAAGAGCAACAAACAATCCAACACTACCATCTGAACCATCTGAAATAATTTCTGTATTTTTATTTAAAAATATATAGATATTGGAGAAAGTTGTATAACCTGAGATATTTCTAAGATATCCTATAAATCCCCCTACATAGGTTCCCAATTTACTATTACCACTCATATTTCCTATATTATTTAAGCTAATATTTATAAATTTATCATCATCTCCAACTTCTCCAGCAAATCCACCTATATAATCACCACCGTCAATATTACCTATATTATTCAAACTAATATTTGTAAAAGTACCATAGGTATTCCCAGTAAATCCACCTGCATTATAACCATTTGATTTTATACCGCCACCCTTATAATCTACAGTTAAATCTTTTATTACACTATTATTGCTATTATCGTCACCTATATAACCAAACAACCCTGCATTATTTATATCATTTCTTACTGTCGTATCTATATTAATATTACTTAAAGTATGACCATTGCCATTAAAATTTGCATAAAAAACATGACTATCATCTTTCCCTACTATCATATTCACACCTTGAAGCTCACTATTTCCTGCTACATTGAAATTTGCATAATTTTGTCCTGTGCAAACTCCTTCTGAGTTACAATTTGCCCCAAAGTCAATATCAGAAATCAGATCAAAGGTATCCACAGATTTCATACCTGTTTTACCTTCATTTATCCCCTTTGCGAAATAAGCCCAGTCTTCTACATTGGCTATAGTGGTTTTTTTAGTCATTTGAATTGTTTGTAAATAGTTCGTTAAACCATTGTAGTTTTGAGCTTGAACTCTGCTATCAAGATTGTTCGTATTGTTTTTATAAACATCTGTAGTTGATTGTCCTAAAGTAGCTGCAGTTTGAGCTGATACGATAATACTATTTGCATTTTTAATGCTTCCTACATTAACCTTAACCTTATCTCCTACAAATTGGACTTTACCATTATCTTGGAGATTGAAATTTCCCACTCCATCTGCACCTACATTGCCCACCTCATTCCCAATAATTAAAACATCATTAGCCTTGATATTTCCCATATTAATCACATTGCCTTTATTGGCTGTAAATTTAGGAGAGAACACAGGACTTTCAAAGGTACTTCTATCTGCAAATTCTTGCATCGCTTTGCTATCTATACTTGAAGTAGACACTCCAAATTTATTTGCATTGATAGTTCCACTTTTGCCTATAACCACACCATTAGGATTAATAAGATAAACATTATTACCTGTAGCATTAAGTAAACCATCTATTGTAGAACTTTTGGTTCCATAAGCAATGTTTAGGTAGTTTTGGTTAGTTTTTCCTTGTCTAAAATTTACAGTTTCACCCTTAGCTATATTAAAACCACCACCCCATTGGATAACAGAATTTACTTTATTACCTGTAATATTCATGGTATTACCATTTACATTTATAGTTCCACTTGTTCCATGAGTGAACTTACCCCCACTTGGTAAAGCATAGCTTTGGGAGAAAAGTAAAGAACTTACAACAATTGATAAAACGATTTTATTGTTTTTCATGGTTTATCCTTTCTTGGTTTGGTTTAGTTCTAAGAACTTATCTTTGTTTTTCTTTTTTTCTTTTTTTATCTGTTTGTTTTATTTTTTCTTTTTAAAAACAAAAATAAGTTCTTAATCCTAGATTTCTCTAGGATTATTAATTGTTGATAACTTTGATTTGTTATTGTTTTTATTGTCCATCCTTATTTACTTTATCTTTGCGTAAATGCTTTTGCCATCTTGAGATATTCTTACTTCATAAGAAAGTTTTTGTAAATTCATCTTTTTTAATTTATCTATAGAACTTAGTTTAAAATCTTCTTTGTTTTTTTGCATTTTTTCAATAAAGCTTTGAAGTTCTTCTTGATTTAAAGTATTAGAGTTTTCATCTATAAAACCTTGCTCACTTTGTAAGATTATTTTAATATAGGGGTATTACTCTTTGAGGGTGTAAAGAGCTAATACTCCTTAGCTAGAAATATTAATAGGAGCATCGTATGACTTCAAAAAGGGGAGTTGTGTTGATTTTATTGGATACAATAAGATAATAATGCTCAAAGTTATTAATAATTCTAGCTTCAACTTTAGTATTTAAAATCAGTCTATTGTTTTTACTTAAACTGATATCTGAAGGAGCTATAGCATTAGAAGCACTATAATTATCTTCATAATGTACTAAGGCTCCTGCTAATATATCTATGAAAGTGTTTTTAAATATATTTAAATTCCCACCTATATATAAGGTATTATTATAAGATTTAGCTTCACTTAAACCTGTAATGGCTGAAGGAGCTATAAAAATAGAATTGTTATTTTTATACTCATCAAGATTGAGATTGTTTATGATTAAGGTATTATCATGGCCATTGTTTGAAAGTCCAGCTATAATACTTAAAATCCCTTCTCTTTTATCTGAAGCTACACCAAATAAAGTATCATTGATAATGATTTTATTATAAGCAGCTTCATTATAAGCCATAATCAAATAAGCATTATCAACTGCATTAGAAGAATAGTTTTTTATATCTATGGTATTATGATTGGCTTTATCTAAAGCTCTTATGATGATTTTAGAACCTTTATCTATATTACTTGCATCAGTAATGCTTTGAACATTGTTGTAATTTATAGTATTATAAGAAGCTTCTTTGGCTTCTGTTAATACAGTTAGATTTCTAAGAAGAAGCAAAGTCTTTAATCACTACTTCATTGTTATTAGCACTACTAGGATAAAAGTCTTGATTATTAAGAAGGTTTTTCTTAGCTGTATAAATATATACAGTAGAATTATTGATATAAACTTTATTATAATCTGCACTGCCTTCTAAGGTTCTAGCAGCTACAATATTTAAAGCATCTTTATAGCTTTGAGAAAGATCGGTTGTGGTAAGATCGTTTTTAATGTTAATGGTATTATGATTAGCTCCTTTAGTTGCAAAGCCACCATAAAAAGAATGTTGGTTATAACCTAAGAAGTTATTAGCGATTTCTAAAGGATGTTTTAATTCTATGTTTAAGGTATTATAATTTACTTCTCCATTATTATAAGCTCCTGCGTAGAAGTTAAACAAAGCTTGAGCAAAAATGTTCTCATTGTTTTTATTTTTTTAGGTTTTTAATATCTTTTAATATTGATAGTATTATCTAAGGCTTGTCCTTGTTCGGTTTTTCCACCCCAAAAATCAGCAAATAAAACAGAATTATAAGCTAGGGGTTGTTTATCATGGTTCATATACATATCAAGATTAAAACCATCTATGTCTAAAAGGTTTTTACTGGCTTGAAAGTTTTTATCTGTTCCACTATCTATATAACCTGCACTAATATGAGCAGCAGCTAAACTAGCATAAGCTTTGCTTGGACCATGGATAATCATATTAGCATCTTTGAAAAGATTTTATTGTTTTTTACATTGCCTTGATAAGCTAAACCACCTACAAGGTGAGTGATTCTTTCATCAAAGGTATTATTACCATTTTTATCTTTTTTAGGTAAGGAAGTAAAAAACTCTACACTACTACCTGCTTCTATATTTAAACTATTATTTGTAGAATCTCCATAAGTGGCTATAGCTCCGATTAAATAAGGAGCACCATTTAAGGCTAAATCATAAGTGTTCTCAACTCCCATACTAATATGGGCATCTTTTTGAAGTATGGTTTGGTTATAGCTTGCATTACCATAATGAGTAAAGGTAGAACTCATTAAGAAATTCATGCGTTGATTGCTTTTAGAATTACTAGGGTTTTTTATATGAGTATCTTTAGGTTTAAGATAAAAAACTGAACTAAGTTCTCCTTGTTCTAATATAAGTTTATTATAACTTGCATCAGCATGATCGGTTTTTGCTGTGATTAAAAAAGGAAGCACTCTAACTGTTTTTATACTATGACCGGCTGTATTAACACCATGCCTTGCTTTAAAAGAAAGAACTTCATCTTCTCTCATATCAGGAGTAAGTAAATAATGTTTAAAATTTAAATCGTTTATATTTGTAATATTTGGTTTAGGATTGTTATATATTAAAGTAATATTGTTAATATCTTGTTTAGAACTCTTAGCATAATAATTTATACCTTGGAGTTTTTTATAAGCAGAATTGCTTTTATCATAAAGTTCGTTATCATTAAAATAATGCTCTGGAATATTGAAATTTCGATTGTCTGTAGTATTTGCTTGAGTGGCTGCAAAAGCGTTGATGCTTAAGAAGGTAACAATAGAAAGTTTAAAACAAAATTTCTCTATACCCCCTCCCCGTGAAGTTAAAAAGCTTTATTAAATTAAGATTGGACGGAATTTTTTAATATAAACTAAAAAGCGATATCAAAGAATTTCCGTTGTATAATCTAATGTTTTTTAAATGTAAAATATTTTTTAAGGTAAAGCGATGAAAATGCGTGTGTATTATGAAGATACTGATGCGGGTGGAGTGGTGTATCATAGTAATTATTTAAAATTTTGCGAGAGAGCAAGAAGTGAAATTTTTTTCAATAAAAAAGTAGATATTTTTGATGCGTCTAAGGGATATTTTTTGCTTGCAAAAGCAAATTGCAATTTCTTAAAACCTGCAAAACTTGGAGATATGATAGAGATTAAAACAAAAATTTTAGAAGTCAAAAATGCTTCTGTGGAAATTTTACAAGAAATTTATAAAGATGAAATTTTGCTTTTTAAAATGGAATTAACTTTAGCTTTTATTAAAAACGAAAAACCAGCTAGAATGGATATGCAGTTAAAAAAGCTCTTTGAAGAATTATTTTAATTCTTCAAAGCTTGCTTGTTTGCCTTGCATAAGACGCACTTTGTAATCAACTTGAGAATTTTTGATTTTCTCATCAAATAAACTTTCGCTTTTTTTATTTAAGAATTCGGTATAAAAGTAATCAACTCCTATACTAGTAGCATAAGCAATCCAGTTATAATCTATACTTTGATTAAAAATTTCATTAAGATAGACTAAGTTATCATCGTGGTTATTGATGGAATTAGCAATGATGAAATTTTCTCTATCTCCTTGTTGTGTTAAACTTAAAAATGTTGGATTATAGTTGATTTGAGTGGATAAAAGCACATAAGGATGAATGTTATAAATTCTTAGTTGAGAACTTGCTAGAGCTGTTTTGATCAATGGAGTGTTAAAAAATATTGAGGCATTATTAACTCCGCCTTGTGATCTTAAAAGTCTGCTAAAATCAAGCTTCTCTCCTTCTATAGTATATATTCTAGCATTATTATTTTGAGCAAGAATTCTTGAATTTAGATTGCTTGATAAGGCAGAGCCATCGCTAAATATTGCGATATTAGCATTTGATTTGCTTAAAAGTGTGGCAATTTGAGTATCATAGTCAATACTTCCAAAAATAATATTTTGATTTGAAATTTGTATGTTGTTTTTATGGATAGTCGGTATGAAAATTTTCATATTTCCTGAGTAATTTTTCAACTCATTAGCACCTTTTAGAGTAAATCCAGCTATGGCATACTGATATCCTTGAGCTTGTACTGCATCAAGCGCGGTTCGAATTTTATCACTATCTTCTGTGCCGGTTAAAAAAACTTTTACTTTGATTTCGGCTCTTTGTCTTAAAAGATAGGCTATGCTTGAATTTATTATAGTATTTGAGTAGCTTTTTATGGTTTTTTCTGGGATAATTATCGCAAGTTTAACAGAAGTAATTTTTTGAACATTTTTTTCAAAATCAGTAATGGAATTTAATAATTTTGCATAAACATTAGATAAAAATTGATCGTTTTGATCTGCAAATTCACTTAAAAAACTAAGATACAATCTTGATTCTAAAAGATCAAAAAGACAATTTGTGTTGCATTCTTGAACGCTTAATTTAGGATAAAAATTTTCAACGGGTTTTACATCGACTAATTTTTGCTCTTTTGCATTAAGCAAAAAGCAAGATAAGAAAAATATTAAAAATATTTTTTTCATAAAAATCCTTTAATTTTTTTTAAATCTTGTATAAAATTTTTTTCATAACTTGGATTTTTTTCTATAAAATCTAAATCATAACTTGGCATTATGAAAAAATTTTTATAAGCAAAAACTTCACCTTTTAAAATGTGATAATCTTTAAATCCCAAGCTTTTAAACGTATATTCTCCTAGACAAAGCAAAAAAGCAGGTTGAATCAGTTTTAGTTCGTTCCAGAAAAATGGTAAGCAAGATTGTAGCGAAAAATCATCAAATTTTCCATTACAAAAACATTTAAATAAATAAGAAAAATAAAAATCTTCATCGCAAAGCTCTAAAATTTGATAAATATAGTGTTTTAATTTTTCACCTTTTTTTGAATTAAGTAAAATTCCACTTTCATTTTCACTTTTTTGCCCAAAAACATCAAGAATTAGTAATTTGGCATTTTTTATCTTAGGTTCCATAAGACTAAATTTTCTTGTTTTGGAAAATTGGCATAAGGTGCAAGATGAAACAAGTTGTTTTAATTCTTGAAAATTTTGTACTTGTTCAAAGTGGTTTATATGTGTATCAACAAAGTTAAATCCCATAGCTTTTAAATAATAAAGACTTCTTATCATAAATCACATAATTTTTCTAAATTTTCTCCACTTAGACGATAATTTCTCCATTGTTTAAGATGTTTAGCGTTTAAACTTTCATAAAAATTAATACCTAAAATATTATCATTTAAGCAAACCCAGTCGAGTCTTTTTAAATTTTCTTTTTTGCAAATTTCTCCTAAAAATTTAAAAACAGCTTTTCCATAACCTTTTTTACGAAAATCTTCTCGTATATAAATATCTTCAAGATAAATTCCACCGCTGCCCCAAAAAGACGAAAAAGTATAAAAATAAATCATATAGCCTATAGTTTTTTCATTTTCTTTTAACAAAAAAGCACGAGCAAATTTATTTTTTAGTAAAGAATGTTCCAGTTTTTCTTTCGTGCATTGAAGAAAATCTAACATATCTTCGTATTTTGCAAATTCTATGATCATTTCTTGTAAAATATCTAAATCTTCTTGTCTTAAATCAATAATTTTAAATTCTGACATTTTTAACCTTTTAAAAATAATTTCAAAATTTATCAAAAGAATTTAAAAATTACTCTTAATCAAAAGCAATTTATAAGTAAGATTAAGATAAAATACAAGTTTATTTTATAATTTTTTAAGGAAAAATCAAATGAAAAGAACTTATCAGCCGCATGGTACTCCAAGAAAACGCACTCATGGTTTCCGTGTTCGTATGAAAACTAAAAATGGTCGCAAAGTGATCAATGCAAGACGCGCTAAAGGTAGAAAAAGACTTGCTGTGTGAAAAATTTTGATAAATTTAGCACAAACGAGGAATTTTCATCTGTATATAAAGTAGGCAAAAAATGGCATTGCGAAGGTGTGATCATTTTTTATCTGAATAGTTATGAAAAAAAAATAGCAGTTGTTGCTAGTAAAAAAGTTGGAAAAGCAGTGGTTAGAAATCGTTCAAAACGAATTTTAAGAGCTTTGTTTGCTAAGTTTGAAAGATATCTTCAAGATGGCAAATATATTTTTGTAGCTAAAAATGAAATCACTGAACTTTCTTTTTCTAGGTTAGAAAAAAATCTAAAATGGGGATTGAAAAAACTAGAATGTTTCAAATGATATGCCTAAAAATACTCCGTTTTTATCAGAAATTCTTAAGCCCTTTAAAACCCGCTGCTTGTAGGTATTATCCTAGTTGTTCTGAGTATGCGCTTTGGCAGTTTCAAAAAAAGAATTTTTTTCTAGCTTTTTTTTCTACTTTTTTTAGAATTTTAAGATGCAACCCTTTTTTTAAAGGGGGTTTTGATTATCCTAGAGTTTCTAAAAATTTTTATCCTATAAATTTATGTTTTAAGCCTATATTTTTAGCAGAAAAACAACTTTGTTTTTTATATATACCTTATAAAAATAAAAGTTTTTATCTTATAAAAATCATCTTTAAAAGGACAAATCAGTGAATAATTCAAATAATATTTTTCAGCAAAAGCGTATACTTTTAGCTGTTGTGATTTCTTTTTTATTTTTTGTTATTTATGATTATTTTTTCATTCCAAAGCAACCTTTAAAAATAGAACAAAACATTACACAAAAAAATCAACAAAACACAAGCATAAATAACACTCCTAATATACAAAATGCCACCACAAATACTCCAAGCGCGGCTTTAGTTTCGCAAGATAGTGTGATATCTAAGGTTCAAAGCAAGCATTTTGAAGCACAAATTGACTCTTTTGGTAGAATTTCTGCTTTTTATTTAAAAGATAGAAAATACCAAAATGAGAAAGGAGAATTTATAAATCTTGTTAGCAAGGAAAATAGTCCTTATCCTTTAGAAATGCGTTTTAGTGATCCAAGTATTAACTCAGAGGCTTTTAAAATTCCTTATGTTGCTAACGCTAGCAATCTTTTTGTTGATGAAAATGGAAGTCAAGTTTTAAAACTCACTCAAAATCTTTCTGGATTGAAAATCGAAAAAGATATTACTTTTTATCCAAAAGGAAATTATGAGATAGAAGTTAAACTCAGCAAGAATGCAAATTATTTTATAAGTCCAGGATATCGTCCAAATATTGCCGTAGATAGTTATACAGTTCATGGTGCTTTGGTAATGGATAATAAAGAAACCATCGAAACTTATAAAGATGGAGATGTAGAAAAGGATGAAAGTGCTAATAATGTCGTAATGACTTCGGCTTTTGATAGATACTATGCAACTTTCTTTTATAATTTTGATAAACCTTTAAATGTGGCAATCAGCAAGGATGCTAATCAAAACCCTATAGTTTTTGCTTATAGTGATAATGAATTTAAAGCAGGGGGCTATATAGGCTCTAAAGAACATGTGATTTTAAGAAGTATAGATCCACGCCTTGAAGCAGTTGTTGAATATGGTTGGTTTACTTTTATTGCTAAGCCTATGTTTGAGTTTTTGAATTTCTTGCATCAGTATATAGGAAATTGGGGTTGGGCTATCGTTGTGATGACTTTAATTGTGCGTATTATTTTATTCCCGCTAACTTATAAGTCTATGATTTCTATGAATAAACTTAAAGATCTTGCTCCTAAAATGAAAGATATTAGAGAGCGTTATAAAGGCGATCCACAAAAAATGAATATGCACATGATGGAGCTTTATAAAAAACATGGTGCAAATCCTATGAGTGGTTGTTTGCCTATACTTTTACAAATTCCTATTTTCTTTGCTATTTATCGCGTTTTGCTTAATGCTATTGAGCTAAAAGCAGCTCCTTGGGCGTTTTGGATACATGATTTATCGGTAATGGATCCTTATTTCATTTTGCCTATTTTAATGGGTGCAACGATGTTTTTACAACAACTTATTACACCTATGACTATACAAGATCCTATGCAAGCTAAGATTATGAAATTTTTACCAGTGATTTTTACTTTTTTCTTTATCACTTTCCCAGCAGGACTTACGCTTTATTGGTTTGTAAATAACCTTTGTTCTTTGGTTCAACAATGGGTTATCAATAAAATATTTGCTAAAGAACATCACAAAAAACAAGCGGAGCATGAAAAATGAAAATCGAAGCCATTGATCTTCAAAGTGCCTTAACAGAAGCTTCAAGAAGTTTAGAATGTTCTGTGATGGACTTAGAATATGAGATTATTCAGCATCCAAGAAAAGGTTTTTTTGGATTTGGAAGAAAAAAGGCAATTATAGAGGCTAAAGCAAAAAAAAGGATTTTGAAAAAAAATCCTAAAAAAGAATTTACAAGTTCAAAAAATCACAAACCAGAAACACATGAGCCAAAACAAGAAAACAAGATTGAAACAAAAAATGAAAAAAATAAAAGCCAAAAAGAAAAATATACAGTAAAAAGTGATGAAATTTTTGATAGTTTTCATCGAGAAAGCAAAGGAGTGCGTAATACTCAGGATATTTTAGATGAGATTCGCATTCAGCTTGTAAAACTTTTAGAAAGCTCCCAGTTTAAAATAGAGCTTAGTGAACTTAGAATGTATGATGAAGATTGCGTTTTGATTCGATTGGATGGGGAAGATGCTGCTTTGATGATAGGTAAAGAAGCACATCGTTACAAGGCTATTTCTTATCTTTTACATAATTGGATCAATTTAAAATATAATCTTTTAGTGCGCCTTGAGATCGCTCAATTTTTAGAAAATCAAATTCAAGGTATGCAGCTTTATTTACAAAACGTGATTGAAAAAATTAAAATTCATGGACGCGGACAAACCAAACCTTTAGATGGGGTTTTGATAAAAATCGCTTTAGAGCAGTTAAGAGCTGAATTTCCAGATAAGTATGTAGGAATTAAGCAAAATAATGATCAAAGATTTGTTGTAATAAACGACTTTTTCAAAAAAGATGAGTGATACTATAGCGGCTATTGCCACAGCTCATGGTGTGGGTTCGATTTCTATTGTAAGATTAAGCGGTGAAAGGGCTTTAGAATTTGCCTTAAAGCTTAGCCACAAAACCAAACTTACCCCACGCCATGCTACTTTTACAAAACTTTTTAATCAAAATAATGAAATTATCGATGAAGCTATAATGATATATTTTAAAGCCCCTTATAGTTTTACAGGGGAAGATATAGTAGAGTTTCAAACTCATGGAGGATTTAGTGTGAGTGAAGTTTTACTTGAAGAACTTGTGAGTTTAGGAGCAAGACTTGCTTTAGCAGGGGAATTTAGCAAAAGAGCGTGTTTAAATGGCAAAATGACTCCTTTAAAAGCTTTAAATATACAAGATCTCATACTTTCAAAATCTGCACTTGCAGCTAAAATTATAGCACGCAACATGCAAGGAAACTTAGGAGAACTTTTAGAAAAAATTCGCACAGATTTGGTTAAAACTTTAGCTTTTGTAGAAACTAGTATTGATTATGCTGATGATGATTTACCTTCTGATTTATTAGAACAAATTTCTACTATGTGTGAAGAAAATTCTAAAATTTTAAAAGAAATTTATACGCTTTCTCAAAGCAAAAAAGGACTCATAGAAGGTTTTAAAATCGCTATTGTAGGTAAGCCAAATGTAGGCAAATCTTCGCTTTTAAATGCCTTGCTTTCTTATGAAAGAGCTATTGTTTCAGATATAGCAGGCACCACTCGTGATACTATAGAAGAGAGCTTTAAATTAGGAACGCATTTATTACGCATTATAGATACAGCGGGTATTAGGGAAAGTAAAGATGTTATAGAACAAATCGGCGTAGCTTTAAGTAAAAAAAGTTTAGAAGATGCAGATATTATTTTAGCAGTCTTTGATGCTTCAAGAGTGCAAGATAAAGAAGATGGGAAAATTTTTGAATTGCTAGCAAATACTGATAAAAAAATCTTTTGGATTTTAAATAAAAGTGATTTAGAAAATGTTTTCAAAAATACTCAAAATAAAAATTTTATCAAGCTTAGTGCTCAAAAAGACATCACTTTGTTAAAAGAAGAATTGCAAAATTATCTTAATTCTTTTGATAGTGAAGGTATTATGGTAAGTTCTTTAGATCTTATTAATGCTTGTAAAATTTCAAGTGAAGCGATTTTTAGAGCTAAAGGGCTTTTAGAGGAAAGTTCTTTAGAACTTTTTGCTTTTGAGCTTAATTTAGCGATTAATGAACTTGCAAGATTTACCAAAGATTTTCAAAGAGATGAAATTTTAGACGAAATGTTTGGTAATTTTTGTTTAGGAAAATGAAAGGATAAAAATGAACAAAGAAACCATAAAAGCACATAAAATCAGTGATGAAGAATATGCACAAATTTTAGAAATTTTAGGACGCGAGCCAAATTTATTAGAACTTGGGGTTATTTCTGCGATGTGGAGCGAGCATTGCTCTTATAAATCCAGTAAAAAATATCTTAATGGTTTTCCAACTAAAGCACCTTGGGTGATTCAAGGCCCAGGAGAAAACGCAGGGGTTATTGATATTGGGCAAGGTATGGCAGCAGTTTTTAAGGTAGAAAGTCACAATCATCCTAGCTTTATCGAGCCTTTTGCAGGTGCGGCTACGGGAGTAGGGGGAATTTTGCGTGATGTTTTTACTATGGGTGCAAGAGTGGTTGCAGGGCTAAATTCTTTAAAATTTGGCAATATTCATGATGAAAAATGCGGCAAACATCAAAAATACCTTGTTAAAGGTGTGGTAAATGGAATTTCTCATTATGGAAATTGCATGGGTGTGCCAACTATAGGCGGAGAATGTGCTTTTGATGAGTGTTTTAATGGAAATATCTTAGTTAATGCCTTTGCTTTAGGGGTTTGTAAAAGTGAAGATATCTTTTATGCTAAGGCTGAAGGTGTAGGAAATCCTGTGATTTATGTGGGTTCAAAAACAGGGCGTGATGGACTTGGTGGAGCGGTTATGGCAAGTGATAGCTTCAATGAAGAAAGCAAATCTTTGCGTCCTACAGTGCAAATTGGCGATCCTTTCAGTGAAAAACTTCTTATGGAAGCTTGTTTAGAGCTTTTTAAAACTGATTATATTGTGGGTATTCAAGATATGGGTGCTGCAGGGCTTACTTCAAGTTCTTTTGAAATGGCAGGAAGAAGTGGCAGTGGCATGAAACTTTACTTAGATAAAACTCCTATACGTGAAAGCGGTATGACTCCTTATGAGTTAATGCTTAGCGAGTCTCAAGAAAGAATGCTTATTTGTGCGAAAAAAGGCTATGAAGATAAGGTTATAGAAATTTTCAAAAAATGGGATTTAGATGCTGTGGTTATAGGTGAAGTTACCAATACAGGAAAAATGGAGCTTTTTTGGCATGATGAGCTTGTAGGGCTTATTCCTATCGAGCCTCTAAGTGAAAAAGCGCCGATTTTAAGTCGTCCTATAAGTGAGCCAAAATATTTAAGTGAAATTAAAGATTATAAATTTGAGCTAAAATTAAGCATTCAAGAGCTTTTTATACAAATGCTTCAAAATGAAAATATTAACAACAAAGCTTTTATTTATGATCAATTTGATTCAAGTGTGCAAACCAATACTATAAAAGCTGATGGAAGATTAGGTGCTAGTGCCATTCGTATCAAAGAAAGTGGTGCAAGTGTGGCTATGGCTATAGAATGTAACTCACGCTTAAATTATGTAAATCCTAAAATAGGAGCAGCTTTAGCGGTAGCTTCAGCAGGAAGAAAAGTTGCTTGCACGGGGGCTAAGCCTTTGGCAATAAGTGATTGTTTAAATTATGGAAATCCGCAAAATCCTGAAGTGATGTGGCAATTTGCACAAGGTTGCGAAGGCATTAAAGAAGCTTGTAAAGAGTTAAATACCCCAGTAGTAAGCGGCAATGTTTCACTTTATAATGAAACTGAAGGCGTAAGTATTTATCCAAGTCCTACTATAGTAAGCGTAGGGGTTTTAGAAGATGCAAATAAAACCTTAAAAGCTAGTTTTGAAAAAGAAAATTTAAGTGTTTATCTTTTGGGTGAAAGTTTAGGGGAATTTGGCGGATCTATGGTAATGAAAATCCAAGATAAAAAAGTATCAGGAAGTCTTAAAGAGCTTGATTATAAAGCTGAAATTGCACTTTGGGATTTGCTTTATAAAGCCAATCAAAATTCTTTACTTGAGTGTGCCAATAGCGTAGGAATAGGGGGTATTGCTATGACTTTGGCAAAAATGTTTGCTATTTCTAGTGTGGGTGTAAATTTAACAAGTGGTTTTGATGATGAAAAAATGATTTTTGATGAGAGTGCAAGTCGTGCTATAGTAGGGCTTAGCAAAGAAAATGAAGAAGCTTTTTTAAATTTAGCTAAAGAATTTGGAGTAAAAGCTTATAAATTAGGTGTGAGTACAAGCCAAAAACATTTTAAACTTGATAACATTGAGTTAAGCAAGGCTGAACTTGACAAACTTTATTTTGAAAGTTTTAAAGAGCAAATCCAATGACTTTAGTTTTAATTATACTCGTTATTTTGGTGTTTTACTGGTATTATAAAACTTGGGGAAAACAGGATTTTTTAAACTCAGCTACAAGAGGAGCCAAAGGCTTTGCTAAGGGTTTTGCTCGTGGGGTTATGGAAGAAAGAATGGATGAGTTTAAAAGGCGTATGAATTACTATGTTATCGCACTTTTGGCAAAAATTGCAAAAAGCGATGGCAGAGTAAGTGAAAATGAAGCTGAAATGATCAAAGATCTTTTAGATGCAAATGCCAAAGATGAAAAAGAAAGAGCTTTTTTAAAAGCAAGTTTTAATGAACATAAAGAAAATTTAAGTGATGCTTTTTATGTGGCAAAAGATTTTTTAAAAGAAGTGCCTTTACCTAAAAATGAGCGTTTTAATGTTTTGCGTGTGCTTGTTTTTATGGCTTTAATCGATGCAGATTTTAATGCTAAAAAGCGTGAAATTTTAGAGCAAATCGCTAAAGCCTTTGATATAGCAAAAAGCGAATTAGACGCTTTTATAGCAAGTCTTTCAAATTTAAAAAGTTCTAAAAAAGAATTAAGTCTTGATGAAGCTTTTACTATTTTAGAACTTCCAAATAATGCAGATTTAAATGCGGTAAAAAAACAATACCGCAATTTAGCAAAAAAATATCATCCTGATATTTTAAATGCAAACAATGTTAGTGAAGAAGAGCTTAAAATCGGTGTAGGGAAATTTCAAAAAATCAACGAAGCTTACGAAAAAGTTAAAAAACATTTAGAAAGGTAAAAATGAGAGCATTGCTTAGTGTGAGTGATAAAGAAGGTATAGTAGAATTTGGCAAAGAGCTTGAAAATTTAGGCTTTGAGATTCTTTCAACAGGTGGGACTTTTAAGTTTTTAAAAGAAAATGGAATAAAAGTTATGGAAGTGAGTGATTTTACAAAAAGTCCTGAGCTTTTTGAAGGGCGTGTAAAGACTTTACACCCTAAGATTCATGGTGGAATTTTACACAAAAGAAGCAATGAAAATCATATCAAACAAGCAAAAGAAAATGAAATTTTAGGAATTGATCTAGTTTGTGTGAATTTATATCCTTTTAAAAAAACCACTATCATGAGTGATGATTTTGATGAAATTATAGAAAATATCGATATAGGTGGGCCTGCGATGATAAGAAGTGCAGCAAAGAACTATAAAGATGTGATGGTACTTTGCGATCCGCTTGATTATGAAAAAGTCATCGAGACTTTAAAAAAAGGTCAAATTGATGAGAATTTTCGTTTAAATTTGATGATAAAAGCTTATGAGCATACGGCAAATTATGATGCTTATATTGCAAATTATATGAATGAACGCTTTAACGGAGGTTTTGGAGCGAGTAAATTTATAGTAGGACAAAAAGTATTTGATACAAAATATGGAGAAAATCCACATCAAAAAGGGGCTTTATACGAGTTTGATGCCTTTTTTAGTGCAAATTTCAAAGCCCTTAAAGGCGAAGCAAGTTTTAATAATCTAACCGATATTAACGCAGCTTTAAATTTAGCTAGTAGTTTCGATAAAGCTCCAGCTATTGCTATAGTAAAACATGGAAATCCTTGCGGTTTTGCTATAAAAGAAAATTTAGTACAAAGCTATATACATGCTTTAAAATGCGATAGCGTTAGTGCTTATGGAGGAGTGGTTGCAATCAATGGAACTCTTGATGAGGCTTTAGCAAATAAAATCAATGAAATTTATGTAGAAGTAATCATCGCAGCCAATGTAGATGAAAAAGCTTTAGCTGTGTTTGAAGGTAAAAAACGCATTAAAATTTTCACTCAAGAAAGCTCGTTTTTAATCCGCAGTTTTGATAAATATGATTTTAAACATATTGATGGGGGTTTTGTATATCAAAATAGCGATGAAGTTGGCGAAGATGAGTTTAAAAATGCAAAGCTTATGAGTCAAAGAGAGGCAAGTAAGGAAGAATTAAAAGATCTTGAAATCGCCATGAAAATAGCAGCATTTACTAAATCAAACAATGTTGTTTATGTAAAAAATGGCGCTATGGTGGCTATAGGCATGGGTATGACAAGCAGAATCGATGCAGCAAAGGTAGCAATCGCTAAAGCTAAAGAAATGGGGCTTGATTTGCAAGGTTGCGTTTTAGCAAGTGAAGCCTTTTTTCCTTTTAGAGATAGCATAGATGAAGCAAGTAAAGTAGGGGTTAAAGCTATAGTAGAACCAGGCGGAAGTATAAGAGATGATGAAGTGGTAAAGGCGGCTGATGAGTATGGTATGGCGCTTTATTTTACAGGAGTAAGACATTTCTTACATTAAGTTTAATGAAATGTTATGTTTTTTACACATAATTCAATAAAAATTAAATAAATTATGTGTAAAATATTTCCGAAAAATTTTATTTTTAGGAAACTATGATGTTTAAAACTATAGGATTTAAGGTTTCTGCTGCAATTTTTGTGGTGTTGCTTATAAGTTTCATTGTAATGCAAGTGATTTTAAATTTGGATTTTAAAAATACTGCCAATAAAATGAGCAGGGCAAATTTAAATACCGTAAGTACTTCTGTTTTTCAAACAATGAGAATGGCTATGAATTTAGGAGATCCTGAAAAAATTAAAGAAGCCATTGAAGATGTAAAAAGTATAGAGGGTATTAGTGATATTAAAATTTATCCTTCAAAAGATACTATAGATCTTTTTGAGATGAAAGCCCCTCAAATTTCAAATGATAAGCGTATTATAGAACAATTTTCAAATCCTGAAATTCAAGCTTTGGAAGAAAATATAAATGGTGTTGTGTATTTAAGATTGATACGCCCTTTGATTGCAGATGAAAGTTGTGTTACTTGTCATGAAATGCTAATACAGGAAGTGTGATTGGGGTTATGGATATATTACATTCTTTAGAAGGTGTTTAAAAAGATATAAGCAAAACCGGTCAATCTTATATTATAATATTTACTATTGCTTTGATTTTTACCCTTTGTGGTGGTTCTTTTAATACTTAAAGTTGTTGTTGGAAAGCCCGTTTTAGAGCTTTTAAATCATGCTAAAGAATTAGCTCAAGGAAGCAGCAATTTTAAAAGCTCGTATTTCAGTTAAAGGTCAAGATGAAATTGCTTTAGCTTGTGGATATATCAATCAATTTATCGAAAAAACTCACAAGGCAGTTAGCAGTGCAAGTCATAATTTAAAAAATGTAGAAAAACAAAGCAATCTTTTAAATTCAAATGCTATTTTTTAAGTGATATCAGTTCACAAAGTCATAAGCAAATAGATCAAAGTTTTAAACTTGGTGCAAATGTTGGCAATGAACTTAGAGAACTTGCTAGTTTGTCAAATAAGGCAAATAGTGCCAATGAAAAATCCTTTTTATTATTAGAGCAAATGCTTAAATCTTTGTTTAATGTTGCTAATAAAGTATCAATAGTATCCCAAAATGAAAATGAATTGGCTAAAAAAGTTGAAAACATGGTCAATCAAGCAGGTAATATACAAAAAGCAACTCAAATGATGGATAAGATCGCAGATAAAACAAAATTACCATCCCTAAATGCTGACATAGAAGTAGCTAGGGCTGGTGCATTTGGACTAGGTTTTTCTGTAATTGCTGAGGATGATAGGCAGTTGGCTCAGAACAGTGAAGAATTTTTGGGAAATGTAGCTCAAATTACAAAAGAGCTTTTGCAAAGTATTAATGAGGTTAACGCAGAATTAAAGAAAAATACTCAAAGTATACAAGCTTTAAATGATGACACCGCTTTATTGGTTGATGATGCTAATGAGGTTAAATTATGTAACGAAGATGCTAGGGCTTTGGTAACTCAATGTACTGAAAAAATAAAAATTTCCCAAGAGAATATATAAAATTTACTTTCTCGTATGCAAGAAAATGTTGAAGTAAGTGAAAAGAATGAAGAAATTTCTAAAATTCTACTTCAAGTTGTAGATGAGTTAAAAATAGTGTGTCATAATCTCGAAAGCGAACTTAACCAATTTTAAATTTAAAGGAATAAAATGAAAAAAACGCTTCAAATTGCTTTAGCTGCAACTTTTTTTGCAGGTTGTGCTAGTACTTCTGTTACTTCATCTACTTCTAAAGGTAATAATGAACTTGTACAAAATCAGCTTTTCAAAATAGAAAAAATTATAGTTAATGGTAAAACTTTTGATCCAAAAAACGCAGAGGAAAGTCCAAATATTAGTTTTGAAAATAATAAATTTTATGGTTATTCAGGGTGTAATCGTTTTTTTGGTTCTTACCAAACTAAGGCGGATACTTTGCAAATCGAAGGTGATCGCGTAGCTTCAACTCAAATGCTTTGTCATCCAATGGATGTAATGGATTTTGAAAATTCTTTCCTTTCAAATTTCAAAGGAATTTTTAAAATTTCAAATGAAAATGGAAAACTTGTTTTAAGTAATGATGAAATGAAGATCTTTTTTAAATAATACCCTAAAGCCTCGAAATATCGAGGTAATCTTCTTAAATTTGACAAAAGTCTAAAAAATGATACAATTATAATTTTATTATCAAAAAGGTAGTTAAATGATAAAATCAATTCCTGAATGGAGTGAGCAAGAATACCTCATGCTTTCTTTACCCCATGAAAAAAGCGATTGGAATCCCTATTTAGAGGAAATTTTGCAAAGTTATAAAGAATTTGTAAAAGCAGTGAGTGAATTTCAAAAAGTTTTACTTATAGCTCCTAAACAGAGTGATTTTGAAAATTTTAAAGATATAAAAAATGTAGAGTATTTTAAATGTGATACCAATGATACTTGGATACGTGATTTTGGAGCTATAGATATAATAGAAAATGGTCGTTTAAAGGCTCTTGATTTTACTTTTAATGCTTGGGGAAATAAATTTCAAAGTGAGCTTGATAATGCTGTAAATTCTAAGCTTTTTAAAGAAAAATTTAAAGAGGAACTTAAAAAGGTTGATTTTATTTTAGAAGGAGGAAGTATTGACTTTAATGGAGAGGGTGTGATGCTTACAAGCTCTCATTGTCTTTTAAATGAAAATAGAAATTCTCATCTAAACAAAACCCAAATTGATATAAAATTAAAAGAAATTTTTGGTTTAAAGCAAATTATTTGGCTAGAAAATGGTTTCATAAAAGGTGATGATACAGATCATCATATCGATACCTTAGCAAGATTTATAGATAAAAATACCATAGCACATTGTATTTGTGAAGATGAAGAGGATGAACATTATTTGCCTTTGCAAAAAATGAAAGAAGAGCTTAAAAAAACAGGCTTTGATTTAGTAGAACTTCCTATACCTAATCCTTTATACTATGAAGGAAGAAGATTGGGCGCAACTTATGCGAATTTTGTTTTTATAAATAATGCTTTAATTGTGCCTTTTTATAAGGATAAAAATGATGAAATCATAGCTAAAAGACTTTCTAAAGCTTTACCTAGTCATAAAATTATAGGAGTAGATGCAAGAGTGTTTTTACGACAAAACGGTTCTTTGCATTGTTCTTGTCAAAATCGTTTCAAAGGTTTAAGATGAGTTTGCAAAAAAAAGCAACTCTTGTAGCAAGTTTATGTGCCATTGTTTTAGCCTTGGTTAAATTTATAGTAGGCTTAACAAGTGGTTCTGTTGCAGTACTTTCAAGTGCGATTGATTCTTTAATGGATTTTGCTATTTCTGCTTTTAATTTTTTGGCTCTTAAAAAAAGCTCACAAAAGGCGAATGAAAATTATAATTTTGGTTTTTCTAAAATTGAAGCTTTAATGGGTTTGTTAGAAGGTGTTTTTATAGTTGGCGTGGGGATTTTTATTTTTTATGAGAGTATTTTAAAGATTTATTATAAAGAAGAAATTAAAGATTTAAATTCAAGCATCTATGTGATGATTTTTACTTTAATTATGACTTTTTTTCTTGTACTTTTTTTAAATTATGTAGCTAAAAAAACCAAAAGTTTGATTATAGAAAGTGATGCTTTGCATTACAAAACAGATTGCTTAACCAATGCTTGTACTTTAGGGGCTTTGGTTTTGATTTATTTTACAAATTTACATATTATTGATGCTATTTTTGGGATAGTGATCAGTCTTTATACGGCATTTTCTGCTTTTAAAATCATTAAAAAAGCTTTAGCTTTTTTAATGGATGAGGCTTTACCTAAGGAACAAGTGGATAAAATTTGTACTTTGATTTCTAATAATCCTGAAATAATTTCCTATCATGAATTAAAGACGCGTAAAACTCCAAGTTGTAATTATTTAAGCGTGCATTTGGTTTTTTGCCCTATAATTTCGCTTTTAAATGCGCATAAAATTTCAGATGAAATAGAAGAAGGTGTGCGTAAGATGTTTGAAAATGAAAAATGGGATATACAAATTCATTTAGATCCTTATGATGATGCAGAACAAGAAAGGCAAAGACAATGAAAATCGCTTTAATACAACAAAAATTTCATTTAAATAAAGAACAAACTATAAAAAAAACTTGCGAATTTATAGAAGAAGCCTCTAAACAAGGAGCTGAGCTTGTTTGCTTAGGAGAACTTCATCAAAGTGAGTATTTTTGTCAAAGTGAAAATGTGGATTTTTTTGACTATGCTAATGATTATGAAAAAGATGTGAAATTTTGGGCAAATATAGCTAGAAAAAATCAAATAGTGCTTATTGCTTCATTGTTTGAAAAACGAAGTGCCGGACTTTATCATAATACTGCAGTGGTTTTTGAAAAAGATGGTTCTATAGCAGGCAAATATCGCAAAATGCACATACCCGATGATCCTTGTTTTTATGAAAAATTTTATTTTACTCCTGGAGATTTGGGTTTTGAACCTATAAATACAAGTTTAGGTAAGCTTGGAGTGCTTATTTGTTGGGATCAGTGGTATCCTGAAGCAGCAAGAATTATGGCTTTAAAAGGAGCTGAGATTCTTATTTATCCCACGGCAATTGGTTGGTTTGATAAGGATAAAGATGAAGAAAAACAAAGACAGCTCAATGCTTGGCTTGGCGTACAAAAAGGACATGCTATAGCTAATGGTTTATATGTAGTAGCTATCAATAGAGTAGGTTTTGAAAAAGATGTAAGCGGGGTAGAAGAGGGCATTAGATTTTGGGGAAATTCTTTTGTTTTTGGCCCTCAAGGTGAAGAACTTTGTCTTTTAGATTCTCAAAACGAATGTGTAAAAATCATAGAAATAGATAAAAAAAGAAGTGAAAATGTGCGTCGTTGGTGGCCTTTTTTGCGAGATAGACGCATAGAATATTTTACAGATTTAACTAAAAGATTTATTGATTAAATCAATAAATCTTATTTGTTTTGTATATTTTCAAGATAGCTTTTTATTTGCTCTTTTTCTTGTTCGTTTAAATTTATAAAACTTATTTCTTTAAGTCTTGATAAAAGCAAATTATCTTCTAAAATTTCATTTTTTCCTATTTCTAAAGAAGTGATGACGCTAGAACTTATGAGAAGTCTTTGGGTTGCATCTTTTCTTAAGCCCCATATATTATGTATGGCAATATTATTATCTGTAATTTGCCCTGCATAAAGCATAATATGTCCAGGTAAATAAAGTAAACTAAGATAAGCTTTCCCAAAGCGGTTTAAAAAATCTTTTTTTTGAGAATTACTAAGAGTGCTTATATCAAAATGATTAAAAGAATTTTTTTGTGCAGCTGAATTTCTTGGTAGATAAAGTCCAAAAGCTGAAAAGATATCACGAGTTAGTAAAGAACAATCTCTTTCAAAATTATAACCGCCCCAGCCATAAGGCAAATTTAAAACTTGTGAAAGTTGATTTTTTAAATTTTTATCATTGAATTGTAAAGGAAATTTAGATACATCTTTTTTAGAAATTTTATATTTTTTAGAACCTATTTTTCCATAAAAATAGTTTTTATCTTCTTTGTAGTAAGGATAGATAGCACCAATTCTACTTTCAAATAAAAATTTACCATCCTCGCTATAGATAGCAAATTTTTCTTTTAGTGGTGTGATAAAGTTGAGATTTTCATAGATTTTCGCTCTATCGTTTGAGAAAAATTCCAAATTTTTACTTTCAACAAATCCAAATCCAGCTTCACCTAAAACAAAAGCATAACGCTTATCTTTACTAAAATGTGAAATTAAGACAGGGGCTCCAGTATTTAAAATGCCATCGCTTGCATAGTCAAAAGGAATTCCTTCATTTTCAAAAAAAGGATTTTTTAAGATAGCTCTTTGGGTTGGAAGATTTTTAATGATTGTATTTTGGATAATTAAAGCTTTTTGATTAAGTTTACCGAATTCTTGGATATTTGCGTTATTTATAGCGTTTTTAAACCATGAAAGTGGAATAATTTGTTTATTGAAAAAATAATAAGTATTTTTTGAATTTAAATATAAAGGAAAGGACCAAAAAATATTTTGTCCTTTGTAATTTTTAAATGAATCATGCCAAGGGTTAAAGAAATATTTTTTATATCGTTTTGCATCAAAATTAATATCGTAAGCAAATTGTGGCAAAATGTTTACATTTTGTTCGTATTCAAGTTTTGCATAATGTTGATTTTCATTTTTTTGTTCTAAATTTTCACGATGAAGTGAAGTTAAATTTTTTGTTGAACAAGCTGTTAAAAATAGCACTATAAAAGTAAAATATAAACAAGATTTCATAATCAACCTTTTAGAAAAAATAGTTATAATTAAAGCCAAGGAAATATAATGTTTGATAAACTAGAAAAAATTTTAGCTTATGATAATGTTTTTTTAAGTGGTGGTGCTGGAGTTGGTAAAAGCTTTTTGACAAATGAGCTTATCAAATCTTATAGAAAACAAAAAAAATTAGCCATAGCTCTTGGTTCTAGTGCTCTATCGGCGTTTAATATAGGCGGTGTTACTTTACACAGCTTTTTTTGTTTAGGGTATTGTGATGATATGATGAAATTAAGTGTATTGGATCGCAATCAAAAACAAAAAGAAAAATTAACAAAACTTAAAGAGCTTTTAAAAACGATTGAGCTTATTATTATCGATGAAATTTCCATGGTTAGTGCAAATGTTTTTGAAATGATAGGCTTTAGACTTAAAAATTCTCAATTTAATGGAAAAATTTTAGTTGTTGGAGATTTTTTTCAACTGCCTCCAGTAATTAAAGAAAAAAAAGAAACTTTATTTAACCATTCTTATTATGCTTTTTCTTCATTTTTTTGGCAAGATTTAAATTTTAAGAATATTAAACTTTCTCAACCTAAAAGAACGCAAAATATGGAATTTTATAACCATTTATCTTTGATTAGACAAGGTTTTTTAGATGAAAAAATTTTAAGCTTTTTTGAATCTTTGCGAATTGATTATAAAGAATTAGAAAATTTAGAAGATGATTATACTTTACTTTGTGGTATCAATAAAAAAGTAAACAATATCAATCAAGAAAAATTAAGCAAACTTGAGACCCCGCTTGTATGCTTTAAGGCTCAGGTTAAAAAAGAAGATAAGAGAATAAAAGATGAAGAGCTTGATTCTTGGATTAGAAGCTTAAATATATTGGAAGAATTAAATATTAAAATAGGCGCTCGTATTATTTTTTGCGTAAATAATTGGGATAAGAATTATTATAATGGAGAGCAAGGCATTATAGAAGATATTCTTTATGAAGAGGAGAAAATTTATATTAGCATTATTAAAAATAATGGGATGAAAATTTTACTTGAACCTTATACTTTTTTCATGGAAGAACTTGAGCAATCAGGTAAAGATTTTGTTGTTAATATTCTCGCAAGTGTTACACAGTTTCCTATTAAATTAGCTTATGCTATTACTATACACAAATCACAAGGTATGAGTATTGAAAAATTAGTGTGTGATATTGATCATATTTTTGAAAATGGACAGCTTTATGTCGCTCTTTCTCGCGCTACAAACCCAAATACTTTAAAAATTTATTCTACAAAAAAGATAAATTTTGGATTTTATTTTGCTAATATTTTAAAAATAGATTCTAATGTGATTGAATTTTATAAAAAACATAATTTTTTAGATCTCGAAATACAAGAACAAATCATTTAAAGGCATTAAATGAAAAAAATATTTTTAAGTGTTTTTTTGGTTTTGAGTTTAAATGCTCAAAATCTTGAAATAGATAAAATAAGAACAGATTTGTATTCTAAAAGTGGAGCAAATGTTCTTAAAAAAGTTGAAATTTCTTTGGAATTTGATGGGAATAATTTAAAAGAAAATGAAAATAAGTTAATTGATGCTGTAAATACAGTAATTTCAGGGTTTTTTTATGAAGATATTTTTACAGAAATTGGAAAAAATAATTTTAAAAAAACTTTAGAAAAATTTTTAGATAAGAAATATAAGATTAAACTAGATGATATATATATCATATCTTTAAGTGGAGTGGAAAAATTTGATTTAGAGGAGTTTAAACGCTTTTTAGAAAGTACTGAGGCTAAAGAGAAGGGTATGGGTAGCGAGGTAAAAAAAGCACTTGAAAACTTAGAAGTTCCTAAAACTCAAGTTCCTAGTGTTGAAAAGATCCCAACTCCTAGTGTTCCAAATTTAGAAGTCAAGCAAGTTGAACAGCTTTTCAAAGATCCAGATGAAGAAAATAAAAATGACAATGGAGAAATCAATATAGATAATTTAAATACACCTAAAATGACTCCAGATATAGAAGAAAAAATTAAAAGAGATTTAATCGCCAATCCTCCACAAATATTCAAAGAAAATAACGCAAGCAAGCCTTATCATTTGCCACAAACAGGCTATGATATAAAGCTTGATGAGAATTCAACGCAAAATTAGCGAACTATATCATAATTTTGCGGAATTTTTGCCTTGAAAATATCGGAGTTGATTTTTGGATTTTTAATTTGATTGTTTAGATTGATTATAACATCATTTTCAAATTCATCTTTATAGGATATGCTTTGAATTTGCTCTTGATTAAGCTTAATTGTATAGTTTATATTATCATATTTTGCTGCAAGTTTATCCTTATCTATAAGACTTGCTTTTTTGAAAATTTCATTAAGATTTGGAATGTTATCAAGATGAGAGAAAATGACTTGTTCTAGATCGTGCTCTACTATGGTTACTTGATTTTTGTTGATATAAATCTCTTTTTTACTAGGAGTATCATAACTCCAATATGCTTGATCTTTGCTCAGTATAAAATGCCCAGAATAAGAAAGTGTAGAGTTTTTGGATTTCACTATTTGGGTAAAATTGCTTGAAAAGGTATTAAAATTAAGATCAAGGGCAAAAAGTTGTCCTATAAAAATAAAAAATATCAAGAATGTTTTTTTCATTTATTTTCCTTAAAAAAATATATTTTTTATGTCATTCTAGCTAATTTTAATTAAATAATCGTTATAATGATAGTTTGAAAAATTTATAAAGGTTTAAAAATGTTTTTAAATACTTTAAAAGCCGTGTTTGGCACAAAAAATGATCGTGAAGTTAAGAAATATTTCAAGCGTGTAGCACAAATCAATGCTTTAGAAGGCAACTATCAAAATTTAAGCGATGATGAATTAAAAGCCGAATTTGCAAAATTTAAAGAGCAAATTTTAAGCGGAGAAAAAAACGAAAATGATGTTTTAAATGATGTTTTTGCTATAGTCAGAGAGACAGGTAAGAGAACTTTAAATATGCGTCATTTTGATGTGCAGTTAATCGGTGGTATGGTTTTGCACGATGGAAAAATCGCAGAAATGAAAACAGGAGAAGGTAAAACTCTTGTAGCAACCTTACCTGTTGTTTTAAATGCCATGAGTGGCAAAGGCGTACATGTCGTTACAGTAAATGATTATCTAGCCAAAAGAGATGCTGAGCAAATGAGTGCGATTTATAATTTTTTAGGTTTTAGTGTTGGCGTGGTGCTTTCTTCTCAAAATAGTGATATAGAACACAAGCAAGCTTATGATTGTGATATTACTTATGGAACCAATAATGAGTTTGGTTTTGATTATTTGCGTGATAATATGAAATTTTCAAAAGCTGAAAAAGTTCAAAGAGAGCATAATTTTGTTATCGTAGATGAAGTAGATAGTATTTTAATTGATGAGGCAAGAACTCCGCTTATCATCAGTGGTCCTACAAATCGTACTTTAGATGGTTATATTAAAGCCAATGAAGTAGCTAAACAAATGCAAAAAGGTGAAGCAGTTTTACCCCCTGCAAAACCTGAGGGTGATTTTGTAGTAGATGAGAAAAATCGTAATATTTTAATTACAGAAGCAGGTATTGCTAAGGCTGAAAAACTTTTTGGCGTAGAAAATTTATACAGTCTTGATAATGCTATCTTAGCTCATCAGCTTGATCAAGCCTTAAAAGCACATAATCTTTTTGAAAAAGATGTGCATTATGTTTTAAGAAATAATGAAGTTATCATTGTTGATGAATTTACAGGGCGTTTAAGCGAAGGACGTCGTTTTAGCGAAGGATTGCATCAAGCTTTAGAAGCTAAAGAAAATGTAAAAATTCAAGAAGAAAGCCAAACTCTAGCAGATATTACTTTTCAAAATTATTTTAGAATGTACAATAAACTTGCAGGTATGACAGGAACTGCACAAACAGAAGCGACTGAATTTTCTCAAATTTATAGTTTAGATGTTATTTCTATACCGACAAATATTCCTATTAAAAGACAAGATAAAGATGATCTTATCTATAAAACTCAAAATGAAAAATTCAAAGCTGTAATTGAAGAGATTAAAAAAGCCAATGCTAAAGGTCAGCCTGTACTTGTAGGAACCGCAAGTATAGAGCGCAGTGAAGTTTTTCACAATATGCTTGTAAAAGAGAAAATCCCTCATCATGTTTTAAATGCTAAAAATCACGAGCAAGAAGCTTTGATTATCCAAGATGCAGGTAAAAAAGGTGCTGTAACTATCGCTACAAATATGGCAGGTCGTGGCGTGGATATAAAAATCGATGATGAGATTAGGGCTTTGGGTGGGCTTTATATCATCGGTACAGAAAGACATGAAAGCCGCCGTATTGATAATCAACTTCGTGGTCGTGCAGGAAGGCAGGGTGATCCTGGAATAAGTCGTTTTTATCTAAGTTTAGAAGATAATCTTTTAAGAATTTTTGGTGGGGATCGTATTAAAAGTATTATGGATCGCTTGGGCATAGAAGAGGGCGAAAGCATAGAATCAAGAATCGTTACAAGAGCGGTTGAAAATGCGCAAAAAAAAGTTGAAAGCTTGCATTTTGAAAGCAGAAAGCATTTGTTAGAATACGATGATGTAGCAAATGAACAAAGAAAAACTATTTATCGTTATCGTAATGAGCTTTTAGATGAAAACTATGATATTAGAGCTAAAATTTCTCAAAATATCGCTGAATATAGCGCAAATGTAATGAATGATTATATGCTTGACGAAAGCGGTTCTAATGTAAATTTTGAAAATTTGAAAGCAAAAATTTTGTATGAATGTTCAACTCAGATTAGTGAAAAAGATTTTGAGAATTTAAGCGTCATTGAAATGCAAGACAAGCTAAGTCAAATTCTTGAAAATTCTTATAATGAAAAGATGTTAAGACTTGAGATTAAAGAATTGCGTAATATAGAGCGTATTTTATATTTGCAAGTTTTGGATAATGCTTGGAGAGAGCATTTGTATCAAATGGATATTTTAAAAACAGGAATAGGACTTCGTGGATACAATCAAAAAGATCCTCTTGTGGAATATAAGAAAGAAAGTTATAATCTTTTCTTGGAGTTGGTCAATCGTATTAAATTTGATAGTATTAAACTACTTTTTAGCGTGCAATTTAATCAAGAAGAGGCGCAAAATTTAGAAAATAAAGCCAATGAAGAAAATGAAAAGCTACTTCAAAGCTCAGTAGAAATGGGCGCAAGCGAAGATAATCTTGGCGAAGCTGAATTTAAAAAAGTTCCACGCAATGCTCCTTGTCCTTGCGGAAGTGGAAAAAAATTTAAAGAATGCCATGGAAAAAGTGGTCCTAAGCAAGGAATTTTAGCTTGAATAAAAGCGTTTTAAAATATTTACTTTTTAAGTATTTAAGATTTGATAAAGAGCAACCCTTTATCAATCTTTCTATGCTTTTGGCCTTTTTAGGAGTTTGTGTAGGACTTTGCGTTTTGCTTGTAGCTATGGCAATTATGAATGGTTTTGATAAAGAATTTGAAAAACGCTTTTTTGTGATGAATTATCCTATTACTATTTTGCCTAAATTCTACGCTCCTGTAAATGATGAATTTATAGATGAGTTAAGAAAAACATTTCCAAATTTGTTATTTAGCCCTTATTTAAGCACTCAAGTTGTTGTAAAGGGAGATAATCGTTTTGAAGGTGGTGTGCTTTTTGGCGTTAATTTTAATGATGAAAAAAAAATAAACGAAGTGGTTGCTAAAGCTTTAAAGGATGAGAATTTAAGTGGTTTTGATATACTTGTAGGATCAGCACTTACTGATGAATTTGGTTTGCATAAAAATGACAAACTTTCACTTATTTTTTCAAATCTTAATCCTAGTGGTTTTTCTTTAGTACCGCAAACTAAACGTTTTGATGTTAAAGCGCGTTTTACTTCAGGGCTTGCATTTTATGATAAAGCTTATATGTACACAGATGTTGATGCATTGAAAAAAGTACTTGGAATACCTAAAAATCCAAATTATGATGGAATTCATGTATATAGCGATAATGCTTTTAAGGATGTTGAAAAAATTAAATCTTATTTAAAAGATGATTATGCTGTGGTGGGTTGGTGGGAGCAAAATAAAAATTTTTTTTCAGCCTTAGAACTTGAAAAAAGAGCGCTTTTTATAGTGTTGATGCTTATTATTTTGGTTGCAAGTTTAAATATAGTAAGTTCTTTATTGATGATAGTAATGAATCGTCGCAGTGAAATAGCACTTTTACTTGCTCTAGGTGCAAGCAAAAATGAGGTAAAAAAGAGTTTTTTTGCCTTAGGTATGCTTATTGGTGGTGGTGGTATGATAGTGGGTGTGGTACTTGCATTTTTTGCTTTATGGCTTTTGGGAAATTTTGATATTGTAACTTTACCTGTTGATGTTTATGGAACCAGTAAATTACCACTTGATTTGTCTTTAATGGATTTTTCTTTAACCATTGTGGGTGCTTTAATAATCATAGCTTTATCATCTTTTTATCCTGCAAAAAAAGCAACTCAAATTAATATTTTAGATACTTTAAGAAATGAATAAATTGTAATTTTGGAGATTTTTATTGTCTTTGTTTACTCAAAAAAATAAGAATTTTAAACCTTTAAAACCTCTATCAAAGTCAAAAATAATCACTAATTTAATTCTTTTGATTTTATTTTTAATATTGTTTTGTTATTGTAGTTTTAGTATAAGTGCTTATCATTTTGATTTTAGCGCAATTGCAACCTATAAAGAAAAATTTCTTCAAGGTTTTTTAAATACTTTAATAATCAGTTTTTTTTCTTTATTGTTGAGTATAATTTTGGGTGGAGTTTTTTGTGCTTTTTCTTTAAGTTCGATTGTTTTTTTAAGATTTTTATCTACATTTTACATAGAGCTTGTCAGAGGAACCCCTTTACTAGTGCAGGTATTATTGATATATTATATCATTGCAAATAATTTAGGACTTGATAATCGATATGTGGCTGGAGTTATTATTTTATCATGTTTTTCTGCTGCTTACTTAGCTGAAATATTTAGAGCTGGAATTTTAAGTATTTCTATATCTCAGCTTGAGAGCGCTAGGGCTTTAGGGTTAAAAGAGATGCAGGTTTTTGCGTATGTAATTTTTCCCCAAGCTTTAAAAAATATTTTAGCACCGCTGAGTGGACAATTTGCAAATTTAATTAAAGATAGTTCCTTATTAAGCGTTATTGCTGTAAATGAATTAACCCAAAGTGCGCAAGAGATAAATTCTTATACTTTTGCTACTCTTGAAGCTTATGTAATTTTGGCTATTACATATCTTGTTTTGACTTTACCTATAAGTATATTTTCTCGTTATTTGGAGAGAAAATGCCAAAAATGATTTAAAAAAGCTTGACAAATAGAGCTAATTTTGGCATAATCACATTTTTATTTCAGAAAATGTCTCGTTAGCTCAGCCGGTAGAGCATCTCCCTTTTAAGGAGGGGGCCGTTGGTTCGAATCCAACACGGGACACCATTATAAAGGTCGCTTAGCTCAGTTGGTAGAGCGCCACCCTTACAAGGTGGATGTCATAAGTTCGAGTCTTATAGTGACCACCATTTTATAAAATCATAAATAGGTTTTATAATCTCTACTTCTTTACTTTGGAAGGTCGCTTAGCTCAGTTGGTAGAGCGCCACCCTTACAAGGTGGATGTCATAAGTTCGAGTCTTATAGTGACCACCATTTTATAAAATCATAAATAGGTTTTATAATCTCTACTTCTTTACTTTGGATGCAGCGGTAGTTCAGCTGGTTAGAATGCCGCCCTGTCACGGCGGAGGTCGCGGGTTCGAGCCCCGTCCGCTGCGCCATATTGTCTCGTTAGCTCAGCCGGTAGAGCATCTCCCTTTTAAGGAGGGGGCCGTTGGTTCGAATCCAACACGGGACACCATTTTTATTGTTAGGGTTATGACCCTTTCGTCTAGTGGCCCAGGACAACACTCTCTCTGTGTGGAAACAGAGGTTCAAATCCTCTAGGGGTCGCCAATCATAGGTCGCTTAGCTCAGTTGGTAGAGCGCCACCCTTACAAGGTGGATGTCATAAGTTCGAGTCTTATAGTGACCACCATTTTATAAAATCATAAATAGGTTTTATAATCTCTACTTCTTTACTTTGGATGCAGCGGTAGTTCAGCTGGTTAGAATGCCGCCCTGTCACGGCGGAGGTCGCGGGTTCGAGCCCCGTCCGCTGCGCCATCTTGCTTGGTAACAATTTTATAAGTATAATTTACAAAATAATAAAAAATAGAGCTAAGGAAAAAAATGCTTATTATTGGACATAAATTATTAAAAAATTTAGATTTTTCTTTTATTGAAAGTGTTGAAGAAGTTAAAGATAATAAAGTTTATTGTATTGTTTATGATGAAAAATTGATTTCTTATTTAAGTCAAAATGATTTTGAATTTGCTATTTTAGTTCAAAATAAAGATGAGATATTTTTAGCCAATGCTTTAGGAGCTAAGTTTTTGCTTTGTAATGATAAAAAACTTGCAAAATTTGCTAGTAAGGTTGCAGAATTTTATGTTTTTGATAGTAAGGTTTTAATGATTGTTGATAAATTAGAGAATTTTAAAAAATTTTATAAATTAAAAATCGATGGAATTATTTTAAAAGATAATATAGATAATTTTCCTAAAAACTGATAAATTCTTTTGTAAAATAAGCGCTAATTGACGAGGTTTAAATAATGCAAAAAAAATCTTTTTTGAAAATTTACGGATTAATTCCTTTTTTACTTATAGCATTCATCAATGCTTTTGTGGATTTGGGACATAAAATTATTATTCAAAATACTATTTATAAGGCCTATGAAGGAAGTGAGCAGTTATTTTTAAATGCTATAGTTAATGCTTTGATTTTACTTCCTTTTATTCTTATGCTTTCTCCTTCGGGTTTTTTAGCGGATAAATATCCAAAAAATATTGTAATGAAAATTTCAGCAATTTTCAATGTTATACTCACTTTAATAATTTGCATTTGTTACTATAGCGGTGCTTTTTGGATGGCTTTTATTTTTACTTTTATAATGGGAGCACAAGCAGCGATTTATTCACCAAGTAAATACGGTTTTATTAAAGAACTCGTAGGAAAAGACTTTCTTGCTATGGGTAATGGTGTAATTAATGCGGTAAGCATTGTGGCAATCTTAGCGGGAATGGCTTTATTTTCTTTAAGCTTTGAAAGTCTTTATAGTTCTATGTATAATCAAACAGATGAAATTTTAAAAGAAGTAGCACCTTTAGGAATTGTGCTAATTTTATTTTCTTGTATCGAAGTATTTTTTGCATGTCGTTTACCTAAGCTCAAACAAACAAATAAAGATTTAGTTTTTAATAAAAAAGACTATATTCATGGAAAACTTCTAATAAATAATCTTAAGCTTGTTTTTAAAAATAAAACTATTTGGTTTTGCATAATTGGAATTTCATTTTTTTGGGCTATATCTCAACTTTATCTTGTCAGCTTTCCTGTCTTTGCCAAAAATGAACTTTTCATAGAAAATACTTTTTATGTGCAAATTTCACTCGCTTTTTCTGGTATAGGAGTGATTTTAGGCTCTTTAGTAGCTGGTAAATTTTCAAAAAAATATATAGAACTTGGACTTATTCCACTTGGTGCATCGGGTATGTTTTTAATGGTTTTTTTAATGCCTTATTTTATAAGTTTATTAAGTTATAGTTTTTTATTTTTCTTTTTTGGATTTTGCGGAGCTCTTTTTATCATTCCTTTAAATACTTTAATCCAATTTCATGCTAAAGAAAATGAATTAGGACAAATTCTTGCAGGAAATAATTTTTTTCAAAATATTGCCATGTTGGGATTTTTGCTCTTGGCAACTTTATTTGTAAAATTTGAAATCAATGTGATTTATTTGTTTTATTTTATTGCTTTGGTAACCTTTATAGGAAGTTTTTACATACTTTTAAAACTCCCCTTTTCTTTAGTGCGTATACTTTTAAGCATAGCTTTTTTACAACGATACCGTTTACTTGTGGAAGGTTTTGAAAATATACCAGAAAAAGGTGGAGCTTTACTTTTGGGTAATCATATTTCTTTTATTGATTGGGCTGTTGTACAAATGGCAATTCCAAGAAAAATTTATTTTGTTATGGAAAGAAGTATTTATTCTAAATGGTATATTAAAATTTTTCTTGATAAATTTGGTATTATTCCTGTATCAAGTACAGGAAGTAAGACGAGTTTAGAACTGATAGCAAAGCATATTAAAGAAGGTAATTTAGTTTGCTTATTTCCTGAAGGTACACTTTCGCGACATGGGCAATTAAATGAATTTAAAGCAGGATTTGAATTAGCTTGTGAATGTTTAAGTGAAGATGATGGAAAAATTATTCCTTTTTATATAAGAGGGCTTTGGGGTAGCGCTTTTTCAAGAAGTGATGAAGAATTTTCAGCAAGAAACCGCACTTTAAATAAAAGAAAAATTGCTATAGCTTTTGGTAAAGCTATGCCTTTGCATTCTAAAAAAGATGAAGTTAAAGCTAAAGTTTTTGAACTTTCTTTTATGGCTTGGAAATCACAATGCGAAGCTATGCATACTATAGCAAGAGCTTGGATAGATACAGCTAAAAAAAATCTAAATCAAATAGCTATTATCGATACACTAGCTGGAGATATTTCTTATAGAAAAATGTTGACTCTTAGTTTATTTCTTAATTTTTTTATTAAAAGAAAATCCAAAGAGTTGAACATTAACCTTCAGCGTGGAAGTTACGCTCCTAAAGAGGAAGCTATAGGAATTTTACTACCTGCTTCTTTTGCAAGTTCTTTAACCAATCTATCTGTTTTAATCGCAGAAAAAATTGCAGTAAATCTTAATTTCACTGCTGGAGAAAAAGCTCTAAAAGCAGCTATAAAAAATGCGCAAATTTCACAAATTTATACTTCTAAAACTTTTTTAGAAAAATTAGCAAATAAAGGTATAAACCTAAATTTCGATACAAATATACATTTAATTTATTTTGAAGATATTGTAGAAGATTTTAAAATGCAAAAAACTAAAATTTTTAGCATGATGCTAGCAGTTAGTATTATACCTAGTTTTATACTCAAAAGCATCTTCACTCCTTCAAAAAACAATCTTGCCATCGCAGCTATTTTATTTAGTAGTGGAAGTGAAGGTTCTCCAAAAGGTGTTATGCTCAATAACCGTAATATTTTAAGCAATATAGCACAAATTTCTGATGTGCTTTGCACAAGAAATAATGATGTCATTCTCTCATCTTTACCACCTTTTCATGCTTTTGGACTTACCGTAACTACATTTTTGCCTTTGCTTGAAGGTATTAAAAGCATCACTTTTTCAGATCCAACCGATGCCTTAGGGGTTGCCAAAGCTGTTGCTAAAAATAATGTCACTATTATGTGTGGAACTTCAACCTTTTTAGGAATTTATGCAAGAAATAAAAAGCTTGATGCTTTAATGTTTGAAAGTTTAAGAATAGTTGTATCGGGCGCTGAAAAACTAAAAAATGAAGTAAGAACTACTTTTGAAATGAAGTTTAAAAAAAGCATTTTTGAAGGTTACGGGGCTACGGAAACCACGCCTGTGGTGAGTGTAAATTTACCAAATCATTTTGATGTGGATTATTGGCTTATACATCGTGCCAATAAAGAAGGAAGCGTAGGAATGCCTCTACCTGGAACTGCGGTACGTATTGTTGATCCAAATAATTATGAAAATTTAAAAACAAATGAAGATGGACTCATACTTATAGGCGGTCATCAAGTTATGGTAGGCTATCTTAATGACAAAGAAAAAACCGATGAAGTGGTTAAAGAAATTGATGGCATAAGATGGTACAACACGGGAGATAAGGGACATTTGGATGAAGATGGTTTTTTATATATTGTCGATCGTTATTCTCGCTTTGCAAAAATTGGCGGAGAGATGATTTCTTTGGGTGCAATAGAAGAAGAAATTGCCAAATTTATAGACACTGAAGTGGTTAAATTTTGTGCCACATCTTTAGAAGATGAGAAAAAAGGGGAACAAATTGTTTTACTCATAGAATGCAATAATGAAATTTTTGAAGGAGTATGTGAGGCTATAAAAAATTCTAATATACCTACACTTTTTAAACCTAGATATTATTTTCAAATAGAAAAAATTCCCCTCCTAGGTTCAGGAAAAGTTGATCTTAAAAAAGTTAAAGAATTAGCTAAAAATTTAGCCATATAATTTGAGCTTATAACAAAGTCCAAATTAAAATTGGCATAGAAACAAAAGCAAAAAGAACTCCAAAGGCTACAGCACTTACGGCTAAATTACTATCTAGTTTAGCTTTCATTACCATAGCTCCTGCTAAAGTCATAGTAGGAGCTGCACTTTCTATAATAGCAACGATGGTAGAATCTTTTAATTCCAAATTAAATATTTTTAAACAAAATACAAAAAATAAAGGAGCTAAAATCATTTTAGCAAAGATGACAACTATTGTAGGTTTGTAAGAGGTTTTAATCGCCATAAAGCCAAGTCCTAAACCTATAGCAAAAAGTGCAACAGGGGTTGCAGAGGCACCAAATAAACGAATAGGAGAGAAAATAAATTCAGGTAAAGTAATCAATTTACACAAAAAACCAAAAAGCAAAGCTAAAAAAGGTGGAAAACTAAGAATTTTTTTAACATTAGCAAGCAAACTGACTTTTTCTCCATTTCCCAAAGAAAGTATAAAAGGTCCAAAAAGTGATATAGGTAAAGTTGTGGCTAAAGCATCGTAAAATATAACTTCAGCGCTAAATTGTGGGTCATTAAATATACCAGCAACAATAGGCATACCCACAAATATAGTATTTCCAAAACAAGAAAGCAAAAACATACTGACTAAAGTTACTTTAGAAAAATGAAAAACTTTTCCAATAAGAATAGCAAAAAAAGCTGCTAGTATACAGCTAAACAATCCAATAAAAATAAAAATAATCAATGAAAAATCAAAATTTAAATGATATGCTTTATCGAAAATCAAACAAGGTAAAGCAAAAATAATAGCAAAATCTAAAAAAGTTCTAGCTTGTTTTTGCTTCAAAACGCCAATTCTTTTGGCAAAATATCCGCCTGCAAGTAAAATAAAAATTGTAAATAATGGTATAAAAACAAACATTGAGTAATCCTTTTTAAGGGATGGTTTTTGAAAACGGATAGAATTATATTCTTTATACTTAAAAAAAATCTTAATATTTTTTAAGTTTTTTAAAAAACCAATATTTTTTATTTTTTGTAACTTTAAGAAATTGTAAGTTGAAATTTGATTTTGAATAGTTAGTATTTTAAGTTGAATGATTATAATTTTAAATAATGGTGCGGTTAGCGAGATTTGAACTCGCACACGCGGAGCGCACCACCCCCTCAAGATGGCGTGTCTACCAATTCCACCATAACCGCATAGAAAAAAGCCCAAAAAAGGGCTTTAATAAGTTTTATTGTAAAACTATAAAAGGATTTGCGTAAAGTGCTATTAGCGCGATAACAAGAGCATAGATAACTTGTGCTTCAATCATCGCTAAAGCGATAAACATAGTTGTCATTAATTTTGGCCCAAGACCAGGGTTTCTAGCTGTTCCTGCAATTGTTGCCGCTGCAGTATTACCCATACCGATAGCACCACCAAGTGCTGCAACACCAAGACCTAAGCCTGCTGCAAGAACTGAAAATGCTTTAATCCATACATTAATAGCTTCTTGCTCTACTGGAGCATTAATTTCAGCTGCAAAAGCTACTGCTGCACATGCTAATAATAAAAAAAGAACTTTTTTCATTATCTTAACCTTTCTATAAAAAAATTTTTTTCAATTTTTAAATCAGTTCGGCTTGCGTATCCCTACTTAAGACTTAAAAATAAAGCCGAATTATAACCAAAGGTATCTTTATTTTTATTGAAATTTACAAAAATTCACATTTTTGATTTAAATTTGATTGTTTTCAATAAAGCTTAAAAGTTTTTTTGCTTTAATAATATTTTAAAATAATTTTTAAGTTAAGGTTGCAACATTGAGTTCTAAATTTTCAAAAATAGGTTTCATTTTAGCGGTAGCAGGTTCAGCGGTGGGCTTGGGTAATGCTTGGAAATTTCCAACACTAGTAGGTCAAAGTGGTGGATCTGCTTTTATCTTGCTTTATATAATTCTTACTTTAGGTGTAGGTTTTGTGATATTTTTAGCTGAGCTTAGCATAGGAAAAATTAGTGAAAAAGATCCGGTTAATGCCTATGAAAAGTTAGCACCTTCAAATAAAAAAGCTTGGTCTTATGTTGGTTTTACTATGGTGGGGGCGATTTTAATAGTTTCTTTTTATACCTTGGTGATTGGCTGGATAGTTAAATATGTGTTTTTAAGTATCACTGGAAATTTGCCTATGGATCTAGAAGTAAGTAAAGCACAGTTTGGATTTTTTATAAGTGAGGATTTTTTAAGTCAGTTTATTTGTTTTACTTTGGTTTTTTTATGTGTTTTTTATATTGTTTCTAAAGGTGTTAAGAATGGGATTGAAAAGTTAAATGTTTGGATGATGCCTTCATTGTTTATTTTACTTATTTTGATGCTTGTTTATGCTATTAGCAAAGATGGTTTTATAATGGCGGTTAAATTTCTTTTTGTACCTGATTTTTCCAAAATCAACACTTCAAACGTTCTTGAAGCCTTAGGACTTGCTTTTTTTAGTCTTTCTTTGGGCGTTGGAACGATTATTACTTATTCTGCTAGTCTGCCTGATAAAACTAATTTTATTACCAGTACTTTAAATATTATTTTTATCAATCTTTTAGTTGGTTTATTAATGGGTTTGGTTGTTTTTACTTTTATCTTTGAATTTGGTTACAATCCTAATCAGCAAGGACCAGGACTTGTTTTTATTTCCTTAGCTACTTTATTTGAAAAAATTGGAGTGATTGGTTGTATTTTTGGAGCAGCGTTTTTTATTTCTTTAATCTTTGCTGGTATTACTTCAGCTGTTTCAATGATAGAGCCTTTCACTTTTTACCTTATTAATACTTTTGGTATGAGCCGTAAAAAAGCTTTGATTTTAATAGGAATTGTTGTTTATATTTTAGGAATGTTGTGTATTTTATCTTCTTTAAAAAGTACTCAGTTTGGATTTTTTGGAATGAGTTTTTTTGATTTGCTTGATAGTGTTTCAAGCAAGGTTATTATGCCTTTAGGTGGAATTTTGGCAGCTATTTTTGTGGGATTTGTGATGAAAAAAGAAGCTTTAAAAATTTTATTTAAACCTTATATGAGGGGTATATTTTTTGAACTTTGGTATGTGTTTTTGAGATTTATTTCCCCTTTGGCTGTTGTTATAGTTATGATAGCCGCTTTTTTAAAGTGAGTTTGAAAAATAATGAGAACATATTTTTCAAAAATCGGTTTTGTATTGGCTGTTGCTGGTGGAGCCGTTGGTTTAGGTAATGCTTGGAAATTTCCAACTTTAAGCGCAGAAAATGGTGGTTTTGTTTTTGTGCTTTTATATTTGTTTTTTACTTTAACTATAGGATTTAGTATTTTTTTGGCTGAAGTGGCTATGGGACGTTTAAGTAAAAGTGATCTTGCAAATGCTTATTCAAATCTTGCCATAAAATATGGCAATAGATGGCGATATGGCGGCGTTTTTATGTTAGGTGGTATTTTTATCCTCTCTTTTTATCTAGTTATCATGGGATGGGTTTTAAAATATACTGTAGTGAGTCTTTATTATCTTCCTAAAACTTTAGATGAAGCAGTAAGTAATTTTCAGAATGTAATTACTACAAATTTGACAAGTTCTGTTTTTTTCTTCACTTTATCTTTTTTTCTTACTTTATTGATAGTATCTAAAGGTTTAATCAAAGGGATTGAAAAATTAAACGTTGTTATAATGCCTAGCTTGTTTTTAATGCTTGTTTTTATGTTGTTTTATTGCATGGGATTTAAGCAAGGTTTTGCAAATGCTTTTTCTTATTTATTTTATCCCGATTTTTCACATTTTAAATTCAGCTCTATTGGCGAAGCTTTAGGGCTTGCATTTTTTACCTTATGCTTGGGAATAGGTTGTATAGTTACATATTCATCGGCCTTGGATAAAAAAACAAATTTTATAAAAAGTTCAGTGTATATTGTTTTGATTAATTTATTGATTTCTTTTATTATGGGACTTATTGTTTTTACTTTTATCTTTGAATTTGGAGCCGATCCGCATACTCAAGGAGCAGGAATTGTTTTTGTATCCTTGATGAGTTTGTTTAATCAACTTGGAGCTTTAGGCTATATTTTTGCATTTTGTTTTTTCTTAGCACTTTTTTTTGCTGGTATTACTTCAGCTATTTCAATGATAGAACCTTTAACTTTTTATATGATTAATAACTATCAAATTTCTCGTGTTAAAGCTCTATTTTTAATAGGTTTATTTGTTTTTGTTTTTGGAATTTGTTGTATCTTGTCATTAAATTTAAATTTTTTTTCTATGTTTAGTTTTTTTGGCAAAGATTTTTTTACTTTATTAGATAAATTAACTTCAAATTTTTTACTTCCACTTGGTGCTATAGTATGCTCTATATTTGTAGGTTTTTTTATGAATAAAAAACAAATTTATAAAATTTTTTCTAAATTTATAAGTCGAAAAATTTTCTTAATTTGGTTGTTTTTTATTCGTTTTATATCGCCTATAGCAATAATTTTGGTAATGTGTTATCAAATTTTTGTATAATAATGAAAAAATATTTTTTTAAGGAAAAATAATGGCTAAAAAATTCATCGATGTAATGGATACAAGCTTTAGGGACGGTTTTCAGTCTGTTTATGGAGCTAGGGTTTTAATGGATGATTTTTTTCCTGCGGTAGAAGCAGCAAAAGAAGCGGGTATTACTCATTTTGAATTTGGTGGTGGTGCTAGATTTCAAAGCTTGTATTTTTATCTTAATGAAGATGCTTTTACCATGATGGATAGATTTAGGGCTATTGTAGGAAAAGATGTTAATCTTCAAACTTTAGCAAGAGGAGTCAATACCGTTACTTTAGATACTGGAAATAGTGAACTTATTGATTTGCATGCAAAACTTTTTGCAAAACACGGTACTACAACGATAAGAAATTTTGATGCCCTTAATGATGTAAATAATTTAAAATTTAGTGGTGAATGTATAGTAAAACATGGGTTAAAGCATGAAATTACTATTACTTTAATGGATTTACCGTCAAATTGCAAAGGTGCTCATGATGTGCCTTTTTATGAAAAAATTTTAAAAGAAATTTTAACAGCAGAAATTCCTTTTCATAGTATTTGTTTCAAAGATGCAAGTGGAACTTCTAATCCAAATAAAATTTATAAAACCATTAAAATAGCTAGAAAAATTTTACCTCAAGATACACATATTAGACTTCATACGCATGAAACCGCAGGGGTGAGTATAGCTTGCTATCTTGCAGCGCTTGAAGCAGGGGTTGATGGTATTGATTTGGCTGCAGCTCCTGTAAGTGGTGGAACTTCTCAGCCTGATATTTTAACCATGATGCATGCTTTAAAAGGCAAAGATTATGATTTAGGTGGACTTGAAGAAGAAAAAATTTTAAGATACGAAGAAGTTTTAAAAGATTGTTTAAAAGAGTATTTTTTACCACCTGAAGCTACTATGGTAAATCCACTTATTCCTTTTTCTCCTATGCCAGGAGGAGCTTTAACAGCAAATACACAAATGATGAGGGATAATAATATTTTAGATAAATTTCCACAGGTCATTCATGCTATGAGAGAAGTTGTGGAAAAAGGTGGATTTGGTACTTCGGTTACTCCAGTTTCTCAATTTTATTTTCAACAAGCATTTAATAATGTTATGTTTGGGCCTTGGAAAAAAATCGCAGAAGGTTATGGAAAAATGGTGCTTGGTTATTTTGGAAAAACTCCAGTTACACCCGATGCAAACATTGTTGAACTTGCTTCAAAACAACTTAATTTAGAACCCACTACAGAGCTTGCTATTAATATAGCCGATAAAGATGAGAGTAAAAGCATAGCTTATACTAAAACCTTGCTTGAAAAAGAGGGTATAGAAACGAGTGAAGAAAATATATTTATTGCAGCAGCTTGTAAAGAAAAAGGTATAGCATTTTTAAAAGGAGAGGCAAAGGTAAATATACGCAAATTAGCTAGCATGCCAAAGCCTATGAGTGTAGATGAAAACAAATTTACTGTAGCTGTAAATGGTAATAAATATCATGTGGAAGTGAGTTATGGTTTTGATAAAGATGTTAATGTTAAGAGTGTAAAAAAAGTAGAAGAAAATAAAAATATTATTTCTTCAAATTCAACAAGTTCTGTCGATGCTGAAAATGAAATTTTAGCAGGTATTTCAGGTAATGTCTTTAAAATTTATGTTAACGAAGGTGAGGAAGTAAAATCAGGTCAAGCTATCATGGTTTTAGAAGCAATGAAGATGGAGATTGAGGTTAATGCCCCAAAAGATGGAATTATTTTAGAGCTTTGTATTAAAATAGGTGATACTGTTAATGAAGGCGAAGTATTAGCTATTTACAAGAATTAAAGTGAGGGAAAAATGAAAAAATTTGATAAGTTAGGTTTGAATAATATAAAGGAAATTTTTCATAATTTAAGTTATGATGAATTAAATGCTCATGAAAAAGCAAATAATGAAGGTTTAAGCACGGATAATGATACTTTTTGTGTAGATACAGGGATTTTTACAGGTAGAAGTCCTAAAGATAAATATTTTGTAAAACAAGATCCATCTAGTAAATATATAGCTTGGGGAAAGGTAAATCAGCCTATTACAAAAGAATTATTTGATAAACTTTTAACTAAAGCAAAGCAAGAATTAAGCGGAAAGAAAATTTATGTTCAAGATGTTTTTTGCGGTGCTTCTTTGCAAAGTCGCAAAGCAGTAAGATTTGTTACTGAAATTGCATGGCAAGCGCATTTTGTTAAAAATATGTTTATTCGCCCAAGTCAAGAGGAACTTGAGAATTTTAAAGCAGATTTTATTGTTTATAATGCTTGCAAATGCATCAATGAAGATTACAAACAAGATGGTTTAAATTCAGAGGTTTTTGTGATCTTTAATGTTGAAGAAAATATAGCGGTTATTGGTGGAACTTGGTATGGTGGAGAAATGAAAAAAGGTATTTTTTCTATGATGAATTATTGGTTGCCACTAGAAAATAAACTTTCTATGCATTGTAGTGCAAATGTCGGAGAAAAAGACGATGTGGCACTTTTCTTTGGACTTAGCGGTACAGGAAAAACTACGCTTTCAACCGATCCAAAAAGAAGACTCATAGGTGATGATGAGCATGGCTGGGATGATGAAGGTGTGTTTAATTTTGAGGGCGGTTGCTATGCAAAAACAATCAATCTTGATCCTGAATATGAGCCTGAAATTTATGGAGCCATTAAAAGAAATGCACTTTTAGAAAATGTAGTTTTAAGAGCTGATAAGAGTGTTGATTATGCTGATGCCTCAAAAACAGAAAACACGAGAGTTTCTTATCCTATAGAGCATATTGAAAATCATGAGCCTAGTCTAAAAGCAGGGCATCCAAAAAATATTATATTTTTAAGTGCAGATGCTTTTGGAATTTTACCCCCGGTGAGCAAACTAAGCAAAGAGCAGGCTATGTATTATTTTTTAAGTGGCTATACAGCAAAAGTAGCTGGAACTGAGCGCGGTATAACAGAGCCTCAAGCAACTTTTTCAGCTTGTTTTGGAGAACCTTTTATGCCTTTACATCCAACGGTTTATGCGAGATTGCTTGGTGAAAAGATTGAAAAACATGAAGTTAATGTTTATCTTGTTAATACGGGTTGGAGTGGCGGAAGCTACGGTGTGGGTAAAAGAATGAGCATTAAGGCTACTAGGGCTTGCATTAATGCTATTCTAGATGGAAGTATTACAAAATGCGAATTTGAAAATTTTGAAGTGTTTGATTTAGCTATTCCAAAAGCTTTAGAAGGTGTAGAAAGTGTACTTTTAAATCCTATAAATACTTGGTTAGATAAAAATGCTTATATTGCAACAAGAGATAAATTAGCACATATGTTTATACAAAATTTTAAACGTTATGAAGATGTCAAAGAAGGCATTGAATTTAGCAAATTTGGACCAAAAATTTAAGGCATTTAAATGAAAAATGAAATGTGGTCAGGACGTTTTAGTGATGCAAGTGATGAGCTTTTAAAAGAATTTAATGCAAGTTTAAATGTAGATAAAACTTTGTTCAATGAAGATATACAAGGTTCTATAGCACACGCTACAATGCTTGAAAGTTGTGGTATTTTAAAAAAAGAAGAATTAGATGCTATTATAAAAGGTTTAGAGCAGGTTAGAAGTGAAATAGAGCAAGGTAAATTTATTTTTGATATTAAAGATGAAGATATTCATATGGCCGTAGAAAAGCGTTTAAGCGAGATTATAGGTAGTGAAATTGGTGGAAGACTTCATACTGCAAGAAGTAGAAATGATCAAGTGGCTACTGATTTTAAACTTTTTGTCAAAAAATCTCATATTGAACTTATAAAGCTTTTAAAAGAATTGATTCAAACCATGCTCGAACATGCTAAAGTGCATAAAAAAACTATTATGCCAAGTTTTACACATTTACAGCACGCTCAGCCTGTGAGTTTTTCTTTTTATATTTTAGCTTATGCTTTTATGTTAATGCGAGATATTAAGCGTTTGCAAAATAGCCTAGAACTCGCAGACTTTTCGCCACTTGGATCTTGTGCATGTGCAGGAACAAGCTATAGAACCAATCGTGAGTTGAGTGCTGAAATTTTAGGATTTAAAGATATTATGCTAAATGCTATGGATGGAGTGAGTGATAGGGATTTTGCTCTTGATTTGCTTTATGATATAGCAGTTATTTTTACGCACACATCAAGACTTTGCGAAGAAATGATCTTATTTTCAAGTTCGGAGTTTTCTTTTATAACTATAAGTGATAGCTTTTCAACAGGAAGTTCTATTATGCCTCAGAAAAAAAATCCTGATGTTTGTGAGCTTATACGTGGAAAAACAGGGCGTGTTTATGGAAATTTGATTTCTCTTTTAACTATAATGAAAGCTTTACCTTTAGCTTATAATAAAGATATGCAAGAAGATAAAGAAGGGATTTTTGATAGTGTAAAAACCGCTAAAGATAGCTTAATCATCTTAAATGCAATGCTAAAAGAAATACAAATTAATAAAGAAAATATGCTTAATGCTTGTAAAAAAGGTCATTTATTGGCTACCGATTTGGCAGATTATTTGGTGCGTGAAAAAAATATTCCTTTTAGAAAAGCACATTTTATAGTGGGAAATGTTGTTGCACAAGCTGAAGCACAAGGTATTGATATAAGTGAAATTAAAGATCTTTCAAAAATAGATCCTGTATTTGATGAAAAAGCTATGGAACTTTTAAATTTTGAATTTTCTTTAAATTCTAAGCAAAGTGAAGGCTCAAGTTCTATTGCAAGCGTAGAAAAGCAAATTCAAATTTTGGAAGGTTTTATTCAAAATTTATAAATATTGTTTAGGCTATTTTGCCTAAACATTGAATCTAAAGTGCATTACATCGCCGTCTAAAACGATATAGTCTTTTCCTTCAAGGCGTAGCTTTCCTGCTTCTTTGGCGCCATTTTCGCCTTTGTATTGGATATAGTCTTCATAGGAAATAACTTCAGCTTTTATAAAGCCTTTTTCAAAGTCATTATGAATCACACTTGCTGCTTTTGGTGCTTTCCAACCTTTTTTGATTGTCCAAGAACGCACTTCAACTACACCAGCGGTAAAATAACTGATCAGTCCAAGCTTAGCAAAAGCAGTGCGTATGATTTGATCAAGACCGCTTTCGTTAACTCCTAGAGAGCTTAAAAATTCATGACTTTCTTCATCGCTTAATCCTACTAATTCTTCTTCGATTTTTGCACAAAGCTTGATAACTTCATGATCATTTTTTTTAGCATATTCTTTTAAAGCTTTTACATAATCATTATCTTCACTAATACCATTTTCATCAACATTTGCACCATAAATCACCTCTTTAGCAGAAAGCAGTCTTAATTCCTTGATTAGGGCTTGATAAATTTCACTTTCCTTTTCAGGATAAGAACTTGCAGCTAAGCCTTTGTCTAAATGATCAAGTAAGGAATTTGCAAGTTCGAGACTTTCTTTGGCACCCTTTTGATTGGCTTTGGCTTCTTTGGTGAGTTTTTCTATTTTTTTACTCAGTTGCTCAATATCTGCTAAAATAAGCTCTGTATTGATAATTTCTACATCACGTAAAGGATCAACTCCACCTTCAACATGGGTAATATTTTCTTCATCAAAACAACGTACTATATGCAAAATAACCTCAGTTTCACGTATATTTGAAAGAAATTTATTTCCCAAGCCTTCGCCTTTACTTGCGCCTTTAACAAGTCCAGCGATATCTACAAATTCTATTAAAGAATGCATAATTCTTTCAGGTTTTACTATTTTAGCAAGTTCATTAAGTCTTAAATCAGGAACTTCAACCATGGCTTTATTAGGCTCTATGGTGCAGAAAGGATAGTTTGCACTTTGGGCATTTTGTGCTTTAGTTAAAGCATTAAAAGTTGTTGATTTGCCAACATTTGGAAGTCCTACTATACCTACGCTTAAACTCATTTAGCTTTCCTTAAAATTTGAATTAAATAATTAACACACATTCTAACTCCAGCTCCACCTGCGCCAAAACTAGAATATCCCCAAGATTTTTCTGTATAAGCAGGTCCTGCTATGTCAAGATGTAGCCATTTATCTTTATATTCTTTACGAATAAATTTATCTAAAAATAACCCTGCGGTAATTGCACCTCCGTAGCGACTAGAGGCAGTATTACTAACATCGGCAATATTTGATTTTATAAGTTCTCTTAAGTGAGGGTTGAAATGTAAGATTGTGGTATATTCTCCGCTTTTTTTAGAGCTTAGATAAAAATCATTTTGCAATTCCTCATTATTTCCCATAATAGCACTTGTAAATTCTCCAAGTCCTACAACACAAGCTCCAGTAAGAGTTGCCATATCGATAAGTAAATCAGGTTTTAAATCCTGTGCAAAAGAAAGACAATCAGCTAAAACCAAGCGTCCTTCTGCATCTGTATTTCTTACCTCTATGCTTACACCTTCACGACTGATTAACACATCATCAGGCTTATAAGCATTGCCGCCTATCATATTTTCAGTTGCGCCCAAAATGCAATGCACTTCTAAATCTAAAGCAAGTTCAGCCACGGCTTTTATGATTCCCATTACTGCTGCTGCACCGCTTTTATCAGCTTTCATTGTAAGCATAAAATCAGCTGGTTTTAAGCTTAATCCACCGCTATCGTAAGTTAAGCCTTTTCCAACAAATACAACACGTTTTTTTGCATTTTTGGCTTTATAGCTTAGATGAATGAGGCGTGGTGGGTGTATCGAGGCGCGATTTACCGCTAAAAAGGCATTCATTTTTTCTTTGGCTAAGAATTTTTCATCATAAATTTTACAAATAATGTTTTTATTTTCTTTAGCTAAATTTTGCGCATCTTCTGCCATTTTTAAAGGGGTGTAAATTTCAGGAATTTCATTGACTATATTTTTAGTAAAATTTGTAGCATTAGCTAAAATTTCTCCACGCTCTAAACCTATCTTAGCTTCATCTTTATTAAATTTCTTACCATTTAATTCTTCGCTTGAAATAATAAATTTTTCCAAAGTACTTGTTTTTTTCTCGCTTTTATATTTGTCAAATTTATAAGCTCCAAAAAGTACGCCTTCAACTAAAGATGCAAAACTTCTAACTACACAATCTCCTATTATGCTAGGAAGTTTTACGCTTTTAATATTAAGTTTCTCAAGAGTTTTATATGCTGTGCAAAGACTTAATCTTATATCCTCATAAGCAAGACTTTTAAGCTCTAAATAAAGCTTTTTATTGTTTAAGTCTAATAATGCACCTTCGCCTTTGTAATTATTAAGTTTAAAAAAATCTTTTTCTTTGTTAAAAATTTTTAAATTTTTATCCTGTATAAAAACAAGTTCAAAGTCTGCTTTTATAGCATCTAGTTTTTTATCGTTTAATTCAAATTTCATGATTTTTTCCTTTTATCTTTAAGTATAGCTTTTTCCATTTGTTTAAAACCAAATAATAAAAGGGATAAAAAAGCTATAATAATAATGGCTGCATAATACCAATGTTCTTCAGCCCAAGTCACCATCTTCCAAATTTGTTCTCCAAAATACCAAGCTAAAAGTATAGTGATTGATGCCCAAACCCAAGCACTAAAAAGATTGATAATAGCAAATTTTTTTGCACTATAACGCGTGATTCCTATACTCATAGGTATAATGGTTCTAAAACCATACATATAGCGTTGTATAAAAATAATAGGCCAACCAAAACGTTGTAAAAGTAGGTGTGCTACTGCAAATTTACGCCTTTGAGTTTTTAATTTTTTTTGTATGTAGCGTTTATTATATCTTCCTATATAGAAATAAATTTGATCACCTACAAAACCACCAAGTCCTGCTATAAATATAACAAAACCTAAATTTACATGTCCTTGATGAGCAAAAATACCTGCTAAAATTAAAGCTAACTCTCCTTCTAAAATGCACCATAAAAAAATAATAATATAAGCTAGATCTTTGTATTGGTAAAGTAAATTTTTTAAAAATTCTTCCATTTGTACCTTTCTATAGTTTTAAATTTCTAAAATACTATAAACTGAAGTAAGTTTTTCAAGTTTATTTGCTCCATTTAAATCTTTAAGATTCATTAAAAAACAAGCTTCAACACATTTAGCTCCAGCTTTTTGAATGAGTTCATATGAAGCTATAGCTGTTCCGCCAGTTGCTATTAAATCATCTACAAGTAAAACTCTTGCATTTTGAATATTTTTAAATGCATCTTTATGAAGTTCTACTTTATCGCTGCCATATTCAAGATCGTATTCGCAGCTAAAGGTTTCAAAAGGGAGTTTTCCAGGTTTTCTAATAGGCACAAAAGGAAGATTAAGTTTTGCACAAATCATAGATGCAAAGATAAATCCTCTGCTTTCTGTTCCTGCTATGAAGTCTAGATTGTAATCTTTGTAGCGTTCTTTTAAATGTCTAAGTAGAAAATTTAAAGCTTCTTTGTTATTTAGTAGAGTGGTGATATCTCTAAAAATAATTCCTTTTTTTGGAAAATCAGGAATAATCCTAATGCTATCAAGCAGATATTTTTTTTCTTCTTGTGTTAGTTTTATCATAATAATGCCTCGATTTTTGCTTCTAATTCTTTAATTCTTTGTCTTAGTTTGTCATTTTCCAAGCGATATTGAGAATTTCTGGTTCTTAAAGATGTAAGGTCTGCTTTGATTTTATTAAGCTCTTCTGTGAGTATATCTATATTTCCAAGGCTTCTTTGAAGTTGAATTTGTAGTTTTCTAATGACAATCTCAGTATCATCAAGATTGTTTTTGATAAAATCTTTTGATGTTTTTTCTTTATTAAGTAGAGTTTTATAGTAAAACAACATTACAATAAGATAGATAGTTGCACAAATCAATATAGTTAAAACAAGCCAGTTTGTAAACATTATATTTTTACCTCAATTTTTTGAATTCTTTGCATATGTCTCCCTTCTTCAAAAGGAGTTTGAATGAATTTTTCTATAATATCTATAGCTAATTCAACCCCAATTAATCTTCCGCCTAATGCCAAAACATTGGCATCATTATGCCTTCTTGCAAGTTCTGCACTTAAGCTTTCGTGGCATAATGCACAACGAATGTTTTTATGACGATTTGCTGCAATAGAAATTCCAATTCCACTTCCACAAATAAGAATGCCAAAGCTCCGTTTGTTTATTTTTTCGGCAAGTAAATGCGCATAATCAGGATAATCGCAGCTTGCGCAAGTGTTTGTTCCTAAATCGTTAAAAATTATATTTTTTTCTTTTAAAAATACGCAAATTTTTTCTTTTAATTCAAAACCAGCATGATCACTAGCAATATAAATTTTTTCCCTAAGCATTGGTTTCCTAAATTACTATATAAAATAAGATAAAAACCTAATCTTATCATATTAAATCATAAAAACAGCTTTTCTTTGTTTTAAAAATAAGCTTTATTTTTCTTTATATATGTTAGAATCATGTGACAAGAAAAATAAAATTTCAATAAATTAAGAGGAGAAGAAAGTGAAGCTCATACTCATAGGATCTTCAACAGGTGGTCCTAATCAGCTTAAATTTCTTTTAAAGGATATTGATGTAAAAAATACTTGTGTAGTTATAGCTCAGCACATGAGTGCCAGTTTTATTCCATCTTTTGTGGGGCAATTTAATAAAGAAGCTTTTAGTGAAGTGTGCTTATTGAACGATAAAGAGATATTAAGCAATAAAATTTATATTTGCCCTAAAAATACTATTTTATCTGGAAATTTAAATATTGTAGCCGCTTGGCAAGATGTGGCTTCAAGCTTTAAACCGAGTGTGGATTTACTTTTTCATTCCGCTGTTTCTTTGGCAAAAACAAATAAAATACTTGCTATTATTTTAACGGGCATGGGAGATGATGGCGCAAAAGGTTTATTTGAGCTTTATAAAACAGGAGTTAGATGTTTATGTGAGAATGAAGCAGATAGCGTCGTTTATGGTATGCCAAAAAGAGCAAAAGATATGAATCCGCATTTAAAACCTATGAGCTTAAAAGAAATTAAAAAAGAAATTGTAAATTTTATTGATCAGGATTAATAAAAGGAAAATTGCATGGAAAAAAAAATAACTCCTAGCGAATTGGAACTTAATGAATTTATAAAAATTATCAACGAAATGAGTGGTATTGATTTAACCGATAAAAAAAATATACTAGCTTTAAAGTTGAATAAATTTCTTGAAGGAACTAATACTAAAAATTTTTCCGAATTTTTGGGAAAATTAAAAAGCAATAGACAACTTAAACAAGAAACTTTAGATTTTGTAACCATAGGTGAAACTTATTTTTTAAGAGAATTGGCTCAATTGAAAGAAATAATTTATTATGCCAAAAGCTTAGAAAAGAGAGTAAATATCCTAAGCGCCCCTTGTTCAAGTGGAGAAGAAGTATATTCTTTGGCATTATTGGCTGCGCAGAATTTTATTAAAGATATGTATATTTTAGGCGTTGATATTAATTCAAGTGTGATTGAAAAAGCAAAACTTGGAAAATATCAAGGAAGAACTTTACAGCGATTGAGCGAGAGTGAAAAAAGAAGGTTTTTTTTAGAAAGCGAAGATAAATTTTATACTATTAATAAAAATGAGCTTTGTACTTGTAAATTTGAACTTTGCAATGTTTTTGAAGAAAAATTTTCAAGATTGGGAAAATTTGATATTATAGCTTCTAGAAATATGATTATTTATTTTGATCATGAATCAAAACTAAAACTTATGGAGAGATTTCATAGAATTTTAAATGATAAAGGAAGGCTTTATGTTGGCAATGCTGATTTAATTCCAGAGACTATTTATTTTAAAAAGATTTTCTCTCCAAGAGGTGTTTACTATGAAAAAGTATAAATTCTAAAAATTACTAAAAGTTACACTTTGGAAATTTATTAGTAAAAATAAGTTACATTTTGAAGTAGTTTTCTTTATTTAATGATAAAATAATTTCAATTAATTTTATATTTAGTTAAAAATAAAGGAAAAAACTTGATTGAATTAAAAAATGTAAACAAATACTACGGAACTCATCATGTTCTAAAGAATATTAATCTTTCTGTTAAAGAAGGTGAGAAGCTTGTTATTATAGGTCCAAGTGGAAGTGGAAAAAGTACAACTATCCGTTGCATGAATGGGCTTGAAGAAGTTAGTTCAGGAGAGGTCGTAGTTAACAATCTTGTTTTAAATCATAAAAATAAAATTGAAATTTGCCGAAAATATTGTGCAATGGTTTTTCAGCATTTTAATTTATATCCACATATGACGGTTTTGCAAAATTTGACCTTAGCTCCAATGAAACTTCAAAAAAAATCTAAAAAAGAAGCTGAAGAAACAGCTTTTAAGTATTTAAAAGTTGTAGGTTTGCTGGATAAAGCAAATGTTTATCCAGCAACCCTTTCAGGTGGACAACAACAACGCGTTGCTATAGCAAGATCACTTTGTACTAAAAAACCCTATATTTTATTTGATGAACCTACTTCAGCCCTTGATCCAGAAACCATACAAGAGGTTTTAGATGTAATGAAAGAAATTTCACATCAAAGCAATACTACCATGGTGGTTGTTACACACGAAATGGGTTTTGCAAAAGAAGTAGCAGATAGGATTATTTTTATGGAAGATGGTGCTATTGTGGAAGAAAATATTCCTAGTGAATTTTTCTCAAATCCAAAAACTGAAAGAGCGCGACTCTTTTTAGGGAAAATTCTTAAAAATTAACCAAAATTGAAAGGAGAAAAAATGGTTTTTAGAAAATCTTTGTTAAAGTTGGCAGTTTTTGCTCTAGGTGCTTGTGTTGCATTTAGCAATGCTAATGCAGCAGAAGGTAAGCTTGAGTCTATTAAATCTAAAGGACAATTAATAGTTGGTGTTAAAAATGATGTTCCGCATTATGCTTTACTTGATCAAGCAACAGGTGAAATTAAAGGTTTCGAAGTAGATGTTGCCAAATTGCTAGCTAAAAGTATATTGGGTGATGATAAAAAAATAAAACTAGTTGCAGTTAATGCTAAAACAAGAGGCCCTTTGCTTGATAATGGTAGTGTAGATGCAGTGATAGCAACTTTTACTATTACTCCAGAGAGAAAAAGAATTTATAATTTCTCAGAACCTTATTATCAAGATGCTATAGGGCTTTTGGTTTTAAAAGAAAAAAAATATAAATCTTTAGCTGATATGAAAGGTGCAAATATTGGAGTGGCTCAAGCTGCAACTACAAAAAAAGCTATAGGTGAAGCTGCTAAAAAAATTGGCATTGATGTTAAATTTAGTGAATTTCCTGATTATCCAAGTATAAAAGCTGCTTTAGATGCTAAAAGAGTTGATGCGTTTTCTGTAGACAAATCAATATTGTTAGGTTATGTGGATGATAAAAGTGAAATTTTGCCAGATAGTTTTGAACCACAAAGTTATGGTATTGTAACCAAAAAAGATGATCCAGCTTTTGCAAAATATGTTGATGATTTTGTAAAAGAACATAAAAATGAAATTGATGCTTTAGCGAAAAAATGGGGTTTATAATATGAATGAAAGTGTAGGTTTTGTTGAACATTTAAGACAAATTCTTACTTCTTGGGGTTTATATGATGAAAATAGTATAAGCCCTTTTGCGGTATGGAAATTTTTAGATGCTTTGGATAATAAAGATGCTTTTATTAATGGTTTTATTTATACTTTAGAAGTAAGCATTCTTGCTTTGCTTATAGCTACAATTTTTGGAACTATAGGCGGAGTTATGGCTACAAGTAGATTTAAAATTATCAGAGCCTACACTAGAATTTACGTAGAGTTTTTTCAAAATGTTCCTTTGGTAATACAAATTTTCTTTTTGTTTTATGCCTTACCTGTTTTAGGTATAAGGCTTGATATATTTACTATTGGTGTATTGGGTGTTGGGGCGTATCACGGAGCTTATGTAAGCGAGGTGGTTAGAAGTGGAATTTTGGCTGTGCCAAGAGGTCAGTTTGAAGCTTCTGCGTCTCAAGGGTTTACTTATATTCAACAAATGCGTTATATTATAGTACCTCAAACCATTAGAATTATTTTACCGCCGATGACAAATCAAATGGTAAATTTAATTAAAAATACCTCTGTATTGCTTATTGTAGGTGGAGCTGAGTTAATGCATTCTGCTGATAGTTATGCAGCTGATTATGGAAATTATGCGCCAGCTTATATATTTGCAGCGGTTTTATATTTTATAATTTGCTATCCTTTGGCTTATTTTGCAAAAGCTTATGAAAATAAATTAAAAAAAGCACATTTAACGAGATAAAGGGTTGTTAATGGAAAATGTTTTTAATGCACAAAATATTGAATTTTTAATGCAAGGTTTATTTCTGACATTAAAAATAGCCTTAGCAACTTGTATTATTTCGATTGTTTTTGGAACTTTTTTAGCTATAACTAAAAATTATGGGGATAGATTAAGTAAATTTTTAGCAGCTTGCTATATAGATATTTTTAGAAATACTCCTTTATTATTATGGATGCTTGCAGCTTGTTTTGTTCTACCTGTATTTTTTGGACAATTTCCTCAAGCTTTTTGGGGTACTATAGGATTTTCACTTTATACGAGTTCGGTTATGGCTGAAATTATTAGAGGTGGATTAAATTCTATACCAAAAGGTCAGTTTGAAGCAGCTTATTCTCAAGGTTTTGGTAAATTTTTTACTCTTTTTTATATTATTTTACCACAAACTTTTAGAAAAATAATACCTGCTTTATTATCTCAAATTGTAACCACTGTAAAGGATACAGCTTATTTAGCGGGTTTAGGTATAGCTGAACTTACTTATAATTCAAAAACTATATTGGCAAAACTAACAAGTTTTGAAGAAATTTTAGCGATGATAGGTGTTGTTGCGGGAATTTATTTTATAATATGTTTTTCACTTTCTATGTTGGTAAGATATTATGCCAAAAAGACAGCTTACATTTCTTAAAAAAGCTTATATTTTTATATAAGCTTTTTAAATTTACAGCAGTTTTTAACATTTTTTTTATTAAAATCTTTTGTATTAATTCATAATTTTATTGATTAAGGTTTTTTATGCGAGGTTATAAAATTTTTTCAGGCTCAGCTAATGTCGAATTTGCAAGACAAGTTTCTAAATATCTCTCCCTGCCTTTAAGTGATGCTGGAGTAAAGCGGTTTAGTGATGGAGAGATTAGTGTTCAAATTGATGAGAGTGTACGCGGAAAGGATGTTTTTATTATTCAAAGTACTTGCGCTCCTACAAACGATAATTTAATGGAACTTTTAATTCTTACAGATGCTTTGCGTCGCTCAAGTGCAAATTCAATTACGGCTATTATCCCATATTTTGGCTATGCGAGACAAGATAGAAAAGCAAATCCTAGAGTGCCAATTACTGCTAAACTTGTGGCTAATTTGATTCAAGCAGCTGGGATTGATCGCGTAGCTACGATAGATTTGCATGCAGGACAAATTCAGGGTTTTTTTGATATTCCAGTAGATAATCTTTATGGAAGTATAGTTTTTAATGATTACATTAAAGCCAAACATTTTAAAAATGCTATTATAGGAAGTCCAGATATAGGGGGTGTTGCAAGAGCTAGGAGTGTTGCAAAGCATTTAGGACTTGATATAGTTATAGTTGATAAGCGTCGTGAAAAAGCCAATGAAAGTGAAGTAATGAATATTATTGGAGATGTAAAAGATAAAGAAGTTATCTTAGTGGATGATATTATTGATACTGCTGGCACTATAGTTAAAGCCGCGGAAGCTTTAAAAGAAAAAGGTGCAAAATCTGTTATGGCTTGCTGTACTCATGCAGTTTTAAGTGGAAAAGCCTATGAGAGAATAGCAAGTGGAGTTTTAGATGAGCTTGTGGTAACAGATACTATACCTTTAAAAGAGCAATTACCAAATATTAAAGTATTAAGCGTTACACCTGTTTTTGCTGAAGTAATACGTCGTGTTTATCATAACGAAAGTGTAAATTCTCTCTTTATTTAGATTAAAAAAGCTTAAAGATTATTTTTAAGCTTTTCATTTTTATGCTACTTAAAGAAACAAAAAACATATATTTTTTTAAAAATGTGAAAAAACTAAACATCTTTCTATATAATTTAATCTATAAATCTGCTATTCTTTGAAAATATTTTATTTTCTTAGGAGAAATATGACTCAGTTAAGTACTAAAATTTTATGGTTGTTTGTTGCAACTTTAGGCGCTATTTGTTTTGGTTATTTAGCTTTACAAAATGGCGAAAGTGTATCAGCGATTTATTTGGTGGTTGCTGCTGTATGTATTTATATGATAGGATATAGATTTTATGGGCGTTTTGTAGCTTATAAGGTTTTAGAACTTGATAAAAATCGTGCAACACCAGCACTTGTAGAAAATGATGGGCGTGATTTTGTGCCTACAAATAAAGCTGTATTATTTGGACATCATTTTGCTGCTATTGCAGGAGCAGGTCCATTAGTAGGACCTATCTTGGCCGCTCAAATGGGATATTTGCCTTCTATGCTTTGGATTTTAGTAGGAGGAGTTTTAGCGGGTGCTGTGCATGATTTTGTTGTTCTTTTTATATCTACTCGTAGAAAAGGTAGAAGTCTTGGCGAGATGATTAAGGATGAGATGGGTAAATTTACAGGTGGAGTTGCTATGGTGGCGATTTTTGGCATTATGCTTATTATTATTGCCATTTTAGCTATGGTGGTTGTAAAAGCTTTAGCAGAATCTCCATGGGGTTTATTTACTATCGCAATGACTATTCCTATAGCAATATTTATGGGCATTTATATGCGTTTTATCCGTCCAGGTAGAGTAGGGGAGGCTTCTATAATAGGTTTTGTGCTTTTAATTTTGGCTATTCATTATGGTAGCGTTATAGCTGCTGATCCTTATTGGGCTAAAATATTTACTTTAGAAGCTCCAACTTTGGCAATTGTTATGATGGCTTATGGTTTTATTGCTTCTGTTTTACCTGTGTGGTTTTTACTTGCTCCAAGAGATTATCTTTCAACTTTTTTGAAAATCGGTGTTATTGTGGTAATGGCTGTAGCTATTGTTTTGGTTGCTCCTGATTTACAAATGCCAAAAGCAAATACTCAGTATTTTGATGGAACAGGTCCAGTATTTGCAGGTGGAGTGTTTCCATTTTTATTTATTACCATTGCTTGTGGTGCGATCAGTGGTTTTCATGCTTTGATTTCTAGTGGAACTACTCCTAAAATGCTTGAAAACGAAACTCATACTTTGGCTGTTGGATATGGCTCTATGCTTGCTGAGAGTGCTGTGGCGATTATGGCTTTAATTTGTGCTTGTATTTTACATCCAGGTCTTTATTTTGCTATAAATTCAAGCTCTGCTTTGATAGGAACAGATGTTGTAAATGTAGCACAAACTATTTCAAGTTGGGGATTTAGTATTGCTCCTGAAGAAATTACTACTTTAACCACAAATATAGGAGAGCATACTATACTTTCAAGAACAGGGGGAGCCCCGACTTTTGCTATAGGTGTAGCTTTGATCTTGCATGAACTTTTTGGCGGCGTGGATTTGATGGCTTTTTGGTATCATTTTGCTATATTGTTTGAAGCTTTATTTATTTTAACAGCGGTGGATGCTGGGACAAGGGCTTGTCGTTTTATGGTGCAAGATATATTGGGTAATGTTTATAAACCTTTAGGAGATATTCATAATTATCCAGCTGGACTTTTGGCTACGGCTTTAAGTGTTGCAGGTTGGGGATATTTTCTTTATCAAGGCGCCATTGATCCTAAGGGAGGAATTTATACACTTTGGCCTCTTTTTGGCGTGAGCAATCAAATGCTTGCGGGTATGGCTTTGCTTCTTGCTACAACTATACTTGTAAAAATGGGCAAGGCAAGATATACTTGGGTTACTTTAGTACCTGCGGTATTTGTCTTAGCGGCAACTCTGTATGGAGGAATTCAAAAAATTATGCCTTATGAAGAAGGCAATAAAATAGCAAATGCGGTAAGTCATGTAGCCGCCGTTAGCATACAAAGTCAAAAAATTAAAGATTTAGAATTTAAATTAAATAATACTAAAGATGAAAAAGAAATTTCTACAATTAGAAAAGAAATTTCAATAGCCACTCAAAATAAAGTTGGAAATTTACTTAATGCAATTCTTTGTGTGTTCTTTATGATAGCTACCTTGCTTGTTATAATTTCTTGTATAGGAATTTGCTTAGGTAAAATTAAAATTCCTCTTAAAGAAACTAAGTATATTAAGATTGATGAATTTCAAAAAATTTAAGTATTATTATGAAAAAGCCGAAAGGTTTTTTCATCCCTTGGTGGGACTTTCTAGTTATGATAAGTATTTAGAACACATGAAACAAAAACATCCAGGAAAAATTCCAAAAACCAGAGGGGAATTTTTCAAAGAATGTCTAGATAAAAAATATAATAGTGGCGGTTTAAATAAATGCTGATAAGCTTAAAGGATAAAGTTTTATCATACAAAATAAGCTTTAAGCATTTAAAAAGCCATGAATTCTTTTAAGTTCTTCACTAATAGGTTTTTTCTTTCCATCTCTTGTAACACTTACATAAGTTACTAAAGCCGAAGTTACATTAATGCAAGAAGTACAACCTTGAGAATCCACTCTTTGAGCTGTGACTTCTACTTCAACGCTGATTGAAGTGTTGCCCACATTTACAACTTTAGAGTAACAAGAAATTATATCGCCTATAAAAACAGGTTCTTTAAAAACTACTTTATCCATAGAGATGGTTACAACGCGTTCAGGAGAAAGTTCTCTTGCTGCGATAGCTCCTGCTAAATCGATTTGTGAAAGTATCCATCCGCCAAAAATATTTCCTGCTGGATTTGTGTCACTTGGCATAGCTACAATTTTTAATTTTGGTTCTCCCATATCTCTCATTTTTACTCCTTATTTTAAAAAATGAATTATAATTAAAAAAGTTAAAAAGGAGAATAAAAGTATGAATAATTTTAAAGAAATAGCTAAATTGGTTAGAAAATACAAAGAAAGAAATAATGCGTTATATGAGTTTTTAGACAAAGAAGATGTGGGCGAGTATTTTAGATCTTTGATTTCTTTAAGTGAGTTAAAACAAGATAAGACAACTATGCTAGCCATACTTAGGCGTTTGATTGATTTAAAAGAAGAAAATTTAGTTCAAGAGTGGAAAAAAAACAACTTTAAGGAAGATAAGATTATAGAGTTAAAACATAAGTTCTATGAAGAGGTTAGAAAGTTTTATGAAAAAGAACATCAAAATTTAATTAATGAAATAAAAGAGAAAAAACTTTTAAATAATTTTTATCAGTCCTTAATACAAGGAGTGCATAATATAGGTTTAATTATGAATATTTTTGAAATTTCTTGGACTAAAGAAATTATAGAAAAAAATAATAAAATTTTATCTACTCAATTTCCAAATTTAGATGATGCAATGGAATTTTTGCGTAAAAATCATTTATATCAAAAAACTCCAGAAGGAGAAATTTGTGAGCGAAGCTATGGTGTTTTAGTTAGAATAGGAAATTTATGGAAATTTGTTCCTTATGCGAGATTTTTCGAGAATGAAATTTTAAAATTAGAATTTGCTTTTGAAAATATGATTGATCAGCTTAAAATATTTGCTAGTAACGAAGAGGAAAAAGCTTATATAGAATATTTTGAAAAATTAAAATTAGCGTTTTGTGAAAAAGATGAAGATAGGGTTATAAAAGCTTGGCAAGAAGCTGAATTTGCTTGGATGAAAGTAAAATCACCTTTACAAGTGGGACATCCTTTAGAATATTATGAAGATAATTATACTCATGCGGTGGCATTAGAATGGGATATAAGAATAGAAGATGAAAATGATTTTGATGTTTTGAAATTTGGTAATGAAATTAAGGAAAGTTTTGAACATGTTTATAAAAATATAGGACTTGAAGATTGTGAATTAGAAAAAGAAGTTTTATCTAATATAGAAAAAACTCAACTTTATATTTGCACTCCGATGATATTTTATGGTGCTGAACTTAAAGGTTTATTCTCAGCTCAAGTCGTTCCAAATGATGAGTTTGTAAGTTCTAAGGCGGGCAAAAAAATATTTGCCTTTATAAATTTTGTATATGAAAATGCTAAAACAAAGCCTTTTATGAAAATTTCTAGCGAGGTTTTTGATAAAGAATTTTTGGATTTTGGAAGAAATATTTTATTTTATCAGGAAAAAATTTGGAAAAGGGTTTATGAAGTATCAACTATAGGCCATGAATTTGGTCATATATTTTTTATTGCTAATGATACCGAAAAAACAATGAATCAGAGTGGTTTTTTTAAAAATATAGAAGAATATAAAGCTACTACAGGTGGACTTATAAATTTCTTTTATCATGAACAAGATGACTTGATAATGCCTGTTTTTCATGAACTTATAAAAAGAGCTATTGGACTTATTTCTTGGCAAAGGGTTGATGAAGTTAGACCTTATTATACAGAAGGACTTATTCATCTTAGTTTGCTTTTTGAAAGTGAAGTATTGATTTTTGAAAATAATAATTTGAAGATAAATTTTGATTTAGGGCATTATGAAAAATTTAAAGAACTAACTTTAAAAAATTATCATGAATTAGTAAAACACTATGCTTTAAGACTTGATGCAAAAGAATTTTTAAGTAGATTTTGTGAAATTGAAGATAATATTTTTCTTCCTATTATGCCTAAGTGTAAAGAATTTGTTAAATTTTATTATGATTTATACGAAAAAATTGGTAATGAAATTGATAATAGCGGAGAATTTGAAAGATATAAGAAAAAATAATAAAGTTTTTTGAAAAAAACTTAAAAAAGCTGTTTTTTACTTGATATTGTTTTTTAAATATGCTAAAATTAGGCGTTTCAATTAAAACAAAGGAGCTTTTATGACTAAAGCAGATTTCATTTCATTAGTTGCTCAAACAGCTGGGCTAACAAAAAAAGACGCTACTACTGCTACTGATGCAGTTATTTCTACTATTACTGATGTTTTAGCTAAAGGTGATAGCATCAGTTTTATTGGTTTTGGTACTTTTTCAACTCAAGAAAGAGCTGCTAGAGAAGCTAGAGTACCAAGCACAGGAAAAACAATCAAAGTTCCTGCTACAAGAGTTGCAAAATTTAAGGTAGGTAAAAACCTTAAAGAAGCTGTTGCAAAAGCAAGCGGCAAAAAGAAAAAATAAAACTTCGGCTAGATAAATTCTAGCCTTCTTTCTGAATTAATTCAGATATTTTGTATCTTTTATTTGCTTTATTTTTATATACTTACTTGAAACTAAATTTTTGAAAGGTTGGTTTTATGAGAGTTTATAAAAAAGTAAATGAACTTATAGGCAATACTCCTATAATACAATTAGAGAAATTTGGTGCAAATCTTTTTGCTAAATGCGAATTTTTAAATCCAAGTCATTCTATAAAAGATAGAGCAGCTTTTGAAATGATTAAAGATGCTTTAGATAGCAAAAAAATTAATCAAGATACTACAATAGTTGAAGCAACTAGTGGAAATACTGGAATTTCTTTGGCTATGATTTGTGCAGATTTAGGACTTCAATTTGTTGCCACTATGCCAGAATCTATGAGTATAGAAAGACGCAAAATGATAACTCTTTTTGGAGCACAACTTGAACTAACTCCTGCAAATTTAGGTATGAAAGGTGCAGTGGATAAAGCTAATGAAATTTTAAAAAATACCCCAAATTCTTTCATGCCATCGCAGTTTGATAATTTGGCCAATAAAAATGCACACCGCAAAACTACTGCCTTAGAAATATTAAAAGATTTGGATAATGATCTTGATATTTTTGTAGCGGGTTTTGGAACTGGTGGTACTATCAGTGGAGTTGGGGAAATACTAAAAGAAAAATTAGAAAAAGTGCATATTGTTGGAGTCGAGCCTCTAAATTCTCCATTGCTTAGCAAAGGTGAAGCGGGAAGCCATAAAATACAAGGAATAGGGGCGAATTTTATACCTGCTATTTTAAATAAAGAAGTTATAGATGAAGTGATCACAGTAAGTAATGAAGATGCTATAAATACAGCCAAAGAACTTGCCAAAAGTGGTTTAATGGTAGGTATATCAAGTGGAGCAAATGTATTTGCCGCAAGTATGCTAGCAAAGAAATTTCCAGATAAAAGAATTTTAACTATGCTAAACGATACGGCTGAAAGATACCTCTCAACTGATCTTTTTGCTTAAGTATAATTATTGAGAATTTAGAAAAATTCTAAGTTCTCTTAAAATTTCTTGTGGATTTAAATCGCTAATTTCTTTATAAAAATGACCTTTTTCATCAATGAGATAAAGCATATTGCTATGTGCTATAGAATAACCCATAAAAGAATCATTTAGATCTATTTTTTGATATTGAACATTATATTGTTTTGTTATTTTTTGAAGAGTTTTTTCATCTTTTGCAATTAAGGCATCTGCTTTTGGATAAAAGTATCGTAACCATTCGTTTGTATTGCTTAAGTTATTATCTCTATTTGGATCTAAAGAAATAAAAAGAAGGTGAGCCTTAGGATTATTGATTTGCTTTAAGGCTTTGCCTACTAAACTAAGAGTTGCCGGACAAACATCAGGGCAATAAGTATATCCAAAATAGATAATAAGCTTATCTCCTTTAAAATCTTTTAGGGTGGTTTCCTCTTTTAAGTCTGATTTTAAGATAAAATCATAAGAATTTTGATGATTTTTAATAAAAAATATTACACCTAAAATAATGGCAACTATAACTATAAACAAAATAATATTTTTTTTCATTTTTTTAGCTCAAAATCAAAATAAAACCCTATGGGTTTATTATTATCCATAAATTCTACCCTGAAACGCATAGTATCTAAAACGCAAGCAGCAAGAACTATTTTACTTTCATAGTCTGTTGAATTTAATCGATGTATTTTAGGTTTAATTTCGCCCATATACATATTTAATCCATAAATTTTAATTCCTAAGTTGTTATAATTTCCTAGATTTACAATCTTTAGATTTGTAACATCTAAAGATTGTAAGGGTTTGGGATTTAGGGAAATTAAGACTTTTTTATTGTTAAAACTATATGTGCAGTCTTTAACATTAAGATCGCAAGTCAATGGGGTAGAAAAATCAGTTTTTGTTATTTTTTGAGAATCTTTTATTACATAAAAATCAAAAATAATATATAAAATAGCAATAACAAAAGCAAAAGCTAAGATAAAAATAATTTTTCTCATTAATTAAAATTCTTTAGAATCAATATTTTTTAACTCTATGGTTTTGTGATTATTAAATTTTAAATCTAAATTTACCTTCGTGTCTTTAATAATAGGTTTTTTTAGTTTTAAAAGCATTATATGGTAACCTCCAGATTTAAGCTCTGTGCTTGAATGAGCTTTTATAATAATTTCAGGAATTTTTTGCATCATCATTTTTCCATCTTTATGTATATGTGTATGCAGTTCACTGACTTCACTGATATCGCTTTTGGCACTTATTAGAGCAATATCCTTATCAGTATTATTAAAAATAGTAAGAAAAATAGCACTATTTTGCGCATGAGGTGGAGTTTGTTTTACAAAGGCATTTTTTACCTCTATATCATTAACAGCCCAAAGATTTACAGCAAAAAGAGCACCTAAGAGAAGAATTTTTTTCATATTGTATCCTTATTTTTATAATATTAAATATTTGTTCATTATATCAAAAAATATTTTTATTTGAATATAAAATTTTGAAAATTTTTCAATGTGTGTTACCTGTTTGAAATTTTTTGCATAGTAACATCAAAATCAAAGAAAAAACCAGTTGGAGCATTATTGTTTAAAAATTCAACCCTAAATCTAGAATCATCGGTAATGCTTCTACCTATAAAATTTATAAGAATATCACCATTAACTATATTAAATTTAGGAATGATATCGCCTATATAGGAATTTAAACTATAAATTTTAATCTTTAAATTAGAATAATGAGGAAAATTCTTAATTTTTATAGTAGTTTTATTGAAAATTTTTATAGGTTTTGGGTAGGCTGAAACTTCAATATTTTTTTTATTAAAAGAAAAAACACAATCTTGTAAATTTAAGTCACAAGTTAGAGGTTGGCATGTATTTAAGCTAAATATACTTTCTTTCTTTTTATCATATAATGTATAAAAAGCTAAAAACAAAATGCCTAAAAAAGACATTCCTATAAAAAAATTTCTTATCATTATAGACAACCTTTTAAAACAAGCCTTTATGATTTGTAAAAATTATATCATAAATAAGGCTGCATTGTTAATATAATTAATATTTTTTAAGAAAAAAAATATTATAATCACAAACATTTTTGACTTAAAAAAATTTGAAATACCTAAGGAAAAACATTGTTAAAACGACTTGCTTTATTAATTGCACTTTCTTCATTGGTGTTGCATGCCTCAGATCTTGTTAAAATTTATCTTAATCAAGGATTAGATGCTGTTGGTGTAGCGATTGAAAAAGAATTAACTCAAAAGGATTTTTGGTTAAGTGAAATAGGAGATAAAAATATTTCACTTGGATACTATGATGATAATGTTGCTATCGTGCTTACAAATAAAACAGATAAAATTCTCCGTGTTTATTCTTACGAGGACGGAAAAATAAGAAAAGATTTTGAACAAAAAGAAATAATAACTGGATTAATGGGTGATAAAAAAATAGAAGGAGATTTGAAAACGCCAGTAGGTTTTTATGAGTTAGGCCGTAAGTTTAATCCAGGTGATCCTTATTATGGTCCCTTTGCTTTTGCCACAACTTATCCAAATTTACTTGATAAAGTACAAGGAAAAACAGGTGGTGGTATTTGGATCCATGGCTATCCTTTAGATGGTTCTAGACTTGATGAATTTAAAACAAGAGGGTGTATTGCTTTATTTAATAATAATTTGGAGAAATTTGCAAAAGTTGTGCAAGATAAAAAAGTTTTTGTTATGACAGAAGAAAAAGAAAAAATTAGAGCTAAAAAGGATCAAATCGCTAGTTTATTGGCTGATCTTTTTACATGGAAACTAGCTTGGACAAATAGTGACACTAATGCCTATTTAAGTTTTTATGATGAGCAAGAATTTAAACGTTTTGATAAAATGAAATTTGAACAGTTTGCTTCCATGAAAAAATCTATTTTTTCTCGTAAAGAAGATAAAAAGATTAAATTTTCAGATATTAATATCAGCCCTTATCCGAATTTAGAAAATGAAACTATGTATAGAATTTCATTTTATGAGGATTATTACACTAAAAACTATCAGTTTAGAGGCGATAAAATTTTATACGTTAAGATAGATAGTAAAGGTAAAATGAAAATTTTAGCAGAGCAATAAATGTCTTTAATAAAAATTGATCAAAAAGCTTATGAATACAATTTAAGACATATTGCTAAAAAAATAGGGAGTTTTCAAAGATTAATTTGTGTTTTTAAAGATAATGCATATGGACATGGAGCTAAGCTTTTAGCTCCATTAGCCAAAAATTTAGGAGTTTCTTTTGTTGCTGTTAAGAGTGAAGAAGAAGCTCGAGAAATCGAAGAATTTTTTGAGAATATATTAATACTATCACATCGTCCTCATGGTAATGAAAATTCTCGATTTATTTATGCTTTAAATGACATTTCTCAAGTAAAAAATTACAAGCAAGATATAAAAATACATCTAAAAATAGATACAGGCATGCATCGCAATGGAATTTGTGTAGAAAATTTAGAGCATGCTATAAATCTTATTCAAGGTAGTGATTTAAAACTTACTGGAATGTTTACACATTTTGCTAGTGCAGATGAAATGGATGGAAGTTTTTTTGTTCAAAAAGAAAATTTTCAAAAAGCTAAAAAGATAGTAAAAAAATATTTTTCAAATTTATTATTTCATTCGTATAATTCTGCAGCATTATTTAGAGGGAAAATTCCTGAAGATGAATATTGTAGAGTTGGGCTTGTTCAATTTGGATATGGGGATTCAAATTTAAAAAGAGTTTTAAGTTTGTATGCTCATAGATTAAGTCAAAGGATTTTACAAAAAGGACAGAGCATAGGATATGGAGGCATTTTTACTGCTGCAAAGGATATGGAAGTAGCAACTTATGATTTGGGTTATGCTGATGGTCTTTTCCGTTACAATGGAAAAGGGGAGTTGGTGCTTGGAAATGGAAAAACAATGCTTGGAAAGATGTCAATGGATAGTTTTTCTTGTGAAAATTCTGGTGAGGAAATTTGCGTGTTTAAAGATGCTGATATTTGGGCTGATTTTTTTCATACTATTAACTATGAAATTTTAGTAAAATTAAATCCTAATATTCAAAGAGTTCTAGTATAAATATGTTTAATATAGTTTTAGTTCACCCTAGAATACCGCAAAATACAGGTAGTATAGGTAGAATGTGCTTTAATGCTGGTTTTAAACTTCATATTGTTAAACCAACTGTTTTTGATATTTCACAAAAGGCTGTTAGAAGGGCAGGACTTGATTACTGGGATAAATTAGAGCCTATTATTTGGGAGAATCTTGAAGAATTTTTGAATGAAAATATGATTTATAAAAATCGCTTTTTTTTCGCAACAACTAAGAGTCAAAAAGCTTATTTTGATGCAGAATTTCAAAAAAATGATTTCTTATTCTTTGGAAGTGAGAGTTATGGTTTGCCTATGGAATTAATGCAATTAAACTGGGAAAATGCTATAACTATACCTATGAAATCTTATGGAAGAAGTTTAAATTTAGCCACAAGCGTTGGTATAATCTCTTATGAAGCTTTAAGACAAAATTTTAGAAATTTTGCTTCTTAAAAGTTTCAAATTTACACAATAGCTTAAAACAAATAAAATCATAAAGTCCTTTTTATAAAAATTATGTTAAAGTAAAATTTAGATTATTTTTTGAGGAGTTTGGATGAAATTAGATATTATGCTAGATTTTGCCAATAAAGCGTCTGATATTATAGCTAATAAGATTGTCCCAAATACAGACATTATTATGGTAGTTTTACTTATTGTTTGTGGGCTTTATTATAGTTTTTTAACTCGCTTTGTTCAGTTTCGTATGTTGAGTTCTGTATTTAAAATTCTTACAGAAAAAAACGAAGGACACGCTAAAGAACATATTTCACCTTTTCAAGCATTAATGATCTCAACTGCTTCTAGAGTTGGTATAGGAAATATTGCTGGAATTTCTTTGGCATTGGCTACAGGTGGAGCTGGTGCTTTATTTTGGATGTGGGTTATGGCATTTTTTGGTGGTGCCTCAGCATTTGCTGAAAGTACCTTAGCTCAAGTTTACAAATCAAAAGATGATACAGGCGGGTTTAAAGGTGGTCCAGCTTATTATATAAAAAAAGCCTTAGGCTCACATTTTTTTGGAGCTTTTTTTGCTTTTATTCTTATTATTACTTATGCTTATGGATTTAATGGACTTCAAAGTCAAACAATGACTTCGTCTTTTAAAGTTTATTATGATATGTTTAATCCAAATGCTGCTGTAGATTTTGCATCAAGTTCTTGGCCAATGATTATTGGTATTGTTTTAACTATTTTTGGTGCATGGATGTTTTTTTCTCACCATACTAAAATAGGTAAAATTAGTTCTTTAATTGTTCCTTTTATGGCTTTAGCTTATGTTTTACTTGCCGTGATTGCTGTTTTAATGAATTTTGATAAAATTCCTTCTGTGATTCATATGATTTTACAAAGTGCTTTTGATTTTAAAGCGATTTTTGGTGGTTTTGCTGGTTCTGCTTTGGTTATAGGGATTAAAAGAGGACTTTTTTCAAATGAAGCGGGTATGGGCTCGGCACCTAATGCAGCTGCAGCAGCTTTGACAAGTCATCCAGCTAAACAAGGTGTTATACAAGCCTTTTCAGTTTTAATTGATGTTGTTGTTTGTACAAGTTCTGGATTTTTAGTTCTTTTTTCTATGGCATATTTAGGACTTGGAGAAAGTAAAATTGATGGTGGAATGCCTTTAGTTCAAGAAGCTATGCGTGAGTATTACGGTAGCTTTGGAATCCATTTTATTACTATAGCTATTGTTCTTTTTGCAATAACTTCTTTAATAGGAAATTATTATTATGCTCAAGCTAATGTTAAATATTTAACAAATTCCAAATTTGTAATGAATTTGTTTAGAATTACAGCTGTGGCTATGATTTTTATAGGCTCGCAAATGAATTTAAAACTTGCTTGGAATTTGGCTGATTTGACTATGGCTTTCATGGCAACGACAAATATTATATCTTTATTGCTTTTAGGTGGTATAGTAAATAAGGTTTTAAAAGATTTTAATACGCAACAAAAATCTGGTATAGATCCTAAATTTAATGCTAGCAAACTTGGAATTAAAAACGCTGAATGTTGGGATTAAAATTCATAAGCCTTAGTGGCTTATGAATTAATGATTTAAAACCTTGTTTAAAAATTCTCTCAATCTTTCATTGCTAGGATTTTCAAATACTTCTTTAGGGCTTGCATCAACAGCAATTTTTCCTTTATCCATAAAAAATATACGATTGGCAACATTTCTAGCAAAGCCCATTTCATGAGTTACTACAAGCATAGTTAAACCTTCTTTTGCAACATCTTTCATAATGCTTAGAACCTCGCCTATCATTTCAGGATCTAGAGCTGAAGTAGGTTCATCAAATAAAATAACATCAGGATTCATCATCAAGCTTCTAGCAATAGCTATGCGTTGTTTTTGTCCGCCAGAGAGCTTATGGGGCATTATATTTTCTTTGTCTGCTAAGCCCACCTTAGCAAGAAGTAATTTTGCTTTTTTTATGGCTTCTTCTTGACTTAAAATTCCTGTTTTAATGGGCGTTAAACATAAATTTTCCATAACATTTTTATTAGCAAAAAGATTAAAATGCTGAAATACCATGCTAACTTTTTGCCTGATCTTATTAATATCAATTTCTTTATCAAGTATGTTTTGCTTATTGATTAAAATTTCCCCACTATCAGCTAGTTCTAAGCGATTGATGCAGCGTAAAAATGTACTTTTTCCGCCTCCACTTGGACCTATGATAGCTATTACATCGCCTTTTGAGATTGTAGTGTTAATATTTTTTAAAACTTCTAATTCTCCATATTTTTTTTGTAAATTTTTAACTTCAATCATTTTTATTCATCCTAAGTTCAAGTTTTTTTGCAAAATAGCTAAAAATTTTTACACTTACATAATAAACAAGTCCAGTGAAAATAATAGGTTTTGGATTGTAAAGTACGGCTTGCAAGCTTTGACTTTGCATGGTAATATCAATAACACTAATAAATCCTACAACAGAAGTTTCCTTAAATAAAGAAATAAATTCATTAGCTAATGCAGGTAGAATGTTTTTAGTAGCCTGTGGAAGAATAATTTCTTTCATTGAAGTTTTGTAATCAAGTCCCATTGCTCTTGCAGCTTCCATTTGTCCCTTATCTACACTATTAATGCCACTTCTTACAATTTCTGCTATATAAGCCGAGCTATTAAGTCCTAGTGCAAGAATGGCTGCATAAAGGTTATCTATAAAAGTAAAAATTACAAAAGCAAAAATCATCAATTGTAAAATTACTGGTGTTCCTCGTATAATGTCTATATATTCATCTATAATAAAATTAAGCGTTTTAAATTTAGAGAAGTGTAAAATAGCTAAACTAAAACCAATAATCACTCCGATAATAACAGCGCAAGCAGTTAATAAAAGTGTAATAAGATAACTTTTTAAATAAGCTTTTGCATTTTCTGTATAGCCATAGCTTACAACTCCACTAGGATCTTGAATTTTTAATATTTCTATTGGGAAAGAAAAATAGCCCCATAAAATAATAATAACAAAAAAAACAAAAATTTTTATATTTTTCTGATTCAATTTGTAAACCTTTTCAGAGAAATTATTTAAAAAAAGATTTTATAGAAATATCTTTGAATTTTCTCTAAAGATTTAAAAAAATGTGTTAGAATTTCCCAAAAATAAGGTTGTATTTATGGAAATTTTAGATTTCATTCTAATAGTTATTTTTGTGTTTTTAATGATTGTTTTGGTCATAGGTTTTAATCGTCAAATGATGCAAAAAAACAAAGAAAGAGAAGAAAGATTTAAAAAATATAAAAAAGGAGAACAAAATGAGTAAAAAAGTATTAATTCCATTGGCTCAAGGTTTTGAGGAAGCTGAATTTATAGGAATTGCGGATGTTTTAAAACGAGCAAAAGAATTAAATCCAGATTTGGAAGTTGTTATAGCTTCGTTAAACAGTGAGTTATTGGTAAAAGGTGCTAATAGCATTAGTATAAAAGCAGATTGTTCTATAGAGGATGTTGATATAGAAAATTTAGATGCTATTGCTTTGGCGGGTGGCTTTGAAGGTATGATGAATCTTAAGAATTCAAATGTTATTTTAAATATCATTAAACAACTTCATAGCAAAAATAAAATTGTTGCCGCAATCTGTGCTTCTCCTATAGTTTTAAATGAAGCAGGTGTTTTAGAGGGCGAGTTTGCTTGTTATCCTAGTTGTGAAGTTGGACTTAATGGAAATCGTGTTAACAAGGCTGTAGTTGTAAATAAAAATGTTATAACTTCAGCAGGTCCAGCTACGGCAATTCTTTTTGGTTTAGAACTAGCTAAAAAGTTATGCGGTGATGAAATTTATCAAAAATTATATGAGGGAATGTTGCTACCTTTGACAAAATAGTTTAAATGGTAGTTTTTCTACCATTTAAACTAAAATAAAGCTTGAGGATTTTCTTTTTTTGTTTTTTCCTTAGGCAGTTCAAAACCTCCGAGCATATGAAAATGCAAATGAAAAACTTCTTGTCCACTATTTTTTCCACAGTTTGTTACCAAGCGATATCCACTTTTATCTACACCTAAAAGAACAGCTAATTCTTGTATGAAACTTGTCATTTTGGCCATAAGTTCAGGATCAAATTCTTGAAAGTCTTTAAAATATTTTTTAGGGATTATAAGTATATGTATGGGTGCTTTGGGTGCAATATCATGAAATGCTAGAAAATCGTCACTTTCAAGCACTTTATTGCATGGAAGTTTACCTTCAACTATGAGTTCAAAAATTGTTTTTTCTTGCATTATTTATCCTTTTTTATTGTTGGTTTGATACAATTATATCTTTAAAGTTTGGTTTTTATGCTGAATTTAAAATAGTTTTTAATAGAATTAGAACTTGAAATATTTTATTTAAGGTAAGAAAATTGCAAAATTTTATAGAACAGATTCAAAAATGTGAGAATTTAAATGATTTGGAAGCCATTAGGATTTCCGTTCTTGGAAAAAAAGGTATTTTAACAGAAGGCTTTACAAAGCTTAAAGAGTTAGAAGATGAGGCGAAAAAAGAATTTGCTGCTAAATTAAACGCACAAAAAGAAATATTTAATGAGGCTTATTTAGCCAAATTTAAAGATTTGGAAAATCTTGCTTTAGAAGAAAGAATGAAACAAGATGCTTTAAATTTTAACTATTTTGATGAAAGTATTACAACAGGTGCCTTGCATCCTGTTATGAGCACCATGGATAAAATCATAGAATATTTTATAGCTTTGAATTTTAGCATAGAAAAAGGGCCTTTAATAGAAGATGACTTTCATAATTTTGAAGCGTTAAATTTACCTAAATCTCACCCCGCAAGAGATATGCAAGATACCTTTTATTTTGATGATAAAAGGCTTTTAAGAACACAAACTTCGCCAGTGCAAATACGGACAATGCTTGCACAAAAACCTCCTATTAGGATGATAGCCCCTGGTGCTGTATTTAGAAGAGATTTTGATATTACGCATACTCCTATGTTTCATCAAGTTGAAGGCCTTGTGGTGGAAGAAGGGCAAAAGGTTAGCTTTGCAAATTTAAAAAGTGTATTGGAAGATTTTTTGCGTTATATGTTTGGAGATGTGAAAGTTCGTTTTCGTCCAAGTTTTTTCCCATTTACAGAACCTTCTGCTGAAGTTGATATTTCTTGTGTATTTTGCAAAGGAAAGGGTTGTAGAGTTTGCAAACATACAGGTTGGCTTGAAGTTTTAGGATGTGGAATAGTTGATCCTAATGTTTATAATTTTGTTGGTTATGAAAATGTAAGTGGTTATGCTTTTGGATTGGGAGTAGAACGTTTTGCAATGCTTTTGCATCAAATTCCAGATTTAAGATCTTTATTTGAAGGTGATTTGAGATTATTGGAGCAGTTTAGATGATAATTACTAAAAGTTGGTTGAATGATTGGTTAGAACTTGAAGAAATAAGTTCAGATAAAATAGCTAAAACTTTAAACTCTATAGGTATAGAAGTTGATAGGGTTGGCGCTTTAAAGGCTCCAGATAAAGTTGTTGTAGGCTATGTTAAGGAAAAAATTAAACATGAAAATTCAGATAAATTAAGCATTTGTCAAGTTGATATCGGAAGTGAAACCTTGCAAATTGTCTGCGGTGCTGCGAATGTTGATGCAGGACAATTTGTAGCTGTTGCAACTAAAGGTGCTATCATGCCAAACGGTATGGAAATAAAAGAAGCAAAATTGCGAGGAGTGGATTCTTGTGGTATGCTTTGTTCTAGTTTAGAACTGGGTTTTGAAAAAATCAATGAAGGAATTATGCTTTTAGATGAGAGTATAGGGAAATTAGAACTTGGGAGACCTTTAAATACTTATGAAATTTTTAATGATGAGCTAATAGAAGTGGAACTTACTCCTAATAGGGGTGATTGTTTAAGTATTTATGGTATAGCTCGTGATTTAGCCGCAGCTTTAAATTTAAATTTAAAAGAACCAAAACCATTTAAAGAAAGTGAAAATGTTTTAGGTATCGGTAGAATTTTGCGCTTAGCAGCTGAGAAAGAACTTAATGGACTTTATAATTATCGAGCCATAGGGCTAAAAGAAGAAATTCAAACAAATTTATTGCTTAGTTTAAGACTTGCTCAAATTGAAGGTTTGGGAAAAAATTCCATAGAAAATTTATTAAATTATGCAACGCATTCAACTGGTGTTCTTTTTAATGCTTATGATTTAAGTAGTTTTTCTGAAAAAGATGAAGAATTTACCATTAATTTAAGCAAGCAAGTGCATGGAGAAACAAAAGTATCTTACAAAGATAAACTTTTAAGCTTTAGCGGAATTTTCCAAAATAATGAAAGTAGATGTAAAGATGATTCTAAAATAATTATTATTGAGGCTAATTATACCGATCCATTGGTAATTGCAGATGCTAAAATATATCATAAAGATCAAGATGAAAAAATGCTTTATAGAAGTTTTAGGGGAAGTGAACCTAAATTAAATTTAGGAATGGATTTTTTGCTTGGTATTTTTGAGCAGATTCCAAATCTTGTTATTTATAGTTCTTCTCAACAAATTTTAACTGACAAAGAATTACCAATCATACCAATAAGTATTGAAGGTATTAGCGATATAATAGGACAAAATGTTGATAAAGATGAAGTATTAAAAATATTAAAGAAATTAGGTTTTGAGCTCATACTTTCAGGTGAAGGGCTTATAAATGTTAAAGCACCTTTACATCGTCCTGATATTAAAAATTTATCAGATATTTGCGAGGAAGTTGTAAGAATTATAGGTATTGATAATATTGCTTCCAAGGGTTTAGAATTTATAGAAAAAAATCGTTTAAATTCTGCATATAAAAATTATATTGAGTTTTTAAATTTAAGAAAAAGAGCAGTAGCTAGTGGTTATTTTGAAAGCTTACATTATGTTTTGGATAATGGAGAAGAACTTAAAAGATTAGGTTTTGACTCTGTTAAATTAAAACTAATCAATCCAATTACAGCAGAACTTAATACTTTAAGAACAACCCTTTTAAATCATTTGTTAAATGCAGCAAGTTTAAATGCAAAAAATTCTAAAAAAATTATTAAACTTTTTGAATTAGGGGCTGTTTTCAATGTTAATAATCAAGAATTAAATCGTATTGCATTTATCCATTCTGGCTTAAAAGAAGAAGCTAAAATTTCCAACAAGGCCAAACCTGAATCGGTGCAATTTTATGATTTTCTTTTAGATATTAAAAATATTATAGGTGATTTTAAACTAAAATCATCAAAATATAATATTTTAAGCCCTTATGAACAAGCAGATATTTATCTATCGGATATTAAAGTAGGTTTTATAGGCCGTTTGCATTTAAAAATAGAAAATGAGAGAGATTTACCAAAAACATATATTTGCGAACTTGATTTAGATTTAATCAGGCAAGATTTTAAAATAGCTAAGCCTTACTCCAAATTCCCAGCTATCACTAGAGATCTTAGCGTGTTAATACCTAAAGGTTTTGAATACAATCAGATTAAAAATTGTATCGAAGAATTGAATTTAGAAATACTTGAAAATTTTCGTTTAGTTGATATTTATAGTGATGAAAACCTTAAAGAATTTTATAGCATTACTATAAGTTTTTCTTTTAGGGATATAAATAAAACTCTAGAAGATAATCAAGTGAATGAATGTATGGATAAAATTTTAAATACTCTTAAAAATTTGGGTCTTGATTTAAGATGAAAATTTACAAATTGCAAACCCCTGTAAATGCTATACTTGAAAATATAGCAGCAGATAAAAGCATATCTCATCGTTTTGCTATATTTTCGCTTTTAACACAAGAAGAAAATAAGGCTCAAAATTATCTCTTAGCTCAAGATACTTTAAACACTCTTGAAATTATAAAAAATCTTGGAGCTAAAATTGAACAAAAAGATTCTTGCGTCAAAATTATACCCCCTAAAGAAATTTTATCTCCAAATTGTATTTTAGACTGTGGAAATTCAGGAACTGCTATGCGTTTGATGATAGGATTTTTAGCAGGAATTTCTGGTTTTTTTGTTTTAAGTGGAGATAAGTATTTAAACAATCGTCCTATGAGAAGGATAAGCAAACCACTTACTCAAATAGGCGCTAGAATTTATGGAAGAAATGAGGCAAATTTAGCTCCACTTTGTATAGAAGGTCAAAAATTAAAAGCTTTTAATTTTAAAAGCGAAATTTCTTCGGCTCAAGTTAAAACAGCTATGATTTTATCTGCTTTTAGGGCTGATAATGTATGCACTTTTAGTGAAATTTCTCTTAGTCGAAATCATAGTGAAAACATGCTAAAGGCTATGAAAGCTCCAATAAGGGTTAGTAATGATGGCTTAAGTCTTGAAATAAATCCTTTAAAAAAACCTTTAAAAGCTCAAAATATAATCATTCCTAATGATCCTTCTTCGGCTTTTTATTTTGTTTTAGCAGCTATTATTTTACCTAAATCTCAAATTATTTTAAAAAATATTTTGCTTAATCCTACTCGTATAGAGGCGTATAAAATTTTGCAAAAAATGGGTGCCAAACTTGAAATGACAATAACTCAAAATGATTTTGAAACTATTGGTGAGATCAGGGTGGAGTCTAGCAAGCTTAATGGCATAGAAGTTAAAGATAATATCGCTTGGTTAATAGATGAAGCGCCTGCTTTGGCTATAGCTTTTGCTTTGGCTAAGGGTAAATCTAGTTTAATAAATGCTAAAGAATTACGCGTTAAAGAAAGCGATAGGATTGCTGTGATGGTTGAAAATCTAAAGCTTTGTGGTGTTGAAGCTAGAGAACTTGATGATGGTTTTGAAATAGAAGGTGGATGCGAACTAAAATCTTCAAAAATTAAAAGCTATGGAGATCACCGTATTGCTATGAGTTTTGCTATTTTAGGTTTGCTTTGTGGAATCGAGATTGATGATAGTGATTGTATAAAAACTTCTTTTCCAAATTTTATAGAGATTTTATCAAATTTAGGAGCTAGGATTGATTATTGAATTAGCAAAAAACTATGGTTTTTGTTTTGGTGTTAAAAGAGCTATTAAAAAAGCAGAACAAATAAAAGATGCTGCAACTATAGGCCCTCTTATTCACAATAACGAAGAAATTTCTCGTTTGCAAAAAAATTTTAATGTCAAAACTTTGGAAAATATACAAGCTTTAAGTAATGAAAAAAAGGCTATTATAAGAACTCATGGTATTACAAAGCAAGATTTAGAAGAATTGAGAAAAAAAGATATAGAAATTTTTGATGCCACTTGTCCTTTTGTTACAAAACCACAACAAATTTGCGAGCAAATGAGTAAGGAGGGTTATGAAGTTGTTATTTTTGGAGATGAAAATCATCCCGAAGTTAAAGGAGTCAAAAGTTATGTAAGTACAAAAGCTTATGTAGTTTTGGATAAAAAAGAACTTCAAAATATAAAACTTCCTAATAAAATAGCTGTAGTAAGCCAAACAACTAAGAAGCCTGAGCATTTTATGGAGATAGTAAATTTTTTAATACTTAAAACCAAAGAAGTAAGAGTTTTTAACACTATATGTGATGCAACCTTTAAAAATCAAGATGCCATTAAAGAACTCTCGCTTAAAAGTGATGTTATGGTTGTTGTAGGGGGTAAAAACTCAGCCAATACAAAACAACTTTTTTTGATTGCAAAAACCAATTGTGAAGATAGCTATCTAATTGAAACCGAAGAAGAGTTAAAAAAAGAATGGTTTTTAGATAAAAAACATTGTGGCATTAGTGCAGGTGCTAGTACTCCTGATTGGATTATACAAAAAGTTATCGCCAAAATAGAAAATTTTAAAATTAATTAAAAAATGTTTTTAAATAGAATAAAAAAGTCAAAAATTTAAAAAAAATTAACAAAAATAAAAAAACTTAACACTAATTAAAGAAAAATAAGGTAAAATCAATCAATTTCTAAAAATTATTTTAAAGGACCATAATGAGCGAGGTGAACAAAAAAGTTCAAGACGGCGTAGATGATTATCTTGAGGAAGAAGATTTTGGACAGCTTTTAGAAGCTTTTGATAAATCAAGAGAAGAGGCTACAACAGAGGGTGTGATTGTAGAGATCAAAAATGATGAAGTTTATGTAGATATAGGTAAAAAATCTGAAGGTATTTTAGCTCTTAGCGAAATACAAGGTGACAATTCTAAGCTATTGTTTAATGTAGGCGATAGTATTAAAGTTGCTGTTATGGGTTCTCGTGGTGGCAGATCTTTACTTTCTCATAAAAAAGCTTTGAGAAAAGAAAAAGTTATTGAATTTATTAAAAACTATCAAGAAAATCAAGATGATATTTTTACCGTAAAAGTAGTTGGAAAAAATAAAGGCGGATTGATAGTTGTTGATGAAAATGATGTTGAATTTTTCTTACCAAAATCTCAATATGGCTTTAAAGAAACAAATAATATTATAGGCAAAACGTTTAAAGTTAAAATTATTAAAATCGACAAAGATGAGCAAAGTATCATTGTTTCTCGTAAAAAAACTTTAGATGATGAGAGAAGAAAACGAAAAGAATTGATCAATAATGTAGCACAACAAGAAGATTTAATTGAAGGTATTGTAAAAAAAATTACCACTTATGGTATGTTTGTAGATGTAGGAGGTGTTGATGGCCTTGTTCATTACAGCGAAATTTCTTACAAAGGACCTGTAAACCCTGGAACACTTTATAAAGAGGGCGATAAAGTTCCAGTTAAAGTAATAAAGTATGATAAAGAACGCAAACATTTATCCTTATCTATAAAAGCGGCTTTACCTGATCCATGGAGCGAGATAAAAGATACTCTTGATATAGGTGATACCATTAAAGTAATAGTATCAAATATAGAGCCTTATGGTGCTTTTGTGGATTTAGGAAATGATATAGAAGGATTTTTACATATCAGTGAAATTTCTTGGGATAAAAATATTAAAAATCCAAAAGATTATATCAATAAAGGTCAAGAAATTGATGTTGAAGTAATTGAAATCAATCCAAATGAAAGACGCTTAAGGGTTTCTTTAAGAAATTTACTTTCTAGACCTTTTGATGAATTTATGAAATCTTACAAAATTGCAGATGTGGTTGAAGGAGAAATTACCTCAGTAACTTCTTTTGGTGCATTTGTTAAACTTGGTGGTATTGAAGGTTTATTGCATAATGAAGATGCTTCTTGGGATAGAAACGATAAATGCAAAGACAAATTCTCTCAAGGGGATAAAATCAAGGTAAAAATTATCAAAATAGATGAAGAAAACCAAAAAATATCATTAAGTACAAAAGAATTAAGCAGTTCTCCAGTGCAAGAATATGCTAAAATTCATAAAGTCGGCGATATTGTAAAAGGTGCTATCCGTGATATTAAAGATTTTGGTGTTTTTGTAGAGCTAAGTAAAAATGTTGATGCTTTAATTCATAAAGAAGATATAAGCACTTCTATGCTTGAAAATTTAAAAATTGGCGACGATATTGAAGCTGCTATAGTTTTTATTGATGAAAAGAAAAATAGAATTCGCCTAAGTGTTAAAAATCTTGTTAGAATAAAAGAAAGAGAAGTTCTTAATGAAATCAATAATGATGATAAAGTAACTTTAGGTGATATCATTAAAGATCAGCTAGCTTAATGAAAAAATACATTACAATAAGCATTTTGAGTATTTTATTACTCATTTTGCTTGCTGTTGTTTTTACATTGCTTTGGCAATTTAAAGCTAATGTAAATTTCATTCCACAATTTGCTAAAGATACAAATACGCAGCCAAGCATTCAAACCCAAAATCAAGATCTTTCATGGCAAGAAGAATTAGCAAAATGGCCTACAAGAGATTTTACCCCAGCAGCAGAAAAATTTACCTTATATTTTGATGCGGATACTAGCGAGCTTAAGGAGAAAAATAAATATTATCAACTTATAGTTGGAAAATATGATATTTATTCTATGTTTTGCTTAAGACAGACTTTAAATTCTTTTAATGTGAAGTATTTTCTTCTTAAATCTGGCGATAGTCCAGAAATCTTTTTGGATACAGGCAATGAAAAACTTATAGATGATATTATCAAAGAATTAAAAAAATATAAAATAAATACAGAAGTAAAGGAAATTTGGTTATGAAAAAAAAGATTATAGTATGTGATGCTATTTTGGATAAAGGTGTCGATATTCTAAGAAAAGCTGAAGATATTGAGCTTATAGAAGCTGCAAAAGTTCCAAAAGATGAACTTATGCAAATGCTAAGTGATGTTGAAGTTGCTATTACTAGAAGTTCTACGGATGTAGATGTAAATTTCTTAAATCATGCCAAAAAATTAAAAGCGCTTGTGCGTGCTGGGGTGGGCGTAGATAATGTTGATATTCCAGAGTGTTCTAAAAGAGGAGTGATTGTGATGAATGTCCCAACTGCAAATACTATTGCCGCAGTTGAACTAACAATGGCACATCTTTTAACATCAGCTAGAAGCTTTGTCAATGCTCATAATTTTTTAAAAATTGAAAGAAAATGGGAAAGAGAAAAATGGTATGGCATTGAATTGATGAACAAAACGCTAGGGGTTATAGGTTTTGGAAATATAGGTTCAAGAGTGGCTATCCGCGCTAAAGCATTTGGTATGAAAATTTTAGCCTATGATCCGTATATTTCTGCTTCTAAGATTACAGATTTAGATATGGAGCAAGCAAAAAATTTAGATGAAATTTTAGAAAAAAGTGATTTTATTACCATTCACACACCAAAAACCAAAGAAACCAATGGTATGATAGGAAAGCAAGAAATTGCAAAAATGAAAGATGGAATAAGATTAATAAATTGTGCTCGTGGAGGATTGTACACAGAAGAGGCTTTATATGAAGGTTTAAAAAGTGGTAAAATAGCTTGGCTTGGTATAGACGTGTTCGATAAAGAACCTGCGACTAATCATCCTCTTTTAGACTTTGAAAATATTTCAGTTACTTCTCACCTAGGAGCAAATACTTTAGAAAGTCAAGACAATATCGCAAGAGAAGCTTGTGAGCAAGCATTAAGCGCAGCACGAGGCGTGGCTTATCCTAATGCCTTAAATTTACCAATTAAAACTGAAGATTTACCACCTTTTGTAGCTCCTTATATAGAACTTGTTTCTAAAATGGCTTTTTTAGCTGTTCAAATTGATAAAAATCCTATAAAAAGTATTAAATTAGAGGCTGAAGGAATTATTGGCGAGTATGCAAATTCTATGCTAACCTTTGCAGCTGTTGGTGCTTTGGGTGGAATTTTAGGAGAGAAAATTAATTATGTTAATGCAGAATTTGTAGCCAAAGAAAAAGGAGTTGAGTTATCTTGCGAAACTCTTCCAAATAGTGGTTATAATAATAAACTTAGCGTTAAAATTATCACCGAAAATTCAAATATCAGTGTTTCAGGAACAGTATTTAATGAAAATGAACAACGCATAGTTGGATTAAATGGCTTTAAAACTGATTTTAAGCCAAAAGGGAAAATGGTTATTTTTAAAAACAAAGACATACCAGGAGTTATAGCTAAAATCAGTTCCGTTTTGGCAGCTAAAAATATCAACATAGCTGATTTTAGGCTTGGTAGAGATGGTTTTGGGTATGCTTTGGCTGTTGTTTTGATTGATGAAAAAGTTCAAAAAGAAGTATTAGATGAACTAAAACAATTAGAGGCGTGTGTATTTGTCCAATATGTTGAAATTTAAAATTTTAATTATAGAAGATGATATAGATTTAAACGAACTGCTTGTTTTAAAGTTAAAATCTAGTGGTTATGAAGTTATATCTTTAGCGGATTTTTTTGGAGTTGAAGATTTGCTCGATAATGAGCAAATCGATCTTTTAATAGTCGATAGAAATTTGCCAAGTGGGGATTCTTTAGAAAAAATTCAAGATTTAAGAGAGCAAGGATACAAAGAAGCAGTTATTTTTCTTACAGCCAAGGCTTTGCATCAAGATTTGCTCGAAGGCTTTGAAAGTGGTTGTGATGATTATGTTTGCAAACCTTTTGATTTTAATGAGCTTTTGCTTCGCATTAAAGCAATTTTAAAACGCCATAAGAAAGAAGAAGAAAAGCTATCTTTTGGTGATTTTATTTTAGATTTGGCTAATTATGAATTCTTTTACAAAAATCAAAAATTAGAAATCTCAAATCTTGACTATGAGCTTTTAAAATGTTTTTTTGAAAATCCAAATACCTTGCTTACTAGACAATTTTTAAGCGAAAGTGTTTGGAAAGATGATACTACAAGTGATAAAACAATCAATATAGCTCTAACAAGACTTAGAAATAAATTTCCAAAACTAAAAGATCATATTATAAGTGTTAGGGGTGTTGGCTATAAATTATGCTAAAAACTAAAAATATTTTTATAGTTTTTTTTGTTATATTGGCTTTGATTTTTGGGTTTATTTTTTATACTTTTACTAATTCTTATCTTAATTTCTTGCTTACAAAACAATATGAACAAAAAATCAAAAGCCTTGATGATGTTTTAAAATTTTCTCTCTTAGAGCATTTAAATGATGCCAATATTAAGGATTTTGCTAAAGATACTAGGGCTGATTTTATTATCCTAAACAATGATATGAAAATAAGTTCTGTAAAAAATCCTGATTTTTTTTCTAATCTTAAAGAAGGAGAAATTTTAAATTTCAATTCAAAAAAAATTCTTACCAAAAGCTTTATTTACAAAGGATATAAATATATTATTATTGTTTATCCTCGTTTTTTAGATTTAGAACTTTTTTGGATAAAAATAGCAATCGGTTTTGGAGTGTGCTTGCTGTTTGTTTTTATTTTGATGTTGTTGTTAGGTAGAAGAATAGAGAAAAATTTTAATAAAATTTTGGATTTTTTGGATTCTATAAGTGATCATAAAGTTGTTATATTAGAAAAAGGAATGTTTAAAGAATTTAATTTACTAAATGAGAAACTTTTAAAAACTAAGGATAAAATTCTAAAGAATACCCAAAAAAATAAAAAACAAAGCGATAAAATCACTTTAAAAAATACTCAGCTTGCTAGCGTGATTTCTGCTATTTCACATGAGCTTAAAAATCCTTTAAGCGTGATTGATCTTAGCTTAGAAATATTAAAAGATGAGAAATTAGAAGATAAAAAATTAAAAAAGGAATTGCTAGAAAAAATTTCGCGTCAAAGCATTAAACTTAATGCTTTGACCCATAAGCTTAATTTTGTTTTTAATCTTAATAGTGAAGCCTTGCAAATGCAAGAATTTGATCTTTTTTTTCTATGTGAAAAAATCACTAAAAACCCAGGCTTTGAAAGAGTTGTATTGCAAGGTAAAAGCACGAAAGTTAAGGCTGATGAATTTTTAATCGAGCAAGTGATTATAAATTTGCTTTCTAATGCTTTAAAATATAGTCAAAAAGAAGTCATTTTAACAGCAAGAGATCAAAAAATAATAGTGCAAGATTTTGGAAAAGGCATAGAAGAAGATAAAATAAAATTGATTACAAAAAAATTTTATAAAATTGATGTAAAAAGCGATAATTCTTTTGGTTTAGGACTTTTTTTAGTAAAGAAAATTTTAAATATACATAAAAGTTATCTTGAAATTTCTAGCACTTTAGGCTATGGTTCTAGTTTTAGCTTTAAACTCAGTCAAGGATAAAAAATGGCTCTTATAGATTTAATTGAAGCTTCAAAAAAATTTGGAGACAAAATAGTTTTAAATGAAGCAAATTTTAGTGCAAACGAGGGAGAAAAGATTGCTATTATAGGCAAAAATGGAGAAGGAAAATCTACTTTTTTAAAAACGCTTTTAGGCACACTTCCTTTAGATAGCGGTAGAATAATAAGACAAAATGGAAAAAGCATAGCCATGCTTTCACAAACCGTTGATTTTAATGCAAATTTAAGTGTAAAAGAAGCTATCAAGCAAGAGCTTGCAGAAATTTACAATGCCTTAGAAGAATATGAAATACTGCATAAAAAATTAGAAGAAGAACCTAACAATAAAGATTATCTTAAAAAAATAGATACACTTATGACTTTGATTGATAGTAAAGATGCTTGGAATATAGAATCTAAAATAATACGCGTTTTAAAAGAATTTAGTTTGCTTGAGTATGAAAATCGCATTATATCTACTTTAAGTGGCGGAGAGATACGCCGCGTTGGGCTTTGCATACTTTTACTAAAAAATCCTGATATTTTATTGCTTGATGAACCAACTAATCATTTAGATGTATATATGACAAGCTTTTTGGAAGAATTGCTAAAAAATTCAAAGATGTGTGTGATTTTTATTTCCCATGATAGATATTTTATTGACGCTATAGCACACAAGTGTGTAGAAGTAGAGCAGGGTAAACTTAGTATTTTTAAAGGCGGGTATGCAAACTATTTAGAGAAAAAAACACAAATTTTACAAAGCCTTGCTAAGAGCCATGAAACTCTTTTAAAGCAATTAAAAAGCGAAGAAGAATGGCTTAGAAGAGGGGTAAAGGCAAGACTTAAAAGAAATGAAGGACGAAAAGAACGCATTTTTAAAATGCGTGAAGAAGCGAAAAAAAATCCTGGAGCAATTAAACGTTTAAAACTTGAAATTTCAAGAGCGGCTTTAAATTTTAATGGAGAAAAAACGATCAATCGTAAAAAAATGCTTTTTGAGCTTAAAAATATAAGCAAAAATATAAACGATAAAAATCTTTTTAAAGATTTTTCAACGCGTATTTTACAAGGTGAACGCATAGCTATCGTAGGAAGAAATGGTTGTGGGAAATCAACATTGTTAAAAATTCTTCTAGGACAAATCAAACAAGATAGCGGCGAAATAAAACGTGGAGAGCTTAAGATAGGATATTTTGATCAGGCTAGAAGCTTGGTAAATTCTGATAAAAGCTTGCTTGAAATTTTTTGTCCCAATGGTGGAGATAGGGTTGAAGTTCGTGGTAAAAATATGCATGTTTATGGATATTTGAAAAATTTTTTATTTCCTAAGGAATTTTTAGATAAAAGCGTAGCTCTTTTAAGCGGTGGAGAGAAAAATCGCGTTGCTTTAGCCTTGCTTTTTACTAAAGAATATGATGTTTTGATTTTAGATGAGCCAACTAATGATCTTGATATAGCTACGATTAATATATTAGAAGAATATTTACTTAGTTTTGAAGGGGCTATTTTGCTAGTATCGCACGATAGATACTTTGTTGATAAAATCGCAACAAAACTTTATGCTTTTGAGGGAGATGGATATATAAATATTTTACACACTCTTTACACTGAATATCTTGAAAATGAAAAAGAAATTGAAGAATTGGATAATTTTGCTTTAGAGCTTCAAACTCAAGAGCAAAATAATAACCAAAAAGAAAAAAGCTCTAAAAAATTAAGCTACAAAGAAAATGAGATATTAAAAAACTATCCTGAAAAAATAGATTTTTTAGAGCAAAAGATAGCTAAATTAAATCAAGATTTATCCGATCCAAATGTATATCAAGAAATAGGTATTAACAAGCTTTATCAAGAACTTGAAGTAATGCAAAAAGAACTTGAAATTCTAGAAAATGAGTATTTTTTAGTATTAGAGAAAAGCGAGAATTTATAATTAAAAAGATTTTATATTTTTTTACTCTATGGAGCGGGAAACGAGATTCGAACTCGCGACCCCAACCTTGGCAAGGTTGTGCTCTACCCCTGAGCTATTCCCGCAAAAAATAAGTGGTGCCCGAGGTCGGACTCGAACCGACACAAGGTTGCCCTTACCAGATTTTGAGTCTGGCGCGTCTACCAGTTTCACCACTCGGGCTCATTTTTAAGATTTAAAGCTAAAATTATACTTTTTTAGGCTAAAAAATACTTTAAAAATAAAAAGTATTTTCAAAAAGACAATATAAAATTATATAATTTAAATTTTTGGAACAGTTATTGCTTTTGTTTATTAGCAATGTTTGAAAAGATTTTAACTTTAATACTTTAGAGGAAAAAAATGAGAATTACAAATAAACTTAACTTCACAAATAGTGTGAATAATTCTATGGGCGGTCAAAGTGCTTTATATCAGATATCTCAACAACTTGCTTCAGGTTTGAAAATACAAAATTCATATGAAGATGCAAGCACTTATATAGATAATACGCGTCTTGAATATGAAATTAAAACGTTAGAACAAGTAAAAGAATCAACAAGTAGAGCTCAAGAAATGACTCAAAATAGTATGAAAGCTTTACAAGATATGGTTAAACTTCTTGAAGATTTTAAAGTTAAAGTAACCCAAGCTGCAAGCGATAGCAATTCTCAAACCTCAAGAGAAGCTATAGCAAAAGAACTAGAACGTATAAAAGAAAGCATAGTTCAGCTTGCAAATACCAGTGTTAATGGTCAGTATCTTTTTGCGGGTTCTCAAGTTGCAAACAAACCTTTTGATTCTAATGGAAATTATTATGGAGATAAAAATAATATTAATGTAGTAACTGGAGCTGGAACTGAAAGCCCATACAATATACCAGGTTGGGATTTATTTTTTAAAGCAGATGGAGACTATAAAAAACAAATAAGCACTAATGTTAGTTTTACAGATAATCGTTGGGATTTAAATAAAGACCCTGATAAAACTAAATATCTCACAGGAGATTCTAAATGGCAACAACTTATCGGACAAAGTTATGTAAAAGATAATAGCTTAGATGCTGACAAAGACTTTGAGTATGATGATAGCAAACTAGATTTTCCTCCAACAACTCTTTATGTTCAAGGTACAAGACCCGATGGAACAAGTTTTAAAAGTGCTGTACTCGTCAAACCCGAAGATACTTTAGAAGATGTAATGGAAAATATTGGAGCTCTTTATGGTAATACTCCAAATAATAAAGTAGTAGAAGTAAGTATGAATGATAGTGGTCAAATTCAAATTACAGATCTAAAGCAAGGTAATAATAAACTCGATTTTCATGCTGTAGCTTTCACACCACAAGCTGATGATAAAACTGAATTAAATAATATTATCCAAGCAGCACAGGATGAAGGCATTACAATGGAAGATGTTACAAACAGGGTTATGACTGCTGCACTAGGAAATCCCAATAATGGAGATATTACAAATTTAAATAATCCTGTAACCATTCAAATTAACGGACAAAACTTTGAAATTGATTTAAAACAAACTGATTTTATCAAAAGTAAAATGACAGATACAGATGGAAATGCTGCTAATGGAGCTGATTACGATAATGTGTATTTTGAAAAAAATGGCAATACTGTTTATGGTAATGTTTCTCAAGTTATCAAAGGAAGCAATGCTTATGCCACTGATTCAACCAAACTTAGCGAGGTAATGGCAGGAGATAGCCTAAATGGTACTACTTTAAATTTAAAAGTCAATTCCAAAGGTGGAAATTCTTACGATGTTACTATAAATTTACAAACTTCAACTGTAAGCTATCCTGATCCTAATAATCCAGGTCAAACCATAAGCTTTCCTATTATGCATACTAATCCTGCAACTGGAAATAGTGGGGTTGTTACAGGATCAAATGATATTACTTATGGTCAAATTAATGATATTATAGGTATGTTTGCTGCAGATAAAATTCCTACAACAACCATACAAGCCAATAATGGTCAAATTAATAATGCAGATTATACCCAAATACAACAACTCATGAAAGATTCACAAGCTACTGTTGATGTAAGTATGGATTATAAAGGTCGTATTAGTGTTACTGATAAACTTTCATCAGGAACCAATATAGAAATTTCTCTTAGTGATTCTCAAAGTGGCCAATTTCCAGCACCTCCTTTTACCACAACTTCTACTGTACAAAATGGTCCAAATTTTAGTTTTAGCGCGAATAATTCTTTAACTATAGATGAGCCAAATGTGGATATTATTAAAGATTTAGATTCAATGATTGATGCTGTTTTAAAAGGCAATATGAGAGCAGACTCCGAAAGTGAAAACCCTAGAAATACAGGTATGCAAGGAGCTTTAGAAAGACTTGATCATTTAGCAGATCATGTTAGCAAGCTTAATACAACTATGGGAGCATATCATAATACTATCGAAGGTGTTAATACACGCACATCCTTTTTAAGCGTTAATGTCCAAAGTATAAAATCAAATGTGATTGATGTAGATTATGGTGAGGCAATGATGAATTTAATGCAAGTTCAACTTGCATATCAAGCTTCTCTTAAAGCTAGTACAACAATTTCTCAACTTAGCTTATTAAATTATATGTAAAATTTTTTATGGTATAATTTGGCTTTGATTTTATTTTCAAGGAAAGAATATTAAAAAAGAAGCCATTTTTACCAGCTCCACGCTTGTTATTTTTTATCTTTGTCTTTGTATGCTAGCACCTGGCATGGGAGAATGGGTTTACAAGGCTAATTTATTTTTATTTGGAGAATTTGCGTATTATTATCCTTTTTTCTTATTTATTTTAAATTATGTTTATTATAAAAGAAATTACAAATTAGCTAATTTTACAAGAAGAGAGCTTTTTGGTATAGGATTTGCCTTTTTCTCGAGTTTGCTTTTATTTGCAGTTTTTTATCCTAATTCAGGCTATATACTAGAGCTTGCTTATGCGATTTTTTCTACTATTTTGGGGCATACTGGGAGCGGAATTTTCGCTCTTTTACTTCTACTATTTTCTTTGGTTTTATTGTTTCCAAAATTTGCAAAAGAAATTTTAAAAATAGAATTAGATTTTACTTATTTATTAAAAGTAGAGCAAGCTTTTAAATCTTTACTTATGCGTGTATTTGGTGGAGAAAACGAGAAAGAAGATGTAGGTAAATCAGAACCTATAGTTCCAAAATTAAATATTTTGCAAGATAGTATTTATGAAAATTTACAAATAAACAAAAAAGGGGAAACCAATAACTTAGAACAGATAATTAAAGATAGCAATATCAATGCAAGTAAAAATTCAATTACCACGGCCAAGGAAAATTTTGAAAAACTAAAAAATCAAATTTTAGATGAAACCATAGAGATTGATAAACAAAGTTTAAAAGAATCAAGAAGTTTTGTTCATGAGCATTCTCAACAAGTGCGAAATTTCGCACAAAAGGCTAGTAAAATGAGCATTAGTCTTGATGAAGATTTTAATTTTATTTCAGAAGAAGAGGTAGATATGATTCCTGAACGTTTTTTAAAACCTAAAAAACTTGAAGATATAAAGCAAATAGATACAAATAAAAATTTAGATGAGCCAAGTTATAAACGTAAAAATATTGAAATTCCAGTTTCTAATCAAGAAGTTAAACCAAAAATTTTTACAAAAGAGCTTGAACTTAGAGAGAATTTGATAAAAAAAGAAAAACTAGAACAAGAATACAAAGCCTATCAAAATGAAATTTTAGAAAATAAAGTAAAACAAGAAATTAAAAAATTAGAAGAATATGATGCGATAAATTCAAGCGATATTATAGAAGGGAATAAATATAGTTTTAATAGCCCAAAAACAATTAAAACAGAAACAGAAGAATCAGACAAAATAAATGAAAATAAAAATCTAGATAAAGCAGACAATATCTTTGAATTTGCTCCCATTGTAGAAGAGTTAAATCATCCTTATATAGAACCTACTCCTATAAAAAATATAAATGAAATAGTTATAGAAGAAAAAAATACACTCGATTTTATCCAAAATACAGAAACTAAAATCGATAATGAAAAAACAAATGATCAAGAAATTAAACTTCAAAAAGCAGTTTTAGCCAAAGAAATTGCTATTAACCAAGCTTTATTGCGTGAAATAGAGCAGGGCGAAATAGAAAAACCAAAAGATTTCACCTTGCCGCCATTAGATTTTTTAGCTAATCCAAAAGAACACAAACAAGAAATCAATGAAAGTGAAATAGATAAAAAAATTTATAATCTTCTTGAAAAATTGCGTCGTTTTAAAATAGGCGGCGATGTTATAAGCACTTATGTTGGTCCTGTGGTAACTACTTTTGAATTTCGTCCTAGTGCAGATGTGAAAGTAAGTCGTATTTTAAATTTACAAGATGATTTAACTATGGCTTTAATGGCAAAATCAATCCGTATTCAAGCTCCAATACCAGGAAAAGATGTTGTAGGTATAGAAGTTCCAAATGATGAAATTCAAACCATTTATTTAAGAGAAATTTTACAAAGTGAAGTTTTTAAAAACGCTAAAAGTCCTTTAACCATAGCTTTAGGTAAAGATATAGTAGGCAATGCTTTTGTAACCGATCTTAAAAAACTTCCGCATTTACTCATCGCAGGAACGACAGGTAGTGGTAAAAGTGTGGGGATAAATTCTATGCTTTTAAGTCTTTTATATCGCAACTCTCCAAAAACCTTGCGTTTGATGATGATAGATCCTAAGATGCTTGAATTTAGCATTTATAATGACATTCCTCATCTTTTAACTCCTGTTATCACAGATCCAAAAAAAGCAGTCAATGCGCTTTCAAATATGGTAGCTGAAATGGAAAGACGCTATCGCTTAATGGCTGATGCAAAAACCAAAAATATAGAAAATTACAATGAAAAAATGAAAGAATTAGGCGGAGAAGAACTTCCTTTTATTGTAGTAATTATCGATGAACTTGCTGATTTGATGATGACTGCGGGTAAAGATGTAGAATTTTATATAGGAAGACTTGCGCAAATGGCAAGAGCAAGTGGAATCCACTTGATTGTAGCTACACAACGACCTTCTGTTGATGTTGTAACAGGACTAATTAAAGCGAATTTACCAAGTAGAATTTCTTATAAAGTAGGGCAAAAAATTGACTCTAAAGTTATTTTAGATGCTATGGGTGCTGAAAGTTTACTTGGAAGAGGGGATTGTTTATTTACTCCTCCTGGAACAAGCTCTATAGTGCGTTTGCATGCGCCTTTTGCAAGCGAATTTGAAATAGAAAAAATCGTGGATTTTCTAAAGGATCAACAAAGCGTAGAATATGATGAAAGCTTTTTAAAGGATCAGCAAAGCGTAGGTGTTACAACAAATGAAAGCTTTGATGGGGAAGCAGATGAGCTTTATGAAGAAGCTAAAAGAGTAATCTTAGAAGATGGAAAAACAAGCATTTCTTATTTACAACGCCGTTTAAAAATCGGCTATAACCGCTCTGCAAATATTATTGAACAACTTACGCAAAACGGGATTTTAAGCGAACCTGATGCCAAAGGACAAAGGGAAATCTTGTAAGATTTTTCTTGTGTTTTTGATATATAAAACTGATTACAAAAGAAGAAATTTAAAAGGCAAAAGCCCCGTAAAAAGGGCTTAAAAATTATTTATCTCTAAGATTTAATTCAGTAATTAACTTACTATAAGAATTATAATCTTTTCTTTTAAGATAAGATAAAAGTCTTTTTCTTTGACCTACAAGTTTTAGAAGTCCTAATCTTGATGAAAAGTCTTTTTTGTAGATTTTTAAATGTTCTGTAAGTTCTGCAATTCTTGCAGTTAAAAGAGCTACTTGAACTTCTGTTGAACCAGTATCACCTGGTTTTTTAGCGAATTTCGCAACTATTTCTGCTTTTTTGGCCGAATCCAAAGCCATGATAGACCTCCTGATTGGTAAAATAATAAAATTAAAGAACTGTAATTTTATCTTAAAAAGCAAAAAATAAACTGAATTTATCTTTTTTAGAAGGTTTTGTCAAAATTTAAGTCTTTTTCTAAGAATTATTTATTATAATTACAGCTATTTCTGTAGTTATAACAAGGAGAATCTGTGCTATTTACCAAAGCTAGCGAATACGCTTTACTTTCTTTAATTTATATTTCTCAAAAAGAAACACCTCAAGATGTAGATTCTTTAGCTTTAGAGCTTGATATTCCTAAAAGTTTTTTAGCTAAAATTTTACAAACTTTAGCTAAAGATGGCTTGTTAAAATCCTTTAAAGGGGCAAAAGGTGGTTTTGTTTTAATCAAAGAACCAAGTCAATATACTATAAAAGAAATTGTTAATAGTGCTGAAAAAAAGGATATCAGTGTATTTGAATGCAGTGGTGGCACTTGTCCAAATAATAAAGAAGAAAATTGCACCTTAATGCCTATGTTAGTAAATTTACAAAATAAAGTAGATGAATTTTTAGATTCTATTACTTTAGAAGATATTATGAAAAATAATGGCAAAAAATAAAATAGTCGATTTAGTTTTTCCTTTCTTGGGGCCTTTAATCGCTCCTGTTTTAAAAGCTAAAAGCTTGACTATTGTTGGTTTTTTAGTTTGTATTTTAGCTATTATTATAGTTCCTTTACCAAGTCCTATTTTGGACTTTTTCTTGGCTTTAAGTATAGCTTTATCGGTATTAATTATTTTAATTTCTATTTATATACCCAAACCGACAGATTTAACAACTTTTCCAACTTTAATCTTGATTATCACTTTATTTAGGCTTTCATTAAATATAGCTACCACAAGGATGATTTTAAGCGAAGGGCAAAACGGCCCTGAAGCTGTGAGTGAGATTATAGCAGCATTTGGAGAATTTGTTGTTGGTGGAAATATGGTCATTGGCGTGATTGTATTTTGTATTTTAGTATTGATTAATTTCATGGTTGTAACAAAAGGTAGTACAAGGGTTTCTGAAGTACAAGCAAGATTTACACTTGATGCGATGCCGGGTAAACAAATGGCTATTGATGCGGATTTAAATGCAGGACTTATTGATGAACAAACCGCTAGAGCAAGACGTCAAGAAGTTATTGCTGAGGCAAACTTCTATGGTGCAATGGATGGTTCTTCTAAATTTATCAAAGGAGATGCTGTTGCAGGAATTATCATAACTATTATAAATATCATAGGTGGTTTTTTAATAGGATCTTTTCAGCACGATATGGCTTTAAGCGATGCTGCTTCTACCTATACTATTTTAACCATAGGTGATGGACTTGTATCTCAAATTCCAGGGCTTATTACTTCTACTGCAACCGCTATAATTATCACTCGTGCAAGCAAAGATGAGGAAAATTTTGCAGAAGGAACTTTAACTCAACTTTTAAGCGAATATCGCACGCTTTTAATAGTAGGTTTTGTACTTTTTATCTTTGCGTTAGTGCCTGGTTTGCCAACTTTATCCTTGGGCTTTATGGCTTTAGTATTTTTAAGCCTTGGCTATCTTACCAAGCAGGTTAAGGAAGGTAAAATTGATATAACTACAGTTAAAAAAAGCAAACCAAGTGCCGCAGCTGCATCTCAAAGTGGAGCAGGTGGGACAACGGCAGCGCCTGCTAAGAAAAGCGAAGAAGAAATTCTCAAAGAAGAAGAGCACAAGATTAACGATATACTCAAAGTTGAAATTTTAGAACTTGAACTTGGATACGGACTTATTAAGCTTGCTGAAAACGAACTTACAGAAAGAATTCGCTCAATGAGAAGAAGTATTGCTGAAAGTTTAGGATTTTTAATGCCAAAAATAAGAATAAGAGATAATTTAAGACTTAAACCAAATGAGTATAGTTTTAAACTCAAGGGCGTGTCTATAGCAAGTGCTGAAATTTATCCGGATAAATATTTAGCCATGGATAGTGGTTTTATCACAGAAGAGATAGAAGGGATTGCTACAAAAGAACCCGCTTTTAACTCTGATGCACTTTGGATTGATGCGAATTTAAAAGATGAAGCAACATTAAATGGCTATATAGTAATAGATCCTGCAAGTGTTATTTCAACACATATGAGCGAACTTATCAAAGCGCACGCAAGCGAACTTCTCACACGCCAAGAGGTACAAAATCTTCTTGATAAGGTTAAAAATGATTATCCAATCATCGTAGAAGGTGCTTTAGGTGTTGCACCTGTAAGTCTTATTCAAAAAATTCTCAAAGACTTGCTTAAGCATCACATACCAATTAAAGATATGCTTACTATTTTAGAATCTGTAAGCGATATAGCAGAAGTAAGCAAGAGTTTTGATATGATTATTGAACATGTAAGGGCGTCCTTAGCTAGGATGATTACAAATATGTATTTAGATGATAAAGGAAATTTGGATATTTTTATCTTAGACTCTGCTAGTTCTGCGGTTTTAATGGAAAATGTACAATTTAGAGATGGAAGTTATCACTTGCCTTTAAGTGTAGCTCAAACAGGTACTTTAGTAGATACTCTAAGGGCTGAAGTTGCCGCAGTAGCAAATGGTCGTATCAAGCCTTTTATACTTTGCGTTGAACCGCAGCTTAGAAAATTCATTGCTGATATTTGTTATAATTTTAGCATTAATATAGTAGTGTTAAGTTTTGCAGAAATTGCAGAAAATACAAATTTTAATACCGAGGGTATTATTAGGATAGAACTTTAAGGAATATAATGAAAATTTATCATCTTTCACATACAGATCTTGATGGCTATGCTTGTCAATTTATAGTAAATTTTTATTTTAAAAATGTGAAATTTTATAATTCTAATTATGGCAAAGAAATTAATGAAAATTTTAACTCTATTATAGGCGATATAGAAAAAGATGAAAATTTCGGAAAAGCTATTATTCTAATAACAGATTTAAATTTAAATTTAAATCAATGCGAAGAATTTGAAAAAATTTGCAAAGAGAAAAATACTAAAATTTTTCTTCTTGATCATCATCAAAGTGGCGAAGAATGTGCTCAAAAATATTCTTGGTATTTACTTGATTCTAAAAGATGTGCAACTAAAATCGTTTATGATTTTTTCTCTAAAATCTGTACTCCTGTTTTAGAACTTTCAAAATTTGTTGATGTGGTTAATGCTGTTGATATTTGGCTAAGCGAGGATGAAAATTTTGAACTTGGAAAGGTTTTTTTAGGCTTGATTGCCAATGCAAAAGAAATAAATCGTGTAATGTTTAAAGAATCTCAAATTGATTATATGTTTTTCTTGCTTGATAAGGCTTGGAAATTTATAGGAAAAGAAAATGCAAATATTTTACTCGATAATGCTACTCATTTTATAAAAAAGGATTATTTTGCCAGAAAAAATGATGATACTCTTTCTAATTTAATTTCTTATTTTGTAGTTGAAAAACTAAGTGAGCTAAAAGAAAATTTCAGCATAGAATATGAAGGCCATAAAGGCATCTTAACTTCAAATATAGGCAATACTTCTGTTATTGGAAATGATTTTTTAGTAAAAAATCCTGATTATGACTTTTTTATTGATGTTAGTTCTAGAAAAACCTTAAGTTTTCGTGCAAATGGAAAAATAGATGTAAGTTTAATGGCTAAAAATTTAGTAGGTGGTGGCGGACATAAAAATGCTAGTGGTGGACTTTTTGCGACATTTAAAGATGGAGCAAATTATAATTATATTAAGGCTCAAATTATTGATTTAATTAAAAGCAAAGAACTTAAAAAGGAAAACAATGAATCAAAACAATAATAAAACCTTAAAAAATGAATTAGAAGATTTACAATATGAGCTTAGCATAGTTTTAGAAGCTATGCTTTTATACGCTGGAGTTAAAAGAGAAAAATTAGAAAATGCAATAGAAGCTTATATTGATAATATAGATAATGTACTCGAAAATTCCAACAAAGAAGGGGTTGATGAAATTTTAGAAGTGGTGGAATTTCTAAAAAATAAATACAAAGATTTTTTTCAATGAAAAAGTGTATTTTAATTTTTTTTAGTTTATATTCTTTAAGTTTTGCTAATATTTATGAAAAATTAAATGATTTTGCTTATGAAAAAAAACCGAATAAAGATTTTAAGATTCAAGAAGTTAAATTAGTGCAATTTTCACAAGAGAATAAAGATTGCCTTGAACTTTTAATAGAAGCCAGTCAAGTTAGAATTTTAAATAGCTATAATTCTTGTCAAAAATTATCTAAAGATGAAAGTTTTCAAAAATTTCTTAATGAAGATTTTTTAAAACTTTATAAAAATAATGGATATTTGATTAATGAAAATTTACAAAATTTGAAAAATACCATGCAGGATATTATGATATATTATAAACTCCGATATTCTTTTAGTAAAGATGTAAAAGATATGAGTAAAAATAAGAATTTGGATATTTTAAATATAGATGAAAAAGATGGTGGCACTTTACTTTACAAAATCAACAATCAAGCTTGCGTTGGAATAGAACTTACAAGACATGACTCAAGAATGGCTATGAAAATATACGGGATAGAAAATTTGGATAAAGAGTGCAAACTATTTATCCAATCACCTTCTTTTAAAGATCTTTCCTACACAAAAAAGGATTTTAAGTGGTATTATTTAGAATAAATAAATGCTTTAATTTTTAAATAAAAATTTTTAAAAACCACACTTAAAGTAAAAGTATCTTGCCTTCCAAGATTTTGAAAAACGCAGTTGTCTAAGTCTTTTTTTTCTTGAATGCTTAAATTTTTCATTAACCTAACCTTTAAAAATATTGCAAGATTTTATTATAGCGAAAAAACTTTATTTTTGCTTTAAATATATAAGTTCTATTTTAAATATAAACGAATATTATTTTAAGGTTTAAAGCTTTTTTCTTAAAATGTAATTAGGTTTTATTGACTTTTTCTAAATAAAGTCTTATACTGAATTTAAATTACGCAAAATAAGGAGGGAAATTGATGAATAAATTTTCTATAGTTTTAACTTTGTTGTTATGTGGAAGTTGTGCTTTAGCCTTAGATCCAAATTTGGAAAAAACTAAGAGTGCAACAGGTATTGATCTGCCTACTGCCAAATGGAATTTACCTAAGGAATTAAATGAAGATGGCACTATAGATGAAACTAAAATGCCAAAAAATTCAGAATATAGCAAAATGGTTATTTTGGGAAATAAAATTCTTAATGAAACAAGCAAATATGTGGGTCCACAAGCCAAAGATCCTAAAAAAAAGATTTGCGGGAAATAATCTTTCTTGTTCAAGCTGTCATGCTAATGGTGGAAGTGTGCAAAATCAATCGGGTTTTGTAGGAATTTGGGCAAGATTTCCACAATATAATGCAAGAGGAGATAAAGTAATTACCTTAGCAGATAGGATCAATGGCTGTTTTGAACGCTCTACGAATGGCAAAAGAATGCTTAGTGATACACCTGAAATGAAAGCCATGCTAACTTATATGCAATGGTTATCTCAAGGAGTTCCAGTAGGAGCTAAGATAGAAGGACAGGGACTTAAGAAGATAGATTTCATCTTAAGAGCAGCTGATCCTAAAAAAGGTAAGGCAATTTATATGGATAAATGTGCCGTTTGTCATCAAGAAAATGGATTAGGGCTTAAAAATGAGGATAGCACAGGGGCGTATTATCTTTATCCACCACTTTGGGGTGATGATAGTTATAATACAGGAGCTGGAATGTATCGTCTATCAAAGCTGCTTCTTATATTAAAGAAAATATGCCTCAAGGTGCGCCTGACTTAAGTCTTGAAGATGCTTATGATGTAGCAGCTTACATGAATTCACAAGCTCGTCCTATTAAAGCAAATAGAAATAAAGACTTTCCAGATAGAAAGATTAAGCCTTTAGATATGGATGTAGGACCTTATGATGATAGCTTTTCTACAACCCAACATCGCTATGGACCTTATACAAATATGATCAAAAAATAATTTTTAAGGCAATTTTTATTGCCTTAAAAATTTATTATTTCATATTACTTAATTTTTTAACTAGATCTTCTAAATCTTGCATCGAATTGATTGCGCTTGGGTTAATTTGATATTTTCCATTAACAACAAAAGCAGGGGTACCATAGGTTTTAGCTATATCATTAGCTCTTTGAAACTCGCTTAAAATTTCTTTAGCTTTTGGGGTATTTAAAAAATTTAATACTTCATTTTTATTTACATTCATAGCCTTTAAACCTATGTCGTAAAATTCATCTAAATTTGAAAAATTTCTTTGCTTGTTTAAAAAATAAGAAACAAAATAAACATCAGCAAGTTTATGAGATAAACTATCAGAATAACTCGCATCTTTACCATTTTGCTCATCTTTGTATTGAGCAAAGGTAAAAAGCTCATTCATTTCTTTGGAAAATTCCCCATTCATTAAACTTACAGGATAGAGTTTAAAATGTAAATTTGGAAAAGCTTCTCTCAGTTTTTCAAGAGTTCCAAATTTATGATGATTATAACAATGTATACATTTATAAGAAAATGCTTCTATTACACTATTTTCAGAGCTAGGTAAACTTGGATTAAGGGTAATAAAACTATTATTTGCTAATGCAAAACTTGAATAAAATACAAGAGCTAAAACAAATTTGCAAAAAAAATTACGCATATTATATCCTTGGTTAAATAAAATTTTCAAAGATAATTTTATTTAAAAAAAATAAATAAGCCCAAATTTATTTTTGGGCTTATTGTTATTTTTTAGGATTGAATGCTTGATCAACACTAAAAGGCATTGCTTGATAACCCGTGCCTGAACCGCTAAATTAAATTTGAACCGAAGGTTCCTTAGCACCCCAGTTAAATTCATCAATTTCAGGTTTTGGTTCCCCAAGACTTACACCTTTGCTAAGATCAAAAGCCATTCCAGCTGTTGCGCTATAAACCATAATAGAATCTTTATCTGGTTCATATTGAGTTAAAGAAGTTACAGGAGAAAACCATTTATTTCCACGATTTTTACCATATTCCCAAATTTGTTCCACAGTTTTATTTTGCTGATCGATTTTATAAATTACAGAACGAGAATATTTTTGACTTGCAAATACAGGTTGTTCAGCTCCTCTTGCATCACCATTATCAAAAACACTTATATAAATATAACGCTTGTTTGATTTACTATCAATTCTCCAGCCTGTATGCTGCGTCCAAGTAAAATCAAATCCACCATTGTCATTTTCATAACCTGGGCATTTGCTATAATCATCGCAAACAATTTTTTTGCCATTTTTATCTACAGGTTGCAATAAATATTTTTGAAATTCTTTATTCCACCCTTTATGTACCCCTAAAATCCATTTTATTTTTTATCACGACCAATTTTAACAACAGCACTTTGATGGCGACTAGAAATAATAATACTATCATCACTTGGATCATAATCAACGCTATTTACATGAGTCCAAATTCCTGCCTATACCTGCTATATCTCCAAATTTGTCGCTTTCATCCATTTTGGCAAGTTCTTCATCGCTTAAAGTTTTACCCGCTTTGCTTGCATCTATATTTAAACACACTGCACCTTGATCTAAAGCTTTGATAATAGTACTTCTATAAGGATCTAAAATCTCATACAATCTCTAATCATCAACAACATTACCATTCTCATCTACCTCTACAATAGTATCACGCACAGCGCGTACATGCTTACCATCTGGACTCAAAGTATTTGTTGAAGCTACTCTTAAATAAATAATGCCCATTTTGTATATTGTCCATAGCATGAGAAAAAATCTATATAGACAGCAGGTAATTTGCGATTGAAAATTTCTCTTCCCAGACATCGTATTTTACATATCTTTGACCAAATCCCCAAGTTAAAGCTCCATCTTTGTTTTGACGAAAACTCATCATAATTCCACGATTGTAAATATTGTCCCAGTTCATTAGTTTATTGTTATCATAATACCATCTGATTTCACCCTTGGTATCTTATGATAAAGACATTTGAATTTTCATCCCATTCCATAGCACCACCTACAAGATTATTCCATACAGATTATGAGCCTTTGCCAGATTGTTTTCCAGGAGCATTATTTACTAAATATAGCCTATCTGAAAATTTTGGATCCATTTTTAATACTTTCACATTTTCAAAAAGAGTTCCTCTTTGATCAGTGCCTTCTACTTGGTTCTATACTAACCCCTGGAGTTGCAATTTTATAAATCTCATCAATGATTTTTTGACTTTTACTATTTGTAGATTTAGCATAACTTACCTTTACTATAAGAAGGATAAAGTCCAAAAATAGGAATTCCACCATAAGTCTTAGCCATTTTAGAATTCACATTATAAGAGATAGTTTGGCCATTTGGTTTAGGAACAATGGTTACTTTTATATCACTTAAAACATAGGCATTATTCATGATAATAGCGGTCAAAGGAGACAATCCATAAGGATTCATTTTAATCGCACCTATTTGTCCTTGAATTTGCTAATCTATTTTCACTCCATTAGGATCACCCATGGCCATTAAAGCATTAGGTGCAAGCAGGATAGAACACGCCAAAAGTGCCATGCAAAGAGTTTTGCTAAGTCTCATGATAAATCCTTTAAAATTATTTAAGCCATCCTATTTTAAGAGTATCTTAAAACGACTTGATTTAAACTAGCTATATTTTGATTCGGATTTTTTGGTTCGCCTATAAATTTAAGCACTAAAACCAAAATAACAATCACCAATGCAAAAATTTTAGCATTAGGTTTATTTTTATCTAAAACATAGGCTATAAACATTGCAAAAAGCACAATAAAACAACATAAAAATGCTATAAGACAGCAAATTGCCATATTCATAAACTTTAAACTAGGAATCAAATACCAACCATTGCTATAAAGCCCATTTTCAAAATCAGGTAGAGTTCCTATAAAAAATTTTTGAAAAGCATTGAGATGATTATAAGCATTTTTTGGAACTACAGGGGTATCCATCCCACATTCTCCTGTTGGCAAAAACCAACTAGGAGCCCACTCATGCAAAGGTAAATTAAATGGATAAATAGGAATTTCACGACATCCATCTACACCTGCAAAAGGATTTTCAGAATGAACCACTTCATGAATATGATTTAAAGTTAGACAATGCTCCAAGCCAAGCCAAATTCCATAAAAAGCTAAGCTATAAGAAAAAATTTTTATAATATTATTTGTAGGGTTGATTAATGCAATCATACCACCTATAGCCATAACAAGCATATCAAATCTTATATATACACATTGTTCACAAGGTTTCATAAAAAGATATTCTTGAAATAAAAAATGTGCTATACAAGTAAGTCCTATAGTAACTATAATCAAAATTAACCAAGGTTCACGCGTATCTTGCCATTTAGAAAGTGAAAAATTTCTGCATTTATCTTTCATTTTTATACAACTCATTTTTGCTTGCTAAGTTCTTTAGTAATTTCAATCAAAGCCTCTGGAGAGTTGATTACACTTGGAATGATTTGATATTTTCCATTAACAACAAAAGCAGGGGTGCCATAATTTTGCGAAATAGGATTGGCAATTTCATAACTTTTTAAAAGCTCTGCAACCTCTGGAGTTTTTAAGAAATTTTCAAAATCAGCTTTACTTACATTCATTGCTTTTAAACCGACACTATAAAAAGCTTCAGGATTTTTACCATTTTCCCATCTTTGTTTTTTCTTAAAATATGCATTAAAATAAGCTTCAGCGACTTTATGAGTTAAACTATTTTTATCCGTAGGATCAATTTTATTTACACCATCCTTAAATGCCGCAAAAGCAAAAATTTCATTAGCTTGCTTTCCATAATCTCCCATAAAACTTACAGGATAAAATTTATAAGCTAAATTAGGTAATTTTTCTTTAACTTTACCCATGGTATTAAATTTGTGATGATCATAACAATGAGTACAGCGATAAGAAAAAATTTCAATCAATGAATTATCAGCGTTAGCAATAGGATTTTTAAGAATTACATATTCTTTACCTTCACTTAATGCACTAGCACTTATACCTGCTAAAAAAGCACATACAACAATAGATCTTACTAATTTTACTGGAAATTTCATTACCTTCTCCTTGAAATTTGGTTTTGATAAAACTTTTTATTAAGTTTTTATGTAATAATCATTATAAAACTATTAAAATAAAAATATTCTTAAAAATTTTATAACTAAGAATATTTACTTTAACTAAAAATCAAGAATAGGGGATTAAAAAATTTAATGCACAAGCTATCATTTTTATATATATCTTGATAATAATATAAAATAATTTAATTTTTAAATATTCTTTATAGTTTTCAAGAAAAGTAAAATATAATTTTAATTTACAAAATAAAATTATCAATTTTTTACATTATATTTTGTGGATAAGTTTATTTCATTCAAAAGGTAAAATCATAAAAGTATGTAAAAATAGTAGCTTAATCTATATCAAAGTAGAATAATCTAGGTGTATATAAAAAAGTTTGAAAATTACAGTTTTCAATACAAAATTATAAATTTTATATATTTTTACCTTTTATCATATCTTTTTATGATTGATATAAGATTTATTTAATAAAAATATTTTAATCTTTTTGCCTTGCATATAAAAACAAACTTTTTCCTAAAAAAGCTTTTTTTTACTAAGTTAATACTAAAATACCTTTTCTAGTTAAAAAGCTAAAATTTTAGATTTAGGAAAAGTTTTTATGAAATACCCTTTAGATTGTGAAGAAAATTTTGAAAAATCATTCTTATTTTGGTTAGCAAAATATGTAAAATTTAAACTCAACTCACTATCTAACAAAGAGTTAAAAAATCCACAAGCTTTAGCAGAAGTTAATTTTGCTCTTACAAAAGGTGTAAAAAATATTGATGAACTTGACGCTCTAGCAAAAAAAGCAAGAAATGCTGGTTTAAGTGGAGTTAATACTTATTTTAATCCTTTAAAAAAAGTATTTGAATATTTAAATTTTTATAAGCTTTACTCTTTAAAACAGATTGATGAAGAACTTATTGTAGAAGTTTTAGCAAGTATAACAGGTGCTTTATCAGATGCAAGTAAAAAAAATTACCGTATTGCTGTGATTAATTTTTTTGATTTTTTAGACAAGCAAAACGAAGAAGATGAAAAAGCGCATATTTTCGATATCAATCTTAAAAACTGGGCAGGTATAGCGGGTTCTAAAGGGGTGAAATTACCTGAATTTATGAGTGAAGAAGAGCTTAAAAAATTTCTTGATGCTATTGAAAATGCAGATTTTAAAAACAATACCATACGCAATAAACTTATTATTAAAATCATCATTTTTACAGGCATACGGGTAAGCGAAGCTATCAATATCAAAATGGGTGATATTAGCGAAGAAAACGATCTTTATATCATAAGAATAAGAGCTAAAGGCAATAAATATCGTGTTGTAATGATAAAAAAAGAACTTATTTACGATTTGCTTAAAAATGTAAGTATTAATTATATGAGTAAAGACGCCCTACTTTTTGTCAATAAAAAAGGCACTCCACTGACTCAATCTTATGTCAGTCGCATAGTAGAACAGCTTTTATTTCGTGCAGGAATTCGCAAACAAAAAAATGGTGCTCATATGTTGCGTCATACTTTTGCCACCCTGCTTTATAAAAAGCAAAAAGATTTAGTTTTAGTTCAAGAAGCTTTAGGGCATGCGAGTTTAAATACCTCAAGAATTTACACTCATTTTGATAATGATAAATTAAAACTTGCCGCACAGGTTGCAAAGGAATTAAGTGACTCTTGAAAACTATGCTGTTTTTGGTAAATATTTTTACCATGATTTAAAACACACTTTAAAAGCCTTTAACCACAAAGAAAGTAAAAAATGCTTTAAATTTATAGAAAAATATAAAAATGATTTTTATATTTTAATGCTTACTGATTATGAACTATATAGATATTTTCAAGATAAAAATTTCACAAGCAAAAAGGCTTATTTGTCTGTATTTGCTTTTAAAAAAAGAAAAAAATTTCAAAAAGAAGATATTGATGAAGAAAAATTTATTCCTGAATTTATAAATTTTTTAGATCAAGATGATTACAAAGAAAATTTCATCAAGGTTAAAGAGGCAATCTCCAAAGGAAGAGTTTATCAAATCAACCTCACTCAAAATTTTAAATTTCATAGCAAAATGGATTCTTTTGAACTTTTTAAACTTTTACTTTCTAGACAAGATACTGAATTTAAAGCTTTTATAAAAGATGAAACAAGAGAAATTTTGTCCTTCTCACCTGAACTTTTCTTCAAGACCAAAAAAAGAAAAATATTTACAAAACCTATGAAAGGCACAATTAAGCGTGATAAAGATCCTATAAAAGATGAAGAAAATAAAATTTTCTTGCAAAATGATACAAAAAATCTGAGTGAAAATGTTATGATTTGTGATCTTTTACGCAACGATCTTTCAAAAATCATCACAAAAAAAAGCTTAAAAACCAAACTTTTTGAAATTCAAAGTCACCCTACTTTACATCAAATGACTTCAAGCGTACAAGGAAAACTTAAAAAAAATATTTCTTTATATCAAATTTTTAAAGCTCTCTTTCCTTGTGGTTCTATTACAGGTGCTCCAAAGCTTGAAAGTATTAAATTTATTGAAGAATTAGAACAAAGAGATCGTGGTATTTACTGCGGAACTATAGGTTTAATACGCAAAAATAAAAATAAATTTAGCGTAGCCATACGCACCTTAGAAAAACAAGATGAAATTTATACTTATAGCACGGGTAGCGGCTTGGTTTGGGACTCAAAATTTAAAGATGAATTTGAAGAATTAAAACTTAAAAGTGCAATCTTAAATCCTTGTGATTTTCATCTTTTTGAAACCATGTATTTTAAAAATTCTCAAATTTTATTTTTAAAAGAACATTTATTAAGGCTTATAAATTCAGCTCTTAAATTTAATTTTAACACTCACAAGCTCTTTAAAGATTTTTATAATGTTTTAAATCAAAAAAGTTCTTATAAAAAATATCAAAATTTTACACTTTTTAAACTCGATGAAAAAATTTTCCACAAAAAACACTCTTTATTTTATAATTTTCCCCTACCCTTTAAAAATCCACATAAAGAAGGAATTTTAAAGCTTATTTTATACAAAGACGGAAGATACGAATTTCAACAAAGTGCCTTAAAGCAAAATTCAAACGATATTTTGCTTTTAAGTGATGATAAAATTAACTCAAAAAGTGACAATCTCTATCACAAAAGCTCTTTGCGTACTTTTTATAATCAACACTCATACAAATGGCAGCAAAACTTGTGTTATGACATAGCTTTTTTTAACGAAAAAGATGAACTTTGCGAAGGCTCAAGAACCAATCTCATCTTAGAAAAAAACTCTCAATTTTATACTCCACAAATTCAAAGCGGTATGTTAAATGGAGTATATAGAAATTTCTTAATCAATCTTGGCTTGATAAAAGAAAAAGCATTATTTAAACAAGATTTATTTGAAGCAGAAAATATTTATTGTATTAATTCCGTGCGTGGTTTAAAAAAGGTAAAATTACAATGAAGAAAATTTTATTTATAGATAATTATGATTCTTTTAGTTATACCATCATCTATTATCTTAAAGAACTTGGTTTTGAATGTAAAGTGATAAAAAACGATGCCTTTAAAAAAGCTAAAGAATTAGAAAAATTTGATTTCACTTATCTTATCATCTCTCCTGGCCCTCATTCTCCTAAGGAATCTAAATTAAGCTTAAAAGCAATCAAATATTTTAAAAAAAATAAAAAAATTTTAGGTATATGTTTAGGACATCAGTGTATAGCTGAAATTTTTGGCGGTAGGGTTTCTAAAATGCAAAATCCCATGCATGGTAAAATTTCTAAACTTTATTTTAAAAAAGATCCTATTTTTAAGGGTATTAAAAAAGAAATTGAAATTTGCTTATATCATTCTTTACACATTAGTTCCATGCCTGAAAAATGCAAAATTTTAGCTCATAATTCAGAAAATATTATTATGGCAATTAAACATAAAAAATATCCTATTTATGGATTGCAATTTCACCCCGAAGCGGTTTTAACTCAAAAAGGCAAAAAAATACTTAAAAACTTTATGAAACTTTAGTCTTTTTTGCATTTAAAATAACACTCAATATAATCAAAACAAAAGCAAAAATATCAAGCAAGCTATAACGGGTTTTTAAAAATAAAAAACTCATCAAAGCAGCTGCTACAGGCTCTATAGAGGCAATCATACTAGCCCTTAGAGCACCTATATATTCCACTCCTTTTAAATACAAACAAAAAGCCCCTATAGTTCCGATAAAGACAATCCCGCCCATAGAAAAAAATGCTTTTAAGTTAAAAGCATAGTGAATTAAACCCTTATCAAATTGCAAGATTAATAAAAATACAAAAGAAGCAAAAAGACTCGCCCAACCCATTATCCAAAAAAGACCATATTTTAATATCACTTCTCTAGCACTTAAAGAATAAAAAGCAACTCCAAAAGCTCCTATAACAGCCCAAAAAATACCCCAATAATTTAAAACCACCGCTTCAATATCTCCTTTAGTTGCAAGCAAAAACAAAGCAAAAATAATCAAAATCAAAGCAAAAATTTCTATCAATTTAGGAAATTTTTTATTTTTAAAGCACAAATAAAGCATTATAATCAAAGGTGCACAATATTGTATCATTGTTGCAGTTCCAGCATCGGTATAATAAATAGCCTTAAAATAACCAAATTGTGTTAGTAAAAGCCCAAAAAATCCAAACATACAAATACTTAAGCTTTCTTTTAAATTTGTAAAAACTAAAATCTTTTGAGCTTTAAAACTTAAAAAAATCAAAATCAACCCTGTAGATAAAAGCCTATAAAAACAAACCCAATCTACGCTATAATTATTTTTAAAAAGGTATTCAGCTAAAACACCGCTAATAGCCCAAAAAATACCTCCCAAAAGAACTAAAAATACGCCCATTGCAAACCTTAATAAAAATTATTTTAAATTATAGTATATTTTTTTAAAATAATGTCGATTTAGTGTAATATATATTATAAATTAAGGAGAAAATATGCAAATTAACAATTCCTTAAATAGCTTAAGTCAATATGTTAAAGTCAACTCAAACGAAGAAAATCAAAACTCTAAAAATCAAGAACAAAACGCTTTAGCGCAAGATCCAGCTGTAGAGGTAAATATCAGCAAAGAAGCCAAAGAAAAATCAAATACTTCTAATCAAAACAATTCTCAAGCTCCAGCTCAAGCTTTAAACGCACAAAACAACACGCAACAAGATAGTAGCAGCAATAGTGAAGATAAACTTACAGAATTAACACAAAAGCTTGTAGAAATTCAAGCAAAAATTGTTGAACTAACTGCGAAAATGTCTAAAGCTAATGAGGATCAAATCAAAAGTATTGAAAGTCAAATAGCAACATTAAATGCCCAAGCTTCAACTATTCAAGCTCAAATTCAAGAACTCCAAAGCCAACAAGCTTGATTATATTTTTTCAAAAGTTTAAGAATGCTATAATGGTGCATTTTTAAACTTTTTCAAGGAAAAATATGACTTATCTAGAAATCGAAGGCACAAATCATCTAAGCGGAAATGTTGCAATAAGCGGGGCAAAAAATGCCGCCCTACCCTTGATCGTTTCAAGCATACTTGCTAAAAACGAAGTAAAAATCAACAATGTTCCTAATGTTGCTGATATAAAAACTCTTATATCTTTGCTAGAAAATTTAGGAGCTAAAGTCAATTTTCAAAACAATAGTGCTTTATTAAACACAAACACTCTTAATCAAACCATAGCTAAATATGACATTGTGCGTAAAATGCGTGCTTCTATACTTACTCTAGGGCCTTTGCTTGCTCGTTTTGGGCATTGTGAAGTATCTTTGCCTGGTGGATGTGCCATAGGACAAAGACCTATTGATTTACATCTTTTAGCCTTAGAAAAAATGGGGGCAAATATACAAATCAAACAAGGCTATGTCGTAGCTAGTGGAAATTTAAAAGGCAATGAAATTCTTTTTGATAAAATCACGGTTACAGGTAGTGAAAACATCATCATGGCAGCAGCTCTAGCTAAAGGTAAAACCAAACTCTTAAATGTTGCAAAAGAACCCGAAGTAGTTCAACTTTGCGAAGTTTTAAAAGACGCAGGACTTGAAATCAAAGGCATAGGTACAGATGAACTTGAAATTTATGGTAGTGATGGAGAACTTTTAGAATTTAAAGAATTTAGCGTTATACCTGATAGAATTGAGGCAGGAACTTATCTTTGTGCAGGGGCTATTACAAATTCTAAAATTACTTTAGATAACGTTAACGCCACTCATCTTAGTGCAGTTTTAGCAAAACTTCATCAAATGGGTTTTGAAACTTTGATTGCAGAAGATAGTATCGCCCTACTTCCTGCTAAAGAAATTAAACCTGTAGAAATCATGACAAGTGAATATCCAGGCTTTCCAACCGATATGCAAGCGCAGTTTATGGCACTAGCTTTAAAAGCTAATGGAACTAGTATTATTGATGAAAGACTATTTGAAAATCGTTTCATGCATGTAAGTGAACTTTTAAGAATGGGTGCGGATATTAAACTCAATGGTCATATTGCTACCATAGTAGGCGGAAAAGAACTTAACGCTGCTGATGTCATGGCTACAGATTTGCGCGCTTCTTCAGCCCTTATCTTAGCAGCTCTTGCAGCTAAAGGTACAAGCAAAGTCCATAGAATTTACCATCTTGATAGGGGTTATGAAAATTTAGAAGAAAAATTTAAAGATTTGGGTGTGAAAATCACAAGGCTTGAAGAATGAAAAATATCTTTGAAACCTTAAAAGACTTAGAAAATCAAATTTCATGTTTAGATGAAAGTGAGCTTATTAGCCTTGAAAAAGCAAAGGATAGAATTTTAGCTAAAGATTTATACGCTAGAAAAAATCTACCTAGTTTTGACAATGCTGCTCTTGATGGCTATGCTTTTAATTATACTGATATCAATGAGGCTTTGGAGATTAAAGGGACTATTTTTGCAGGAGATAAAAATTTTTATACAGTTGCTAAGAATGAATGCTATAAAATCATGACAGGGGCTAAAATGCCCAAAAATGCTGATACTATCTTAATGTTAGAAGATGAGTATATAGAAGAAAATAAACTCATCATTAAAAAAACCCCTAAACAATACAATGCCTATCGCTACAAAGGCGAAGAATTAAAAAAAGGCGAACTTTTGCTTCAAAAAGGCACTAAACTTAATGATAAACATATCGCCCTACTTGCTTCTCAAGGGCTTTATAAAATAGAAGTCATAAGAAAAATTCGCATAGGCATTTTTTCAAGCGGAAATGAACTTAAAGAACCTTGGCAAGAATGCGATGAAGAAAGTATTTATAATGCCAATGCTTTACCTTTGCTAACCATGTTTCAAAATGCTTCTTATTTAGGTATTATCAAAGATAATTTTAAAAGCACTAAAGAGGCTTTAGAAAATACAAATTTTGATCTTTTAATCACTTCAGGAGGTGCAAGCGTTGGCGAGGCTGATTTTATGGAAAAAGCTTTAGATGAATTAGGCTTTACTCCACTTTTTAAAGGTTTAAAAGCACGCCCTGCAAGACCTACTAAGCTTTATAGAAAAGGTGAAAATTTCGTATTAATTTTACCAGGAAATCCTATGGCAGCTTATCTTTCTTGTTTTATTTTTGCTAAAAAAATCATTAATTTATTAAGTGGAAACCTAGACAATCCTTTAACATTTTATGGCAAAATGGGTATGGATTTAAAGCTTAAAAGCGGAAGAAATAATCTCATCTTAGGAAATTTAGAAAAAGATATTTTTACACCATTTAATGAAAATAAATTTGGATCTGGTATGATACTTCCACTTATTAAAAGTGAATTTTTACTTATAAGTGAAGAAAATATAAGCGAATTAAAAAAAGGTGATAAAATCACGCTTTTAAAAATATAATGTTTGTGTTTTTCACAAACATTAGCTTAATTTATCCTCATCATCATGATCATGGATATATTGTTCATCATTTTCCAAGGTATCAACAAAACGCCCTATCCTTTCCCAGCGAACATTTTTATCTTTATCCCAAGAGAAATATACAAACCAAGGTTTACCTACTATCAACCTATAAGGAACAGAACCCCAAAAACGACTATCATAAGAATAATCGCGATTATCACCCATCATGAAATACTCATTTTCAGGCACATCAAAAACATAAGCATTTCCGCCGCTAAAACCTATATGATTTCCAAGTTCTTTAATATAAGTTGGAGACATAGCAAAATCACCTATGCTAAGAAAGCGTAAAATATCGCTTTCTATATCTTTTTTTGGATCATAATGAATACCTTTTTGTTTATAAGGTTCTTTTACATAAATTTGCCCTCCAAGAGTAACAAGATCATTCGGATAATGTTCTTTCATAAATTCATCACCCTCATGCATTCTTACATAAAGTGTTTTATTTGCATAAACTATCCTATCTCCTCCTGTGCCTACACAACGCTTTACAAAGTGTTCTTTTTCATTTCTAGGATTTCTAAAAACAACTATATCTCCTCTTTGTGACCCTTGTGCTTTTATCAAATGCCCATCTTTATTGAAATCTGGCAAAACAGGAATTTCCAACCAAGGAATATGAGGAGTTGGGATACCATAGCTAAATTTTTTAACAAATAAAAAATCCCCTACCAATAAGGTGTTTTTCATAGAACCAGAAGGAATAACAAAAGCTTGTATAAAGAAAAAAATCACCAAAAGAACAATAACTACAGTTCCAGTCCAAGACTGTGAAAATTTATATAATTTCTTTAAAATTTCCATAGATTTTCCCTAATTAAGTCTATTTTTAGCAGATTTAACTGTGTTTTCTAAAAGCATGGCTATAGTCATAGGACCTACTCCACCTGGAACAGGAGTTATATAACTAGATTTTTTAGATACCTCTTCAAAATCCACGTCTCCAACTATCTTTCCACTTTCAAGACGATTGATTCCAACATCAATAACAATCACTCCTTCTTTTACCATATCCGATCGAAGTAAATTCACACAACCTGCTGCTACTATAATCAAATCAGCTTGCCTAGTATAAAGGCTCAAATCTTTGGTTTTAATATGACAAACGCTTACTGTAGCTCCAGCGTTTAAAAGCATAGTAGCCATAGGACGACCTACTATATTTGAAGCACCTATAATAACAGCGTCTTTTCCTTCTAAATCAATTTCATAAGCCTTCAAAAGCTTCATAACTCCAAGTGGAGTACAAGGCAAAAACCCACTTTCTAAGCCTAAATTTAAATATCCTACATTAATAGGATGAAAGCCATCAACATCTTTACTACTTATAATACTTTCAAGTATTAAATCTTTACAAATATGATCAGGTAAGGGAAGCTGAACCAAAATTCCATGAACACTATCATCGTGATTTAAGGTATTAATCAATGCCAAAAGTTCATTTTGTGTAGTATTTTCATTAAGATGATAAACTAAAGATTTAATTCCACATTCTTCACAGGCTTTAGCCTTAGATTTTACATAAGTTTGACTTGCAGGATTATCTCCAACCAAGATAACAGCTAAACAGCTTTCAATCCCTTTGCTTTTCAAAAATTGATTTTTTTCTTTTAATTCTTCTTTGATTTTTGCGCTTAAAGCTTTACCATCAAGCAAAGTCATTATTTTCCTTCTATAAATTTAATCACTTTTTTAAAGTAAAAATTGTATCATATTAAAACTTCATTAACAAGGTGAAACTTTGAAAATTGTTTTAATGTTTTTTTTATTTAGTATCAGTCTTTTTGGTGCTGATTTTATCACTCTTAAAGAATACTCTAAAATGCTTTATGAAAATCCAAGGGGCATTAGTTGTAAAGAATGTCATGGAACAGATGGAAGCGAACAAATTTTAGGATATTATATGAAAAATGGTATTAAAACAGCTTATAAAGTTCCAAGTATACAAAATCTTAGTTTTGAGAATTTTAAAAATTCTCTTAATCAGAGTAAAGACGCAAAATCAATCATGCCAAATTACTCTTTAACAAATGATGAAATTGTAACTTTATATAATTACATCAAGCAATTTAGCAAGGAAGAAAAATGACAAACAAAAAAGCTTTTAAAGAAGCGTGTAAATTCATCGCAGGTGGTGTAAATTCTCCAGTTCGTGCTTTTGCAAATGTTCAAAGTGAGCCAAAATTTATTTCTCATGGAAAAGGTGCTTATATTTTCGATATAGATGGAAATTCTTATATAGACTATGTTCAAAGCTGGGGGCCTTTACTTTTTGGACATTGCGATAAAGATATACAAAAAGCTTGTCAAAAAGCACTTCATAAAGGTTCAAGTTTTGGAGCTCCAACTTTATTAGAAACTGAACTTGCCAAGCTTGTTTTATCTGATTTTCCTCATTTAGAAAAGATCCGCTTTGTAAGCAGTGGAACAGAAGCAACCATGAGTGCTATTCGTCTTGCCCGTGGTTTTACTAAAAAAGATAAAATTTTAAAATTTGAAGGATGTTATCACGGGCATTCTGATTCATTATTAGTGAGTGCAGGAAGTGGTGCTGCTACTTTTAACTCTCCTAGTTCTTTGGGTGTTTTAGAAGATGTAGCTAAACACACTTTAGTAGCTAAATATAATGATATAAATAGCGTTAAAGAGCTTTTTGAAAAAAATAAAGATATTGCATGTGTTATCATTGAGCCTATTGCTGGAAATATGGGGTTAGTTCCAGCTAAACAAGATTTTTTAGAAGAACTCGCTAAGATCTGTAAAAACAATCAAACTCTGCTGATTTTTGATGAAGTAATGAGTGGATATAGAGCATCTTACCTTGGTTCCTATGGAATCAATCATATCCAAGCAGATATAATTACTTTTGGTAAGGTAATAGGAGGCGGTCTACCTGCAGCAGCATTTGCTTCTAGAGCTGAAATTATGGATATTTTAAGTCCTTTGGGTGGAGTTTATCAAGCAGGAACTTTAAGTGGAAATCCTTTAGCAATGGCTGCAGGTATAGCAAGTCTTACAAAAGCCAAAAAGAAAACCAAGCTTTATGACAAACTTGGAAAATTAGCAAAAAAACTTACCCAAGGAATGAAAAAATTAGCAGATGAAAAAGGACTTCCACTGCAAGTTTGTCATGTAGGTTCTATGTTTGGATACTTTTTCACCAAAGATCCTGTATCAAACTACCAAGATGCATTAAAATCCGATCTAGCATTATTTTCAAAATTTCACAAAAATATGCTTGAAAATGGAATTTATTTAGCACCTTCTCAATTTGAAACAGGCTTTATATGTTCAAAAATGGATGATAAAATTATAGATACAACACTAGAGGCTGTTAGGGAAAGCTTTAAAAGAATATGAGCAATATTTTAAAAGAAGAAAAAAATCACTTAGAAAATTCCAACAGCAAAAGACAAAAAATCATTCGCAAAACTCTTGAAGCTGCGGATGGTTTAAGTCTTGGTATCTCTATGGTTGTTGCTGTATTTATAGGTGTGGGAATAGGATATTTACTTAAAAAATTTACTCCTTATCCTTGGCTTTTTTGGCTTGGAGTTTTTTGGGGGATCAGTGCTGCTATACTTAATGTTTACAAAGCTTATAAAATTCAAGTAAAAAGCTATGAAGAATTTAAAGAAAGAGATGAGTTGATCAAAGAAAAAATTCAAAAAGAAAAGAACAAATAATGGAACATAAAAAAGCTCTATTTTGTATTTTTGCCATTATTCATTTATTTTTTTGGATCATATTTTCATCGTTAAATCATTTTAAATTAGATACATTTTTAAGCTATGAAATAGCTTTTTTTAGTGTTTTATTGATTATTTTTGCTTCTTATTTAAATTATAAAAAAGTCATTATAAAAAAATCAAAAAATTATGAAAAAGATTTTAATTTCATTTCATCACTTTTTATCAAAAAAAAACAAAATTTATCAAAAATTATTCATTTTAAAGTTCTAAAAGACGATTTAAAGCCAAATGTTAAAGAGAAAATCCATTTTTTTGCTATGTTTTTTACTCTCTTTAAATTGATGGCTTATGTAGTATTGGTTGCTGGATTTTTATTTTTACATCGCCAAGATAAATTAGATATCTTTGCTTATATTTGTGGAATTTCATCCTTGCTAGTTTGTGTGTTTATTTTTATTTTATATATAAAAAAGTATGAGTCCAAAAAAAATTATTAAATCAATGACAGCACTTTTTGCTGGTATGGCATTTTTATTTGCAGGTAATGCTTTGATAGTAAGCTCTATAGGTGTTATATTAAAAGAAAACGGAGAAAGTTCTTTAGCTGTTGGAGTAGTAAGTTCTTGTTTTTTTGTAGGCGCTCTTATTGGAACCATCAGTGCTCATAAAATTATTTCTCGTATAGGTCATATACGCTCTTTTGGGCTATTTGGTGCTATTTTTGGAATTTCAGCTATGCTTCATACAGTAAGCGAAAATCTTATTTTTTGGGCTGTTTTAAGATTTTTCATAGGAATTTGCTACTATGGACTTTTAATGGTCATAGAATCATGGCTTAATGAAAAAAGCAAAAATGCCATTCGATCTAGAATTTTAGGTTTTTATGAAATTGTTTTTTATCTTGCGTTTGGTATTGGAGTTTTAATCATAGCGTTAAATTTAAGCAAACATAGTGTATTTATCCTCAGTGCAACTTTAATTTTACTTTCATCTTTACCTTTAAATCTAATTAAAATCAAAGAACCTGTTTTACCCGCATCAAGTCCTATTTCTATACCTAAAATTTTTGATATAGCTCCTTTAGCTATCGTCACAAGCTTTATAGCCGGAATGCTTATAAATGGCTTTTTTTCTATGGCATCTTTATTTATACTTTTGCAAGGTTTTGATACAAAAGCGGTTTCTTATTTTATATTTTGTGGGGTTTTAGGTGGTTTTATTGCACAAACCATCATAGGAACTATTTCAGACAAACTTGGTCGCAAATTTGCCATTATCACTTGTGCAAGTATAGGATTTATCACTATGCTTATATTTATCTTTTTTAAACTTCATTTATATATGCAATATTTTTTAGGAATTACTCTTGGTATAGGAATATTTTGCTTATATGCTTTAGCACTTGCTAGAGCAAATGATGTTTTAGTAAGCAAAAATAAAGGTGTAGAGTTAGGTCGTGGGGTTCTTTTTTGTTATTCTTTGGGCTCTTTGTTTGGCCCTTTAATTTTAGGTTTTTTAATGCAATATTTTGAAATCAAAGGTTTTATATGGTTTTATATAGTTTCTTTAGCATTTTTAATTCTTTTTGCTATCAATAAACCAAATATTTTAAATAAAAAATTTAAGAAAAAGCCTGGAAATATGGTGATATTTGATGATTAATACTCAACTAGCAAGTCAAATTGCCAATACGCAAAAAAATGATTTAAAAGTAGATAACTCTGCTTCAAAAGATAAAACAAATTTAAAAGACAATCCAAAAGAAGCACTTGCACAAGCTTTAAAGCAAAATTTAGGTTTAAGCAAGGACGCTAGTAGTGAGGAAATACTAGCAAAATTTGTTCAAAATGAAACAGGTACCAAATTAAAAGAACTTGTTAATAAACTTTTAGATCAAATCAATGCTCAAAAAAATCCCGATTCCCCTGTACTTAAACAAGGAAAAAATTTAAATTTAGCTCCTAATTTTGCTAATGAATTAAAAATCTTAAGTACAGAACTTGCAAAAAGTGATACTTTTACACAAGTTTTAGACAGATTAAATCAAATTTTAAAACCTGCCAGTGAAATAAAAAACAATAACTTAGCTCCTTTGTTTAAAAATTCAGGCGTATTTTTAGAAGCTAAATTAAAAGATGCCCTAAACGAAGAATTACTACCCAAAAGTTTTCACTCTCTTTTAAGTACAATCAAAGGTCTTAGTAGCGAAAAACTAAGCGTTCAGATAGCCCAGCTTGCAAATACAAATTTAAGCCCAAAAGACACTTTAAAAGAATTAAAAAATATTATTAATTCTAGCAAAAATGAAAATAAGCAAATTTTAAATCAAAGTTCTTTTAAAGCACTTTTAAATTTAAGTTCTAAATTGGAAAATTTTAAAAATTATATAAGTAAAAATCCCAGTCATGCTCAAGAAAAAATCACCCCTATAGCTAATAAAATTTTAAAAGAATTAAATTCCATCAAAAATGATTTTTTCAAAGCTCTTAATAAGCCAGAAAATTTAATGATAAAAGATCCAAACATCCTTAAGCAAACTGCTACCGCCTTTGAAAAACTTGAAAATACTTTAAAAAATATACTAGGCAATCAAGCTTCTAAAATACAAGATAAAGAAAATATTTTAGAAAATCTTTTAAGTAACAAAGAAAATATCAAAGAAGAAAAACTTAATCATAACACAAAAAACCAAGATGAAGAAAAATATATAAAAGTATCAAAAGAAGATGAAAATTTAGATTCTGGTATAAAAACCCATGAAGAAGATACCCAAGATACAAAAAATGATATTCAAAATAATGAAACAGAAAATAAGCCAGACAATGATATAAAAAATTCTACTCCAAACCAAGAAAAAATTAAAGATGAAAAACAAGAAAAATCAAAAGAAAATATCAAAGAAAATCCAAAATTTTATGAAACAAAAACAGAAAACAAAACTTCAATCAATACAAATACCAACACTTCAAATCCTAACACAAACAATACGCAAAATTTAAATAATACTCAAAATATTCAATCTAACAATAACCAAACTATGCAAAATATTTTTAAAAATCAGGAATTTATAAAACAAAATATTGTAAAAAATTTAGCATTTAATGTAGAAAATTTAGATCTAGAACAAGTGCAAGATTTAAGTAAAAATTTAAGCAATCTTTCTCGTAGACTTAATGAAAGCTTAAAAGAACTTGAACCCTATACTCAAAATGCCAAGCTTAATCAAGCAGAACTTAAAAATCTCGAACACAAACTCAATCTTTCTATCAAAGATCTAGCGCAAATTAAACCAAAAACAGAACAAGATATAGCTGAATCTTTACATCATGATGTAAAATCAACACTTTTGCAAATTTCAAATTTAGCTAAAAATGAAGGCAATGAAGCTGTATACAATCAAGCTAATCGTCTTTTAGCGCAAATTGAAATCAATCAGCTTATGTCTTTAGCTAATGATTCTATCAATACTTATCTGCCTTTTTCTTGGGATGATTTAAATGATTCTAAAATTATGTTTAGACGCGGAAAAAAGGACAAATTTTTTGCTCAGATTAAACTCGAATTTGCAAAACTTGGGGATTTAGAAATTCTTATTTCTTTAAATAATGAAAAATATATAGATATTAATATTATGGCAGAAAATATTGAATTTAGAAAAACCATCTATGAAAATGCCCATGAGCTTAAAAGAAATATCAATAAAGCAGGACTTTTAAGTGCAAATTTCTTTGTAGGTGATATCATAAGAAGTAAATTTGATACTAGAAATATGAAAAATTTAGATCTTGAAATGGGTATGGATAAAAAAGTATGAGCAAAATCAAAAGATCGATTAAAAAAGCTGTAGCTCTAGGCTATCAAAAAGAAAAAAACTCTGCACCAAAAGTGCTTGCAAGTGGCAAAGGAGAAAGTGCTGCTAAAATTATTTCTTTAGCCAAGGAACACGGAGTTCCTATTAAAGAAGATGAAGATTTAATAGAAATTTTAAGCAAGCTTGACTTAGGTGATGAAATTCCACCTAATATGTATAAAGCTGTAGCTGAAGTTTTTGCCTTTATCTATCAAATGGCAAATAAAACTCCTAAAAACTAATCCGCTATTTTTTCTCCAAATTTAATACCCTGCCCTACTTTTAAATTAAAAGTTAAAAGTCCTTTTTGAGAGATTAAAACTATAGTAGAACCTAGCTCAAAATTTCCTAGTTCTTCGCCTTTTTTGAAATTTAAATTTTCATATTTTCTAGTAAAATTATGAGAAATTTTAGCATTGGTTTGTATGCTTGCATCAAAATTAAAACGCATTTTTCCTACATTTTGCGCTCCTACAAAAACAAGCCAAAAAATACCTTTTTCATTTTGACATTTCAAGCTCACTCTTTCATTTTTTACATATAAATTACTAATGCGTTCTAAATGTTTTTCATTTACGCTATAAAGCACTCCACTTGTGTAAGTTGCACTTAAAATTTGCATATCACAAGGGCTGTGATAACGATGATAATCTTTTGGAGAAAGATAAATATTGACATAATCAAGCCCATTTTTAAGTTCATCTTTTTCAAAGCTATCTTTTAAAAGCTCCTCAACGCTATAAGCATGTCCTTTTATAGAAAAAGCAAAATGTTCTTCATTTGCTAAAAAAGTACTTCCACACTCTAAAATTTTACCATCACTTGGACTGATAAAACCTTCTTCAAATTTTCTTGGAATTTGTAAAGTTCTTGTAAAAAGAGCATTTAAACTCTCATATTCACAAGGAGCTTTAAATTCACTCATATTGATATTAAAATACTTAACATAATTTTCATTAATAACTTTTTGTATCATTTTAGGAAATTTAATCCCCGCTACAAAACCAAAAAGTCTCGAACTTTCTTTTGAAAAACTCATTTTTTTCCTTTTAAATTTAAAATCACTATTTCACTCGGAGCAAAAACTCTAAGACTTGGCCCCCAAAATCCTGCTCCACTACTCACATAAAGCTTAGTTTTTTCTCCTAAATCATAAAGCCCATGAACAAAACCTTGCTGAAGTTTAACTAAAAACATAAAAGGGAAAATTTGCCCTCCATGTGTATGCCCACTTAAAACAAGATCAAAATCACTTAAATCATAAAGCAAAGCTGTTTTAGGTTGATGTGTGAGTAAAATACTAGCTTTACTTGTATTTAAATCCACTTTTATTCTTGCTAAATCAGGAGCATATAAACCCCTATCAAGTCCGGCTAAATCTCCAAGTCCAGCAATATTTATAAAACCCAAATCTAAATTTTGATTGACTAAAATTTTCATATTAGTATGTTTTCTAAGTAAATCCAAAACTTCATTGATACCATGATAATACTCATGATTTCCCAAAGCATAAAAAGTTCCGTAAGTGGAGTTAAAATCATTAAGTTTTGAGATGTAATTTTTTAAATCTTTAGGATTAGTATCAATCAGATCCCCTACTATTACAACCATATCAGGACTTTGCAAATTCACTTTAGTGATGAGCTTGTCTAAAAAATTTTCATGCAAATTTTTACCCAAATGTATATCAGTAAGCATGACAATTTTTAAATCTTTTTTAAGATTTGGTATTTCAACATCAACACTCTTTACTTCAGGTGTTTTTAGAGCATTATTTATACTTGCATAAATTAAAAACACACTTAAAACTATAAGAGAAAGTTCAAAAATCAAACGCAAAATAAGATTATATGTTTTATCTCTTTTACCCATAAGAGCTAAAATCAATTTAACAAAATCCCAAGCTAAAGTCATAAAAAACAAACAATAAGTCGGCGCATAAAACATGGCTAAAATTTCATACCAAGTATCACTTAAATATTCATCTCTACGAAATATTAAAAACACAGCTTGAGCTAAAAAAAGCACAATAAAAATAAAGGAAAAAATTTTATAAAAATACTTAAAAAGAGTAATTTTCTTGATTAATCTTTTATAAATATAAACATTTGCTAAGCCAAAAATCAATAACACAATGAAAGAAAAAATTAAAAATATCATAAAAGTATTATAACCAAGTAAAATTAAATATCCGTATAAATTTTTCTGTTATAATAAGCTTTTAAATAATTTTAAAGGCTATAAGATGTACCGTTTTGCACCTTCTCCCACAGGTGATATGCACATAGGAAATTTACGCGCAGCAATTTTTAATTATATCTGTGCAAGACAAAAAAATATGGATTTTATCTTACGTATTGAAGATACTGATAAGGCTAGAAATATAGCAGGAAAAGAAGAAGAAATCAAAGAAATTTTAAATCTTTTTAGTATTTCATGGCAGCATTACTATATACAAAGTGAAAATTTAAAATTCCATCGCCAAATGGCTTTAAAACTTGTAAGCGAAAAAAAAGCTTTTGCTTGTTTTTGCACCGAAGAAGAACTTGAAGCAAAAAAAGAGCTGGCTAAAAAACAAGGTAAAGCTTATCGCTACGATGGCACTTGTGAAAAACTAGCCGATATTGATGTTTTAGAATGTGAAAAACCCTTTGTTATCCGTCTTAAAAAACCTACTCATACTATGAAATTTACTGATTTTATCAAAGGCGAGCTTAGTTTTGAGCCTGAAAACATAGACTCTTTTGTGATTATGAGAACGGATAAAACTCCAACTTATAATTTTGCTTGTGCGGTTGATGATATGCTTGAAAATGTCACTTGTATTATACGCGGAGAAGATCATGTTTCAAACACTCCAAAACAAGAACATATCCGCGCAAGCTTAGGTTATAATAAAGCCATGACTTATGCACACTTGCCTATCATTTTAAACAAAGAAGGTGTTAAAATGAGTAAAAGAGAAGCACATTCTTCTGTAAAATGGCTACTTGAAAGTGGAATTTTACCTAGCGCAATCGCAAATTATCTGATCATGCTAGGCAATAAAACTCCTTGTGAAATTTTTACCTTAGAAGAGGCTATAAAATGGTTTGATATTTCTAAAGTTTCAAAAGCTCCCGCAAGATTTGATCTTAAAAAACTCTTACAAATCAATCGTGAACATATCAAAATGATCAAAGATGATGAGCTTAATAAAATTTTAGATTTAAACAAAGATCTTGCACAACTTGCTAAATTTTACACTCAAGAAACAAGTACTATAAAAGAACTTAAAGAAAAAATGCAAGCTATTTTTAACGCAAAAGATTTTGGCGAGTTTGAAACAGAATGTAAAATTTTAAAAGAACTCTTAAAAGATATTGAACTTTTTGAAAATTATGAAGATTTTAAAAATGAACTTTTAAACAAAAGCAACTTAAAAGGTAAAAAATTTTTCATGCCTTTAAGGATAATTTTAACAGGAAATATCCACGGACCTGAGCTTAGCGATCTTTATCCTTATATTAAAAATTTTATTCACGAATTAGCAAGGATTTAACTATGGTTATAGACTCTTTTATTATTTCTATTTTTCAAGTACTACAAATTGTCATTAACATTTATACTTGGATTATTATCATCACAGCACTTCTAAGCTGGGTAAACCCTGATCCTTATAATCCTATAGTGCAAATTTTATATAAACTAAGCTACCCTGCTTACGCCTTAGTTAGAAAAATTCCAACACGCATTGGTAATATTGATCTTGCGCCTTTGATTATAGTCTTAGCATTGCAGTTTCTTGGCATTTTTCTTGGGAATATCTTAAGGAGTATATTGTGATAAAAAAAATACTCGTTTTTTTATTTATTTTTTCAAGTTTAAATGCTACACAATATAGTATAGAAAAACTCAAAAAGGAAGAAAATTCACTTGCTAAGGATTATTATATTTATAGGCTTTTAGAAAAAAATAAAATCAGTAAAAAAGATGCACAGGATTTAAATTCTCATATTTTTCGCTATATAGGAAAAATTAAATCTGAACTTGAAAAAATCATCCCTTTAAAGCCTTATATCAACCCAAAATATGCTAAATGCTATACCTATACAGCAAATACTATCTTAGATGCAAATTTAACTTGTCAAAGTGTGCGCTTAAATTCATTAGTTTTTATAGCGAGTCTAAATTCCAAAGACCGAACTACTTTAGCTCAAACCTTTAAAAATCAAAGACCTGATTTGACAAATTTATTGCTAGCTTTTAATACTTCTGATCCTATGAGCTATATAGTACAAAAAGAAGATATTAATGGTTTTTTTAAACTTTATAATTATTCTAAAAAATACGACTTAGATTTAAATACAAGTTTAGTCAATAAACTACCAAACCACATTGGTTTTAAAGATTTTGCACAAAATATTATTATTAAAAAAGAAAATCCAAAATTTAGATATTCTATGCTAGAAATAAATCCTGAAAATGTAAGTGAAGATTCTGCTTTCTATTTAGGAGTCAATGCCTTAACTTATGATAAAACAGAGCTTGCTTATGACTTTTTTAAAAAGGCGGCACAAAGTTTTAAATCGCAAAGTAATAAAGACAATGCTATATTTTGGATGTGGTTGATTAAAAACAATGAAGAAGATTTAAAAACTTTATCGCAAAGTTCTTCTTTAAATATTTATAGTCTTTACGCAAAAGAACTTACCAACACACCTTTTCCAAAGATAGAAAGCCTTAATCCAAGCAAGAAAAAAAATAATTTTAATATGCAAGATCCTTTTGCTTGGCAAAAAATAAACAAACAAATTCGCGATGCTAACGCAAGTCAACTAGATGTCTTGGCAAAAGAATTTGACACACAAGAAACCTTGCCTATTTATGCTTACATATTAGAACGCAAAAATAATTTTAAAAAACATTATTTTATAATGCCTTATTATGACAATATAAAAGACTATAACAAAACAAGACAAGCTTTAATTTTGGCTATTGCCAGACAAGAAAGTCGTTTTATTCCAACTGCTATTTCAGTTTCTTATGCTTTAGGCATGATGCAATTTATGCCATTTTTGGCCAATCACATAGGGGAAAAAGAATTAAAAATTCCAAATTTTGATCAAGATTTTATGTTTAAACCTGAAATAGCATATTACTTTGGAAACTATCATCTAAATTACCTTGAATCACGTTTAAAATCTCCACTTTTTGTCGCTTATGCTTATAATGGCGGTATAGGATTTACTAACCGTATGCTTGCAAGAAATGATATGTTTAAAACAGGCAAATTTGAACCTTTCTTGTCTATGGAGCTAGTTCCTTATCAAGAAAGCCGAATTTACGGAAAAAAAGTTCTAGCTAATTATATTGTGTATCGACATCTTCTGAGCGATAGTATAAAGATTTCGGATATTTTTGAAAATTTAATTCAAAACAAGGCAAATGATCTAAACAAATCTTAGCTACAAGCCTAGTCTCTTCCTTGACACTAGGAAGAGATACTTTAAAATAATCAGTATAGTTGTTTTGTATTATATATTTTAAATACTCATCATCCAATTTTTCAATATTGGCTTTTTTATTATTGATAAAAACTTCTAAATTTTGAATTTTTAATGTATTTGGAGTAAAAGACAAGGCCAATACATCATCTTTACTTGTCTTGTCTAGAATTGGGTTTAAATAAGACATAGTTATAATGGCATTAATCTTATCTTGTGTGATTTTGTATTTTTGAGTAAACATTAAAGTTTGAGATTTTAAATTTGTATCCACAATCGCCTGATCTTTTAAAGAACAAGCTCCAAGCAAAAAAGCACCTAAAATTACACTATAAATTTTCATTCTTTTTCCATATTTTTTAGTATTATTGTAGCCTTTTAACCCTATTTTTTGGTTTAAAAAGATATAATTTTGCAAAAAAATTAAGAGTATATTTTATGAAACAACTTATTATAGCTTTTAGCGGGCCTTCAAATTCAGGAAAAACTACACTCATAACCAAAATAGCTGATAATTTTTTGCAACAAAATTTAAAAGTTTTAATCATTAAACATGACCCTGCCGATAAAGCTCAATTTGATTTTAACAGTAAAGATAGTTTTAAATTTTTTCAAAGTGGAGCTGAAGTCATGGTTTTAAGCCCTACAAGAACAACTTTTTTTTCTCATGAAAATAGAGATATTTTAAAAGCTTTAAAATTAAGCCCTGATTTTGACATTTGTTTGGTTGAAGGATTAAAAACTCTTGATTTACCACGCATTAGCGTATTTTGCAAAGAAATTGATGAAAGTTATTTTATTTTTTCAAACGCCATTGCAAGCTATGAAAAAATTTCTCACCCTTATCTTACTTGGCTTGATTTAAACGATATACAAGCTATTTGCCAATACATACTTAAAAATGCTAAAAATTTACAAGGAGAATTATAAAATGCAAGAAGTGATTTCTTATATACAAAAAGCGGTTTTAGAAATTTCTAACGCTTTAAAATTTCCCGATACAAGCTACAGTCAAAATCAAAATTTTACAGGCGATACCCAACTCAAATTTGATATTTTAAGTGATGAAATCATCACAAAAACCCTAAGTCAATGTTCAAGTATTAAAGCCATCATCAGTGAAGAAAAAGATGAAATTTTAACGCTTAACGAGAGGGCAAATTTTATCGTAGCTTATGATCCTTTAGACGGTTCTAGCTTAATGGATGTTAATTTTGCCATAGGTTCTATTTTTGCTATCTATGAAGAAAAAGCAAGTGCTAAAAATTTAAGAGCTGCGCTTTATAGTATGTATGGAGCGCGATTAGAACTTGTGATTTGCAAAGATCAACCAAAACTTTATCGCTTAAATGCAAATAATGAATTTATTTTTATAAAAGATCTTAAAATGAATGAAAAAGGCAAGATTAATGCTACAGGCGGAACGCAAAAATTTTGGGAAGAAAAACACGCTAAATTTATCAAAAGTCTTTTTGATGAAGGCTATCGCTTAAGATATTCTGGAGCCATGGTAAGCGATATCAATCAAATTTTATTAAAAGGGGGTGGCATTTTTAGCTATCCTGCAACACAAGATGCGCCTAATGGCAAACTTCGTGCCTTTTTTGAAGTCTTTCCTCTAGCCTTTATCATAGAAAAAGCAGGCGGAAAAACTACAAATGGAAAAAACCGCTCTTTACTTGAACTTGAATTTGATAAAATCCATGCGACAACTCCTTGTTTTTTTGGCTCAGAATATGAAATTTCAAAACTTTTAAAGGCTTACAATGAATGAAGTTAGAGATGAATTTGAGCAAGATATGGATAAAAAAAAAGAAATTTTACTTTCATGTCAAAACTCAAAAAACCTAAACTCTTGTTATAATTGCGATGAAATTTTTAACTGCCAAACTAGAAAAAATTATGTTGATGCAGTCTATAACAGTATGTCTAAGGGTAAAACCGAAGGCGGATTTGACTTTTAAAGGAAAAAAATGCGTTATATTACAACACCAATTTATTATGTAAATGATGTACCTCATTTAGGTCATGCTTATACTACCATCATAGCCGATACTTTAGCAAGATTTTATCGTTTGCAAGGACATGAAACAAGATTTCTAACAGGAACAGATGAGCATGGACAAAAAATCGAAGAAGCTGCCAAACTAAGAAATTCCACTCCTCAAGAATACGCTGATAAAATCAGTTTTGAATTTAAAAAATTATGGGATGAATTTGAAATCACCTATGATATTTACGCAAGAACAACTGATACAAGGCATATTGAATTTGTTAAAGCTATGTTTTTAAAAATGTGGCAAAAAGGTGATATTTATAAAGATGAATACGAAGGACACTATTGTATTTCTTGTGAAAGCTTTTTTACTCAAAGTCAGCTTATTAACGATTGTTCTTGCCCAGATTGTGGCAAACAAACTAGAATTTTAAAAGAAGAAAGCTATTTTTTCAAACTTTCAAAATATCAAGATAAAATTTTACAATGGTATGAAGAAAAAGATCCCATCTTGCCAAAAAACAAAAAAAACGAACTTATAAATTTTGTCCAAAACGGCCTTAAAGATCTTTCCATTACAAGAACAAGTTTTGATTGGGGGATTAAACTGCCTCAAGAAATTAATGATGATAAACATATTATTTATGTATGGCTTGATGCACTTTTTATCTATGTAAGCTCACTTGACTTTCAAAACAAGGGAGAAAATGCTAAATTTTGGCCTGCGCATGTGCATTTAGTAGGAAAAGATATCTTGCGTTTTCATGCCATTTATTGGCCAGCTTTTTTAATGAGCGTGGATTTGCCTTTGCCAAAATTTATAGGTGCACATGGCTGGTGGACTAAAGAAGGTGAAAAAATGAGCAAATCTAAAGGCAATGTTGTAAAACCTAAAGAAGTAGTTGATGCCTATGGAAGCGAAGCTTTTAGATATTTCTTGCTTAGAGAAGTGCCTTTTGGTAACGATGGGGATTTTAGCGAAAATATGCTGATAAATCGTATCAATGCAGAGCTTAGCAATGAATTTGGAAATTTACTTAATCGCATTATAGGTATGAGTACAAAATATTCTCAAGGAAATATTTCAAAAGAAGGTGTTTTAAAATTTTACAATGCCGAACTAAATCAAGCAAAAGAACACTTAAATTTAGCGGTAGAATTTTTAGAAAACTTACAGTGTAATCGTTATTTAGAAGAACTTTTTAAAGCCTTAAGTGTGGCAAATTTAGCCATTAGTAAATACGAACCTTGGAATTTAATCAAAGAAAACAAACACGAACAAGCTAATGCTTTAGTAGCACTTTGTGCAAATATTTTAGCCAAAACAAGCCTTTTATTAAGCCCTACTCTACCAAAGTCCTCTCAAAAGGTGGCCTTAGCTTTAAATTTTGAAATTTCGTCTGCAAATTACACAAAAATGATACTTGATAATGAACTTTTAGATTTTAAAGCAAATCCTTGCGAAGCTTTATTTCCAAAAGTAGAAAAAGCTCTTTTAAAACAAGAAATTAAAGAAGAACCTAAAAAAGAAGAAAGTCCTAAAATAAAAATCGATGATTTTGCAAAAATTGAAATCAAAGTTGCTAAGGTGCTTGATTGTCAAAATATAGAAGGGAGTGAAAAACTTTTAAAATTTCAACTCGAACTTGACGATAAAGAAATCCGTCAAGTACTCTCAGGCATAGCAAAATACTATAAGGCCAGTGATTTAATCGGTAAACAAGTTTGCGTTATAAGCAATCTTAAAAAAGCTAAAATTTTTGGACATGAAAGCGATGGTATGATACTTTCTGCAAAAAGCGGAGATAAACTTGTTTTAATCGCCCCTGAACAACTTGTGCAAAACGGCTCTTTAGTGGGTTAAAATATGCAAATTAGCAATTTAGGCGAACTGTTAAACGCAACACTAATTCATGAAGGTAGTGTTTTAAGCGTGGAAGGTTTTGCCATAAATTTAAACGAACTTAAAACAGGCTTTGCCTTCTTTAATAACGATAAAAAAGAAATTGCCCAAGCTGTAAAAAAAGGCGCTTATGCTATAATTACAGAAAATGACATTACTATTGAAGATAAAGAAATTTTTTACTTTAGAGTAGAAAATCTAGAACGAGCTCTTGTAAGATTTTTACGCTTTTTTTGCGAAGATAAAGAATGTGAATTTTTACTTTTTAAATCTTACGAACTAAGTCTTTGCAAGGCTTTTTATTTTAACATTTTAAAAGGAAATATTTTTGCTGATTTTGAAAAACTAATCAAAGCAAAAAAGGGTGAAATTTTTTGCTACTGTGAAGAAAATTACTTAAATAAACTTTGCACCTATTCTCATAGTCTAAAAGATGCTAATTTTACCTTATTATCGCGATCTAGCTTCTTTTTTACAACTTTGATTTGTGAAAATTTATATTTTAAAAATCTTAATTTGCCTTTTTTTTACGCAAATAGTTTTGCAAAAATTATTTCTTTTTTAAAAGAAAAAAGTCAAAAAATAATATTTGACTTTAATAAGATTGATGATTTTAAAATTTATTTTATTGATGATAAATTTGAAATCACTCCTTTTGGTTCAAGCTCTCAAGCGTTTATTGTAAGCAACAACCAAAATACCTTTGAATTCTGGAAAGAAAAATTTAAAAACATAAAAGACTTTAAAATTGCTTCTAAAAATTCTTTATTTTGCGATTTTTCCTATAATCAGCTTTCAGATTTAAGAAAATTAAAAAATTTTAAATATTGTTTAATTCTTGAAAATTATGATATTTTTGAACAAGAATTTGAAAACAAAGAAAATCAAACCCCAAGCTTATTTTAAATTCACTCCTTCATTTTCAAGCAAAAATCTTTTTATTTCAAGCCCTCCATTATATCCTCCTATGCCATTGCTTGCAATAACTCTATGACAAGGTATAAAAATAGGAATTCGATTTTTAGAATTTGCATTTCCAACAGCTCTAAAAGCTTTTGGATGATTAATTTTTTCTGCTATATCTTTATAAGTAGCTATTTTGCCATAAGGAATTTCCATTAAAGCCTTATAAACCTTTGATTCAAAATCCGTACCTTGTATCAAAACAGGAATGCTAAATTTTCTAAGCTTATAAGTAAAATATAAATCAAGTTCATATTTTGCTAAGTCAAGCAAACTACAATTTTTTTCTGATCTTTTATTATCACAAAAATCGACTCTAGTTAAAAATTTTCCATCACTATGTAAAGATAGGTAACATAAAGGCATTTTATAATAAACTTTAAACATTTTTTATCCTTCAAAGAGCTACAATTATAATAAAAAATATTTAAGGAGTAGAAAATGTCTTTTATGCAAGAATACAATAAACTTGTTGAAGAAAGAGCCGCTTTGGGTATACCACCCCTTCCTTTAAATGCAAATCAAACTAGAGAACTTTGTAAATTACTTGAAAATGAAAATAATGAAGAGCTTGCAAATCTTTTAGAAAATAGAGTAAATCCTGGTGTTGATGATGCAGCTTTAGTAAAATGTGAATTTTTAGATTCCATACTTAAAGGCAAAATCAGTGCTCCAAATATAGACAAAAAAAGAGCCTTAAGAATGCTTGGAACTATGCTAGGCGGATATAATGTTAAAGTTTTAATCGATGCCTTAAAAGATGAAAACATAGCCAAAGATGCTGCAGAAGTGTTGAAAAATATTATTTTTGTACATGATAATTTCCATACCATAGCTGAACTTAGCAAAAACAATCCACACGCTAAGGAAGTTTTACAAAGCTGGGCAAATGCGGACTGGTTTAATAAAAAAGAAAAACTACCACAAGTGATTAAATGTATAGTTTTTAAAGTAGCAGGGGAAACAAATACCGATGATCTAAGCCCTGCAGGAGATGCTTTTACAAGAAGCGATATTCCTTTACATGCAAATGCCATGCTAAAGGTAAGACAAACAGGATCCTTAGAAAAAATCAAAGAGCTTAAAAAAAGCGGTCGCGAAGTGGTTTATGTAGGTGATGTTGTAGGAACAGGTTCAAGTAGAAAATCGGCAATAAATTCCATACAATGGCACTTAGGAAAAGAAATAGAAGGTGTGCCAAACAAGCACAGCGGTGGTATAGTAATGGGTTCAACCATAGCACCGATTTTCTTTAACACTGCTCAAGATAGCGGGGCTTTACCTATCATCTGTGATGTAACAAACTTAGAAATGGGCGATGAGTTTGAAATTCATCCTTATGATGGAAAAATCATAAAAAATGGCTCTGCAATCGCAGAATTTACACTCAGTCCAAACACTCTCTTAGATGAAGTTAGAGCAGGAGGAAGAATCCCACTTATCATAGGTCGTGGGCTTTGTACTAAGGCTAGAGAATTTTTAGGAATGGAAAGCGAAAATATCTTTACCAAACCTGAACAACCTAAATCTTCAAGCGGTGGTTATACCTTGGCTCAAAAAATGCTAGGTCGTGCCTGTGGAGTTGAAGGTGTGCGTCCAGGTATGTATATAGAACCTATAACTTTAACCGTAGGCTCTCAAGATACCACAGGTCCTATGACTAGAGATGAAATTAAAGAACTTGCAAGCCTAGGTTTTAATGCAGACTTTGTTATGCAAAGCTTTTGCCATACAGCTGCGTATCCAAAAGTAAGCGATTCAAATTTACATAAAACCTTGCCCAATTTCATGACAAGTCGTGGTGGGGTAAGTTTAAAACCAGGTGATGGAGTTATCCACTCTTGGCTTAATCGTTTTGTATTGCCAGATACCGTAGGAACGGGTGGGGATTCTCACACACGCTTTCCTATAGGAATTTCTTTCCCTGCAGGAAGCGGACTTGTAGCTTTTGCTGCAGTTACTGGTTCTATGCCTTTAAATGTCCCTGAAAGTGTTTTAGTACGTTTTAGTGGAGAATTGCAAGCCGGAGTTACCTTAAGAGATTTGGTTAATGCTATACCTTATTATGCAATCAAACAAGGACAACTTACCGTTGAAAAGAAAAATAAAAAGAACATTTTTGCAGGAAAAATTTTAGAAATAGAAGGCTTGCCAAACTTAAAAGTAGAACAAGCTTTTGAACTCAGTGATGCAAGTGCTGAAAGATCTGCAGCTGCTTGTAGTGTAGATTTAAGCATAGAAAGTGTAAGCGAATATATCAAATCAAATATTTCACTTATAGAAGCAATGATAGAAGCAGGATATGAAGATAAAGCCACTCTTGCTAGAAGAGCGGATAAAATGAGAGAATGGCTTAAAAACCCTACTCTTTTAAGAGCAGACAAAGATGCAAAATATGCGTACATTATCGATATTAATCTTAACAATATCAAGGAGCCAATTCTAGCTTGTCCAAATGACCCTGATGATGTGGCAACCTTAAGCGAAATTTTAGCCGATGACAAGCGTCCAAAAAATATAGATGAAGTTTTTGTAGGTTCTTGTATGACAAACATAGGACATTATAGAGCTTTGGGAGAAATTTTAAAAGATAAAGGCATACTTAAAACCAGACTTTGGGTAGTGCCTCCAACAAAAATGGATAAAGCACAACTCACCAAAGAAGGGTATTATAGTATCTTTGGCTCTGCTGGCGCAAGGATAGAAGTTCCAGGTTGTTCGCTATGTATGGGAAATCAAGCAAGAGTAAATGATGGTGCTGTTGTCTTCTCAACCTCTACAAGAAACTTTGACAATCGTATGGGTATGGGTGCTAAAGTATATTTAGGCAGTGCAGAACTTGCGGCAGTTTGTGCGATTTTGGGTAAAATTCCAAGCAAGGAAGAATACTTACAAATTGTCAGCGAAAAACTAAGTAATGAGCATAAGGCAAATATCTATAGATATTTAAATTTTAATGAGATTGAAAATTTCAAACTTGAAAATTAATTCAAATTTAATACTAAATAACAAAATTAAAATTTTCAAAGGAAAAATATTGAAGTTATTATTCACTTCCTTTTGTTGTTTTGCAAGTTTAATGGCTAGCGATGCCATTAACTGCGACAACATTAAAAATAATAAAACATTGCTAAATGAAAGTTCAAATTTAGATTATTTAAATATAGCTTCAAGCTGTAAAGAATCTTTAAAAAATCAAGATTTTACAAAAAAACTCTATGCAATTTCCAATGAAATTCGCGGAAGCAATAGCTCTTGTAATGGTGTGGCTTATTTGCCAAAATTACAACAATTTGATTTTTTATTATTAAAAATAGCTATCGATCCCATCGCTTATCAAAAAACTTTAGATACACCCGAAAATTTAGAAAAAAAATATGATATTTTAAAATCTTATTTTAGATATTGGGCATATCAAAGCATAGGAAATTTTAGACTTTACAAAGCTTTTTGGCAAGAATACAATAATGCTATAGAACCTTTAGAAAAGTATTTTGAAAGTAATTTTAATTTTGACAAAGGTAGTAATATTTACTATACTAGCAATGCCTTAAACGAATTTTTAAATTGGGCTGTTGGTGAAACAAAAATTTACAAAGACATTAGTCCTTTAGCAAAAATCATGTCAAATAAAAATTATTCGGTATCTTATATACAAGATTTTATTTTTTCAAATAATCCAAGCCAAGATGATCTTACTATAGCCTTGCAAGCAGCGCTTCTAAATCAAAGAGAAAAAGAAATTTTAGAACTTTTGATTCGTTTTGGTGCTAGGATTGACGAAGGTTATGAAAGTGCTATTTTTTACGCATTGGAAAATTATGAAAATACAAACTTTTTAATCCAAAATGGAGCAAATGTTAATCAAGCCAATGCCTTTGGTAAAACCCCGCTTTTTTATGCCATAGAGTTTAATCGTCTTGATATCATAAAACTACTTCTTGATAATGGAGCAAATGTTAATCAAAAATATATTAATAACAATGAAAAATTAGCATTAAGTGCGAACATAGGTTCAAATACGCCTTATTTTATTACATTTTGCGCTCTAGAGCACACTTCAAAAAATGTTTTAATGCATGCTGCAGCCTATGGAAATGTTGAAATTTTAAAACTTCTTATTTCAAAAGGAGCAAATTTTAACGCTGTTGATGATCTTGGTTTTAATGCACTTGACTTTGCGCTAGCAGCAGGTAAAAAAGAAAATGCTGATTATCTAAAAAGCTTGGGTTTAAAAGCAAACGAAAATCTATTTTACGGAGGTAGTTTAGAATGAAAACCGCATTTATTACAGGAGCGAGTTCAGGTTTTGGTAGAGCTTGTGTTGAAGCTTTTATACAAGAAGGCTACAAAGTAATCGCCCTTGCTAGACGCAAAGAGCGTCTAGAAGAGCTAAAAAATGCTTACAAAGATAAGATTTACACCCTTTGCATAGATGTAAGAAATCAAAAAGAAATCTTTGAAGCTATTGAAAATTTACCTAAAGAATTTCAAGAAATTGATGTGCTTTTTAATAATGCAGGTTTAGCTTTAGGGGTAGATGAATTTGATAAATTAAACCTTGAAGATATTAACACTATGGTAGATACAAACATCAAAGGATTTTTATATGTTGCAAAAGCTGTTATTCCTATACTTCGTAAACAAAAAAATGCTTATATTTTTAACTTAGGTTCGGTTGCGGGACGCAATCCTTATTTTGGAGGCAATGTGTATTGTGGAACCAAAGCCTTTGTAGGACAATTTTCATTGGCCTTAAGAAATGATCTTAGAGGAAGCAATATCAAAGTAACAAACATTGCTCCAGGACTTTGCAAAACTGAATTTAGTGAAGTGCGTTTTAAAGGAGATATCCAAAAAGCTGATGCAGTGTATGAAAATACGCAATTTATCAGTGCTAATGATATTGCCAAAGTGGTAATGTCTATCATTAACCTACCAAGCCATATTAATGTTAATGAAATCGAGCTTATGCCGGTAACACAAACTTGGAATGGATTTTATATAGAAAGAGATGAATGAATAAATTTTTAGTTTCATTGTTTTTACCTTTAGTTGCATTTGCAAACTCCTCAGAAGCAGCTGCAAATGCTAATTTATTTGGAGCTTTTACGCTTATACCACCTTTAGTTGCTATTGCTTTAGCCTTTATCACAAAAGATGTTATTTTATCGCTCTTTACTGGAGTTTTAAGTGGAACTTTTCTACTTAGCCTTTCTGCAAATATTTTTAAAGCACAACATTTAACTTTTGTAAATTATTACAATACTACAGTAGAATCTTTTTCAAAAATTATTTCTTATATCTTAGATTCAACTTCAGATCCAGTAAATGCAGGAATCATTTTACAAATTCTTTGTATAGGTGGTCTTGTGGCACTTATCACAAAAATGGGAGGTGCAAAAGCTGTAGCATTAAAATTTGCCAAAAGAGCCAAATCAGCTGTATCAGCTCAAGTTAACACTTGGTTTTTAGGGCTTTTAATATTTTTTGATGACTATGCTAATTTACTAATCGTAGGTCCAATTATGCGTCCTTTGGCAGATAAATTTAAAATTTCTCGTGAAAAATTTGCCTTTATTATCGACTCTACCGCAGCTCCTGTGGCAGGAATAGCTGTAATTTCTACTTGGATAGGCTTAGAAGTTTCTTTAATTAAAACCGCTTATGAACACATAGGCATTAGCAATATTAGTGCTTTTGGAATTTTTGTTGAAACCATACCTTATCGTTTTTATAATATCTTCATGCTTTTTTTTGTAATCATGACTGCAATCATGGGGCGTGAGTTTGGTTCTATGTACAAGGCTGAAGTGCGTGCAAGAACCACAGGACAAATTGCTCCTCTACCTAAATCAGGCACACTAGATACTACTGAATTAGAAGATCAGTTTTTAGCACCAAAAGAAGGTATTAAAATTCGTGCTTTTGATGCTATTGTTCCTATTTTTACTTTAATCATTTTAGCTATATTAGGATTTTATTTTAATGGACTTAGCACTTTAGAAGGCGAAGAACTTGCAAAAGCAAGTGTCAATCCTTTGTCTTTTGAAACTTTTAGAGCTGCTTTTGGAAATGCTGATTCTTCTGTGGTGTTATTCCAAGCTGCTTTGTTTGCTGCTATTGTAGCGATTTTTATCGGGGTGCGTCGTAAAATTTTCAATCTTAAAGAAGCGGTAGAAACTTGGATATATGGCTGGAAAACCATGATTTTTACCATAGTATTGCTTTTATTTGCTTGGTCACTTTCAAGCATAGTAAAAGATCTAGGAACTTCTTTATTTATCACTAGTTTGCTTGCAGACAAATTGCCTGAGTTTATTTTGCCTGCTACTATTTTTGCTTTTGCTTCAGCCATTTCTTTTGCCATAGGAACAAGCTATGGAACTATGGGGATTTTAATGCCTTTGGCTGTGCCTTTAGCTCATGAAATCGCCAAAATCAATGGTATGGATGCAAATGCTATGCATCATTATATGGTTATTAATATAAGCTGCGTTTTAACAGGTGCGATTTTTGGAAACCATTGCTCACCAATTTCAGATAATGTAATCCTTTCATCTATGAGTGCAAAATGCGATCATATGGAGCATGTAAGAACACAAATTCCTTATGCTTTATTTATCTGTGGCATTTCTTTAATCGCTGGATATATTCCTGTATCTTTAGGACTTAGCGTTTGGTTTGTCTTGCCTTTAAATTTCATACTTATTGCACTTTTACTAAGACTCATCGGAAAGAAAGTTCCATGAGTCTTGAAAATTTTGGAAATTTTCTCACTTTAGATGAAAAACATTCTTTCATAAAAAAATATTTTAAAGAATTTTATACAAAGGATTTTAAACTTTTTGCTTCAAAAGATAAGCATTATCGTACAAGAGCTGAACTTTCATTTTATCATGAAAACGATACGCTTTTTTATGCGATGTTTGATCCAAAAAACAAAAAAAAGTACATTATAGAATATTTAGATTTTGCCGATGAAAAAATTTGTGCTTTTATGCCAAAACTTCTAGAATACTTGCGTCAAGATAATAAACTAAAAGAAAAACTTTTTGGTGTAGAATTTTTAACCACAAAGCAAGAACTTAGCGTAACTTTACTCTATCATAAAAATATAGAAGATATAAAGTCAAATTTAGAAAATTTAAGCAATAATCTTCATATCAACCTCATAGCAAGAAGTAAAGGCAAAAAGCTTATTTTTAAAACAGAAAATCTAAGACAAACTTTAAATATTCAAGGTAGAAAAATATTTTATGAATTTAACAACGATTGTTTTATTCAACCTAACACTACTATAAATGAAAAAATGATTACTTGGGTGTGTGAAATTTTAAACACTCAAAAAAGAATGGATTTGCTTGAGCTTTACTGTGGATATGGAAATTTTACTTTAGCTTTAGCGCCATTCTTTTTTAAAATTTTAGCCACTGAAATTTCAAAAAGCAATATTAATTTTGCTTTAAAAAATTGCGAGCTTAACAATACAACAAATATCCACTTTGCAAGACTTTCAAGCGAAGAATTAAGTCTTGCTATCAAAAAAGAAAGAGAATTTTTTCGTTTAAAAGATATTCGATTAGATGATTTTAATTTCTCTCATGTTTTAGTTGATCCACCCCGTGCAGGACTTGATAAAAGCGTAATTGACTTAATAAAAAAATATGAAAATATTATTTATATTTCTTGCAATCCTATCACTTTAAAAGAAAATTTAAAAGAATTAAGCCTAACACATAGAGCGGAAGAGTTTGCTCTGTTTGATCAATTTGTCAATACTCCACATCTTGAATGTGGAGTATTTCTTAGCAAGGTATAAAAAAATAATTCATTAATTTAGCCAGTATTACTATCGCGATACAAAGCACAAATACAAAAGGGTGGATAAAAACACCGAGTGGATTTTTCTTCTTTAATATAAAATGACAAAATAAAGAAAAAACAACTAAAGATAAAATTCCAAAAGCCAAAATAATTTTTACAGCAAAAAGTAAATTTAAAGGTTTAAAATGAAAACCTGCCAAAGCACCTCCGCTTAAAAAAAGCAAAAGAACCACAAAAGGCATTATTTTAACCCCAGTAGCACTAAAAAGACTTTTGTCAAAATTAGGATTTTTCTTTTTAACTACACCCAAAACAAATACATCAACAAACAAATAACCTATAAACAAAATAGCACAAAGAAGATGGATTGTTAAAGTATATGGATAAAATTCTTCCATTTTTCCCTCCTTATTAAACTTCGGAATTTGCTATATTATAACACTTTTTTCATTTTTTAAATTCACTTTAGTTAATTTTTTAATCATTTAAGATAAAATACCAAAACAAAGGTTAACAATGAATGAAAAAGAAACTATCTCTTATATTATAAATACAAGTAAAAATATTGCCATATTTGCTTTAAGTCCAGATAAGACAAAAGCTTCTTATAGGGTAGCAGAATTTTTACAAAGAAAAAATTATAAAATTTTTCCTATTTATCCTAAAGAAGAGTTTATTTTAAATGAAAAAGTTTATAGAAATTTAGATCAAATAGAAGAAAAAATCGATACACTTATACTTTTTAGAAAAGGCGAAGTGGCACTAGAAATTCTTCCTAAGCTTGTTGAAAAAAATATTAAAAACCTATGGCTTCAACTTGGTATTAGTAATGAAACAGCCAAAGAAGAATGTAAAAAATTAGATATAAATTTTATACAAAATCGTTGCATTATGCTAGAATATCCGTATTTTAAAACAAAGGAAAAATAGTGTTAGAGCTTAATAAAATTTACAAAGCAAAACAACAAATTTCAGGGTTTGTAAACAAAACTCCTTTCATATACTCTTCTTTTTTAAGTGATATTTGTCAAAGTGAGATTTATCTTAAAAATGAAAATTTACAAATTACAGGTGCTTATAAAATTCGTGGAGCTTATAATAAAATAGCCAATCTTAGCGCTGAACAAAAACAACACGGAGTCATTGCGGCAAGTGCAGGAAACCATGCTCAAGGCGTGGCCATTAGTGCAAAAAAATTTGGCATTAAAGCAGTTATTGTAATGCCAGAATCCACTCCGCTCTTAAAAGTTTCTGCTACAAAAGCCTTAGGAGCAGAGGTGATACTCAAAGGGGACAATTTTGATGAAGCTTATGTCTTTGCAACCTCTTATGCTAAAGAAAATAATCTTAGTTTTATCCATCCTTTTGAAGATGAATTTGTAATGGCAGGACAAGGAACTTTGATGCTTGAAATGCTTGATGAAATAAGCGATCTTGATATGATTATCGCACCTGTTGGAGGTGGAGGACTTATAAGTGGTATCGCAAGTGCAGCTAAACAAATCAATCCAAACATTAAAATCATCGGAGTTGGAGCCAAAGGAGCTCCTGCAATGTATGAAAGTTTTCATGCCAAAAAAATCAAAAATGCAAAAAGCGTACGCACTATAGCCGATGGTATTGCTGTGCGTGATGCAAATCCTATTAATTTTAATATTATTTTAGAATGCGTAGATGATTTTATCCAAGTTGATGATGAAGAAATCGCTAATGCGGTATTGTTTTTACTTGAAAAACATAAAATCATAGTTGAAGGCGCAGGAGCTGCGAGTGTAGCCACCCTACTTCATCAAAAAATAAATACACAAAATCATAAAAAAATTGGCGTAGTTTTAAGCGGAGGCAATATCGATGCACAAATGCTAAATATCATCATAGAAAAAGGTTTATTTAAATCTTACAGAAAAATGCAAATTCATGTTACTTTAGTAGATAAACCTGGAGCATTATTACACCTTACAGACAGCTTAAAAATAGCCAATGCAAATATAGTAAAAATCGACTATGATAGATTTTCTACCAAGCTTGATTATGGCGATGCGATGATTTCAATTACCCTAGAAACCAAAGGTAAAGAACATCAAGAAGAAATAAGAAAAATTTTAACCCAAAAGGCTTTTAATTTCTATGAAAGTTTTTAATAACATATACGGCTTAAATAAAGCCCATTTGGCGGTGCTAAAAAGTGATTGTATTGCTTTTTAGCCTCAATCTGTTCTTTGAGTTCTTTTTCACTCATTTTTCCTTCTAAAACTTTTAAAACGCTTGCTACGCTTAATCTAATTTGCCCTCTTAAAAAACCATTAGCTTTAAAATGAAAAATGCTAAAATCTTTATAAGCATAAGCTCTAGCAATAAAAATTTCTCTTAAAGTCGTTTTATTATCCCCTCCACTTTTGCAAAAAAACTTTAAATCCTTTTTTCCTACAAAAAAACCCAAAAGCTCATTAGCTTTACCTAGGTCAAATTTAGGATAAAAATGTACATAAGAAGCCATAAAAGGACTATAAGAAGCGTGAGAAAATATATAGCGGTATTCTCTACTTTTTACATCAAATCTTACTTCAAAATCATCTTTTACTTTTTCAATTTTTTTGATATGGATAAAAGGATGGGAAAATTTATTAAGTTGTTTTTGAAGATATTCTAAATTTGTAAAATAATCTCCACACTCCACACTAGCTACAGCATAGCTTGCATGTACTCCTTTATCTGTACGAGAAGCCATCAAAAGAGGTGAAAAAATACCCAAATGCGATAAGGCCCCACTTAAAGCATCTTGAACACCTTTTTTATGAGGCTGAGTAGCAGAACCTAAAAAAGCAGAGCCATCATAAGAAAATATAATTTTTATTTTCATCAATATCGACTCAAAATCATTTTCTTAAAACAATAAGCCGAAACAAATAAACTTAAAGAAAAAATTCCAAGACAAGCCAAAATTGGAGGTTGAGAAAAAGAACTTAAAAGTCCAAAATATATAGCAATCACTCCAAACATACCTAAATACACATAGCCTTTTTCATAACGATAAGTAACCAAACCAAAACAAAGTGCAAAAAGCGTACTAGCAAGTGGAAACAAGGCTATAGTTGTATAAATCACAAATTCTCTTGCTCTTTGTGGATTTTCGTTTAAATCATTCCAGTATTCATAAAATTTCTTTGTTTGAAGATTGTCTGTATTAAACTGAGTATTTACTACTAAAGTGTCAAATTCTCCACTAAAAATACTTTGACCTTGCTCAAAATTATACATTTTGCCTTGATTTAAGCTAAAAGCAAAGCTATCATCTTTTCTTTGCACATGCGCTTCTTTGGCTATGATAAGTTGTTCTTTATCATCTGCTTTATGTTTAGGGCGATACATAATTATGTTTTCATACTTATCACTATCTTGTTTTTCTATAAAAATCATCCAGTCTAAAAATTTTTGTCCAAATTCTCCTGTTTTGTAGTTAAATTTCACTTGAGTGCTTTTATAGTTTACAAAGTTATCCTGAAGTTCAAATACTATAGGTATCATTACCAAAGCCACAACAAGCATAAAAGCACTAATCAAGCTTGCAATTTTAAGGAAAAATTTTGCCAAAATCATTGGTGAAAATCCCAAAGTAAAAAGCACTATGCTTTCATTTTCCTTAGAAAGCCTAAACAAAGCCAAAGTTAAAGAAATAAAAAAAGATATAGGCAAGGTAAAAATTAAAATTCTAGGCAACATAAACCCATAAAGCTTTAAAAGATCCAAAAAACTAATCTCTATACTTGAAGTAAGTTTTGCAAGTTGAATAAAAAACACCATAGATACAATAGCAAAAAGTACGAAAAATATAGACAAATTCGTACTTAAAAATTGATTTAAAACATATCTTAAACTAAGCTTCATTAGAATAATCCTAAGTTTTTATAAAATAAAACTGCCACAAAAGCGATATTTAAAAAGGGTATCATAGCAAGTTCTTGCTCTTTTATTGCTTTAATTTTAAAAAAAATAAAAAAAGGCAAAGTTAAAATAGAAGCTATAAGTACTACTAAAAATCCATACTCAAAACCTAAAATTCCACCTATACAAGACATAATGATAATATCAGCATCACCCAAATTTTCTAAAATTTCATCTTTTTTTCGGAAATTCATTAGAAGAAAAACCAAACTTTTTAATAAAAAAACAAATCCTCCAAAACTAAAAGCATTTAGCAAAAAACCTCCGCTAAACTCTTTAAAAATCAAAAAATGTAAAATTTCACTTTCCCTAAAGGCGTAAAAAAAAGCAAATAAAAAAGCACTCCAAAGTAAAATTTGTGGTACGGCTTTGAGTTTAATATCAATTAAAGAAAGTAAGAAAAGATTAAATAAAAATAGAGATAAAAATAAAAAATCATAAAAATTTTGAATTAAAGAATAAACCAAAATAAGCAAAATTATGCCTAAAATTTCATTGATTAACAAAGAAATAGGCAAATGACATTTGCAAGTTTGACATTTTGCCTTTAAAAAAATATAAGAAAAAATAGGAATAATTTCATAGTATTTTAATTTTGTATCACAAGAAAAACAAAAAGAGCGCGAGATAAAAAAGGGCTTTTTTTCAATTATCCTACTTGCCAAACTTGTGCAAAAAGAACCCAAACAAGCCCCTAGAATTATTATGAAAAATATCATTTTCCAAAAGTTCTTTCTCTATTTCTAAATTCTTTAATAATCCTTTTAAATTCTCTCTTGGTAAGAGATGGAAATAAAGTTTCACTAAAATAAATTTCAGCATATGAACACTGCCAAAGTAAGAAATTTGAAAGTCTTTTAGCGTTTCCAACGCGAAGCATCAAATCCACATCTAAAGGTAAATCTAAATTTTGCGTTAAATTTTCTTCATTTAGCTCAAGTTTTTTTTCAATCACACGCTTAGCAGCTCTTATAATCTCATCTCTTGCACCATAACTTATAGCCAAATTAACACAAAGTGCGTCACAATGCTTTGTTTTTTCTTCAACTAAGGTAATTTTTTCTCTTACTTTATCTTCTAAGCGCGATAAATCACCTATAGCTCTTAAATGCACATTATTTTTTTCAAATTTTTCTAAAGCTTCATCTAAACAACGATCTAAAAGTTCAAAGATAAAATCAATTTCATCTTTAGGACGCTTCCAATTTTCCGTACTAAAAGCAAAAAGGCTTAAATTTGAAATATTTTCTTCCATGCAAACTTCCATCAATTTTTGCATAGTTTTGACTCCTTGGGAATATCCAAGCTTTGCCAAAAAACCCTTAGCTCTAGCCCACCGCCTATTGCCATCCATAACAACAGCAAGGTGTTTTAATTCATTCATTTTTCATCCTTTAAAATCAAAAAGCCTTTTGAAAACAAACAAAGGTTCAATCTTGTTTTCTTGCGATACATTAAAATCTAAATGTTCGTTTAAAAATTTTTGCACCTTGGCAAAAGGTGTAAAAACACTAATGCCTTGCGAGTCTATTAAAATTTTTAAAGCTCCAAAAACACTAAAATATAAGTAAATTTCTAAATATTTTGCTCTTTTACGCATTTGAAACAAGCAAGATTTATTTTCAAAGTTAAAAGGAATATGATAAATATTTTCAAAACTTGCAAAAAGCATTTCTTTTAATATCTGATAACGCTCTATATCTTTACAATCTAAAAGATTTTGTATAATGAATTTTTTATAAGAAATTTTATCCTCTAACATAGCGATTATCAAAGCCAATCCCTCTTCAAAAGGTTTAAAATTAGGACGCTTTGAAAGATGTTTAAATTGTATAACTCCACCATTTTGCATATAAAGTTCAGCTAAATATTCAGCACCAATTTCAAGCTCTATCATGCTTTTGGTTTGAATCTTTTTGTGATTTAATAAAAGCGTATAATGTCCATAACCTGATTTAGCTAAAACTTTCATTTGTATAGGTAAGGTAGAATTAATCATACTCATAATTTTTCACACCATTTTACTAATTCAAATGCCAATTTTTCTTTGCTTTGCAAAGTGCTTTTATTTTCATTGTTTAAAGTGATAAAATAAAGCTCATTTTGATCGCTTCCAAAATAATTTTTTTGATCAATGATATTAAGACAAACCATATCAAGTTGCTTATCTTTTAAAGATTTTTTCGCATTTTCTAAGGCATTTTGAGAATCAAATTCCATCTTAAAACCTATCTTTTTGCCTTGAAATTTGCAAGTTTTAAGCAAATCTTCATTTAAAGATAGATGCAAATTTAAACCCTGTAAATGCTCATTTTTTTTAATTTTTCCTTTTACACTTTGAGGGATAAAATCACTTACCGCAGCCGTCATAATCAAAAAGTCATGATTTAAATTTTTATCCAAAAGCTCCTTTAGATCCTTAGAACTTTCAAATTTGCAAAGCTCATAAGGCGTATCAAATTCCACAGAGCTTAAAAGTTTTACCCTAGCTCCTAAAAAATAAAAAGCATCAGCTATGGCCTTTGCCATTTTTCCACTTGAAAAATTACTCACACAACGCACATCATCGATCTTTTCTTTTGTGCCGCCACCTGTGATAACTACACTTTTATCGCACCAAAACTTTTCTTTTAAAAGTTCTCTTTTGACGATATTAAAAATATTCTTAACTTCAGCTAAGGCTCCTACGCCTTCATCTTTACAAGCTAAAACTTTACAAATAGGCTCTATAATCAAAGCTTTATTTTCTTTAAGCATCTTTAAAGAATTTTGCGTGCTAAAATGATGAAACATATTTGTATTTGCCGCAGGAGCTATGATAAGAGATTTATTTGCTGCGATTAAGGTTTGGATAAAAAGATTATCCGCTATACCAAAAGCAAGTTTATTGATAGAATTAACACTTGCAGGGGCAAACAAAACAAGGTCTACATCCTTGCTAAAAGCTATGTGATTGTTTGAATTTTGCCAACTTTCATTTTCCTCACATAAAACTTCATCAACCAAGGCTTCAAAACTCATTTTGCTAGCAAATTTTAACAAACCATTAGAAAGCAAAACTTTTACCCTAAAGCCTTCTTTTTTAAACAAAGAAATAAGCTCATAAGATTTATAAAAAGCTATACTACCGCTAATGGCTAAAAGTATGGTTTTCATTTTTGAAATTTCTTATAATAATAATCTTTTATCATTTTATGCCCTGCTCTATTGATAAACAAAGCACCCTTTTCTACATTGACACTTACTGTGCTTCCTGCTGCTATGATTACTTCATCTTCGATTTTTACAGGTGCGATAAATTGCGTATCAGAACCTACAAAAACATTTTTTCCTATGATGGTTTTATGCTTTTTTACCCCATCATAATTACAAGTGATAGTCCCACAGCCTATATTGGTTCCACTATCTATCTCACAATCTCCTAAATAGCTCAAATGCCCTGCTTTTACGGTATTTAACTTTGCATTTTTGCATTCTACAAAATTTCCTATATGAGTGTTTTTTAACTCACAATTTGGACGCAAATGTGCCAAAGGCCCTACATCGCTATTTTCTACGATGGAATTTTCTATCACGCTTGAACTTTTAATGATAGAGTTTATAATCTTACTTTTGCCCTCTATCCTTACATTTTCATATACTTCACATTCACCTACAAATTCAACATCTGCACCTATAAAAGTGCTTTGCGGTAAATGAAAAATCACACCCTGTTGCATCCAGTATTTTTTAATTTTTTTTTGCATGAAATTTTCAGCTATACTGAGTTCAAATTTATCATTAATCCCCATAAATTCATCTTCATCTACAAAAACTGCTTTAATCATCACATCTTTTTCTTTTGCTAGTTTTACAATGTCGGTTAAATAATACTCTTTTGCCGCATTATTGTTATCAATCAAAGGTAAAAGCTCTTTTAAAAGCCTCGAGTCAATCACATAAACCCCAGCATTGCAAGTATTTATCTCTTTTTCTTGCGTATTTGCATCTTTAAATTCAACAATTTTTTCAACGCTATCGTTTTTTATCACCACCCTACCATAACTTTTAGGATCTCTTGCTTTAAAAACTGCTAGATTTAATTTTGCATTATTACCCAACAAAGCTTCCAAACTTGTTTGCTCAACCAAAGGCATATCACCACAAAGAATCAACACTCTTTCATTTTTAGGCTCAAACCCACTTAAAGCTCCCGCAGTTCCTGGATAATTTTGCAAATCTTGCTCTAAAATTTGTGTTTTTGGAAAATATTCTAAAATTTCTTTTTCAACGCGTTCTTTTTGATGCGATAAAACTACACTTACATCATCACTTAAAGCAAAAGCCTTTTTTAAAATGTGTAAAATCATACTTTTTTGACAAAGCTCTTGCAAAACCTTTGGCTTTTGTGATTTTATTCTAGTGCCTAATCCTGCCGCTAAAATCAAAATAGAAGTTTTCATTTTTTACCTTTGTTATTAAGAAGTCTAAAAGACTATTTTAGCAGTTTAAAGTTAAAATCCTAATACCCTTAAACTAGTTTTTAGTCATCAAAAGATAAAATTTAAATTTCTTTAGTAAAAAACAAAAAAAGGTTTTTAAATTTTGAAAAAAATATTATTATTTTTACTTTTAAGCATGAGCTTATTTGCTGCTGAAGCAACTATCCCTACAGTAAATTTAAGCTTAAGTGCACCCAATACACCTAATCAGCTTGTTACTACTTTAAATATAGTGATTGTTTTAACCATACTTGCGCTCGCTCCAAGTATAGTTTTTGTTATGACTTCTTTCTTGCGTCTTATTGTAGTATTTTCATTTTTGCGACAAGCTATGGGGACGCAAAGTATGCCACCTAATACCATTTTAGTAACCTTGGCTTTAATTTTAACTTTTTTTATCATGGAACCTGTAGCTACAAAATCCTATAATGAAGGTATAAAACCTTATTTAGCAGAAAAAATAGGCTATGAAGAGGCTTTTATAAAAGGAGCAAAGCCTTTTAAAGATTTTATGCTTAAAAATACTCGCGAAAAAGATTTAGCCCTTTTTTATCGCATACGCAATCTACCCAATCCCAAAACCATAGATGATGTTCCCCTTACGGTTTTAGTTCCTGCTTTTATGATTTCAGAGCTTAAAACCGCTTTTGAAATAGGGTTTTTAATCTACCTACCCTTTTTAGTCATAGATATGGTTGTAAGCTCAGTTTTAATGGCTATGGGTATGATGATGCTACCTCCTACTATGATCTCTTTACCTTTTAAACTCTTAATTTTTGTATTAGTGGATGGATGGAATTTGCTAGTGCAAAGGCTTGTGGAAAGCTTTGTAACCTAAGATTTATAAAATCTTAAAAACAAAATTCCAAGAAAAAGATACAAAAGCAAAAATAATTCTAAAGCTAAAAGTATATACAAAAACAAGCCTTTAACGCAAAAAAGAGCTATAAAAACAACAAAAAGAATTACTAAGGCTGTTCGCCCTAGAAAGACTTTTTCTAGGGTCTTGATAGAATAAAAAGTAAAATCTAAAATAAGAGTAAAAATAAATTCTAGCATTGTAAAATACACCCAAAAACTAAGCTTAGTGGCATCTTGCAGCCATCATGTCAATTTTTGAATTGTAAGTACTTTCGCCCGGTGCAGGTGCACTCGCAACCCCAGCACCTACTACCCCCAATCTTATTCCATAATTTAAAATTAAAGGTATAGCTCTATCTTCTTGATAAGCATATTTGCAATACTCCCTAGCTGCGTTTAGTACAGTGCAAGATAAAAACAAAAATAACAAAAAAAATGCAACTTTTTTCATTATCTTAAATCCTTTTATTTAAAATTTAGATAATGATATTGTATATCAAAATTTATAAAATTAATATTAATTATCAATATTTTATTAAAAGCCTACAAGAAAAAAGTGATATTATTTTGCTTAAAAACTTCTTTAATGTCTTTTAAATACTTATTGCCCAAAAAATCTAAAAAGCCATTTTTCCTACTCTCATCAATGAAATTATCAAGCTTGTCCTTTAAAGCTTCATCACCTTTTCTTACAGCTATACCCCAAAACTCAGGATTTTCTTGAAAAGGCGCTAAAATGGCTCTGGTTGTATCTTGATGCTTTTGCCAAGTCCGATAAATCGTAAGTTGATCATAAAAAAATCCATCAGCCTTGCCTTGAATCACTTCCAAAATAGCAGCATTTTCTTTATCAAATAAATTAATAGTTGCATTTTTTAAATTTTTAACCGCATATAAATGCCCTGTAGAACCACGCTTTAAAGCCAAAACTTTGCCCTTTTTATCTAAATCTTTGATATTTGTAATATCAGAGTTCAAAGGAGTTAAAATAGCCAAATTTGCCTTAGCATAAGGAATGCTAAAATCCACCACTTTCTTTCTCTTATCGGTAATTGTCATAGAGGACATAATAAGATCTATCTTGGCTGTTTTTAAAGCAGGTATTAAACCATCCCAAGCGATATTTTTTACTACAAGTTTATAGCCGTTTTTCTTTGCAAAAGCTTCTAAAAAATCCACGCTAATTCCACTTGCTTTGCCTGTTTTATCGCTCATTTCAAAAGGCGGATATCCAAGCTCCATTCCTACAACCAAATCTTTTGCACTCAAATTTAAAGCAAAAAAAGAGATAAAAATCAAAATAATTTTTTTCATAATTTCCTTTCAATTTTTTTTGTAAAAAAATTATACTAGTTTTATCTTATTTTGTTATTAGCAATTTATTTCAAACTTAAAAAATTAATACTTCCTAAACCCTAGTTTGTCCCAAAAGATTATTTAATCTATCCATTATAGAATCAGCGTAGGAATCAATAGTGCTAGGTTTTGCTTTCCAACCATTAGCAAGAGCTTGTTTAATCTCAGCGTCTAAAGCCCAATTACCCATAGCAGATTCTTTAGAAATGTTATTTTCATACATATATAAATCACCTTCTATGCCACGCTCTGCCCAGTATCTAAAAAAGCTTTTAAAGTCACTTTTACCTGTCATAATACTATCAATGTTAATTGCAGGACCACTAAAACTCTCTTTAGCCATAGCCCTCTTGTAAGCTTCTAATTTTGGATTAAGTGTGGTTTTTAGACTCTCAACAGGTTGTCCACCTTGAGCTTTTAAAAAACTCATAAACAAAGTTTCTTTAGAATAGCTTCCATCTTCATTTTGTGGATAAACTGACATATCAGGATTAAATTGCCAATCTTCACCTCTAGAAACATTTTTGATTTCTTCTAAGGATAAACCTAAAGTCTCAGATGATAATCCTTTGATCATACATCCTGAATCAAGCCAAATTTCATCAGCTTCTTTTGCTTGTTCAGGGGTTTTATAAACATTTGAAATTAAAGAATTTGAAAAATCTTTTAAACCTGTAATATTCATTCTATTGCTTGGCTCATTAAAGTCCATCCATTGCGTTCCACTTACACCATAACCACTAGGCATAGAATTTATATCTGCTTCACTAAAACTTGTTTTATCATTTGGAAAGCTTTGACCTAGAGCATTAGAAAAAAGATTATAATATTGTTTTATAGTATTTGCTATATCTATATTAGAATAATAACTGCTTACGCCTAAGTATTCTTTTGTACTTGAAACAACAGGATCATTTTCGGCAGCTTTTTTAATCTCATCCAAAGTAGATTTATGTATCTTAAAATCTTCAGGAAGTCCCGCAGCTTTATTAAAATCACTTCCCATATAACCATCTTTATCTACACTATAACCATAGGCTGTATTAGTGTTTAAATCAGCTTGTTTGTATTTTAGAGTATAAATAGAGTTTTTAAATTCACTAGATATATCATAATTAGGAGAACTTGTCTTACTACTTATACTAAAATTAGTATTATTGCTAGTATTTGTTGTATTAGTAGAATTTAATGCTTCACTTCTTGCTAGAGTTTGTGAATTTGCATTTTGAATTTCATTTAACTTACTAGCATTTTGTTTTAAAAAAGCATTAGCAAAACTTATTTTAGAATTTTCTTTACTTTCTTTATTAGCTTTTGCTTGTGAAAGTATAGAATTATAGTTTGAATTATCATTGATACTAAAGATACTCATATTAATTCCTTGATTTAGATTTTTCTGCCTTCAACCTAAATATATTAAAATAATATAAGCAAAATTTGTTCCGTTTTGGGGTGGAGTTATTTTTCTAAATAAATTTTTAAAGCCCTTTCATAGTCTTCTTTAGTATCAATCCCCATGCTTGTTGTTGAAATTTCAAGCATTTTGATTTTTTTACCATTTTCTATAGCTCTTAATTGCTCTAATTTTTCCGCTCTTTCAAGTGCAGAACTTAATAAAGAACAAAACTCTCTTAAAGCTTTGACACTATAAGCGTAAATGCCTAAATGCCCTTTAAAACTTTCCTCGTAATTTTCTCTTTCATAAGGAATTTTAGCTCTTGAAAAATACAAAGCATACCCTTCTTTATCGCAAAGCACTTTAACCAGATTAGGATCCATAGCTTCTTCTTGAGTGATTTTTTTATAACAACTCGCCATAAAAGCTTTTTTATCCAAGCAAGAACTTGCAAATTCTTTAAATTTTAATAAATTTTCACATTCTATAAAAGGCTCATCAGCTTGGACATTGATAATAATCTCATCATCTTTTAAAGCTAGTTTCTTACAAGTTTCATTAATCCTATCCGTACCGCTTTCATGATTTTTGCTTGTTAAAACTGCATTTAAACCATATTCTTTAGCGATACTTAAAACCTTTTCATCATCTAAAGCTATACAAACTTCATCCACACTACTTACCCTTCTTGCAGTAGCCACAAACATAGGCACTCCACCTACATCACATAAAATTTTCTCATGAAAACGACTTGATTTTAATCTTGCAGGAATAATAATCATTTTTGCATCCAATCTAAAATTTCTTTTTTTATATTTTTGGCTTCAAATACCTTTTCATCGCTATTTTTCAAGTCAAATAAAGCCAAAATTTCATCTTTAACTTGGACATTAAACTCTTTAGCTATAAATTTTAAATCTTCTTTTTCATTCTTAGAATCCCTATCGTATAAAGCTTTTATCATACTTGGAGTAAATTTTGTCCATTCTGCTGTAGAGGTAATAATGCTAGGTTTTAAAGGATCAAGCATTTTAAAACAAGTTGCGGTGTGCGGATCGATTAAAATCTTGCTTTGTTTGATAAATTGCATACATTCTTCATCGGTGCAAAAATCCGCCTCAAAATCTTCTTGTAAACTTTGCAATTCTTCTTTTTCAAGTTTAAAATATCTCTCATTTTTCAACAAATTCATCAGTTCTTTGGTTCTTTTATCTTTAAATTTCGCAAACAAAAGTCTTTCGATATTAGATGAAATAAGTATATCCATAGCTGGAGAAATAGTCTTCTTAAGACTTTTTTCACGCAAATCATAAACGCCATGATTAAAAAATTCACTCAAAATATTATTCACATTTGAAGCGATTTTGATTTTTGAAATTTTAGCTCCCATTTTTTTAGCATAAAAAGCTCCTAAAGCATTGCCAAAATTTCCACTTGGAACAATGATTTGTACTTCTTCTAAAAACTCATTAAAAAGTTTTAAACTCGCATAATAATGATAAATAATCTGAAATAAAATACGCCCAAAATTTACAGAATTCGCTGCGCAAAGCTCATAATTTAAAGCTTTAATTTTGTTTTGAAAATCTTTTGAAAAAAGCAATTCTTTTAAAGTGCGTTGCGCTGCGTCAAAATCCTCATCTATAGCAAAAACTTTCAAATTATCCTTATCTAAAGCTCGCATTTGCAACTCTTGAACTCCACTTGTGCCACCTTTTGGATACATACAAGCTACTTTAACATTTTTTGCATTTTCAAAGCTTTTTAGGGTTGCAGGTCCTGTATCGCCGCTCGTAGCACAAATAATTAAAATATTTTTATCCTTTGAAAATTCGCTTAAAAGCACGCCAAAAGGCTGTAAAGCCATATCTTTAAAAGCTCTTGTAGGCCCATGCCAAAGCTCATTAATATAGGTTTTTTCAGAGATTTTTTGCAAAGAAATAGGTGTATTTTTATCATCAAAGCTTTCGTAACTTTTCAAAGCCTTTTTAAAAAGCTCTTCTTCGCCAAAACCAAAACTTTCTATAAGCTTTAAAGCAAAATCTTTATAAGACAAATTGGCATATTTTTCTCCTTCAAAAATAGGCAAATTTAAAGGTGAGTAAAGCCCTCCTTCCGGGGCGTTTGGGTTAATCAAAGCTTCCTTAAAACTTGATACATTATTTACATTTCTACTCTCGACTAATTTCATTGCTCAAACTCCTTGATATAAGTTTTTATTTTTTCCCTTAATGAATCTTTTAATTCTATATTTAATTCTATAATTTGACATTTAAAACCAAAATCTTTAACTTTAACAAAATCCTTAAAAGTAAGCATTAGTGTATCGCAATTATGTTTTTTTAGCAAATTTTCTAATTCTTCTTTTTTAAACTCATAATGATCTTTAAAAAAATAACAAGCCCTTGCTTTGATAAAATGCTCATACAATCTAAAAGGTTTAGCAATAGCAGTTACCAAAACAGCCTTTGGATTTTCTTTTACAAAAGAATAACGCACAAAATCCCTGCCTTCTAATGCAATAAAATCAGCCCTTTTTTCATAAAATTTCGGCAAACGATAAGCTCCACTTGGTAAGGTAAAATTAAAATAAGGTTTGATTTTACTTTCAAGTAAAATATCAAATTTTTTAATATGAAATTTAGAAAAAGCATCATCAAGCACAACGATTTTAGCTCCCAATTCAAAAGCTTTTTCAATACCTTTTACTCTATCTTCGCTCACAATCACACCTTTGATATTTTCTTCAAAAGCATACTCCATAGCTTCATCGCCACTTTGTGTTAAGGTGCATAAAATTTCATTTTGATTTTTAACAACAAACAAACCTTTAGACTTTCTTTTATAGCCCCTAAGTACTATAAAAACACCATCAAATTCCCTTGCTATAGCTTTACAAAGCGGGGTTTTTCCATTACCTCCAAAACTTAAATTACCAACGCTAATAACAGGCTTTTTAAAAACTATTTTTTTACGAAAAAAAGTATTTAAAATCGCAAAAAAAGCATAAAGCACACTTAAAGGTAAAAGTATAAAAGCAAGGCATTTTTGCCAAAAATTGGGCTTAAAAAAATAATTATCAAGCCAAAGTTCATAATTTTTTTCTTCATTCATTGTTTAAATTTCCAAAATTTCAGGCATTTTTCCCTTAAAAGCATTTTTTTGCATGCGATTTTTTAACATAGCAATCAAAGAAGGATCAAGCGTTCTTAAAAGTTTTTCATCATTAGTTTCTAAAGCTTTTAAACCTTCATCGATTTTTGTATAAGAAAAACCTAAATCCGCCTCATCACTTTGATTTTCCCAAAGATCCGCACTTGGAGCTTTTTTGATGAAATTTTCATGCAAGTTAAGGTATTTTGCTAAGGCATAAATTTCACTTTTATAAAGCGATCCTATAGGATTAAAAGCACAAGCTAAATCCCCATAAATCGTACCATAACCTAAAAGCAATTCGCTTTTATTAGAAGTGCCTATGACTAAAGAATTTTTCAAAGCAGAATAATCATAAAGCAAACTCATTCTAATACGCGCTGCAAAATTTCCCAAAGATACTAGAGTGGTATTTTCACTTTGCTTTATAAAAGCATCTAAAATGCTTTGAATTTCTATGATTTTATATTCAAGATTTAAATCCGCACAAAGCCTTAAAGCATCTTCAAGATTGGCTTTGTTTGAAATTTGAGTTGGCATTAAAAGAGCAAAAACATTCTCTTTTAAAGCTCTTTTACAAAGCGTTGCTACTAAAGCAGAATCAATCCCGCCACTAAGCCCCAAAACCACACCTTGACTTTGAGAATTTTTCACTTTTTCTTGTATAAAATCACACATTTTTTCCGTAATCTTTTGCCAATCCATAAAGCTTGCCTTTTAAAAATTTAATGTATAATTATATTTATTTAAGGCAAATTTTTTATTAAAGAGGCAAAAAATGCAAATTATCAAACAAGCTTGTGGAGTTTATGAAACTAATTGCTATATTTTATTTACCCCAAAGGGTGAATTTATCATTGATCCAGGAACTGATGCACTTTTATTTATCAAAAAACATGTAAAAAATCCTTTGGCGATTTTAAATACTCACGGGCATTATGATCATATTTGGGATAATGCCAAGGTTAAAAAAGAATACAACATCCCTATTTATATTCATAAAAATGATGCTTTTATGCTACATGATGATTTTAATCAAGGCTATGATTCTAGCGATGCGGATTTTTTAGTAGATAATGAAGATATTTTAAATATTTGCGGAGTTGATTTTAAATTTCACTTTTTACCAGGACACACACCAGGTTGCACTATGATAGAAATTGTAGGTAAAAATATCATGTTTAGTGGAGATTTTTTATTTTATAGAAGCATAGGAAGATGGGATTTTCCTTATTCAGATGCAAATTTAATGAAACAAAGCTTAGAAAAAGTTATGACTTACAAAGAAGATTTTAAACTTTTACCAGGACATGGACAAGAGACTACTTTAAAAGAAGAGCAAGTCCATCTACCCTCTTGGCTTAGATACTTTTAAGGTATATTAAAATGGAATTAGATCAAATTTTATTATATGCTTTTATTTTTTTAAATCTTTTTGCCCTTTTTGGTTTATTTTTAGGAAATAAAAAGAAAAATCAATTTAACGATAAAAAATTTTATAAAATCTGCCCATGTAAAAAAATGGCAGAAAATGGATCTTTAAGTACGATTTGTATTTATTCAGCTGTGGGAGGATTTTTTTACAGCGTATTATCTATAGGTTTTGTAGGTTTTGGTAATTGGACTTTAAATTTTATTTTTTTACTTGCATTATTAAGTGTTTTTTTAGGGTGGAAATTAAAACTTGATTGAAAAATATTTTTAAGAAAAATCCATTGATTTTTCTTAATTTTTATTTAAAAGTTGTACCACCATCAACGATGAAAGTATGTCCTGTAACCCAACTTGCCTTACTTGAACAAAGAAAAAGACATGCTCCAGCCAAATCTTCAGGCTGCCCCATGCGATTTAAAGGGCTTAAATTTATAGTAGCCTGTTTTACTTCTTCATAATTTGTAAAAGCTCTTAAAGCATCAGTTTCAATAGGCCCACCACTTACGACATTTACACGGATATTTTTTTCTCCAAGTTCAGTAGCCGCATATCTTGCCATAGCTTCTACAGCGGCTTTTGCTGTACCATGACCTGAATAATTTTCTATATACACTAAATTTCCTGTAGATGAGATAGAAATAATGCTTCCACCCCCTACTTTTTCCATCCTTTTAGCTGCTTCTTGTGCGCCCACAACAAAAGCATTTACTGTGGCTGTAAAAATGTTATTAATTCCCTTTGGTTTTAACTTCATAAATTTGGTATAGCCACCTACAACCGCACGTCCTGAAATGATAGCATTTGAGATAAAATAATCCACTCTATCAAAATCCACATCAATTTTTTCAAAAAGTTCTTTATAGGTTTCAGGTTCTAAGATATTAAATTCATAAGCTCTAGCTTTGATTTTATAATTTTTCTCCAAATCTTGAACCATTTCATCAGCAATTTGCGCATTAGAATTATAAGTAAAAGCTATATTTGCACCCACTTTAGCAAATTCATAAACTATAGCTTTGCCTATCCCGCGAGTTCCACCGCTAATCACTAAAGTTTTTCCTTGAAATTCTGTATTCATTAAAATCCTTTGATCTTATATTTTTTCATCACTTCTTCAATTTTAGCAAAATTTTCCTTACTTGGAGAACAAAGAGGAAGTCTAAATTCCAAACTTTCTATCAATCCAGCTAAATACATAGCCGTTTTAATAGGAATAGGATTACTTTCGCAAAATAAAATTTTATTGATATTATAAAGCTCATCATTGATTTTTTTAGCTTCTTTATAATTTTCATCTAAAGCAAAATGAGTTAAAGCGCTAATCATATCGGGTAATAAATTTGAAGTTACTGAAATCACTCCCTTTCCACCATTTGAAAGTATAGGATAATTGATCGCATCTTCCCCTGAAATAAGCATCATTCTAGGTTCGTGTGCAAGCAAATCCACACACTTATCGATATTTCCACTCGCTTCTTTTACTCCATAAATATTTTCACAATCTCTAAAAAGCTTGATAATAGTATCCGTTGAAATTTCACAACCTGTTCTTCCTGGAACATTATATAAAAGCACAGGAATATCTACACTTTGCGCAATAGCCTTATAATGCTCGTAAAGTCCTTGTTGCGTAGGTTTATTATAATACGGTGCCACACTTAAAATCCCATCAGCACCATGCTCTTTAGCAAATTTAGCCAAACCCACTGCCTCATGAGTTGCATTACTTCCCGCACCTGCTAAAACCTTAACTTTAGTTCCTTTACAAGTCTCAACGGCTATTTCTATGCAAGTTCTATGTTCTTCATGGGTTAAAGTTGCACTTTCTCCTGTTGTTCCTACTGGAACTACTGCATCGATGCCATTTTCTATTTGTCTTTTAATCAATCTTGCATAACTTTGCTCATCAACTTTTCCATTTTTAAATGGTGTAATAAGAGCCGTCATCGCCCCAATGATAATATTTTTATCCATTTGAATCCTTTCTTAGAATTACCGTAGTTGAATTTTCTTGAATAAAATATTTTTTAGCACAAGAAATCAAATCTTTTAATTCCAAATTTTGTATATCTTTCTCATAATTTAACAAAGGATTGATATCTCCTCTTGCTAGATATGAACCATAAATATTTGCCACTGCACTAGCATTGTTAAGTGAGAAAATAAAATCACTTTTGACATTATTTTTCACTCTTTGCAAATCTTTTTGAGAAATTTTACCCATTTTAAGTTTATCAATGATTTTTAAAAGCTCTTTTTCTACTTTTTCTGCATTAACATTGGGGTTACAATTACAAATAAAAATAAATAAATTTTCATCTATACAATCATTAACATAAGCATAATAATCATTGATTAAATTTAATTTATCAATCAAAATTTCACTCATTAAAGAACTTTTCCCACTTCCTAAAAGCTCGGATAAAGCATTTAAAGCAGGTATATCTTTGTGCTTGAAATTTGGAATTTTATAAGCAAGGGCTAATAGTTCAGTATCTGAGTTTTTATGTAAATATATTCTTTTTACTCCATCTTGCTTAGGCTCTTTTGTGTGAATTTTAGGTATAGTCTTAGTATTTTTAATCTTTTCAAAATGTTTTTTTGAAAGCTCAAAAACTTCCTTACTTTCTATATCGCCACTTACAAGTAAAATCGCATTTTTAGGTTGATAATAAATACTGTGAAATTCTTTAATATCTTCAATACTCCAATTTTCTATATCCTTAAAAAAACCTATAGGAGTCCAATGATAAGGATGATACATAAATGCATGATTAAAAAGCCTAAAATAAAGATATCCTAAAGGGTTATTATCTGTTCTCCATCTACGCTCTTCTAAAACCACTGCTCTTTCAGGCTGAAATTCTTCATCTTTTAAATTTAAATTCGCCATAAGTTCTGCAAAAAGCTCTAAAGCTTTATCTAAATTTTTCTTCGCACATTTAATATAATAATGAGTATAGTCAAAACCTGTGCTTGCATTATCCACACCACCAAAACCCTTAACAATCTCATCAAATTCGCCAGCTTTTAAATTTTTAGTACTTTTAAAATTTAAATGTTCTAACATATGAGCTATGCCACTTTTTCCCATGATCTCATTTCTTGAACCCACTTTATAAAAAATATCAACGCTAATCACATCGCTATTTTTATTTACAGGCAAAGCATAAACTTCAAGCTTGTTTTTTAATTGAATTTTTTCATAAGCAATCATTTTAAATTTACCCCAACAGCTTCGCTAATGTGTAAAAAACCATCTTTTCTTAAAAGCTCTATAAGATTTTGATTGATATTTTTTACCAAAGAAGGACCTTTAAAAATCAAAGCTGTATAAACTTGCACCAAATTAGCCCCATTTTTAATACGCTCATAAGCAATATCAGCACTATCAATCCCTCCACTTGCAATAAGCAAGGTTTTGCCAAAAAGAATTTTAGCTACTTCTTTGAAAAAAATACCACTTTTTTCCGTAATCAGTCTTCCACTAATACCACCAAAAGTACGATTATTATCTAATAAACTATAATCAACACTAGTATTGGCTAATATAAACCCATCTGCACCTTTTTTAATGGCATTTTCACATAAATTTAAAGCATCATCTATTTTCATATCAGGAGCAATTTTTATCAAAATAGGCTTAGAAGTGATTTTTTTGGCTTCTTCAAGCAAGGTATTTAAAAAATCATCATTTTGCAACTCTCTTAAATTTTTAGTATTAGGAGATGAGATGTTAACGATAAAATAATCACACAAATCCTTAAAATCTCTAAACAAAGTAAAATAATCCTCCAAGGCTTTATCATTTGGAGTGATTTTATTTTTCCCTATATTTACCCCTAAAGGCAAAACAAAAGGATAGGTTTTTGCAAGTCTTAAAGCAATCTTTTCAGCACCTTCGTTGTTAAAACCCATAGCATTTTGTATACTTTCTTGTTTTACAAGTCTAAATAGACGTGGCTTTTCATTGCCTTCTTGAGGTTTTGGAGTAAAAGTTCCCACTTCTAAAAAGCCAAATCCTAAAGCACTCAAAGGTCTTATCATAGTAGCATTTTTATCAAAGCCTCCTGCTAAACCCACAGGGTTATTAAAATCAAGTCCAAGTAAATTTTGCCTTAAACTCTCATTATCAACTATATATTTGTGTGCTAAAAAACTTAAAGCTCCTGGAAAACTAGCACTTAAAGCCCTTAAGCTATATTCAACCAAAGCATGTGTATGCTCAGGGTTTAACTTAAAAAGTAAAGGTTTTATCATTTCATAAGCCATTTTTTAATCCTTTTTAAAATTCTAACTAAAATTAACTAAAGCTAGGCTTTGTTTTTTCTTTGCTTTTAAATTTTTGATACAAAGAACAAGTTTGCAAAAGCTCTTCATCTTTACCTATTGCCAATACCTTGCCCTTATCCAATACTACTATTTTATCTGCATTTTCTATAGTGCTTAAACGATGTGCAACCACTAAAATCAATCTATCTTGTTTTAAATTTTCTATAGTTTTAACTATTGCTTTTTCACTTTCATTATCCAAAGCTGAAGTTGCTTCATCAAAAATAAGCACATCAGGATTTTTATATAAAGCTCTAGCGATTGCTATTCTTTGTTTTTGCCCTCCACTTAAGTTCTTACCATGTTCTTTCACTTCAGCCCAAATCCCGCCCATTTCTTTAACAAATTCATAAGCATTGGCCAATTTTAAAGCTTGGATGACTTTTTCTTCTTCTAACTCTTCGCTATAAGCAATATTTGCAGCAAAACTATCATTAAAAAGATAAATATTTTGCGTTACAAGTCCTATTTTAGCATGTAAGCTTTCTATGGTAAAAGTGCTAATATCTTCTTGATTGAGTAAAATTTTACCTTTTTGCTTTTCATAAAAATACATCAAAAGATTAATAATAGAAGATTTACCACCCCCACTTGTCCCTACAAGAGCAAGCATTTGCCCTTTAACAAAATCAAAATTTACGCCTTTTAAAACACTTTTATGCGGGTTTTCATAAGCAAATTCAACATTTTCAAAGCTAATTTTTTCAATGTTTTTTAATTCTTTGCTTCCACCTTTAATTTGAGGTTCTAAATCCAATAAATAAAAAGTTCTTTCACTTGCCGCAACAGCACCTTGAAGTTTTCCATATAAAGACGAAAGACGCTTTAAAGGAGTATATATCGCAAAAAGTGCCGAAACAAAACTGATAAAACTTCCCACACTCATAGAACCATTGATAACCTCTCTACCCCCTACAATAATCACCACAGCAACCCCAACAGAACCCATCATATCCATTAAAGGACTTGTAAGTGCATCAATACGTGCGGATTTTAGGTTTAATTTACATAAAGTATCATTATGCTTAGCAAATTTATCACTTTCTTTTTTTTCATTATCATTAGCTTTGATCAATTCAATATTTGAAAAAATTTCACCCAAATAAGAAAGTAAATCCGAATTTGTTTCTTGTATATTTCTTGCATATTTTTTAAGTTTTTTAGCAAACCATACCAAAGGAAAAATAGCTAAAGGCAAAATCACTAAAGCAAAAAAAGCCAAAGTAGGACTTTGATACAAGACTACCGTAAGCAGTCCTATAGCAGTTAAAAGCTCTCTAAAAAAATCAGGAATAATGTTTGATACTATGCTTTGAAGTGCATTAATATCATTAGTACAACGACTTACAAGCTCTCCGCTTCTATAGCGTTTAAAAAAATCCATATCCAAGCGTAAAACATTTTTTAAAACCCTAGCACGCAATACTCTTAACATATCTGTTCCTATAAAGGAAACATAAAAACTTTGTAAATAAGTTCCAAGATTTTTAAAAAAATACATCAATACTAGCAAAAAAGGTACTGTATAAAGTAAAGCTTCATTTTTTTCAACGAAAATATAATTTAAAATAGGCTCTAAAGCATAAAAACTTCCAGCAGTTCCTCCGCTTGCTAAAATCATACCAAAAATAGCTATAGCAAATTGTTTCCAATATCTTTTATAAAAGGGCTTAAAGCGTATTAAAACCTCTTTTAAATTCATCTCATTATGCATTTATTTTCTCCCAAATTGTTCCATTTGGAGTATCTAAAAGAGTGATTTTTTTACTATTTAATTGCTCTCTTATTGCATCAGCTGTGTTAAAATCTTTGTTTTTCTTAGCCTCAGTTCTTTCTAAAATTAACTTTTCAATTTCTTCTCGTTCTTCCTTGCTTACACCCCATTGAAAATATAAAGTTGTATCCATAAAACCAAAGCCAAAAATTTTAGCTAGCTCGCTTAAAGCTTCTTTGATATTTTGTTTTAAAATTTTATTTTTGCTTTCTTTATCCAACTCTAAATTTGCATTACTGATAAAATCATCCAAAAGAGCTAAGGCTTTAGAAATATTTAAATCATCATTTAAAATCTCTAAAATTTGCTTAGCAATTTCGCTTTTTATTTCAATATCATTTAAAACATCAAAATCAGAAATTTCACCTAAATCCAATCTTTTTTTAAGGCGATAAAATTTATCTAAACGTTTTTTAGCATTTTCTAAATCCGATAAAGAATAATTAAAATGAGATCTATAATGAGAACTCAAAAGATAAAATCTTAAAGCCTCGCCCATAAATTCTTTTAAAGCATCTTTTATAAAAAAACTATTATTTAAACTTTTACTCATTTTTTCGCCATCGATTTTTACAAAACCATTATGAAGCCAAATATTTGCTAATTTTCTCTTACATCCACAACGACATTGCGCAGCTTCATTTTCATGATGAGGAAAAAGCAAATCTATCCCTCCAGCATGTATATCAAGAGTATTTTCAAAAATAGAATCAATCATAGCAACACATTCAGTATGCCAACCTGGGCGCCCTTTGCCAAATTTACTTTCGTAAAAATTTTCATCAAATTTCCAAAGCACAAAATCGCTTTCATTTCTTTTTTGCACTTCATTACTTAGACGAGAGATATTTTCTTCTAAATTGCGATTTGATAGGCTTAAATATTTTTCATCTTTACTTGTATCAAAATAAATTCCATCTTCTAGAGTATAAACAAACCCATCCTTAGTAAGCTTTTTAATCAAATCAAGCATAGCTGTTATATAATGCGTTGCACGAGGTTTAAAATCAGGATCTAATACATTTAAAACCCTCATATCCTCTTCATAACTTTTGATATAAAATTCCGTAATTTCCTCTAAAGTTTGACCACTTTGAGCCATTTTTTTCAAAATCTTATCATCAATATCTGTATAATTTCTAGCAAATTTTACCCTATTGCCCTGAGCAAGTAAAACTCTACGCAAAAGATCAAAACAAACACTACTTCTTGCATGTCCTAAATGTGCATCATCATAAACCGTAGGCCCGCATAAGTAAATACTAATATCTTTTTTATCAAGTTTTATTTTCTCTTTTGTTACACTATCTAATAATCTCATTAAAAAACTCCTTTAAAACTTGTAAAAATTCCTATAAAAAAACTTAAAATATAAGGTTTAATCAAAATAAGTAAGATCGTAAAAACAATCAAAGCAACTATAACCAATAAGCAAATTTTAATAGATATTAAAGCAAAAAATTTCTTAAAACCAAATTCTTTGATATTAGCTCCAAGCAAATAAAAAGCACTAATAGAGCTTGAAAGTGCCACTGCAATAACCTTTAAACTTTCATCTTTAATCAAAAATATAAAAGCCATAGAACATAAAGCACTGATAATTAAAGATTTTACCGCGATCCAAGCTGCTGTTTTTTGTTTAAATTTTGCATAAAGCCACAAAGAAAAAAGCTTTTGCAAACCAAAAGGTAAAAGCCCTATAAGATAAGCAATCAAAACATAAGCCGTAATCACACTATCTTCGTGAGTGAAATTTCCTCTTTCAAATAAAAGCTTTGAAATTTCCAAAGCAAACACAGAACCTACAATACTAGAAGCAATAAGCAAAATGCTTAAAAGCGCTAATGCTCTTTGCATAAATTTTAAGGCTAAATTTTCTTGATCGCTTTTTAAATGTTTTAAAATTTTTGGAAAAGAAACTTGAGTTAAAGCAATAGCAAAAAGTGCCAGGGGGAGTTGGAAGACACGATTTGCATAATAAAGATAAGAAATACTCCCGCTCATTAAAAAACTAGCTATGGTTGTATCAAGCAATGAGCTAAATTGCGTCGCAGAAGAACCTAAAACTCCATGAAAAAAATTGCCATAAAAACCTTGTAATTGCGCCTTGGCTTTTTTAAATTTTATACTTAAAGCCATAGCACGGATTACAGGATTGTTTTTTAAAACAAACAAATGTAAAATAAGCTGTGCTACCCCACTTAAAACCGTTGCATAAGAAAAATAATAAAGTGTATTTTGCGGTGCATTTTTATCCACAAAAAAGGCAGCTATAACAATACTTAAGTTAAATAATGCCGCAGAAAAAGAGGTAATGAAAAATTTTTGTCTATAATTTAAAATAGCTCCTAAAAAAGTAACTAAAAAAATAAAAAACAAATACCAAAAATTAATCGCCACCAAAGGAGCCGCTAAAGCTATAGTATCTGCGTTAAACCCAAAAGCAAAAAGCTTGGTAAAAAAAGAGGAGAAAAAACTTACCAAAAGACAAAATAAAAAAACTATAAGGCTAAATTGCATCATTACACTAACACAAAAAGCTCCTTTTTTTTTCGCTTTTACAAAATTAGGCAAAAAACTTTGTCCAAAAGCCCCTTCTGCAAAAATTCTTCTAAAAAAAGCAGGCATTTTTAAAGCCACAAAAAAAATATCACTATAAAGCCCTGCTCCTAAAAAAAGCGCTATTAAAACATCTCTAGCAAGCCCTAAAATTCTTGAAAATAAAATTCCTAAAGCATTGATAATAAAATTTTTAAATACTAAACTCTTCATTAAATTTTTTCATAAATTTCAAAATATAAAGAGAACTATTTTAACTAAAATTGATTAAACATTGACTATAATTACATTCTTAATTTTTTACAAGGGGAAAGTTTTGGCTTTGGATGAAAAAATTATTGCCTATACAGAAAATCCAGCTCGAGAGCTTTTAAGCGTAGCTTCACGAACAAACCTTAGCTTAAATGAGCTTGATTTTAGTTTATTGGCGTTTTCTACACAATATCGTTTTGGAGATTTAGAATGGGAAAAAATCTCTGAAAAAGAATTAACTCTTTTTGATAAAGATGAAATTTTTTTAAAAAATGATCTTCAAATCAAGCAAGAATACAAAATAGAAATTTTCCACGGTATAAACCAAAGCAAAGCATCTCAAGCAGTCAAACTAGTTGCAAATAAAAATTTAACCAAAATAGTTGCTCAAATTGATTTTACAAATTTAGACTTTCATGAAAAACTAGCACTAGAACTTTTGCAAAATATTTATAAAAAGATGTTGAAACTTAAATTTTTAATAGGTATCCGCATTTTTGATTTTAAGAAAAATTTAATGTCTTTTTGCAACCAACATAAAAACATCCCTTTAAATAAAACTATACAAATCACCGTTGCACAAGGTATTGATCCTATAGAAAGTCAAGATGAATCCCTGATCTTGACTTATAAAGAAAAAACCAAAAACTACACTATCGATGAAAAACGCTCAGGTATTATTGTTGTTGATGAAAACGAAGTTGTTTTAAAACACGCCAAATTTAAACAAGGTAAAGAAGGAAAAGACTTAAATTTACACACCTTAAAAGTTTTAGCCGCAAATGAAAATAAAGTTAAATTTTCTTGTTCTTCAGCTTTTAAACAAGTAGAGCAAGATGGATACACAGAATATATAGCCTTAAAAAAAGGTTATGTAGTACAAGATGGTGAAAAATTTGATATCGCCAATGAACTAGATTTTAATGGGGTAGATTTTAAAAATATAGGGATTATAAGAGCTGGACTAGACAAAAATGTCAAAATCAATATAAAATTTCTTTCAGAAGTAAAAGATGCTGTAAATTCTGGCGTTGGGATAGAATGTGAAGAATTAAATGTAGTCGGAAGCGTAGGAAGCAACACTCAACTTAATGCCACCAAAATGAAAATTGAAGGCACTACGCACTCTAAAGCCAAAATTCAAGCCAAACAAGCCTATATAAAAACTCATAGAGGATTTGCGGAAGCCGAAATTTTAAATATAGATTTGCTCGAAGGTGGAACAATCAAAGCCAAAGAAGTGAGAATTAAAAAAAGTTTAGGCGGAAATATACAAGCTGATAAAATCTATATAGAAAATTTAGAAAGTAATAATTCTTGTGTGTTTTTTGAAAACACCACAATAGAACGCATTAACGGGGATAACAATAAATTTCATGCTAAAATTAAAACTCTTGATAAAAATTATGATGAAGAATTTGCGATTTTAGGAGAGCAAATTTCTAAGTTAAATCATAAAATAAATAAAATAAGACAATACATTTTATCAAGCAAAAATGGAATTTTAAGCGTTGAAAAAAAGATAACAGAACTTAAAAATCAAGGTCAAAATGTTCCTGTACAATACGAAAAAGCCCTAAAAGATTTCTCTTTACAAAATCTTGAATTAAATAAACTACAAAATGAAGAAAAAGAACTTCTTGAACGCAAAAAATCTTTACAATTAGAATTAATCAATTTGCAAAAAATGCTTTTTAAAGCAACTTTTATAAATAAAAGCGGCAAATGGACTGACATGAATGAGATCAAATTTTCACTTCTAGAGCCTAAAGAAGATATTTTTTACTCTTCATTTGTTAATGAAAGTGCTAAATTTATAGGCATTAAAAAAGTCATACAAAACAACCAAGAAAGTATAGAAATACATAAAAAATTAGATTATGAAGAAAAGGATATAGCATGGTTGTCGGCATCGAAGGAATAATCACAAAAAAAGAACCTACTTTTATCATTGTTAAATGCACTAGTGGTTTAAGCTATGGGATATTTATTTCGCTTTTTTGTTCTGCTAAAATTCAAACTCAAGAAAAGCATGAGTTTTTTATCACTCAAATCATCAAAGAAGATTCTAATAAATTTTATGGCTTTTTGGATAAAGATGAACAAAAAATGTTTGAAATGCTTTTAAAAGTCAATGGAGTGGGTGCAAATACTGCTATGGCGGTATGCTCTAGTCTTGATGTAAATTCTTTTTACAAAGCGTTAAGTTTGGGCGATGAAAGCGTGCTTAAAAAAGTACCTGGCATAGGTCCAAAAAGTGCAAAACGCATTATAGTAGAACTTTCTGACACAAAAACCAAACTTGAAAATGTAAGCGATGATAAAAGCGAAGCCTTAGCCGCACTTCTTACTCTAGGCTTTAAACAAGAAAAAATCATAAGTGTTTTAGCAAGTGCTCAAGCAACAGGCACAAGCGAACTCATCAAAGAAGCTCTTAAAAAACTAGGATAAAGGAATAAAATGAAATTTGCAATACTTTTTGGCGGAAATTCTTATGAACATGAGATCAGTATAGTAAGTGCTGTAGTACTTAAAAAAGTTATCAATCAAAATTTAGAATTTATTTTTTGTGATGAAGAAAGAAGATTTTATCATATCCCAAGTGAAAAAATGAATTCTAAAACTTTTAGTACCAAAGCTTATAAAAAAGAAAAAGAACTTTTCATCAAACAAGGAGGTTTTTTTAGCAAAGGCTTTTTAAAAGAAAATAAACTAGAGTGCGAATGCGTGATCAATCTTATCCATGGTAGAGATGGAGAAGATGGAAAAATTGCGGCTTTATTTGAGTTTTATTCTATTAAATTTATAGGACCTAGGCTTGAAGCTAGTGTATTATCTTTTAACAAAGAACTTACCAAACTTTATGCCAAAAGCGTTGGAGTAAAAACACTTGATTATACCATACTAAGAAAAAATCAAAACTCTAAAGAAAAGCTTAGTTTTCCTTGCATTATCAAACCTGCAAGACTTGGAAGTAGTATAGGTATTAGTATAGTAAAAGATGAAAAAGATTTAGAATACGCCAAAGATGTAGGTTTTGAATTTGACAATGATCTTGTAGTAGAAGAATTTAAAAACAATATCAAAGAATACAATCTTGCAGGATGTATGATCAATGATGAGTTTGTTTTTTCCATTATAGAAGAGCCAAAGAAAAAAGAATTTTTAGACTTTGAACAAAAATATCTTAGCTTTTCAGGACACAATGAACTTATAGAAGCAGATTTAAGCGAAGAATTAAAAGAAAAACTCAAAGATAGCTTTAAAAAGATCTACAATCCTTTGTTTAAAGGTGCTTTAATACGCTGTGATTTTTTTATACTGGATAATGAAATATATTTAAATGAAATCAACCCAAACCCTGGTTCTTTGGCTAATTATCTTTTTAAAGATTTTAATACCACTTTAAACGCTTTAGCTGATCAAATTTCACTTGAAAAAATGATAAAAATCAATTACAACTTCCTTCACTCCATTAACGGACAAAAAGGAAAATTATAAGCTTTTAAGTCAAAATGCGCTAAATTATACATAAAATTTAGCGTATTTTAGGAAGAAAAATGCTCTCTTTTAAACAAGATGAAATTTACACTGCCACCGAAGTGGTAAGAAATTTTAGCCCCATTATGGAAAAACTCAAAAAAAGCGAAAGTGGAAAAATAGTTATTTTAAAAAATAACAAATTTGAAGCTGTAATGCTTAGTATGAAAGAATTTGAACGCTTACAAAATGCCATGCAACTTTTAGAAAATATCTACAAAAATCAAAAGGCTTAAAATGGCTCAAACTCAACTTTCTTATAAAAACAAAACTTATCAAATTTCTTATGAAATTTTAGGTGATCTTTCCTTACCGCAAATACTTATCTTACACGGCTGGGGAGCTGATAAAAAACTTATGAAACAAAGTTTTTGTCCTTTTTTGAAAGATTTTTGTCAAATTTATATGGATTTAGCAGGTTTTGGAAATTCAAGCGTGGAAGAAATTTTAAACACTCAAGATTATGCCAATATCACAGAACTTTTTTTAAAACAAAAAAAACTCAATGTCTGTTTTTTCATGGGGCATTCTTTTGGTGGAAAAGTAAGTACCCTACTCGCAAAAGAAAAAGACACCCTAATCTTACTTTCAAGTGCAGGAATTTTGGCTAAAAAATCCCTAAAAGTGCGTTTTAAAATCCGTATTTTTAAAATTTTAAAACTCTTTGGTTTGGGAAAATTTTATCGCTATTTTGCTAGTAAAGATGGAGCAAATCTTAGTCCTATAATGTATGAAACCTTTAAAAAGGTTGTTGATGAGGATTTTAGTGAAATTTTTGCCAAGCAAAAGGCTAAAAGCTTGATTTTTTGGGGAAAAAGCGATGAAGCTACGCCTTTGTATTGTGGTGAAAAAATGCATCAATTTTTAAAAAATAGTACTTTTTATCCTTTAGAGGGGGATCATTTTTTCTTTTTAAAACACTCTGCTTTCATAGCTCAAAAAATCAAGGAAATTTAAATGCTTATCAATACTCTTTATTTTATCAATTCTTTATTTTTTAATTTTTGTATAGCTTTTTATCTTATGAGTGCTTTACAATGGTATTCTTATAAATTTAAACGCGTGTTTTTTCATTATCATAAACCTTTGTGGCATTTGTATTTTTTATTTATTCCTTATTTTTTATTCTTAGCTTTTCCTTTATACTCTTTGGTATATTTTGCATTGATCCATACTCCGATTTTGTATTTTTGGAATAAAGGCATAGATAAAAAGCTTGTTTTTACAAGTAAGGTTAAATGGTTTTTTGTTTTTGTTTTTGTTTATAATGCTATTTTTACCATCCTTGCTTTGCGTTTTTCTTTTCTTTTTAATCTTTTTAGTCTTCCTTTTGCTTTATTGAGTCTTAAAATTTATGAGTTTTTTACAAATTTATATTATAAAAAACAAGCCAAAGCCAAACTAAGAGCCAATGAAAATTTAAAAATCATACTCATTACCGCAAGTTTTGGAAAAACAAGTATTAAAAATTTTTTATACGAACTTTTAAAAGATGACTTTAAAAGCTACAAAACACCACGCTCTGTCAATACCTTACTAGGTATAGTTGCTGATATCAATGCTAATTTAAGTCAAGATACTCAAATTTACATAGCTGAAGCAGGCGCTAGACTTAAAGGCGATATCGATGAAATCACGCATTTTTTACAACCTCAAATCAGCATAGTAGGAGAGATAGGCAATGCACATTTAGAGTATTTTAAAAGTGTTGAAAATATCCGCTCAACCAAACTTGAAGCCTTAAATTCCGAAAGACTAGAAAAGGCTTTTTTACACTCTAGCACCCAAAAAGAAGAAGATAAACTCATCAGCCTTTATGATGATAAATTAAGTCTTATTCATTCAAGTCTTGAAGGTTTAGAATTTAAAGTCGATATAGAAAATAAATCCTATGATTTTAAAAGTCAAATTTTAGGGGATTTTAATGCGCAAAATCTTTGTGTTTGTATACTTTGTGCTCATTATCTTGGCATAAAACTAGAAAAAATTCAAAAGCAAGTTTTAAATATAAATTCCGTAGAACATCGCTTGCAAGTGCTTTCAAGAGAGCCTAAATTTATCATAGATGATGGTTTTAATGGAAATTTTAAAGGTATGAGCACAAGCTATAAACTTTGTAAAAGCTATAAAGGACGCAAAGTTTTAGTAAGTCCTGGTATAGTAGAAGTAAGCGAAGAAGAAAATATAAAACTTGCCAAAATCATCAATGAGTGTTTTGATCTTGCTATCATTAGTGCACAAATCAATGCTGAAATTTTCAAAAAAGAGTTAAAAATAAAAACCATTATACTTAAAGAAAAGAGTCAACTAGTTCAAACTCTAGCTAAAGAAACAAAACACGGAGATTTGATACTCTTTTCAAACGATGCACCTAGCTTTATGTGATTTGCATAAGTATTTGCAAATGTCATCATTTTTAATTTGACTTCGTGCAAATACTTCCTAAACCCTAGTTTGCCCCATAAGATTATTTAATCTATCCATTATAGATCCAACATAAGAATTGATACTTTCACTGCTTGCTTTCCAACCATTAGCTTTTACTTGATTAAATTCTCTATCAAACCAAGCTCCACCATAACCTATGCTTGTATTTTGCCAAGCAACCCCTTTATCCATTGCATATATATCTGCATCAAGCCAACCCTCTTGTGCATAGCCTTTTAACAAACTTGCAAAATCAACTTTACCTGTCATAATGTCATCTAAAGAAGCTAAAGAGCCATCAAAGCTTTCTTTAGCCATAGCTTCAGCATAAGACTTAGCTATAGGATTTAATGTTGCACTACCTTCTCTTGGCGATACACCCGTTGATTTTAAAAAACTCATAAACAAAGCTTCTTTAGAATAACTTCCATCTTCATTTTGTGGATAAACTGACATATCAGGATTAAAAGTATCTATTGCAGTGTCTTTATCTAAATTTTGAGTTTGCATACTTTGCGGAGTGAAATTTAATGGTTGTAAGCCTATATTAATATGTCCAAACATTCCTAATTGTTCTGCTTCATTATATTGCTCTTGTGTATTATAATAGTTTGTTATTGTTAGCTTGTCATAATTTTTCGGCATAATACCTATAGTTTTATCAGATGATAATTCACTAATTCCCTTAGGCATAGAATTTATATCTGCTTCACTAAAACTTGTTTTATCATTTGGAAAGCTTTGACCTAGAGCATTAGAAAAAAGATTATAATATTGTTTTATAGTATTTGCTATATCTATATTAGAATAATAACTGCTTACGCCTAAGTATTCTTTTGTACTTGAAACAACAGGATCATTTTCGGCAGCTTTTTTAATCTCATCCAAAGTAGATTTATGTATCTTAAAATCTTCAGGAAGTCCCGCAGCTTTATTAAAATCACTTCCCATATAACCATCTTTATCTACACTATAACCATAGGCTGTATTAGTGTTTAAATCAGCTTGTTTGTATTTTAGAGTATAAATAGAGTTTTTAAATTCACTAGATATATCATAATTAGGAGAACTTGTCTTACTACTTATACTAAAATTAGTATTATTGCTAGTATTTGTTGTATTAGTAGAATTTAATGCTTCACTTCTTGCTAGAGTTTGTGAATTTGCATTTTGAATTTCATTTAACTTACTAGCATTTTGTTTTAAAAAAGCATTAGCAAAACTTATTTTAGAATTTTCTTTACTTTCTTTATTAGCTTTTGCTTGTGAAAGTATAGAATTATAGTTTGAATTATCATTGATACTAAAGATACTCATATTAATTCCTTGATTTAGATTTTTCTGCCTTCAACCTAAATATATTAAAATAATATAAGCAAAATTTGTTCCGTTTTGGGGTGAAAAGAAAATATTTATCACACCAAAGGTAAGGTAAAATAAAAATTCTTAGGATCACTTTGAAAACTTAACTCTCCCTTATGAGCGTTTATGATTTCTTTAGAAAGAGACAAGCCAAGTCCATTGCCTTTAAGTTTTGTTGTTTTAAAAGCTTCAAAAACCAATTTCTCATCTTTTATTTCACAACCATTATCATACACTCTGATGCATATTTTTTCATTATCATAACTTGCTAAAATTTTAATCATAGGCTTTTCACATTCGCTTTCTTCTATCGCATCAATAGCATTATAAATCAAATTTTGCAAAACCAAACCAAGAAGAGCTTTATCAGCACAAATCTGCTTATCCAAAAAAGATATTTCAAAGTCTATTTGAGAAGTGAAATTATAAGAGTTAATGGCACTTTCACACTCTTCTTTTAACTCTAAAAGATTAAAATTTAAAGCATTGATGTGTACACCCTTAGTAAAAAGTAGAGTTGAATTTACGATACGCTCCACTCTAGCAATAGCCTTTTGGATTTCAAGAACTATATGCTTATTTTTAAGCTCACTACGAGCAAAAAGGGTTGAAGCAAGTAAAGATATAGATCCAATAGGATTTCTTATCTCATGTGCCAAATGAGCCGCTACACTACCCATGCTTGCAAGCCTTTCATTGCGTTTTTCATCGCTAATATCTGTAGCTGAAACTATAGTTTTTTCATTATGCGCTATGATTTTTACCGCATAAAACCTACCTTCAAATTCAAGCTCATCACGAATTTTATCAAGACTAATGATACTAAGTAATTTTGGATTTTTCAAGGCTTCTTGATTTTGTAAAATAATATTTTTTTCTTTATCTAAAATCCAAAGCGCACTAGGCAACACCTCTATAATCTCATCAACCATTGCGCGTAAGGAGTTATAGTTTTCATTTAAAGTTTTGTATTCATTTTCTATTACATAAGTTTGTTCTATAAGACTTTCTAAGCCTTTTTGTAGGGTTTCTTTTTCATTTGAGTCTAAACTTTTTAAAATACTTTCATTCATTTATCATTCCTCTAATAAAATCTTAAAATCATTCAAATCAAGTAAAAGCAAATTCTGTTCACATATTTTATCAATTTCCTTGCTAAAACCATTTTTTGAGATTATAATGTAATAATTTGGAGCCAAATTTAAAGACTTTGCTTTTGATTTTAAAAGATTTAAAATATTTTTACAAATTTTTTTATTTTTAAATTTAACTTCTCCGACAAAACACAAATTTTCATCTTGATAATAAAGATCAAGTTCTAAATTCTTATCCCAGTAACTTTGCACTCCATTGATATTGAATTTTTTCTCAAGTAATTCTCTAGAAAGCTGTTCAAAACAAAAACTTTGATAAAGTTCAAATTTTTCCTTAATACATTCTAAAACTTCTTTATAACGATTTTGCAAAATAAGCTTTTCATTGGGCTTTAAAAAATAAAAAAAGAAACGAGTAAAATGGTTGCTAAATATAATCTTATCTTGGACAACATAAGATCTTAGTTCTTTTTTGATTTTTTGTCTTTTATCTTTTATTTTTTTAGCTTCCTTACTATACTCAAGTTTTATTATACCTGTTTCTAAAAGATATTTAAGTGTAGATAAAGCTTTAAAATGCTGAATTTTTCTATTGATAGAAAAACGCTTGCGATTGTTTTTAGCTAGTAAAGTAAGAGCGTAAGAACTTGTTTCATCCAAGGCGAAATAACTTTTAATTTTTAGATAATCATCAAGCAAAATTCGCTCTATATTTGTAAATACATCGTCTTCAAAATTTAAAATGTTTAATTTTTCAAAACCTTCAAACACACTATAAAAATCAAAAAGCTTACTTAAAGACAAATTCTTATGCAAATCTACAAAGTTCTTAAATTTTATATTTTTCCTTTTATAAAGCATTTTTATAGTATAATTTTAGCAAATTTTTATAAGGATTGTATTTGCAAATTTCAGATTTAAAAAAAGAATTGATCTTAAAAAAAGGTATTTTGCATTTTGACTTCACAGCAAGTGCTTTAGCTCTAAAATGTGTAGAAAAAGAAATTTTAAAAATTCTCCCAACCTATGCAAACACACATTCTGATAGCTCTTTGAATTCTTTTAAAACTCAACAAACTTACGAACAAGCAAGAAAAGATATAAAAAAAAGTTTATCATTAGATGAAAATTTTGCCCTTATAGCTTGCGGAACAGGATCAAGCAGTGCTATTAAAAAATTTCAAGAATTGATCGGCATTTACATTCCCCCTCTTGTAAAAGAAAGATATTTTACGCAAATTGATAAAAATACCTTACCTTTAGTTATCGTAGGGCCTTATGAGCATCATTCTAATGAACTTTCATTTCGAGAAGGCTTGTGCGAATGTATTAGAATTCCCTTGGATAAAAATGGAGAAATTGATTTTGATTTTCTAGAAAAAACTTTACAAAAAAACAAAAAAAGAAAAATAATCGCTAGCTTTTCTTTAGCTTCAAATGTTACTGGGATATTAAGTGATTACAAACGCATTTCTGAAATGGTTCGTAAATTTAAAGGGATAGTTGCTTTTGATGCATCTAGTTTCATTCCCTATAAAAACATATCTTGTCAATACTATGATGCGTTGTTTATAAGTTCTCATAAATTAATCGGTGGTATTGGCGGTTCTGGACTTTTAGCCATCAAAAAAGATCTTTGTGGAAACAAACCTAGCTTTGCCGCAGGTGGAACTGTGGGCTATGTTTCTCGCACTTCACAATGCTACCTTTGCAATGAAGAAGCTTTAGAAGAAGGAGGAACACCTGGAATTTTACAACTCATTCGCGCTAGCTTAGCTTTTAAAATCAAAGATTCTATAGGGGTTAAAAATATAGAAAAAAAAGAAGAAATTTTAAAAGATTATTTTTTTGAAAAACTAAAAACTATACCTAATTTAATTTTATACGCAAAGAATTTAAAAACCCGATTGCCTATTTTTGCTTTCAATATCAAAGGAATTTCTCCTTTTGATATCGCTTACGAACTTAGTAAAAAATACCACATAGAAACACGCGCTGGATGTGCTTGTGCTGGGCCTTATGGTCATGATTTGCTAGGCTTAAAAGATAATCAAAAACTTAAAACAAAACCAGGTTGGTTAAGAATAAGCTTGCATTATACGCATGAAAAAGAGGATATTGATTATTTTTTTAATGCTTTAAATAAAACTATAGTAAAATTATCGCATTAAAATATTATAGTTTTATTATTATGTATAAAAATTCTATCTTCAAAAGCCAAATCAAGTGCTTTTGAAAGAACATCTTTTTCTATATTTCTACCTGCTTGTTGCATATCTTGCCAAGTAAATTCATGGTTTACAGGCGAAACAGCTTGAGTGATAATAGGACCTTCATCAAGATTATTATTTACAAAATGTGCCGTAGCTCCAATTATTTTAACCCCTCTTTCAAAGGCTTGTTTATAAGGATTTGCTCCTATAAATGCAGGTAAGAAAGAATGGTGAATATTTATAATCTTGCCTTCAAAATGCCTAACAAAATCAGGAGATAAAATTCTCATATATTTTGCCAAAACCAAATAATCAAATTTATATTGTTCAAGACATTTTAAAATCTGATTTTCTTGCTCTTTACGATCTAAATTTTCAGCGCTGATAAAATGATAAGGAATTTCAAATTTCTCAACTAAATCCTTTAAAGAGTTGTGATTTGAAATCACAGCTTTGATATTTGCTTCAAGTTCGTTACTATAATGCTTTATTAGCAAATCTCCCAAACAATGACTTTCTTTAGTAGCAAAAACAACAATATCTTTTTTTCTCTTCTCGCAAAGCTCTATCAAGGCTTCTTGTCCAAGCATAGCCTCAAGCGTTCCTATAAAAGCTTCTTTATCAAACTCACCTTCTAAAAGAGCACGAAAAAAAAACATTCCTTCACCTACAAATTCATCGTTTTTTACTATATTGATATGATATTTAAAAATAACATCAGAAATTCTATAAATTAAACCTTTTTGATCTTTGGTGCAAATTTTTAATACAGAAATCATTTAGCTAAACCTTTTATATATTCTTTTAATTCATTCTCTCTTGCTTCTTGAAGCTTTAAACCAAGAATTTTACCACAAAATCCAGCATTTATGAAATCTTTTGCTAAAATTTTACTTTCAAACTTATTCTCATAAAGCCCTAATCTTTTAGCTTGCTCAATACGCTTTTTACTCCAAAGTCCAAGCCATTCCTTCAAAGGCATTTCAAAAGCAATTTTTGCTAGTTCAAAATCACTTATATCATCAAGATAAAAAGCTTGATTTGCGTATTTTAGGTATTCTTTTTTAAGTTTAGTTCTTTTAAAAAATATATCTTTTTCTAAATTAAAAAAATTCAAATACAAATACAAGAATAAAGCATCGCTTTTTACAAATTCTCTACTTTGTCTGAGTAAATTTTGAAATTCCGAACTCTTAAAAACACTCTCAAAGCCGAAAACCTGTTTCTCTAAGCCAAGTTCTTGTAAATATCTATAGCCAACATCAAGTCTAGGACTTTTAAAGAATTTACAAAGCTCCGCATTGATCCTATCTTTGCTAAGATCAGTTATATCCATACTTTGCATCAATTTCAAGCTTTCACTAGTTATCTTAAAGTTAAACCTTGAGGCAAATACTACTGCTCTTAATACCCTTAAACTATCCTCTTGAAAGCTTTGTTTATCAATATGCCTTAAAAAGCCTACTCCTAGATCTTTTAATCCTCCATAAAAATCTAAAAACTCATCGTTAAAAAGATTAATCATCATAGAATTTATGGTAAAATCGCGTCTTTTGGCGCCAAGTTTTTCATCATTGCAAATTTGAACTTCAAAACCTTTATGTCCATAGCTTATTTTATTTTCGGTTCTAGCAAGAGCTAAATCATAATTTTTAAACTTATATACAAAAAAACTTTTTCCAAAGCCTTGTGCGCCCAATTTTTGCATAATCTTTTCAAAATCTTTAGGTTTTATATCATAAAGCTCTATATCATAGTCGCAAATTTTTAAACCTAAAAACAAATCCCTAACGCTACCTCCAACCAAATACGCTCGTTTGGTATAAGGCTTTAAAAACTCAGCGATAAACTGTAAATCGGGATTATTTTTTAAGCTTATCTTCGATATTTGCAAGCAAAAACTCTAAAAAATTTATGGTCAAGTTTAACCTATTTTCAAGATCATCTTTTTTTATGCTATTTAAACCTTCAAAAAGAACTAAAATTCTCTCTCTAAGATGTTTTAAAAAAATATCCTCATTAAGCGTTTGAACCTCTGTCATAACACTAGGATTTAAAATTTCATTTTGTAAAAAAGGCTCTTCTTTTTTAAACTCTTTATTTTCCTGAGTAGAAATTTCAATATTATTTTGTATTTTTTGCTCTTCTTCAAATTTTGCCATAGAAATTTTATCTTCTAAGTCTTGCGGAGTATCAAGCTCTTCGCATGCAAACTCCATAGGTGGTAATTCATCTTTTATTTCAGTTTTTCTATTTAATTCTTGTTCTTTTAAAATTTCATTTTGTCTTCTTTGCTCTTCCATGATAGAGCTAACTTCGCTAATGGTTTTTTTAGCTAAATCTTCCAAATTCATATTTTTATCAACCACCTTTTAAATTCATTAATTTCTTCATCGCTTTTCATATTAATAAAAAAATCCAACATTTGAGTGTTTAAGTCTTTATGCTTGGATCTAAAACCACTAAGACGACGAACCGCATCGATAGCGTTTTGATTATCCGGATCTTCTTTTAAGATATTTTTATAAATTTCTAAAGCTTCGTCTTTTAACCCTTGAGCCTCATAGATAGAAGCTTCAGTGACTGTATTTTTCATCACTGTTTCCTAAAATTTTTCTTTAATTCTAGCAAAAAGCTTTTTAATTTATCTTTAAGAAAATAATATGATTTTTAATGCCTATTTTGTTTTAAACAATTTTTCTATATATTCTTTTTTTTCTTTCTCTAAGCTAGAATTTAATTCTTTTTGTTCTTTTTTAACTTGCACTTTTAAATCTTGATTTTTAAAATACACATAATCAATTCCAAAAATAACACCAATTATAATAAGCAATGGGATTAAAAATACCATATACTTTACACTTTAAGAAAATTGATTAAACACACTACCATAGTAGCGAACATTCTCAGCATTTTCATTTTTTTCTATCGTTTCTATTGCGCCACTATTGATTGCTTTTTGGATATCATCATTTAAATCTTGATAAGAAAAAACCATATTAATACTGATAATATTTGGCAATTTCTCAAGCATTTTATAAGAGTTTAACTCATCTTCTAAATTTTCACTTTCAATCACAACTATAATCTTTTCATTTTCACAAAGTTCTACAGAACAAAAAGGAATTTCAGATATAGCCTTTTTTAAATCATTTATATATTCTTCTTTTGCTAAAATCAAAACACTAGAAAGATTATTCATCAATACTCCTAAACATTATACTATCACCAAAGCCTGAAACGATAAAATCTTTATTGTTTAAAAAAATAATAAACTCACTCATCAAATTTTCATTATTAAAAGTTTTAACAGGCTTAAAATCACTTGTGCTAAAAACTTCACTAACTCCAGCTTCATTATCGCTATAAACAGCGAATTCTCCACTAGGACTTAAAGCACAAGTATATATCAAAAAATCTTTTTGCAAAAAATTTTGCTCTTCATTTTTTACAACTCCTATACGCCTATCCGTTCCACAACTTAAAATAACATTATTTTTAAAATCTACTTGATAGATATTATCTTTATGCATTTTATCATAGTTTTTCAACATCTTCCAATTTTTCAAATCAAAAAGTTCTACTTCGCCACTCTCAAAACCTGCAACTAGTCTACTCTTATCTTCATTTAAAACTGCATCATTAAGACTAGAATGGGAAAAATTAAATTTTTTTATATTTTTTAAACTTTTATCAATCAATTCTATTTCAGAACCAATAGAAATCAAAAGATAAGTATTTTCATTGATAAAAAATGCTTTTATTATGCTATTTTCTTCGAGCTTTTTGATTTGTAAATTTTCCTTATAAAAACTTAAATTTTTAGCACCAAAATCACCCTCGCTAAGTATTAAAAGTGTATGTTTAAAAATATCAATGTTGTAAATTTTAGCAAAATCATCACCATAATAATTTTTAATCTTTGGCAAAGATAAAAGTTCTTTTAAACTTTTATCTTTAATGTTATATTGCAAAATTTCACCTTTATCAGTGCCTATATATAAGTTTTGCTTATCAAGCTTTAAAGCTGTTATATTGGCATTTAATTTCAGCTCATAAGCATAAGACAAAACACAAAAAAGACTCAAAATAAAAAGAAATTTTTTCATTTATTTACTTTACACCCTCATTAATCACATCAATTAAATTTGAACGACTTTTTAATTGTTCATTTTTAAATTCAGGTTTAAAGCTATTTCCCACTAAAGGTTTTGCATCACTTTGTGGAACATGACACTGAGTGCAATTAAAACGACTATCGCTAATCATATCTCCTGTGGTTTTATTGTGTCTAAAATCATAATAATGACTAGCAGGAAGTGGAGTTGCACCAGCATCTGCTGCTATAGCCTTATCATGGCAGCTTAAGCACATATTGTTATCTTTAGTTATAGGTAACAAATCTTCAATAGCATGCGGAATTAATGGTGGTGCATTTTCATAAGAACGCTCAAAACGAGTAGATTCCCCAGGCTGTAAAGTTGTGAAATTTGCCTCCACTAAATTTACTTTATTTTCATTTTCTAAACTTGCTTTTCTAAGTCCAATTTGTTCTGAACTTACCCCACTATTCATTGCACAAGCGGCAAAAAATACCACTGCAGCACTTCCTAATAAAACCAATTTCTTCTTCATCATTTATTCCTTAAATCAAAAATATTAAAATTCAAAGCATCATCATTACAAACTTCTATACATCTTGCACACCTTATACACTCTCCTGATTTCACGCTAGTACTTTCTTTTCCAACCATCCACAAAACCTGTTTTTCAGGACAAATACGGATACATTCATAACATTTAGTGCATTTATCACTATCATGCTTTATTTTAAGCAAAGCAAAACGAGAAATAAAAGCATAAAAAGCTCCTAGTGGACAAAAATGTGAACAAATTGCCCTAGGACTTAAAAAAGTATCGATACAAAAAAGTATAAAGGCTACAAAAATCCAAGAACTTGTAGCAAAAATAATCCCTCTATGTATCACTCCTATATAAGAAAAACTTTCAAACACAGGCAATGAAAATACAAAAGAAAGGACTAAAACCAAGACCAATACAAAATAGCGTAAATTTTTAGGCAAAATTAAAAATTTATTATTAAGGGTTAATTTATTTCGCACAAAAGCAGCAAAATCTGTGATTAAATTAACAGGACAAACCCAAGAGCAAAAAACCCTTCCTAAAAGCAAACCATAGATAAAAAATATAATCAAAGCTCCTATTAAAGCCACTAAATCTATACTCCAGCTTGCTAGAATGATTTGCAAAACCGCAAAAGGATCGCTTAAAGGTATGGTATTAAAAAGTCTAGAAGAACTTAAATTTCCCTGCAAGATAAAATCTGTAGCTTTAAAACTAAAAAGCGCTAAAATTCCAAGCTGAACGATGCGTCTAGCAATTAAATACTTCATCACAGTTCTCCATCATTTAAATAATTGGTTGCTTTTTTAGCATCAAAATGTTTTGAAGTATCTGCATTTTTTATACGACCTTCATCTTTTTCATCCCAACCTTTTACATAATGAGATCCTGCTTTTCCCAATACATACTCCCTTGGCAAAACACGAATGGCCGGTTTTTCAGTAATACAAGCAAGTTCACAAAGCCCACAACCTACACACACTTCATGATCCACACTAGGTAGTAAAAAAGCGTGCTTGGCGGTGCGTTCATTGCGTTTAAGCTCAAGTTTTAAAGCCCTATCTATCAAAGGACAAGCTCTATAACAAGCATCGCATTGAATTCCCCAGTGTGCCACACAAGAAGCACTATCAACAATAGCAATACCCATTTTCAAAGATTCTATACCCTGCTCTAAATGCTTTTTATCTAAAGCATCAGTTGGACATTCTCTAATGCAAGGAATATCCTTGCAAAGATAGCAAGGAATTTCTCTTGCCTTAAAAAAAGGCGTGCCATTTTTTGGACTATCTAACAAGCTAGCAAGCTTTAAAGTATCATAAGGACAGGCTTTTACACAAAGCCCACAACGAATACATTTGCTTAAAAATCTAGCTTCATCTTCAGCTCCAGGAGGACGCAAGGTATAATTATCATCGGCTTTTAAAGCCAAATTAGCCAAAAATCCACCTCCTGTACATAAACATGCAGCCTTAAAAGCACTAACAAAAAATTCTCTTCTACCTTTCATTTAATCAAAACCCTAAATTAAGCCTTATAAATTTTTACAGCGCATTTTTTAAAGTCAGTTTGTTTTGAAAGTGGACAAGTCGCATCCAAAGTAACTTTATTGATATATACATTCTCATCAAACCACGGCACATACACAAGTCCTACAGGCGGTTTGTTTCTTCCGCGCATATCTACTCTTGCTTTTACTTTACCGCGACGAGATTCCACCCAAACCAAATCACCTTGATTTAAGCCTAATTTCTCTCCATCTTTCTCACTCATATAGCAAAGTGCTTCAGGCACAGCGCGATAAAGCTCAGGCACACGCATAGTCATAGTTCCACTATGCCAATGCTCTAAAACCCTTCCTGTTGCAAGCCAGAATGGATACTCTTTACTTGGTCTTTCAGGTGCTTTCATAAATGGCCTAAAGAAAATTTTAGCCTTATTTTTAATACTGTGCTCTTTTTCATCTTTAGGAGCTATTAAATCCCCATTTGTAAGCATTTTGTTAAAATCACCATAAAAAGCAAAATCTGAATTTGGAGCCGCTTTTTTAGCATAATAATCAAATTTAGTATTAAATCTCCACTGTGTTTCCTTGCCATTAACCACAGGCCATCTTAAACCTCTTACTTTATGATAGGTATCAAAATCCGCTAAATCATGTCCGTGCCCTAAGCCAAATTTACGATATTCTTCCCAAAGATATTTTTGAACGAAAAAGCCATAGCCTGTAAATTCTTTTCCATCACTGCCTTGAATTTTTCTCTCATCACCTTTAACATCGGTATTATCAAAGCCTTTTGCGATGGCATCGTTTAGATTAAAGCTTTTTGCTTCTTTATTGGCAAATAGCACATCAAAAAGTGTATCATCTTCGCTATAACCCATAGCTTTTGCCTCTTCTAAAACGCTTGGCAAGGTAAGCTTATTATCCACTTTTTGCTCTTTCCAAACTTCTTTAAGCTTAAAGCGTTTTGCAAATTCTAAAATTTGCCAAGTATCACTCATGGCAGCACCTACAGGTAAGACTTGTTGTTTCCAATGTTGAGTTCTTCTTTCAGCATTACCATAAGCACCCCATTTTTCATAAATCATAGCGCTTGGTAAAATAAGATCAGCTACTTTTGCTGAAATTCCAGGATAACAATCACTTACAACAATAAAATTATCCATTTCTCTTGCTGCTGCAATCCAGTGATTTGCATTTGCAGTGTTTTGCCATGGATTATTCACTTGCACCCATGCAAATTTAATTTTTCCATCTTCTAAATCTCTCATGATATTAAGATAAGGAGAACCTGGTTTTGGGTTGATAGTCTTTGCAGGAACTTTCCAAATTTTTTCAGAAATTTCTCTGTGTTTTGGATTGGCTACAACCATATCTGCAGGCAAACGATGTGAGAAAGTTCCTACTTCCCTAGCTGTTCCACAGGCACTTGGCTGTCCTGTTAAAGAAAAGGCTCCACTACCTGGTTTAGCTTGCTTTCCTAGCAAAAAATGTACCATATAAGCTTGTTCATTTACCCAAGAACCTCTTGTGTGTTGATTAAAGCCCATAGTCCAAAAACTTACGACTTTGCGATTTTTCTCTATGTAAAGATTAGCTAATTCTTGAAGTTTTTTCTTAAAATCTTCCAAAGACTCATTATCATCACCTTTGGCTACTCTTGCAGTGTATTCTAAAGTATAAGGGGCTAAACCTTTTTTAAATTCGTCAAAAGAAATTTCCCAGTTTTTATCAGCCACACCTTGATGTTTCATTTCAAATTTATCACCCGCTTTAACGCCAAGATAAGATAAAGAAGTAGCCTCTTCATCGTCTAAAGTGATTACATTTTCTTTTTCAACCGTATCTTTTTCACTTTCTTTAAATTTTGGATGATTTGGATTATTTCTCATACCATAACCAATATCAGCATAACCAGTTGCAAATACGCAGTGATCTTTGATAAATTTCATATCCATAGCCTCTGGATGATTATAAACAATCTCTCTTGCTATGTAGTTCCAAATAGCCAAATCTGTATTTGGTTTAAAAATAATTTCAATATCAGCAATATTTGAAGTACGGTTAGAAAAAGTGCTTAGATTAACAACTTTAACCTTATCAAGATTGCTTAGTTTTCTATCACTTACTCTTGACCAAAGGATTGGGTGCATTTCAGCCATATTAGCTCCCCAAGTGATAATAGTATCTGTAAGCTCTATATCATCATAACAGCCTGATGGCTCATCTACACCAAAAGTTTGCATAAAACCAACCACTGCAGAGGCCATACAATGTCTTGCATTTGGATCGATATTATTTGTTCTAAAACCCGCTTTTGCAAGCTTTAAAGCAGCATAACCTTCTTGGATAGTGTATTGCCCACTACCAAAAATCCCTATACCTGTAACGCCGAGTTCATTGTAGGCTTTTTTAAATTGTTTTTCCATTTCATCAAAGGCTCTTTGCCAAGAAACTTGTTGAAATTTGCCTTTTTTATCAAATTCGCCTTTTTCATTCATGCGAAGCAAAGGCATAACAAGACGATCTTCACCATACATGATCTTAGCATTAAAATAACCTTTGATACAATTAAGTCCGCGATTTACGGGTGCTGCAGGATCACCTTTTGTTGCTACGATTTTGCCATCTTTTCTAGCTATCATAATTCCACAGCCAGTTCCACAAAATCTACAAACAGCTTTATCCCATTTCCAATCTTCTTCTTGTGCGCCAAGCATAGAGCTTGGAACACTAAGCCCTGCAACACTAGCAGCACTTGCAATAGCGGTATTTTTAATAAAATCCCTTCTATTCATCCTTATTCCTCCAAAATAAAAAAATCATCTTATTATAAAAAATGAAGTATAAAAATCTCTTGAAATTTTAATAAAAATAATAATTTTAAAGCTCTATTTTATAGGAGTTTTATTGTCCTTTTTATATTATTCTTACACAAAATAAATATTAAAAATAATCAACTTAACAATTAAAATATAATCAACTTAAAATAATAAAAAAATGAAGATATAAAAATTAAGCCCTAAGAATGGGCTTAATCAAAATTAATGGCAACCACAACCACCGCAGCAGCTAGAACCACCAAAAAATGCATCAAGTTTTGCAATATCTGGCATTTCTGTGATTTCATTTACAAGTTCTTTATATGCCACTTTACCCTCTTTAATCACAAATACGGCACGAGCTAAAAGCCCTTCTAAAGCACCTTCATTTATCAAAACACCATATTTTTCACCAAATTCTTTTGCCACAAAATCACTTGCAACACTTAAATTTTCAATACCTTCTGTACTGCAAAATCTTCCCATAGCAAAAGGTAAGTCCATACTTACTACAATCACTTCAGCACCATTGTAACTGGCTACTTTTTTATTAAATTCTCTAGCCTCTGTAGCACAAACTGGTGTATCTAAGCTTGGAACACTTAAAATGATTTGAGTTTTACCCGCTGCACCGATTTCAATCACGCTTAAATCTTTAGCTTTAAGATTTACCTTAGGAGCATCTGCTCCAACTTCTACTGAATTTCCTTTAAGTTTTACAGGATTTCCTTTAAAATTTACTGTACTCATTTAATTTCCTTTTTTGATATTTTAAACATTATTGCAATTAATGTTTTAGGAGTGATTATATCCTATAAATATTAATTATTTTTTAATTTCACTCAAAATTATTTTACTTCTTTCCAAGTATATTTTTTCCACACTTTTTGAGCTTCCTCACTCTTAATAAAATCTACAAATTCTAAAGCTTTTTTATTTTCTAAACCTTTTTTTGTAGGAGCAATTTCAGCTGCACGATAAATCACTGCATTTTTATCTTTGATAAATAAAGCTTTATCATCGCCTAAAGCCTTTGCCCAATGAGACCAAATGATTAAAGCATCAATATTTGGATTGTTATTCCACTCATCTACAGCAGCTTTGGAATTTTTAGCATAAATTTTTATATTTTTACGTAATTTTACCAAATTTTCTCTTTTTGCACTTTTTAAAGCCATATCTTCATAAAGTCCAACTTGTCCTGCACCATCAACCACCATAACATTTATGCCATCTTTTAAAATGTCTTCAAAATTTTTAATATTTTTTGGATTATTTGGACGCACGATAATACCTGATGGACGCACATTTAAAACGCTTAAATTTTCCAAACTTAAACTTGGAATTTTTTTAGCAAAATCATCCATCATTGAAGTATTGCCTGAAAAAATCAAATCTGCATTTTCTTTTGCTTTATCTATCCAAGCTGGAGTTGGACCTGCGGTTACAATCACCTTTTCTTTTGTTTTTTCTTCAAATTTTAAAGCAAGCTCTTTTAGCACAGGAGCGGGACCACCTGGACCATAAACTAAAATTTCAGCATTTAAAAAACTTGCTGCTGCTAAACTTAAAATTAATATTTTTTTCATAAAATAAACCTTTCTTTATAATAATATAAAGGAAATTGTATCAATCTATAGTTAACTCTCCCTTGCAAAGCCCTGCTTCTATAAGAAAACGAGAAGGAGCGAAAGAAGTTTTTTTATTTTTATCATATTTAGCATAGCTTAAATAAAGTATATTTTTTGCCCTAGTTACTGCAACATAAAAAAGCCTTCTTTCTTCTTCTAAACTTCCACCCATTCCCATAAGCTTTTGATTAGGAAAGCGACCTTGCGCAAGATCAATCACAAAAACAAGATCAAATTCCAAGCCCTTGCTTGCATGTACGCTAAGCAAATTAACTCCTTTGCCACTACTCATTTCACTTGCACCTAAAGTTAGAAAATTATAATACTTATAAATATCGCTATAATTTTTTGTAAGCTCTTTTAAGACATTAAATTTTGTTTCTATTTTTTCTAAATTTTCACTCTTTCTTAATAAATCCACCTGTCCTGCTTTATTTGTTGCTCTTTTGGTTGCAAGTTCTTCACAAATTTCTCTATAAAAAGAATTTTCACAAATTAAATTTACCAAAGTCAAAGAATGTTTTATTTCCATAGCTTTTTTTAAAAAAAGATAAATTTTTTCTAAATTTCTAGCACATAAATCATTGATTTTTGAAAGTTTTAAAATAGGATGTGCATCAAATTCACTCTCAAATTTAAAACGAGTTTCGCTGGCTAATTCTTCTAAATCCGCAAAAAGCCCAAGTTGATAATTTCTTTTTTGATGATTTTGCAAATTTACATTTTTATCAGGATCTAAAAAACCTTTTATTAAATTTCCATGCCCTAATTTTAAAAGTGCGTCAAAAATTTCTTTTGCTAAAACTCCACCCACACCTTTGGTGTATTGAACCAAATGAATAAAAGCCATAATATCCTTAGGATTTACCACAAGAGCAAGCATAGAGCTAAAAGCTTTAACTTCTAAACTTTCAAAAAAACTTCCACTTCCCTTTCTCACACTTGCAATGCCCTGCTCCCTTAAAGCTACTTCAACCCCATCAGCACTTGAGTTGTTGCGAAAAATCACGGCAATTTCTTCCAAACTTACTCCGCTTGTAAGTATCATTTTGGCTATATTTTGATACTGATCAAATAATTCTTCAAAAGTAAGCAAAGATGGGGCTTTAAACTCATCATTTCTTGTAACAATAAGTTCTTTTGGGTATAATCTTTCGTTATTTAAAATCACTTTATTAGCCAAAGCTAAAATACTTCTTGATGAACGGTAGTTTTTATTTAAAGAAAAAATTTTTGCATCTTTAAAACGATCTTTAAACCCACCTATGATATTAATATCCGCTCCATTAAAAGCATAAATACTTTGATCATAATCCCCTACGCAAAACAAACTTTTACTATGAAAAGTCTCTATTAAGGAACTTTGCAAAGTATTTGTGTCTTGATATTCATCTACTAAAATTTCATCAAATTCATATTTTTCTTCTTTTAAAAGATCTTTTAGATTGATAAGCAAGTCATTAAAATCTACATAATTAAAACGCTTTTTTTCATTATCATATTCTTTTAAAATATCTTCATAAATTTCAGCATAAATACTTTGATCTTCGTAGTTTTGGCAAAACCAAGTATAAAAATCTTGATTGTGCGCTTTGTTTTGAAACAAAGAATAAAGATCATATAAATAACTTGATTGATAAGGTTTTATATCACTTAAATGCCTAAAAGTTCTTTTTTCATAGACACTTTTAAGTAGAGTTTTTAACTCGCTTGCTTGCTTTAAGGCTATATTTTTATCCGCATTTCTAAGTAAGGTATAAGCCGTACTATGAAAAGTTCCTGCAAGTATTTTACTGGTAATATTTTTATCAAAAAATTTCCCTAAACGCCCTATCATTTCTTTACTGGCTTTATTTGTGAAAGTCAAAAGCATAATTTTTTGAGGTGCCACTCCCTTGCTTAAAAGATAAGAAATTCTTGCAACAATAGTAGAAGTTTTTCCCGTCCCTGCACTTGCAATAACAAGATTGTGTCCAAAATCAGCAGTAGCAGCAAGATATTGTTCATTATTTAATTTTGAAAGTGGCATTATTTTCCTTATAAAAGTTAAAATTATAAAAAAAAATTACTTAAAAATATAAAAATTTAAAATTACTTTATATTAGATTATAGTACAATGCTAAAATTATTTAACTTTCTGTTTTTAAGGGATAGCAAATGAATTTGAAAATTTTTTCTATTATTGTTGGCATATTAATTGCTGTTATTGTGATATTAGGTGGAACATATTATTATCTTTTTGAATATTCAAAACCAAAGAATTACACCTTAAATACCAACACTTACACCGAACAAAAATCATATACCAATAACTACGATAATTCCTATTCACCCTCGATCCAAACCAACAATAGTTCATCAGATATAAATATTAATAACAATACCATCCAAAAGCAAGAAACAAACCTATTAGATGAAAATCAAAGCTTAAATAACGATACATTTAATACATCAATAAGCGAAAACAATCAAAGCTTAAATAATAACACCAATACAAGTAATAATATTAATACAAATGAAAATAAGCAAATTTTAGATACGGATAAAGAAAAATTAAAACAAGAAAATAAACAAGCCAAAATAGAAGCTCTTAAAAAAGAAATCAGCAAACAACAAAAGATCTTAGAAAGAGAAAGAGCTGTAAAAAAAGAACTTCAATCAAACAAATCAAACAAAAATAAATATCTAAATACCGCTAGAGAGTATCTAAGCATAGGAAAAAACAGTCGTTTAGAACCTGAGCTTAGCACAGAAAATATGAAAGTTTACATTTTAGATGGAAAATTTTTAAGCCAATACAGAATCAATCTGTTAAAAGATATGCTAAGCGTTATACAAGATAATGCAAAAGATTATTATCTAAGTATTTTTGTTAAAATGCTACCAAAAGGGGAAATGAAATTAACTATCTATAACAAAGAAATTATCTTTTCAGATATGAAAAAAGCTTATAAATATATTAGTTTAGATAGATTAAGCCCATATTTAAACAATCCAAAAGAATTAAATGAACATGTAGTACGTGAAGAAATTTTAGAAAGACTTAAACTTCAAATTAAAAAAGACGGCAAAGGAAGTGATTTTTCTAAACATATCAAAAGTTTGAAAACTGGACTTAATACAGCACAATATTTCTTCCCGTTTTGTGAAATTATAGAAATTAGCTCTATTAAATAAGCTAAAACAATAAAGGCAAATAATGTATGATAAAAATTTAGAAAAAGAGTATTATCAAATTTGCGAAGAACGCGGATATTTTGAAATCGATGGCAATAAAACCATACAAGAAAAAGATAAAAATTTCTGCATTATGATGCCTCCTCCTAATGTCACTGGAGTTTTACACATAGGACATGCTTTAACTTTTACTCTGCAAGATATTATGACGCGTTACAAAAGAATGGATGGCTATAAGGTTCTTTATCAACCAGGGCTTGATCACGCAGGTATTGCCACTCAAAATGTTGTAGAAAAACAACTCCTTGCTCAAGGCATTAAAAAAGAAGAACTAGGTAGAGAGAAATTTATAGAAAAAGTCTGGGAGTGGAAAGAGCAAAGCGGTGGAAAAATTTTAGACCAAATGAGAACACTAGGCATCACTCCTGCATGGAGTCGCTTGCGTTTTACTATGGATGAAGGTTTGGTTAATGCCGTAAAAAAAGCCTTTGTAGAACTTTATGATAAAAGACTTATTGTACGTGGAAACTACATGATAAATTGGTGTACCCATGATGGCGCTTTAAGTGATATAGAAGTTGAATACAAAGAAAACAAAGGAAAACTTTATCATATTAAATACTTTTTAAAAGATAGCGATGAATTTTTAGTAGTAGCCACAACGCGTCCTGAAACTTTTTTTGGCGATACTGCAGTTATGGTGCATCCTGATGATGAACGCTATACTAAATTTGTGGACAAAGAAGTGATTTTGCCTATAAGCAAAAAAGCCATTAAAATCATAGCCGATAAACATGTAGAAAAAGATTTTGGAACAGGAGTTGTAAAAGTTACTCCCGCTCATGACATGAACGATTATGAAGTAGGACTTAGACATAATTTAGATTTTATAAGTGTTTTTGATGAAAAAGGAATTTTAAACGAGCATTGTTTAGAGTTTCAAGGTTTAGAACGCTTAGAAGCAAGAGAAAAAATCGTAGCCAAACTTAAAAGTCTTGGTTTTATAGAAAAAATAGAAGAGCATAACAATCAAATAGGATATTGTTATCGTTGCAACAATATAGTTGAACCTTATATCTCCAAACAATGGTTTGTAAAAAAAGAAATCGCCCAAGAAAGTATAGAAAAAGTTGCGCTTGGAGAAAGCAAATTTTACCCAAATCACTGGATAAATAGCTTTAATGCTTGGATGAAAGATTTAAGAGATTGGTGTATTTCAAGACAACTTTGGTGGGGGCATCAAATTCCTGTGTATTATTGCGAATGCTCTCATGAATGGGCAAGCCAACATACGCCTAAAACTTGTCCAAAATGTCAAAGTCAAAATTTCAAACAAGATGAAGATGTACTTGATACTTGGTTTTCTTCAGGACTTTGGGCTATGAGTACTCTAGGCTGGGGAAATGAAAATTGGGGTAAAGATAAAATTTGGTCTGAAAAGGATTTAAAAGATTTTTATCCCAATTCTTTACTCATTACAGGTTTTGATATTTTATTTTTCTGGGTGGCTAGAATGATGTTTCAAAGCACTAATGCCTTACATCAACTTCCTTTTAAAGATATTTATTTACATGCTCTTGTGAAAGATGAGCAAGGTAGAAAAATGAGTAAAAGCCTTGGAAATGTCATCGATCCAAATGAAAGCATTAAAGAATATAGTGCTGATATTTTACGCTTTACTTTAGCACTTCTTGCTATACAAGGACGCGATATTAAACTTAGCAATGATAAACTTTTACAAGTTAGAAATTTTACAAATAAAATTTATAATGCTACAAATTATCTGCTTTTAAATGAAAGTAAATTTGAAGATTTGGAAAATATCACACTTCATTCAGAATTAGCAAAATATATTTATGCCAAATTTCAAACTTGTGTTAAGGATGTAAGAGAAAATTTAGACAATTATCGCTTTAATGATGCAGCCAATACTCTATATAAATTCTTTTGGGATGATTTTTGCGATTGGGGTATAGAGCTTAGCAAAGCCGAAAAATCGAGCGTTAAAGAACTTGGTAGTATTTTCAAAGAAGCTTTAAAACTTTTAAATCCTTTCATGCCTTTTATCAGCGAGTATTTATACCACAAACTAAGCGATACAGAACTTAAAACAAGCCCTTCTATTATGATAAGCAAATATCCAAAATTTAAAGAACAAGATAAAAATATAGAAAAAATCTTTTCTTTGCTCATAGAAAGCATAGTTAGTATCCGCCGTGCTAAAAGTTTAATCGATCTTGGAAATTCTAAAATAGAAAAAGCTTATATCAAATTTAACGATAAAAAAATCAAAGATGAAATCAAAGCTTATATGAATTTTATCATAATGCTCGCAAAGTGCGAGCAAATAGAATTTAGTGAAGAAAAATTACCAAAGGCAATATGTGATGTTAGCGAGAATTTAGAAATTTTTATTACGCTTGAAAATGTTGATTTAAGTGGTATTTTAACAAGACTTGAAAATCAAAAAAATAAGCTTGAAAAAGAAAGTTTCAAGCTTAACTCCATGCTTTCAAATGAAAAATTCATCGCTAACGCACCTAAAGAGGTGGTGGAGCAAAATAAAGAAGCTCTAGAAAATTTAAAAATTCAACTTGAAAAAATATCAGTTGAACTTCAAAATCTAAGAGGTTAAAAATTTGATAAAAATAAAAAATTTAAAAAAATATTATGGCAAGGAACTCGTGATAAACGATGTTTCTTTGGAGATTAAAAAGGGTGAAATTTACGCCATAGTAGGTCATAGTGGAGCTGGAAAATCCACTCTTTTAAGATGTATTAATGGACTTGAGAATTATCAAGAAGGAAGTTTAAAAGTCTTTGATCAAGAAATTAAAGATTTAAGTCAAAAAAAATCAAAAGAGTTAAGAATGCTTAGAAAAGATATAGGGATGATTTTTCAAAATTTTGCCCTAATGGAGCGCAAAAATGTATTTGAAAATGTTGCTATGCCTTTAAGAACACACTATACTCAGTGTAAATTTCATGCCAAGCTTTTTAATAAAGAATACATGAGCGAAAAAGAAATTGCCCAAAAAGTCAATTCCTTGCTTGAAATCGTAGGGCTTGATCATAAAAACAAATCCTACCCAAGAGAACTGAGCGGAGGGCAAAAACAACGCGTTGCTATTGCTAGAGCCTTAGCTTTAAACCCAAAAATTTTACTTAGTGACGAAGCTACTTCGGCTCTTGATCCAAACACTACAAAAAATATTTTAGAGCTTATATCTAAAATCAATGCTGAATTTGGGATTACTGTTGTTTTAGTAACTCACGAAATGGATGTGGTAAAAGACATAGCTCAAAAAGCTTTATTACTTGAACATGGACAAATCATAGGAAGTGGAGCAATTGATGAGCTTTTTTTAAGGCCTAATGCCAAAATGAAAGAATTTTTAGGAGAAAGCGACTTCTTGCCTGAGCACGGACTTAATATCAAACTTTACTTTCCAAAAGAAGTTGCCCAAAATAGCGTCATCACTCATATGGCAAGAACTCTAAATATAGACTTTAACATAGTTTGGGGTAAAATAGAAAAACTGAATGGAAAAGCCTTGGGAAATTTAGTTATAAATATAAATGAAAAGGATAAAGACAAGGTTCTTGATTACATAGAAAAAAGTGGAGTATTATGGGAGGTGGCATCATGAATGAAGAAAACATCTCTATCATCAGTGCTTTTTTTAGTAGAATTTCTCAATTTTTTAATGAATTTTCTTGGCAGGATATTAAAGAAGTGAGTTTAAGTTCTATTACAAGTTTCAGTGAAAATTATGAAAACATTTTAAAACCTGCGCTTAATGAAACAATTTATATGAGTTTAATGGCTGTACTATTTGGATTTTTATTGGCTATCATTCCTGGAATTTTACTTGCTATTTGGGATAAAAATGGAATTAAAGAAAATAAAATCGCTTATAGTATTTTAGATTTTATTACCAATATATTACGCGCCTTTCCATTTTTAATTCTTATAGTTGTTCTTTTACCACTTTCTAAAATCATAGTAGGCACAAGCATAGGTACAAATGCTGCCATAGTTCCTTTAGCTATCGGAATAGCTCCTTATTTGGCAAAGATGCTTGAAAGCGCTTTTAAAGAAATAGACAAAGGAATCATAGAAGCAGCAAAAAGTTATGGTGCTAGCAATATTCAAATTATCTTCAAGGTTATCTTTAGTGAGGCCCTTCCTGCTATAATTAGCGGAATTACCCTAACTTTGATCTTTACCATTGGTTTTTCTGCTCTTGCTGGAACTGTCGGTGGTGGAGGTTTGGGAGATGTCGCTATTCGCTATGGTTATGAAAGATTTAACAAAGAAGTTATGATTCAAACTGTAGTTATTTTACTTATATTAGTTCAATTAGTTCAAATTCTAGGTAATTTATTTTATACTTGGGCTAAAAATAGTAAAACTACATATATCATTGCCACTCTATTGATTTTACTTGGAGTTAGTATAGTTATCAATATAAACAATGATGAAAATTTCTTTTGGCAAGTAATTGTTTTTATCTTATTTTTAGGAAGTTTGCTTTATAAAGGTTTCAAAAAATAAGGAGATTATATCTCCTTTTAAGATAAATATAAGTTTTTTTAAGTAAAATTTAAACAAAAAACTAAAGGAATTAAAATGATGTATCAGATGCGTTAATCTGACTATCAACAAGTTTTTATATACTTCTTCCTGATAGTCAGAGTGAATTTATTAAGATTAAAGCAAGCACAAAATGACTAAAAAGGAAAAAAATGAAAATCAAATCTTTATTTATAGCAAGTATTTTAACATTAAGTCTTAATGCAAATGCATTAGAAACCATCACAGTTGCAGCAACTCCCGTCCCTCATGCTGAAATCCTAGAACAAGTAAAACCTGATTTAGAAAAACAAGGCTATAAACTTGAAATCAAAGAATTTACGGATTATGTTTTACCTAATCTAGCTGTTGATAACGGAGAAGCCGATGCAAATTTTTTCCAACATACTCCTTATTTGGAAGAATTTAATAAAAACAAAGGCACCAAACTTATCAAAGTAGCTGCCATACACATAGAACCTATGGCTGTTTACTCCAAAAAATACAAAAGTCTAGATGATATTAAAGAAGGGATTAAAATCGCCATTCCAAATGATCCAACCAATGAAAGTAGAGCTTTAGATATTATTGCAAAAAAAGGTTTGGTAAAATTTAAAGATAAGGCTTTAAAAACACCTCTTGATATTATAGACAATCCTAAAAAAATTAAATTTGTAGAATTAAAGCCCGCACAACTTCCAAGAGCTTTGGATGATGTTGATTTTGCTGTAATTAATTCCAACTACGCTCTCTCTGCAAATCTAAATCCTGCAAAAGATAGCGTATTTATCGAAGATAAAGAAAGCCCGTATGCAAACATTCTTGTTGTAAGAGTGGGACATGAAAACGATCCAAAAATCAAAGCCTTAATCCAAGCTCTACAAAGTGATAAAATCAAACAATTTATCATAGAAAAATACAACGGATCTGTTTTACCTGCTTTTTAATTTTGTCCCTTACCTAGGGACTTTTTTCTTAAGTACAAAGGAGTTTTTATGAATTTATTTAAAATTATTATACTCGCTTGCATTCTAAATTTATCTAGCCTATTTGCACAAAACATTACTATAGGAGCCACTCCAAATCCTTTTGGTAGCTTACTAGAACTAATGAAAGATGATTTTAAAAACAAAGGGTATGAGCTTAAAATAGTAGAATTTTCAGACTATATTTTGCCCAATCGTGCATTAGAGGAAAAAGAACTTGATGCAAATTTATATCAACACAAACCTTTTTTAGAAGAATACAACCTAAAAAAAGGTTCAAATTTAATTGCAACAACGCCTGTACTTATAGCTCCAGTAGGAGTTTATAGTAAAAAAATCAAAAATTTAGAAAATCTTAAAGAAGGTGCTAGAGTTGCTATACCTAATGATGCGACCAATGAAAGCAGAGCTTTAGAGCTTTTAGAGAAAGCAAAATTAATAGAGCTTAACAAAAATACTCTAAAAACCCCATTGGACATAAACAAAAATCCAAAAAAACTTAAATTTATAGAACTTAAAGCCGCACAACTTCCAAGAGCTTTAGATGATGTTGATATTGCTATAATTAATTCTAATTTCGCACTTGGAGCCGGTCTGAATCCAAGTAAAGATACTATTTTTAGGGAAGATAAAAATAGCCCTTATGTAAATTATGTTGTGGTACGCTCAGAAGGTAAAAATAGCGAAAAAACCAAAGTAATTGATGAAATTTTAAGAAGCGATAAATTTAAAGCCATCATTAATGAACATTATAAAGATATATTAATCCCAGCTTTTTAGGAGTATAATATGAATATTAAAAAAATATTTTTAAGTGTTTTATTTACAATTAGCCTTAGTTTTGGGGCAGATAAAACCATAATCATAGGTGCAACACCAACGCCTTATGCTGAAATTTTAAATTTCTCTAAACCCTTATTTCAAGAAAAAGGTTGGAAGTTAATAGTTAAGGAATTTAATGACTATAATATACCTAACATCGCTTTAAATGAAAAAGATTTAGATGCAAATTTATATCAGCATAAACCTTTTTTAGATGATTTTAATACCCACAAAGGAACAAAATTAAGTTCTTTAGGTGCTATTGTTTTAGTTCCTATGGCTATATATTCTAACTCCATAAAAGATATAAAAGACATTCCTAATGGTGCTAAAATCGCTATACCTAATGATGCTACCAATGAAAGCAGAGCTCTTGATTTACTAGCTAAAGCAAATTTAATAGAGTTTAAAAGTCAAAGCACCCTTAAAACCCCTATTGACATAAGTAAAAATCCAAAAAAACTTAAATTTATAGAGCTTAAAGCCGCACAACTTCCAAGAGCCCTAAATGATACTGATTTGGCTATTATTACCACAAACTATGCTCTTGGAGCAGGCTTAAACCCTTTAAAAGATGGTATTTTTATGGAAGATAAAGATAGTTTATATGCTATTGTTTTAGCTACAAGAAAAGGTGAAGAAACAAGTCAAAAAAGTCTTGTTATTAAAGAAATTTTAACAAGCGATAAAATTAAAAATTTTATCATAGAAAAATACAAAGGCTCTGTTATCCCTACTTTTTAACTCTATACAAAGCCTTCTAAAGGCTTTGTTAAACTTATAAAAGCTAAAATACTATTTATTGCATTATAATTCTTAGGATAAAAATGAAAATTATTTTTTTAACTTTTTTTATTGTGATAAATTATATCCAAGCAGCTAGTTTAGAAGAAATCAAAACAGCACTAGCTAAAGAATTTAGAAATAATTTTCCTAAAATTATAATTTCTCAAATTGATTTAAAAATAACATCATTGCCTAAAGATTTTGATCAATATGAATTTCTAAGAATCGCTAATGGGCGTTTTAATCAAGCACAAGGCTTTTTAAGGGCTGAATTTAAAACTCCGCAAAATATACAAAAAAATGTATTTTTTAGATATTTCATTCAAGCAAATTTAGAAGTTTTAAAAAGCGAACGCGCTATAAAAAGAGGAGATAAACTTGGAGCTTTTGACTATAAAAGCGTATTGATTGATTTTGATAAAGTTCCTTTAAATGCCTTAACCTTAGATGATGTAGATAATCTTGTAGCTAAAAGCAATATTAACAAAAACGCCATTTTAAGAGCAAATATGTTTAAAACCACAGCTTTAATACGCCGAAATGATCCTATAATCGGGGTTTTAAGCGAAGCAAATGTTGATGTTTTAATCGAACTTGTGGCTTTGCAAAGTGCAAATATGGGCGAAAGGATTCGTGCAAAAAACAAAGAAGGTAAAGTTATGCAAGGTATCGTAGTGGGTAAAAATAGGATGATTATACAATGAAGGTTTTATTAGGAATTTCTGGTTCAAGCAGTGTCAATTTAGGCTTAAAATTATTAAAAAATTTAGAAAATCAATGCGAACTTTATTGTATTTTAACCCAAGGTGCAAAACTTAACTTCAAAACTGAAAATCAAGCAAATTTAGAAGAAATTTGTCAAGAAAATTTTAAATACACTCATTTTTTAGATGATAAAAATTTAAGTCTAAGTGTAGCAAGTGGATCTTTTGGAATAGAAAAAACCATCATTGCTCCTTGTTCAATTTCAAGTTTAGCAAAAATTCACGCTGGTTTTGCAGACACTCTTTTAATGCGTGCTGCAGCAGTAGCCCTAAAAGAAAGAAAAAAACTCATCTTAGGGGTACGTGAAATGCCTTTTTCTACTTTAAATTTAGAACATATGTTAAAACTTAGCCAAATGGGAGTTATCATCGCCCCTCCTATTATCGCAAGCTATTCTAAAGCAAACAATCTAGAGCAAATGGAAAATTTTATCGCAGGTAAATGGTTAGATCTTTTAGAAATAAAACACAATTTATATGAAAAATGGCAAAATTTTTAGTTTAAATTTGTTATATTTTTAAAAAAAATTGGAGCAAAAATGACTTGTTTATATCCTGGGACTTTTGATCCTATTACCAACGGGCATTTAGATGTTATAAAACGGGCTTTAAAAATTTTTGATGAAGTCATCGTTGCCATAGCAAAAAGTGAACATAAAAAACCTTGCTATGATTTAGAAAAACGCAAAGAACTAGCCCTGCTCGCAACACAAAATTTAAAAAATGTTAAAATCATTGCTTTTGATAATTTACTTGTAGATTTAGCCAAAGAATTAAAAGTTAATACTATAATCCGTGGACTTAGAGCAGTGAGTGATTTTGAATACGAATTGCAAATTGGCTATGCAAATCACGCACTTTGGGAAGATATGGAAACCATTTATCTTATGCCAAGTCTAAAACATGCTTTTATTTCAAGTTCTATTGTGCGTTCTATAGTAGCACATGGGGGTGATGTAAGTTCTCTTGTTCCAAAAGAAATTCTACCTTTTTTAAAGGATCAATCTTGTATGTAGTTTTTGAAGGTATTGACTGCGTAGGAAAAAGTACGCAAATTTCACTTTTAAAAGAAATTTATAAAGACGCCATTTTCACACTCGAACCTGGCGGAACAGAACTTGGAAAACATTTAAGAGAAATTTTACTTAATAAAACTCATCCTATTAACAAAAGAGCTGAACTCTTGCTTTTTTTAGCTGATCGTGCTCAACATTTTGAAGAAATCTTAAAAACCAATCAAAACAAACTCATTATTAGCGATAGAAGTTTTATTTCAGGCATGGCTTATGCCAAAGATTTTGAAAACGATTTGCTTTTTGCTTTAAATAGTTTTGCTTTAGAAAATTTTTTTCCACAAAAAATTATCTTTTTAAAAGGAGATGCAAACCTTATCCAAGAACGCCTCAGTCAAAAAGAACTAGATAGTATAGAAAAACGTGGCATTGAGTATTTTTTAAGCGTGCAAGATAAACTCGAAAAAGTGCTTCATTTTTTAAAAGAAAAAATTTCTGTAGAAATTTTAACACTTGACGCAAAAGAAAGTAAAGAAAAATTACACCAACAAATAAAGGAATTTTTACAATGATTAACGCTTTAAAAGGAATGAAAGATTTATTAGATAAAGATGCATATTATTATGAAAAAGTGATTAAAATCTGCGAAGAAGTAGCTAAAAACTATGGCTTTACTTTTATCAATACACCGCATTTAGAACTTTGCACCCTTTTTAAAAGAAGCGTAGGAGAAAGTTCTGATATAGTAGGTAAAGAAATGTATGAATTTATCGATAAAGGCGAAAATCATGTTTGCATGCGTCCTGAAGGAACTGCTGGGGTGGTGCGTGCCTATATAGAAAAAAAACTCGATAAAAACACTAGTGTGAAAAGATGGTTTTATTATGGTTCTATGTTTCGTTATGAAAGACCTCAAAAGGGTCGCTTAAGAGAATTTCATCAATTTGGAGTTGAAAGCCTTGGCATACCTAATGTTTATGAAGATGCAAGCATTATTTTAATGCTAGTAGAAATTTTCTCACGCCTTGGTATTGATTTTAAACTTCAACTTAATTCTTTAGGCTGCTCACAATGCTTGCCAAAATACCGCGATAGGCTCGTTGAATTCTTAGATTCCAAAGAAGGTTTTTGTGAAGATTGTTTGCGTAGAAAAAATTTAAATCCTATTCGTGTCTTAGATTGTAAAAATGAGCATTGTCAAAATTTGCTTGAAAATGCTCCGCTTTTGATCAATAATTTATGCACCTCTTGCCAAAAAGACTTTGAAACACTGCAACAAATTTTAAAGGATAATGGAGTTAAATTTGAGTTAGATTCAAAACTTGTGAGGGGTTTGGATTATTATTCTAAAACGGCTTTTGAATTTATAAGCGATGAAATAGGAGCAAAGGCTGCTATCGCAGGTGGAGGACGCTACGATAGACTTATAGAGTATTTAGGTGGAAAAAGTGGCTATGGTATAGGTTTTGCCATGGGTATAGAAAGAATTATAACTATTTTAGAACAAAAAGAAGAAAAGATTCAAAGAGAAGGAATTTATCTTTGTGCTATGGATGAAATTTATATCCAAAAACTTTTGCATATCGCTACAAATTTAAGAAAAGAATATAAAGTACTTTTAAGCTATGAAGCAAGAAAACTAGCCAAACATCTTGAAAACGCGGATAAAAATAATACTGAAATTTTTCTTTGCATGGGAGAAAATGAAGCACAAAATGAAAGTTTGTTTTATAAAAATTTAGCAAAAAAAGAAGAAAAAATGATTAAAATTTCAGACTTAAAGAAGGTTTTATGATGGATTATGGTATTGATATTTGGGGAAATGAAAATTTCATTATCAAAAATGGTAAAGTTTGTATCAATTACGAGAAAAAACCTGCTATTATTGATATAGTTAAAGAATTAAGAGATGATGGATACAAGGGGCCTTTACTTTTAAGATTTCCTCATCTTATCCAAAAACAAATTGAAAATATTTACGGAAATTTCAATAAAGCAAGAAAGGAATTTGGCTATAAAGGAGGATTTAACGCTGTTTATCCTTTAAAGGTCAATCAATACCCTGGTTTTGTAAAAAATCTTGTAAAACTTGGAAAAGACTATAACTATGGACTTGAAGCAGGTTCTAAGGCAGAGCTTTTACTCGCTATGGCTTATAATAACGAAGGCGCACCTATTACCGTAAATGGCTTTAAAGATAGAGAACTTATCAACATAGGCTTTATTGCAGCTGAAATGGGACATAATATCACTTTAACCATAGAAGGACTTAATGAACTTGAAGCTATCATAGACATAGCTAAAGAACGCTTTAAACCTAAACCAAATATAGGCTTACGTGTACGTTTGCATTCTGCTGGAGTTGGAATTTGGGCAAAAAGCGGTGGGATTAATTCTAAATTTGGACTTACATCCACTGAACTCATAGAAGCGGTAAATTTACTCAAAGAAAACAAACTTTTAGAACAATTTACCATGATTCACTTTCATCTAGGCTCACAAATTACCGAAATTCACCCCTTGAAAAAAGCCTTAAATGAAGCAGGAAATATCTATACAGAACTTAGAAAAATGGGAGCTAAAAATCTAAAAGCTATTAATCTTGGTGGCGGTTTAGCTGTGGAATACTCACAATTTAAAAATGAAAAAAGTAGAAATTACACCCTAAGAGAATACGCTAACGATGTAGTTTTTATCCTAAAAAACATAGCCGAACAAAAAAAAGATTTAGAGCCTGATATTTTCATAGAAAGTGGACGTTTTGTAGCAGCTAATCACGCTGTTTTAATCGCTCCTGTATTAGAACTTTTTTCTCAAGAATACGCAGAAAACAAACTCATACTTAAAAAACAAAATCCAAAACTTATCGATGAGCTTTATGATCTTTATAAAAGTATAAAACCTTCCAATGCTTTAGAATACTTGCACGATAGCATAGATCATTTAGAGAGTATTTTAACTCTTTTTGATTTGGGCTATGTGGATTTACAAGATCGTTCCAATGCTGAAATTTTAACTCATTTGATTACAAAAAAAGCCATCTTGCTTTTAGGCGATAAGCAAAATCCTGCGGATTTACTTGCCATACAAGATGAAGTGCAAGAAAGGTATTTGGTAAATTTTTCGCTCTTTCAAAGCATGCCTGATTTTTGGGGTTTAGAACAGAATTTCCCCATCATGCCACTTGATCGCTTAGATGAAGAACCGACACGAAGTGCAAGTATTTGGGATATAACCTGCGATAGCGATGGAGAAATTTCATACTCTAAAGATAAACCTTTATTTTTGCACGATGTAGATGTAGAAAAAGAAAATTATTTTCTAGGGTTTTTTCTTGTAGGTGCCTATCAAGAAGTACTTGGAATGAAACACAATCTTTTTACTCATCCTACTGAAGCTATTATAAGCATCAATGAAAAAGGCTATGAAGTCGAGGGGATTATAGAAGCGCAATCCATACTTGATACCTTAGAAGATTTAGACTATGATATACACGCTATCATGGATATACTTAATGAACGCATAAGTAATTCTAAGCTTGTAAATGATAAGCAAAAAAAGCATATTTTAGGCGAACTTTATCTTTTCTTAAATGATAATGGTTATTTAAAAAGCATAGGAGTTTAGATGAATTTTTGGGGTATTATAAAAGAAGATTTTTCTCAGCCAAAGGCACAAGATCCAGCTTTTAATTCTTGTATAGAACTTTTTTTTAATTACCCTGGAGTATGGGCTGTAGTAAATTACCGCTTTGCACATTTTTTTTACATAAGAAATTTTAAACGCATTGCTAGAATGATTAGCGGAATTTCACAATTCTTAACTGGGGTAGATTTGCACCCTGGAGCAGAACTTGGAAGGCGTATTTTTATAGATCATGCCAATGGAGTGGTTATAGGTCAAACAGCAATTATAGAAGATGATGTTTTAATTTATCAAGGCGTTACTTTAGGTGGAACAAGCCTTGAAAAAGGTACTAAACGCCATCCAACCATAAAAAAAGGAGTGATCATAGGCTCAGGCGCAAAAGTGCTTGGCAATATCACCATAGGAGAAAATGCCAAAATAGGCTCAAATGCTGTAGTGGTTAAAGATATAGGTGCAAATTTAACTGCCGTTGGAATTCCTGCTTATATTATCGAAGAGCGTAAAAATAAAAACATTAGAGCCGTAGATGCAAATTGCGATGACAAACTAGAAAAGTTAGAAAAGAAAATTTTAGAACTTGAAAATCTTATATTAAAACAACCTGAATCACAAAAATAATAATTTTTTATAATACATAAAATTATATGTATTATTATGCGTATTAATTTTTCCTAAAAATTAATACAAATTTTCACATTTATTGAAATTTATAACTCATTTTTAAATTAAATTTATTGTAAAAATGCAATTTTCTGCTAAAATTAAACAAAAATTATTAAGGATTGAAAAATGCTTACAAAAAGATCTCAAGTTTTAGAAGAATCTATCACTTTAGCTATCACTGCACTTGCCAATGAACTTAAAGCCAAAGGCGAGGATATCATTAGTTTTTCAGCGGGTGAACCTGATTTTGACACACCACAAACCATCAAAAATGCCGCTATAAGTGCTATTGAAAAAGGATGTGGAAAATACACTGCTGTTGCAGGAATTCCTGAAGTATTAAAAGCTATTCAAACCAAATTTAAAAAAGATAATAATCTTGATTATGAAACAAATGAAATCATCACCAATGTAGGCGCAAAACACTCTCTTTTTGAATGTATAGAATGCTTAGTAGAAAAAGATGATGAAGTGATTATCCCTAGTCCTTACTGGGTAAGCTATCCTGAAATGGTAAAATTTGCAGGTGGAAAACCTGTATTTATAGAAGGCTTAGAAGAAAATGGCTTTAAAATTACCGCTGAACAATTAAAAAAAGCTATCACAGCTAAAACCAAAGTTTTGATGCTAAATTCTCCTTCAAATCCTGTGGGATCGATTTATTCTAAAGAAGAATTAACTCAAATTGCTAAAGTTTTAGAAGGAACGCAAATTACTGTTTTAAGTGATGAAATGTATGAAAAACTTCGCTATGATGGTTTTGATTTTGTAGCTTTTGCAAGTGTAAGCGAAGATGCTTTAAAACGCACTGTGACCATTAACGGACTTAGCAAATGTGGAGCTATGCCAGGATGGCGTTTTGGCTATATGGCAAGCAAAAATAAAGCCCTAATTTCAGCCGTTAAAAGACTTCAAGGACAAAGCACTTCAAATATTTGCTCCATCACTCAACATGCAGCCATTCCTGCTTTAAATGGAGAATGTGATGAAGATATAGAAAAAATGCGTCAAGCTTTTGAAAAACGCCGTAACTTAGCCTTAGATATGCTTAAACAAATCCCAAAGATCAGTATTTATAAACCAGAAGGTGCTTTTTATCTTTTTGTAAATATACAAAAAATAGAAAAAGATTCTATGAAATTTTGCCAAAAATTACTTGAACAAGAAAAAGTTGCCGTTGTTCCAGGTATAGGTTTTGGAATGGATGGATACTTTAGACTTTCTTATGCTATAAGCGATGAATTTATCAAGAAAGGTTTAGAAAGAATAGCTTATTTCATTGCGAATTACAAATAGTTACCATGAAAAGACCTTTACCTTTTATACTTGCAGCCACAAATAATGGAACTATGATTATCAACCATCTAGATAGACATGATACATCCCAAGGAAGTTATGGAGTTGGTTTTCAATTTTTAAACTATGGTAGCTTTGATTCAGAGGAAATTGATCTGTGTGTTAATCTTTTAAAACTACGGAGAAAATACTACGAAGGCTATGTTTTTGCAATAGACTGCGGTGCAAATATTGGTGCTCATACTATTAAGTGGGCTATAGAAATGCATGACTGGGGGGGGGTATTAGCCTTTGAAGCACAAGAGAGACTTTTTTATGCTTTAGCAGGAAATATAGCAATAAACAATTGTTTTAATGCCAGAGCAATACATGCAGCCATTGGAAATCCTGAAAAAAATCAAAACGAACTTGAAATTTTAATCCCTGATTATACCCAAAAAGCTTCTTTTGGAAGTCTAGAATTAAAATCTCAAAACAATAATGAATTTATAGGACAAATACCTCAAAAAAAAGAAAAAGTTCCTTATTTAAAACTTGATAATTTCAATTTTAAAAGATTAGATCTTATTAAAATAGATGTAGAAGGTATGGAACAAGAAGTTATATTAGGATGTTTAAATCATATTAAAACTTTTAAACCCATTTTACAAATTGAAATTATCAAATCAAACATTCAAGATATTATCAATATATTAGAAAATTTAGAATATGAAATTTTTCAATCTGGAATCAATATCTTAGCTATTTACAAAGCAGATCCTGTAATTAATCATTTATGATCTTATAAACCCATAAGCCTTTAAACAAAAGGCTTATGACTAAGGCTTTTTAAGCACAGCATTTACCCTTTGAATACTATCTGATTTATTTAAACTCAATCTTATTATAGAATTTTCCAATCCACCTAAAGAATGCGCTACATTTGCCTCTAGGCTTATCATATCTAAAGCATTTAATTCAAATTTTTCCTTTTCCACTTCAAACCAAATTTTACCGCTTAAAACTTGAACATGTATAGCAAAAGGGGCTTTATGCTCTTTCATCACGCTATCTTTAGCTAATAAAATTTGAATTTCTTTACCTTTTTCATTATCAATTAAAACATTGATTTTCACTTCTTTTGGGCTAAATTCCGCTCCATTCCATTGAATGATTTTCACAAAATCTCCTTTTTTAGTTTTACAAAACTATAGCAAAAGCCAAAATATAAATTATAAACTTGTGTTAATTTATTCTTCTTTCCACCAAAAATCCTGTTTAAATTTAGCTCCTACTTCATAAGCCTCGCCCATTTTTGGTGTGATAAGGGGTAAATCTAAATTTTCATAAAGAAATTTTACCACCTCATTCCATGCATGAGTTCCTGCTAAAAATCTCCCCCAATGTATAGGCATGACAGCTTTTGTATTAAGATCTTTTGCTTCTTTTAAAATTTGCTCAGGAAAAGAGTGTGAATATGGCCAGGCGATATTAAATTGTCCGCTTTCAAGACAAGCTAAGTCAAAATCTCCAAAATACTCACCTATTTTTTTAAAATGTGTAAAATACCCTCCATCTGCGCTAAAAAACACTCTCTTATCTACACTTAAAAATTCCATCACAAAAGAAGCCCAAAGGGTTTTGTTTTTACCATCTCCCCTGCTTGAACTGTGTTGTGCAGGTGTTGCAATGATTTTTAAATCACCAAATTCTATTCCACTCCACCAATCAAGCTCTATGATTTTTTTCTCACTCACTCCATAGCTTTTTAGATAATTTCCCACTTTTAAAGGTGTGATAAAAAATCGTGCTTTTTCTTTTAAAGCTTTGACACTCTTAGCATCTAAATGATCAAAATGCGAATGCGTGATAATCACAGCAAAAATTTCATTAAAATCATTTACATTATAAATAGGAGCATTTTTAAAAGCCTTGTTGATAAAAGAAATGGGCGAAGCATGAGTGTTAAAAACAGGATCGATCAAAATTTTATACTTTTTAAAACTTATAAAAAGCGAAGAATGTCCAAGCCAAGTAATATGTGGGGTGCTAAAACCACTCAAATCAGGCTTGAAAAAAGGTAACTTAAAAGAAGGGATGGCATTTTTTGGATAAAGATAATAATACCTCAAAATTTCTTTAAAAGACACTTTAGGAGTTATAAGACTGTGCTCATTTTCATTAAGAAAAATTTCATATTTTTTACCCTGCACTTTTTTAGCTTTTGATCGTTGTGTATTGGAAATATCAAAGGTTTTAAATGATAAATTCAAATTTTTCCTTTTATGTTTATTAAGATTATATCTAAAAAGTTTTTAGATTAATTTTATTTTATTGCTAATTTTTTAGTTTGCTTGCACTAAAATGAATTGTCTGATTTGAATTAGAACTTCAAAAAGAATTGGTTAAAAAATCAATGAAAAATTAGGTAGCAAGCTAATAAAAGAATTATATTTTACAGTTTTTGTCATTTCTTTAAAATTTTAAAAAATTTTCAAGCCTTTTAAAAAGGCTTGAATAGAGATTTTAAGATTACTCAACTTCAGCGTCGATTACATCGTCATCTTTTTTCTTTTTATCATTTGCTGTGTTTGGCTCATCTTTTTTATACATATTTTCGGCTAACTTATGAGAAACTTCACTTAAAGCTTTCATTTTGCTTTCAATCTCTTCTTTGCTTGCATTTTGATTTTTCAAAATCTCACGCAAATCATCAAGAGCTTTTTGAATATTTTCTTTATCAGCAGTGGCAACTTTTTCACCCAACTCACTTAAAGATTTTTCTACTTGATGCGCCAAGCTATCAGCTGCATTTCTAGCATCTACAGCTTCTTTGCGTTTTTTATCTTCTTCTTTGTGAAGTTCAGCATCTTTTACCATGTTATTAATCTCTTCTTCGCTAAGTCCGCTTGAACCTGTGATTTTGATCTCTTGAGCCTTACCTGTTGCTTTATCTTTTGCACTAACAGTTAAAATACCATTTGCATCGATATCAAAAGTAACTTCGATTTGTGGCATACCGCGTGGTGCTGGTGGAATTCCTTCAAGATTAAAATTTCCTAAAGATTTATTATCACGACTAAATTCTCTTTCCCCTTGTAAAACATTGATAGTTACAGCACTTTGATTATCTTCAGCGGTTGAGAAAACTTGCTCTTTTTTAGTTGGAATAGTTGTACCTTTTTCGATAATCTTAGTCATTACCCCGCCTAGAGTTTCTATACCCAAAGAGAGCGGAGTAACATCAAGTAAAAGCACATCTTTTACATCACCTTTTATAACCGCACCTTGAATCGCCGCACCGATAGCCACAACTTCATCAGGATTTACAGACTTATTAAGATCTTTATTAAAGGCTTTTTTCACTTCTTCTTGCACTAAAGGAACACGAGTAGAGCCCCCTACCATAACGATTTCTTTGATCTCATCTTTTTTAAGCCCTGCATCGCTTACTACTTCATTGATTTTAGTGATGGTTTCAGCCACTAAAGAATCAATCATACCTTCAAATTTAGCTCTAGTAAGTTTTTTAACCAAATGTTTTGGCCCACTTGCATCTGCTGTGATAAATGGTAAATTAATTTCAGTTTCATTAGCTGAACTTAATTCTTTTTTAGCATTTTCTGCTGCTTCTTTCAAGCGTTGCAAAGCCATAACATCATTTTTAAGATCTATGCCTGTTTCATCTTTAAATTCATTAGCTAGAAAATCTATAAGTTTATTATCAAAATCATCACCACCTAAGAAAGCGTTACCACCTGTTGCTAAAACTTCTACTACATTATCGCCCGTTTCAAGCACAGTAACGTCAAAAGTTCCCCCACCTAGATCATAAACCACAATTTTTTCACTATCTTTTTTATCAAGTCCGTAAGCTAGAGCTGCTGAAGTAGGCTCATTGATAATTCTTAATACATTAAGTCCTGCTATCGTTCCCGCTTCTTTTGTCGCTTTTCTTTGTGCATCGTTAAAATAAGCAGGCACAGTAATCACCGCATCAGTAACACTTTCACCCAAAAAAGCTTCTGCATCTTCTTTTAATTTCATCAAAACTTTTGCTGAAATTTCTTGTGGGGTGTAAATTTTACCTGCGATTTCTATTGCGCACGCACCATTTCTTTCGGTGATGTGGTAAGGAAGTCTATTTTTAGCTTCTTTAGCCGCATCTTCATTGATCATTAAACCCATAATTCTTTTGATAGAATAAATGGTTTTTTCAGGGTTAGTTACCGCTTGGCGTTTTGCACTATCGCCTACTAAAACCTCGCCTTTATCTGTAAAAGCTACCACTGAAGGAGTTGTGTTTTTTCCTTCTTTGTTTGGGATTACTTTGCTCTCGCCGCGTTCATACACAGCAACACAAGAATTGGTTGTTCCTAAATCTATACCTATAACTTTACTCATTTTTTATCCTTTTATTAAAATTTATTTTGCTACACTAACTTTGGTTGGGCGGATCACGCGATCGGCTATTTTATAACCTTTTTGAAGCACTTGAACCACTTCACCACTTTGATGGTTTTCACTATCTACATGAAACATTGCTTCGTGTAAATTAGGATCAAACTCTTTTTCATCTTTGATAAGAGCCACTCCATGTTTTTCAAGTTTCTTAAGAAATAAATCTAAAGTATTTTGCACTCCTTCTTTGATTTTTAAGCTAATTTCATCTTGGCATTCGACATTAACAGCTGCTTCTAAAGCATCTAAAACATCAAGCAAATCCTTTGCAAAGCTTTCATTTGCATAAGCCATAGCACTTAGCTTTTCTTTTTCCATTCTTTTTTTAATATTTTCAAATTCAGCGTTTGCACGCATATATTTGTCTTTTAATTCATCATAGTCTTTTTGCAATTTGTTTTGCTCAACATCTTCGATATTTTGCAAATTCTCATCTTGCAAATGTTCAGAATTTTCTGCGTTTTCGTTTTCAAATTCTTGCTTTTGCTCGCTCACGCCGCCTCCTTTATATATTGTAATATTTTTTTATAATCCGTATAAACACTACCTGCTAAGATAATATTTACATCTTCGCCCAAAAACTGCGCATCCACCTTAAGCCCCATAAAACCTTCTTTAAATAAAGGTTCAAATTCAAGACTTTCTTTAAAATGACGGTGAATTTGACAATCTAAGAGCTTAACAAATTCATCATTTTGATAAATTTGATAAGCTCTTTCTTCATTGCTTCTATAGCAAATCAAATTTTGTCTTAAGCTAGCTATTTTTTCTACAAGATCTATAAAATGAACTCTCAAAGCTATTTTTTCTATACTAGAAAGATCAAGCCCTATAAGACTTTGTAAAAAATTCCACGCTTCTTTTTCGTATTTTAAAACCAGCTCTTCATCTTCAAAATCAAGCACTATAAATTTAGTATTAAGATCTAGTACTTCTTTAAGTACTAAACTTCTACCTCCATAAACAAGACAATAAATTTCAAATTCTTTACTTAACTCTTTCAAAAAGCTTTCGTTTTTGATATGGATATTTTTATCTTGTTCTTTTTCCCAAAAACTTTGCCAATAATTTTGCATCGTTAAAATAGTAGGAATTCTACCACTACTTATATGAAGCTGAGTGATCAAACCCTCATCGCTAAGTCTTTTAAGATAAACGCGTATAGTCGAAGCAGGTATGCAAAGGTTTGAATTTAACTCATTAGAACCAATAGGTGCATTATCCAAAAGATAAGTTTGGATAATAGACTCTAAAATCAAATCCTTTTTATCTCGGCTTTTCATAGCTCTTTCCTTAAATTTTTAGCACTCTATTTTTTGATTGCTAGATATATTATACAACATTGAGTGTTATTTTGTCAAGTGTAAATATAAAAAATATACTTAATTTTATTTAGTCTATATGACTAAAGTTTTATTAGTTACTTTTTTATAAGGATAAGCTATCTTTTAAGATTGAAAATGCAACGATAAAAATAAGATGAAAATTTTAAATTGAATTGATTGTCTAGTTTTTTAAAGGTATAGGGTATTAAAATAAAAAACTAAAGAAGACTTTAGAAGCCCTTTAGTTTTTCTATTAAAGCTTAAAAGCTACCATTGATAGAAATATACATTCTTCTTCCTTCTTCTATACGATTGTAAGTATTGACCCAAGTAGGAGCACCGCTATTTTGATAAGATTCCCAACCATCTGTAAAACTTTTGTTAAAAAGATTATAAATAGCTGCATTGATACTCCATTGCTTATTGATATCATAACGCACACCCATAGAAGCGAAAAAGATATCCTTATAATATTCCCTATTTATATTAGTATCACCCATATAGCGATCTATTTGCCATTCGCCTTTTATCCAAGGGGTAATTTTATTATAGAAGCTGTATTCAGTTTTTAACATGATATTGTGTTTTAAACTATCCTGCTCAGGTTTACCTATCACACTTTTATCTTGTGCTTCTTTAACCTCACTATCAAGATAAGTATAAGCAAAATTTACATTTAAATTATCAAGAGGGCTTATCCCTGCTCCAAGCTCTATACCTTTATATTCAACCTTGCCATGGTTGATTGCCTTAAAACATCTATCAGCATCGCAAGTACCAATTCCTGGAATCATATTGCCTTTATCATATCTTTGGGTTGAAATTTTATCTTTAAAATTTGTTAAAAAACCTGTCGCAGAAACATAAAACAAATCATTATTGTAAATAGCTGCTATTTCATAATTTAAAGATGTCTCTTCTTTTAAATCAGGATTTCCATATATAGGGAATCTACCTTGACCACTATAATTATAAGCTCCATTTATCAAACGATTTGCATAAGGAGTCCTAAAACCCGTAGATACACCGCCTTTTAAAGTAAGTTCATCAGTAGGATTATAAACCAGATAAGCTCTTGGCGAAATATTATTTCCAAAAATTTCATGATGATTGTATCTTGCTCCAAAAGTCAATCTTAAGTTATCTTTTATGCTGTACTCATCCTCTGCAAATATTGCCAATAAATACTGATCAAAATTGGTCGGATTAGCTATTTTATCTTGCATTTTTTCAAGCCTATATTCACCACCTGCGCTTAAAATATGACTTTGTCCCAAAGGAATGACAGACTTAGTATCTAAGATAATATCTTCTGCGACTATATCTCTATTTTGTCCTAAAAATGGCTGATTAGCTTGTCCTACAACTTCGCGTCCATTATTGCTTACTCTATTATACTGCAAACCAGAAGTGATAGAAAAGTTTTCATAAACACCCTCATGGCTTAAATAAGTCACAAATTTATCAACTTCCATAATATCTGCATAACCACCCGTTAAGCTATCTGGCGCACTACCTGGGCTTGTGATGGTTCCTAATTGACCCTGTTTGTTATCGTAATGATTTCTTGAAAAATCTATATCAAATATAAAGGTATTATAATCATTAGCTAAATAACTAATTCTTGTTCCTATATTAAAATTATTTGCTTTTGTGGGACTTTGAGCTTGATCTCCTTGAACTCTTTGTCCACTTCCATTTGTAAATTCAACATTAGATTGCTGTCTGTAAAATTCTCTAAATCGAAGTGTTAGACCCAATTTGTCATTCATCAAAGGACCACTAGAATAAATACTCGTTCCATAAGTATTACCCCAATCTTTATTTTCATTTAAAAGAGCATCCAAACTTACAGAAGTTTCCCATTTATCACTTACTTTTTTGGTAATGATATTTACCACCCCGCCTAAAGCTTCAGAGCCATATAAAGTACTCATAGGGCCTTTTATAACTTCTATCCTTTCTATACTAGAAATCGGAGGTAAGAAAGAATTTGAAATTTCATTAAAACCATTAGGGCCCACCTCTCCGCCAATACCCTGACGACGCCCATCAATCAAAACCAAAGTATATCCAGTAATACCCCTCATAGTGATATTATAAGAACCTGTTTTTCCCTTGCTAGCATATAAATCAACGCCTGGGATATCTGCGATAGCCTCTGCAACATCTCTATAAGGCTTACTTTGTAATTCTTTTTTACTGATAACATTGATAGTAGCAGGAGCTTCTTTAATATCTTGGGTAAAGCCAGAAGCACTAACGATTGAGCTATCTAGTTCTACATTTTGCGATATGGCATTGGAGCTTAAGAGACCAATGGCGCAAACTGATAGACATATTTTTTTCATTTTTCTCCTTTTGTCAAATATTGATTTAGAAATCAAAATATTATGATAATAATTATTAATTTAATATAAATTTTGTATCAATTGTGATAATTAGTATTAATTAAAAATTTATTTTTTCTTGCTATAATTCTTAAAAATATAAGTTTTTTTAGAGAAGTAAATAGCAAAAATTAAATATCTTTTAGATACAAGCTTGATTATTTGATTGTTATTTTTCTCTGTGAAATTTGTTTCAAAATTTATCTTTTTAAACAATTTACCATAGAATGTGTTTTAAGAAATAAAGATATTTAAATCAAAAAATAAAATCATAACGGAGTAAAAGATGAAAACATTTATAAGCAATCATAAAAACCAATCTTCTTTTATCACTTTATTTGTTTTTACACCTTTATTTTTTGTTTTTCTTTATTCTAAAGATTTTTTACACATACAACCCAATGAAATTATTAAAGAAAATAAATTTAATATGGCAATCAAACATTTTGTACAAAATTCCTCCGATATGAAACCGACACAACCCACACAAACTATACAAGAGCCTTCGAATGTGCAACCCAAAGAACCTGTGCAAGAAATAAAAAAAATAAAACCGAGAAAAGAAAAACCTATCGCTAAACCTAAAAAAATAATCCCTCCAGCAAATGCAAAGGCAATAAGTCAACCCAAAAAAGATACAAACATGCAGCAACCAATCATGCAGCAACAAACTCCACAAGCCAGCTCTTACCTAAGCGTATCTTTAACTAGTAATAGTGAGCTTTTAAAAGAAATAAAATCAGCAATCGATGAAGCCCTAATCTACCCTAGACAAGCTAGAAAAATGCGTATGAGTGGGGAGGTTCTTGTAGAATTTACCTGGACAAAAGAAAAGAAATTAGAAAATTTAAAAATACTTAAGCCTTCAAAATATGATTTTCTAAATAAAAGTGCTTTAGAAACTATACGCATAGCTTCTAAAAAATTTCCACAATATGAAAAAACTTTTCATATAAAAATACCATTGGTATATAAATTAAGCTAAATCTTTCACAATATACTCTATTTTTAATGCAAATCACTCCAGCTTTGCTAACGCTTAGAAGTAGAAGCTTCCTAGCTAAAGCTAACTAGTATTAGCTAATTCGAAAGGCTTTGAGTTTATAGTCCTCAAGGCTAATTCCTAACCCAAACGACTTTAATCCACGCTTTAAGATATTATTTGCAGCATTAATATCTCTATGTAAAGTGTTGCCACATTTTTCACAAAGATACACTCTATCTTTAAACATAAGATTTTTTTTGATATTTCCACATACACTACAAGTTTTGCTTGTATATTGTGGATTGACTTTTATAAAGAATTTGCCATTATGCTTTGCTTTATACTCTAGATATTGAGAGAATTGATAGAATGAAGTATTAAGAATAGATTTATTTAAACCACTTTTAGCTTTTATATTCTTTAATTTAGCTCTTTTACACATATTCTTAATTTGCAAATCTTCAACTGCTAGCAAGTCAAATTCTTGTATGAGTTTTGAAGTTATCTTGTGATAACTATCCTTTTTGATTTTGAACTTTTTTCATAGATTTTATTTAATTTTAATTGTGTTTTTTTGAAATTATGGCTTAACTTTGTTTTCTCCTTTTTTGTTTTTAATATTCTCCTGCTTTGTTTTCTTTGCAATCTTTTAATATTCAGCTCTACTAAGTAGCTTTGAGTTAGTAGCTATTAACTCTCCACTGCTTAAGGTAATCTCATTGATATTTAAATCAATGTCAACTGCTTTTTTAATATCAAAATCTTTGCTAGACATTAAAGAAACATTCGATTCATCATAAATGATACTAAAAGCTAAATAGTATTTATTGTGATTTTTGATAATAGTGATTTGATTAAACTTATAAGTATTTGGTAAATCTCTGTGATAACGCATTTTAAAAAATGTATTCATAAGTCTAAATATCTTAAACTTAGTAGTATCACTATCTTTGATTTTGTAGGCTTGATTATTCCAATTAAAGCTTTGCTTTGCAAATTTAGAGTTTTTAAATTTGAGAAAGCCTTTGTTTTTATCTCTAATTGCTTGCTCTAAGGCACGAGAAGATTAATCCTTGCTTGTTGGGTTACAACACTTTTATAGCTTAATTCTCTTGCTTTTATAAGGCTAGTTTTATTGATTATCTATCTTACTTGCCTTTAAATAACTCCTATCTTTTTTATCTAAATTCTTATTTTTATCCCACTCTCTTGCTGTAAATTTAAACAAATATTATAGGCTTGATATAGATGAAACATTGATGATTAATAAGCTTTTGTTGTTCTTTGTTTAGGTAGAATTCTATATTTAAAACCTTTGGTTATTTGCATTGCTTTGTTCCATTAGGGCTTTTTTTCTTTTTGGTTATATATTTTTTTAGGGTAATTATCTTCTATGCCTTGATTTTCTGCATATTTTTTAAGAGTTTCTAGCATTATTCCGCATAGGTATTCTATAAAAAATTACTGATTATGTCAAATACCTAACTAGAGCCGTACAACTAACACTGTAAGCAATTCATCTCCCACTTAAGAAGTGAGAGTTTTATTGAATAAAAAAAGATAAATTTAAAGCAAGTAATCTTTTTTTAGACAACACTAAACCCTTGCATGTATTTACAGCAATATTTATTTCATCATAAACAACCCCCAACCCATAAAACCTCAATAAACACTATAAAATAAAAGTATTTGTAAAGAACAAGCAAACAATAAATCTCAATCACCCAGACAAAAACAATCTCAACCGACCCATAAAGCAATAAATCAAGCAAGCATAATTAATTTAATTGATTAAACTAATAAATTTAATTTATAAGATTAACAATAAAAAACCATAAATTAACCAAGCTAATCCCACCCAAACCCAAACAAGCCATAAATTACACACACTTTTTTACAAACATCAATTAAATAGCAAGACTATCGATAATAAAAAATTTATCTCAAGTATAACATTCATTCTCGCCAACAAGAATAGACAATCATAGTCTATCCACCCTAACCCAACATTAACCCCTAACCCAACTAAGAAGTGTATAACAACCCCAACCCATAAACCTCAATAAACACTATAAAATAAACTTGAGTGATTAAAAATCCAACCCAATTATTGAACAAACCCAACCTACATAATAAAATATAAACTAGACATATAAAGAACAATTGACACATAAAAATAGATTGAATAAATAAACCTATACAAGTAAACATAAAGATTAATTATTGATACAAAAGATTCAATAAATAAATAAAAAGAATAATTGAGATATAAAAACATATAAACTAAACAACTCAAACAACCATTAAATCAACCCAAGCTAATTAAACCTATAAACATAAAAAAATAATTAAATATAAAAACAACGATTGACGTATAAAAACTAAGATTTTAAATCTATAAGAATAAGATAAAGTAGAATTAACAAGTCCGCAATGAGCTACTTTCCCCCTGCCAGTAAGGCGTAGTATCATCACCCACGATGTGCTTAGCTTCTTGGTTCGGGATGGAGCAAGGCGTTTCCACATCTGTATAATCACGGACATTGTTATTTAAATATTCTTTGAAAAATTGAATTTAAGAATAAAACTTAATCTTTTATTCCTTTACTTTTTTCTTTATTCTCTTTCTTCTTTTCTTATCTTTTATCTTTGATAAGTTTTTATATAGAATACTTAAAAAACAATGTTAAGAGCAAGTTCTAATACAAACTCTACTTGAAAGATTTCTATTAAACTCTAAATATTATCTATATTCAAAGTCTTCTAAAAACCTTAACAAGGAAGTGATGCTTTATTAAAGATAAGCCAAACGCTCTATTAGTACTGGTCAGCTAAAGGACTTTCATCCATTACACACCCAGCCTATCAAACTAGTAGTCTTCTAGAGAGCTTAGAGAAGATTCATCTTAGAGTTGGCTTCACGCTTAGATGCTTTCAGCGTTTATCCTTTCCAAACTTAGCTACGCTGCGATGCTCTTGGCAGAACAACAGCTACACCAGTGGTTTGTTCAACCCGGTCCTCTCGTACTAGGGTCAAATCTCTTCAATCTTCTTACGCCCACGGCAGATAGGGACCGAACTGTCTCACGACGTTCTGAACCCAGCTCGCGTACCGCTTTAAATGGCGAACAGCCATACCCTTGGGACCTGCTCCAGCCCCAGGATGCGATGAGCCGACATCGAGGTGCCAAACCTCCCCGTCGATGTGAGCTCTTGGGGGAGATCAGCCTGTTATCCCCGGGGTACCTTTTATCCTTTGAGCGATGGCCCTTCCACACAGAACCACCGGATCACTAAGACCGACTTTCGTCTCTGCTTGACTTGTATGTCTTGCAGTTAAGCTGGCTTATACCTTTATACTCTACGAACGATTTCCAACCGTTCTGAGCCAACCTTTGTAAGCCTCCGTTATTATTTGGGAGGCGACCGCCCCAGTCAAACTACCCACCAGACATTGTCCCACTTGAGGATAACTCAAGCTGGTTAGCTACCCAAATAAGAAAGAGTGGTATCTCAACAATGGCTCATATACAACTGGCGTCATATACTCAAAGCCTCCCACCTATCCTGCACATTCTTATCCAAGTAGCAGTGTCAAGCTGTAGTAAAGGTCCACGGGGTCTTTCCGTCTTGCCGCGGGTAGGAGGAATTTTCACCTCCACTACAATTTCACTGGATCCCTCTTTGAGACAGCTCCCATCTCGTTACGCCATTCATGCAGGTCGGTATTTAACCGACAAGGAATTTCGCTACCTTAGGACCGTTATAGTTACGGCCGCCGTTTACTCGGGCTTCGATCAAGAGCTTCGCTAATGCTAACCCCATCAATTAACCTTCGAGCACCGGGCAGGCGTCACACCCTATACATCCTCTTACGAGTTAGCAGAGTGCTGTGTTTTTGGTAAACAGTCGGGAGGGACTCTTTGTTGTAAGTTTCCTTGCTTTCGGAGTAAATCCTAATACAAAGCTAACCACACCTTATACCGAAGATACGGTGCTATTTTGCAGAGTTCCTTAAAGAGAGTTCTTCCACGCGCCTTAGAATACTCATCCCACCCACCTGTGTCGGTTTACGGTACGGGCAACATTAGCTAAACTTAGAAACTTTTCTTGGCTCGACGGCATCAGGGGTTCTTCTATCCATCCGAAGACTTCAAAAAGCCTTTCAGTTCTCGGAGTATTGTTATACGGATTTGCCTGTATAACCTCCTACGACCTTAGACTAGCACTTCCATCCGCTAGCCCCCTTAGCCCTAAGCGTCCTTCCATCGCACACTAATGTTGGTATTGGAATATTAACCAATTTGCCATCGTCTACCCCTTTCGGACTCGACTTAGGACCCGACTAACCCTACGATGACGAGCATCGCGTAGGAAACCTTGGGTTTACGGCGTTAATGATTCTCACATTAATTATCGCTACTCATGCCTGCATGCTCACTTCTATTCGCTCCAGCACTCCTTACCGGTATACCTTCGACGCAAATAGAACGCTCTCCTACCACTTGCACACAACTTAAACTACTTAACTTTAGTCTAAGAATATTTTTACTGATTTTACTAAGTTTTATTTCTATCTTTACTCTATAAAAATCAGTAAAAATATAACTAAACATATAACTTAGTTTCTCATATTCTAAACTTAAATAATCTAAGTTGTGTGCAAGTCTACAGCTTCGGTACTTACTTTAGCCCCGTTATATTTTCCGCGCAAAATCACTAGACCAGTGAGCTATTACGCTTTCTTTAAAGGATGGCTGCTTCTAAGCCAACCTCCTGGTTGTTTAAGTAACTTCACATCGTTTTCCACTTAAGTAAGATTTAGGGACCTTAGCTGGTAGTCTGGGTTGTTTCCCTCTTGACGACGGATTTTATCACTCGCCGCCTGACTGCTGTGATTACATATAAGGTATTCGGAGTTTGATAGGGTTTGGTACATTGGTGTATGCCCTAGCCCATTCAGTGCTCTACCCCCTTATATTACGACACAACGCTATACCTAAATATATTTCGGAGAGAACCAGCTATCACGAAGTTTGATTGGCCTTTCACCCCTATCCACAAGTCATCCCGGGGCTTTTCAACGCCTATGGGTTCAGTCCTCCACTAGTTCTTACACTAGCTTCAACTTGCTCATGGATAGATCACTTCGTTTCGGGTCTGCAGCATCTGACTAAGCGCCCTATTCAGACTCGCTTTCGCTACGGCTTCGCGTTTGCTTAACCTTGCCAGACACCACAACTCGCAGGCTCATTATGCAAAAGGCAGTCCATCACCCTGTATTGCTACATAGGGCTCTGAATGATTGTAAGCAAATGGTTTCAGGTTCTATTTCACTCTGATCACCTCAGTTCTTTTCACCTTTCCCTCACGGTACTTGTGCACTATCGATCTGGTATTAGTATTTAGGGTTGGATCGTGGTCGACCCGGATTCAGACAGGATTCCTCGTGTCCCGCCCTACTCAGGATACTGCTAGCTAAGGTTTGTTTTTCGCATACGGGACTATCACCCTCTATGGTTATACTTTCCAGAATGTTCTGCTAAACTTACCTCTTGCACATTGCAGTCCTACAACCCCCAGTGCAAGCACTGGGTTTGCCCTCTTGCGCTTTCGCTCGCCGCTACTGACGCAATCTCTATTGATTTCTTTTCCTGAGGGTACTAAGATGTTTCAATTCCCCTCGTTCGCTCCTATATAGGTAATGTATATCTCTATACATTGGGTTGCCCCATTCGGAAATCTACGGATCAAAGCTTCTTGACAGCTCCCCGTAGCTTATCGCAGTCTAGTACGTCCTTCATCGCCTTTACCAGTCAAGGCATCCACCATTCGCTCTTAGTAGCTTACCTTTTTTTACCTTTTATTATTGATTCTAAAACGCATCACTTCCTTGTTAAAGTTTTTATGATAAGACTTCTTTATCTTAAGACGGAAAGCATTCAAACACTTAATATAAAACTAAATGATTTAGTCTCAACTAAGCTGTGAGTTTGAAACTTGTCTTTAATTTATAATCCTTAAATCCAATATTCTCTTTATTCATAGAAATAAAGACAGCTAAAAGTTAAGTTAAACTAAAGAAAAGATAAATAGGTTTTATCCTTTAACAAGTCCTGTAAAATTGTTTTTATTAAAACTTGCTTGTGACTCTTAACAATGATAATTAAAAAGAACATTTAGGTTTAAAACCTAAAGGAAGTATATATATTAACATAATCATTATAAATATAAATGCATAATGTATATGCTACTTATATCTATTAAAGTATATTCTTTTATAGTTAAAGATAAAAAATAAATCTAAGTATAGAGTTTATATTTTATATTTAATCTATTTTATATACTTGCTTTAGATTTTAAAGCTTCTTTATTCAAATCTTTTTTATGGTGGGCCTAACAAGACTTGAACTTGTGACCTCACCCTTATCAGGGGTGCACTCTAACCAGCTGAGCTATAGGCCCTTAATAAATGGTGGAGAATAGCGGGATCGAACCGCTGACCTCCTGCGTGCAAAGCAGGCGCTCTCCCAGCTGAGCTAATTCCCCATAAACAATTAGCTTTATCATCAATCTTTGAAATCTAAACAAGAATCAATTGAGTTTATATATTGAAGTAATAGTTGTGAGACTTATTACTTTGTACTCTAGAAAGGAGGTGATCCAACCGCAGGTTCTCCTACGGTTACCTTGTTACGACTTCACCCCAGTCGCTGATTCCACTGTGGACGGTAACTAGTTTAGTATTCCGGCTTCGAGTGAAATCAACTCCCATGGTGTGACGGGCGGTGAGTACAAGACCCGGGAACGTATTCACCGTAGCATGGCTGATCTACGATTACTAGCGATTCCGGCTTCATGCTCTCGAGTTGCAGAGAACAATCCGAACTGGGACATATTTTATAGATTTGCTCCACCTCGCGGTATTGCGTCTCATTGTATATGCCATTGTAGCACGTGTGTCGCCCTGGGCATAAGGGCCATGATGACTTGACGTCGTCCACACCTTCCTCCTCCTTACGAAGGCAGTCTATTTAGAGTGCTCGGCCGAACCGTTAGCAACTAAATACGTGGGTTGCGCTCGTTGCGGGACTTAACCCAACATCTCACGACACGAGCTGACGACAGCCGTGCAGCACCTGTCTCTAAGTTCTAGCAAGCTAGCACCCTCTTATCTCTAAAAGGTTCTTAGGATATCAAGCCCAGGTAAGGTTCTTCGCGTATCTTCGAATTAAACCACATGCTCCACCGCTTGTGCGGGTCCCCGTCTATTCCTTTGAGTTTTAATCTTGCGACCGTACTCCCCAGGCGGTACACTTAATGCGTTAGCTGCATTACTGAGATGACTAGCACCCCAACAACTAGTGTACATCGTTTAGGGCGTGGACTACCAGGGTATCTAATCCTGTTTGCTCCCCACGCTTTCGCGCCTTAGCGTCAGTTGAGTTCCAGCAGATCGCCTTCGCAATGGGTATTCTTGGTGATATCTACGGATTTTACCCCTACACCACCAATTCCATCTGCCTCTCCCTCACTCTAGACTATCAGTTTCCCAAGCAGTTTAATGGTTAAGCCATTAGATTTCACAAGAGACTTGATAATCCGCCTACGCGCCCTTTACGCCCAGTGATTCCGAGTAACGCTTGCACCCTCCGTATTACCGCGGCTGCTGGCACGGAGTTAGCCGGTGCTTATTCCTTAGGTACCGTCAGAATTCTTCCCTAAGAAAAGGAGTTTACGCTCCGAAAAGTGTCATCCTCCACGCGGCGTTGCTGCGTCAGGGTTTCCCCCATTGCGCAATATTCCCTACTGCTGCCTCCCGTAGGAGTCTGGACCGTGTCTCAGTTCCAGTGTGACTGATCATCCTCTCAGACCAGTTAAGCGTCATAGCCTTGGTAAGCCATTACCTTACCAACTAGCTGATACTATATAGTCTCATCCTACACCGAAAAACTTTCCCTACTCAACTTGTGTTAAGCAGGAGTATAGAGTATTAGCAGTCGTTTCCAACTGTTGTCCTCTTGTGTAGGGCAGATTAACTATACCTTACTCACCCGTGCGCCACTAATCCACTTCTAGCAAGCTAGAAGCTTCATCGTTCGACTTGCATGTATTAGGCACGCCGCCAGCGTTCACTCTGAGCCAGGATCAAACTCTCCATAAAAAATTATAGATAGTTTAATCTTTTTCTTCAAAGAAAAAGTTATGAAAGATTAAAAGAAAAGTTTTTAATCTTTTTAATTATTAGATTGAATAGATTTTACATAATTGCTTATGCCTAAATCTGTTCTGGCTCAATCGATCACTTATTTAGATTTCAAAGATTGACTAATAAGATTTGAATAACAATACTAATTTAAAAGAACAAAACAAAAAATCATTTTTAAAAGAAAAGTTTTTAAATTAAAAAACAAGATTTATAAAAAAGCTTTTAGTTTATAAGACAAAAACCAAAAGAGTTAATTTATAAAATCTACTAAGCTAGTGAAACTTTATAATTTAAAAGATTTTAAGTCCTTTTTTCAAAAAAGGAAATGAAAGTATAACCAATTAAACTTAAAAGGGGATTAAACAAAGGATTAAATAGTATAAATATTTGTGTAAGTATTTATATAAGTATTTGGTGGGTTTAAAAATGGGGGGGGGGCGGGGGGATTTTCCAATCACCCCAAAGTTAAAAGTATTTTTCTAGGCTTGCATAAACTCTTGCTCGATGTTCTCCATCGTGTTTAAACTGATGAACAGCTCTTGCAGCATCCATTTTTACATAAAAATTAGCACTTCTTGTATAGAGTATTTATATACCCATTGCATCCATAAGATAATGATTTTCACTTTGATATTCTTTATTTTCATACCAAGAATACCCTATATCATAAAAAGGAGTCGAGTAAAGCCCTTCTAAAGGTGTTTGAAATCTTATTCCCAAGGCGCCAGAAACAACATTATCCGCACTTCCCTCACCTTCTAAACAAACACATACACCACAAGGTCTACCTAAAGATACGGATTCACTACTATCTAAAACAGCATCGCTGATAACTTTTTGATAATTGAGTTGAAAAATGTGAGTTAAGCGTTCTTAGAATTGATATTTGTTGCTTAAATTTAAATTCATTTTTCCAAAATTTCCTAAATTTACTCCATTAAATCCAGAAAAATCACCATCATTTTCAACATTACCATATATAAAATTTAAAGTATAACTTAGGACATTATTCTCCAAACCTCTATAAGTTCTTTCTATGCCCAAATTTACACTATTTCTCGCTTTTTCATTGCTTACTAAACCATCAAGATAATAATCTTTAATCTTTTTATGAGTAAAACCCGAAACAAGATATAAAGAATACTCAGTATATAAAAACACAGGATAAGAAAAATTTACTCCAACATTCATAGAGTCCCTATAAAAACTAAGATTTCTATAAATTCTGCCAGGAACATAATGTCCTTGAGTTGCAAATGGAGTAATTTTTAAATTCCCTATAAAAGTACTATAATTAATCCCATAATCTGTTTGATTTTCATCACTATCTTGAAGATAAAAATTTAAGTTATCCCCTTATCTTGCTATATTGTTTAAACTTTGACTCATTCCTGCTCTAAAACGACCTGTTTCTTTAGTCCCATAGTTGTTAGAATATAAAGTTAAAGTTACACTATCTCACCTTTGTTTACTTCTATAATAACATCGCTTTCTCCACAACCATCACCTGATTGTAAATTAGCATTGGTTTGGATTCCGTATATTTCATTGATTTTATAAATTTCATTTTCCACATTTTTAGTTGTGATAACTTTCCCTTTAAGATTTTTGTTCAATTTACTCTCTAAAGCATAATCTCTGACACCTGAGTTGTTTTTAATAATTACTTTTCCTATAAAGTTCCAAAAGCTATGTTAATTTGCACTTTGTTAGAACTTAAATCTTGCGGTGGTATATAAGCAGTTGCCGAAGGATGGCCACTTAATTGACAATAATAAGCTATAATGTTTGTTATATCTTTTAAATTTTGTAAGCTTAATTCTTGGTTGCGATATTCAGCTATTGCATCTTGAATTTATTTTTCGCTAATTCTTAATTTTTTAAATGTCAAATCTTTATTATCGATATGCAAAACATACTCTCTTACAAAAACCTTAGCTTCATTTTGATCAGTTTGTAAATTTGCAATATTTGTAGTATTTTGCTCTTTAAAATTTACAGGGCTTTTTTGATTTTTTAATGTATTTTTTAATTTTTATTTTGTGGTCCATTTGCTTCAGAAGAGCTTTCTATAAGCTCTCTTATTTTATTATTATTTAGCTCTTCAGCATGTGAAAATACTTGCAATAAGATTAAATTTCTCATTTTTATTTCCTATTTTGCATTTACACAAATGTTCATTGTCTTAAAATTATCACTTACAATACAACGCAAACCACTACTTCTAGCATCTGCTTTTCCTATGTCCACTTGATCATCATCTTCTTTTTTTTGTGTCTACTTTAGTTTGAATTTTTATAGGAGCTTCTACAACCTTTTCAGGAATTTCAGGCGGCAATACAGAAGGTTTGCCTGGGTCTTCACCCCCTCCCTCTTTTTTTGTTTATCTGGCTCATAGATAGATATATTTGATTTTTCTGGCAATGAGGCTAATTTTCCTTCAAAATTATATTTTCCAGTGTACACTTTACCATCTACATCGCTTCCATTTATAGCAAAACCTTGAGAATTTAGAATCTCATTTTCAAGCTTATAGTGAAATCCTTCATTTCCACTAAGATCCGCAAACTGCTTTTCAAGAGCTTCTTTTTGTTCTAAAAGTTTTGCATACATAACTCTAAGCGTTTCATCGCTAACTAAGCCTGATTCTTTGATTTTTTCATAGTTTTTATTTTCTTTGTCAAGTTGAGCTAAGGCTTCTTGGTATTTTTGTAATTCTTCTTTAAAACTAGCGAAACAACCTTTGCCGGTTTTGATTTTATCCATAGCAGTTTTCTTTTGCGTCCATTTTTCATAAAGATTGGTATAATTTTTATAACTTTGTTCTTGCGAACCTTGCCATAACTTTAAAAATTCTTGTTCTACTCCAGTATCTTTAAATGTATTTAAGAAATTTAAACTTTGAGTGATCTCACTGGCTTCATTTTCCCCTGCCACACCCTTGATATCTGCGTAAATCCAAGTTTTGGTATCAAAATCATAAGTGTATTTTCCATTCATCAAATCATCTAAAATTCTTTGAAGCAATTTAGGGTCAAAGTCGTCTTTGGATAATTTCACAGCATCTGTTGCCTTGGTAAAAGAATCAGCAAAAGCATAAGAATTATTATCAAGATATTTTATATCGTTAAATTTCTTTCTTACAGCACTATCAAAATCTTTTTTTCCTGTTACTTCATTATTATATTGCACAGACTTAAAAAATTCTGTCCTTCATCAATGTAACCATTTTCTAAATTATGATAAACATAAATATTACTAAAATTATTATTTACACTAATTCCAGGATCACCAATAACTTTTCCAGCTTGTGTTTTATAGTTTCCAGCACTCAAAATTGCTCCATTTTATAAAATAAGTAAGCATTATTAATCTTTAAATTTCCAACTTTTCCAGTAAATCCTCCTGTTTTACTATCATTCCCAGAAGTTATAAGTTTTTCTATGTCATTAACCACAACATTATTAAAATTACCACCATCAATTTGTCTGCCTATGCCACCCACATAAGAACCTTCTTTGCTACTATACTTATATTATTAATAGCAACATTTGTAAAATTGATAGTGTTATTCCCTCCACTACCATTTCCCCAGCCTATTATTCCGCCAACTTTAGTATTTACAGCTGTATTAATAACGAGATCATTAACAGTCACATTTTCAAAACCCGTATAACTGTTTGCAATATTTTGCCCTACTATACCTCCAACTAAGCATCATAACCAGTTGAAGCAATTTTCAATCCTTGAATATTAAAGTTTCTTATATAGCTATTTTGAACAACTCCAAAAATTCCTACATATTGATTTGATGAATTAATATTAACATTTTTTAAAGCATAACCAGAACCATCGAAAGATTTAGCAAAAGCATTGCTTGTATTATCACCTACTATGTATGTTTTCACGCCACTAAAATCAATATCATCAATCAAACGAAAATGATCAAAAGCTGTTCTAAATTTTTCTTTATTTACATTCCAAAAATCAGCAAATTTATTCCATTCTGTTGCATCCGCAATACTTCCATATTTAGTCCAGTTTTTAACTTTACTACTATCATCAAAACTAAATTTACTACATAGAATTACCCAATAAAGCTCCATCTTCTTCAAAACTTGTTATGCTTTGTTGAATGATAGCTTCTTGCTCTGCTTTGGCTACGATATTTTTTGTATCTTTTACCACTCCAGCATCAACATAAACTTTATTACCTTCAAGTTTTAATACATCCAAAGTAATTTTTCCTTTATTGATTTCAACCTTATTTCCTATTAAAACAATATTATCTGCATTGATCTTTCCAAGATTTATAATATTTCCTTGTTTGCTTACATCAAATGCCGGAGAGAAACTAGCTCCTTTTTCTAAAAAAGTTTTGACATTATCATCACTTAAAGCTGTTGTGCTAGCTACAAATTTTCCCGCAGTAATAGTTCCTGTTTTGCCAATCAAAACTCCCATAGGATTAACTAAAAAGATATTGTTATTCCCTCTATTTAAAGCTCCGTCTATCTTAGAAGCATCTTTTTGATAAGCAATGTTTAGGTAGTTTTGATTTTTGCCGTTAAAATTTACACTTTCATTTTGTCCTATATTAAAACCGCCACCCCATTGGATAACATGATTTTGTCCTTTTCCTGTAATCGTTACAGTATTGCCAGAGGTATGGATAGTCCCACTTGTACCATGAGTAAATTTACCCCCACTTGGTAAAGCATAAGCTTGAGAAAAGAGCAAAGAACTCACCGCAAATGATAAAACTATATGTTTACTCATCTTTTTCATGTTACTCTCCTTTAAAGTATGTTGATATAAATTATTTTTGCATCATCTGAAACTTCAAAGCTAAAATTTACATTTTTCAATGTACTTTTAGCCAACTTTTCTATCTTGTTGTAATTAAATTTATTTTTATTATTTTTCATTTTTTCTAACAAATTTTCTAATTCTTGTTGATTTAACAATCCATTGTCACCATCATAAATTCCAACATCACTTTGTATGAGAATATATTTTCCTTTTGTTGGTTTATTTTTAGTAAGAATTTCCATACTTCCATTTGCAGGAAGATTGATAAGTTTTTCTATAGTCAAGATAGGATTTTTTATTTTATTTGGTAAAATAAAAGTAAAATTTTCAAAGTTATTTACCACTTCTGATTTGACATCTTGAGTATCTATAATCAAACGATTGTTTTTAGAAAAATCTTCTTGATGCGGTAGAATTTGAGTGATTATTTTACCTTTTTTATTTACTTCATGAAAAACAGAACCAGAAAGCAAATCGATATTTACATCTTTAAAGAAATTCAACTCTCCACCTAAATATAAAGTATTGTTATAAGATTTAAAATTTGAAATATCCGAAGTTCCAGATGGAGCTAAAAATATAGCATCTTGATTTTTATACTCATCTATATTTAAATTAACAAGCTCCATGATATTATCATGAGAATTTGCAGACACTCCAGCTATCAACCCCACATAACCTTGTCTTTTATCTGAGGCAGTACTAAAAGCTGTGTTGTTGATGATTTTATTAAAAGCACTTTCTTTATCTGCTTTTATGATGCACGAACTTTCCACGGCAGCCGAAGAACAATCTTTAAGCTTTATAAGATTGTTGTTTGCATTTTGAGTTGCTTTTAAAATAATTTTTGAGCCCTTTCCTAAAGAACTCGCTTCGGTTAAACTCTGAATGAGATTATAATTTATTTTATTATTTGAAACATTTTTAGCATTGATCATCAAACTTAAATTTTTAGATGATTTAATATTTTCAAAATTTACTTCATTATTGTTTGATTCATCGGCGATATAGTCTATACCATCTAGCGTAGTTTCACTTGTAATAAAAGCATATAAAGGCAATGAAATAACAGAATCTTTTATACTTAAGGTATTATTATTTGCTTTTCCACTTAAAGTTCTTGCCGCATATACGGTAAATTTATCAGAATAATTTTGTGGAACTTTTTCATAGGTTAAATCATTTTGTATATCAAAAACATTAAAATTCGCACCCTCTGTAGCAAAACCTCCGTAAAGATTGTAATAATTTTTTCCATAAAAATTATCACTGATTTTTAAAGGTTTTTTAAGACGAAATACAATTTTATTTCCATTAGCTTCACCATCATTAGAATACCCACCATAGAGGTTTAACGATGCATGTGTTTTAATGTTTTTATTAAGATGATCTAATGAGTTAAAATGATAAACTTCTATAGAATTTTTCTCTGCATTACCCTGTAATGTTCTTCCACCGTAAATTTCTCCAAATAAAACAGCATCATAAAAAGTTATTTTATTTTGCGAATTTACCATTAAATCTAAATTTAAATTTTTAATTATTACAGAATTTTTACTTACATTGTATTTTTTAAGATTATTTACATCAGCTAAAGCACCTAAAATTTCAAAGGTCGAACGAGCTGTATACTCACCATCTGGCCCATGAAGGACGATATTGGCTGAATCGATAAGAACTTTATTGTTTTGTAAATTAGAATTTATGCCAAAAGCTCCCATTAAACGAGTAATTCTTTCATCATAAATATCCTTACCTTCTTCATCTGAAAAATACTGGGAATTATGAAGGTCAATTTTTGTATTTGACTCTAAGATTAATTTATTGTCTTTAGCTTCACCATCAAAAGCTACAGATCCTGAAATATAAGGAACTCCATTTAAGGGCAAGGTGTAGATATTTTCTACACCCATTATTGATATAGGAGTTTTCTTTTAAAATGGTTTGATTGTTAAATCCCTCCCCCCTGTCAGTAAACGCCGCAGTAATTAAATACTTAAAACGATCGCCTTTTTGAGAATTATTAGGTACTCCACAATCCCCTATGCTTGGTTTGCAAAAATACACAGAAGATAATTCTCCATTTTCTAATATAAGTTTATTATTTGTTGCATTTGTATTTTGCGCATAAGCTGTTACAATAAAAGGCATAAAAGAACTAGGAACGGCTTGAGTATCTGAAGATACGGTTCCTAAAGTGCTAAAAGCTGTTATGATCTCTTCTTTTGAAGTATCCGGAGTTAAAATTTCAAGCTTGGATAAATTTTTATTTCCAGATTTAGGGTTATTATAAATCATAGTTAAATTTGATATAGGGTATTTTGACTTAGAAGCATAGAAATTTTTTCCATTAATTTTTTTAAAAATTTCTGCTTGAGGATCATAAACTTGATTATCCTTAAAAGAATGTTCAGAAATATAAAAAATTTTTCCATCCTTGCTTGCAGCCTGAACCGCCGCAAAACAAACCGAAGAAGATAAAACCACACTACAAACGCCCAAGCCAAATTTTGCATTTGTCTTATTTGTAAAAATTTTAAAAATATTAAAATATTTTTTCATCTCATTTCTTACTAAAATAAAACCTTTTGATTTATCGCAAATTGATTATTTGCAACACTATCCCGTATGTCCTGAGTTGATTATAAAATATTAATTTGATATTTTATTTTTCAATATTTAAATTTAATGAAAATTTAACAAATTTTATATTAATATATTCTTAAATAAAATTTTATTTTAAATATTAAAAGAATACTTTTATAATTATTTAAATATTATCTAAAAGCACAACATTAATATAACTTTTCTAAAAATTGATCCAGACTTAATTAAATATAAATTTAAAATAAGTATAATTTTAAAACATTTTATATCAAAGGAAAAAAATGAAAAAAATATTAAGCATTGCTCTAGTTGCTTTAGTTGGTTTATTTTTAGGTGCTTGTAGTGATTCTAAAAATAAAGAATCAAATGCAAGTGTAGAATTAAAGGTTGGAACTGCTCCAAATTATAAACCTTTTAATTATAAAGAAAACTCAAAACTTACAGGTTTTGATACTGATTTGGTTGAAGAGATTGCCAAAAAAAATGGTATTAAAATTGTTTGGGTTGAAACCAATTTCGATGGATTGATTCCTGCTTTAAAAGCTGGCAAAATCGATATGATTGCCTCAGCTATGAGCGCAACTGACGAAAGAAGACAAAGTGTTGATTTTACCAAACCTTACTATATGAGTAAAAATCTTTATCTTAAGCTAAAAAACAACGACTCTCTTCAAACGAAAAATGATTTAGAAGGTAAAAAAATAGGAGTTCAACTAGGAACTTTACAAGAAAATACTGCAAAAGCTATCAAAAATGCACAAGTACAAAGCAATAAAGATTTAAACATAGCTGTTTTAGCACTAAAAAACAACAAAATCGATGCTATTGTAGCTGATCAAGATACTGCTAAAGGTTTTTTAGCTGAAAATCCAGAATTGGTAAGCTTCTACCAAGAAACAGATGGAGGGGAAGGCTTTAGTTTTGCTTTTGATAAAAATAAACAAAAAAATATTATTGAAATATTTAACAAAGGCATAGATGAAGCAAAAACTGATGGATTTTATGATACTTTAATTAAAAAATATGAATTAGAATAAGCGTGAATTTTCACGCTTATAGCTTAAAAAGTTAAAATTTCATATTTTCTCTCTTTTGCAATTTTTAAAATTTTTTCATCACCATTACATACAAAGGCTTTGCTAACAGACTCTAGTAAAGGTAAATCATTGATAGAATCACTAAAAAAATAAGAATCTTTCATCCATTTTTCATAATCTTTACCCAAATATTCCTTAAGTCTTAAAACCTTGCCTTCCTTAAAGCTATAAATCCCATAAGCTTTTCCACTAAATTTATCACCCACACGCTCGCATTTTATGGCTATGCTTTCTCTCACTCCCAAAAAAGAGGCGATTTTTCTAACTAAAAATTCAGCCGTAGCTGAAATTATAATACACCTTTGATCTTGATATTTGATTATAAGTTCTTTAGCTTTTTCATAAGGTTTTATATAAATTTTTATAAATTCATCTACCAAAGATGAAATTCTATCTTCATTTTTACCCTTAACACTTTGAAGAAAAAAAGTCATAAATTCATCCATATCAAACTTTTTTTCTTGATATTGTTTTTGATAAAAAACGATTTTTTCTAAATATTCTTGAGGTAAAAAACCTTTTTCAACACAAAATTTAAGCCAAAGTTTAGCACTATCGCCTTGTATTAAAGTATCATCTAAATCAAATAAAACAAGCTTCATTTTAACTCTTTTGCTAAAGAAAGATTGAATTTTAAAGCGATTTTATCACCTGCTTCATAAGTACTATGAGTGCTAAAATTTAAAGTATCTACCTTAAATTCAATTTCTTGCACTCTAACCCTATAGCGTATGATATTGCCTAGCAATGATTTTTCTTTGATTTTAGCCTCTAAGCCTTCGTTAGAAATTTCTATGGTTTCAGGACGCAAGGCTATATCTTTTTTAAAATCGTGTTTTAAACCCAAGCTATCAAGCTCTTTAGGGCTTAAAATATTGTAATTTCCTATAAAGCTAGCCACAAAATGAGATTCTGGCAAAAGATAAAGATTATTTGCGTTGGAATTTTGTATGATTTTACCCTCATTCATTAAAATAATCGTATCGGATAACTCTAAAGCTTCTTCTTGATCGTGCGTTACAAAAATAGTGGTGAGTTCAAGTTCTTTTTGAATTTCTTTAATTTGCACCCTTAAATGCTTACGAATTTTAGCATCAAGTGCCGATAAAGGCTCATCAAGTAAAAGTAAATCAGGTTTAATCACCAAAGATCTTGCTAAAGCCACTCTTTGCATTTGTCCGCCTGAAAGCTTATGTGGATAAGTTTTAGCGTATTCTTCAAGCTCGACGAGTTTTAACATTTTTTTCACTCTTTTTTCTATGTCCTTTTTATCCATTTTTTTGATCTTTAAACCAAAAGCTACATTTTCAAAAACGTTAAGATTTGGAAAAAGAGCGTAATTTTGAAAAACCATACCTATATTTCTTTTTTGAGGACTTAATTTGGTAAGATCTTTATCATTTAAAGAAATTTTTCCTCCATTAATTTGGCTAAGCCCTGCTATACACCTTAAAAGAGTGGATTTTCCACAGCCACTTGGGCCTAAAAGGGTTATAAACTCACCCTTTTTAGCACTAAAATTAATATCTTCAAAAATAATTTTATCCCCATAAGCTTTTTTAAAATTTTTAATCTTTAAATAAGCCATTTTTCACTCCTTAATCAAACTAGCTATAAAAGTTGTTATAAAAATTAATACAAAATAAACTATTACCAAAGCACTAGAATAATGCCCACTTTGATTTTTGATATTATAAAGATAAACTTGTAAAGTCTCATAAGCACTTCCTACAAGAATATTTGCGTATAAAAATTCACCTATTAAAAAAGAAAAACTTAAAAAAACTGCCACCAAAATTCCATTTCTTAAGTTAGGCAAGATAAGTTTAAAAATCGCTCCCATTAAAGAACCTCCAAGCATAGCATTAGATGTGATGAGTTCATTTAAATTGACATTAGATATAGCATTATCTAAAGCCCTATATATAAAAGGTAAAGCTATAGTAAAATAAGTAAAAATGAGTATCCAAGCTGTGCCTCCTATATTGTCAGCATAAAGTTGCAAAAGCCCCACACAGCTAACTATAGGAGGTACAGCAAAAGGCATGATAATAAGTATATTTACAAAGGCTTTTAATTTTAAAAAATAATAATTTAGCACAAAAACCAAAGGGAAAACAAGAATCACAGAAAGTAAAATACTGCCCACACAAACAAGCAAAGAATGCCAAAGAGCAAGTAAAAATCTTTCGTCATGAAAAAGTTCTTGATACCATTTAAGCGTAAGATCATCAGGCAAAACACTTACACCCCAAGAAGTGGAAATAGAATATAAAAAAGTAGCCATTAAAGGCAAAGCTAAAAATAAAAAAACCAAAAACAAAACTGCATAATGATAAATTTTAGCTTTTAAACTCAAATTTTCATTCATTTAAAGCACCTTAAAATTATATTTTTTAGAAAGGAAATTGGCTATAAAGGTAACAACAAGCATGATAATAGTTATAATGATGCTTAAAGCACTAGCCATATAAGGATCAAGATTGATATCGCCTGCGATTAAAGCAGCGATTCTTACAGGAGCGACATTAAAATTTCCCGAACTTAAAGCATAAATAGTCGCATAAGCTCCAAAAGCATTGGCAAATAAAATCACAAAAACACCAAACAAAGCAGGAGCGAGCAAAGGCAAAGCTATTTTTAACCAATATAAAAAATTGCCTCCACCTAACATTTTACAAGCATTTAAATGTGAATTTTCAAGACTTTTAAAAGCTGGAAGCAAAAGCAAGATTGCCAAAGGAATTTGAAAATACACATAAACAATATTTACCCCGAAATTAGCATAAACACTAACAAAAGGCTCTATGCCTAAATTTTTCAAAAACACATTAACTACACCATTGCTTCCAAGAACTATAATGAAAGCAAAAGCTAAAGGAACTCCTGAAAAATTACTTATCATAGTATTTAAAGAAAAAAGAAATTTACATATTTTTGATGGAGCTAAAACAAATAAAGAATAGCTCGCCAAAAGCCCTATTAAAAGTCCAAAAATACTAGAAATAAAACTGATTTGTAAAGAATTTATAATGCTTTGTAGATAGAATTTGGACTCAAAAATATGTATAAAATTGGCTAAAGAATAAATTTCATCCTCTTCTACATAAAAAGCATTAAAAACAATCCAAATCAAAGGCGCTATCATAAAAAAAGTAAAAACTATAAAAAAAGGTAAAATACTTAAAAAGGCTAGAAATTTTTCTTTCATTTTTTGGCCTTTAAAATTTCATCATTATATCTCTTATCGTGTTTAAGTCCTAAAATTTCACAGATACTGCCACAAATTTCATCCTGTTTTATCTTGGCATTTTCATACGAAAAAGCACTACCAAAAGTGAAAAAAGGCACTAAAATTTCATCTTCACTTAAGCCTCCATGACTTTTACCCTCTGTCATACCATGATCGCTTGTGATGATTACATTAATACCTTGTTCTAACCAAGTAGGCAAATACTCAGAAATCAAAATATCAACTTTTTTGGTTTTATTAGCATACTCAATAGAGTGTGAGCCAAATTTATGTCCTGCATCATCTATATTCATAGAATGTATAAGAGTAAAATCTAGATTATATTTGTTTCTTAAATGCTCCCCATCTGCAAATAAATGAGAATCTAAATAATCATCTTCATAATAAAAATGTCCATAAGGCAAAGTTAAATTTTCATCTTCTATGTGGCGATGTAAAGAAGGAATAAATTCTTTTTTATTATAAAGCTCAAAAACCCAATGATAAGCTGCGCCTCCAGCTTTTAAGCCTTGTTCTTTGCAAAGGTCAAAAATGCTTGTTTGTTTTGAAAAACTCAATTTATTATTAATTATCCCACTTAAAACAGGCTTTACGCCTGTTAATAAGCACTCGTATAAAGGACGAGACATACTAGGAAGTTCGCATTCTAAAGAATAAAATTTGCCTAAATTCTCTTTGCAAAGCGCATTTAAATATCCCATATTTATACTAGCACTTTTACAATTTAAGCCATCAAGCACAACTAAAATAGCTTTGGACATCATTTACTCTTTAAAAAATCTTTTACTTCAAGTAAAATAAATTCATTATCATCAGTTTTATTAGGTTCTCTACTTGAAGAATAAGGAAAGTTATTGTCATTTTCTACGACTATATGAGAGTCATCTACTATATCCACACCTTCTATGGTTTCAAAAGGAAAAACAAATTTATCATTTACCAAAGGCTTTTTAGAAATTTTATTTCTATCCTTAATATTTAAAAGATCTATATAAGAAATTTTTTGAGCTTCATGAGTTTTATCATCTAATTTAACCTTATAAATTCTTTTAAATTGAGCTACATTATTAAAACAATGCTTAGTATCTTCACCTTCTTTGCAAGCCTTATCTTTAGTGCCTTCTTTTTGATCTCTTTCTATGATGATGCCGTATTTATCATCTATCATATTAAAATCACCTATGGAATGGCTTTTATCTTCTAAGAAATATTTATAAGTTTTTCCAGTGAATTTTTTATTTTTTACATTAAATTCTATGATTCTTAGATATTCTTTACCTTTTTCATTCTCATAAGCGTTGTTATTATAAATGCTTCCTTCTAAAAGCAAATAAAGTTTAGAACCATCTTTAGAGCTTGCCATAGCTTCAAAGCCTTTAGAACGCTTGATATTAAATTTCTCATTTTCTCCATCAGGCTTATCGCTAAATTTTAAACTTGGATTATCAGGAGAAATAAGTTTTTTACCCTCCACATACACATCAAAAACTTCTTTTAAATTTCCATTCTTATCAAAATGAAGCAAATAAGGACCAAATTCATCACCTATATAAAATTCATCATTGATAACCTGTATACTCTCAGTATCAAAATCAACCCCACTTAAATACCTTTCTTTGGTTGTTTCGGTGGTTATAGGATAGGGGTATTTTTTATCACTATCTTTAAAAAAAACTGTTTTTAAAAGTTCGTATTTTGAGTTTTTAAAATCAAATTTAAACTCGTGAGCATAAAGCATGGCATCATAAGAATTATACTTTTTACCCAAGCCATTATCGCTAATTACCCAAAAAACATCTTTTTTTGGAATATATTTTATCCCACTATGTCCTTGTATAGGTTGATTTTTAAAAGGTAAATAAAAATCTGTTTCCCTGTTTCCCTTAGATTTAAAAGTTCCAATTTTTTCTTCTCTAGCGATATTTGCAAATTTCCCATAAGTTTTAAAAAAATCAGGAGCATCCTTAGGAGGTTTTACTGTACTTTTAGAATCTATGATAATATGCCCTGCTAAATTGGCCTCATACTCTTGAACTCCAAATAAAACACTGCAAAGCATAGCACTTGTTAAAATAACCTTTTTCATCCAATCTCCTTTATTTCATATCCACTATAACTTTTTCTTGCCAAAGTTGTGGCAATTCTTTAGCGCTTTTTTCCCAAGCTTTTTGATCTTTGATTGCTCTTGCATTTTTGTATTGCTCACTTGGTAAAAGTTTAGCTTTTATATCATCTGGCAAGGTAATATGATCAATTCTTATTGGCCTTGCATAACCTTTTGCTAGATTGATTTGTCCTTTATCAGAAAGTATAAACTCACGGGCTAATTTAGCCGCATTTGGATGTTTTGCGTATTTATTGATAATAGTTGTATAACCCGAAATAACACTACCATCAGCAGGGATTAAAACTTCATAACGATCTTTGCCCACTTTATCTCTATAGCCTAAACCATTAAAATCCCAAACTAAACCCACTTCAACTTCACCTTTTTCAAGATTGGCTATACTTACATCATTATTTACAAGTCTTCCTTGTTTGGCTAAAGTATTAAAAAAAGCTAAAGCAGGACTTAAATCTTTTTCATCCCCACCTAAGGCATAATTAGCTGCCAAAACTGCACTCACAGCTTGAGCTGCTACACTTACATCGCCCACGGTAATTTTATAATTTCCCTTAAGCAAATCTTGCCAAGTTTTAGGTATATCTTTTACTACATCTTTATTGACTATAAAAGCTATGGTTCCTGTATAAGCTAAAAGCCAATTTCCATCTTTATCTTTAGCCCAAGTTGGAATTTGATCCCAGTAACTTGTCTTAAAAGGCTGAGCTACTCCTTGTTTAACCGCTATCTCTCCAAAAGACGCCCCTACATCCCCTATATCACCGCTTGCATTTTTCTTTTCGGTTTTAAATTTAGCAATTTCTTGAGCTGAACTCATATCTGTATCACTATGTTCTATGTCATAAAGATTTTTAAGATCTGCCCAAGTATCCTTCCAGTTTGCCCAAGTATCAGGCATAGCTAAAGAATTTACCCTACCTTCTGCTTGCGCAGCTTTAATCAAATTCTCATCAATAGCTTGTGAATTTGAAAACAATAAAGCAACAAGACCTAAACTTAAGAAAAATTTCTTACTCATTTTTTTCCTTTCAAAAAATATTTTGGAAATTTAATGAGTTTTAGAAACATTTTAGAAACAAGTTAATTTTTAAGCAAACAAGGTTATAATTTTAAAGTCATAAACAAGGAGCGATCATGCTTTATATTTATATCAAAACTCAAAATGCTTTAGTTCAAAGAATCAATTTTAATCTCGATAGTCAAGAACTACCGCAAAATATTTTATGGATTGATTTACTTCATCCAAGTGCAGCAGAAATTGCTTTTATATCAAGTGAATTTAATCTTGAGTTTCCTACAAAAGAAGAAAGGGAAGAAATAGAGCTTAGCGCAAAATATTGGGAAGATAATGCAACAATAACCATCAATGCTCATTTTTTAGTAAGAGATCTTAAAAGTGATGAAGAAGATAGAAATTTAATCAAGCTTCGCACAGAAATTGTTACTTTTGCTACCGCTAAAAATATCTTATTTACTATAAGATATAACGAATTTAGCACTTTTGAAGAAATTCAAGCAAGGATTTTAGCTAGTCCGAAGAATTTTGAAGATGGTTTTGATATTATTGATAAAATGTTTGAAGTACGCGTTGAAAAAGATGCGGATTTACTAGAATGGATAGATAAAGAAGCAAGACGCTTAAGAACAAGTGTTTTAGAAAAAAAAGATGAATATAGTTATGATGAAATGCTAAAGGATATTTCAAGTTTGCAAGAGCTTAATATGCGCGTAAGAGATTCTTTATTTGATAAGCGTCGCGCTATGACTTCTTTGTTAAAAAGCGATAAAATCGATAAAGACATAAAACAAAATCTCACTATAGTTTTAAAAGACTTAAATTCTTTGGTTGAATTTAGCGTTTCGCAACTTAATATCTTAGATAATATCCAAACCATTTTAGCCAGTCAAATCAACATAGAACAAAACAAAATCATTAAAATTTTCACCGTTGCAACTGTTGCCATGATGCCACCTACTTTAATAGGAACTGTTTATGGTATGAATTTTAAATTCATGCCCGAACTTGAACTTCACTATGCTTATCCCATAGTGCTTGGCGTGATGGTAATTTCTATCATTTTACCTTTGGTTGTTTTCAAGAAAAAAGGATGGTTATAAAAATTTATTAAGGAGAAACAATGGATACAATAAACATAGGAATTTTAACCCTAAGCGATAGAGCAAGTAGTGGTATATACGAAGATAAAGCCACTGCTGAAATTGAAAGAGTGTTAAATTCATATATAAAAAATGATATTATTTATCATAAAGAATTAATCCCTGATGATTATGATTTGATCATTAAAAAATTACTTTATCTAGCAGATGAAAAAAAATGCGATTTGATTGTTACAAGCGGAGGTACAGGTCCAGCACTTCGTGATGTAACCCCAGAAGCCACGGAAGCCGTGTGTGATAAAATGATGCCAGGTTTTGGAGAACTTATGCGCTTAGAAAGTTTAAAATATGTCCCAACAGCTATACTTTCAAGACAGAGTGCAGGAATTCGCAATAAATCTTTTATCATTAATTTACCAGGAAATCCTAAGGCTATAAAAGAATGCCTAGAGCCTGTTTTTCCGGCTATACCTTACTGTATCGATTTGATAGAAGGTGCTTATATAGAAGCAAATGATGAAGTTATTAAGGTTTTTCGCCCTAAGAAAAAATGTCAAAATTAAAATTTATTAGCTCTGATAAGTCTGCTTAATTGTCTAGCAAGCAGACTTGCCGAAGCTTCATCTTTGCTTATCTTTTGCACTTTATTTTTAAACTTACAAAGTCTGTCATCTAAAATCACATCATTGATTGGAATTTTAGGCTTTTCTTTTTGTTTTTGTGAAATCTTTTTCTTAAAAAACATTCTTTAATCCTTTTTTATAAATATATACCAACTTAGTTGAAAAGAATATTATTTTAGATTTTAAACTATTAACTTTATTTCATTATTTTAAGCTAGAATTCGCAAAAAACTAATCAAGGAAAAATAATGACTTTAATTGCAATTTTATGTCTTTACACAGCACTTTTATCTTGGATTTCCTATGCTCAAATTCGTTTCTTAGAAAGAGAAAAAGACAAACAAGCTCAAATTTTAAGCGAAAAAGACTATCAAAATGCAGCAGATATTGCCATCGAAAATGAAAAATTTAAACTATTTTCCAATTTTTATAATTTAATCATCAGTATTGCATGGATAGGTTTTGGATTTTTATACCTTAAAGAATTACTTATCTTAAACAACACTCGTTTTGAAAATACTTTATTTTTATTATCTTTTTTAATAATCACAAGTATTTTAAATCTACCTTTAAGTATTTATGAAAGTTTTATCAAAGATAAAGCCCATGGTTTTTCAAATATGACTGTAAAACTTTTTATCAAAGATACTATGAAAAGTCTTATTTTAACTTTAATATTTGGATTTTTAATCCTTTATGCTTTGCTTTTTTGCTATGATTTTTTTGGAACTTTTTGGTGGATTGCGGCCTTTATTTTTGCCTTTTGTATTATAGTGATTATAAATCTCATCTACCCTACCTTGATAGCACCTATTTTTAATAAAATGGAAAAACTAGACGATGAAAATTTACTGAAAAAAATCAGCTCTTTAATGAAACAATGTGGGTTTAGTGCAAATGGGGTTTATGTTATTGATGCAAGCAAAAGAGATAAGCGTTTAAATGCTTATTTTGGTGGACTTTTTAAAAGCAAAAGAGTGGTGCTTTTTGATACATTATTAAAAGCCTTAAATGAAAGAGAACTTTTAGCTGTTTTAGGACACGAGCTTGGACATTTTGTTCATAAGGATATTATCAAAGCTTTATTTAACGGCGCTATAACTATGTTTTTACTTTTTTTTGTTTTTGCAAATTTACCTGAATTTGTTTACTTAGAAAGTCATCTAGAAGGAGTAAATGGCGGTGTGTTCGCTCTTTTATTTATCTTTGCAAATATTTTTAGCTTTTTAATCTCTCCTATGCTTAATGCCTTAAGTAGAAAAAATGAATTTGCAGCCGATCAACACGGAGCTAAAGTTACAAGCAAAGAAGATATGAAAAATGCATTGATAGCTCTAGCAAGAGAAAATAAAGCTTTTATCAAAACAAGTAAAATATATACATTTTTTTATCTCAGCCATCCAAGTATTAGTGATAGAATCAAGGCTCTTTCTTGACTATAAAAAATGCTCTTATGGAAGCTAAATCTAACTTAAAAGGTTATGAAAATGAAGCGGTATTTATACTTTGCGAATATCTAAAAAAAGATAAAGCTTGGTTATTTTTAAACCAAGATATAAAAATAGATCATGAACCTTATTTTGAGCTTATAAGGCGTTTTAAATCTGGAGAACCTTTTGAATATATATTTGAAAAAGTGGATTTTTGGGGCTTAGAATTTAAGATAAAAAAAGGCGTTCTAATCCCTCGCTACGATAGTGAAATTTTACTTTTTCAAATTTTAAATTTATGCAAAAAAAATACTTTTAATGGGATTTTAGAAATAGGATTTGGAAGCGGAATTTTAAGCATTGTTTTAGCCAAAGAACTTGGGTTAAAAATCACAGCCTGTGATATCAATCCCAAAGCCTTAGAATTAGCTTTAGAGAATGCCAAATTACACAAAGTCGATCACTTGATTGACTTTAAACTTTGTAATTTTAAGCAAATTAAAGAAAATTATGATTTTATTTTTTCAAATCCACCTTATATTAAAAATTCATATCCTATAGATATTTGGGTGCAAAAAGAACCCAAAGAGGCTTTATTTGGCGGAGAAAAAGGATATGAAATTCTAGAAGAAATCATACATTTTTCCCTTGATAAAAAAGTTAAATTTTTAGCTTGCGAATTTGGCTATGATCAAAAAGAAATTTTGGAAAAAATTTTATATCAAAATAATTTCATTGTTGATTTTTTCAAAGATGAACAAGGTTATAATCGTGCTTTTATAGCTAAATTTACAAATATGCGTTATGATAAAAAATAAAAGGAGAAACTCTTGAAAGCTGTTAATTTATTTTTACTTGCCTCCATCATAGGGGTTGAACTCATACTAGGAATAGTTGTTGCACCAACAATTTTTTTTCCTCAAAATCTTATAGGAGAAGGAGTGTTGAGCCATTTTCAAAGTGGCTTAATGATGACGCAAATTTTTATTAAAATGGGATATTTGCTGATTTTTGTTTCAGTGGTTAATTTTTTATATGAAATTTATTCTCTTATAAAAGATGAAATGAAATTTAAAATAAAATTTTCAAAATTTATGCTGAGTTTGCTTATTTTGATTTTAAGCTTAATATTTGTTTTTTATTTTACTAATACCATAATTGAACTCCAAAAATTAGGCGAAAACACTACAAAAACTCAAGAATTTATCAGTATCCATAATGCAAGTGAAGTGGTGATTAAAATCATCTTGATAATGCAAGTTTTTTTATATTTCTTAAGCTTTAAAATAGCAAAAAAATGATAAAATATTAAATAAATCCAAAAGAGAAGGAGTAGGCCATGATGATCTCTGATGCAACTATAATGCAACAAAATTATTATTTAAATAATGCACAAAAAGCTAGCGATAAAGCTTTAGAAAATATTGCAGCTGTTCGCGCAATAAGTGGAGTTGATAGTGCTAATTTAGCTATTGCTGATTCTTTAAGATCTCAATCAAGCACTATAGATCAAGGTGTCGCAAATGCTTATGATGCTATAGGGGTTTTACAAATTGCAGATGCTAGCCTTACCAATATCTCTCAAAGCGCAGATAGACTTAATGAACTTTCAGTAAAAATGAACAATGCTGCACTTAATGATTCTCAAAAAGGAATGCTAAGAACAGAAGCAACACGCATACAAGAATCCATCAATGATTCTTTTAATAATGCAACTTATAATGGAAAAAATGTCTTTCAAACTATGAATTTTGTAGTAGGTAGCGGAACTGAAACTACAAATTTAAATCCATTAGCAACAGATGGATTAAGCATAGATAATCAAGATAGTATTACAAATTTTATGGATCAACTTGGAAGTTTAAGAAGTGAAATAGGCTCAGGTATCAATGCCATCACATCAAATATTAATACAAGTGTTCAAAATAGCATTAACTCAAAAGCAGCTGAAAATAATTTACTAAATAATGACATGGCAAAAAATGTCAATGATTTTAATGCCAATTATCTAAAAGAAAATGCTGCTGCTTTTGTTGCTGCGCAATCCAACATGCAGCTTCAAAGCAAAATTGCTAATTTATTACAATAAAATAAGCCCTAAATAGGGCTTATTTTTTATCAAAATGACTTTAGAGCAAATTTTAGAAAAAACCAAAAACGTTCGTCTTGTAGCCGCAAGCAAGTATGTCGATGCAAGTATAATTGAAAAGCTTTTTGATCAAGGTATAGTAGAATTTGGAGAAAATCAAGTCCAAGCTCTAGCACAAAAAAAAGAAAATCTTGATGAAAAAAAACTAGACATAAAGTGGCATTTTATAGGAACGCTACAAAGCAACAAAATCAATCTCTTAATCAAACAAAAACCTATATTATGGCACTCTTGCAATGGTATTAAAATAGCTAAAGCTATGGACAAAAGACTTGATTATAAATTAAATACTTTATTAGAAATCAATAGTGCAAATGAAAATAGCAAAAGCGGTCTAGATCCAAATCAAGCCGTAGAAGAATATTTACAAATACAAGAAGAATGCTCTAATTTAAATCTTTGTGGCGTAATGAGCATAGGATCACACAGCCAAGATAAAGAAAATATTATAAAAAGCTTTGAAACTACATTTAAAATTTATGAAATTCTTCAAAAACATGGGGCTAAGATTTGCTCTATGGGGATGAGTAATGATTTTGAAATTGCTATAAAATGCGGATCCAACTTGGTAAGACTCGGAAGCATTTTATTTAAAAATCTTAAGTAAAACAAATCTTACTTAAGCATATTTATTAGAAATTTCCTCTACTATACTATCAGAGATAATAAAATCTGTATGATAAAGCAAGCAAGATCCCGCACTAATAACTTTTAAAACAAGTTTTTTATTATTTTTTTCATTAGGATTATGTGCATTTCTAGCAATTTCATGAATTTCATAGATTAATTCTCTATTCAATCTTGTCAAATCTAGCTCTATGATATTTTTTTCAAATTCCTTAGGTTCTGCGGTAAAATGATTTTCTTCTTTATTTTTAAAATCTTTTTTTGCTCCAAATTTTTTTATAGCTTTAATCTCGCCATCTTCAAGACTTTGCAAATCTTTAATTGCTTTTAAAAAAAAGCTGGGCTTCTCCCCTCCTTCAGCTTTAAATCCCAATACAAAACCATAGGCATTATTTTTTAAATTTTCATCTTTGATGATGTTTTCTATTTCTTCTACATTGCTTTCAAATACAGTAGCATCAAACGAAGAATAATAATCCAAAATTTCAATTCTACCATAACGCTTATTATTTTTACTCATCATGGATTTGAAATCTTCAATTTTACCTATACTTAAAATTTCTCCATTGTTTTTTAAACTTTCAAAATCTAAACTTTTAACATAATCTATGGCATTAATTTGTTCATAAAATCGATCTAAAGGATGGCCTGAAACATAAATTCCTAAAATTTCTTTTTCATATCCTAATTTTTCCATCACTTCAAATTCTTCATTTTTGGGAATAAAATTTACTTGAACACCTGAAGTTAATTCCTCTTCACCAAAAAGAGAACTTACAGCATTTTTTCTTACTTCAGCCATTTTACGCGATGCTTCGCTAAGATTTTCCATATTATCAAACAAAGCTTTTCTAGTAAAACCAAACTCATCAAAAGCCCCTGCCTTAATAAGACTTTCTAATGTTCTACGGTTTATTTTGGTGGGATCTATCTTACCTAAGAAATCATTAATATCCTTAAATTCTCTATCTTGTCTTGCTTCAAGTAAATTTTCAACTGCAGGAATACCCACACTTTTTATAGCCCCAAGTCCGTATATAATAGCATCCTTGCCATCTTGCTCTAAAGCACTAAATTCACGGATCGCTTTGTTAATCGATGGAGGTAAAAGTTTAATATTCATTTTTTTCATCTCATCAATATAAACAGCAATTTTATCCACATTGTTTTCTTCGCTTGTTAAAAGCGCTGCCATAAATTCACTAGGATAATAAGTTTTTAAATAAGCTGTTTGAAAAGTAATCAATGCATAAGCCGCAGAGTGAGATTTATTAAAACCATATCCTGCAAATTTTACGATAAGCTCCCATAAATCCTCAGCTTTTGCTCTATCATATCCTTGTTTTTCTGCTCCATCTGCAAAATCAGTTTTAAGCTTTTTCATCTTCTCAGGATCTTTTTTACCCATAGCACGACGCACTACATCAGCACCTCCTAAAGAAAAGCCACCTATAATTTGAACAATTTGCATAACCTGTTCTTGATAAACAATAACCCCATAAGTAGGCTCTAAAACCTTTTCTAAACTGTCAAAAGGATATTCTATACTTTTTAAACCATGCTTTCTGTCGATAAAATCATCAAGCATTCCTGATTCCATAGGGCCTGGACGATAAAGCGCAAGAACCGCAATGATATCTTCAAAACGCTCTGGTTTTAAGCGTGCATTTAAGCTTTGCATACCGCCTGATTCGATTTGAAAAATTCCCAAAGTATTTCCACTTTGTATGGTTTTATAAACTTTGCTATCATTTACATCTATAGTTTCCCAAATAATGTCTTTATTGTAACGCTTTTTAATAAGCTTGATCGCATTATTGATTACTGTTAAGGTTTTAAGACCTAAAAAGTCAAATTTTATCAAATCCACATCTTCTAAATGATCTTTAGAATACTGCGTTACCAAATGTCTTTCATCATTTTTACTTTGTCTAAAAAGCGGAGTTTTCTTCCATAAACTTTCATTAGAAATTACAACACCTGCTGCGTGCATACCCGCATTGCGATTTAATCCTTCTAAAGCTCTTGCATACTCCCAAACTTCAAGACCTTTAGGATGACGATCGATAAATTCTTTGATTTTAGGTTCTTTTTCATAAGCAGCATCAAGAGTGATTTTAAGCTCTTCAGGCACAAGTTTAGCAAGCTCATCAGCATCTTGAATACTCATATCACAAACTCTAGCCACATCACGAATCACCCCTTTAGCCAAAAGTTTACCAAAGGTAATCACCTGTGCAACCTTATCCGCTCCATATTTATCAATCACATAATCAATCACTTCAGCACGTCTGTCTTGACAAAAATCCACATCAATATCAGGCATGCTCACACGCTCAGGATTTAAAAAACGCTCAAAAAGTAGACTATAAGGAATAGGATCTAAATCCGTAATCCTTAAACAATAAGAAACCAAACTTCCTGCAGCTGATCCTCTTCCAGGGCCTACTGGAATACCTTTATCTTTAGCCACTTTAATAAAATCATGAACAATAAGCATATAACCTGAAAATTTCATATTTTTAATGATGTTAATTTCTACTTCAAGTCTTTGTTTGTATTCTTCATGCTTGCTTTCATCGATAAATTTTAATCTCTCTTCAAGTCCCTTTTTACAAAGTTCTTCAAAAACTATGTCATCATTATCAAAGCTAAATTCTTTTGTTTCTTCAGGTAAGATAATATTATGATCTTTAGCATATTCTCTTGTAAATTTAAAATTCGGTGGAGTGGGATTGCCAAGATTAAGCTCTAAATTACATTTTTGCGCGATTTCTTGTGTATTTTCTATAGCTTCTGGAATATCTGCAAAAAGCTCACTCATTTGCTCAGGGCTTTTAACATAAAATTCATGCACACTATGACGCATTCTATCGGGATCGTTAAGTTTTTTTCCCATGGCTATACACATAAAAACCTCATGGGCAGCCGCTCTTTCTTTAAAAGTATAATGCGTATCATTTGTAGCAATGATTTTTATATTTAATTCTTTAGAAAGTCTGATAATATCATCATCTATCATTCTTTGATCGCCTATACCATGACGCATGATTTCAAAATAAAAATCATCTTTAAAAACTTTTTTATACCATAATGCCGCTTCTTTTGCTGCTTCATAGCCTTTTGCACCAAAACGCACATTTCTTTCACTATAAGTATTTAAGTGCCAATTTACTTCACCTTGCAAGCAAGCAGAAGAGCAAATAAGACCTTCGCTATAATCTTCCAAAAGCTTTTTATTGATACGCGGATAATAATACAAACCTTTAATATAACTTTGAGAACTTAAATACATTAAATTTTGATATCCGATCTCATTTTTTGCATACAAACAAAGGTGAAAACGCTGACGAGAACTTTTATCATCTAATTCATCATGATTATGCAAATATGCTTCCATACCAATGATAGGTTTTAAACCTTGTGCTTTCATTGTTTGATAAAAATCAATTGCCCCAAACATATTTCCATGATCTGTCATAGCAACACTTGTAGCACCCTGCTCTTTTAAAGTCAAAGCTAATTCTTTAAGTTTATTGGCTCCATCAAGCAAAGAATATTCTGTATGTAAATGCAAGTGTGTAAATTGACTCATTTTCTTCCTTTAATTTTTTAAGGCTTATTTTAATTTTGATAAAAATTATAAATTTTTCTCGCTGAATTTGAAAGAAATTAGCCCTAAATTTCAACTTAAATTTGACAAAAAGGCAAAAATTCAGCCAAAATAAACTATAATAAAATCTAAGATTTTAATCTTAATAAAAAGAACTTTTCAAAGGATGAAATGATGAAAGTAAAAATTGCTTATTGCAATCTTTGAAATTATCGCCCACAAGCTGCAAGGGTTGCAGAAGAACTACAAAGCGATTTCAAAGATGTTGAAGTAGAATTTGAAATTGGCGGCAGAGGTGATTTTATCGTTGAAGTAGACGGAAAAGTTATCTTCTCTAAAACACAACTTATTAATTGCGAAAGTGAAAGATTTCCATATCAAAATGAAATTAATCAATTAATAAAAAATAGAGTGTAATCAAACACTCTATCATAACATTTTCTCATATTCCTTACCAATATATATGTTTTGCTCATACTCGATAATAGGACGCTTAATACAACTTGGATTTTCTAATACAATTTTTTCAAGTTCTTTTTCATTTAAATTTTTAACTTTTTCTTTGTTTAAGCCAAGTTTTTTAGAAGTTAATCCAGCAGTATTGATAAGTTCTTCAAAAGATTTTTGTTTTAACCATGTGTATAAAATATCTTGATTAATCTTTTTAATATCCATAAAATCAAACACAATACCTTTTTGTGTTAAAGCATCCATAGCTTTCTTTACAGAATTGCAATTTTTAATACCATAAAGTTTCATTTTCTAGCCTTTTTTACCAAATCTGCGATTAAAAAAGCAAGTTCTAATGCTTGATCCGCATTAAGTCTTGGATCGCATTGAGTCTCATAACGATCTTCCAAGCTTTGAGCAGTAACATTGCTTGCACCACCTGTGCATTCTGTTACATCTTTCCCAGTCATTTCAAGATGCACTCCACCTGGATAAACCCCTTCGCTTATTGCAATCTCAAAAAAAGATCTCACTTCTTGCATAATTTTATCAAACTCACGTGTTTTAAAATTGCCTGCTTTTACCGTATTTCCATGCATAGGATCTATGCTATATACTAAATTTAAACCTTCACTTTTAAGTTTAGAGAAAATTTTTGGCAAATTATTGATAATTTTATCTGCACCCATGCGGATAATAATATTTAATCTTCCTTCTTCATTATTTGGATTTAAAACATTTGCTAAAGCTATGATATCATCAGCACTTGCACTAGGTCCTATTTTAACCCCTAAAGGATTTTTTACTCCACTTAAAAAATGCACATGAGCTTCATCAAGCGCCCTTGTTCTTTCACCTATCCAAAGCATGTGAGCTGAACAATCGTAAATTTCTCCACTTAAACTATCCACTCTAGTTAAAGCTTCTTCATAAGGCAAAAGTAAAGCTTCATGTGAAGTATAAACACTAACTTCTCTTAGACTTGGAGTATTACTTGTATTAATTCCACAAGCTTCCATAAAAGCTAAAGCTTGTGAAATTTTTTCACTGATATCAGTATATTGCTTATGGAGTTCACTCTTTTTTAAAAAGCCCAAATTCCAACGATGTACTTCATGTAAATCTGCTAAACCACCCTTAGCAAATCCACGCAACAAATTTAGCGTTGTTGCGCTTTGATAATAAGCTTCAAGCATTCTATGTGGATCAGGAATGCGTGCTTGTTCACTAAATTCAAAACCATTAATAATATCACCACGATAACTAGGAAGACTTATACCATCTAACTCTTCAAAATCACTACTTCTTGGCTTGGCAAACTGCCCTGCAATACGACCAATTTTTATAACAGGACATCCACCAGCAAATGTAAGTACTATAGCCATTTGAAGTAAAATTTTAAACATATCACGGATATTTACAGCGCCAAAATTTTCAAAACTTTCAGCACAATCTCCACCTTGAAGTAAAAAAGCTTCTTTTTTACAAACTCTTGCTAAAGACTTTTGAAGATTTCTCACTTCTCCAGCAAAAACCAAAGGAGGAAGCTTCTCAAGTCTTGCTAAAACTCTATTCATTTCCTCTTGATCTGGATAGATAGGTTGCTGTTTTATAGGATAGTTTTTCCAAGAATTCTTAGTCCACATGGTTTTTTCTTTCGTTTTATTTATCAGCTTCCTCTATAAGTTGAATAACCAAAAGGAGAAAGGGTTATTGGAACATGATAATGTTTTTGATCTTTAGAAAGCTCAAAACTTACCTCTACAAAAGGATAAAAAGTATTTATTTTGTGTGATGTGTAATAGTCTTTTGTGAAAAATTTAAGCTTATAAATTCCAAAAGCCCTATTTTCAGCTTTTTCATATGGTAATAAATCTCCTATTCTACCATTTTCTTCGGTAAATTCTTCACTTACTTTTTTCCACTGTTGATTTGCTTCCAACTTATAAAGCTCAACTTTTACTTTAGGAGCAGGTTGTCCAGAAGTAATATCCAAAACATGAGTACTTAATTGATATTCAGTAGCACTCAAAAACATTGGCACGCTTGCTAGTATTAATAAAGTTTTTTTAATAGAAAACATTTTCTCTCCTTGTATAATATTTACAAGGAATATTATACAAGAGTATTATTAATAATTAAAATCAAATAAATAATAATTATAAATTAATTATAATTATTTAATTGTTAGACTTATAATAAAAATAATTATAAATTATTTTTTAAGCTCTTTAATACGCGCTGCTTTACCGCGTCTATCTCTTAAGTAGAATAATCTTGCACGGCGTACACGACCACGACGCAAAACAGTAATACTTTCTAAACTTTCACTATAAATAGGGAAAATTCTCTCAACGCCAACATTATTAGCGCCAATTTTACGCACGATAAAAGTTTCACTTACGCCATTACCTCTTCTAGCAATACAAATACCCTCAAAATTTTGGATTCTTGTTTTATCTCCTTCTTTGATGCGAATTGCAAGCTTTAAAGTATCACCAGCACGAAAATCTGGAACATTTTTACCTTCAATTTGTTTTGCTTCAAATTGTTCTATATATTTATTTTTCATAAAAAATCCCTTATTTTTTGCGTTCATGCTCTAAAAATAAATCTGGACGAAAAAATTTCGTTTTGCAAGACGCCAAAGTAGTTTTTAAACTTGCAATTCTAGCGTGATTACCCTTTAAAAACTCTGAAGGAGTATAAAATTTTTTATTTTTTTTCTCAAAAATAAAAGGTTTTGAAAAAGCAGGCGCTTCGAGTAAATTATTTTCAAAGCTTTCTTCTTCCAAACTTTCCATATTTCCTAAAACCCCGTTAACATTTCTTAAAATTGCATCACACATTACAAGCGCAGGTAATTCTCCTCCAGTTAAAATAAAATCCCCTATACTAAAAACTTCATTCGCAAAAATTTCAAGCACTCTTTCATCTATACCTTCATAGCGCCCACATACAAAAACTATATGTTCTTTTTTACTTAAGCGTTTGGCGTCTTTTTGATTAAAGGTTTTACCACTTGGATTTAAAAAAATAAAATAGGGATTTTCTTTTTTTTCTTGAATACTTCTTAGCACCTCATACATAGGTTCAGCTTGCATCAAAAGTCCAGCTCCACCACCTATTTTATAATCATCGACTTTATGATAAGAATTTTTAGAAAAATCTCTTGGATTATAAAAATTAAGTTTGAAAAGTTTTTTTTCTTTTGCTCTTGCAAGTATAGAATCTTGAAAGTAAAATTCCATAAGATTAGGGAACAAAGAAACGAAACTAAATTTCATGAATTTTCTAAAATTAAAAAAGCATCTTGCGTGCAAAAAATCTGTCGTTTTTCTATATCTATATTTTTAACAAATTTATCCAAATATGGAATAAAAAATATTTTAGGATATTTTTTTTCAACCCATTTTTCATCACTTTGAATTTCAAATAAATAAGAAGCTCCAGTTTCCAAGATATCAACCACTTTACCTAATCTTTTATCTTCTTCAAAAACTTCACACTCTAAAATATCAAAATAAAAAAACTCATCTTTTTTTAATTTACAAGTTTGTCTGCTTTTCTCGATACTCTGAAAAAGAATAAGATTAGTTAATTCTTTGGCCTTTTCTATATCTTCATAATTTTCAAATAAAACAGTAGAATTGCTTGTATTATAATGCTTAATCTTTAACATTTCTTTGGTGTTTTTTATAAAAAAAGTAGCATCTTTTTTAAATTGAGAAGAAAAGTCGCTCAGGTTATGCAATTTTACATAACCCTTAAGACCCACAGTTTTACCAAGTTTTGCAACTTGAACAAAATCTTTTTCACTCAAGTGCTTTTACCGTTACTCTATAAGAACTTGCATCCTTGCTCTTATAAGCAGAGATTACAGTTTTTATAGCATTGATCATTTTTCCATTTTTACCTATAAGCTTACCTGTATCAACCTTATGTGCAAAAAGAACAATCTCAAAAAAATTTTCACTTAATTCAATTTTTTGAGTATCAATCTGTTCAGGATAATCTGCAATTAATTTTGCGTATTCTCTAAGAAAATTCTCTACCATGATTATTTGCTAGTGATAGAAGCAACTTTATCGCTAAGTTTTGCACCAACGCTTTTCCAATAAGCTAAACGCTCTGCATCAACTTTAATTACTTCAGGTTCTACCATAGGATTATAATACCCAATACTTTCTATCCAACCACCATCACGACGTTTTCTACTGTCCGTAACTACAATACGATAAAATGGTCTTTTGGTTCTACCCATTCTTGTAAGTCTAATAACTGTCATTTACACTCCTTAAAAATTAAAAATTTTATTTATAGATACTATAAAAAGTATTTATAAATAAAATTTAAAACTGTCTTCTAGCTTGACTCATCATTTGTGTCAAACTTTCCATTCCTTTTTTACCTGAAAATCTTTTTGCAAGTTTTGCTGCATTGCTAAATTGTTTTAAAAAACGATTGACTTCTACCTGAGAAAGACCTGCTCCCTCTGCTATACGACGCTTTCTAGCATTATTTAATAAATCAGGATTTTCTCTTTCTTTTGGAGTCATTGAAGAAATCATTGCTTTAATGCGTATGATTTCTTTAGAATTATCCAAATCTATATCTTTTACCGCATTTGCCATTCCACCAAGTCCTGGTATCATACCGATTAAAGACTTCATACTTCCTAATTTTTTAATACTTTCCATTTGGTTAAGAAAATCATTAAAATTAAATTCACCTTTTTTAATTTTTTGATTGAGTTTTTTAGCCTCTTTTTCATCAATAATCGCAGCAGTTTTTTCAGCTAAAGTTGCCAAATCACCCTCACCCATAATACGACTTACTATACGATCTGGTATAAAAACTTCTAAATCTGCTACTTTTTCACCCACACCAATAAATCTTAAAGGAATACCGATTTGTTTTGCTATACCTAAGGCTACTCCACCTTTAGTATCTGCATCAAATTTTGATAAAATTACCCCACTGATACCTAAAACTTCATTAAAACTAGCAGCAGTCTTAACCCCATCTTGACCACTCATTGCATCAGCAACATAAAAAATCTCATCAGGATTTAAGACATCCTTAACTGCTCTTAACTCATCCATCAAAGCTTCATCTATAGCCAAACGTCCAGCAGTATCCACAAGCAAAACATCCACCATAGAACTTTCAGCCTTTTTTAAAGCCTCTTTAGCAACCCTAATAGGATCTTTTTCATTTTCTATGAAGAAAAGTTCAATTTCATTAGCTTCACAAAGTTGTCTTAGCTGCTCCACTGCCGCTAAACGCTGTAAATCACAAGCTGCAACTAAAACTTTTTTATTGCGTAATTTTAAATAATTTGCAAGTTTGATAGTGCTTGTAGTCTTACCGCCCCCTTGCAAACCTGCCATTAGAACTACTGTTGGGGGTTTAGAAGCAAAAACAAAACCTTGATTTTTGCCATTGACACTTAAAATATTTTCTAAATTTATTTTAATGGCATTTAAAAATTGTTTTTGACCTATTCCGTTTTGCTTTGCATCTTCTTCTATCAAAGTCAAAAGCTCTTTAGTTACCTTATGGTGAACATCTGCTTTTAAAAGAGCTTTTTTTAAGGTTTCTAAAGCGTTCTTAAGTGCTTTTTCATCATCAACAAAACGTAATTTATTAATCGCTGATTTAAAAGATTCGCTGACTAACTCAAACACTTTATCACCTTTCTATAAAATTTTTAAATTAAACCTTGCATTATACAAAATTTTTTCTTAAATGGCTTTAAAAATCTAAATTTTTTATATCAAAGCCAAATTTTGCAAAACCACTATCTAAATTAGCCCTAAAATGATAATTAAAAATTTTAATTTCATAGCTATGCAAATACATTCTATCGCTTGAAATTTTAGCATATTTTTCATCACCTACAACGCCATGTTTTATAAATTTAGCATGCACTCTGATTTGATGAGTTCTACCTGTTTGAATAACTATTTTTGCTAAGGTTTTTTTTGACTGCATCATGATAGGAGTAATGATACTTAAGGCACTTAAACCATCTTTTGAAACTTTACTTAACGCCCCGCCTTTTACTTTTATAGTAAAAATAGGTTCATTCACTTCAACCTCTTCAGCCAAAACCCCATCTAAAACCGCAATATAACTTTTATAAACCCTGTGTTTTTTAAATTCTTCTATACAAAGCTTTCTAAAATCTTCATCTTTACAAAGCAAAATCACACCACTTGTTTCTTTGTCTAAACGATTTAAAAGCTTGGCATTAAATTTTTTCTCTAAATCTTCACTCACATAAGCATAAGGTTTATTAATAGCAATAATCTTATCATCTTCAAAAATAATTTGAGGATTTTTAGCTTTTATCACATTAAATCTTGCCTTATCGCTCATCAAAGCTCTAGCAACCACAACTTTTTTTCCATATGAAAAAACACAACCCTTATCAATCAAATCTTTAGCTTCACGATTTGAAATTTTTTCTTGCAAAGCTAAGAGTTTATAAGCTTTTTCTTGCATCAATTCCCTTTTGTATAGTTTGTATGATAAGATCTAAATTTTCTTTTTTGGAAATTTTAGCTTTTAAATTTAAATAATGAACTTTATCATTTAAATCCTTTAATTTTTCACAAAAATATACATTTTCCACTTCTTCAAACAAAACCTTTTGATTGTGAATAAATTTCCCACTGATTAATACATTGTCAAAATATGCCGCTTCTATAGGATTGTGTCCTCCTATGCCTTCTATGAAAGAACCTCCAAGCACAACAACATCAGAAATTGCATAAAAATTTACAAGCTCCCCTAAAGCATCTAAAAGCAAAATTTTTTTAGAAAATTTCTTATTTTCATCTTTTAAAGAACTAAATTTTTCAAATTCTAAACCTTTGTTTAAAAGCAAATTTTCAACTTCTTTAAAACGTTCAGGGTGTCGTGGGGCGATAATGAGTTTTTCATTTTCTTCTAGTTTAAAATGATCAAGCAAAAGCTCTTCTTCATCTTTATGCGTACTGGCAAAAATGATAAGTTTTTCCTTAGGTTTGGTATAAATTTTATTATTTTTAATTTCTAAATTTGCCTTAATATTTTTAAAAATTTTAACATTTTTAGCTCCCAAACTTTCAAGTCTTGCTTTATCTAAATCACTTTGAGCAAAAACTTCATCAATATAAGAAAAAATTTTTTTATAAAAAAAAGAAAATCTTTGATAAGAATGATAAGACTTATCAGATATTCTCGCATTAAGCAAAATAATCTTAGCCTTATAAATACGTGCCATAAAAACAAGCATAAGCCAATATTCTGCTTCAAAAATTACCAAAACCTTACAAGGCTTAAGCCAAAAAGGCAAAAAATTTTCAAAAGCAAGATAATTTACCTTTTTACAAAATTCTTTTGCACATTCAAAACCTGTTTGAGTAATAGTAGTTATTCTTGAATCAAATTTCAAAACCAAAGCTTTAATACTTCTTACCTCCCCGTAAGAACAAGCATGAAAATGTACATCAGCTTTTTCTTGATGTAAATTTTTATAAAGAAAAAATCGAGATTTTAAACTAATTTTGTATTTGGATTTTAAAAAAGAAAGTAAAAGAATAAAGACGGCACAAAATAAAAATGCCGTCCAAGTTAAAAAATAATAAAAAAAGATCAATTTTGTTCTTCTTGCTCTTTATAAAGAATTCTTCCGCAATGAGGACAAGTTACAATCTCTTCACCTTTTACAACGGACAGATAAGTCTTATCGTAAATTTTCATAAAACATCCATAGCATGCTTGTTTTTTAACAGGAACTACAGCAGTATTCTTCGCCCATTTGCGAATTTTCTCATAAAAACTTAAAACTTTTTGATTCATCTCACTCACAAGTTTAGTTTTTTTATCATAAACACTCATTCTATCTTTTTCAAGAACTTCCATTTCAGATTTAATGCTTACTCTAATCTCGTTAATATTTTGCTCTTGTTTGATTTTTTCTTCTTCAAGTTCTTTTTTATAAGTTTCTTTATTCTCTAAAATTTTATCTAGTCTTACAATCTCATCATTTGCAGCGTCTAATTGCTCTTTTGCAATATCTTCTTCAATTTTTAAAGCATTAGCTTCTTTTTCTGTTTTTACCACACCACTTTTTTTAGAAAGATCTTTAATTTTTGCTGAAAACTCGGAAATATGAGCATTATTTTGTATTTTTTGATTTTCTATATCTTTGATTTCTTCATCGATTTTTTCTAAATCTGCGTTGATTTTTTCTATTTTTAACTCAGCATCTTTTAAAGTCTTATTAATACTGTCTATTTTTGGTTCATAACTATCAATTTCTTGATCTATTTTTGATAAAAGCACTAATTGTTCGAGATATTTATTCATTTATTTTCCTTAAAAATATTGAAATGGATTTTTTGAAACTGTTATTATAACTTGTAGCGGCAAATTTTTCAAGTCTTTTGCTAAACATTGAGAAAAATATCTCTCACTTTCAAAATGACCCAAATCAATAAGACTGATTTGATTACTAAGCGCCTCTAAAGCTTGATGATATTTAAAATCTCCACTTAAAAAACAATCCGCATCTACTTTAGAAATTAAATCCCCGCCACTTCCAGTACATATAGCAATGCGCTTAATGTCTTTTTTGCCACAATCACTTACACGTAAAATTTGCAAATTTAACTTTTTTTTCACCCAGTCACACAAAGCTTCAAAAGACATAGAATTTTCCACATAAATTAAAAATTCATCTTTAAAAGAAATTTTAAAACCTAAAATTTCTTCCGTAAAATAAGTATTTAAATGACTTAAATCGTAATTTGTATGCATACTGATTAAAGAAATATTTTTATAAATCATTTCTTTGATAAAAGCCCTAGGATAAGTCTTGTCATATAAATCTTTTAAACCTTTAAATATCAAAGGATGGTGTGTGATAATTAAAGAATTTTCACTCGCTTCTTTAATGATATTTTCATCAATATCTAAGCTTAAATAAACAGTTGAAATTTCACTATCCCTATCTCCAAGCAAAATTCCACTATTATCCCATGATTCTTGGATATTAAAGGGACTTAATTGATCTAAAAAATTATAAATTTCACTCAGCTTCATTTAAATTTTTCTTATAAATTTCAGCACAATTTTTTGAAAGTTCACGAATTTTTAACATATAATCTTGTCTTTGTGCTACAGAAATTGCTCCTCTTGCATCTAAAAGATTAAAAGTATGTGCAGCAAGCATACAATAATCATAAGCAGGTAAAGCTAGTCCTTGTTCTAAAATATTTTTACATTCTTTGTAAGAATTTTCAAACTGCTCATTTAAGATTTTAACATCACTTACTTCAAAATTGTATTTACTAAATTCATATTCACTTTGCTTATGCACATCTGCGTATTTAATTTTTTCTCCATTAAATTCACTCCAAACTATATCATAAACATTATCAACATTTTGAAGATACATGGCTATTCTTTCAAGACCATAGGTAATTTCAGCACTTACTAAATCTACTGCTATACCGCCAACTTGCTGAAAATAAGTAAATTGAGTAACTTCCATACCATCAAGCCATACTTCCCAGCCTAAACCCCAAGCACCCAAACTTGGACTCTCCCAATTATCTTCAACAAAACGAATATCATGACTTTTTAAATCAAAACCCAAATTTTCAAGACTTTTAAGATATAATTCTTGGATATTATCAGGACTAGGTTTAATTAAAACTTGAAATTGATAATAAGCACCTAAGCGATTAGGATTTTCACCATAACGTCCATCAGTAGGCCTTCTACTTGGAGCCACATAAGCAGCTGCCCAAGGTTTTTTTCCTAAACTTCTTAAAAAAGTTGCTGGATGAAAGGTTCCTGCACCTGCTGGCATATCATAAGGTTGCATAATCGCACAACCTTGCTCTTGCCAATAATTTTGTAAATTAAGTATCATTTGTGAAAAAGTCATTGTATCTCTCTTTATTGTTCCATATTTTCAATAGGTTTTTCTAAATTTTTATTCATTTCCAAATCAGGCTCTGTCTTAGCTCCAAAAATTTCTGCAGTTTTACTCCACATTAATTTATATTTACGCTTGAGAAATTCTATCTCTTCACGCGCATGTTTTAACTCATTGTTTAAGGTTTCTATAGTTTTTCTATCTTCATCATAAAGCTCTTGCATAGAATAAAGGGCATCTTTTAAAAATTTATTTTCATTTTTTAATGCTTCAAGTGTTTCATCTTTAGCATCTAAAACTTTTTCATGTAAATTTAAAATAGTTCCTATTGTTTTTTCAACAAAACTTTCTCCTGCTAAAGTCATTGAATTTACCATTGCAGTTTGAGATTTTGCAGAACTAGGCACTACACTAAAAGTACCTTGATGGGCTTCGATGTAAATTTTACCCTCTTCTTCTTTAAAATTTAAAGCCCCATTGGCCATCATACCCTTAACCACATCTTCATTTAAATGCACAAGTTTACAAAATTCTTCAAGTTCAAGATAGGTTTGCATTTTTATCCCTTATAATAAAACTTCTACTTCTTTTGAATCAGATACAAGTTTTTTTTCTTTTTCAAGACGATCTTCTTTAAGCTTTTGTGCTAAATCAACATCATAAATAGCTAAAATTTGCATAGCCAAATAAGCAGCATTAATTGCTCCAGCCTTACCAATAGCTAAAGTTCCTACAGGAATTCCACTAGGCATTTGCACCGTAGAAAACAAAGAATCCATACTTGCAAGATTACTTCCTGGCATAGGCACTCCTAAAACAGGTTTTGTTGTATAAGCTGCAACAGCTCCAGCTAAATGCGCTGCCATTCCAGCTGCTGCTATAAAAACCTTCACACCTTTTTCTTCAGCATTTGCAATATACTCTTTTGTTCTTTTTGGACTACGATGAGCTGATGAGATGATAAGTTCATACTTTACACCAAAACTTTCTAAAGTTTTAGCAGCCTCTTTCATAGTCTCATAATCACTCTTGCTTCCCATTAAAATAGAAACAAAATTCATCTATATTTCCTTTCTTAAAAAACTTAATGCACTGATTTTATTTGGTAATTGGATTTCATGTTCATTACCGCTATGAATTTCGCTAAATTCTTTATTGTTTTTAGCAATAAGTTTTTTAAACTCTATAAAATATTTACCCTCTTTTTGATAAATTTTACCTAGTTCATTATCGCAAGTTTGAATCACATCGCCTAAAGGGGTTAAAATTTCATAAGGCGTGTTTAAAACGATTTTCCCTTTACATTTAAAAAATCTTCCATCTTCGCTTATAGCATGCACTTGATGAGAACCTTCTTCTATGCTTGTATTATGATTTTGCGTGTCGGTTTTTTCTAAAGGACGCGAAACAAGATAGCCATCTGTAAAACCACGATTTTTAAGTGTAGCAATCTCTTTTTCATACTTACTTGACTCAAATTTACCCTCTAAAGCATCTTGTATGGCCATTTTATAAGTCCTTGTTGTAAGCGCAACATAATATTCGCTTTTAGTACGCCCTTCTATTTTAAAAGCACTGATACAATTTTCTTGCATGATTTTTTCTATATAAGAACAAAGATTTAAATCTTTAGAATTAAAAATATGAGTACCATTTTCATCTTCTTCTAAACGAAATAAAGTGCCATTTTCTGGATTTTTAGCATAAAGCTCATAATTAAATCTACAATCATTTGCACAAGATCCACGATTGCTCATTCTTCCACTTTGCACAGAGCTTATTAAACAACGCCCTGAATAAGCAAAACACATAGAACCATGCACAAAAGCTTCAAGTTCAATATCGCAATTTTCCTTTAAAGCTTTAGCGTCTTTAAGCCCTAATTCTCTGGCAATTACAACCCTTTTAGCACCCATATCCTTATAAACTTGAGCATCTAAATAATTTAAAATATTTGCCTGAGTAGAAACATGTAAAGAAATTTCAGGTGCAAGTTCTTTAACAAGACGCATAGCTCCAACAGAAGCTACAATAAAAGCATCAGGTTTCATCTCGCGTAATTTTAATATATGTCTTTTTAAGCCTTCAATTTGAGAGCTTAAATGAAAACCATTTAAAGTAACATAAATTTTCTTACCACGCTCATGAGTATATTTGATAGCTTCTTCAAAACTTTCATAATTAAATTCTCTTGCAGTGCGTGATCTTAAAGAAAAATTATTCACACCCGCATAAACCGCATCTGCGCCATAAGCTAAAGCAATTTTTAATTTTGTGAAATTTCCTGCAGGAGCTACTATTTCAGGAATGATCATTTTTGCCCTAAACTTGCAATTAAAGCTTCTATATCATCATTACTTACAACATCAGCAGTACTATCACCTTCAATATGCACTGCAGAACTTACACGTTTTTTATCATCAATTTTACCTTCAAATAAGGAACTCATATAACGGCTTAAAGCACGCATTACATTAATAACACGTTCGATTTTTTGACGATGTATATCTTGATACTGCATTGCATCCATTGCCATCATCACTTCATCTTGTCCGCTTTGAAGATTTCCGACAATCTCCTTAGAACTTTTTTTAGCTTGATTGTTTAATTCTAAAGCTTCACTGAAACTTTCCACATTAGGAAATTTTTCATTAAGTTTAGAAAAAATATCAATATTTTTTTCTATTGCTTTATTTATTTCTTTGAGTAAACTTTCAGAATCCGCAAAAAAATTATTAATACTTTCAAGCTTATCCATCATTTCCGTTGCTTTAAGCTCGCTATCTTTTGTAACATCATCTAACTGATGTACAACTTTATGCTCCTGATTTGGTGGGGGTGGTGGCCATACTACACTAGGATTAGGTTTGTAATCAGCTATTTTGACATCTTCTAACATCAAAGCATCTTCTTCGGTATTCGATTCTTCGGTTTTTACCTCTGCTTCTGTCTCTGAATCAAGATCAACATCACCATTCATCAAAGCATCAAGCTCTTCTTGAGTCATTTTTTTCCCTTTTTTAAATCTAGATTTTCAATAATTGCTCAAAATTATAATCAATTTTATCTAAAACAAAAATATAAATTTTTATTTTTTAATCTTTTTAAATTAAATTTTTAAATTTATTAAAAAAAATATATTAATTAAATCTTAATTAAAAATTTTATGATATAATTTTATAAATTTAATTACATAAAGGAGTAAAAATATGGGAAAATTTGTTAATAATATAGATGATTTTTTCAAATTTTGCAAACAAAATGAAGTGCTTTTTGTTGATTTTCGTTTTACAGATATGATAGGAACTTGGCATCATATTACCTATAATCTTCATGCAATCAATGAAGAAACATTTCAAACTGGCATTCCATTTGATGGAAGCTCAATTCATGGATGGCAACCTATAGAAAAATCAGATATGATTTTAAAACCTGATGCTCAAAGTGCTTTTTTAGATCCTTTTACGGCTGATCCTACTATCATAGTATTTTGTGATGTGTATGATATTTACAAAGGACAAATGTATGAAAAATGTCCAAGAAGCATAGCAAAAAAAGCAATAGAACACCTTAAAAATAGTGGCATAGCTGATACTGCTTACTTTGGACCAGAAAATGAATTCTTTGTTTTTGATAGTGTAAAAATAGTTGATACTACTCATTGTTCTAAGTATGAAGTTGATACCGAAGAAGGAGAGTGGAATGATGATAGAGAATTTACCGATAGCTACAATACTGGACACAGGCCAAGAAACAAAGGTGGATATTTTCCAGTTCAGCCAATTGATTCTTTAGTAGATATTCGTTCTGAAATGGTTCAAACCCTTGAAAAAGTAGGTCTTAAAACTTTTGTTCATCATCATGAAGTTGCACAAGGACAAGCTGAAATAGGAGTAAATTTTGGCACGCTTGTAGAAGCAGCTGACAATGTTCAAATTTATAAATATGTTGTAAAAATGGTAGCTCATTTAAATGGCAAAACTGCCACTTTTATGCCAAAACCTTTATACGGAGATAATGGCAATGGTATGCATGTTCATATGAGCTTATGGAAAAATGGAGTAAATTTATTTTACGATAAAGATGGATACAGTGGACTTAGTCAAACTGCTATAAATTATATAGGTGGAATTTTAAAAAATGCTAGAAGTGTCGCAGCTTTTACAAATCCAAGTTCCAACTCTTACAAAAGAATAGTTCCTGGCTTTGAAGCTCCTTGTATTTTAACTTATTCTTGTCAAAACAGATCAGCAAGTTGTCGCGTTCCTTATGGCATAGGTAAAAATTCAGCTCGTATAGAAATTCGCTTCCCTGATAGCACTGCTAATCCTTATTTAGCTTTTGTTAGTCTTTTAATGGCAGGTCTTGATGGAATCAAAAATAAAACCATTCCTGTGGGTCCTATGGATGAAAATTTATTTGATCTTACTTTGGATGAAATACGTGAAAAAGGGATAGAGCAATTACCGCATACTCTAAGAGGAAGTTTAGAAGCTTTAATCCGACATAATTCTTATTTAAAACCTGTAATGAGCGATATTTTTATCGATGACTATCAGCATTTAAAATTTGAAACACAAGTTTGGCCAGTAGAAGCTCGTCCAACTGCTTATGAATTTAAAACTTGCTACTCTTGCTAAAAATTTAATGGCGTTTAACACGCCATTAAACTAAAAAAGAATTAAAAATTATTTATTTTATATCAACTATCGCTTAAGCTGATTTACAATTCCTAGCATATCATCACTTGTTGTAATTGCCTTAGAACCCGCTTCATAAGCTCTTTGTCCTGTGATAAGATCTGTCATTTCTTCAACAAGCTGAACATTACTAAGTTCTATAAATCCATGTCTTATTGTTCCAAGCCCATCTTGTCCTGCTATACCCGCAACAGGTGCACCACTTGCTCCTGTTTCGAGATAAAGATTATCACCCATAGAATGAAGACCCGCTGGATTTATAAACTGAACTAGCTCCACTTGGCCAATTTGAGTTTCTTGTTGCTCCCCTGGCAACATTACAGAAACGGTTCCATCTGTAGCAACATTAATTGCTGTTGCGCCTTCAGGTATTGTCATTTCAGGTAAAAGTCTATAACCATCTGAATTTACAATATTACCTTCATTATCTTTTGTAAATTGCCCATTTCTAGTATATCCTATAGTGCCATCAGGAAGTTGTATTTGAAAAAACCCATTACCTGCAATAGCCATATCAAGACCATCAGTACTTGTTGATTTTAAATTTCCTTCAGTAAAAACTTTAGTTACCGCTGTTGGACGCACACCCACACCCACTTCTATACCCGAAGGAGAAAGAGTAGTAGCTGAAGTTGAAGTTCCTGCATACTTCATAACTTGATACATAAGATCAGCAAATTCTGCGCGACTTTTCTTAAAACCTGCTGTATTAACATTGGCGATGTTATTTGAGGTAACATCAATTTGTGTTTGCTGTGCTACCATTCCCGTAGCAGCAGTATGAAGTGATCTCATCATTTTTAATCCTTTTTTTTATTTTATTTTAAATTATTTAACAGATGCAAGCTTATTGATAGCTTCTTGATTTAAGTCATCCATATGAGCTGTCATAACTTTTTGATACATTTCTACCATTCTGTTTGCTTCAATCAGTCCTACCATTTCAGTAACTGGATTAACATTTGATCCCTGAGAAAAACCTTGGCGAATAGCATTGGAGTTTTCCAAATCTCTAATGCGGGTTAGATCATCTATTTTATAGACATTATCCCCATCTTTTTGCAAAGCTCTTATATCATCTACTTGTGCTACAAATAATCTTGCATTTTGAGCTCCATCAACCTCAATGCTTCCGTTTTTATCAACGCTAATTTGAACAGCACCATTAGGAATGCGTATGCCAGCATTCTGAGGATTATTAAAATAATCACTACTTAATACCTTGTATCCTTGCTTATTTACCAAATAACCCTCATCATCAAGTTGAAAATTTCCATCTTTAGTTAATCTTACTTCTCCATCTTTGGTTTGAACCAAATAAAAAGCATCTTCTCTAGTCATTGCCAAATCCAAAGGATTGTTTGTGGCCTTTAAAGAACCTAGGCTAAAATCCGTATATTCTTGAGAAACTTGTGGGATTCCATCTATTGTAGTATTTACAAAACGAGATGCATCTCTTGTGTGATTTTCTATAGGCAACTCATCCTGAGTTTCTTTAAAAATCCTTTTAAAATCTGCAATAACCACATCATCTCTTTTGTATCCGCTTGTATTAATATTGGCAAGATTATTAGTAATCACATCAAGTTTATTAAACTGAGTTACCATTCCGCCAGTTGCTTGATAATATCCATTTTGCATATTTTCACCTATAAAATTAAGATTTTATAGCTATAAAAGCAAAGAGTGTTCCAATTTTTAAAAACAAAGAAAAATAAATATTTGAAAGATTATTAGGAGAGAATTTTAAACTATAAAAAGCAAGATTTGACTCAATCTTGCTTTAAAAATCAATTTTAATCCATTTGACGACGCAAGAAAGTTGGTGTTTCAATTTGCGCCATTATCTCTTCATCGTAACCACCGCTTACCTTTTTAAGACTTAAATAAGGATTTTTCTTAGAAGCTTGAGCTTCTTCGGTAGATTTTTTAGCTACTGTATCTTTATCTTCAAACCCTGTCGCAATAATAGTTACTTCAACTCTATCTTCCATGCTATCATCTGTGGTAGAACCAAAAATAATCTTAGCATTTTCATCAACAATTTCTTGTATACTATTTGCTGCTGCCGAAATTTCAAACAAAGAGCAATTAGAACTTGTTTTAAAATGTAAAATAACTCCCTTGGCACCTTTAATATCCATTCCATCAAGCAAAGGAGATTCTATAGCGTTTGAAAGAGCCTCTTCTATAGCATTTTCACCGCTAGCACTACCAACACCCATAAGCGCGAGTCCGCGATGACTCATGATGGTTCTTACATCCGCAAAGTCAACATTAATATCTCCATTATCAAGTAAGATAGACACCATACCTTTTACAGCACGAGCTAAAATATCATCAACCAATCTAAAAGCATCTTTAATGCCTGCTTTTTTATCAATAATGCTCAATAATTTTTCATTTTGAATTACAAGAATAGAATCACTTTCTTTTTTAAGCTCAAGGAGACCGCTTTCAGCAAGTTTTTTTCTTTGCTTTCCTTCGAATGCAAAAGGCATAGTTACAACAGAAACAGTTAAAGCTCCAATCTCTTTAGCTGCTTGTGCAATAACTGGAGTGGCACCCGTTCCAGTACCTCCACCAAAACCTGAAGCAATAAATACAATATCACTTTGACTAAGACTTGCTTTTATTTCTTCAAAACTTTCTCTAGCACTTTCTGCACCTACTTCAGGAAGCATACCAGCGCCCAAACCTTTAGTTTTTTTCTCGCCAAGTTGAATTTTAGTTTTTGCTAATGAAATTGAAATAGCTTGTGCATCAGTATTCGCTGCAATTAAATCAAGATCATTTAATCCCATTTTAACCATATGGTTAATCATATTACCGCCACCGCCACCGCAGCCTATAACCTTAATTTTTGCACCTTTATTATGTTGCATTTCTTCTACTAAAAATTCACTCATAAAAATTTCTCCTTGTTAAAATTGATTCATAATTTTATGCCAGATATTTGAAAAAACACTAGGTTTTTTTTCTTTTGGCTCTTTAAAATCTAATTGTTCTTGTATTGCAATTGTATCATTTTCTTGCAAATTTTCATCAAAAAAATCAGATTTTATTTCACTTTCTGTATCTTTTTGCAAAACAATATCTTGTTTAATTTGACGATTAAAATTTTCAATTTCCCCTTTATATCTTAATTTCTCATTAGAATCAAGTTCATAAGGCGTAAAATATCCCGCTCCATATAAACAAAGTCCTATAGCACAAGTATTTTCAGGATCATTAAAAATTTCACTAAAACCAGTAATCAAATCTTTTCTTGCAGTAGCCAGTCTAACTGAGCGATTATCAAATGTTGCAGGAGCTAGCTCATCAATACCTGCTAACTTAGTCATTCCACCTGTTAAAACAACTCCGCCACCTATAGCATTGGCATAACGATTATCACTTAAGATTTTTGCCAAAATCATCAAAGTTTCTTCCGCTCTTGCATAAATTACGTTTGAAATAATATCCAAAGAAACTTCATTAACTTTTCTTTCATCACCCATTGAAGGAATTTGTATAAGGGTATTAGGCTGTTGTGAAAGAGCTGCATAATTAAGCTTGATTTTTTCTGCTTCTTTTAAAGGTGTATGCAATGCCATTGATAAATCTTGGGTGATATTAATCGAGCCAATTTGCAAACAATCATTATATCTAATTGAATTTCCAGTATGAACAACCATATCACAAATCGCTCCACCCATATCAATCAAAACAGCACCTAATTCCTTTTCGCTATCATCTAAACAAGCTATAGCTGAAGCATATCCTGAAAGAACTATATTATCCACTCTTAAATCAGCTAATTCAACTGCTTTCTTAAGATTTTTAATATGAGATTCTTGTGAAATCACTATATGGGTTGAAACTTCTAAACGATTACCACTCATTCCCAAAGGATCATCAACATGTTCAAGATCATTAACCTTAAAATTATAAGGCAAAACATGGATAATTTCATAACCACTTGGTAGATTGGCAGTATGCTTAGCTGTACTTACAGCACGATGAATTTCTTTAATGCCTATTTCATGATTTGGAATATTAACAACACCTATGCTATCAACGCTTTTAGTATAAGCACCTGATATAGACACCACAACCCTATCATAATGAACTCCGCTCATCATCTCAGCACTTCTAACAGCCTCTTCAATAGATTTAGAAGCAAGCTCTATATTGGTAATGGCACCTTTTTTAACCCCGTTGGTTTTCGACTTGGAAAAACCAATAATTTTTAATCCATCTTCATCTTTTTGAGCAATAATGGCACAAGTCTGGGTTGAGCCTAAGTCAATTCCTAATATATTCAAAATCAATTCCCTTTATAATAAATTTTTATCGGATATATCTTTTTAAGTTCATCAACAAGTTCTTGCTTAAGCTCATTTGCTTTTAAATTTTGCAAATTTTGTTCAAGCATAGCTTTGTATTGTTCAAATTTATCAGAGTTCATATCTAATTTTTGTTTATTTATTTTATATAATATTGCTTTATTGTCATTAATGACCACATAAGAACTATTTTGATCAGTATTAAATACATTCATTAAAAAATAAGCAAATTCAGAATCGTTTAATATTTTATCGCTAACCTTTACACTCTCGCGAGAACTATCTCGACTTACAAAGCCTATATCATCGCCTTTAAAATTTACTAAACTATTTTTAGCTTTTTCTTCTAAATTTTTTCTAGCTTGTTCGCTTAAATACATAGGTAAAACTTCTTCTCTAGCTTCTTCAAAAGTTTTATTTCTTATAGGATCTACTTTATTTAGTTTAACTATGATATATCCGTTATTATAAGGTACTGGCCGTAAAACATCTCCATTTTTAGCTTTATTCAAAAGATCAATTGGATAATAAACATCAGATTCACTAATATTTTGATCTTTTTGAAAATTATCTTTCCCATTTTTTAAATCTAAAAATTTAGCATTAGCCACATTCTTTAGTTGCATTAAGGCGTAATCTTTAGCAACTTCATTTTTAGCAGACTGAAAATCCATCACTTTACCTGCAAAATCTTTATATTTTAGTTTATTTTCATCTTGATTATAAAATTTTTCTAATTCTTTGTCGTCAATTTTCTCATTGCTAACTGGCAAAAAATAAGTTGAAATTTCATATATTTTTTTAGTTTTATAATCTTCTTTATGTTCATTCCAAAGCTTTTTTAAATCCTCTTCGTTAATCTTAATATTTTTTTTGTCATAATCAATTTTTGCAATACTTAAAGCATCTTGCATGAAATAACTAGAAGCTAACATTTTTAATTCCTCATCTTTGCTAGGAATATTAAAAATTTGATTAAGTTTATCGGTAATTACTTCATTTGCAAGTTGTGTTTCATAATCTTTTGGAGCTAAATTATTGGCATTTAAAAGTTCATAATAAATTGTTTTGTTAAAATCCCCTGTAGGATCTTGAAATTCTCTAGTATTTGCAAGTTTTTGTAAAATTTCATTCTCGTTCACACCAATACCCAAATCTTTGGCAAAATTTAACAAAAGCTTATCTTCAACAAGAGAGCTTAAAGCTATATTTTTAATGCCTAGTTGCTCAGCATTTTCTGGAGTTAAAGCACCATTGCTAATTTGATTATAATAACTTAAAATTTGTCTATATCTAGTATCAAATTCGCTAAAACCTATCTTTTCATTTCCTACAGTTGCAACACTCGAACTTCTATTGAGATTAAAATCATAAGCACCCCAACCTAAAAAGCCAGCGCCAACAAAAGCTATAGTACTAACCCATATAGTAACAACAAGATATTTTTTGTGATGTTGCATCCAAGTAAGCATATCATTCCTTGATTAAATTTAAACCAGATATTGTATCGTAGAAGTGTTTAAGTGGAGTTTAATTATAAAATTTTTACCAAAAAATATTTGTTCTTTAAATTTTATGATTTTTACAATGAAATTTAGTTATAATTATAGTTTATAAAAATTTATTAGGATTGATTTTGGAAATTCCTCATATCCCAGTTTTACTTAATGAAGTTCAAGAGATTTTTAAAAATCTTAAAACAGGTTATTTTTTAGACTGCACTTTAGGATTTGGCGGACATAGTGAAGCTTTGCTTAAAAATCATCCTGATCTTAAATTCATTGCTTGTGATCAAGACCAACAAGCTTTAAAATTTTCTAAAAAACGTCTTAAAGATTTTCGCAATAGGATAACTTTTATGCAAAGTAATTTTAGTGAAGTTTTAGAAAAAATTTCACATAAAGAAGAATTAAGAGGTATTTTAGCAGACATTGGAGTTTCTTCATTTCAGCTTGATAATAACGAAAGAGGTTTTAGTGTAAATTCTGACTTTTTGGATATGAGAATGAATCAAAACTCCAAAATATCAGCTTATGAGATTATTAATACTTATACAAAAGAGCAATTAACTTCCATTTTTAAAGATTATGGAGAATTACATGATGCACATTTTATTGCTGAAAAAATTTGCCTAGAAAGAAGTAAAAATCCAATCAAAAGCGCCAAAGAGCTTTATCAAATCATAGGAAAAGGTAAACAAAATCATAGAAAAATTTCCAAAGCTACTTTAGCATTTCAAGCCATTAGAATAGAAGTAAATCAAGAACTTAAAGTGCTTAAAGATTTTCTTGAACATTTAGAAAATTTAAAACCAAAAAATTGCATTTTAGCTATCATTAGCTTTCATTCTTTAGAAGATAGAATAGTAAAACAATTTTTCAAAAAATGGTCAAAAAACTGCATTTGTAATGAAAAAATAATGCGTTGCGAATGTGGAAATAACCATAGCCTAGGACAAATAATAACTAAAAAAGCTATAAGTGCGAGCAAGGAAGAACTTTTAAAAAATTCTCGCTCTAGTTGTGCTAAAATGCGGGCTTTTTATTTTAATAATTTGGACAATAAATAATGCTAGAAGATGATTTTATAAAAGAACGCCAAAACATACGCCAAAAAATGCTGAAATTTTCTCGCGCCATAAATCAAGGCAAACCGCTTGATGATGATTTAAGAGATGAAATTTCTAGCGATGATATTTTAAGACGTCGTTTTAAAAAAAAGACTCCTAATAAATTCTTAGAAGAACTCGATGAAGAGTATGAGTCAAAACATACTAAAAAATCAAATATATATTTAAAAGAAGATCTAATCAATGTTAAATTAGAAGAAAAGCAATCTCTTGCTAAAAAAATTTTTTCCAAAATGAAAGAAAGAAGAAAAGAAGAAAATAAAAAAACTAAAAAAAATTTTTTATTTAGCAGAAAAAAAGCAAACGAAATAAAAAATATCCAAACCAAAACACAAATTCAAACAAAAAGCAATCAAGCTACCACTCAAACAAAACAAGAAAAAAAGGGACTTACAAATTCTATAGAAAAAATTCAAAAAACAGAAACTAAAATACAAAAACCTCTAATTATAGAAAAAAAACTAGATGTTAAAAATCAACCTAATATCAAGAAAAGTTTAGAAAATTTACAAAAAAAAATAACACCACAAGAAAATAAACAAGAACTTCCAAAACCATCTAATCAAGCTCAAGAAAAACAACAAAATGATGAAGATGCTCAAAAGGCAAAAAATATTTTACTAGAAGGCTTCTCTAATGCTACCAAAGAAGATAGAAACCTAAACTTCAATCATCTTCTTTTTGCAGCTTTACTTGTTAGTTTTGCATTATTTTTATTTGCCCCACAAATTTATATTAGAAATCAAATTTATTATCTTAGTAGAGAGATTGCTACATTAAGAACAGAAGAAAGTGTTTTAAACGAGGAAAATAAAGACTTAAAAAGAAGACTTGAAAATATGCGATTCCAAAATCAAATTTTAGATTATTTAGAATGAATAATCTTATCTAAAACATACTGCTCTAAATTTGCTTTTGGAATTTCTTCTTTTAAAGCTTCTTTATAAAATTCACCCGCCATTGTAGAGTACTTTTCATAAGCAAAATAAGGAAAGTGTAAAGCCCAGGCTTTTTGTATTATTTTTTTTGAGATTATTTTGCGAGTATAAACTTTAAAAATATCATATCCTATAAATACACAAGCAGTAACCATAACAGCGCTCACTATGCTTATATGAAAGTCAAGCTTTGTTAAAAAATAATGAGTAATCAAAAGCAATGGCAATAAAATCACAGCGCAAAAAACACCAAAATAAATATAAGAATTTAGAATTTTGAAATTAAAATTTAGCTTAGAAGGATCTACAAGCATTCCATCGTTAAAAAGTGCATTTGCCTCTAATAAATCTCTTATAAGAACAGGTTGCTCTGATACTTTAAATAAAAAACGAAGGCTAAATTCTTTAAATTTTTTCATAATCCACGCTTTATTTTTTAATTAAAATTTTATCCAAAGAAAATTAATTCCAACTAAAAAATCATTTTCATAAATAAGCACAAGTCTTTAAAGTTTTTTAGATATAATTTAAAATGTCAAATTTTTAAAAATACTTTAGAAAGAAAGCCATGAATTACTATCAAGAACTTAAAAAATACCTCAACAATAATCTTTTTACAAGCTATTCTTTAGAAATTGACTTTCCTAAGATTTATAATTTCAACGCAAATCAAAAAGCCTTTAGAGATATTTTAACTAAAATTACAAAAATTTACGACAAAAATAAATTTATAAAACAAAACGAACATCAATTTGAAGATGAATTTATATCAAAAGTATTAGAAATTTTAGGGTGGTGCTTTGTAAGACAAGATGAAAAAATCATACAAGGAAAATTGGAAAAACCTGATTTTCTACTTTTTAGCAATGACAAATTAAAATCAAAATACGAAAATTTAGACAAAGAAACAAAAAAATCAAGCAATGATTTCACAATCATTTTAGAGTCAAAAGCTTATAATATAGAAATAGACAATAAAAAAGTAAAAGACAACCCTCACTTTCAAATTCTAAGATATCTAGGCAATCTTAAGAAAAATTATGGTTTTTTAACCAATGGTAGATTTTGGCGTTTTTATGATAATTCTATACTGAATTCAAACAAAGTTTTTTACGAAATCAATCTAGAAAAAATCATTGAAGATCAAAATATTGAAGCTTTTGCGTATTTTTATAGTGTATTTAGCGCTTTTAATTTCACAGAAAAAGAAGATCATTTAGAAATAACTCTACAAAACAATAAACTTTCAAAAATCAAAATAGAAGATGATTTAAAATCTATCATTTACGGAACCAATGGAAATGAATCTTTATTTGAATTCATAGGCTCTAGAATTTACAATAAAACAAAGGCGGATTTAAAACTAATCTATGAAAATTCTTTATATTTTATCTTTAGACTTTTATTTATTGCTTATTTTGAGGATAAATTTGAAATTATACTAGAAAAACATAAGTATTTTAAAAGTAAAATCAGTCTTAGAACCTTACTTGAAAATTTACAAGAGGATGAAAGCTCAAGTGGTGGTTTTGGAGAACTTGAAAATATTTTCAACATTTACAACAAAGGCAAAGGCAATTTTGATATGCCTGTTTTCAATGATGGGTTGTTTGATGAGAGTAAAACCGCTCTTTTAAGCACACCAAAAATCTTTAATGATAAAGATTTAAAATTCATTTTAAACCAATTATTAAATTTTAAAGATAAAAATCTAAGCTTTAAAAGAGATTACAAAACTTTAAGTGTAGAACATTTAGGCACGATTTATGAAGGCTTGCTTTCTTATTTTTTTGAAATAGCAAATGAAGATATTTACTATGTAAGCTATAAAGAAAAATCAAAAGAAATAGAATGTTATTTTGATAATTATGATTTTAAAATTTTAGAAAAATCAAAAAAAGTAGAAAAATACACCTTTTACAAAAAAGGACAAATTTATCTTAAAAATTCTAGTAATTCAAGAAAATCAACAGCAAGCTTTTATACACCTCAATTCATAGCTAATTTTTTAATCCAAAGTGCTTTAAAAGACAAACTAAACAATGAAAACATTTTGAAATTTAAAATACTAGACAATGCTTGCGGTAGCGGGCATTTTTTAGTTGGAGTTTTAAATGCTATTACACACATTGTTTTATCAGATTTTGATCATTTTACAAATTTAAAAGAACTTTATGAAGAAGAAAAAGAAAATATTTTAAACTATATAAAAGATTTTGTGCAAGACTATGAAGTAGATGAGAGTGATATTTTAAAACGACTTTTACTAAAACGCATTATTTATGGGGTGGATTTAAACCCTTTTAGCATAGAGCTTACTAAACTTAGCCTTTGGATAGATAGTTTTATCTTTGGAACCCCACTTTCTTTTATAGAACACCACATAAAGTGCGGCAATGCTTTGATCAATTCTAACCTAAGTGATTTTAAAGATTTGATAAAACAAAACTCAAGCAACCTTTTTACAAATTCCATAACACAAGAATTTGAAATTTTACAAGAAGTATTTGAAAAACTTGATAATCTAAAAGATACCAACGAAGAACAAATCAAACAATCTAAACAAATCTATCAAAATGAAATCACACCAAAACTTGATAAGTTAAATTTATATCTAAACTATATCAACACGCTTCATTTTGTCAACAAAGAAGAATTACAAATTCTAAAAGCCCTAAGTCAAGATGATATACAAAATTTAAGCCAAAATGAACAAGCAAAAGCTATCATTAGCAAATATCAAAAAGAATTTAATTTCTTTAACTATGAGTTAGAATTTCCTGAAATCGTAGAAAATCAAGTCTTTAAAGGCTTTGATATCATCATAGGTAATCCACCTTGGGATAAAACTAAATTTAGTGATAGTGATTTCTTTCCGCAATATAAAAGCGATTATAGAAGCTTAATCGCTAGCAAGAAAAAAGAAATTCAAGATAATTTGCTAGCGAAAGATTATATAAAGCAAAATTACGAAAAACAAAAAGCATATATAAATGATTTAAGCGAGTATTATAAAAAAGCCTATCCTTTAAATAAAGGCAGTGGAGATGGAAATTTGTTTCGTCTTTTTGTAGAAAAAAATCTTTCTCTTTTAAAACAAGATGGAAATTTAGCTTATGTGCTTCCTAGTGCTTTGATGTTTGAAGATGGAAGCTTAACTTTAAGAAAAGAAATTTTAGAAAATAAAACTTTAGAGTATTTTTATAGTTTTGAAAATAGACAAGCTATATTTGCTGATGTGGATTCAAGGTATAAATTTGCTCTTATGCTTATAAAAAACACGCAAGCAAATCACACTCATAAAATCAAAATGATGTTTTATAAAACAGATATAAACTCATTAAAAAACAAAGATGAAATTTTAACTCTAAATTTAAAAGATATCAAAAAGCTAAGCCCAACTCACCTAGCCTTAATGGAGTTAAAAGACAAACAAGCTTTAGAAATTCTAAGAAAATCTTATAATGCTTTTCAAAACTTGTCTTTTGATTATATAGATTTTAGAAGAGAACTTGATATGACAAACGATAAAGATTTGTTTATAGAAGAGTTTAGGGAAGGACTTTTACCCTTATATGAAGGTAAAATGATACATCAATTTGATGCAAATTTTAGCCAAACTACTTATTTTTTAGAAAAGGCTAAATTTGACGAGCGATTAAAAAGTAAAGAACTTTATAGAGCTAAAAAAGCTACTGGGAAAGAATTAAATCCTAAATTGATAAAATACGATAGAGAATTTTTTAGACTTGGATATAGAAAAATTTCAAGAGATACCGATGAGAGAACTTTGATAGCTTCTTTATTGCCAAAAAATTGCGGTGGAGCTGATAGTACTTATAGTAACATTCCAAAACAATATGTTTTAAAAGATGATGTAATTTGCATGGATATAGTGCCTTATGAAAGAATTTTATTTGTTTTAGCTTTGTTTAATTCTTTAGTGGTTGATTTTATCATAAGAAATATGGTACAAATCAATGTAAGCAAATCTTATTTAGAAAGAATTCCCCTGCCTCAACCAAGTGATGAAGAAATTCAAAACAATGAAATTTATAAAACCCTCGCTAAAAATGCTTTGCTTTTACAGCTTTACAATGATCAAAATCATCATTTTGATGAGCTAAAACAAGAATTTAATATAAAAAATGAAGAAATTCCAAAAACTAAAAAAGCTTATGATATCTTAAGAGCAAAAAATGATTTATTGGTTAAAGAACTTTATGGTTTAAGTGATGATGAATTTTCTTACATGATAAGCACTTTTAAAGTTTTAAATGAAAAGCAAAGTGAATATATAACCTTGCTAAAAACTATATAAATGAAAGATTTATATAGTTTTTAAAATTTAATTTTTACCGATAAGTTCTTCTGTAATTCTAGCGATTTCTAATTCTTCATCTGTAGGAATAACAAGCACTTTAACTTTAGAATTTGCATGATTTATCATTCTTTCGCCCGAAATCCTTTGTTTGTTAAGTTCAAAATCTAACTCGATACCAAGATGAGCTAATCTCTCGCATACTTTTTGTCGAACCAAACTATCATTTTCTCCTATACCACCTGTAAAAATAATAGCATCGGTTTTTGGCAACACAGCAAAGTAGGATCCTATATATTTAACAAGACGATAACAAAACATATCAAGAGCCAAGCGTGCTTTATCATTACCTTGTTCTATCTCTCTTTCTATATCTCTAAAATCATTATAACCGCAAATTCCATATACTCCACTTTTTTTATTCATCAGTGTATCTATTTCTTCTATAGTTAAACCCTTAAGATGACTAACAAAAGGTAAAATAGCAGGGTCTAAATCTCCACAACGCGTTCCCATAATAAGTCCTTCAAGTGGAGTAAAGCCCATAGAAGTATCCATACTCTTACCTTTTTCTATAGCACATACACTTGCACCATTTCCAAGATGAGCAGAGATGACATTTAATTCATTTTGATCTTTTTGAAGAAATTTTACCGCTCTAGAACTAACATAAGCATGAGAAGTCCCATGAAAACCATATCTTCTAATATTATGCTTATCATAAAAATCATAAGGCAAAGCATACATATAAGCAAAATCAGGCATAGTGCGATGAAAAGCTGTATCAAAAATAGCTGCATTAGCAACACTAGGTGCAGCTTTGATCATTGTTTTTATACCTGCTAAATGCGCAGGATTATGCAAAGGAGCAAAAATACTAACCCTATCTATCTCTTTAAGAACATAATCATCCACTAAACAATGCTCGCTTAAATTTCTTCCCCCATGAACTATACGATGACCGCAGCCATCAAGTGCATTTAAATCTGCTAAAATTCCTGATTCTTTAAAAAGCTCATTAACTATACTAAGGCCTTCTTCGTGATTATTTATTGTTAATTCTCTTTCAAAACTTTCATTATTTAAAGTATTTTTTAATACAACCTTTGAATTTTGCTCTCCAATTTTTTCTACTAATCCACTGGCTTTAACGATTTTATTATCAAAAAATTTAAATTTAATCGATGAAGAACCTGAATTTAAAACCAAAATTTTCATTTATCATTCCTTTCTATTGAGCTTGTATTGCACTTAAAATTACGGTATCTACAATATCATCTACCAAACATCCACGACTTAAATCATTAACAGGTTTTTTAAGACCTTGCAAAATAGGACCGATTGCTAAAGCATTAGCAGTTCTTTGAACTGCTTTGTAACAAATATTTGCTGCGTTAAGATCAGGAAAAATATACACATTTGCATGACCTGCTATCTTAGAATTTGGCATTTTCTTTGCTGCAGTTTTTGGATCATAAGCGCAGTCAAACTGCATAGGACCATCTATATTCAACTCAGGATATTTTTCTTTAGCAATCTTTAATGCTTCTTTTACAAGATCTACGCTTTCTCCTTTACCGCTATCACCACTAGAATAAGAAAGCAAAGCTATTCTTGGTTCAAGTCCAAAAGATTTAGCAGTCATAGCACTTACATAGGCACTAGTTGCAAGTTGCTCAGCACTTGGGCTTGGATTTACAGCACAATCAGCAAAAGCTAAAACTTGATCTTCAAGTCCCATAAAGAAAATTCCTGAAACGGAACTAATACCTTCTTTAGTTTTAATAAGCTGTAATGCAGGGCGAATCGTTTCAGCCGTAGTAGTTGATGCTCCACTAACCATAGCATCAGCTTTTCCAGTGTGTATAAGTAAAGTTCCAAAATAAGTTTTATCTTGAACTAGCTTCCTAGCCTCTTCTAAACTCATACCTTTAGATTTTCTTGCTTCATAAAGAATAGAAGCAAATTCTTGATTATATTCTGATTTGAGTGGATTTATAATCCGTATAGTATTTAAATCAAGACTTAATTTAGCACTATCTTGCTTGATTTTTTCTTCATCACCCAATAAAATAAGATCAACAACTTTACTTTTCAATAAAATTTCAGCAGCTTTTAAAATTCTCTCATCATTACTTTCTGGCAAAACAACGGTTTTTTTATTTTTTATACTTTGTTTAATCAATTCATATTTAAAACGATGAGGAGTTATAAAATCATATTCTTTAAGTTTTTGCACTTCTTCAAAATTAAAATTTTCATTAATCAAAACATAATTACGACCATCTAGAGCATGATCGAAATATTTTTGAGCTATAAGTTTATCTTCATCATTGATAATAGCAGCGATAGGGGTATTAAGATTTTTAGCTAATTTTATACTAAGATCAAATCCATCAAGTATTCCAAATTCGCAAAAACTATTTACAAGCACAAAATCGTATTTGCGTTTTAACTCTTCGTATTCTTCTAAAATAACATTAAAAAAATTATGAGGATCTTTGCTAAATTCTTCCATTGCCTCTCTAAAGGTAAAACCATAGGCGCTTTTTACGGTTTGATTGATATTAAATTCTTCCAACCAACCCTGCAAAACAGGAACGCGATGTATGTATATCACAGGGCAATAAATTGCGATATTTTTGTAAATTTTGCTATAATTTTTAAGCAAATTTGTACTAATAATAGTATTTAACTCATCACTTCTAGATCTCATCAAATAAAGATTTGCCATCATTTTCTCCTTGAATTTATAAATGTGGAACACTCTTTGCTTTTTCTAATTTTAACAAAGAAAAATAAAAATTCATATTTTAAAGGACGAAAATGAAAAAAGTTTTATTTTATGTGTTACCGTTTGTGTTTTTTGGTTGTTCTGCAACGGTTGATCCGCAAATTTCAATGAAACCACCTGCTTATGTAGAAGAACTTGCACCAAAACAAAGTAATAATATAGAAAGTGCGCCAGGATCGCTTTTTGGCAAAGGAGATAATCCTTTATTTTCAGATAAAAAAGCTATGAATGTAAATGATTTAGTTACAGTTGTTATACAAGAAAGTACCACTCAAAGCACACAAGCTAATAAAGCAACAAGCAGAACTAATACCTCAAATTTAGGCGGAGGTGCTTTAACAGGAAGTTCAGGAGTGGTAGCTAATGCTCTTAATAAAGTCAATGCTTATTCTAATATAGGCTTTCAAACCAATAGTTCAAACAACTACACAGGAACAGGCTCGCAAAGCAGAAATGAAAGTTTCAATACTACAATTTCAACACGTGTAATTAAAATTTTATCAAATGGTAATTATTTTATCGAAGGTTCAAGAGAGCTTTTAATCAACGGAGAGAAGCAAATCATACAATTAAGCGGTGTTATTCGTCCTTATGACATCGGTCAAGACAATACTATAGATAGTAAATATATAGCAGATGCTAAAATTCTTTATAAAACAGAAGGTGAAGTGGATAGAAGCACAAGAAAACCTTGGGGTAGCAAAGTTATAGAAGCGATATGGCCATTCTAAAAGCAAGGTTAAACCTTGCTTCTTGGCTTTTATTCTTTTACAGCCCTACTTTTAACCTCATCTTCAACTTCAGCTAAAAATCTATCTACAAGTTCACTTTCTTTCAGTTTAGCTACAACTTCACCATGTCTTATAACAAGTCCTTGATTTTTCCCAAAGGCTATAGCCACATCAGCGCCCTTAGCTTCACCTAAAGCATTTACCACGCAACCCATGACACTGATATTTAAAGGTTCTTTTATATGCTTGGTTTTTTCCTCTACGATTTTAATCGCACTTAACAAATCACTTTGAATCCTACCGCAAGTTGGACAAGAGATGATATTTACTCCGCTTTTTTGCACTCCGCTATCTTGTAAAATCGCCCTTGCTACACGAATTTCTTCTTCAAGTTCGCCAGTCATAGAAACACGCATAGTATCGCCTATACCTTTAAGAAGTAAATTTCCTAAAGCTATAGAACTTTTTACAGTGCTATGAAATTTAGTTCCTGCTTCAGTTACCCCTAAGTGAAAAGGATAATCACAAAGCGGTCTTAATCTCTCATAAGCTTCTATAGTTTTTTGAGCATCTGAAGTCTTCATGGAAATTTTAATATCAAAAAAGTCTAAATCCTCTAAAAGCTTGATATTATACATCGCACTTTCTAGCATGGCATCGACACCATAACCAAATTTATCACTAAATTGTTTTTCTATGGAGCCGTGATTTACACCGATGCGTATAGGGATACCCCGTTCTTTACATGCTTTTACCACTTCTTTAATATTTTCTTTAGAGCCTATATTGCCAGGATTTATACGCACGCCATCGATAAATTCAGCACAATATACAGCCAAATTATGATTAAAATGAATATCTACGATTAAAGGTAGAGGACTTTTAGCTTTAATCTCTTTTAAAGCCCTTGCATCAGCCATATCCAAGCACGCCAAACGCACTATGTTTGCTCCTGCAAAATAAAGACGATTGATTTGTTCTAAAGAACCTTCTATATCTCTTGTTTTAGTAAAAAGCATAGATTGAACTGAAATGGGTGCATCACCGCCTATTAAAACATTTCCTACTTTGATTTGTCTGGTTTTAAATCTTTTATACTCCATAACTTCACTCTTTGAAAAATTTTAATATCAAATTTTAACTTTTTATTGCTTTAATTAAAGTTTATTTTTGATAATATATTTAAATTTCATGACATTTAAATATTTATGAATTATATATAAATTAAATACAATTAAAAGAGGTTATATGCAAAATCTTTTACTCTATATAAAAAATAACCTAACTCCAACCCTAGCTCAAATTCTTTTACAAGCTTTAAAAAATTCGAATAATGAAAAATTTTTTACCTTTGTTTTGGAAAATATTGAAACAATTTGCACTTGGCTCAATTCTAACGAATTTAGGGATAGATATTTATCAACAAAACATCCTTATCCACCTTTAATCAATCCTAATTTTATAGAAATAGATTCTAGTCGACATTGCGCAGAATTAGCTTGGGATTTAAATTTACCCCTGCCTAAACACTATAAATTTATCTATATTTCTCCACATGGCGTTGGAGCAGCAGCATTTTTAAGATACCTTAATCAATGTTGCGATGTAACTTGTTTTGCCTCCTGGGTTTTACCACCTGATAGCAAAGAGAGATATTGTATTAATTACATGTGTCTAAATGATAATACAATTGCTCAATATGCTATTAATATATCAGAAATTAATCTACCTTATTTTGATAAATATCTATCTTTATTAGATTTTAATTCTAAGATTATTTGCGGAGTTCGAGATCCAATAGGACTTTTAAAGCATAGCTGGGGAAGAGATTGGAGTAAAGTTTTAAGAAACTATCCCCCTGAATTTAATCTAACTTATGATTGGCGTTATTACATCAACTATCTTACTCATCAAAATCATAAAATTAAAATCGATATAAATGAACTACAACAAGGAGTTTTTATCATCTCTTATTTATTAAAATATTTTAACAAAGACAATGTATACTATCTTGATATGGAAGAAATCCGCCAATCAAAGGCCTTCGATACCATGAATTTACTTGCTATAAATTTTAATTTTACCCCCCCCCCATAAAGATAAATTAGATTTATTTAAAATTAAAGAATTTAGAGGTTATATTCGCTATCTTTTTCCTATTACACTTTATGCAAATTCTAAAGATATTAATAACACCTTTTATCTTAATACTCCTAAAAATAATAAAAATTTCAATATTGATAGAACTTCTAGCATTCCCATAATTTTAGACAGAAAACATATCAATCATGAAAAAATAGACATAATACAAGAAATTATAAAAAACGACCTATGTAATGATATGGGTGTATATATTGATAAAAATGATTTTAAGCAATTAGAACAAAACAATCTTTTATTTTCAACAATTAAACATTATTTGTATGATTTTTTATATCAAATTAAAATAACCATAGATGAAACAGAATCAAAAATGATGAAAGAAAAAGATGTAATAGATTATTTTATAAAAAATAAATCACTTATTTACACTTTTTTTAATATATTTGAAAATGAACTAAATCATTTAAAACAAACACATCCTCATATTATTGATTCTTGGAAATATTATAAAGAATTTGAAAAAATATACAAAGATAAATAATCATATCACTTACACAAAATCAATAGGATCAATATCCGCACTTGCATTTTTAAATTGCAAAATATAATTTTCAATTGCCACTAAAGCTTTATGATTTTCACTTCTAAGCAATAAATAAAAACGATATTTTCCATACAGCATTTCAACTCCACAAATTCCATAGCCTACCAATTCTACCTGTTTGATATTTCTAAATTGAGAAGCAAATTTTTCACAAAGTTTTTGTGCACTTTTTTGATCTTTATCTTCTATAAGAACTCTTAAAAGGCGTTTAAATGGGGGGTAAAGATCTTTTCTATTTTCTAACTCATCTTTTAAAAAAGCATCATAATTCTCTATATACCTTTCAAAAAAAGCTCTATTTTTTGTTTGCAAAAGTACTCTTGCTTCGCCTTTACGCCCTGCCCTGCCTGCAACTTGCATAGCTAAAGCTAAAGTTTCTTCACTCGCTCTAAAACTAGGACGCAACAAATATTCATCAAGCCCTAAAATCACACTCAAATCCACACTATGATAATCATGTCCTTTAGCAAGCATAGAAGTGCCAATAAGTATATCGATCTTATTTTCATTAAAGTTTTTTAAAATAGTATTAAGCTTTTTAACGCTTGTGATTTCATCGCTATCAAATTTTGCTATTTTTGCTAAAGGCAAAGCATTTTGCAAAAGCTCTAAAAGTTCAGCAGTCCCAATTTTTCTAGCTTCTAACATTTCTCCTTTGCAACTTGGACAATTTTGCTCTATTAAAGAAGTATAATTACAATAATGACATTTTAAAATATTTTTCTTTTTATGCATACTCATAGCAATAGAACAAAAAGGACATTTTATCGTTTCTCCACAATCCTTGCAAATGATTTGCCTAAAATTAGCCCTTGTAGGTAAAAACACTATAGCTTGTTTTTGATGTTTTAAACTTTTTTCTAATTCGCTTAAAAGCATAGGTGTTATACCGAGCTCATTTTCATCATATAAAAAATGTTTTTTACTCTCAAAAAAAGTTCCTTTTAGTCTAAAACTTTTTTGTTTATAAAAGCTCGTTAAAGATGGGGTTGCAGAACCTAAAACCACTTTAATATTATTTTTTTGACCCAAAAAAAGTGCTAAATCTCTTGCATTGATAAAAGGCTGGTTAGAAGCCTTGTAAGAATTATCATGTTCTTCATCTACTACAATAAGTCCTAAATTTCTAAAAGGTAAAAACAAAGCCGATCTTGCACCCGCTACTAAAAGCACTTCTCCCTTGCAAAAACACTCTAAATATTCTTGCTTTTTTTTCTTTGAAATTTTAGAATGCCACAGGAAAAAATTATCCTTAAAATATACTTCTAAACGCTTTTGCATTTGTGGAGTAAGTGCGATTTCTGGCATCAAAAGTAAAGCTTGCTTACCCTGTTCTAAACACTCTTTTATTAAAGAAATGTAAATTTCAGTCTTACCACTACCTGTGTCAGCAAAAAGCAAAGAATTATTTTCTTTTTGAAGAAAACTTAAGGCATTTTGTTGTTGATTGCTTAGCTTAGGGGTATCTTTAAAAAACATTTTTTGACATTCATACTTAGGACTAGTTTCGAAAAAGCCCAAAACAAAACCAAGTTTTGAAGCATAATAATAAACAATAAAATTTGCCAATTCAAGTTGCAAAGGAGTTAGAAAATACTTTGTAATTTCTTTAATTTCTATAGTTTTAAAATCAGGTTTTTGACATTCTTTAAGTACGATGGCTTTAAGATTTTTTTTAGATTTTAAATCCACTAATACCTGTGTTAAAGGTTTGATTTCATCAAAACTATGAAAAGTTAAATTATCCAAATACAAACCACAAATTGCAAGTTCATAATATCTTATATCAGATCTTTGCATCTAGAACTTCCTATACACTTTAACAAACCTTCTTTAGAATCATAAATAAATTCAACCATCTCTTTAGCATTTAATGCAAATCTATAGTGATTTTTACCTATTTTTATCCAAGATTTAAAATCAGAATAAATAGGTGTATCAAGCAAAGAATAATCACAATCATTTAAACAATAAAAGAGTTTTTCTTTGGCTTGATTGTTTTGCGCATTATCTAAAATTTCTGGAAAATTTAAATTTTTAAGTCTCATTTGACTACGCATTAAAGCAAGAGCTGAGCTTAGCATTTCATAGTCCATTTTTAATTTTAAAATTTTAACCTCATCTTTTGTAGTATTGATAAAAGATAAAGATAAGCTTGATAAAATTCCCAAAATCAAAATCACAAAAACAAGCTCAAGCAGAGTAAAAGCTTTGTTCATTTTGTCGGGAGTTCTTCATTGATTGCTTTTATTAGTTTCTTAAGTTCTCTTTCTAGAATATAATTTTCATAACTTTTTTTAACAAACGCATCTACAAAGCGTTTAAGTTCTATTTTTTTAGTACCCCCTGAAATCAAAGCGATATCATCTTCTAAAAAATTTGCAAATTCTTCACTGCACTTAACAATGAAATCTTTTGCATTAACATTAACAATGACTTGTTTTAGATTATCTGCCAAGAACAGCCTCTATTTTCTTATAAATATCTTCGCTTTCTATATTGCGAGATTTAAGTTCTTCTTCTAAACGCATGATTTGATTACTTTTTGCTTCATTTTGTGCTTTAACGCTTACAAGCTCATTTCTTAAAGCCTCATTGGCTTCGCAAACTTCGTTATACTTTTCAATTAATTCATTTACTTTATCTGTCATAGTATTGATTATTTTTTCATCAAACATATTTTTGCCTTCTTAAGAAATTTGTAATTTATGGAAAATATTATTTGATATTGTAGCAGAAAAAAATTTAAATTTAGGTTTTTATTGTCAATTAATTTTTAATTAAAGCATTTTCTTTTAAAATTTTTTCAAAAATAAAAATAAAGTAGAAAAATGTTAGAACTTACCAGCGAATTTAAACCTAGTCCTGATCAACAAGAAGCCATAAAAGGCATAGTAAAAAGTATAAAAAAAGGCAATAAATATCAAACCTTACTAGGCGTTACAGGAAGTGGAAAAACCTTTACCATGGCAAATGTCATTAAAGAACTTAATATGCCCACTCTTATCATGAGTCACAACAAAAGCCTTTGTGCACAACTTTATAGCGAATTTAAAGGCTTTTTTTCTAAAAATCATGTGGAATATTTTATATCTTATTATGATTATTATCAACCTGAAGCCTATATTCCACGCACTGATGTTTTCATAGAAAAAGACAGCTCCACTAATGAAGACTTAGAGCGTTTAAGACTGAGTGCTACTGCTTCTCTTTTAAGTTATGAAGATGTAGTTTGCATAGCTAGTGTTTCGGCAAATTATGGACTTGGTAATCCAAATGAATACATAGGCATGGTTTTAATCTTTGAACTAGGTATGCAAATTTCACAAAAAGAACTTTTAAAAAAACTTGTAGATATGGGTTATAAAAGAAATGATAATTTTTTTGATCGTGCAGATTTTAGAGTTCAAGGAGATATTATAGATATTTATCCAGCTTATTATGAAGATGAAGTAGTAAGACTTGAATTTTTTGGCGATGAGCTTGATGCTATGTATCATTACAATGTTTTAGAAAATAAAAAAGGTAAAGATTTAAAACGCTTCATACTCTATCCTACAAGCCAGTTTAGCGTGGGCGAAACAAGATTAAAACAAGCGATAAAAGACATAAAAGCAGAACTTAACGAACGCCTTGCTTATTTTGAACATGAAAATAAACTCGTAGAATATCAACGCCTTAAACAACGGGTTGAATTTGATCTTGAAATGCTTACAAGCACAGGAATGTGTAAAGGAGTTGAAAACTATGCAAGGCATTTAACAGGACTTAAAGAAGGTGATACTCCTTATACGCTTTTTGATTATTTTGCGATTAAAGATAGAAAATTTCTTGTTATAGTCGATGAAAGCCATGTATCTTTACCACAATTTAGAGGTATGTTTGCAGGAGATAGAAGCAGAAAACAAACCTTGGTGGATTATGGTTTTCGTTTGCCTTCAGCCTTGGATAACCGTCCTTTAATGTTTGATGAATTTATCCATAAAAATTGTCAATTTCTTTTTGTTTCAGCTACACCTGCACCTTTAGAACTTGAACTTAGCAAAGAAAACATCTTTCATCAAATCATGCGTCCTACGGGACTGCTTGATCCTTTGATAGAATTAAAAGATAGTGATAATCAGGTTGAAATTTTATTTGATGAGGCTAAAAAAGTCATACAAAGAAACGAACGGGTTTTAGTAACTGTACTGACTAAAAAACTCGCTGAAGAGCTTACAAGGTATTATTTAGAGCTTGGTATAAAAGTCAAATACATGCACTCAGATATCGATGCTATAGAACGCAATGAAATCATAAGAGGTTTAAGAAGCGGTGCTTTTGATATGCTAATTGGCATTAACTTACTTAGAGAAGGACTTGATTTGCCTGAAGTTTCACTCATTGCCATTATGGATGCAGATAAGGAAGGCTTTTTAAGAAGTACTACAAGTTTAATCCAAACCATGGGAAGAGCAGCTAGAAATGTCAATGGTAAGGTTTTGCTTTTTTGCAAAAAGATTACAAAATCTATGCAAGAAGCTATGGATACTACCAATGAACGCCGCAAACTTCAAATGGCTTATAATAAAAAATACAATATCACGCCAACTTCAGTCAAACGCCATATTGAAGAAAGTTTGAAAAATGAAGAGGATTTAGGCGAAATTTATCGCAAAGGTAAAAAACTAGAAAAAATGCCTGCTAGCGAAAGAGCAAAACTTGTCAAAGAATTAAGAAAACAAATGCTTGAAGTAGCTAAAGCACTTGAGTTTGAAAAAGCTGCTGCTATTAGAGATGAGATTAATAAATTAAGGGATTTATAATAAAAATATATCCCTTGTTCTAACTCCTGCCTCATTAAGTAAAGCACTTAAAATTTCATACTGAAAGTCTTGCAAGGGACGTTTTTCTTTTAAAACTATACCTATAACCCCTTTAGTTTTTTCCCATCTTCTATAGGTAAATACATAGCATTAGCATTAGGCAGGGTATTTGTACAAACACCTGCTCTTTCTTTATTTGTTGCAACCCATTGAGCAATAGCAATCTCATCAGCACTAAAACAATTTTTTAACATTTGCTTATCATCGTTAAAAAACAACAAAGGTTTCGATAAAATATTGTTTTTATTTATAGGATAAATAATAATAGGTAAATTTAATAATTTTAAAGCTTGATTTCCAAGTTGTTCCCAAAGCTCTTGTTTGCTTTTTACTCTTGCTAATTTTTCACTATTTTCAAGTAAAATAGCTGTTCTATAAGCTCTTTTAGTGAGTTCTTTAGATTGCAATTTTAATCTTCTAGTAAAAACAGCTGTTAAAAATCCAACTATAAACATAGTTGTAAAAGTAATAATATTTCCACTATCATGAACTTTAAAACTAAAAATAGGTTCTAAAAAGAAAAAATTATAAATCAAAACACTTACCAAAGAAGAATAAAAGGCGAAAATTTTATTATCAGAAATAAAAGAAGAAGCAAAAACTGCTAAAATAAAAATCATAACTATATTACTTGGCTGAGTATTAAATTTATGAAATACAAAAGCTATAAAAGTTGCTAAAAGCAAAACTCCTGTGATTTTTAAAAAACCTAAAAAATCAAAACCTTTTTTACTTCGTATTTTAGGAGTAGAAATTTGATTTTCATTGACAAGATATAAATCAATATTGGGTGCTTTTTTAGCAACAGCTTCAAAAATCTCTTCTTTAAACTTTTTTTATCTTTATTTTTACCTAAAACAATTTTAGAAACATTGCTAAGGCTTGAATACTCTGCAATTTGTCTTGCTATATCATCATATACGCTAATGATTTCAGCATCAAAACTTTTAGCTAGTTCTATATTTTCTTCTAAGGCTTTTTCTTCTTTAATATTGGGATTTTTTATATAAAGCGCACTCAATTTAGCATGAAAAGCTAAAGCAAGTCTTGCAGCTGCACGAATAACCTTTGCATTTGAAGCATTAATACAAACTAAAATATGCTCTCCAGTATGATAAGCTAAATCATCATTAATAAGCCTTTGTTCACTTGCTCTTAAATTCACTCTTGAAGCAAGTCTTCTTAAGGCAATCTCACGCAAAGCTATAAGTCTTTCTTGGCGAAAGAAATTTTCAAGTGCTAGTTTAGCTTGTTTTTCCTTATAAATTTTACCATCTTGCATTCTTTTTAAAAGCTTATTAGGTTCAATATCAACAAGTTCAACCTGATCAGCCTCATCAAAAATACGATCAGGAATACGCTCTTTAACTTCTATCTTACTGATATTAGCGACTAAATCATTTAAACTTTCTAAATGTTGTATATTTAAAGTAGTATAAACATCAATCCCTGCTTTTAGAAGTTCTTCTATATCTTGAAAACGCTTTTCATTACGCAAGCCTTTAGCATTAGTGTGTGCAAGCTCATCTACTAAAACCAAAGCAGGTTTTCTCTTAAGGGTAGCGTCTAAATCAAATTCTTTTAATACTATATTTTTATAAGGAATTTCAAGATTAGCTATACTTTCAAAACCTTGTGTTAAAGCCATTGTTTCAGGTCTATCGTGAGGCTCTATATAGCCTAAAACAACATCAACTCCATTATCCCTTAAAGTTCTAGCTTCACTTAACATAGCATAAGTTTTTCCAGAACCTGCAGCATAACCTAAGAAGATTTTTAATTTTGCAAGTTTGTTTTTTTCTTCTTCCTTGGCTTTAACCTCAAGTTTTTTAAGAATTTGTTCAGGACTTTGTCTTTGCATGTTTATTCTTTTTTCATGGCTTTAGCAATAGCTATATTAACGGCTAAAACATTAACCTTTTCTTCCCCAAAAATCCCTAAAAATTTAGACTCTGTATTTTCTTGAATGATTTTTTCTAATTCTTCTTTGGTGATTTTTGAAGATTGACTTATCCTAGGAATTTGCACTAGGGCTGCTTGAAGACTGATATGAGGATCAAGACCTGATCCTGAAGCGCTTAACAAATCCAAAGGAATTTGTTCTTTTGTAATTTGCGGATTTTCATCTAAAAATTTTTGCAAATCTTTTTGCACACGCTCTTTTAAAGCAGGATTTGACATAGCATAATTAAATCCACCTGAACTTTACACTGCTTTCATTTGTATCGCTTGTATTGTAATTTGACACAGATGTTCTTGAATGTAGAAAATAAGGTTTATTAAAATCTTGACCCAAAAGCTTTGAACCTACCGCTTTGCTTATATCCAAAGTCGGACGACCTTCTTTACCCACTAAACTTCCACTTGATTGATAAGGAAAAATAAATTTTGCAACTGTATTTAAAGCAAAAGGATAAATAAGAGTACACAATATTAGCATTACCACAAAAAAACTAAGCAAAGTTCTAAGCATATCACACTCCTAAAATTCTAAGTATCCAAGCTGTAGGAATATCAATTATTTTTATCCCTATAAAAGGTGCTATCATACCACCTAAACCATAAATACTCAAATTTCTTAAAAGCAAATGCTCACTTTTCATAGGCTTAAATTTAACTCCACGCATAGCAATAGGTATGAGCAAAGGTATAATAATAGCATTAAAAATAAGTGCTGATAAAATAGCGCTTTGCGGGGTAGCTAAATGCATAATATTTAAAATTTGCATTTGAGGTAAAACCACACTAAACATAGCAGGTAAAATAGCAAAATACTTAGCAATATCATTTGCCATACTAAAAGTTGTAAGACTGCCTCTAGTAATAAGCAAACCTTTTCCTATTTCAACTACTTCTAAAATTTTAGTAGGATTAGAATCAAGATCTATCATATTGGCTGCTTCTTTGGCTGCTTGAGTTCCTGAGTTCATAGCTATACCTACATCAGCTTGTGCAAGAGCTGGAGCATCATTGGTTCCATCTCCTGTCATGGCTACTATCTTACCTTGGGCTTGTTCTTTTTTAATGGCTTTTATTTTATCTTCAGGCTTGCATTCTGCTATAAATCCATCAAGCCCTGCTTCTTTAGCTATAGTAGCTGCTGTTAAAGGATTATCTCCGGTACACATTAAAGTTTTTATGCCCATTTTTCTAAGCTCATCAAAGCGCTCTTTAAGTCCTGGTTTTACTGTATCCTTTAGATAAATCACTCCTAAAATTTTTTCATTTTTACACACTACCAAAGGAGTGCCACCGAGATTTGAAATTTCCATTACCTTAGTTTCTAAATCGCTAGGAATTTTTCCATTCATTTCGCTTATATAAGCTCTTATAGCATCAAAAGCACCTTTGCGAATTTTTATATTATCTTGCAAATCCACACCACTCATTCTATTTTGAGCGCTAAATTCGATAAATTCTTTAATATCATTACCTTCTAATTCATAACCCATTCTTTGAGCCAATGCAACTATGCTTTTACCTTCTGGAGTTTCATCTTTTAAAGAGGATAAAACACAAGCTTTAATCATTTCTTCTTTGCTTATACCTTGGACTTCATAAAATTCATTTGCCAAACGGTTTCCAAAAGTAATCGTTCCTGTTTTATCTAAAATCATAGTATCAACATCACCACAACTTTCAACAGCGTTGCCTGAAAGTGCGATCACATTAAAACGCGTTATCCTGTCCATACCTGCTATTCCTATAGCTGATAAAAGCCCCCTATAGTTGTAGGAATAAGACATACAAGCAATGCTACTAACCATGAAATAGGCAAACTCACGCCTAAAAATTGCATAAAAGGATATAAACTTACAACCACCACCAAAAAACTCAAACTAAGTACAATTAAAAGAGTATTAAGAGCAATTTCATTTGGAGTTTTTTGACGCGCAGCACCTTCTACAAGATTGATCATTTTATCTAAAAAACTTTCCCCAGCTCCAACTAAAATTTTAATCTTTAAAAAATCAGTTAAAACCGTAGTCCCACCTGTAACAGAAGAAAAATCACCGCCCGCTTCACGCATAACAGGTGCACTTTCACCTGTAATAGCTGATTCATCAACACTTGCAGTACCTTCTATAATTTCTCCATCATTAGGTATAAGTTCACCTGCTTTAACTAAAACTATATCACCTATTTTTAACTCGCTAGAATTAAGCATTTCTTCACTGCCATCACTTTTTATGTGTCTAGCTTTAGAATCCTTTTTGCTTTGTCTTAAGGTAGCTGCTTGGGCTTTACCCCTTCCTTCTGCAATACTTTCTGCAAAATTTGCAAAAAGCAAGGTTATAAATAAAATAAAAGTGATTAAGATGTTATAAATTCTTTCATCAGAATTTCCATTAAACAAAGTAGGAAAAATACTTAAAATCAAAGTAAGAATCGATCCAACTTCCACCATAAACATAACAGGATTTTTTACCATAAAGCGTGGATCAAATTTTAAAAATGCTCCTTTTATGGCATTATTTAAAATTTCTTTTGTAATGAGTTTATTTTGTTTTTTAGACATTGACCCTCCTTAATGCCATAAAGATAAATATTCTGCAACGCTTGATAAAGTAAGCACTGGAAAAAAAGTAAGTGCAGCAAAAATATATATAATACAAACAAGCACAAACATAAAAGTTAAATTATCCGTTTTTAAAGAATTTGCAGTATTTTCTTGTGTATTTTTAGCCAAAAGCGATCCAGCTATAGCAAGCTGAGCTATTAAAACCAAATAACGCCCACAAAACATAGCAAAAGCTGTGCTTAAATTCCAAAATAAATTATCATCTTTTAAACCTTCAAGTCCTGAACCATTATTTGCTGCCGAAGAACTAAATTCATACAAAATTTGAGCCAAGCCATGAAAGCTAGGATTGCTTATACTATCTTTTGCAAAAACAACAGCTAATGCACTTAAAACAAGGATTAATAAAGGATGGATAAGAATTACCAAAGCTATAAGCTTCATTTGTGCGCTTTCTATTTTTTTACCCAAGAATTCTGGAGTTCTACCTATCATTAATGCACAAATAAACACGGTTAAGAGCACATAAATAATCATATTCATAAGCCCTACTCCTTCGCCACCGAAAGCTACATTTAGCATCATATTTAGCAAAGTAGCACTGATGCTTAAAGGATTTAAACTATCGTGCATATTATTGACGCTTCCTGTAGTAAAAGCAGTAGTTACAGCACTAAATAAACTCGAACCATCTGTGCCAAATCTTATTTCTTTACCTTCCAAATTTCCCAAATTTGCATTTAAACCCAAAGAATCCAAATTTGGATTTGACATTTTTTCGCTAAAATAAATTAAAAGCAAAGAAATGATAAAAATAATCCCCATTGCACCAAAAATAACCCCCCCCCCCTTCTTCTTTTCCCATAAGAGCAAAACCTTGTATTTCTTTTCTATGATAAACCATCAATCCAAAAGCTACAACACAGGCACTAGGAATAAGCATCATGGATAAAATTTGCAAAAAATTTGTAAGTAAAGTAGGATTTTCAAAAGGCATGCTTGAATTAGTACCAAAAAAACCACCCCCATTTGTCCCTAAATGTTTTATAGACTCAAGAGCTGCAACAGGACCTGTGGCAATGCTTTGAAATTTATTTTCTAAAGTAAGCACGCTAAAATTTGCGTGATAATTTTACACCACGCCTTCAGAGATAAAAATTACAGCCAAAATAAAACTTAAAGGCAACATCAAACGCGTAATAATACGCGTAAAATCTTCATAAAAATTTCCCATTTGCATACTACATAAAGCACGACAAAAAGCCATACAAGCAGAATATCCACTCGCACTTGAAACAAACATAGCAAGCAAAATGCCTGTATTTTGCGAAAGCAAACTTAAAGCATTCTCTCCACTATAATGCTGAAGGTTTGTATTTGTAATAAAACTAATTACAGTATTTAAATTCAAATCCCCTTATCATAGAATTTATCGAATTGGGATTTAAAAAAGTTTATCTTGTAAATAAAAAATCACGAAAGAAAAAATAGCCACTAAGGCATTAAAAGCAATTAAATGCAAAGAATATTTTTGCCAAGTCATATTTTTTCTATCAATTGCACAAATTTTATAAATTAAGTTATCAATTGGATTAAAAATAAAATCAAAAATAGTTTTTTTACAGCTTGCAATTTTATAAAGATAATTTCCAAAAATTAAAGCCAATATAAAAGCTATAATCAGTGTTATTAAAATTTCTAGCATATTTTTCCTTTAAAATTTTTCAGGATATAATAGAGCATAAAATAAATAAAGAGCAAGTATTAAGCTTAAAACTAGTAAAAATATCATCCGCGTGTCCTTAGTTTGAATTTCACAAAAACGGATAAAAAAACATAAACTACCAAAAGCTAAAAGTAGAAGCAAAGCAAAGATAATATCCATAGGATAGCCTTTTCTCATTGATTCAAAATAGGATTTATTCTATCCTTGTTAAGCTTATATTTTGATTAATACTAATTTTATGATTTATTTATAATTTTTATCTATATTAAATAAAAAGACAAATGAAGAATTTAGCAGGAAAAATCCTGCTAAAAATTGTTAAAGATAACCTGCTGCCATAGCAATAAAATATCCTGCTATACAAGAAGTGATTACACCTATAAGACCTGGTAAAATAAAACTATGATTGATAACAAATTTACCGATGTGAGTAGTACCTGATCTATCAAATTGTATAGTAGCCAAATCGCTTGGATAAGTTGGTAAAATATAATACCCATAACAAGCAGCCGCAAAAGCAACAATCACACCAGGTTCAACACCAATTCCTAAAGCCAAAGGAACAAAAGCTGAAATAGCCGCTGCTTGAGAGTTTACAAATTTTGAAATTAAAAGAAGCATTACAGCATAAGTCCAAGGATGCTCTTTTACTATATCTCCAAGCGCTGCTTTCATCATAGGAGTGTGAACTGCAAACATAGTATCAGCCATCCAAGAAATTCCAAAAACCGCAACAAGTGCTATCATACCTGATTTAAAAATTTCATTAGAGCCGATTTTCTTTGCATCTGTTTTAGTAAAGATGATAATCAAAGAACCTGCTAAAAGCATAAACATCTGAATAACTGAAACCATGGATAAAACATCCATTTTAGGATTGCCTAAAGCATCTACTTGAGGAATGCCATTTTTTACAACTTGCCCCCAGTTTGGACGCAAGAAATCAAATACACCTAATAAAGCTACTAAAGCAATAGCTCCTAAGAAAATCCACATTGCAACCCAATTGCTTTTTGGAAGTTTAACGCCTAAAAGTGTTTTAGAATCCCCATAAACATATTTTTTAAATTCAGGATCTTTAAGTTTTTCTTGAAATACTTCATCTTTATCCAAATCTTTTCCTCTAAACCAAGAAAAAATTCCTATACACAATACACCAAATAATGTACTAGGTATGGTAATTTGAAGAAGATTAATATAACCATCAAAACCTGCTAATTTATGATTAGCATTTAAAAGCAAAGCAGTCAAACTCACAACAGCCACAGATACAGGAGATGCAATAATACCCATTTGTGATGATATAGAAGCTGCCGCCATTGGACGCTCAGGACGAATACCGTTTTTAATCGCTATATCATAAATAATAGGCATAATAGTATAAACCACATGTCCTGTTCCACAAAGTATAGTCAAAAAGCAGGTTACAAAAGGCGCTAATATTGTTAAAAACTTAGGATTGCGTCTTAAAATTCTTTCTGCTATTTGAAGCATAACATCCAAACCACCGCTTGCTTGCAAAGTTGCACTTGCAACCACTACCGCTAAAATTGTAAGCATAACATCTATGGCTGGTTTTCCAGGCTTTATATGAAAAGCAAATACAAGCATTAAAATACCTATACCACCGAGTAAACCAAGCGCTATGCCGCCTTTTTTTGCACCGTAAAAAAGACAAATTAAAACGATAATGATTTGGATTGCAAATTGCCCTCCCTCACTAAGGCTTGTTAAAAAGTCCATTTTAACTCCTTTGAAAATTGATATTTAAAAACAGTTATTATTGTATCACATTTTTAAATTAAAGAATAATATTTCTAAAAATAAAACAATAATTTTTATATTATTTAAATTAAATTTAAATATAAAACAAAAGTGTAATGGGTTTGATAGATTGATAGAATTTTATCCTTCAAGTTCATATAATTTTTTTCTATCTGTAGAGCTTGCTATATTAAGATGTTTGCGATATTTTGTAATAGTTCTTCGCCCTATATCAACTTTAAATTCTTCTTTGATTAATTCTAAAATTTTACTATCGCTTAAAGGTTTATTGCGATCTTCATTCTTTACTAAATTTGCCACAAATTCTTTAACACCTACATTTGAAGTCTCTCCCTCTTCATCAAGAGCAAAAGCAAAAAAATCACGCAAAGGGATAAGTCCTCTTTCACAACTTAAATATTTATTTGCCACAGCTCTTGATATAGTCGAAGCATTGCGTTCTAAATCAAGTGCTAAATCCTTAAAAGTCATAGGTTTTATCTCTTTTCCCATAAAAAAATCATATTGATATTCTACTATCATAAGCCCTATTTTATAAAGAGTAGCTTTTCTCATCGCTAGAGCATCGACTAAATTTTTTGCTTCTTTGATGTAATGACTTAAAAAATCATGCTCTAAACCATCAGTTTGGATTGAAATTTCAGGATAATAATCATCATTGATTTTTACTTTAATTTCACCATTTTCTTTATAAACAAAAATATCAGGAACAATTATACGAGAATCTTCAAAATATTCCAAAAAAGGGGGAGTGCTAAAGCGCTTAAGTACAGCTAATGCTTCTTTATATAAAGGCTCTTTGGTATAGTTTTGTATATTTTCAAAATCCATAATCAACATTCTACAAAACTCATCAATATCTTCATCTAACTCCATATTTTCAAGAGCAAATAAAAATGCTTCTTTATAATCTTTAGCTCCCACTCCTACAGGATCTAAAAATTTAAATCTTGCTCTTACTCGCTCAATTTCTTCTAAGGAATACTCTTTTAAAAATTCTTCATCGTATTCAAAATATCCTTCCTCATTTAAGCATTCTATAATTTTTTTTGCAAGTTCTTGAGATTTTTTTGTAGGAAACAAAGGAGGAAGAATCTGTTCATTTAAAAGCTCATAAACACTTTTTTTGGCAAGTCCTTTACTATCCACAAAAGCCGAATTTACATTATGTTTATAAAATGAATCAAAATAATTCTTACCCTTATCATGAGTTTGTATCGAATCTTGAACATTTAAGAAAGGATTATCCTCAGCAAATTTATCTAAATTTTCTTTTAAATCTTCTATGTTTGCTTGTAAAATCGGCAACCAGGAGCGTAAAGTTTGAGAAATTTTAGTCTTGGGTGCTTGGGTGATTTTTTGCTTTAACATCAATCAAGGAGTTTAAACTCCGCTCCTAAATAATACTTTTTCACATCTTTATTGGTTGCAATTTCATCAGCATTCCCACTAGCAAGTAAAGAACCTGATCTTATAACATAAGCTCTATCACAAATAGCCAAAGTCTCACGCACATTATGATCGGTAATTAAAACCCCAATCCCCAATCTTTTAAGCTCTTTAATTAAAGTTTGAATTTCAGCCACTGCTATAGGATCAACACCTGCAAAAGGCTCATCAAGAAGCAAAAACTTAGGTTCACACATCAAGCTTCTAGCGATCTCACAACGCCTTCTTTCACCTCCACTTAAACTTAAACCTTTCCTTAAACGAATAGGCTCTATACTTAAGAGTTCAAGCATTTGCTCAACTTTATCATGTAAAATTTTTTTATCTTGATAAAAAATCTGAGCCGCTAAAAGCAGGTTATCTTCTACACTTAAATCCTTAAAAATACTACTTTCTTGAGGTAAATAACCTATCCCTGATCTAGCTCTTTTGTTTAAAGGATCTTTTGTCACATCTAAACCGTCTAAAAGAACTTTTCCACTACTTGGGGAAATAAGTCCACATATCATATAAAAAGTTGTCGTTTTTCCTGCACCATTTGGCCCTAAAAGTCCTACAACTTCTCCGCTATTAACCTCTAAAGAAATTCCATGTATAATCTTAGTTTTTTTAATAATTTTTTCTAAATTTACAATTTCTAATTTACTCATAAATTTCATACTTTCTTTTGTCATCTTTAATGCTAATTTTAATCTGGATAGTAGAAATTCCAAATTTCATTAAAGTTTTTTTCAAATTTTCACCGCCCCATTCAACCAAATGTAAACCTTTTTCAAAAAAATTTTCAAATAAACCATTTGCTAAAAGTCCTTCTAAACCTTCTTGATAAATATCATAATGATAAATGCAAATATCATGATTTTCATATTTTTGCATAATGGAAAAAGTTGGAGAATCCACCCTTGCATCAAGACCAAGAAATTTAACCCAAGCTTGCACTAAGCTTGTTTTTCCACTAGCTAAATCTCCTTGAAGTAAAACAACACCTTCTTGAGGCATTATTTGAAGCATCATTTTGATCTCATCTTTTGCTAAAATAAATTCTTTCATAATTTTACCACATATTCATTTTGTGCGTTTTTAGGAATACTTTTCGTACTAGGTATAGCTAGGACTTTATATTTTTGAGTGTATTCAGTAAAATGTAAAGTGATAATATCACCCACCTTAACCTCTTTACTCGCTTTAACAATAACGCCATTAATCCCCACTACACCACTTTTACACATATCTTCAGAAATAGCTCTTCTTTTCGTGATATTAACTACATTTAAAAATTTATCTACTCTCATAAAAGCAATTTTAGCAAAAAAAATCAATTTTTGGAACAAAATTTGCTTACGCCTTTGCTTTATTTTTTAAGAAAATAGCAAGTAAAAACTTTTCTTTAATGAAATTTGGATACAATTTTACAATTTTCAAATCTATTTTAACAAAGGATATCTTATGAAAAATGAAGTAAAAAAAGTAGTTTTAGCGTATTCTGGGGGGCTTGATACGAGCATTATTTTAAAATGGCTTCAAGATGAGTATAATTGTGAAGTTGTAACTTTTACAGCAGATATTGGTCAAGGTGAAGAACTCGAACCTGCAAGAAAAAAAGCCCTTTCTTTAGGCATAAAAGAAGAAAATATTTTCATTAAAGATTTAAGAGATGAATTTGTTAAAGATTATGTATTTCCTATGTTTAGAGCCAATGCGATTTATGAAGGAGAATATCTTTTAGGAACAAGTATAGCAAGACCACTTATAGCAAAAACTCAAGCACAAATCGCCCTGCAAACAGGTGCTGATGCAGTAAGTCATGGTGCCACAGGTAAAGGAAATGATCAAGTGCGTTTTGAACTTGGTTATCTTGCTTTTAATCCCGATTTAAAAATCATCGCTCCATGGCGTGAGTGGGATTTAAACAGTCGTGAAAAACTCCTTGCTTATGCACAAAAACACGGTATTGATATTTCTAAGAAAAAAGGAAAATCTCCTTATTCTATGGACACAAATTTACTTCATATTTCTTATGAAGGACTTGTTTTAGAAGATCCTGCACACGCACCTGAAGAAGATATGTGGAGATGGAGTAAAAGCCCAAAAGACGCTCCAAATGAAAGTGAAATTATAGAACTTGATTTCCAAAAAGGAGATTTAGTAGCGATAAATGGAGAAAAACTAAGTCCTGCAGGACTTTTAACCAAACTTAACGAACTAGGCTGCAAACACGGTATAGGACGCCTTGACATAGTAGAAAATCGCTATGTAGGCATGAAAAGCCGTGGTTGTTACGAAACTCCAGGCGGTACTATACTTTTAAAAGCACATAGAGCGCTTGAAAGCATCACGCTTGATAGAGAAGCAGCACACTTAAAAGATGAACTCATGCCAAAATACGCGAGTTTAATTTATAATGGCTATTGGTTCTCGCCTGAAAGAATGATGCTTCAAGCCTTAATCGATGAGTCTCAAATTCACGCCAATGGCAGAGTAAAACTCGAGCTTTATAAAGGCAATGTGATGGTTATAGGACGCGAAAGTGCGAACGATAGCTTGTTTAACGCAGCTTATTGTACTTTTGAAGAAGATGAAGTGTATAATCAAAAAGACGCAGCAGGCTTTATCAAGCTTAATGCTTTGCGTTTTATCATCGCAGGAAAAAATGGAAGAAAATTTTAATAAAGGAATAAAATGAAAGTATTATTAATCAAAGATGTAAAAGCACTTGGAAAAGCAGGAGAAATAAAAGAAGTAAAAGACGGCTATGGACAAAATTTCTTAATCGCTAAAGGCTTTGCTAAAGCAGCTACTAATGAAGTTTTAAGAAAATATGAAAGCGACAAGAAAAAAGAGGCTGAAAATTTACGCTTTGAAATCGCAAATTTAGAAAAACTCAAAGAAGAACTTAGCAAAATCACTCTTGAAATTTCAAAACCCGTAGGTGCAAATGGAAGTTTGTTTGGTGGCGTAACCAAAGATGAAATCGCTCACGCCCTAAAAGAACAAAGCCATATAGAAATCGATAAAAAAAGTTTGGAATGCGATACCTTAAAAAGCTTAGGAATCCACGAAGTAAGCGTAAAACTTGGACACGCAATCCATGCTAAATTTAACATAAATATAAAGGCAGAATAATGTTTCACGCAACAACGATTTTAGCTTACAAAGGTAAAAATAAATCCGTAATTGGCGGAGATGGACAAGTAAGCTTTGGAAATACGGTGCTAAAAGGCAATGCTGTAAAGATTAGAAAACTCAACAATGGCAAAGTTTTAGCAGGTTTTGCAGGATCAACAGCTGATGCTTTTAATCTTTTTGATATGTTTGAAAATCTCCTTCAAAGTTCTAAAGGCGATCTTTTAAAAGCAGCAATTGACTTTTCTAAAGAATGGAGAAAAGACAAATACCTAAGAAAACTTGAAGCCATGATGCTCGTACTTGATAGAAATCACATTTTTCTACTTTCTGGTACAGGCGATGTGGTCGAACCTGAAGATGGACAAATCGCAGCCATAGGAAGTGGTGGAAACTATGCGCTTTCAGCTGCTAGAGCCTTAGCAAAACATACCGATTTAGATGAAGAAGAACTTGTAAAATCAAGTCTTCAAATCGCAGGTGAAATTTGCATTTATACCAATACCAATATCAAAACTTATGTAATCGAGGATGAGAAATGAATCTAACTCCAAAAGAAATCGTTAAATTTTTAGATGATTATGTTATAGGACAAAAAAAAGCTAAAAAAATCATAGCTATAGCTTTAAGAAATCGCTACCGCAGAATGCAACTTAGCCCTGAGTTGCAAGATGATATAGTGCCAAAAAATATCTTGATGATAGGTTCTACAGGTGTAGGAAAAACAGAAATCGCTAGGCGTTTAGCTAAAATGATGGGCTTTCCTTTCATCAAAATCGAAGCAAGTAAATATACTGAAGTAGGTTTTGTAGGTCGTGATGTAGAAAGCATGGTAAGAGATCTTGCCAATGCGGCTTTAAATTTGGTAAAAAATGAGCAAAGAGAAAAAAACAAAGATAAAATCGATGAATTTATAGAAAATAAAATTTTAGAAAAACTTTTACCACCTTTACCAAAGGGTATCAGCGATGAAAAACAAGAAGAATATAAAAACAGTCTTGAAAAAATGAGAACTAAACTAAGAAATGGCGATCTTGATGAAAGCACCATAGAGATAGAAATTTCACAAAATATGTTTGATACCAATCCCAACCTACCTCCTGAAATGGGTGCAATGCAAGATATAGTTAAGGTTATAGGCGTTGGCAGTAAAAAAGTCAAAAAAGAAATGAAAATCAAAGACGCTAAAAATGCTTTAAAAAATGAAGCAGGAGAAAAAATCCTCGACCAAGAAAGCATCAAAAGCGAAGCCTTAAAAAGAGCGGAAAATGAAGGTATTATTTTTATTGATGAAATCGATAAAATCGCTGTTTCAAGCGGAAATTCAAACCGCCAAGATCCAAGTAAAGAAGGGGTGCAAAGAGACTTACTTCCTATAGTCGAGGGATCAAATGTACAAACAAAAATAGGTACTTTAAAAACCGATCATATTCTTTTTATCGCTGCAGGGGCTTTTCATCTTAGCAAACCAAGTGATCTTATCCCTGAACTGCAAGGACGCTTTCCTTTAAGAGTGGAATTAGATAGTCTTGATGATAAAGCTCTTTATGAAATTTTAACACGCCCTAAAAATTCACTTTTAAAACAATACTCTCAGCTTTTAAAAACTGAAAATTTAGAACTTGAATTTGATGATGAAGCCATTAAAGAAATAGCAAAAATAGCTTCAAGAGCCAATGAAGAAATGCAAGATATAGGTGCTAGACGCTTACATACTGTGATAGAAAAATTACTTGAAGATCTAAGTTTTGAAGCTGATGAGTATGCGGGTAAAAAATTCGTAGTGGATAAAAAAATGGTAGAAGAAAAACTCGGAGATATCATAGAAAATAAAGATCTTGCAAGGTATATTTTGTGAAAAGTGGCTTTGTTAGTATCATAGGGCGTACTAATGCAGGAAAAAGTACTTTAATCAATTCCTTATTAGAAGAAAAAATCGCCCTAGTTTCTCACAAACAAAACGCCACAAGGCGTAAAATCAAAGCCATAGTGATGCATGAAAAAAATCAAATCATTTTCATCGATACCCCAGGACTTCACGAAAGCGGTGCTACGCTTAATCAACTGCTTGTCCAAAGTGCTATTAAATCCATGGGGGATTGTGATGTGATTTTATTTGTGGCGAGTGTTTTTGATAGTACAAAAGACTATGAAAATTTTCTTAGTCTAAACCCACAAGTACCACATATCATCACTTTAAATAAAGTAGATTTAACCGACAATGCTACACTTTTAAAAAAACTTAGCGAATATGCAAAATTTAGCCAACATTTTAAGGCTATCATTCCTTATTCTTCTAAGAAAAAAAGCTATAAAAAAGGCTTGTTAGATGAGATAGTAAAATATCTTGACGAACATGAATATTTTTATGATCCTGAATTTTTAAGTGCGAGTAGCGAAAAAGAAATTTATAGAGATTTCATACTTGAAAGTATTTATGAAAATTTAAGCGATGAGCTTCCTTATAGTAGCGAAGTGCTTATCCATCGCACCAAAGACACACCTAATCTTTTAATCCTAGAAGCCAATATCATCACAGATACAAACTCTCACAAGGGTATGCTTATAGGAAAAGAAGGGGCAACTTTAAAAAGAATAGGCAAAGATGCACGCTTTAAAATTTCAAAACTTGCCCAAAAAAAGGTACTTTTAAAGCTTTTTGTAACAGTGAAAAAAAACTGGCAAAAAGATGAAGAATTTTTAAAAAAACTTCTAAATGATGAAAATTAATTCATTAAATAAAATAAATTTTATAAAATCTACAGATTTACTTTATGCTCAAAGAACGGGAATATCCAAAGAAGACGAACTTTTTAACAATTTAACTGCAGATTTTAAGCTAAGCAAACCCTTTGACTATCAAATAGCTTTTTTTAAACATAATGAAATTTATCATTGTTTTTTAGCACCTGTTTACAAATTGAAAAAAAGTCGTTTTTGCTTTCCCGAGCCTTTAATTTTTCAAGCTTTATTTGATGAAAGATTTATTGAGGAAAGTGATTATTGTGTTTTAAATTTATATGATCAAACTTTATATTTATATTTTTACCAAGAGGGAAAATTTATCAATCTTAAAAAAATCGAAAATTTCAACCCAAGCAATATGGATTTATTTTTTAAACAAAATCGATTTATAGAACTTTTAAAACACTATGAAAGCAAATTGCTACTTTATCAGGATTTGGATACAATCAAACATTACTTCTCATCTCAAATAAAATGTTTAAATCTAAATGATATTCTTGATAAAAATAGTTTATTGAAATTAAGTTCATATAGTATAAAAAATCTAGATCAAAATTGTAATTTTATCAAGCATAATAAAATAAAAATATCTATTTCTTTTAAAATTATATTAATATTTATTTTTAGCTTTAGTCTTAGCATGATGATTTTATTATTTAAAGATTTTATAGAGTACAAACAAAATAAGGAAATTCAAAATAAAAATTTTATCATACAAGAAGAAATTTCTAAACTAAAACAAGATAAGCAAAAATTATTAACAAACATACAAGATTTAAACTTTACTCTTTCCAATAAAATATCATCTACACAACAACAATTTCATATTTTATCCACCATAACAAAAGAAATCAATTTAGACAAAAATAAGGCAATCATTCTAAATCAAATCATATCATGGCTTAACTCCAATGACCTTAAAATCACAAATCTTGAATTTGAACAAACAAAAATCATTCTTTCTTTTATCGATGAAAACCACTTTAAAAGAGCATTAGAAAATCTAAATTCTGCTTTTAAAATTCTTGATAAAAATGAAGAAACATTTAATATCATATTAGAAGTCATACATGAATAAAATAGAAGTATTTTTGCAGAATTTAAATCCTAGGGAAAAATTTCTTTTTATTTCTTTTATCTGTCTTTGTGCTTTGTTTTTAGCTTTTAAAATTCACGATCACTTTTTGGAAGATATTTTTCAAAAAACATTAGTAGAACATAATTACCTTGCATTAAATGAAGCAAAAATAGAAAATTCACATCTTAAAGAAATAGAGACAAAGCTAACAAAACAGATAAAAATAGAGGAAGAAAAATTAAAATACTATAAAGAAAAATTGCATTTATTTTTTTATGATAAAAATTTTTTCAATAAAAAAATCAATAATTTATCCAAAAATTTAATCATTAATGAAATAAAATTTTCCCAAGAAAACAAAAATTTTATTCACTATAATTATGTTTCTCTAAGTTTAAATGGCAACTTTAAAGACTTACTCAATTTTATACAAAATTTAGAAAATCTTCCTATAGCTTTAAAAATTGATAAAATAAAACTATACAATACACAGGGTTTAAAATTAAAGCTTGATTTAATGTTTAAATTTGTTAATTTATAATAATATTAAAATATTATATTTTTAAATATTATTATAAAAAAATATTTAAAAATATTGTAATTTAATTATTTTTCTATTACTATTAGTTAAAATATTTTAAACATAAAAAAGAAAGGTATTGGGAAGTGACTAAACAAGAAATACAAAAACTCGATACAAATTTCCTAGGTCATCGCAAGCCTTTATTCTCTCTATCAATGGTAGAACTTTGGGAAAGATTTGCTTTTTATGGCATACGATCTTTACTTGTGCTTTTCATGGCAACAACCATAAGCAAAGGTAGACTTGGAATAAGCACTGAATACGCCTCGGCAATTTATGGTATTTTTGCAGGAGCTTGTATTTAGCAGCACGCTTCCTGGAGGCTGGATTACTGATAATTATTCAGGGCAAAAAAGGCTTTATTTCTAGGTTCTTTTATTATAACTTTAGGACATATTAGCATAGCCTTATCTATTTTAAGCACACCTATGTTTTTCCTAGGGCTTACTTTTATCGTTATTGGTACTGGATTTTTTAAAACTAACGCTTCTGTAACAGTTGGAATGTTATATAAACAAAATGATACAAGATGCGATACTGGCTATACGATTTTTTATATAGGAATTAACATTGGAGCATTCATTGCTCCTCTTATATGTGGTTTTGTTCAAGCAAAATGGAATTATCATTTAGGATTTGGCATAGGAGGTTTAGATATGCTAATCTCTTTGCTTATTTTATATTTTAAAGCTACCCCTGAACTTGAAGAATTTCATAAAAATTGTACTTTAAAGCAAAACTGTGAACAACCATTTAAAAAAAGTAAAAATTTAACTCTTATACTAAGTATAAGCTTGTTAAGTATTATTGGATTTTTTCTAATTTTTATTAATCTTGCAGATATTAATCCCATAATACTATCAAAAAACTTCTAATTGTAATTTTACTATGTTTGGTAATTTATTTCATATATCTTTTTGTTTTTAAAACCTTAAATAAAAGAGAGAAACAACAATTAATAATTTTAATTGTTTTATTCTTTGCAGCCACTTTTTTTTGGAGTACTTTTGAACAAAAACCTACCGCTTATAATCTTTTTGCGCAAGATTTTACAAATAGAAATATTTTTGATTGGAAAATTCCAACAAACTGGTTTCAATCTTTTAATCCAATTTTTATCATCATACTTGCTCCTATAGCAAGTTATATTTGGATATTTTTAGAGAAAAAAAATATATATTTTTCTTCCATTGGAAAATTTACTTTAGGAATATTATTTGCCGGTATTGGTTTTATGATGATGACCTTTGCTTCACAAAATCTAATAAACAACAATGGTTTGCCAATATCCATGGCTTGGATTATCATAAGTATATTCTTTTTAACACTTGGGGAACTATGCGTGTCTCCTATTGGACTCTCTATAATGGCTAAGGTTGCCCCTGATTTAATCAAAAATCAAATCATGGGACTTTGGTTTGTAGCAAGTGCACTTGGAAATTTTGTTGCAGGACTTATAGGAGGAAATGTCAATATTAAAAACATCGATCAACTTCCCAGTATTTTTGGACAATACATGTGGATGCTTTTTGTTGTAGCGCTTTTACTTTTTATTGCTAAAAAACCAATTTATAAAATTCTTAACGAAAAAAATAAGCAATTATCTAACTAAACTTAAAATACAAAATACACCAAAGTTGAAAATTGATCTTAATATTTCTTTTTTATATTTGCAAAAAAGTAACATTATGATATAAATCATTTAAAAATATTACAAAGTTATACATATTTTTTAATTTCTTGTCTATAATTTATAAATAAAAATACACAAAGGATATAAATTGAGTAAAAATGTAAAAAATTTAGATACTTCATTTTTTGGACATCCAAAACCACTTTTATCTCTTTCACTTACTGAGCTTTGGGAAAGATTTTCTTTTTACGGAATTCGTCCCTTGCTTTACCTTTTTATGATAGCAAGTTTTGAAAAAAGTGGAATGAACTTAAAACCTGAAGAAGCAAGTGCAATTATGGGAATTTTTGCAAGTTGTTTATATCTTGCTGCTTTGCCAGGTGGATGGCTTGCGGATAATTACTTAGGACAAAAAAGAGCAATTTTACTAGGTGCTTTAACTATAGCATTTGGACATTTGTGCATAGCCTTTTCTTATTTTAACAATAAAATGATTTTTGTTGGTATGGTTTTTTTGGTTATAGGTACAGGACTTTTTAAAACTTGTGCTTCTGTAATGGTTGGAATGCTTTATAAAAAAAATGATGCGAGGCGTGACTCTGGTTTTACTCTTTTTTATATGTGCTTTAATTTTGGTGCTTTTGTAGCTCCTTTAATTTGCGGCTTTTTACAAAAAGAATACGGATGGCATTTTGGTTTTGGTGCAGGTGGGATTGGTATGCTTTTAGCGGTAATTATTTTCTACCTAAAAACTATGCCTGATTTAAAAGAATTTGATGAAAAAGTTGGCATAGACTCTACTTGGGATAGACCAAGCAAAAAAAGCAAAAACGCATTTTACATCATCATTGTATCAGGTATTGTTTTGCTTGGAGCAATATTTTTAATCCTTGGTGGTTTTATAAAATTAGATGCACAAGTTATTAATAAAAATATTATTTTAACTATCTTAGCTTGTGCTGGAATTTATTTTTTATATCTTTTCGCTTTTACTTCTTTAAAAATAGAAGAAAAAAGAAATTTAATTATTTTTATTGTTTTATTTTTAGCGGCTGCGTTATTTTGGTCAGTATATGAGCAACAATACACTTCTTTTAATTTTTTTGCAGAAAAATTAACAGATAAAACCATATTAAATTATGAAATTCCTACAATATGGTTTCAATCTCTTGGAGGTTTATTTGTTATACTTTTTGCACCTTTTAGTGCTTTTATATGGACTATATGTGCCAAAAATAATAAAGAAATTTCATCTATTATTAAATTTGCATTAGGACTTTTGGGTGCAGCTTTGGCATTTTTAATAATGGCTTTAGCTTCAAATCATGCAATTAGTTTAAATGGCGATGCTAATACATTAAGAGAAAATTTAGAAAATTCATCACAAATTATTTTAGTTTCACCTTGGTGGCTTGTCAGTAGCTTTTTGCTTATGGTTTTAGGAGAGCTTTGCCTTTCCCCTGTGGGACTTTCTATAATGACAAAAATTGCACCTAATTTAATTAAATCTCAAGTCATGGGACTTTGGTTTGTAGCAAGTGCATTAGGTAATGCTTTAGCTGGATTCATAGGTGGTAAAGCAAGTGAAGAAAATATAGCTTATTTGCCAAATTTATTTTACCAATGTATGTGGATATTACTTGGTGCTGTTATAATTTTACTTATACTCAAAAAACCTATCAATAAAATACTAAAAAATTAATATTAAGGAGAAAATATGAGTATTTACAAACAAAGAGTATTAGAACTTAGAAGATTAATGAAAGAAAATAATATTGACGCCTATCTCATCTTAAGCGCGGATCCGCATTTGAGCGAATATTTACCAGAATATTACAAAAACAGAGTCTTTATCAGTGGCTTTAAGGGTTCTGTTGGAACAGTTCTTATCACACAAGAAGAGGGCTTTTTGTGGGTAGATGGAAGATATTGGCTTCAAGCACAAAAGGAATTAGAAGGTAGTGGCATACTTTTACAAAAGCAAGATGCTAAAAATACTTTTACCAAATGGTTGGAAAAAAATTTAAGCGAAGATAAAATTTTAGGCATCGATTTTGCACTTTTACCTTTATCTTTGCAAAAAGATTTAAAGATTAATTGCAAGGCAAATTTAAAACATATAGATTTGATAAGTCCACTTTGGAAAGATCGTCCCACTTTACCACAAGAAAAAATTTATGAACACGAACTAGAATACTGCTCTCACTCAAGAAAAGAAAAATTAGCATTAGTGCGTCAAAAAATGAAAAATTTAAATGCTACTTCTCATTTAATCTCCAGCCTTGATGATATAGCTTGGCTTACAAATTTAAGAGGGAATGATGTAAATTATAATCCTGTATTTTTAAGTCATTTGCTAATCTTGGAAGACAAAGCCTTGCTTTTTGTTGATCAGAAAAAAGTAAATTCAGAACTTGAAAAAAAATTAAATTTAGATGGGTTTTGGCTTAAAAATTATGATGAAATCATCATGGAGCTTGAAGAACTTGCAAATACAAATTTGCTTATTGAACCTTCAAAAATGACCGCTTTACTCATAAATTCTTTAGATAAAAGCGTAAAAATCATTCAAGAAATTAATCCAAGCACTCACTTAAAAGCAGCTAAAAATACAAAAGAAATAGCGCATATACAAGATGCTATGATAGAAGATGGAGTGGCTTTATGTAAATTTTTTGCCTGGCTTGAAGAAGCGATAGAAAATAAAGAACTAATAAGCGAATTAGACATAGATGTTAAAGCAAGCGAATTTAGAGCACAAAGCAAGTACTACATAAGTGATAGTTTTGCCACTATAGCAGGCTTTAACGAAAATGCAGCATATCCACATTATAAAGCCACAAAAGAGAGTTTTGCTTATCTTAAAAAAGATGGGCTTTTACTTATTGATTCTGGTGGACAATATAAAAACGGCACAACAGATATTACACGCGTTGTACCAATAGGAAAGGCTAATGCAGAACAAATTCATGACTATACCTTGGTTTTAAAAGCACATATTGCCATTTCCAGTGCAATTTTTCCAAAAGATATAGCTATGCCCTTGCTTGATGCAATCACACGCGCACCTTTATGGAAAGAACAAATTGACTATATACACGGCACAGGACATGGCGTGGGATATTTTTTAAATGTCCATGAAGGTCCACAAGTTTTATCTTATCTATCCCCTGTGCTTGAAAAAACAAAAGCCAAAGAAGGTATGCTAACCTCCATAGAGCCAGGTATTTATAAAGTAGGTAAATGGGGTATAAGACTTGAAAATTTAGTTATTCATACCAAAGTAGAAAATCCTAAAAATAAAGATTTTGGAGAGTTTTTATACTTTAAACCTGTTACTCTTTGTCCTTTTGAAATATCTTGTATTGATACAAAAATGTTAGATGAAAAAGAAAAAGAATGGTTAAACAATTATCACAAAGAAGTATTTGAAAAACTTTCTCCTAAGCTAGGTGATTATCCAAAAGCTCTAATTTGGCTTGAAAAAAGAACAAAAGCCATCTTTTAAGATACTTTTGTTAACATAGATAAATTTTCCTTGTATTAAACTTATAATTTGTTTAATACAAGATTTTTAAACCAATTGCTAAAAAAGTTTTTTTTGAAAAACTCAATTTACAACTAAAAATTATTTAAAATATCCAAGTTCAATCATTTTTTGATAAATTTTAGCTACAGTTGCCCCTGAAGTAATATTTCTCCCACCATGTTCCAAAAGAACGGTAACTACATATTTTGGCTTAGAATAAGGAGCATAAGAAGTAAGCCACGCATGAGATCTAGTATAATACTCAAATTGTTTTTCATCAACCCTATTTTTATCTGTTTGTGAAAATCCCACAACCTGAGCAGTTCCTGTTTTTGCTGCAACTTTCACATCAAGATTATGCAAATAACGATAAGAGGTTCCTCCTTGCTCATTAGCAACAGCATACATTGCATCTCTTATATAAGGCAATTGACTCTTTTCAAATAAAGTAAAAATTTCTTTTTTATTTTCATCCATTTGATTTTCTATAGTTGTATTATTATTTTCTATGCTTTTTAAAAAATGAGGTATAACCTCTCCACCTTTTGCGATTTGAGCCGTATATCTAGCAATTTGCATAGGTGTTGCAAGAAAATTACCTTGACCTATAGCTGTATTTAAAGTATCACCTTGAAACCAAGATTGTCTATATCTTTGCATCTTCCATTCTTTGCTTGGTAAAGTTCCTACAAATTCACTAGGTAAATCTACCCCTGTTTTCGCTCCAAAGCCAATGCGAGATAAAGTTTCACTTATTTGATCGATTCCAACTTGCAAACTGCCATTATAAAAATAAACATCACAACTATATTTTATCGCATGTTTTAAATCCACAGGTCCATGGCCTGATCGATTCCAACATCTAAAAAACCTGCCTCCAAGCTCAATGCTTCCATTGCAAACATATTGAGTCGACGGGCTAATATTTTTAGAATTTAAAAAAGAAAGCCCTACTCCCATTTTTACAACAGAACCTGGAGGATAATATCCATTTATAAGTTTATTTGTAAAAGGATGATCAAGACTATTTGAAAGCTCATCCCAATCCTTAAAAGAAATCCCTGTTACAAAAGGATTAAGATCATATTCAGGGAAACTCCCTGCAGCTAAAATAGATCCATCATTTACATTCATAATTATAGCAGCTCCAGCATTCCCTTCAAACAATGAAGTTAAATAAGACTGAAGCTCTATATCTATCGTAAGTTCTATATCATTAGACATAGCAGGAGTGTAAGAAAGCTGTTCTACTTCTTGATTTAAGGCATTAACCTTATAAACCCTAGTTCCTTTTTCTCCTTGTAAAATATCATTATAATAGCGTTCTATACCGCTTTTTCCCGTATAGTTAGAAAGTTTTGCTATTTCATTTTCTTGAACATCTTGTAAATTTGCCTTACCTACATACCCAATAATATGCGAAGCCAATTTTCCAAAAGGATATTTTCTTTTTACAACAGGATCTATTTTTATTGTTTTATTAAGATTTAACTCTGAATAATGCGGAATAATCTCATCGTAGGGTATAAAATCTACAACTTTAATAAAATCTTGATTATAGTAAGAATCATTTCTCTTATAAATTTCTGCTAATTTACTAGCATTTAAATCAGGAAATAAATTTGTAAGTTCAGATAATTCTTTATCTAAAATTCCTTTATTTGACTTTTTAATACTTAAATAAGGTTTAATAGAAATACTAAAACCCAAATCATTAATAGCCAATAAAGTTCCATTTCTATCTGTAATTTGACCCCTAACAGGTGGTAAAAATTCAGTTTTTATGGCATTTTGTTTAGCAAGCTCTTCATAATATACATTTGATTTTATACTCAAATAATACACACGACTTAATAAAAATATAAAAAACAATAGTATAAATCCAACAACTAGACGCATTCTCATTTAAATTTTACCTTTAAAAAACACATAAGCTAAACAACATTCTATAAAAACTGAAACAATATACGCCCATCCTAAAATTTTAATTTTTTCATCTCCAATATAAGACAATATCATATCCAAAAACAAAATAATGCCGTAAGCACAAAGCACAAAAACAACAGGGATAAATTTACCAATTTTTAAATTTGTCTTAATCCAATCTGCACAAAGATAATAAAAAATAAAAAATGCCAACCAAGATGAAAAAATAAAAAAATTATAAGTTATATCAGTAAAAAATAAAAAAAATAAAGAAAAATACCATCTAAAATCAAGCTTTGAAAAAGTTCTTTCTCTCTCTTCTAGTAAGCAAAACATATAACAGAAAAAAATCCCATAAAGTAACGGGGTATATACAAAAGTCGAACCAAGAATCTGATAAATTAGAAAAAAAAATCCTAAAAAGACATAAGCTCCATTAAATTTTGCTTTATAAGCACTTAAATTTCTTCTCATTTATCAAGACCTAAAGTTTGATTGATAATAATATCTTCTAAAGAATCAAGGCCAAATTTATTCAAATTTGAAACTAAAATAGAGTCTTTAAATTCATTTTTTAACTTAGCTTTTTCACTTTGATTTAATTTATCGCATTTGGTAAAAACTTTTAAAATTTTTTGATCAGGTCGTAAAAATCTTTTCAAATAGTCATTTAAATTTACATCGATCTCTAAATGAGTATGTCTTGAGTCGATTAAATGTATAAATAACTTTATCGAGGTTCTTAATTTTAAAAATTCATCTAAGTTTTGATTCCATATTTCTTTTAAATTTTTAGAAACCTTTGCATAACCAAACCCTGGCAAATCGATAAAATTGATATTAAATTTTTCTTCATTTCTTTTGCAAATTACTTCGAAAAAATTTATAAGCTGAGTTTTTCCAGGAGTTGCCGAACTTTTGGCTAAATTTTTTTGTTTACACAAAGAATTGATTAAAGAACTTTTTCCGACATTAGAACGCCCCAAAAATGCTACTTCACTAAAATTTGAGCTCAAATTCTCATCAAATTTCACTAAAGAAGTGATAAATTTAGCACTAATTATCATTTGTCTTTAAGATCAAACACAAAACGAGCAGGTTTTTGATCCTTACTCTCCACTCGATAAATATTAGCTTTTCTATCGACTATTATTTTATCACCAAAAAGTTTTTGATTGCTTCCAAGCTCATTTATATAAGCATGACCATTAATCTCGTAAGTATCTTTAATAACATTATAAATAAATTTATCTCCACTACCTTTATAAGTTTTACCTTTTAAAACAATCTTAAACCTAGCATTTTGCATTGCTTCATAACGAATAGGTTTGCGATTTTTATCCGTATAAATAATCAATTTTTCAGAATTTAAAATATCATCACCTCTAATTACTTCTACATTTCCACTAAGAATACTTTCACCCTTATTTTCATCTGAGTAAAAATTTAAAGCTTTTACTTCAATTTGAGTTGCCCAAGTTACACTTACACAAGCTAACAATAAAATTATTTGTCTTGCAACCACGCATTTACTCCTTGGATATTTAAAATTTTGTTTTTTACATCATAGTTTAAAGTATTTCCGTTAATAATACTTCCATTGATCAGAGCTTTAAAATTAGTATTTGTGTGTAAAATTTTATCCTTAGGTTGGTATTCTACCTCTTGAGAAATAATTTTGACATTATTAGAACCTATATAAGTAACATTTCCTTCAAACAAAACCTTGCTCATATCTTTATTAAAAAATTCTAAACGATTTGCACTAAGATTAAAATCTAAATTTAAAGTAATAAAATCATTAAATTCATCTCTATCTGCATATCTCACCCAAGAATTTGCCTTATAATATGCCTTAATTGTACTAGTATTACTCTCATAAGCTTTCAAATTTTTAGCCTCAATATTTTTAAAATTTAAAGCATTAGTTTGCAAATTCAAAGAATATGGATCTTGCAAACTTAAAATCGTAAAAGTAATTGTAAAAAGAGCAATTAAAATTCCAAAAATTTTTATAGCCAAAGCTTATTCCATTCTTCTTCTAGATGATTTTTTTCTACTAAAATTTCTATCATCTGTGCTACAGCAGCCTTACCACCTTTTTTGCTAAGCACTATGTCTACATTTAAATTTTTATGACCATCTTTTGGCTTAAAACTAAGTCCTACACTTTCAAGCAAAGCCTTATCGTTAAAATAATCCCCAATAGCTGCACACTGAGAAAAATCTAAATTAAGTTTTTGTAAAATTTCTTTTGCACAAGCTAACTTATCCTTAATACCTTGATATAAAATTTCTATTTTTAAATCTTTAGCTCTTTTTTCAACACAAGGACAATTTCTACCTGTAATAATAGCAATTTTTTTACCAAGCTTTAGCCAAGCCTCGATAGCTGCTCCATCTTTTACATCAAATTCTTTAATAAATTCTCCATTAGAAGTATAAATAATTTTTCCATCAGTTAAACAGCCATCTACATCCAAAAAAATCAATTCTGTCATAATTTCTACTCTCTTACAACAAATGCACCTGCAAATGCACCACTTGCAGCAAAATCCCTTGCTTCATCTTCACTTCTAAAGCCTGTTAAGAAAACGCGATTTAACCCATCCACTGAACTTGTGCGTATAGTAGAGCTATAAGTTCTATAAGTTTTATATCTTGCTGCTATCGTTTGTGCTCCAGCTGGGTTTTTAAAGGCTCCAATTTGAACCATGAAATTTCCACCTTCATAAATTTGTCCATTATTTGCAATCTCTCCACTATTTCCATAGTTTACATTAGAATGTACAATATTATTACCCGAATTACTTGATCCAAATCCTATAACCTCAAGCCTTACTGGAGCTGTTCCTGAAGCAATCATATCAATTTGACTAGCAGCTCCTTTTGATAAATCTATAATACGATTATTTACAAAAGGACCCCTATCATTCACACGAACGGTAACTTGACGATTGTTATTTAGATTGGTTACTTTTAAGATGGTATTCATAGGTAAAGTTTTATGAGCCGCGGTTAAAGCATTTTGATTATAGGTTTCGCCATTAGAGGTTTTCTTGCCGTGAAAGCCTGGTCCATACCAACTCGCAATACCATCAGCAGTTTCGCCTACTGCTACAACAGTAGGATAATAAGTTTTACCGTTGATAGTATAAGGCTTCATCGTTCCTTTAGTCCCTGATGAAGAACTAGGACTGCTTTTAAAATCATTTGAAGGATAATACACTTGAGCATTATCCAAGCTAGAAAAAAAACTAGTGCCTAAACAACCACTAAAAAATAAAGCCCCTAGACTAACGGCTGACAACTTTAGTGTAATTGTTTTTATTTGCATTTTTATTCTCCTTGATTGGTATAATTAATTTTTGATTAATACTAAGATGATTTTTTGCTATTTTATTGAATTCTCGAATTTCATCAACACTTATATTATAATTTTTTGCTATTTTATATAAAGAGTCACCAGACTTAACGGTATAAGTTCTTGTCATAGGTATAGTTGTATCAACCTTCGCAAGTTTTTCTGCTTTAAAATTTTTATCAAAAAATGCTACTTTATTAAGTGGTATATACATATAATACCCTTTACCAGGAGGCGTAAAATTATGTTTAAATTGTGGATTATATTTCTTAAAAGTTGCAAGATCCATATTTAAATTTTTAGCTATTTCTTTTAAAGATGCAGAAGAAGGCACATCAACTTTTGCAAATTCATTGCTTAAAGCATAATTCATTAAAGACGCATCTTTATCTAGTAAAAAATCCCTATCATTAGCTAAAAAAGCAAGCGTTAAAATCTTTCTTATAAAATTTCTAGTTTCTAAAGAAAGATATTTCTTATCAGGGTTCAATAAAACACTTAAATCATCACTTCCTGCTTGCTTGATAGCTTGTCTTAGCTTGCCATTTCCGCAATTATAAGCTAAAAGTGCCAAATACCATTTGCCAAATTCTTCTTTTAACTCTTTTAAATAATTTGTAGCGGCATAAGTTGACTTGACTGGATCACGCCTTTCATCAACATAAGCATCGATTCTTAAACCCAAATTTCTAGCTGTTGGTTGCATAAATTGCCAAACCCCTACAGCCTTGGCATTAGAAACGCTATGAGTTTTCAAGCCTGATTCAACCATAGCTAGATACAAAATCTCATCAGGAACTTCCTGCTGGGCTAAAATTTTTCTTATCATAGGAGTAACTTTTGAAAAATTTTGCATGCTATCTATTAAAGTTTGAGCATGTTTTGATTTTATATCTTGTTGAGTTTGCACAAAAATCAAATCACTGATAAAACTTGGATTAATATCTAAATTTCTTAAAACATTCATTTGTCTTTCATAAAATTCAGGAGTATTAATTTGTGCAAAAAGAAAATTAAAACATATTAAAAAACACAATAAAATTTTTTTCATTAATAACCTTTAAAAAATAATTTTTCAGAATTGTTAAAACAAATTTCTAGAAGTTCTTTTCTTGATAAATTCAATACTTCACACATTTTGTTTGCTACCAATTGAGTTAACAAAGGTTCATTTCTTTTACCGCGATAAGGCTCTGGAGTAAGATATGGAGCATCAGTTTCAAGTAGTAGTCTATCTTTTGGAATTTTAGGTAAAATTTCAACTAATTTCTTAGCATTTTTAAAAGTTAAAACTCCCCCAATACCAAAATAAAATCCATCTTCAAAAAGAGTTAGTAAATGTTCGCTTGCATTAAAGCAGTGTAAAACTCCTCCTACAAGATCCTTAGAATACCCATGTAAAATCTCATAAGTATCATGATTTGCTTCTCTTGAGTGAATGATAACAGGTTTTTTAAATTCAATAGCAAGTTCAAGCTGTGCGATAAAAATCTTTTTTTGATTTTCTTTTTCTTTTTGAATTTCTTCAGCAAGATCACTTTTAAAACGGAAATAATCAAGCCCACATTCACCTACAGCTACACACTTTTCATCGCATAAATACTGCCTTAAAATTTTCTCATCATAATTATCAATTTCATAAGGATGCACCCCTGCTGCAAAAAAAATATTTTTATATTTATGAGCAATTGTAGCTGCATAGGGCAAATCTTTTATATCAGCACCAGGTATGATGATTTTCTCTATACCATTTTTAAAAGCACGATTTAAAGTTTCATCTAAATCATCTTTAAATGCTTCACTGTCTAGATGGCAATGTGTATCAACAATCCTTAAACCATCTTGAAAATCAAGATTTAAGAACATACTTCAACTCTATCCTTGCCATTATCTTTTGCTTGAGACAATATTTTACTTGCTTTATCAACCAAAGAATCAATCTTATCTCCACTTTTTCCAAAAACCACGCCTATAGAAGCTGTAAAAAAGACTTCATCTAAATTAACCAAAACACCAGCCTTTTTTATATTTACTCGTATACGAGAAAAGATTTTAATCGCTCTTTCTTGAGATATATTTTTAAGTAAAATACAAATTTTTTCTGCACTATATCTACCTACAAGATCTCTTCCTTTAGTTTCATTAACTATTTCATTGGCGCAGATTTTAATTACTTCATCACCAACTTCACGGCCGTATTCATCGTTAATCATTTGAAGATTATCTATATCTAAGAAAGCAAAAGCAAATTCCTCGTCTTTTGTTGCTATTTCGTTAAAATAATCATCTATTCCATCGATTAAAGCATTATAATTTTTAACCCCAGATACAGGATCTAAAACATTATAAGTGCTTAAAAATTTTTTATCATCCATGTAAGATAAACAACGATCTAAGCGACAATTAAAACTTTCTTTGCTTAAAGGCTTAAACAAATACTCATTAACTCCATTTTTAAAAGAATTCGCTTCAAATGAATCATTATGATCCCCCAAAAGAATCACACCTAATTCATCATCACTAAAACGTTCTCTTACTTGAGTCAAAAGCTCAAAACCGCTAATTACTGGCATATTGACATCTGCTATAATAAGCTTAACATCATTATTATCATTTAAATAACTCATTGCTTCTTCACCATGAGCTGCAGCTAAAACATTAAATTGTCTTTGAGTAAGTATTTTTTTAATTTCATTACGTTCAGGTAGCTTGCTCATAGCTAAAATCACTTTAGTTTTTGCATATTGATTAAGTTTTACAATAGAACTAATAATCTCATCAATGCAAGTTTCACTTTCTTTAAAAATATAATCTAATATATCTTTATCCATAAATTTTTCTTTAGTAGCCTTATCACCACTAGCCGTAAGAACAATAGCAGGAATTTTCTTTTCTATAACATAATCCACAACTTCACCATTTGGGGCATCTGGCAAGCATAAATCCACAAAAGCTAAAAAATAATCATTATTCATTAACTCCTTAGCTTCAGCAAAACCAAAAGCAATATCTACCTCATAATCTAAAGTCATTTGAATTTTTTTAGCCAAAAGTTTGCCGAGCATTTTATTGTCATCAATAATTAAAATTTTCTTATTCATAGTGTGTAAAATACCTTTATATCTAAAATTTTTTATTATATTTGTTTCAAAAGAAAGGAAATTTTTATAGTTATATATTTTAACATAGCAAAATAAAAAATCCGCTTAATTCTTAAATAAGGTCTTAGCAAATTCGATCGCTTCATCACTAACAAGCTCTCCACTTACCATCCTAGCAAGTTCTTTAATTCTTTCTTCTTGATCAAGCTTTTTTACCTTACTTTCTTCACCATTTTTTTCAACTAAAAAATGATTATGTGCCTTAGAGGAAAGTTGAGGCAAATGAGAAATAGCAAAAATTTGATAAAACTTAGAAAGTTCCTCTAAAACCTTAGCTATACTCATAGCCTCTTTTCCGCTTAAATTTGCATCAATTTCATCTAAAAATAATATCCCTTTGCCTGTATTTAAAATATTACATTCTGTGGCTATAAAAGCAAGTCTTAAGCGATTTAATTCACCCGAACTTAAATTTTTTAAATGAGCTAAATTAATATCTAGCATTATCTCATCTTTGCCTAAAATTGAAATTTTTTCATTTTCTTTAAGCGTCAAACTTGCATCTTTCATATAAAGATCTTTAAGATAATTATTTAAACATTTTTCTAATTTTTTAAGGTTTTTCTTTCTTGTTTGAGTTAAAATTTGTGCTTTTTCTTCTAATTTTTGTTTTAATTCTTGAAATTTTTTTTCAAGTTCTTTTTTTTCAAAACTTAAATTTTCATAATGCTCTAGCTCATATTTTTTTTGTTTTAAAACTTCTAAAGCATTTTCTATGCTTTCATAACGCTTGATAAGATAGGATAAATTTTCAATGCGATCTAAAAGCGCCTCCACATCAAAATCCAAATCTTCCATTTTTTGATTTTCGCAAATCACACGCAATTCATTCAAACATTCACTAAAAAAACTCGCATCAACTTCGCTTAAATTTAAAGCTTCAATAACAACTTTTTCAAGCTCAAAAATACGCTCTGCCTTACTCCAAGCTTCTTCTAATTTATCTTTTTTAGAAAGCTTTTTTTTAAGTATTAAAAGCTCTTCATACTCACCTATTTTAGGATTAATGCTTGAAATTTTTTCAATTTGTGCTCTAGCTAGTTCTTTTAATTCTTCTACTTTTTTTTCTTCTTCTAAAATTGCATTAAGCTCATTAGAAATTTGACTATAAGCATTAAAATCTTTTTTAAAATCTTCTAAAAAGGAAACAAAATTTGTATTTTCTTGCATCTCCAAGGCATCTAAGAGATTTAAAAATTTTTCATTTCCAAATTCGTTATTTTCCTTTGCGCTTAAATACTTAATAAAAGTTTTACTTAAATTTTGCAAACTTTTTTTCGCTATGCTTTGATTGTTAATAAAATATTTTGTGTTTTTTTCTTTTAAAAGCTTAAAAACATTCTCCTCTTCACTTTCTATACCAAAACTTTCTAAATCCAACTTATCATCTAGTTCTATTTCGACAATTTTAGCCTCACTTTCACTCAAAGAAAATGCGGATAAAATTCCTTTAAACAAAACTGATTTTCCAGCTCCACTTAGCCCCGTAAAAACGGTAAGTCCTTTAGAAATTTCAAGCTCAGCCTTTTTAAAACCAAGATTTTCTTTCATAAAAATTCTATTTATCATCAATTTCCCCAGTGTAATTTTTCTTTTAAAATTTGAAAATAATCCCTATTTTTTGGGTGAATTAAAGCCACATTTTTATCACTTAAACCCACTTTTATACTTTTAAAATCATTCATTTTATAATTTTCTTGCCCATCAATGCAAAGTATACAATCCTTTGCCATAATCTCTATTTCAAAACCTTTTGGTAAGACAATAGGGCGTTGTGTTAAAGAATGAGAACAAACAGGAGTTAAGATAAAAGCTTGAGCTAAAGTATAAACTATGGGCCCATTTGCACTTAAATTATAAGCTGTTGAACCCGCAGGAGTTGCAACAATAAGCCCATCTCCAAAATATTCATTAAATTTCTTTTCTTTTCTAAAAACTTCTATATGAGCCATAGAAGCTTGATTGTTTTTACTGATGACCACATCGTTAAAAGCTAATTTTTCTAAAATTTTTCCTTGCTTATCTTCTAAAAAAACACTTAACAAATAAGGCTTTTCTATTCTAAATTCTCCTTGAAAAAAAGCTTGAAAAAAATTTTCAGCTTCATCAACTTTAAAATCTGTTAAAAAACCTAAATGTCCAGCATGAATTCCTAAAACTGCTTTATCATATTCACAAGCTTTACGACATAAAGAAATCAAAGTTCCATCTCCACCTAAAGAAATAACAAAATCAGATATTTTAAACAAATCATCCAATCCATACTTTGGCAAATCTAAAATTTCAGAACTTTCTTTAAACAATACAAGTTCAACTTTATATATAGATAAAATCGATTGAAGTTTTAAAATTTCCTTATCTAAACTCACATTGGGTCGTGTAACAAGTCCAATTTTTTTAATATTTTTATGATCTATTTTATTTTGCATAAAAAATTATATCAAATCTTAGCAAAGCAAAAGAATAAAAATACTATAATTTTGCTCATTATCTTAAAAAATCTTTTTTCAAGGAATAAATTTGCGAAGTCATTATAATACAAACTTGGGAATTTCCCATGTTGGTCAAAGCGTTAAACTTTGCGGTTGGGTAAATAGCTACCGCGATCATGGTGGAGTTATTTTTATAGATTTAAGAGATAGAAGTGGTATTATCCAACTTGTTTGTGATCCAAATGATAGCAAAGAAGCTCATGAAATCGCTTCCAATGCAAGAAATGAATTTGTACTTATTGCAGAAGGCACTATTCGTCCGCGTGGCGAAGGACTTATAAATCCTAAATTAAAAACAGGAGAAATCGAAGTAGTTGTTTCTAAACTTACCATAGAAAATGAAAGTGCCGTACCTCCTTTTGCTATCGCTGATGAAAGTGTAAATGAAGAATTACGCTTAAAATATCGCTTTTTAGATTTAAGAAATCCTAAACTTTATGAAAATTTTGCCTTGCGTTCTAAAGCTTGTATAGCAGCTAGAAATTCTTTGGCAAATATGGGATTTTTAGAAGTTGAAACCCCTATTCTTACCAAAGCTACTCCCGAAGGCGCAAGAGATTATCTCGTGCCTTCTCGTGTGCATCAGGGTGAATTTTATGCTCTTCCACAAAGCCCTCAGCTTTTCAAACAACTTTTAATGTGTAGCGGTTTTGATCGTTATTTTCAAATCGCAAAATGTTTTAGAGATGAAGATTTAAGAGCTGATCGCCAACCCGAATTCACACAAATTGATATTGAAATGAGTTTTTGCGAACAAAAAGATGTAATCAATGTAGCTGAAACTTTTTTAAAAGATATTTTCAAAGCTTGCGGCAAAGAAATTCAAACCCCTTTTAGACAAATGCAATACAAAGACGCTATGGAAAATTATGGCTCTGATAAGCCGGATTTAAGATTTGATCTTAAATTTATTGATGTGATTGATATTTTCGCTAAGTCAAATAATGAAATTTTTGCAAATATTGCCAAAGATACAAAGAAAAATCGCATCAAAGCCATACGCGTTCCAAAAGGCGATACTATTTTTTCAAAAAGACAAATGCAAAGATTTGAAGAATTTGTGCGTAAATTTGGCGCCCAAGGCTTAGCTTTCATACAAGTTAAAGAAGATGGGCTTAAAGGTCCACTTTGCAAATTCTTTAGCGAAGAAGATTTAAATGAGCTAAGCAAACGCTGTGAGCTTGAAGTAGGAGATGTGGTATTTTTCGGTGCAGGAGCTAAAAAAACCGTGCTTGATTATATGGGAAGATTTAGAATTTTCTTAGCCAACGAATTAAAACTTATAGATCCAAATACCTTGGAATTCTTATGGGTTGTTGATTTTCCTATGTTTGAGCAAAATGATGACGGAAGTTATTCTGCGATGCACCATCCTTTTACCATGTCAAAAAATATTGATGAGACTGATTTAGAAGAAATTTCATCTATTGCTTATGATGTAGTGTTAAATGGCGTTGAGCTAGGTGGAGGTAGTATAAGAATCCATAAAAATGATATTCAACAAAAAGTATTTAAACTTTTAAATATCGATGAAGAACAACAAAAAGAAAAATTTGGCTTCTTGCTTGATGCTTTAAGTTTTGGTGCTCCACCACATGGAGGTATCGCTATAGGACTTGATAGACTCATCATGCTAGTTACAGGAGCAAACAACATAAGAGAGGTTATAGCCTTTCCAAAAACCCAAAGAGCGCAATGCTTAATGACAGATGCACCATCGCCTGCTAGCAATGAAGCAATGAGAGAATTAGGAATCAAATTAAGGGAGAATATAAAATGAAAGAATTGTTTTTAATCATAGGTGCACCAGGTAGTGGAAAAACTACCGATGCTAGTTTAATCGCACAAGCAGATGCGACAAATATTACACACTATTCAACAGGAGATCTTTTAAGAGCTGAAGTAGCAAGTGGGAGCGAGCTTGGAAAAACTATAGATAGTTTTATCTCCAAAGGCAATCTTGTTCCTTTAGATGTTGTTATAAATACTATAGTTTGTGCTCTAAAAGCTGCTCCAACTAAAACTATCATCATCGATGGCTATCCAAGAAGCGTAGAGCAAATGATGGAATTTGACAAGGTTTTAAGTGAGCAAAATGAAATTTGTCTTAAAGGTGTCATAGAAGTAAGAGTAAGCGAAGAAGTTGCCAAAGAAAGAGTTTTAGGCAGAAATCGTGGTGCAGATGATAATGAAGAAGTGTTTTATAATAGAATGAAAGTTTATACAGAACCTTTAAATGAAATTTTAGATTTTTATCAAAAGAAAAAACTTCATTTTATTATCGATGGGGAGCGCACTATCGAACCTATCGTTGCAGACATGAAAGAACTGATTAAAAAAATTCAAAGTATATAAGGAGAAAAAATGAATTTAAGCAAAATCAAAATCGGAGATATTCCAAATAAAATCAATGCCGTAATCGAAATTCCATACGGCTCAAATATCAAATACGAAATCGATAAAGATAGTGGTGCTATCATGGTAGATCGCGTTATGGCTAGTGCGATGTTTTACCCAGCAAACTATGGTTTTATTGCCAATACTTTGGCTGATGATGGTGATCCTGTAGATATTTTAGTGCTTAATGAATATCCTATCCAAGCTGGAGCCGTGATTCCTTGCCGCTTAATCGGTGTTTTAATCATGGAAGATGAAAGCGGAATGGATGAAAAACTTCTTGCGGTTCCAAATTCAAAAATAGATGCAAGATATGACAATATAAAAACTTACACAGATTTACCACAAGCAACTTTAAATAAAATCAAAAATTTCTTTGAAACTTATAAAATTTTAGAACCAAATAAATGGGTTAAAGTGCAAGATTTCAAAGATGAAAAAGCTGCAATTGAAATTTTAGAAAAAGCAATCAAAAACTACAAATAATCCTAGCCCTTCAAAGGGCTAAACTCAAGGAAAACTCGCAATGAAAAATATCGTTTTAGGTGGTGGTTGTTTTTGGTGTGTTGAAGCCGTATTTGAACGCCTAAAAGGTGTAATCAATACTGAAGTTGGATATAGCGGAGGAAATCCAAATCCTAGCTATGAAAGCGTGTGTAATGGTGATGGCAACATAGAAGTTGTCAAAATAAATTACGATGAAAAACAAATCTCTCTTCTTGAAATCTTAACACTCTTTTTTAAAATTCATGATCCAACAAGTATAGATAAACAAGGTGGAGATATTGGTATACAATATCGCTCAATAATCTTTTACGAAAATGAAGAAGATAAAATTTTAGCTCAAAATTTCATCGAAGAACAGCAAAAAATATTTAGCAAAAAAATAGTTACTAAAATTTCAAGATTGCAAACTTATTACAAAGCTGAAAACTATCATCAACATTATTTTATAAATAATCCCAATCAAGGATATTGTCAAGCTATAATAGCTCCAAAACTGCAAAAAATACAATCAGACTAATTTCATCTTTTTAAGGTTAAAAAAATTTCAACTTTATTCACAGCCTTTTCACGCTGTGATTTTCTTTTCAAAGTACTTAAAAATAGAACTTTAAGCTTTAAAATAAAGAAAAAATTATTTATTGTTTTTTAAGTTTTTTTATGAATTTGTATTTAAATGTGAATAATTTTATCAATTAACATAATTTCCTAAGCTTAGCTATAAAAAATCCATCATAGTCTAAGCTTGGTAAAATCCGTCTGCATTTTGAAATTTCAGCAAATTCTTCACTTTGCCCTGCTTTAGCCTCAACATTTTCCAAATCAATATCTAAAAGCTCTAATTTAAACTCACTTTTTAAAGCATTCTCTATCACTTCTTCATTTTCTTCCTTGGTAAAGGTGCAAGTACTATATACAAGCTCTCCGCCTATTTTTAATGCCTTTAAAGCAGAATGTAGAAGTTTTTTTTGAGTTTTTGCAATATTTTTGATTTCTTTATAACTTTTTTCCAAATCAAAACCTATTTTAGCAAAAGTTGAACAAGGTGCATCAAGTAAGATTTTATCAAATTTTAAAGGGCATAAATTGCCTATATTTTTACCATCTTTCATAAAAACTTTAGCATTCACGCCGTAATTTTTAAGATTTTTTTGCAAAATAAAAAATCTATCCCTACTCATCTCATTGCAAGCTAAATAACCTGTATTTTGCATAAAATTTGCAAGATTGATACTTTTACCACCCGGAGCTGCACACATATCAAGAACCCTTTGCCCTGCTTTGACTTCTAAATTTAAAGCACACAAATAAGAAGAATAATTTTGTATATAAAAGTGCGCCTCATTAAAAGCTTTCATAGAACTTAAGATAGCCTTATCTTTGGCATCAAACAAATAACAATAAGCATTGATCTTTTTAAATTTTAATTTTTGTTTTAAAAATTCTTTTTCTAATTCTTCAATGCTAGTTTTTAAAGTATTTGCAAATACACAAACATTTTTTTCTTGAGCAAAAGAAGATAAAATATTTTGCATTTCATCTTTGGTATAAAGTTTTTCTATTCTAGAGAGCAAAATAATCCTTTATCATGATAAAAGCGGATAAAGAGTCTAATTTACCATCTTTTTTGCGTGTATTGGCTACGCCGTATCCTAAAGCTTCTTTGCTTGTTCCGCTTTCATCTACAAAGCAAATTTCTTTATCAAATTCAAGCAAAGAAACAAAATGCTTAATGCGTCTTGTCATTTCTTCTTCACTTGATCCACCCTTAGGAATGCCTACAATAAGTAAAGAAATTTCATGTATTTTAAGTAAATTTTTGATTTCATTAGCGGCTTGATTGCGATTTTTTCTTAAAACTGCATCTAAAGGCAAAGCGATCTTTTTATCTATGCAAAGCGCTACACCTATGCGTTTTAAACCTACATCTAAAGCCAAAGCTCTCATGCTAAAACCCTTATAAAAAGCCCTTCTATGGAAATTTTTCCCTCAAGTTCATATTCATAAACTTTTTGTCCATAAATTTTTAAAGCCTCATCAACACTCACACCTTTTTTACAAAACTCTAAAAATTCATCTTGATTTATATCTATACTTGCAAACTCACTTACAAATTCTTTAAAATCACAAATTAACTTTGCTTTATTTTCCTTTAAAAGAAAATTAGTTCCTGTGCTTTCTTCTAGTCTTTGTGGTAAAACATATAAAGGTTTATTGAGTTCTAAAGCAAGTTTTGCACTCTGCATAGAACCACTTTTTATATCTGCTTGTGCAACCACAACGGCCTTACTTAAAGCAATAACCAAACGATTTCTTAGTAAAAAGTCATAATTTTTTGGCAAATAATCATCTTCGTATTCACTTAAAGCTAAAGCATTTTCATAAATTTGTTTAATGATTTTTTCATTAGTTCTTGGATAAATTTGATCTAAACCATTAGCAAAAATACCTATAGTATTTGGCATAGCTGCCATACTTGCGGTGATATCCACACCCAAAGCACCGCCACTTACCACGCAAAGATGAGCATTTTTAAGCATACTCGCTAAGGAAAAAACACAATTTTTCGTATAAACACTCATACGCCTTGAACCTATAATAGCGATTTTATCTTGTTTTAATAAAGATAAATTTCCTTTATAGTGTAATTTTTTAGGAGGCTTTTTTAAATCTTTAAAAAGTTCTAAAAATTCATCAGGCAAAATTTCACTTGCCATAAATTTCACTCAAATACACAAGATCAACGCTTTTTAACAAATCTTTACTTTGCTCTAAAGCTTTAAAAGTATTTTTTCTAGGATGTCCTATGGCTATAACAAAACCTTTTTTTTGTGTAAGTTTTACCGCACTTTCAAGTTGTTTTTTAACATAATTAACATCATCTTCATTATCCAAAAACACATCTCTTTGTATATAAGGAACATTTAACTCTTTGGCTATTTTATTTGCTTTAGAATTTCCTATAGTTTTAGAATCTACAAAAAATATATTTTGATTTTTTAAAACCTCATAAAGCTTTCTCATAGCTTCTTCATTGCTTGTAAATAAACTTCCCGTGTGATTATTGATGTATCTTAAATCCTTAAAATCTTTTTTAATTTGCTTGATTTTTTTAAAAATTCTTTCTTTGCTATCATTTGGATTTAAAGTATCAAGCTCGGGTTTATTGTAATTAATTGCTGCTAAAGGTAAATGCACCATATAAAAATCAAATTTTAAAGCAAGTTTTGGCGTTTCGCTATGGTTTTTATCTGGCGGAAAAAAAGAAGGATTTAACTTTAAATTTAAAGCTTTTAAACCTCTAACCTGACTTGCATTTGCCATATCATCGATAATAATAGCAAGTTTTGGTTTTTTAGAAATTTTATTTAAATGAATATCTTCATTAAAAGTTAAATTTTGATCTTGGGTTAAATTTGTATCTTTTAGAATAAAATTTTGTTCTAAACTCTGATTTTGTTCTAAACTTAAATTCTGCTCCACACTGCTTAAATTTTGCTCATTTAAACTTGTATTTAAATCATCAATTTCTTGAATTTTTTGCTCTAAAATACTTACAGATTTATTATTATCAAACTCATTCTCTTGAAAAATACCAATTTCATAATGATCTTTATTTAATGAAATTAAATCTTCTTGCTTATCAATAAAATAATCCGGCTTAACAGAAGAAACATCTTGGGAATTTTGATATTTTACTAAAATTCCCAAAGCTAAAGCTATGCAAAGTAAAAAAAGTATAGCTATGATTAAATAACGCTGAATTTGAACTAATTTTTTCTTTGACAATGTTTAGTTCTTATCTTTATCTACTAATTTTTTAGCACTGATCCAAGGCATCATAGCACGCAAATTGCGTCCTGTTTTTTCTATCAAAGAATCATTCATATTTTTGCGTTCTGCATGCATTCTAGCAAAACCTGCACGGCGTTCTAAGATAAAATCTTTTGCAAAAACACCATTTTGTATATCTTTTAAAACACCTTTCATCGCTTTTTTAGTCTCTTCAGTGATAATCTTTGGCCCTGTGATGTAATCGCCGTATTCTGCAGTATTTGAAATAGAATAACGCATATCTGCAATACCACCTTGATAAATCAAATCCACAATGAGTTTCATTTCATGCAAACACTCAAAATAAGCCATTTCAGGTTCATAACCTGCTTCAACCAAAGTTTCAAAACCTGCTTGAATCAAAGCACTAAGCCCACCACAAAGCACGGCTTGTTCACCAAAAAGATCTGTTTCTGTTTCAGCTTTAAAGGTTGTTTCTATAATACCTGTGCGTCCACCCCCAATCGCACTTGCATAACTTAAGGCTAAATTTTTAGCATTTTTACTTTCATCTTGATGAATAGCTATCAAGCAAGGAGTTCCACCTCCTAAAGTAAATTCATTTCTTACTGTATGTCCTGGTGCTTTAGGTGCTATCATGATAACATCTACACCTTTTGGAGCAACAATTTGACCATAGTGGATATTAAAACCGTGTGCAAAAGCTATAGCCTTGCCTTCACTTAAATTGGGTTTTATTTCGACATTAAAAATATCTGCTTGAATTTCATCAGGAGCTAAAATCATAATCACATCTGCCATCTTAGAAGCCTCGCTTACACTCATTACTTCAAAACCAGCATTTTTTGCTTTAACAGCACTTACACTACTTTCGCGAAGTCCGATAATTACATTTACGCCATTATCTCTTAAATTCATCGCATGAGCGTGTCCTTGAGAGCCAAAACCTATAATTGCTACTTTTTTTGATTTGATTAAATTTAAATCACAATCTTTATCATAATATACTGTAATAGCCATATTCACTCCTTAAAAATTCAAAAATTAAAGGTATTATTATAGCAATTAAAGTATAAATTTCATATTTTTTTTATAAACTTTATGTAAGAATTTTACAAAAAATCATAAAGTATTAAAAGTGAAAGAATTTTTAAACAGTCTTAGTTATGGCATTAGCTCTCACGAAGTAAGCAATGAATTTAAACAAATTTTAAGAGAGCTTTTAGCCAATCATATCATTAAAGAACACAAAAACAAATACTATCTTAACAATGGTTTTGCCTTTGGGGTGCTTGATATTTCGAGCAAAGGTACAGGTTTTTTACAATGCTTTGATGAAAGTTTTAAAAAAGATCTTTTGATAGAAAACAAAAACCTAAAAGGTGCAAACTATAAAGATATAGTTGCAGTAAAACTTCTACCTTTAAAGAAAAAACGCCCCAGTGCAAAGGTGATTTTGGTTTTAAAAAAAGCCAATGAAACTTCTTTAGTGATCACCAAAAGGTATGGCCAAGCCGTGCTTGGAATGAATATCAAAACAGGATTAAGCACCACCTTAAAAGCTTCTCAAAAATCCTTAAAAGCACTACCTTTAGGGACAATTTTAAAAATAGAAAATGAAAATAACAATATCATAGAAGTTTTAGGGCATATTGATGATGAAAGTATAGATGAAAAAATCTCTTTAGCCCTTTTCAATAAAAACAACGAATTTAGCGACGCTTGTATCAAAGAAGCCCTAGCAAACGGCGATAGTGTTGATGCGAGTATGTATGAAAATCGCATGGATTTAAGAGCCTTGCCTTTTTGCACTATAGATCCTATACATGCAAAAGATTTTGATGATGCGATTTATTTTGACACTCAAAAACGAGAAATTTATGTAGCTATTGCTGATGTTAGCGAATATGTTTATGCTTATAGTGCTATAGATAAAGAAGCAAGAAATCGTGGATTTTCTATTTATTTTCCGCACATTGCTATACCTATGTTACCGCATCCTTTAAGTGAAAATATCTGTTCTTTAAAACCTCATTTAGATCGCTTAGCATATTGTTTTAAAATCACACTCGATCATGAAAATAAAGTCATCAAAGAAGAACTTTTTGAAGGTATTATCAACTCAAAACGCCGTTTTAATTACGATGAAGTTGATGAAATTTTGGTACAAAAACCTGATTTAAAAGAACTTTCATGGCTTTATGAGCTTTTTGAAATCACAAAAAATTTACGCAAAATGCGTCTTAAAAATGCCTTTGAATTTCGCACCGAAGAATTAAGAATGAATTTAGATGAAAATTTAAGTCTAAAAAGCACAGTTTTTGAAAAAGACACGCCTTCGCATAATTTGATCGAAGATTGTATGCTTTTAGCCAATAAAGCCGCAGCAAAACTCATAGATATAGGCGTTTTTAGAAATCACTTAAGTGCTGATACAAGAAAAATCGATAAGCTTTTAAATGAATTACGCGAACTCGGAATCGATGTAAATTTTAAACCCAATCTTCCTGAGCTCATACGCGACATACAAGCTTTAGCTGATGAATTAAATTTAAGAGCAGAAGTAGATAAACTCATCATCAAAGCACAAAAAAAAGCGGAATATTCTAGCGTCAATGCGGGGCATTTTGGCTTAGGTTTTGATAAATACTCACATTTTACAAGCCCTATAAGAAGGTATTCTGATCTTATTTTACACAGACTTTTAAAAGCCAAACAAAAAAACGATGAAAAACTTTTTAATTATCTACTTTTAAACATAGAAAGCACTTGCGAGAATCTTAGCACACTTGAAAGAGAGGCGGATAAGGTTGCTTTTGATTTTATGGATAGAAAATTTGCTAGATGGGCAGCTAAAAATATAGGCAAAAAATTTAAAGCTTTAGTTGTGCAAAATGACGGAGTTTGCATAGCTAAACTAGATGATGAAATCAAAGGAGCGGATATAATCCTTTATGATACGCATGCGAATTTACTAGAAAATGTTGAAGTGCAAATCATGGAAGCGGATATAGTTATGGCAAAAATTTATGCTAAAATCACCCAAAGACTTATAAAGGAAGAAAATGTATAGAAAAGAGCTCCAAACCCTGCTTTCTAAAGATTCAATACCTAATTTTTTCTTTCTTTATGGAGCAGATAATTTTCAAAGCGAACTTTATGCTGAATTTATAAAAGAAAAATATAAGCCCGATGAAACTTTAAAACTTTTTTTTGAAGAATACAACTTCACTCATGCAAGTGATTTTTTAAGCACAGGATCGCTTTTTAGCGAAAAAAAATTACTAGAAATTAAAACTTCTAAAAAAATTCCAATAAAAGATCTTAAAATTTTAGTCGAACTTTGTAAAAACAATGCGGACAATTTCTTTCTTTTAGAGCTTTATGATGAAAGTTCTAAACAAAGCGACATAGAAAAAATTTTCTCTCCTCATTTTGTAAGATTTTTTAAAGCTAACGGAGCTAAAGAAGGCGTGGAGCTTTTAAGCATAAAAGCAAAACAACTAAGGGTTGAAATCACTCAAAATGCTTTATTTACTCTTTTTACAAGTTTTGATGAAAACTTGTATCTTGCTGCGAGTGAGCTTAATAAATTTAGTGGTTTAAGAGTAGATGAAAAAACCATAGAACAATACTGCTATAGTTTGAATACAGGAAGTTTTGAAAGCTTTTTTGAGAAAATTTTAAAAAAACAAGACTTTAAAAGCGAACTTGAAAAAATTTTAGATAATTTTAATGAAATTGCTTTAATCAACTCTTTGTATAATTCTTTTTATCGTTTGTTTAAAATCGCACTTTATGCTAAAGTCAATGGTAAAATTGACTTTAAAGATCTTTTAGGCTATACTCCACCTCCTCAAGTGGGACAAAATTTAAGCTCTCAAGCCTTTAATTTAAAAATCGAACAATATAAAGAAATTTTCACTCTTTTGCTTAAATGCGAATACGAGCTTAAAACCAATTCTAAGCTCGTAAAAAAAGAATTTTTGATTTCAAATTTGCTTAAACTTGCAAGGATTTTAAAAAGTTAATTTTTACTCTTCAATCCTCTTCACTTCTTTTTAATCGTATTAAAATAATTTAAAATGATTGTATTGTTATAATCTTTGTTGAGTTTTTAAAATACTTTAAAAGAATGATTGCAATCTAAAAAGAGTTTAATAACCTTAAAAACATCCATCCTAATAATTTTAAAATTATCAGGATGAAATTTTTAACAAGTAGGAGAGTAAACTAATTAAACTAAGTATTATCTTTTATAAGATTACCAAAGATAATTAAACTGAGCAAATCCTGTATGGGTATTGCCATCTTTATCAAACATTCCATTATAGTTTAAACTAAAATAGAAAGCTTCATTAACAGGAACGATAAAAGAAGTGCTTACAAATTTTTGTACTCTTGGTAAATCAAACTCATCACTTACTTTTATATTACCAAATCTAGCCTCAGCTTCTACTTTAGGATTGATATTAAACTTAGCTCCAAGTTCTACTGAAGTTTTTAAATTAGGCAACCAATCTCTAAACCAAGTAAGACTTGTTTTAGTAGAGAAAAGATTTAAATAGTTTGCATAGGTTCTTTCTCCACCTTTAACTGTTGCTTGTCCTATGGTGTCTTTCATAGAAAAAGCTTCAGTATAACCTCCTTCATAAGCAAGACCTATTTCAGGAGAGAATATATCTTTATTAGAAATAAAATTCATACCTAAGGCTGTATTGACTCCATAAGCATAAGAATTAGGTTCAGCTTTAGCTTCATTATTTCCTATTTTTTCAGTTAAATCATTTTTAATCAAAGCAGCTTTACCTTGAGCTTTGATATAAACTTCTTGACCTTTTTCTGTAGTAAATAAGGTATTAAAGTATTTTAAACCTGCATAATAGGTTCTATTATTAATATCAAAATAAGTTGAACCCATTTTTGTATCTTCATAACCTGCATACACACCATATATTCCACTGTCTTTTAAAGTAGAATAACCTATAATGGTTCCTTTAGTGTGTCCTTTACTTTCTTCATTTAAAGAAAGTTCAACATTCTGTGAAGAAGTATAAGGAAGGATGAATAAAGAATGTTCTTTATTAGAACCATAGCTTCCATTATTTAAATCACTCTTTATATAATCACTTGCATCTGCATATAAATTACCCTTTTCAGACATAGCGATGCTTTGAGATTTACTTGAAGAAGCTAAAGCAAAGCTTTGCATAGAATTACCCATAACATTATCTATAAAGGTTGATCTTCTTGAAGTAGTAGAGATTAAAGATCTAAAGGTTGCACCTGATATGGAAGCATTAAGATTAAAATCTGTAGTAAGCTTTCCTGTTATTGGATCAAAGCTTAAAGATATTTCTCCACTTCCATTGGTTCCTATATTGCCAATATTGCCTTGATTAACACCTGAGATGATGTTATTTATATCGTTTAGCTCTTCAAGATCAACATTGCTTTGATCTACGGTGATGTTTTCTACTTTTACATTATCTTTACCACTTCCACCTATAACCACAGTGTTTAATTTACCTGTGTTTTTATCTGTAGAAACAAGCCAATCTTTGATTCCAACACTACCACTACCATTGTTAGTTACTGTATTACCATTTTTATCTTTACCTACTGAGCCTTGATTGGAGATTTCAACTTGTGCTGATCCTGAAACAGTGATGCCGTTATTTATGGTTGAGCCTTGTGAATTGGAAATACTAGTGCTTCCACTTCCTGAAGAACTAATACCGCCACTAATAGTTCCACCATTACTATTGCTAATCACCATATCAGCACTACCTGTACTTTCAATCTTACCACCGATATTACCTGAATTAGAAATTTCAAGCTTATTATCACTATTGTTAGTAATAGAACCACTTATACCTGTAGATGATGTAGAAGTGTTAGTGATAGAATCAAGTTTACTATCTTTATCTACAGTAATTGAACCAGAAATAGCTCCATTACCTTGATTAACAAGACCACCTTCTACCTTAGCTCCACCTTCTATCTTAATATCACTACCTATAGAAGCATTATCTCTATTGATTATATTTCCTTGAAGTTTAGTGTTTTTCCCACTAACAGTAATACCACCTGTTATACTTCCTGAGCGAGAGTTAGATATGGCTTGATTCGAAGTAGCCGTAACAGTTGCTCCATCTTTTATGGTTATAGAGCCTGTTATTTTTCCACTTCGATTCAATATACCAGCACCTCTTCCACCTTCTACCCTAGAACCTTCGCCAGATAAAATCATTTCTCCACTTAAAGAGGCCGAGTCTGTCAATCTTATACCATCGATCTTACCTTGTATAATGCCACCGTTTTTAAGTTCTATTTTTTGAGTTCGTGAGTTATTCTCTAATAAAATTCCATGTTCTTCACTATAAATTCCACTTACTGTGCCATTATTTGAACGTCCATCTATATATAAATCTCCTAGAGTTTGCGATTGACCCACTCCTATTGCCGAGTATTTTCCATAAACTTGACCTCCATCTTTTATGGTAAGTGTTCCAAATTTACCACCAGTTACAGATATTCCAAAAGCATTAGAACGGATAGATCCTGTGTTGATGATATTTTCTATGGTACTGTTATTTTGGAGTTTTATACCAGCAGCCCAAGTTGCCGAATTGTTTTGATTAATGGTACCGCTATTTGTAAGAGTTTTAACAAGACCTCCTATCATGTAAATACCAATACTTTCACCCTTCATAGTGCCTTCATTGATCAATTGGTCTATAGTTCCACCTGATGATCTTATAGGTGCACTAAATCCTTGTATGGTTCCCGTATTTTTTAATGTTTTTACATTAGCATTTATCTGTATTCCATTGCTCCAATTGCCCTTTACAGTTGTAGTAATTAAACCGCTATTGACGAAGGTATCTATTGTTGAACGAACATTTACACCCATGCTCTTGCCTTCAATAGTTCCGCTATTGTTAAAATTCCCTATACTACTTGTTCCTTGAGATATATTTACTCCTGCGCCTTGGTTACTCTTAATAGTCCCACTATTAGCAAAACTTGATATTTTGGCGTTATCAAAATAAATACTTTCACCAGTACTAGAGTGAATAGTTCCACTATTACTAAAATTATTGATAGTAGATTTAGAGCTATTTGTACCCCAAACTGTTACTCCAAATTTAGAAGAACCATTGCCTATGATACCTTGATTATCAAAGGTTTCTATGGTAACACCGTTATTTCTATTTGCTCCTAGCCGAACACTAGCAGCATTGTTTCCACCTATAAGAGTTCCTTGATTTAAAAAGGTAGAAGTTGAAGAACCTTGAGTGAAATTGACCGCTTGTTGGCTACCATTAGAAATAGTAATAGTTCCACCACTTTCTATAACTAGAGTATTGCCGGTGCCACTTACAGTTTGAGTTGAATTTTGTAAACTACTTATAGTCTTATTATTATTCAGATTTTTAGAACCAATACCTGACCTAGCTTTAGTATGTCTATTTGTTGCCTCTTCGTAAGTTTCTATTTCAGGAGTAAGTGTAGCATGAGTACAACTTGCCGAAAAAGAAATAGCAGCTAAAGATAAAACTATCTTTTTAGAATTTAAACAGGAATTTTGTATATCTTTTGTGTATGTTTTAGTTAATGCAGTTTTATTCATAAATATTCCCTTTCCTTTTATATTTATATTTTCTTGTTTATATTTAAAAATAATATAAAACTGTAATATGAAAATAGTGAAGACTATATAATAATTATACTTAAATTATTATTAAAATTTTGGTTTAAATTTTTAGTTTAAATTAAAATATCTTAATAAGAATAAATTTGTATGAAATATTATCAATATTTTTATAATATTTTTAAATTTTATTTAAAATAAATTTAAAAATATATTTTTTTAGTTTTTGCATTTTTAGATAAAATTTCAAAATTTATGATTTTTTAGCTTGGTTGTTAAATATTAAAATAATAATATCGATAAAATATTTACTATTGTAACAAAAACGCCAAATATATTATTTCATCACAAGTCGCATAAGATGTAAGTCCTCACCTTGTATGATTTTATATTCTATACTTTGACATTTAGGACACTTAAAAACATTTTCTTCTAAAATACTTGTTTGATCGCATTTTAAGCATAAAATTTCAAGCGGAGCAAGCTCTATAAAAAGTTTAGCATTTTTGCAAATATTTGAGTTTTCTTTAAAAGTTTCAAAACAACGCTTAAAAAGATCCACTTCTATACCGCTTAAACGCCCGATTTTTACATAAATTTCTTGCACATTACAAGCCTTATTGTTTAAGGCATTTTCTTCGCAAAGTTCGATTAAAGATTCTACTATACTTAATTCGTGCATTAGCAAATTCTTGGTAAAAGTTCGCCTTTAGGACTTTCTAAAAAGCGTTTTGCTCCATAAGCGTTTTGTAAGATCACGCGTGCTTTTTTCTCTTCTAAAACTTCTCCTATAATACTCGCATTTACATTGTATTTTTTTAGAATTTCCAAGGCTTTTAACTCATCTTCTTTTTCCACACAAAGTATAAAAGTGCCTTCATTTGCAAGCTCATACGCTTCGTAACCAAAAAGCTCGCAAAGTCCTAAAACCTCATCTTGAACGATGATTTTTTCTTCAAAGATCAAAAGATCATTTCCACTTTGCTTTGCCCACTCATTTAAAACCGCACTAAGCCCCCCGCGAGTAGCATCTCTCATGGCCACAACCTTTATATCTTTTTCTAAAAGCTCTAAAACCTCTTTATTCAAAGCCTTGCAATCACTTTTAATATCAGCTTCTAGCTCATTTCTTTTGATTAAAACACTAGCTCCATGCCTTCCTATATCGCCTGAAAGAAGTATGCTAAGCCCTGCTTTGATATTTTTACTTTCTTTTTTAGAAATAATTTCACCTAAGGCTGTAGTGTTGATATAAATTTCATCTGCTTTACCCTTAGGAACAACTTTAGTATCGCCACAAACTAACATAACTCCACATTTTTCACATTCTTCTTTAATGCTTTTTAAAATGTGTTCTAATTTTTCTAGCTCAAAACCTTCTTCTAAGATAAGCCCTAAGCTTAGATATTTTGGCTTAGCACCCACCATCAAAACATCATTAATAGAACCACAAACACAAAGTTTACCTATATTAACCTCTTCATCTAAAAAAATCGGACTTAAAACAAAAGAATCCGTGCTTAAAGCCAAATTTCCCAAAATCGCTGCATCATTATTTGCGTTTAAAATTTCATTATCAAAGATCTTAAAAAGCTTAGTTAAAAGCTCATTCATCTCTTCTCCACCGCCTCCGTGGGCTAAGGAAATATTTTTCATGCATTCACCTTTGAGTATTTATAATACGCCGCACAAGCACCCTCGCCAGAAACCATACAACTTCCTATAGGACTTCTTGGCGTACAAGCCTTGCCAAAAACTTTACAATCATAAGGCTTGGCCAAACCTCTTAAAATTTGCCCACAAATACAGGCTTTGCTTTCATTTTTACTTTGCACCGTACAATCAAATTTTTTACTCGCATCGTAAGCGCTAAATTCTTCTTTTAACTCCAAGCCTCCATCTTTAATAAGTCCTAAGCCACGAAATTCAAAATCACACACCCTAAAGTATTTTTTTACTAAATTTTGTGCTTTAACATTGCCTTCTTTGCTTACGGCTCTTTTGTATTGATTATACACTTTAAAAGTGCCTTCATTGCTTTGTTTTATGATATTTAACACACTTTCTAAAATATCAACTGGCTCAAAACCACTCACCGCTATAGGGGTTTTAAATTTTGCTGCTAAAGGCTCATAAATACCATAACCTGTTATCACACTCACATGAGAAGGACCTAAAAAAGCATTGATTTTTACATTTTCATCATTCATGATCGCTTCTATGGGTGCTGGAACTGTGATATGATTGATATGAAAAAAGACATTATTTATTTTTTCTTCTATAACCTTTTGAAGAAGTAAAGCACTCATAGGCGTAGTAGTTTCAAAACCTATAGCAAAAAAGATGATATTTTTGTTTAAATTTTGCTTAGCAATTTCCAAAACCTCAAGCGGAGAATAAAGCGCTCTAACATCAGCCCCTTTAGCTCTTAAATCCAGTAAAGAAATTTCACTTCCAGGCACCCTTAAAAGATCCCCTAAAGTACAAAAAATCGTATCTTTCATGGAGGCTAACTTGATAGCTGTGTCAATGCGAACTCTTGGCATAACACAAACAGGACATCCTGGCCCATGGATAAAGTTAATTTCCTTTGGCAAAATAGAAGGCAAAGCATATTTCATGATACTATGCGTATGCCCACCGCAAATTTCCATGATATTAATAGGATTTTTAAGTTCTTGTTCTATGAGTTTTTTTAAAGCTAAAATGCTTTCTTTATCTCTAAATTCATCGATGAAATTCATTTAAACCCAAATCTCCTTCATCACTTTTTATCTCTCCACTATTCATTTTTTCTACTATTTCTTGATAGGTTTTAATGCTTTCTAGTGCAGCTTCTTTGTCGATTTTTTCCATAGCAACGCCTACATGGATTAATACATAATCGCCTTGTTTTAAAGGTTCATCAATCAAATCCAAATTAACTTTTCTTTTCACGCCTAAAGTTTGTACTAAAGCATTGTTTAACTCATCGATTTCTAAAATTTCAGAAGGTATAGACAAACACATTAAAAAAGCTCCTTTTTAAGTTTAAGCACCTTATACCAAAGCTCCATATTGGTGCCATTTTTTGCATCAAGGGTGATAATATCTGCTCTAGGATTTAATTCTTTAATCAACCTAGTCGCCTCTTTAACATCAAAATCAAAATGATGAGCTAAATCTGCCTTTGTGATTAAAACTATATCAGCCTTTTTAAACATCACAGGATATTTTTGCGGTTTATCGCTTCCTTCGGTAACAGAAAGCAAAACCACATTTAAATGCTCTCCTAAATCATAACTTGCAGGACAAACCAAATTTCCAACATTTTCTATAAAAAGCAAATCCACATCATCAATGGCTAAATGATGCAAAGCCTCATGCACCATAAAAGCGTCCAAATGACAGCTTTGTCCTGTAGTGATTTGATACGCCAAAGCTCCGGCATTTTTTACCCTTAGAGCGTCATTATTGGTTTCTAAATCCCCTTCAATCACAGCAATTTTAAGTTCATTTTTCAAAGCCTTAATCGTGCTTTCTAAAAGCGTGGTTTTTCCACTACCTGGAGAACTCATTAAATTGATACAAAGCGTGTTAGCTTCATTAAAATGCGCTCTATTATGCTTAGCTTCTTCATCATTTTTGCTTAAAATTTTAGAAATCACTTCTATGGTTTTACCCTCTTTTAAACTTGGATTTTCATGATGGTGATCGTGATGATGACCATGCGTATGGCTTGAATTTATAGAGCAGCCGCAATCTTTACACATTTTCTTTCCTTCTATATTTTTTGTTTCATTTTAACCTTAAAAGCATTAAAAAATTATGAGTTTTTAGAATATTTGCTTTATTTTTCTAAATTTAAAAAATGCACCATTTGTCCTAAGGCTATGGAGCTATCATTACAAGGGTACTTTAAAGGTATAAAAAAATCAAAATTTTTAGCTTTTAAAATTTCAAGCAAGGTTTTGTTTTGAAAAACCCCTCCGCTTAAAAGCACTTTTAAATCATAATCTTTGCTAAAATCTATGATAAAATTTGCCAAGGCATTAAACATACCTGTAATCGCCTTAGTTTTTTCATCTTGCAAAGCCCCTAGGATTAAATTTTTAAAATTAACCTGCCCTTTTTCTACAAAAAGCTTATAAGAAAAATCAAGATTTTTATCATAAAAAGCTTCACACATTAAGCCAACTTGAGCTTCATAAGAACTTTTTTCTAAGTTAAAAACAATACTTCCAAAAGCATCGATAATGCGTCCTAAAGAACTTGTTTGTAAGTTAGAATGAGAATAAATTTTTTTAAGATTTTTAAGTTTAATTTTTGGAATTTTTGCTAAAAAATCCTTAGCCTTATCTTCTAAATCATAATGAAAAATAAGACTTAAGGCTAAATTTTGTATATTTTTAATATCACTATTTATAAGAGTGAAATTTTCAAAATGTGCAATTCTTTCATATTCTTTTAAATTTCCTACAAAAACTTCTCCACCCCAAATTTTACCATCTTCGCCATAACCTGTTCCATCACAAATAAAAGCTAAAGCCTTTTCATCTTTTGCAAAATTTTCTTCATATTCAAAATAAGCCGCACAAAAATGCGCATAATGATGAGAAATTTTAATCCTTTCTTCAAATTCTTTTGCATAGCTAAAATGCGGGTGTTTATCGCACAAAATCGCATCAAATTTCAAATCATAATTTTGTTTAAAAAATTCTAAAAGTTTAAAAAATCTCTCATGCACATCAAGACTTTTCAAATCCCCTATATAAGGAGAAATTAAAAGTTTATTTTCATAAAAAATCACAAATTCATTTTTAAGTTCCGCACCCAAAGCTAAAAAAGTGCCTTTTTTATTAAAATTTCTTTCCAAATAAAAAGGATTTAAGCCCCTTGAAGTACGCAAAAACATAGTTTCACCATTTACCACTTGAGCTATGCTGTCATCACTTGCATTGATAATCTCCCTATCATAATCCAAATAAAAATCAAAAACTTTATCAAGTTTTTTACACAAATTAAACTCATCTTTAATAATACTTTCTCCGCTTAAATTTGCACTCGTTGCTACAAGGCTTCCTTTAAAATACTCAAAAAGCAAAAGATGTAAAGGTGTATAAGCTAACATAATACCGATTTTATCAACATCAGGAGCGATTAAAGAAAAGGCTTTTTTTGCCTTTAAAATCACAATAGGAGCTAAAACCCCACCAAGCAAAGCTTCTTCTTTTTCATCTATAAAGGCAAGTTCTTTAGCACTTTGTAAATCTTTACACATCAAAGCAAAAGGTTTTTTAGGGCGATTTTTTCTAAGTCTTAGAGTTTTTAAAGCTTCTTCATTAAAAGCATCGCACATGAGATGAAAACCACCTATGCCTTTTATGGCTAAAATTTTACCTTCCTTTAAAAACTTCGCACTTTGCATAAAAGCTTCTTGATCTTTAGCTAAAATTTCACCCTTTGGATTTTTAAGAAAAACATTGATTTTGCATTTAGGACAACTAATAGGCTGGGCATGAAAACGCCTATTTTTAGGATCTTCATATTCACTTTTACAAAACTCACACATCAATAATTCTTGCATAGAGGTATTAAATCTATCATAAGGAAGACTTTTTATAATACTAAAGCGTGGCCCACAATGTGTGCAAGTGATAAAAGGATATAAAAAGCGTGGATTTTTTTCATCAAAAAATTCTTTTTTACACTCCTTACAAAACGCAAAATCGCTTAACATAGGCGTGCTTTTTGTATTCTCTAAAGAAGGAGTAATGCTAAAATTCTCATAGTTTGAAATTGAAATTTGCGTGATTATAAGCTGATCTATTCTTGCTAAAGGTGGAAGATGATTTTTTAAATTTTCTATGAAATTTTCACATTCTTTTTGAGTGCAAGCAAGGATGATTTCTATCCCAAAACCATCATTTCTTACTTCTCCAAAAAGCTTTGATTTCAAAGCTAGTTCATAAACTAAGGGGCGAAAACCCACCCCTTGAACTAGACCTGAAATTTTGATCTTATACCCTAAGTGGCGCATCGCTTAACTGACAATTTTTAAGATGTTTTAAAGTATTTTTAAGTAAAGATTTATGTTCAAACAAAGATCCACTTATAAGTGCTAAATCACTTTGCTTTTTCTCTCTTAATTCATCATAAGTATCACGCAAGAAATAAGCCAAACTCTCAACCGCTCCATAAGCGATATTAGCACTATCTACACCTGCTAACATAAAACTCATGGCAGATCTTAAGGTTCTTGTATAATCAAAACTTTTATCTTCTTTCAAACGATAATCAATCTTTACTCCACGAGGCATTTTTGACTCATCAGCGATTTTTAAAAGCTCACTAGCACTCTCTTGTAAATTTCTACCCAAATTTAGCACTCTACCCAGCAAGCCAAGTAAGGAATAAAAATTGTTTTGAAGCTCAAAATTTTCATCTAAAAGAGGAAATTCCTTGTTAAAATTTTCTAAAAGCCTTGCACCAATTTCATCTTTTTTAATCTCTTCATAAAGTTCTTTGCTGTGTTTTGGTAAGGAAAGTTTAAGTAAATTAAGCTCTTTATTGATAAGCAAAATATCTTCATAATCCTTACTTAGCTCTAAAATAAAAGCTTTTTCTTTATAACGGCTTACAAGATAAGAAATTCTTGCCATATTTTTATCTTCTTTAGAAAAAATAAGCTCTCTTGCCTTAGCATTGATAAATTCAAAGCCTTCCAAAACCACCACTTGCTCATCTAAAGCACTGATATAAAAATCTTTTTGATATTCTTCTATCTTTTTTACGCTCAAAAATTTATATTCATTTTCAAAAAGTTTTAAACCTAAAGCAAAACAAAATAAATCCCTAGCAAGTCTAATTTTAAAATCACTAAAATCAAGATTGTGATTTTTTCTAAATATGGCATTAAGCCTTAGTTTCATCAAAGGTTTTTCTAAACTTGCAAGAAGTTTTAAATTTTCATTTGAACAAACAAAAACTGAATTTATAGCTTTAATATCACAAGGAAGTAAAAAATCTCCTATAAATTCGTTCTTAAACAAAGAAAATTCATAAATGCCATTTTTATCTTTCAAATAAATCTTTTTTTCTTGACTTAACAAATCAAAGGCAAGATTTAAAAAAGTATTGAAATTTTCTTCATTGATTTTTTCAAATTCTGATAAATTGCTTGAAAATTCACACTCACAAAACACGCCCCATTCGTTTTTGTTTAAAAGTTTTTTTTCTTGATAAGCATTAGAATTTAAATGAGTAATATAAGAAAATCTTGAAAATTCTTTATCTTCTGGTATACAAGGGTTAAAACCCTGCCCCGCTTTTACATCAAATTTTTTCAAAAAAACGCTATGACTCATGAAATTCAAAGAATCACAAAAAGTCTTTAAATTTTCTTCATCTGCATCGATAGAAAAATGATAAGTATTTTCTTCTTTACTAAGGATATAATTGTAATTTTTCGCATAAAAACGCAATAAATATTCAAAAATATCATTATCTGCATTATAAATAAAATCAAAATCCAAAGTCATATTATGCCTTTTTTGAAAAATAAACTATAAATATAACATTTTTAACTTAAAAATTCTTTCTCTCTTTGCCTAAAATCACTCATAAAATGCTCTATAAAAGTATAAAATTCTTTGCTATGATTGGGAAATTTTAAATGGCTAATTTCATGCAAAATCACATATTCAATAGCTCTTAAACTCTTTTGAATGAGTTTTAAATTTAAATTAATATAAGCTTTATTGTGATTGCAAGAACCCCAACGTGTTTTCATATTTTTAATGCTTAAATGCGTGTAAAATAAGCCTGTTTTTTTACTCCATTTTTTAAGATAAAAAGTAAAAATCTTTTTAGCATTTTGTCTTAAAAATAAATCCAATTTTGCTTTATTTTGACAAATTATTTTATCTTTATCAAAATAAATTTTTTTGGCATTTTCATCAAAAATAATTTGATATTTTTTAGCTAAAAAGATTAACTCATCATCTTTTAAGGCTTTTTTTTCAAATCTTTTTTTTGCCTCATTCATCCAAGAACTTGATTTATCTAAAAACTCATAAATACTTTTAAAGGTGCAAAAATAAGGAATACTAAGAACAAATTCACCCTTTTCATTTAGCCTTAATCTTAAAGTTTTTATGCATTTTTTAGAATAAAAATAGCACTCATCTTTATAAATAAATGATTTTAAACTAGAGCTTTGCCTTGCCATTTTTTACTTTTCCATCTGTATGAATTTACCATTCCACGCAAAAATTCATCTGCACAAAATCCTATCCAAACCCCTAAAATTCCAAGATTAAAATGAAAACAAAGCACATAACCCACAGGCAAAGATACCCCCATCATAAAAACAAGTCCGCTAAAAAATGGAAACTTAGCATCGCCACTTGCGCGCAAGGAATTAACCATAACTATATTAAAAGTTCGTGAAATTTCAAGAAAGATTGAAAGAGCAAATAAAGGTATCATTAAATTTTTTAGCTCTTCTTTAAGCCCTAAAATTTGCATAGTAAAATCTTGACAAAGATAGTTTAAAAACGCCACTAAAGCACTCGCTATTACACTAAAATATAAAGCACGCCAAGCATGTTTGTAAGCGATATTTTCATACCTAGCACCGACTAATTTACCTACTATGATTTCATTAGCTATGCTTATAGCTTGTCCTATAAGCATGATAAGCATTGAAATTTGAAAATAAATCGTTTGCACACTCAAACTCGCCTCACCTAAGCTTGCTACAAAAGCAAAAGCTATAGTATATTGGACTATCCACAAAAGATTTTCCCCTGCTGAAAATCCTCCTATATTTAAAACCTTTTTTAAAACTTCTTTTTCAAGTTTTATCATTTCTTTGATTTTAAGATGAATTTTAAGTTTATAAAAAAGTATCGCAAACAAAGCAACTATAGCAACAATGCGAGCAAAAATATTACTAAGCCCTATTCCAAAAAGTTCTGACTTTGTATAATGCAAAACATAATAATTTCCACAAATCACCACTATATCCATCAAAAAACCTATAAACATGACCCAATAAGCCATATTATAAACCCTTACAATAGCAGCTAAAACAATACCTATGGCATCAAAAAACAAACAAATTGCAAGCATATGTAAGTAAATTTCGCTATCTTTGAGCAATTCTTGTGGAATTTTTAAAAGATAAAGCAAATACTCCCCATGCCATAAAATAAGCACACCGCATACAAAGCCTAAAAGTGCATTTAAGAACAAACTTTGATGAATCACTTTTCTTGCTAAAACATGATCTTTTGCACCAATTGCTTGTGCGATCACCACGCTACAACCCACACTTAAAAATGAAAAAATAGTGATAAAAAGATCTAAAATTTGATTTCCAGCCCCCATAGCACCGACAAGAAAATTAGAATAATGCGACACCATAGCGGTATTGATAATCACGGTTAAATACTTAGAAAGCAAATCCCAAAATATAGGAAAACTAAGTCTTGTTAAGGAGAGTTGTTTTTTTGCCATGATATTATCTTATCTCTTTTTTTAAATATTTCTTTTAAAAAACAATTCTACTTAAAAATTACTTTTTTAAATATAAATATTTAATATACTCAATTTGTTATATTTAAAATAATTTGATGATTTTCTTCTTTGAAAGTATACACTAGCTCATCACATTTATATGAGACTTCCTTCTTGCAAATTTTATCTTGCAAAGGTTCTTTTAATATTTGCAATAAATGTTTTTTAAAAAATAATTTTGTGCTCAATCCCATTCCATGATTTAAATTTTTAATAAACTTATTATCAACTTGTGAAATAGCAAAAAATTCTACTTTAAAATTTAATTCTTTTAAAATATGTACAAAATTTTCCTTATTTTTAAAAGGAGATCTTTCATCAAAAATACTATGATATAAAATATATTTTGGATTTGGATATAAGCTTTGTATTATTAGATGTTCTTTGTTTAATGGTTCTCTTATGATTTTTCTAGCATTTGAAAAATAATTTTTTGAAAATTTATTATTATTCCAATAAGTTTTATCACTTAAATATAAAAATATATTTTTAAATAAAGTATCATCATATGTTCCATGATATCTAGTAAAATCGATTTCTTTTCCAAAACCTATAAGTCTAAAAATATTTCCAAACAAATTAACAAAAGAAGAATTATCTAATATAAAATCAATACTCCAAGGAGCTATTTTTGCACATAAATTTGCTAAATATCCGCCATATGAATTTCCAAACAAAATCGTTCTAATACCCCCCCCCCTCATTAGTTTAAATGGAGAATTTTCTTTTATATAAAAAATAGCATTTAAAATATCCATAGCTTGCATTATACCAAAATTTTGATATTCATTTTTAGATGGTAAAAAGCTTACATGCGTTCTTAATTTATAGTTTTGATGTAATTGTTGATTTAATTTTAATTTTTGAATTTCTTGATCTATTCTTATAAAAGCATTATTTAGATTTTCATAAGAATTTATACCATAAACATTTATACATTTTAAATTTATAGCCTTTAAACTAGTATCTAAAATGAATTTATCTATATCATCCAAATAAAAACTAGAACCCAAATGAGGTCTATTTCCTATACAATGATAGTTAATATTAATAACAGCAACTTTATAATTTCTAGTCAAATAATCATCAATATAAATATAACTATTCATATCTTCAGCACCACCTGGAATAATACAAACAATAGCTTCTATTTCTTTACTATCATCATAAGTCAATCTAAATTCTAATTTACTTCCCCTTTTGATATTTAATTCTACATCATCACAAGAATCTATAGAATAAATTTGGTTTATAATCATATTAAACCTTTTTTTGGAAATTTTTAATTAATTATATCATCAAATTTCCAAAAAATAAATCTCACCCAAAAGCACCGCTTAAATAAGCTTTGGTTTTTTCTTGCTTTGGATTTTCAAAAAATTCCTTGCTTTCTCCAAATTCTATAAGCTCACCTAGGTGAAAAAATGCTGTATAATCAGCTACGCGTTTGCCTTGTTGCATATTATGCGTAACCATGATCATAGAAAGATTATGGCTTAATTCTTTCAAAAGCTCTTCAATCACGCCTGAACTTATAGGATCAAGTGCAGAAGTTGGCTCATCTAAAAGCAAAAGTTTAGGTTTGATCGCTAAAGCTCTTGCGATACAAAGACGTTGTTGTTGTCCGCCTGAAAGAGCTAGGGCATTTTGCTTTAATTTATCTTTAACCTCTTCAAAAAGCCCCACTTTTTGCAAGCAATCCACCACCAAAGCTTCTTCTTCATCTTTGTTTTTAATCATACCATGAAGTTTTGGTGCATAAGAGATGTTTTCATAAATGCTTTTTACAAAAACATTAGGTTGTTGAAAAACCATGCCTACATTTTTACGCAAGGCTACTACATCTTGATTTTTAACATCTTTTCCTTCAATTTCCACTAAACCATCGATTTTTGCAATTTTATCATTCATTCTATTAAAACAGCGCAAAAAAGTGGATTTACCACATCCTGAAGCACCGATGAGTGCAGTAATTTTGTTTTGCTCTATTTGCATATTGATATCAAATAAAGCTTGTTTTTTTCCATAAAATAAATTTAAATTTGTTGTTTTTGCTATCACTTTAATTTTCCTTGAAAATATTTTCTTAATAATATTGCACTAAGATTTAATACGACTAAAAGTCCTAAAAGCACAATAATACCCGCTGCTGTTCTTTCTAAAAATGCACGCTCTGGCATAGCCGACCATGAGTAAATTTGAGCAGGTAAAACGCTAGTTGGATCAAAAATCGAACTAGCTACATCAGGGATAAATGCTATCATACCGATAATCATCAAAGGTGCAGTCTCGCCTATAGCCCCTGCTAAAGTCAAAATAGAACCTGTTAAAATCATAGGCATAGCCAAAGGTAACATAATACCTTTTACCATTTGAACCTTTGTCATACCTAAGGCATAAGCAGCATTTTTCATATTGATATCCACACTTTTTAAGGCCGCTTTGGTTGAAACAATGATAATAGGCAAACTCATGATCGCCAAAGTAAGCCCACCCACTAAAGCACTTGAACGAGGCATTCCAAAAAGATTGATAAACACTCCAAGTCCTAAAAGTCCAAACAAGATACTAGGAATACTTGCAAGGTTGTTAATACACACTTCTATAAAATGTGTAAGGATATTTTGTGGCGCAAATTCTTCTAAGTAAATTGCCGCTGCAACGCCTATAGGAACACTCACAACCATACAAACAAGCATAACAAGCAAAGTCCCTACAACTGAAGATAAAATTCCTGAATTTTCAGGAGATTTTGAGTCCCCATTTAAAAAGAAATTGCTATTAAATTTAAGCTCTATCTCGCCTTTTTGCATAAGATCATCGACTAAAGTTCTTTGTTTTTCACTAAGGCGATTATATTTTTGCTTCATATATTGATCTACTTCTGAATTTGCCAAAAGCCAAGATTTTTCAGTGATTTGCCCTGTTCTTATCTTTCTTTGCTCAGCACGAGATAAAAGATCATAAGCAGGAGAATTTCTATTAGCCTCTACAAAAATATAGGTTTGCTTAAAAGCAGGAAATCCAAGATAAGCCACACTTCCTAAAAAGATACAAAGAAAAATTAAATTAATATAAAGCCCCATTTTACAAAGTCTTTTAAAAGACTTTGAAGCTTTTTGTCTTTTTTTAAAAAGTTTTTTCATAAATTTTTCCTTTTGTGAAAGCGATTGATAAGATAAACGCTAAACATATTGATGATTAAAGTGATGACAAAAAGCACCAAACCTAAAGAAAAAGCACTTAAAGCCAAAGAACTATCAAAGGCTTGATCTCCACTTAAAGCTTCTACGATTTTTACCGTTACCGTTGTCATATCTTCTAAAAAATTTAAAGTTAAATTTGGACGCAAAGAAGCTGCCATCACCACTATCATAGTTTCGCCTAAGGCTCTTGAAAGTCCTAAAAGACAAGCTGCAACTATACCAGGAATAGCCTCAGGTAAAATCACGGCAAAAACCACTTCTTTTTTTGTCATACCTAAAGCATAAGCGCCATTAATCCTTTTCTCGCTTACTGCTTCAATGCAATCTTGAGATAAAGAAGCCACTATAGGTACTATCATGATCCCCATGATAAAACCTGCGCCTAAAGCACTTTGAAAGCTTGCTTGTATGCCAAATAAAGAAAAAAACCACACTATAAAAGGCGCTACAACTATAGCCGCAAAAAATCCAAAAACAACAGTAGGAATCCCTGCAATGATTTCTAAAATAGGTTTTAAGTAATTTTTAGATTTTTTGCCAGCAAAAACACCTAAATATATAGCACACATAACCCCTAAAGGTAAAGCCGTTAGCATAGCAATCAATGAAATATAAAAAGTTCCCCAAAAAAGCGATAGCGCTCCAAAAACACCTTGTTTACTCGTGCCATCTGCATTCATAAAAGCTGCATCAGCTGCCCACTGACTTGAGAATAAAAAGGTAATAACGCTTTCTTTTTGAAAGAATTTTAAAGCTTCAATTAAAATTGTAAGCATGATAGCAAAACTTACTATCACGCTTACAAAAGCACATAAAAAAAGTGCAAATTTGATTATTTTTTCTTTTAACAAAGTTTTTCCTTAAAAAACTTTTCCAGCTTTTACAAGCTCATCATTTAAAATTTTTCTATCTTCTACATGTTTTTGAGAAGCTTTTAATTTATCATCACTCAAAGGAACAAGTCCTATTTTTTCAAGCTCTCCACCACTTTTTGCCAAATCATCACTCATATAAATTTTTGCAAAATCAAAGGCTTCTTTTGGATTTTTCTTAGCATTGATATAAATAAACAAACTTCTTGCAAGTTCGTATTTTTCATCTGCGATACTTTCTTCGCTTGGCGTAACACCATCGATATTAGCAGCATTGATTTTGTCTGAATTGCTCACTAAAAAGCTATAACCAAAAATTCCAAAAGCATCCTTATCAATAGTAAGTTTGGAAACGATTAGATTATCATTTTCACCACTTGGGATATAAGCACCATCTTGGCGTATGGTTTTATACTCGCCTTTATACTCAGGAATTTTTTTAGACACATCGCTCATTACAAGCTCTTCTACAGTATCTCTTGTTCCTGAACTTGATGGTGGACCATAAACACTAATTTTACGATTTGGTAAATTTTTATTGATTTGATTCCAGTTTGTATAAGGATTTGGTATAAGTTTTCCATTTTGTGGAATTTCTTTTGCCAATGCTAAGAAAAGTTCTTTTTTTGTGATATTTAATGGAGCATTGGTTTTATTTTGAGCTAAAACTATACCATCATAACCTATCATCATCCCTACTATATCAGTTACCCCTGCTTTTTTGCAAGTTTCAAATTCGCTAAATTTCATCGCTCTTGAAGCATTAGAAATGTCAGTTATGCCCTCGCAAAATACCTTAAATCCACCCCCTGTTCCCAAGCTCTCTACTATAGGAGTTTTTGTATTGTGAATCGCTGCATACTCTTCAGCTACAAAAGAAGTAAAAGGATACACAGTCGATGAACCTGCGATTTTTAAATCTGCTGCATTTAAAGCACCACAAAGTGCAAGACTTGCCACACTTAAAGATAGAATTTTTTTCATTTTTTCTCCTTAACTTTAAAAAAGCAATGGAAGTTTAAAAAAACTTGGAAACATTTTGGAAACATTTTTTATTTTGTATTTTTCTTAAATATAATTTTTAACTATCAAAAAATTTAGCTTGTTTTTAAAAAAATAATATATCATTATAAAACATTTTAAATTTTAATAAGGAGATAAGAATGCTTTCTAAAGAAGTTGTAAAATTACTCAATGAACAAATAAACAAAGAAATGTATGCGGCAAACTTATATCTTAGTATGAGTTCTTGGTGCTATGAAAACAGTCTTGATGGAGCTGGAGCCTTCTTGTTTGCACATGCAAGCGAAGAAAGCGATCATGCTAAAAAGCTTATCACTTATCTTAATGAAACAGATTCTCATGTAGAGCTTCAAGAAGTAAAACAGCCTGAACAAAATTTCAAATCTTTACTTGATGTTTTTGAAAAAACCTATGAACACGAGCAATTTATCACAAAATCAATCAATACTTTAGTTGAACACATGCTAACACATAAAGACTATTCTACTTTTAATTTCTTACAGTGGTATGTAAGCGAACAACACGAAGAAGAAGCACTTTTCCGCGGTATAGTTGACAAGATTAAGTTAATCGGAGAACACGGAAATGGACTTTATTTAGCTGATCAATACATCAAAAATATTGCATTAAGCAGAAAAAAATAATCTTTGCCCTACTATGGGCAAATCTCGCTTTGGATTGAAGGTATGACTTATTTTTCTCTAGAATTTAGTATTTTAATGATAGCTTTTTTTGCTATTTATTGGACTTTTAAAAATAATTATAAAATACAAAATATTTTAATTTTAATTTTCTCTTATATTATTTATATTTTAATCAATCCTTATTTCGCCTTGGTTTTATTTATATATACCTTTTTTATACACTATTTTGCCTTGCTAATTTTTGTGCGTCGCAAGCGTTATATTTTCGCTACTTGCATGGCTTTTATTATTTTAAATTTATGTTTTTTTAAATACTTTCCTAGTATCAAAGGAAGTGTTGATGAGATATTAAATTTTTTCGGTTTAGAATTTTTAAATATTGATTTAGTATTACCAATAGGAATTAGTTTTTATACCTTTACTTCTATTACTTATCTTGTAGAAGTTTATCAAAAACGCCGTTTAGAAAGTTTTTTAAATTTAGCAACCTTCTTATCATTTTTTCCAACACTACTTTCAGGGCCCATTATGCGAAGTTCTTTTTTCTTTGAACAGGCCTATCAAAAACGCGAATTTAAACATGCAAATTTAATCATCATCTTGCTTGTTTTTGGTATAGTTAAAAAAGTTTTAATAGCCAATTACCTTGGAATTTATGCTAAAAGTATTTTAGACTTTCCACAATCTTATAATTTCATACAACTTTTAAGCGCAATTTACGCCTATGCAATTCAAATATACTGCGATTTTAGCGGATATGTTGATTTAGTTTGTGCTTTTGCTTTAATGTTAGGTTTTACCCTTCCGCCTAACTTTAACATGCCTTATCTTGCAAAAAACCTAAAAGATTTTTGGGCTAGATGGCATATCAGTCTTTCAACTTTTATAAGAGATTATATCTACATACCTTTAGGGGGCAATAGAAAAGGAATGCCACGCACTATAGTTAACATACTCATCGCTTTTATACTTTCAGGTATGTGGCATGGCAATACACTTGCTTTTATTGTTTGGGGTTTATTGCATGGCATTGGCATAGTTTTTATACATTTGCTAGCTTTAAGCAAATTTAGTTTACAAAAAATTCCAGCTTTAGGAAGATTTTTAACCTTTCAATTTGTATGTTTTACTTGGATTTTCTTTTATTATAGCAAAAATCTAGAAGATGCAATAGAATATTTTAAAGCTTGTTATTATAATTTCTTCCAAATTCCATCTTATAACGATATTTATATGTTGGTTGCTTTTGGGGTTCTTTTTATGATCTATCCTTTATTTATTAATTTTAAAGAATATTGCATTAAGATTTTAAATCTTACTCCATTTTTACTAAAACCTTTTATCATAGCTTTTATTTTACTTTTGGTTTTTGCTTTTATGCCAGATGGAATTCCTGATTTTATTTATTCGAGTTTTTAGATGAGTGTGGTTAGATTTTTCTTTATTTTGATTATAGTGCTTGGCTTGGTTGTTGTAGTTATGAATCAGAGCATTAGCTCTTATATAGAACAAAAATATCACTTTGCATTCTATCCTCATAATGATCTTTTAAAAGAAGCCAATGGCTTCAAAATTAAATTAGAACAAATTCGCGCAATTTTAAGCAACGAACCCTTGCCTCAAACTAATGAAGAAACTACAAATCAAGAAAATAAATCAATAGATGAAAACTTAAGTAAAATAGATAAAGTTCTAAACACTTTAGAAAATGATGAAAACACTTCTCATAAAGAAACAAATCCAACCTTAATCCGAGATGCAAATATTAGTTTTATCGACAATACCAAATTAGAACTACAAAATGGAGATGAGTTTTTATTTATCGGAGATTCTTTAATGCAAGGTGTTGCAATAGCCTTAAATAGAGATTTAAGAAATTTAAATCTTAAGGTAACCGATCTTAGCAAACAAAATACAGGCCTTTCTTATAAATCCTATTTTGATTGGTCAAAAGCAACCAATGAAGCTTTTATTAAAAACTCAAATATTAAATATCTTGTTGTTCTTCTTGGCGCTAATGATCCTTGGGATATTAAAAAAGGAGGAAATTACCATCGTTTTGGCTCCCCTTCTTGGATAGATATTTACACAAGTCGTGTAGATGAAATCATTAAAATCGCTAAAAAACATAAAGCCAAAGTTTTTTGGTTTGAAATCCCTCCTGTAAAAAAAGAAGATTTGAACAAAAAAATACAAGTGCTCAATAAAATTTACAGCGATGAAATTCTTAAAAATAAAGAAATTTTTATCAACACTAAGCTATTTTTTAGTGTCAATGATGAATACTCAGCTTATATAAAAGATGAAAACAATAGAAGTATAAAAGTAAGAACAGATGATGGGGTTCATTTTACTCCAAGTGGGGCAAGAGAAATGTCTAAACTTTTATTAGAACACATAAAACTTAAGGAAGAAAATGCTAGTAAATAAATTTAAAATTATCTTATTGTTTTTTATTATTTTTACTAGCTCTTATGCACAAAATTTAAATACAAATGACACAATAGATTCCATACTCAATCAAAACAAAAATCACTCTGCTTTAACAAGTTATGTATTAAAAAAAGATCTTAAAAATCTAGAAAAAAAATTAGAAAAAAATCAAAACATAGGAATTAGAATTTATGGAGATTCTCATATGGCGGCTGATTTCTTTCCGCGTGTCATAAGAGGATATTTAATCCGCTCTAACTCTATAGGTTTTGCCTATCCTTTACAGCCCAAATATCAACAAAATCTTAATCTTGTTTATTCTTATAAAAACTTTGAAATTTTAAACTCAAGAAATCCTGCTAATGCTGGACATAATTTTCCACTAGGTGGGATAATAGCCAAAGCAAAAACTAAAGGCGCAAAAATCAACCTTGATACAACCCTAGATAAAAAAAATTTCAAAATAGGATTTTTATTTAAAGCCAAACAAAATACCAATGCTTTTAGCATCAAAGATGCAAAAAACCAAAGCTATGAGTTAAGAACTACACAAATTAACAAATGGTCTTATAAAGAACTAGAACTTGATCTTCCTTTGCAAATTTCAGCCTTACAAAAAGATGCTGAGCTAGGAGGATATTTCATCACAAATAAAGATAATAATGTTTTCTTAGATACCATTGCAATCAATGGTGCCAAAAGTGATTTATGGCTCTCTTGGAATCAAACAGTTGTAAAAAAAGAACTAGGACTTTTACACAATGATTTAATTATTCTTGCCTATGGTTCTAATGATGCACTCTTTAAAGGGTTTGAAAAACAAAAATTCAAAAATAATTTAAAAAAATGGATTAGTATTTTAAAAACTTACAATAAAAACGCTGTTATCATGCTAATCTCTCCACCAACTGTAGTTCAAAAACAAGGTAAAAACTACAAGCTTGCTCCTGATTTTTTTACCATACGCAAAGCATTATATGAAGTTGCTAAAGAAGAAAAAACTCTTATTTTTGATATGCATCAGTTTATGCAAGATAGTGGGGGAAAAAACAAATGGATAGAACAAAAGCTTTCGCTCAATGATGTACATCTTACTATAAAAGGCTATGAGCTGATGGCTAAAAAGTTACTCGAGGATTTAAAAAATATCATCGATTATTAAATTTAATACTTAGGAAATTCTAAGTTTTTATCATTAAAACTTAAAGCTGTGATTTGATAGTAAGAATTAATGGTTTTTAAAAGACTAAATCTAGCTCTTAAAAATTCTTGCTGGGTAGAATTTAAAGTATTGTTTGCATCCAAATAATCTTTTAATTCACTTTTTCCTAAAATATATTTTTCATAATACGCCTTAGTGATAAGCTCTTGTTTAATGTTAATATTTTGCAAATTTTGTAAAAGCAAGGTGTCGCTTTGATAATCTTTATAATTTAACGCAAATTCATTCATCGCGCTTTGCAAGGCTTGCTCATAAGAAATTAAAAGTTGCTCATAAGCAAATTGTGAAATTTTGATATTTTGCTTTACCCTACCATAATCTAAGAAAGGTAAAGAAATCTTAACATTACCACTTAAAATTTCAAATTTAAAACTACCATCAATTTTTTTATCACTCCCACTTAATGCTCCACCTAAAGAAATACTAGGCAAAATAGATTTTTGCATAGAAGAATAATCCTTAAAGGCTGATTTTAAGCTATTGAGTTTAGATCTCACATCTGCACGGTACGCTAAAGCTTTTAAAGGTATATTAAAATCAGGACTTAAGGTTTTAAAATCATTTAAAGATAAAGTTTTAAAATACTCTATATAAGCAAAACCTTCTTGCCTTGCCAATAAATCTTGTAAATTTTTTATGAGTAAATTACGATTTTGATCATTGCCTAATAAATTTTGTTTAGCTCTTAATAAGCTTTGTTCTATGTTTAAAAGATCTAATTCTTCTATTTTTCCAAGCTTGTATTTATAGTTATAAAGCTCTTTCATTTGTTCTAAATTTGAAAGATAAGCTCGAAGCAATTTATCTACATCGTTAAAATAAGCCAGCTCAAACACATCATTTAAAGCTGTATTGATCATACTTATTTTTAAATTTTCAAGATCATAAGCACTTGCTTTTGCACTAAATTCACTCGCACTTGCACTATCTCTTAATTTGCCATAAATATCAAGCTCATAGCTTAAATTTAAAGAATTATTGAAATTTTTACTTTGTTTGCCTGAATTTAAATCTTTATCCGCACCAAAACCCAAATTTCCACTTAAAGTCGGATATAAATCATAATCAATCAAATCAGCTCTAGCCAAAGCCGAAAGCAAAGTTTTTCTAGCAATATTAATATCACTATTATTCAATAAAACAAAATTTAGAAATTCATTTAATTTTGCATTATCATAAGATCTATACCAATCATAAGTAAGATTTAAATCTTTCATTTGTTCTTGAGTTAAATCAACTTCTTTAGGCAAGCTAAGTTTTACACCACAAGCGCTCAAGAAAAATGCTAAAAAAATGCTAAGTATTATTTTCATTTTATTCCTTTGATAATGCACTAATAGGATTTAAATTTGCTGCATTTCTTGCAGGGAAAAAACCAAAAACCACACCGATAAACATAGAACTTAAAAGTCCCAAAAGCACAGAATAGGCATTTAAAATCATAGGAAAATCCGTACTTAAAGTATTAAAAGCAAAAATAACAAAAATCGATAAAATCACACCTAAAATCGCCCCTATAGTACAAATCATAACCGCTTCGATTAAAAACTGCATCATAATATCTTCTCTTCTAGCCCCTATAGCCATGCGTATGCCTATTTCTCTTGTTCTTTCACTTACAGAAACAAGCATGATATTCATCACTCCTATACCCCCAACAATCAAAGCAATCACAGCCACACAAGCGGTAAGTATGGTTGTAGTGCGTTTATTTGCTGTAATAGCTTGCTTAAAAGTGTCAGAATTAAAAGTAAAAAAATCCTTTTGTCCGCGTTTAATTTCTAAAATTCTTATAATAGCATTTTCAGCCAAAGTTGAACTCACATCATCTTTAACCTTAACTATGATTTCACGCAAATTTCTATCTCCTGTAAGCTTATTCATCAGTGTTGTATAGGGTATATAAAGACGTACTACATTATCTTCTATAGGCTTGTCTGTATCTTTTTGCAAAACTCCTATAATCTTAAAAGGTTGAGAATTAAAAAGCACCACACGACCTAAAATATTTTCACTTTTTTCATCAGGAAAAAGATTTTTTTTAGCATTAAAATCCAATACAGCAACATTGGTACTATTTTTTACATCATCATTATTTAAAATTCTTCCCGCATCTATCCTTAAACCTTCTATAGCAAAATTATTTACCCCTACTCCTTCAGCTCTTGCGCTTAAAGAAATATTGGTATAAGTTGCCACTCCTGAAGTATTTGAATGAGCATCAACTGCTTCTAAATATTCTAAAGATCTTAATGTTTCTAAATCACTAAAATTAAGCCTTGTTTTACCCGAACGCAAATCCCCAAATCCTTTTCCAGGGCGAATTTCAATAGTATTTGTCCCAAGTCTTGCAATAGACTCAAGCACTTTAGCTTGAGAGCCTAATCCTAAAGCTACAACACAAACTACAGAAGCAATACCTATGATGATTCCAAGCATAGTTAAAATAGAACGAAGTTTGTGTGCAAGTATGGAAGAATAAGCTATCTTAAAACATTCAAAGGCTTGATTTTTAAGCAAAGTAAGTGTTTTTTTCTCTTTGGGCATTGTTTTTAAAATAAGTTTTTCTTGAGCTTTTTCCTTTTTAGTATCGCTTAAAATTTCTCCATCTTTAATCTCTATAACCCTTTTAGCTTGTGCTGCAATTTTTGGATCGTGAGTTACTAAGACTATAGTATGACCTTGCTCGTTAAGTTTTTGTAAAATTTCAAGCACCATAATACCGCTTTTACTATCCAAAGCTCCCGTTGGCTCATCAGCCAAAATAAGCTCTCCGCCATTGATTAAAGCTCTTGCTATAGAAACGCGTTGTTGCTGCCCTCCGCTTAATTCGTTTGGCTTAGAATCTAACTTGTGAGCTAATTCTAAATCATTTAAGAGTTTTTTAGCATTTTGACTTCTTTCTTGTAAATTTTTTCCCGCATAAACTGCAGGTAAAGAAACATTTTCTTTAGCACTCAGCAAGCTTAAAAGATTGTATCTTTGAAATATAAAGCCTATTTTTTCACGCCTTAATCTTGCTTTTTCATCATTATTAAGTTTAGTGACTTCATACTCATCAAAAACATAAGTTCCACTACTTGGTGTATCTAATGTTCCTATGATATTCAAAAGTGAAGTTTTACCACTTCCACTTTGTCCTATAATAGCAACAAATTCACCTTTTTCTATACTTAAACTTACATTTTTTAAAATGGCATTTTCGCCTATATTTTTGCAAATATTTTTAAGAAAAATCATTAAAATCTCAACTTCATTTTAGGAGCTAAACCATCAGCACTTGAGCTTACTATCAATTCTTCATCTTCATTTACACCTTCTAAAATTTGAGTATTGATAGAATCTTTAATGCCAAGTTTGACATATTTTTTAACAGCTTTTTGATTTTCCAAAATTTCAACATAATAGCCTTTTGGATCGCTTTTAATTGCATAAGTTGGCACTGCTAAAACAGCCTTTGCACTTGCTACGACAATTTCATTTTGTATACTCATACCAATACGCAAAAAATCATCTTTATTGGCTACATAAAATTTTGCGTAATAATAAATAGCATTTGATGAGCTTGAGCTTGAAGAACTCGAACTTGATGAGCTTGAGCTTGTACTAGAATCACTCACTTCAGTATCAGCTGGATCTATACTTGCAATCTTAGCATGATAAGTTTTTTGAGGATCATTAAGCAAAGAAAAATCAAGCTCTGTTCCTACTTTTATCTTACTCACATCAGCCTCTGCTATTTCCATTCTTACTTCCATTTCGTCTAAATTAGCTATACGGACTATAGTAGGAGTGTTTTGATTAGCATTAACTGTTTGTCCTTCATCTACAGCTACATTAATCACAACACCATCCATAGGAGCAGTAATGGTTGTATAACCTAAATCTTTTTGTGCATTTTTAAGAGTGATTTCAAGCTGAACTACTTGAGCATTAAGCTCTGCAACATTGGCTTTTAAAGTATAATAATTATTTTTTTGAGTTTCTAAATTTTCAAGAGAACTTGCTTTAGCTGCATAAAGTTTTTGCTCTCTTTGATATTGCTTATTCGCAATCTCAAGGGCAACTTTTTTACTCTCTAAATTAGCCTTAGCACTTTCAAGCTGAGCTTTTGTAATATCTAAATCGTTTTGTTGTTTATCTTTATCAATTTGAGCGATCAAATCACCTTGCTTTACATGAGTTCCCACATCAACATAAAGTTTTATAATTTGTCCACTAACTTGAGCACCCACATCGACTTGATCTTTGGCATATACCTTTCCTACTGCCTCTATGGTTTGAGATATATCTTTTTTTTGTATTTTTTGAGTTAAATAGCTGATTTTTTCATCATTATTAAAAAAAATAAAATAAGCCCCAACACTTCCAAGTATTGCAATTAAAATGATTAAAACAATCTTCTTTTTCATAATAACAAATCCTAAAGAAAAATCAAGATTAAATTTTACTCATTTTTTGTGAATTTTTTGTGAATTTTTAATTCTATTTTATAAATTTAAAAATTCTAAAGCCATCATCACATCACCCTGCATTAAAACTTTTAAATTTTCATCATCCCAACAAAAAGTAGAACTATGATGCAAAGCTGGATGATTTAAATCCTTTGAAATTCCAACAAATACATAAGCCCCCATTCTTTCTCGTGTTAAAAAAGCAAAATCTTCAGCCCCCATGTCAGGTTTAGAAGAAACAATGATATTTTCTTCTCCTAAGACCTTTGCAAAAGCTTTTCTTGCTATTAAAACAGCTTTTTCATCATTAATCAATGGAGGAAATTCTTTAGTATATTTAAGCTTATAATCTCCGCCATTGGATTTTGCTGTAGCAGCAGCCACTTCTTCTAAAGAACTTTTTAAAATATCTTGCGTTTTATCATTTAAAAAGCGCACAGTTCCTTTTAAATAAGCATTTGTAGGAATAACATTATAAGTAGTTCCTGCACAAATTTGACCTACGGTAATCACCCCTGCTTCATAAGGGGCTAAACGTCTAGAAATAACACTTTGTATATTATTTACAAATTGCGTTGTCATAATTATAGGATCTATACAAGTGTGCGGATGAGCTCCATGCCCTCCTCTGCCAATAAATTCCAAATCAAAAATATCCGTTCCAGCCATCATTTCACCACTTACAATTTGAGCAGTATGTTCAAGCAAAGGCCCCCATAAATGACAACCAAAAACTGCATCAACATAAGGATTTTCCAATACACCTGATTCTATCATAGGTTTAGCTCCACCGCTTCCCTCTTCTGCGGGCTGAAACATAAATTTGATCGTGCCACAAAATTCATCTTTAAGCTCATTTAATATCAAAGCAGCTCCCAAAAGCCCTGCTGTATGTCCATCATGTCCACATGCATGCATCTTACCATCAATTTTTGAAGCATAGCTTAGATTAGTTTTTTCTTGCACAGGCAAAGCATCCATATCCGCTCTTAAAAGAACACATTTTGGTTTTTTCTGACTCTTCTTTTTTCCTTCTATAATAGCTAAAATTCCTGTTTTTGCAATATTTTTTTGATATTTAATGCCAAACTCATCTAAAATTTTACACACTAAATGGGCTGTATTTTCTTCTTCAAATTCAAGCTCAGGATGCATATGAATTTGATGTCTTAAATCAACTACTTTATCATAGTACCTTAGTGCTAAATTTTCAACCAGCTTTTGCATTCTTTTCCTTAATCTAAATCTTTTATTTTCTCATCTGCTTTTTTACTGTCAAGTTTTTCCAAATTCGCCTCCATTTTTCGTATTTCTTCTTCTCCACTACGCACTAATTTTGCATCAATTTTGGAAAAATCTCCAGTTTTTTTATTTGGATATTCTACCTTAGAAAGTATAAAACACAATAAATTTAATCTTGCTTTTTTCTTATCATCAGAAGAAATAATAGTCCAAGGACAAGTTGGAGTATTAGATGCTAAAAGCATAGAGTATTTAGCTAAAGTATATTTATCCCATAATTCTTGCGATTTTTGATCCACAGGAGATAATTTATATTGTTTAAGTGGATCGCTTCGGCGTTTTTCAAAACGTTTTTTTGCTCGTCTTTTGATACTGAAAAATAAAATTTAAAAAAAATAATATCACTATTTGAAATCATATTTTCAAACAAAGGCACTTCTCTTAAAAAATCTTTATGTTGTTGCGGTGTACAAAAACCCATAACCGGTTCTACTCCTGCACGATTATACCAAGATCTGTCAAAAATCACAATCTCACCGGCTGAGGGCAAATGTGCTATATAACGCTGAAAATACCACTGTGTTTTTTCCACATCACTAGGTTTTTCAAGAGCCACAACGCGGCAACCACGCGGATTTAAATGCTCAATCAAACGTTTAATCGCCCCACCTTTTCCAGCCGCATCACGCCCTTCTATAAGTATAAGAACCTTTAAACCCTTGGCTTTAACATGATTTTGAAATTTCAAAAGCTCAATTTGCAAATTCTTTAAATCTTTTTCATATTCTATTGTACTTTTCTTTCTTTTAACAGAAACATAAATTTCATTCTTTTTAACAACCGCTTGCGTTTTTGGAGAATTATTTTCTTGCATTTTCAAACCTTTATAAAGTATTTAAAGTAAATTTACCATAATAAATTATAATTGAAGCTAAAAATAAAGGAAAAAATAAGTTTTTAGGAAATTTATGCGTATTTTTGGTATTATTTTATTAAGTTTTTGTTTATGTTTTGCTTCTATATTATCTTTAAATGAAGCTTTTAATGTAAAATCAAACTCTTATAATAACTCTATCTCAATTGATATTGAACTTGGAAAAGATATTTATCTTTATTCTAATAAACTTAAATTATATATAAACGAAAAAGATATAAGTTCTTTGATTAATCTACCTCAAAGTTCTACAAGAGGTAATGAAAATGTTTATTATCAAAAATTAAATTTAGCTTTGCCAAATTTATTACTAGAGCGCTTTGCAAAAAATACCACAAATTTAATCAAACTCGAATTTCAAGGCTGTTCTGAACAAGGCTTGTGTTATAATCCTCAAACTTGGTACTTTGATCTCATTTCTAAAAAAGATGCTTTTGAAATTTCAAAACCTTACAAAGCTCAAAAAACAGATAAAAAAACTAAAATTGAATCTGAAGAAAGCTCTATAGCAAATTTTTTAGCAACAGATAACTTTTTTTGGATTTTGCTAAGTTTTTTTGGCTATGGACTTTTACTCTCCTTAACACCTTGTATTTTACCTATGATTCCGATTTTATCTTCTCTTATCGTAGCAAAAAGTAATGCTAAATTTTCAAAAAAATATAGTTTTTTTCTCTCTTTTATCTATGTTTTTTTCATGTCTTTAGCCTATGCTATTGCTGGAGTTATAGCAAGTTTTCTAGGAGCAAGTATTCAAGGAATTTTACAAAAACCTATTATTTTAATTCTTTTTGCTCTAATTTTCATAGCTTTTGCTTTTGCTATGTTTGGAGCTTTTCGTTTTGAATTGCCATTAAGATTTCAAACCTTTATACATAAAAAAAGCGAAAAAGGGAAAGGAGTTTTAGGTATAGCCATCATGGGATTTTTATCTGCTTTAATAGTAGGTCCTTGCGTAGCAGCTCCTTTAGCAGGTGCTTTAATTTATATAGCCAATACAGGCAATGCTTTATTAGGTGGTAGTGCGCTTTTTATCATGAGTTTTGGCATGGGTATACCTTTGCTTTTCATAGGCTTAGGATTAGGTTTTATTAAACCTGGTTTTTGGATGGAAAAAGTAAAAATTTTCTTTGGTTTTGTTATGTTGGCTATGGCTATTTGGATACTTTCTAGAATTATTGAAGAAAATTACATTTTAATTGCCTATGGAATTTTAGGTGTATTTTTTAGTGTTTTTATGGGAATTTTTGAAAAAAGTTTTACAATAATTTCTAAAATTAAAAAAAGTATTTTAATTCTTATTTTAGCTTATTCTCTAAGTATTTTCCTAGGGGGACTTTTTGGGGCTAAAAATTTCTTAAATCCTTTAAATTTCAATACTATATCTGCCTCAAAACCTGCTTTAAGCTATGATTATATCAACAATTTTGAACAATTAAAGCAAGAAATACAAACAAATACAAAGCCCATAATGCTTGATTTTACTGCATCTTGGTGTGAAAATTGCAAACTTTTAGATGAATTAACCTTTAGCGATGAAAGAATCATACAAAAAATGCAAAATTACAAACTTATCAAAGTTGATGTAAGCGAAAATAATAATGAACAAATTAAAACCATGAAAGAATTTAATGTTTTTGGCCCACCTGTTTTAATTTTCTTTGAAAATGGAAAAGAAAAATTAAAAATCACGGGTTTTATCAGTGCTGATGATTTATTAAAAAAACTAGAACCATGAAAATTCAAAGTTTGCAAATAGGGAAAATTAAAAACTATAAAAATTTCCAAAGCGCATTTATTAAAGATACTTACCTAGAAGAAATACAAATTGATTTTCTAGGTATTTTAGATGATCAAATAGCTGATAAAATTCATCATGGAGGCTACTATAAGGCTATTTTTGCCAACTCTTGTCAAAACTATCCTATATGGGAAAGATTTCTTAATAAAAAGCTAAATTTTGGCTCAATGGGTGAAAATTTGAGCATCGATGGGCTTTGTGAACAAAATGTTTGCATAGGTGATATACATCAATTTTCAAATGCAATACTGCAAGTAAGCGAACCTAGAAAACCTTGTGTAAAAATTTCTAAAATTCACAATAATCCAAATTTTACACATGAAATTTTTAAAACGGGCTTGAGTGGATGGTATTATAAAGTTTTACAAGTTGGACAAATACGAAAGCATGAAAACATTAAAATTTTAGAAAAAAATTCTACTTCACTTAGTGTATTTGAACTCAATCAACTTTTTTACTCCCCGCATCAAATTCTTAAGCAAAATCCGAATTTATTAGATAAATTAGAAAAATTAAACTCTCTCATATCTCAAAATTGGCACGAAACGATACACAAACGCTTAAAAAATACTTACGATATAAGCTATATGGATAGCTTATAAGTTTTTAAAGTTATTTTTAGGTAAAATAATTCTTTTTCGAAAGGATAATCATGCAAAGACAAACATGGAGTAGCACACTAACTTATATTCTAACAGTTGCTGGAGCAACCATAGGATTTGGAGCAACTTGGCGTTTTCCCTATCTTGTAGGAGAAAATGGTGGCGGTGCTTATGTATTAGTTTTTTGTATAGCCATGATTATCATAGGCATTCCTGTTATTTTAGTTGAAAATGTCATAGGCAGAAAAGCGATGATAAATAGCGTAGATGCTTTCAAACAAAAATGGCAAAGTATTGGATATATGGGACTTTTAGGAAGCTTTGGCATAATGGCTTACTACATGGTACTTGGAGGATGGGTTTTAGTTTATATTTGGGAATTAACCCTAGGGAATTTTAGTCTTGCCAATGTAGTAAGCAAAGAATTTACTCATCAGTTTTTTAACGACAAAATAGCCTTCAATCCTTTAGGAGTTGGTATTTTTACCACTGTTTTTGTAATTATTAATTATATTATTTTAAAAAGAGGCATTATAGATGGTATAGAAAAATCCGTAAAATTTTTAATGCCTTTATTATTTATCTGTCTTATTATTGTTGTAGGACGCAATTTAACCCTTGATGGAGCTATGGCTGGAGTTAAATTTTATCTTGAACCTGATTTTAGTAAAATTTTATCACCAAAACTTTTAATCGATGTTTTAGGACAAGTCTTTTTTGCTTTATCCCTAGGTTTTGGGGTAATGATAACACTTTCATCTCATCTTAATAAAAATGAAAATATGGCAAAAACCGCTATTTATACAGGGGTTTTAAATACTATCATAGCTGTTTTGGCTGGTTTTATGATTTTTCCAGCACTTTTCTCAGCGGGACTTGCTCCAGATAGCGGGCCTTCTTTGGTTTTTGAAACTTTACCTATAGCATTTTCTCATATCCATTTTGGCACCATTGTGTGTATTTTATTTTTTGTCTTACTCTTGATTGCAGCTTTAACCACAAGCTTGCCAATTTATCAAGTTATTATTAGCGTATTAGAAGAAAAATTTAAATATTCTAAAAATCTTTCTATTAACCTAACTCTAGGGTTTATCTTCATACTTGGCAATCTTCCTTGTATTCTAACTTATGGGCCTTGGCGTGATATTGTTATCATCAAAGGAAAAAACATTTTTGATAGTTTTGATTTCATTAGTGGAAATATTTTGTTTGTTTTAACTGCATTTTTTTGCTGTATTTATGTAGGTTGGATTTTAGGCAAACAAGAAAGTCTAAAAGAACTTAGCAATAACAATACACTTAAAAGTTCATGGTTTGGAATTTGGTTTTATTATGTAAAATATATAGTACCTTTGATTATTTTAATCATTTTTATCTATGGAATTTTAAACTGATTTTTTAAATTTATATCTCTCTAACATAGTGGAATTTCCTAAAATTCCACCTTGATGTATATAAAGCAATGGTTTTTTCCACTCTTGTTTTAATGCTATACTTAATCCTAAAATATCATACAACAAGTCAAATTCTATATTGCACTTTAACTTTAAATCCATATAAAGCTCATAAAATTCTTTATACGGCTTAGCAAAGTGATATTTTTTATCACTTGTTAAAAATTCTAAATTTGAAAAATCATAGCTTGGATCTAATGTTAAAATTTGTTTTTTAAGATATTTAATATCACCTACACAAGCGCAAGTAAATACTTTAAATTTAGAATACTTTGCCAAAAAAGCTGCCGAAGTGCCTGTACCCGAAGGTAAAAAAATATCAAAATCAAGCTTTAAACTTTGACTTTGCATTTGAATTTCTTGAGCAAGTTCCATATAGCCATATTGAGCTTCTAAATTAGCTATACCTTGTTCTATAAAAACATCATCTTTTTTACACAAAGACAAAGCAAATTGCTTTAAGGATAAAGAATGGATATTTTCTACAAAATCAACACCATTTTCTAAAGCTAAAGCATAGTTTCCACAAGGATTATTCTTAAGAAAAGTAGAAATTTTTTCACAAGCAAAAACAAGCTTATATGATCTTTGTTTAGCAAAAATACTTAATGCCGCCAAAGCATTACTTTGGCTTCCTCCATAACTTACAAAAGATTGATTTTTAGGATATCTTTGATGGATATAAAAAGCAAGTTTCCTAGCTTTATTTCCATTAATTTCCCCTAATAAATCATCTCTTTTAATATAAAATTCAAATCCGTTAAAATTGATTTTTTGTATAGGACTAATTGTTTTAATGAAATTCAAAGAATTTTTCTACATCCTTTAAAGCATTATCATTTTTAATGCTAAATTTTATTTCTATGCGACGACTCTTATCCTTATCTTCAACTCCGTTGACAAACACAGGATCTGAAAAAGAACGTCCACTTGCCATTAAAAGCTTTTGAAGCTTATCACTCTTATAAAAAGTATAGATAAAATTCATCACCTCATAAGCTCTTTTTTGCGACAAATCTAAATTATAAATATAAGATCCATCACTATCAGTATGTCCTTCAATAATGATATTTTCAATGTTAGAAAAAATTTTTGGATCTTCAAGAATAGCATCAAAATATTCGCTTAAGATTTTTCTCAAACTTGCCTTTGCCTCATTTTTTAACACATAAGAATCTTTATCAAAAAGTACTTCAGCAGGCAAAGAAATAGATCCTGTCTTTTCATCTATAGTGATATTATTATCAAGCTTACTTTGTAATTCCTTGCTTAAATTTTCACGAATCAAACCAAGATTTTGCACCTTTTCTTTAGCTTTTTGAAAATCTTCTTGTAAATTTTTAAGCTCTTCATCTTTTTTCTCTAGTTGACCTAGTAAAATCAAAATTTGCTTATCTTTATTATCTAAAGTTGAGTTTAAATCTTTACTTAACTGCTTGTAATTTGTAATATTAGCCTCTAATTCTGCTTTTTGAGAATTAGCAAGATTTAAAGCACTAGAAGCATTGTTTAAATCAGAACTTAGTTTAAACACTATGGCTTCTTTATTTCTAAGCTCTTCTTTACTCTCCTCTAAGCGTGCCTCTTGTTTATTGAGATTATCTTTGATTTCTTTTAAATCACTTTGAGTTAAAACATATTTTACAACAATAGCACCTATTAGCAAAATAAAAACAAACAGCAATCCTGCCATTAAATCAGCATAAGCTATCCAAAAATTGCTATCTTCTTTTGACTCATTTTTCATTTATTTTCTTTATCTTCATTTTTTAGCTCATCATTGCTTTCTTGCTTAGATATTTCTGCTTGAATTTCATCTTGATTTTCTTCAGTCTTAGACTCTGAAAAATCTTCTATTTGTTTGGTTTCATTTTCTTTATTCTGATTTTCATCCCCAGAAAGCTTGCTCATCATTTGACTTGTTTCTTCATCAAGTGCTTTCATTTCTTTTTTAAGCTCATCCATCATTTTGATTTTAGCATCAATACTTTTTTCTTCTTCATATACTTCTTTAAATTTATGCATACCTTCAAACAAGCTTGCTTTAAATCCCTCAAAAACCTTTTCTTGACTTTCCAACATTGCTTTTTCATAAAGTTCAAAATTTTTACCAAAACGCTCTATTTTTTCATCGAATGCACTTAGTGTCTTATCAAGATGATGAATTTTATCACTACTGATATCAAGCAAGCGATTATATTGTTCTGACATTCTTGTATTGATTTCTTTTAAATTTTGATTGAGCAAACCTATACCATTTAACATTTCACTATAAAGCTTTCCAAGATCGCGTTGATCTCTTTGTGCTTTACTAAGCTCACCCATGGTTTGTTTGATATGTTCACTACTTAATCTAATAGCCCTTTCTTCTACATTTAGCATATCTTGGAAAATACCAAACTTTCTATCAATAGCATGATCAAGCTCTGCAAAAAAATCATCATTACTAACTTGTTTAAAAATTGCTCCAATTTTTTCAAAATGTTGCAAACTTTCAGTTAAATATCTTTGATCAAGCTCTTCTTTTGTCCAAAAAAATCCACTTGTAGCGTTTTTTTGACGATTTAGCAAACGATCTATTTTGCTTTTACCATATTTTTCAAAAAACATCCACCATAATGCAAGAAAAATTCCATAAATTGAAACATAAAAAGCAGTTCCCACTCCACTTAACAAATCTGCAATTTCTTGTTCTAAAGCGGCTGTATCACTAGAACTAAAATTTGGCATTGAAAAAGCTATACTGATAAAAGTTCCTAAAATTCCCATCATTGGAAAAATTGCCGAACCTATACTAGCAAAATTCTCATTTCTTGCACCCTTAATATATGTATAAGCAAAGTCATCAAAATTGGCATTTGATTTCGTGTCTTTCCCTATGGCAAGAAAATGCCTCATAATATGTCTTTTTAAAGCCTGTTTAAATTCATCTTTTTGTTGTTCAAAAATACTATACGCATACTCAGCACTATGTCTAGCAAAAATCAATGCTGTAAAAAAAATCACACCTGTCATAATAACCGTATGTAATTCGACCTTAAAGTCAATTACATTAAAATAACCCAATAAAATCAAAATATAAAGAAAAGCTGGAATAAAAATAATTTTAAAATAAACCAAAGAACCTCTTGCATCTTTGCCTTCAGGCAAAACAAGTTCTGAAATTTCATCTGATTTAATATCCATGAAACCAATACCTCATTAAAAATTTTATTTTAAAGATTGCTACTTAATTTGATAAAAATTTTTAAAACAAAATAAAACTAAGCTTTTAAAATGCTTAGTTTTTGTTTATACAGTTTAAATCTTCAAAAGCGATTTCAAGACGTTTTATCATGCTTTCTTCACCGCTTCTTAACCAAACACGCGGATCATAGTATTTTTTATTTGGCTTGTCATCACCTTCTGGATTTCCAATTTGTCCTTGCAAATAAGCCCTATTTTTAAGTTCATATTCACGCACCCCATCCCAAAAAGCCCATTGAGTATCTGTGTCAATATTCATCTTAATTACGCCATAGCTTACCGCATTTTTAATATCTTTTAGCTCACTACCGCTACCGCCATGAAATACAAAATTTATAGGCTTATCGCTATTTAAAGCAAATTTATCTTTTACAAATTTTTGCGAATTTTTTAAAATTTCAGGTTGTAAGCTAACATTTCCTGGCTTGTAAACTCCATGTACATTTCCAAAGCTTGCTGCGATTGAAAATTTATCACTAATTTTTCCAAGTCTTTCATATGCAAGAGCTACATCTTCTGGTTGGGTATAAAGCTTGGAATTATCAATACCTGTATTATCCACTCCATCTTCTTCGCCACCTGTACAACCTAATTCTATTTCAAGCGCGACACCTAAAGCATCAAGTTTTTGAAGATAAACTTCACAAGTGCTAAGATTTTCTTCTAAACTTTCTTCGCTAAGATCAAGCATATGAGAACTAAATAAAGCTTGTCCATGGGTTTTTTTATATTGTGCATTTGCCTCAATAAGCCCATCAATCCAAGGCAAAAGTTTTCTTGCAGCATGATCAGTGTGTAAAATCACAGGTACACCATAAGCTTTAGCAAGTAAATGCACATGTTTAGCCCCACTAATTGCACCTAAAACTTCTCCATTAGGACAATTTTTTCCTGCATAAAATTTTGCCCCACCATTTGAAAACTGGATAATAACTGGAGAGTTAACTTTTTTTGCAGCTTCTAAAACTGCATTAATAGAATCAGTTCCTACAACATTAACAGCAGGGATAGCAAAACCCTCTGCTTTAGCATAGTCATAAATTTTATTAAGCTCATCTCCGCTAATCACCCCTGCTTTTACAATGTCTAAAACACCCATTATTTATATTCCACTTTAGCACTATTTAAAAGATCTTGGCCTTTTTGATTGATAACTTTTTTAAATTCTTCAAATTTAAGTCCGTTTTCAATACCTTGTTTTACTTCATCAAATTTGATTTGACCTTTAGCTTGCGAATTTTCTTTTAAGATTACATGATAACCAAAATTCGTTTTTACTGGAGTTGTAGTAATAGTACCATTTTTAAGCGCGAAAGCAGCATCTGTAAAAGGCTTTACCATAGTTGATTGATCAAACCAACCAAGCTCACCACCTTGGTTTTTTGAACCTGGATCAATTGATTTCTCTTTAGCAAGCTCGCTAAATTTAGCATCTAGTTCTTTACCTTTTAAATCTTTAAGTTCGTTAATAATATCCTTAGCTTCTTTTTCTGTCGCTACTAAGATATGTTTTGCTTGCACTCTTGCAGGTTTTACATATTTGTCTTTATTTTGATCATAAAAAGCTTTAACTTTAGCCGCATCAATTTTAATAGTATTTAAAATTTTCTCTTGATAAACATTAACAAGTATTGCATCTTTTGCACGATCAAGTTCTTTTGTGTATAAAGGGTCTTTTTCTAAATTTTGTTTTTTAGCATCTTGCAAAATTAAATCTTGCATAATATATTGCTGAATAAGAGCTTTTTTTTGATTATCTGGCAAAGTTTTAAAATCCTGTCCTCTAAGCATAGGGGCAAAAAATTCACTTACTTCTGTATCGCTAATGCTCTTGCCATTAACAGTAGCTACTGTAGCTGCATTTACATTTAAAACTACACCTGCAATCAAAGTTGCTGCGACTAAAGAAAATTTTTTCATTAGGTTTCCTTTTTAATAAAATGTATATAAAATCAATTATATCTAAACTTGGTTTAAAGCTAATTAACTAAAATTAAAAAATGAAAAGAAATTTAGAAATCAAAGAACTTTTTTTAAAACATTTTGACAAGCCTGTAACAGAGCTTAAATTTTCAAATTTATATGAGCTTTTAGTCTGCGTAATGCTTTCAGCCCAATGCACTGATAAAAGAGTTAATCTCATCACTCCTGATCTTTTTAAAGCTTATCCTGATATCAAATCCCTTGCAAATGCAAATTTATCAAGTCTTAAAACCTATATACAAACTTGTTCATTTTTTAATAATAAAGCACAAAATCTTATAAAAATGGCAAAAGCAGTTTGTGAAAATTTTGACGGAGAAATTCCCCTTGATGAACAAAATTTAAAATCCTTAGCAGGCGTAGGACAAAAAACCGCTCATGTAGTTTTAATAGAATGGTGCGGAGCAAATTTCATGGCTGTAGATACTCATGTTTTTAGAGTTTCTCACCGCTTAGGACTTAGCAAAGCAAAAACTCCAGAAGCTACAGAAGAAGATTTAACACGCACATTTAAAGATAATCTTAACTATCTTCATCAAGCCATGGTTCTTTTTGGACGTTACACCTGTAAAGCTAAAAAACCTTTATGTAAAGAATGTTTTTTAAATCATCTTTGCAAAAGTAAAGATAAGGAACTTAAATGAAAATTTTCATCTTTTTACTCACTATATCTCTTAATATTTTTGCCTTAGAACCTTACAAGCCTAGTGCTGATTTTTCTTCTTATTTTAACAATATAAATTGCTCGCAAATCTTAGATAAGTTTTTTTATCTAAATTGCTATGATTATAAACTCAAAGGCACAAAAGCTGTTGCTTATAAGGTAGAAGCTTCAAATTTGAAAGATAGACAAATCAAAAAACGCCCTCGCTTTGAAGATGATACAAATATTCCTAAAAAATACCGCACTACTTGGAGTGATTATAAAAACAGTGGTTACACACGAGGACACACTGCACCCAATGCTTCTTTTAGCTTTAGTAAAGCTGCTCAAAATTCAGTATTTTTAATGAGTAATATTACCCCACAAAATGCACAAATAAATAATAAAATTTGGAATGAAATCGAACAAAGAGAAAGAAATTTAGCTTTAGAATTTCAAAGTATCGAAGTTTTAAATTTAGTACTTTACGATAAAGAACCACAATATATTAAAAACCGTATTGCTATACCAAGTTTTTATGTGAAAATTATTAAAACTCCGAAATTTAAAGAATGCTATCAAGCACCAAACCACGAAGTAAATGATGAAAATATTAAACAGTATCAAATAAATTGTGATAAATTTTAAGGTATAAATTATGGAGATAAATGCTCTTACGATAACCACTCTTTATATCATAGGTATTTCCGCAGAAGGAATGACAGGAGCTTTAGCTGCAGGACGCCACAAAATGGATCTTTTTGGAGTTATTTTTATTGCTCTCGTAACAGCAATTGGAGGCGGAAGCATAAGAGATGTGCTTTTAGGACATTATCCTTTAACTTGGGTTAAACATCCTGAATATATTATTTTAATCTGTTTTTGCGCCCTTGTAGCCACAAAAATTCCGCGCGTAGTAACCAAACTTGAAACTTTATTTCTAACTCTTGATGCTATAGGACTTGTTGTTTTTAGCATACTTGGAGCTCAAATAGCCATAGATCAAAACCATGGCTTTATCATAGCCGTTGCTGCTGCTGTAATTACCGGTGTTTTTGGTGGAATTTTAAGAGATATTTTATGTATGAGAATCCCCTTGGTGTTTCAAAAAGAAATTTATGCAGGAATTGCCATAATTGCAGGAGTAATCTATTATTCTCTAATAATTTGGCTTGAGCTTAATGCCCTAGTTTGCACACTTTTAACTCTTTTTATAGGAGTTTTTGCAAGGCTTTTAGCTATCAAATATCAATGGTCTTTACCTATTTTTTCTTACAATGAAGAAAAATAATTTATCGTTGCTTTATACAAGTTTGCTAAGATATTAAAAATTTTAGGAGATTGATAAATGCGAAGACTAAGTATTTTACTTGCAATTTTAATAGTTATTAATATAACAGCTTGTGATAGTAAAACAGAAAATTACTACAAAAATCTTCCTAGCGAAGCAAAAGAAAAAGTGAAAGAATGCAAAGAAAGCGGAACTCTTAGCGAAGATTGTATTAATGCATTAAAAGTTGGTGTTAAACCAACAAATGAAGAGGGTAAATACAGTCCAAACACACCGAAAAAATCTGATAATCAAATATTAGAAGCTTTAAAACAAAATGATTTAAAAAAAGAAAAAACCACAAAAGATATTAACCAAAGTTCAGAAAATAATGAAAGTATTATAATACCACCTATAGCAGAAACACCTTCTGAAATTTATCCTTCCAAAACAACAGAAAACAATCAAAGTTCTATCTTTAGCGATGATGTTAATATGACACAGGAAAAATGACCATGAAAATAACTCTTTTTTTAAGCCTTATTGGTATATTTTTTGCAGCATGCGAACAAACCAAAAGTGTAGAATATTATCAAAATCACCCCGAGGAAGCAAAAAAAAGAAGTTTAGAATGCAGACACAAAGCTATCATTAGTCAAGATTGTGTTAATGCATATAAGATAGGTTTTCCAAAAGATGAATGGGAAGATGAAAATATTTCTAATCCTTAAAAGCTATGAAAGTTTCAAAATTTGCCCATTTAAAAATACTTTCTATTTTCTTAAAACCTGCCTTTTCTAGCATGTTTAAATTTTCTTTTTGACTATAAGGAATTAAAACATTTTCTAAAGCCTCTCTTTTAGCTGCAATTTCAAATTTAGAATAACCTTGTTTTTCTTTATAATCTGCATAAAGTTCTATGATATTTTTAGACAAAAAAGCATCTTCATAAAGGATTTTTTCACTCATAATCAAAATGCCTTTAGAGTTTAAATTTTTATAAATTTTATCAAGCAATTCTTGTCTTTTAGGAGGGCGAATAAACTGCATGGTATAATTTGCTACAAAAACATCGCAAGTAAAAAAATCAAATTCACATAAATTAGCTTCAAAAAAACTTATATCAAGTCCATAAGCTTTAGCTTTTGACTTTGCAACTTCAAGCATAGAAGCAGAATTATCCACGCCAAAAAGTTTAAAATCCTTTCTTAGATTTGCCAAAAAAATCAAAAAATTAGCACTTGAGCAGCCCAAATCACAAACACTTGCATTTGTAGGTAAAATTTTAGCCAATAAATTGCCACAAAGTTCTAAATTTTCTCCATAAAATGGCACAGAACGATTGATCATATCGTCAAAAACACTAGCCACGCTTTTATCAAATTCAAATTGTTTTTTAGGGCTTTGTTTAAAAAGTTCATCTTTCATCATTTTTCCTTAATAATTCTCTAGCCTGTTCTATATCTTTAGTAATTTGATTTTTAAGTTTTTTTAGATCTTGAAATTTTTGATTCTCTCTTAGAAAAGATATAAACTCGAGTTCAAAAAACTCTCCTTGCGTGAAATTTTCACCCAATTCTTCTAAAATATGACTTTCTATAGCAAAATTTTCATCGCTTGATCTTACACCTAAAAAACTCACACTTTTATAAGTTTTTCTTTGACTTTTTAACAAAGTAGCGTAAACACCATTTTGAGGCAAAAAATAACCTTCGCAATCTAAATTTATAGTTGCAAAAAGTTCTTTAGAACCTAAGCCTTGTCCTTTAATTACCTTTCCTTTGATGCTATAATTTCTCCCTAAAAATTCTTTTGCTTTTTGCAAATTTGCTCTTGATAAAAAATCCTTAATTAAACTTGCATGAACACCTATTCCACCTATGCTAAATTCATCAACTATTATAGTTTTTATCCCACTTAAAAACTCAATATCTTTAGCACTATAAGCCCTATTTTTCCCAAAAGAAAAATCATAACCCACGACTATAAATTTTAAACTGGTAAATTCTTTTTTCAAAAAGCTTAAAAAATCTTTACCATCTAAAGATTTTATACTTTCAAAATCCACTTCTATAACTTTTTTTCCTGAAATTTCTTCTTTTTGACGATTTGAACAAAGAAATTGACCTTTAAATTTATTAATAACTAGCAAAGCCCCATTCTCATCTAAATATTTTACAAGTTTTAGATGTCCTAAATGCATACCATCAAAACAACCTATGGCTAAAGAAGTAATATTAATTTTTGATATAGTAGTAAAAATATTCAACATTACCTTCCTTTCCTTTAATGCTTGATTTTTGCGTATTTTTTAAAAGCCAACCTAACTTAGCACATTCTTTTTCAAAATCCATTCTTGCTTTTAAGATTGCCTTGTCATCTTTTAAAACACCTTTTTTATCTCTTTTGATATTTTTTCCCACTTCAAACTGAGGTTTAAAAAGTAAAATAATTTCCTTTAAAGCTAAATTATCGACATAATAAAGTAAATTAATAAGAGAAATAAAACTCACATCACAAGTAACAAGTTCAAATTTTTCTTCACTTTTAAAGGCTCTAAGATCTGTATTTTCATGCAAGATAATTTTTTCATTTGCTCTTAAACTTGGATGGAGTTGATTACTACCCACATCAAGAGCAGTGATTTTTAAAGCCTGATTTTCAAGTAAAATTTGAACAAAACCGCCCGTACTAGATCCTATATCAAGACAATTTTTATGTTTTATTTCAATATCATTTTCTTCTAAAAATTTTTTTAATTTCAAAGCTGCTCTTGAAACATAAATTTCACTTAAAAGATCCAATTTTAACTCATTGGCTAAAAGTATATCTTCAGGATTTAAATCTTGAGTTTTTTTTAAATTTTCTAAAAAATTTTTCACATCAAAAGAAGCTTTAAAACTTTTACCATTAAGTAAAATCTCTTCATTTTCTATAAGCTCTAAGGCTTTATTTCTACTGATATTTAAACGCTTTGAAACAAAAAAATCAAATCTCATTTTAAACTCTCATTTATTCTTTTTTCTAAGTCTTCTTTTTCTTTAGAAAACCACCAAATACCTATTTCAAAAGCATTTTTTTTAAAAATTTCTCTAAGATCTTTAAGATCTTTTTCAAAAAGATCTTTTTCTTTTTGAATTAAACTTAAGTTATTATCTTTTAAAAAATTAAAATTATTCATCCATAAAAGTATTTGCTCTTGTTCGGATTTTAAGACATTATTTCTTTGCTCTTTTAAAAAATAATTTCCTAAAACCATGATAAAACATAAAAATAAAACAATTATTTTTATCTTTATTTTCAAAACAAAATTAAAAACAAAAGCCAAAAGAGAACAAAACATAAAAAAATTAAAAAAATCAAAAATAAAATTTAAAGCCCTAAACCCCAAATATCCAAAATAAGAAAAAATAAAAAATTTTAAATTTGAAACAAAATGTAAAAATTCAGATAAAAAATCAAAATAAACAAAAGAAGCACTCTTATAGGCAATGATTTTCCTAGAAAAAAGTTCTAAATTTAAAAGTTCATTGTAAGTAAAAAAAAGCCCATAAAATGCATAAAATAAAGCAGTAAAAAAACTAGCGATAACAACTATTCTAAAATCATTATAAGCATTATCTACAAATTGCAAATGCAATTCTTTTTTTAAAAATATCATCAATAAAGGTAAAATTATAAATATAAAAACAAAATCAATTTTTTCAAGATTTAAAAAATTTAAAAATAAAGAAACAAGTCCAAAAATCGCCAAAAAAAAGCTAAAAATATAAAGATAAAAATCCCCCATACTAATACGATAAAACAAACTTCCCTTAATCAAAGTAGCTTCTTTTATAATATTTTTTCTAAGCTTTAAAAATAAAAAGAATTCCCAAAAAAGTGTTAAAAAAATAGGAATTAAAAAAAATAAAGAAAAAGCACTCCTTTGCCAAGTTAGCAAAAAGCCAAAAAGGCTTAAAAGCGTTAAAATATAAGAACTATTCTTTAACAAGCTCATTAAAAGCACTTTCATTTATACATTTTACTTCAAGCTCTTTAGCCTTGCTAAGTTTAGAACCTGCCTCTTCTCCAAAAAGCACATAGTCAGTCTTTTTAGAAACAGAGCCGCTTACCTTACCCCCAAGCTTTTCTATCAAAGCCTTAAACTCATCTCTTGGACGTGAAAGAGTACCTGTAATCACAAAAGTTTTACCAAAAATCATACTATCACTTTTGATTTCAAGTTTTTCTATTTTCAAATTTAAAAGCTTGTAAAACTCATCAATTCTTGTGCGATTAACACGCGTAAATTCGCAAAGACTTAAAGCCATTTGCTCTCCAAAACCTTCTAAATTGGCATAAGCTTCAAAGCTTTGCTTGTACCACTCTTTACCAAAACTTAAACTTAATTTTTTAGCCGCAACCTCGCCAATATGCTCTATTCCTAAAGCTGTGATAAAACGAAAAAGCTCACATTCTCTTGCTTGTTCTATGGCATTTAAAAGATTGTTAATTTTCTTTTCTTTAAAGCCTTCCAAACCTTCAAAATCATTAAATTTTAAATGAAAAATACTCTCAAGCGTAGTGATTTTTTTGTGCTTGTATAAAAGTTCTACTATATTTTCTCCCAGTCCGTCGATATTAAGACATTTTTTAGAAACAAAATGAATGATAGAATTTACAAGTCTATCTTCACAATCTATATTTTGACATTTTATTAAAGTTCCTTCATCCAAAAGCTCACTTTGGCAAGTAGGACAAAGCTTAGGGCGTGAAATTTCCATCTCTAAACCTTCTCTACGCTCTTTAAAAACCTTAGTGATTTTAGGGATAACATCGCCACTTCTTATCACGCTTACAAAATCATTGATTTTAACATCAAGTCTTGCAATTTCATCAAAATTATGAAGGGTGGCTGATTTTACTACAACCCCATCTAAATTTACAGGTTCTAAAACTGCCACAGGAGTGATCACTCCACTTCTTCCTACTTGTAAATTTACCCCTATTAAACGCGTGGTTTTTTCAAGCGCAGGAAATTTAAAAGCTGCCATAAATTTTGGAAATTTTACCGTATAGCCTAATTCTTCACAAAGTGCAAGATCATCAACTCTTACCACCATTCCATCCATCATCATAGGTTTTTTTTCTCTTAGAGCTAAAAGCTCATCATAAGCTTTTAAAACTTCGTCTAAATTAGCGCAAAGTCTTACAAAATCATCCTTTAAAAAACCAAGCTCTCTGATAAATTGCATCACCTCGCTGTGTTTGGTGAAATTTAAGGTATTTTCCCCTACTCCCCAAGGATAAAATTTCAAATTTCTTTCTTTAGTGATGCTTGTATCAAGCTGCCTTAAACTCCCACTTGCAGCATTGCGTGGATTGGCAAATAAACTTTGATTTAAAAGGGCTCTTTTTTCGTTGATTTTCTCAAAATCATCTTTTAAAATCACCACTTCTCCACGAATTTCTATCCTTTCTTTATAGGCTATATTTTTAGGTATATTTTCTATCTCAAAAACATTAAGCGTTATATCCTCACCCACTTCGCCATCGCCCCTAGTGGCGCCGCTTACTAATTTACCATTTTCATAAAGCAAATTTAAACTCGCTCCATCAAATTTAGGCTCTATAAAAAAGTTTTTTTCACATTTTGCGCGTTTTGCCCAAGCTCTAAGCTCACTCTCATCAAACACATCTTCCATCGACCACATACGCTTTAAATGAGCTATTTTTTTAAACTCACTTTGTATAGTAGGAGCTATTTTTTGCGTTGGAGAGTCTTTTGAAATTTCATCTTTATTTTGTTCTTCAAAAACTCTTAATTCTCTGATTAAAGCATCGTATTCTTCATCGCTAGCCAAGGGTTCATCTTTTTCATAATATGCCCTCATCCACAAATTAGCTAAAGCAACTTTTTCTAAATACTCTTCTTTTTTCATCTAAACTCCTATATTATCCATTGCCTGCGCTAAAGCAAAAAGTTGTTTATGCTCATATAAATCATGCACTCTTATAATACTAGCACCATTTTCAAAAGCCTTTAAATGCAAATATAAAGTTCCCGCTAAACGATCTTTAATCTCGCTTTGAAAATACGCATTAATCACACTTTTACGACTCGCACCTATAAGTAAAGGTTTATTAAATTGCAAAAAATGTTCTAAGTGTTTGATTAAAATCATATTATGCCCCGCACTCTTTCCAAAACCAATACCTACATCTAAAATACTTTCTTTTACTCCAAAACTTTCTAAAAGCTCAAGTTTTTCTTTAAAAAACAAAGTCATCTCATCAAGCAAATCTTCATAAAAAGGATTATCTTGCATGTTATTTGGATTGTTTTGCATGTGCATTAAGCAATATTTTGCCCCATATTTACTTGCAAGTTTGGCTAGATTAAGATTTCTTAAACTTGTAATATCATTAATGAGTTTAAAACCCTTATTTAAAGCATATTCTAGACAATATTCATCAAAACTATCTAAACTAAAAATTGCTTGTTCGTAATAATTTTTCTCATAAATTAAGTCAAGTACTTTTTTCAGTCTTTTAAATTCCTCTTCCTTGCCACAATACTCACTCCCAGGTCTTGAACTTACCGCACCTATATCGATATATTCAGGCTTTAAAGCAAGAAAGTCATTAAGCCTTTTTTCAAAGTCTTCTTCACTCACACGACTTTTTGCATTAAAACTGTCTTCATTGACATTAATCACTGCCATAAGCTCGGCTTTTTTCGGTTTTAAAAAATCTTTTTGCAAAAAAAGAGCCAAATTTTTAAGTCCAAAATCTTGAAGTTTTTCTTTGACAACAAGCTTTTGAATTTGCTCTTTACTTGCCATTAAAAGCGCATTTGAATGAGTGATTTTTGCAGTAATTACTTCTTTATGAGTAATAAGTTCAGCTCCTACTCTTAAAGCATCTTGTTTTAAAATATTTGCCGCAGGAGTAGAAATATCTTTGATAAAAATAAAATGAATTTTTGTTTTTTCACTCATGATCTTTTGTCCCATTTTATGAGGGTTTATGAAAGAACAAAGCAAATTAAAATCGGTGTTTGGATTGATTTTAAAAAATTTCATTTTATTTCTTTGTATAGTAATTTAATAAAAGAGTAGCTAAAAGCACCCCGCTTTTAGAATTTAATTTTGCAAGCTCATAACTTTCATAAAAAAACTCTAATTCTTCAGCGTTAAAATCTTTATATTTCACACATTCTTTAGCAAGCAATGCGATTTGATCCATAAGTTCATTTTTATCCAAATTTTCATTTTTTTGCAAAAAATCAAAAAGCATTCTTAAATCCATTCTTTTAAGATCTAAATCAAGTTTTTTAACTTCCTTTTCAACTTTTCTTTTTTCACAAATAAGACGTGATTTTATAGTAGGTAAAAGTAAATTTTTAGAAGGTATCACAATAAGAAATTTAATATTTTTTGGAGGTTCTTCAAGGAGTTTAAGTAAAAAATTTTGCGCTTCTATCCTATAAGAATCCGCCATTAAAACAATAATTTTTTCTTCAGTTTCTGCGATATAGCTTTCTTTTTCAACCGCTCTTGCATCATCAAGTAAAAATTCATTTTGTGGTATAAAAAATCTTAATTTTTTAATACCAAAATTATTAATCATTTCTTCCTTAATACCTAAAAAATCTTCACTGATAATAATCTTACTAATAAACAAAATATTTATCCTAATTGCACCTTGGAAAATAATATTGCATCCAAACTTACATCAAAAAGTTGATATAAACTAATAAGCTTGATATCCAAGTCTTTATCTTTAGAATTTAAATAAAAACTATCTTGTAACTGCTCATCAAAAAGCCACAATAAACTATCATCTCTTGATTTAGCGATTAAAGATTTATTATCAGAAGCACTTCCTATATAAAAATATACATAACCATTAGGAAAAGAAATGTCAAGCAAGTCATTAAGTAAAGCTATATCTTCTGAACTTTGTACTTTCTTCTTACATAAAGAATTTAACGACACAAAAGGGAGCATGGGACGAGTGGCTTTTGAATTTATATTTTTTAAAAAATACTCTTCATACCAAGATCTTTGTTCATCGCACATTAAGACAAAAGTGCGTCCCTCTAAAAGATATTTAAGTCTTGCAGCCATCAAAGGAGCCCATTCTAAACGACGCGACTCTAACCATGCCATAAAAGCTCCGCCATTGCGAATATTTTCAAGAGTAAAACTTAAAAAATCACTCATTTATTTATCAAGTCCGTAGCACTCATGTAGTGCTCTAACTGCAAGTTCTCCGTATTTTTCATGAACTATCATTGAAATTTTTATTTCACTAGTAGAAATCATACCGATATTAATCCCCTCATCAGCTAAAGCTTTAAAAGCTTTACTTGCCACTCCTGAATGTGATTTCATGCCTACGCCGACTATAGAAACTTTTACTACAGCACTATCACTTTCTATAGTTGTTTTTGAGCTTAAAATTTTTTGCATAGCATTTTTAGCTAATTCAAGTTCATTTTGAGGAACCGTAAAACCCAAATTTGTAGCGCCATCAACTCCAACATTTTGTATAATCATATCTACATTAATATTTTCATTTGCCAAAACAGAAAAAATTTCAGCTGCGATTCCAGGCTTATCTTCTATATTTCTTAAAGTCACTCTTGCTTGATTTTTATCCAAAGCAATACCACTTACTAAAGCTTGTTCCATTCCATCTTCCTTTGTTATCATTGTTCCTTCGTTATTGTTAAAACTACTTCTAGTTACTAAGTTAACATTTAATTTTTTTGCAAGCTCTACAGAGCGATTTTGCAAAACTTTTGCACCCAAACTTGCAAGTTCAAGCATTTCTTCATAAGAAATTTTATCCAATTTCTTTGCCTTTGGTTCAATTCTTGGATCTGTTGTATAAACCCCATCAACATCGGTATAAATTTCACACAAATCCGCATTTAAGGCACCTGCCACCGCCACAGCACTTAAGTCGCTTCCACCACGCCCTAAGGTAGTTACATTACCTTCCTCATCTACACCTTGAAAACCTGCTATAACAACTATTTTACCATTTTGAAGTTCTGATTTTATCGCTTTTGTATCAATATGATGAATTCTTGCCTTTGTAAAAACACTATCTGTAATAATTCCTGCTTTTCTCCCAGAAAACGATATAGCGGGACAACCCTTTTCATTTAAAGCGATAGAAAGTAAAGCGCTTGTTACACGCTCTCCGCTGCTTAAAAGCATATCCATATCTTTACCATTAGGAGTTTTACTAAAATATTCAGCTTGCTCGATAAGAGTATTTGTCACCCCACTCATTGCAGATACTACAACAACAAGTTGATTACCCTGTTGCACACTTTGGATAACCCTATTGGCTACTGCTTCGATACGCTCAAGTGTTCCAACGCTTGTTCCACCATATTTTTGAACTATAAGCATTTTAGATATAACCTTTCTCTTCAAAATATTTGATCACTCTAACATAAATATTTTTTTTGAAATGATTAATCATTTCAAAAATTTGTTTAACACTCACAAATTGATAATCATCAAATTCAGGATGCTTAGTATTGATATTGATTGTAGCACCGTGCTTTAAACGCACTAAAAAATATTTTTGAATCTGCCCATCATAAGGATACATTTTTTTAACAATTTTACTCGGAAAATCATAACTCAACCATTCTGGATACTCAGCAATGATTTCAACCTCATCAGTGCCTATTTCTTCTTTTAGTTCTCTAAATAAAGCGTTTTTGACACTTTCACCTTTATCAATACCTCCTTGTGGAAATTGCCAAATATTATCCATATCACTTCTTTTAGCTATAAAAATCTTACACTCAAAAGGATAAGAACTTGATAAAACAATAGCTGCAACATTTGGTCTATAATTTTTCTCGTTTTCCACAATATTTTTCCTTAAATCTCAAGAATATAATTTTAACCTAAATCAAATCAAATTTTTATTAAAATACATTAAAAATTTAATAAAATATTTTAGGGTTTTTATGCATTTTTATATCCATATTCCATTTTGTGAAAGCAAATGTAATTATTGCGCTTTTACAAGTTTGAAAAAAAATGATTATGAAAAAGCTTATTTTCAGGCTTTAAAAGAAGATATTGTTTTTCAATTAAAACAATTTAACATTCAATCAAATCAAATTAAAACCTTATTCATAGGCGGAGGAACACCAAGTTGTGTTAATGCGTATAATTATGAAGATATTTTTAAAATTTTATATCCCTTACTAGATAAAAATGTAGAAATTTCATGCGAAGCTAATCCCAACTCAGCAACATTAAATTGGCTTAAAAATATGAAAAATCTAGGAGTTAATCGCATTTCTTTTGGAGTTCAAAGTTTTCATCCTAAAAAACTTCACTTTCTTGGAAGAATTCACAATCAAGAAATGATTATCAAAACATTAGAAAACGCAAATAAAGTAGGTTTTAAAAATATCAATTTAGATCTTATTTATGATACGAAATTAGACAATAAAAAAATGCTTGAATTTGAACTCTTACACTTAAAACAAATCAAGGATTTAATCACACACCTTAGTGCTTATAATTTAACCATAGAATCAAACACAGCCTTTGCTAAAAAAGAACATTTCAAAAAAAATGCTCCTAATTTAATGAAATTTTTCATCAAACAACTTCTAGAGCTTGACTTTTTTCAATATGAAATCAGTAATTTTTCAAAAACCAAAGCCCAAATTTGCAAACATAATCTTGCTTATTGGCAAGGAAAAAACTACCTAGCTTGTGGATTAAGTGCAGTAGGATTTTATGAAAATAAGCGTTTTTATACAGCAAAAAATTTAAAAAATTACATAGAAAATCCTACTTTTAGATCTATAGAGCAACTAAGTTCCAAAGACTTGAATTTAGAGCACCTATTTTTAGGACTTAGAAGTATAGTAGGGATTGATGAAACAAAACTCAATCAATGGCAAAAAGACAAAATAAATATATTATTAAAAGAAAAAAAACTTTTTTACAAAAATAAAAGATATTTTAATCCTAATTTTCTCATTAGCGATGAACTTGCTTTATATCTCTCATCTTAAATTTAAGTTTTTTAAGTAAAATATTTATTAAAATATCAAATCAAAGAGTAATGATTAATGAGTTTTGGTGAAATTATAGTTATTTTAGTTGTAGCGATTTTAGTCTTAGGACCTGATAAACTTCCAGAAGCTATAGTACAAATAGCAAAAATTCTAAAGGCTGTAAAACGCAACATAGATGATGCAAAATCAAGCATAGAAAAAGAAATACGCATCAATGACTTAAAAGAAGAAGCTAAGAAATACAAAGATGAATTTTCAAGCACTAATGAAAATATACGCAAAAAACTCAGCTTTGAAGAATTTGATGACCTTAAGAGAGATATTTTAGATAAAACAAAGGTAGATTTAACCTTTGATAGCAGAGATGATAAAGTAAAAAATAACCTTAGCGGACAAAATTTAAATACAGAAGAAAAACCAAATCTTAGCAAATTAGAAACACAAGATAAAAACGGAAAAATAAATGTTTGAAGAATTAAGACCTCATTTAATAGAACTTAGAAAACGCCTTTTTATAAGCGTTGCTTGCATTGTAGTTATGTTTATTGTATGTTTTGCTCTACGAAGCTATATCTTAGATATTCTAAAAGCTCCACTTATAGCTGTTTTACCCGAAGTAGCCAAACATGTAAATATAATTGAAGTACAAGAAGCCTTATTTACCGCAATGAAGGTTAGTTTTTTTGCAGCCTTTATCTTTTCTCTACCTGTAATTTTTTGGCAATTTTGGAAATTTGTAGCTCCAGGACTTTATGATAATGAAAAACGCCTTGTGGTGCCTTTTGTTAGCTTTGCAAGCATTATGTTTGCCTTGGGGGCTTGTTTTTGCTATTTTGTTGTAGTGCCTTTGGCTTTTAAATTTTTGATTAATTTTGGTTTAAATGAAGATTTTAATCCTGTAATTACCATAGGAACTTATGTAGATTTTTTTACAAAAGTTGTTGTGGCTTTTGGCTTAGCTTTTGAAATGCCTGTAATTGCCTTTTTCTTTGCTAAAGTCGGACTTATAGATGATAGTTTTTTAAAACGCCATTTTCGCATAGCTGTTTTAGTTATTTTTGTTTTTTCAGCCTTTATGACTCCACCTGATGTTTTATCTCAATTTTTAATGGCAGGACCACTTTGCGGACTTTATGGACTTTCTATTTTAATTGTTCAAAAGGTAAATCCTGTCCCAAAAGATAAAGAAAGTAATGAATAAAGACTTACTTCTTTCAAGCTATGATTACACTCTAGCTAATGAACTCATAGCCAACTATCCTACAAATCCAAAAGAAGATGCTAGGCTTTTGGTTTTTGATCGCAAAAACAAAGAAATTTTTCACACTACTTTTAAAAATTTACACGACTTTTTACCCAACTGCGCGATTTTTTTCAATGATACCAAAGTTATTAAAGCAAGAATTTATGGTAATAAAGCAAGCGGAGGAAAAATAGAACTTTTCTTACATCAACCTTTTTTAAATTCTCACAATCCACTTTTTCTAGCTCAAATTAAAGGGCGCGTTAAAAAAGATGAAATCTTATATTTTAAAGAGGATTTAAAAGCGCGCGTTGTAGAACTTTTAAATGATGGTCTTCGAAAAGTTCATTTTTTTCAAAATGATAAAACCTTAGACACCTCAAATCTTTACAACCTGCTTGACAAGATAGGACATATACCCTTGCCTCCTTATATTAAAAGGGAGGATGAAAAAAGTGATTTGAAAGATTATCAAAGTATCTTTGCAAAAAATTTAGGCGCAGTGGCTGCTCCGACTGCAAGTTTACATTTTAGTGAGACTATGCTTGAAAATTTAAGAAAAAAACACGAAATTTATCATTTAACCTTGCATGTAGGAGCTGGAACCTTTAAAAGCGTGGAATGTGAAAATATACAAGAGCATAAAATGCATAGCGAATTTTTTAATATTCCGCAGCAAGCATGTGAAATTATAGATTCTAAACAAGCTATTTTAGGCGTAGGAACAACGGTAACAAGAACCATAGAATATTATACAAGAACTAAAACAAAAAATGGTTTTTGTGATCTTTTTTTACACCCGCAAAATCCACCTATAAGACAAAATCATCTTTTAACCAATTTTCATTTACCAAAATCTACTCTTATCATGCTAGTTTCAGCTTTTATCGGTAGAGAACAGTGTTTAAAACTTTATGAACTCGCCATAAAAGAAAAATATCGCTTTTACTCTTATGGCGATGCGATGCTAATCTTGTGATTTTTCTTTAAAATTTATTGCTATTTTAGCTTGAAGTTTTAGCCAATCTTTTTGAAGCATGATAGGAAAACCTCCATAAACACGCCCGCCTTCTAAATTTTTACTCACACCGCCTCTTGCAGCTATAGTGCTAAAATCGCCTATTTTTAAATGTCCACTCGTTGCACTTTGACCACCCATAATAACATTGCGTCCTAACTCACTTGAACCTGAAATTCCAGTTTGCGCCACAATGATACAATTTTGACCTATATTGCAATTATGTCCGATTTGAACTAGATTGTCTACCTTAGTACCTGCTTTGATAATAGTACTATCAAAAACTGCTCTATCTATAGTTGTACAAGCCCCCACTTCTACAAAATCTTCTAAAACCACGTTGCCATTATGATAAATTTTATAATGTTCGCCGTTTTTATTGTGCGCATAACCAAAACCGTCACTTCCTATTACACAATTAGCAAGCAGATGACATTTTTTACCGATTTTAGTATCATTATAAATCACTACATTAGGATGAATAATACTCTCATCACCAATGCTGACATTATCGCCTATATAAGCTCCTGCCATAATGATTACATTTTCACCGATATTTACATTATCACCTATATAAACACTAGGCATGATTCTTGCGCTTTTTGCGATATTTTGTACTTTTTCTTTAGCTGTGCTTATCAAAGGTTTAGCAAAAAGCTTGCTTAAAAAAGCAAAACTCAAATGTGGACTTTGAGTAATCAAAGCTTTAGTATCTTTAGGTACTAAATTTTCATATTCTTTAGATACTAAAATAGCAGCAGCTCCTGTGTGAGGTATATCTTTGGTATTTTTCTCACCATCACAATAAGTAAGCTCTGTAAAATTTGCTTTCAATAAAGAATTTAAAGCACTGATTTCTATATCCTCGCCTTTATATTCCAAGCTTAAAAATTCTGCTATTTCACTTAATTTCATTTAATCTCCATCAAAACAGATCCACTGCGAACTATATCACTAGGATTGTATTTTTTAATTGTTTTTAAAAAATTATCAATGCGATTTGCATCATCAGCAACCATTAAAAACAAAAAATTCTCATTGCTATTTGCAATAGTACCATTATAAGCTTTCAAAACGGCATCAAGTCCACCTAAATTTTCATTTAAAGGAATTTTCACCAAAGCCATTTCTTTGTCAATAAATTCTTCACTTTCTATCACTTTATAAGTAGGAATGAGCTTATGAAGTTGTTTAACTATCTGCTCAAAAGTTCTTTCATTTCCTGAAGTGACTATATTAATACGAGAAAATTCTTTATTTTCCAAAGGTGCTACTGTAAGCGAGTCAATATTATAACCTCTTCCTGAAAAAAGTCCTACTATACGAGATAAAACCCCATGCTCATTTAAAACAATTACCGATAAAACCCTTCTCATTGTCTATCCTTTGCCTTTGGTAAAATCATATTATAAATCGCACCTCCTGCAGGCACCATAGGTAAAACATCTTCAAAGCGATCAATTTTTACATTTAAAAGAGAGGTTTTATCACTTTTTAAAGCTTGGCTAAAAGCTTGAATGAATTCTTCTTTGCTTGAAATTTCATAACCTTCACAACCAAAACCTTGAGCAATTTTGATAAAATCAGGCTGAGTGCTTAAATCAGTTTGTGAAAAATGCTCTTTATAAAACATACTTTGCCATTGTCTTACCATACCTAAAAAGGCATTATTTAAAATAATATTTATAGTTTTTATACCATACTCATAAGCAGTCATAAGCTCTTGGATATTCATTAAAACCGATCCATCACCTACGAAATTAATCACCACTTCTTCACCCACGGCAAGCTTTGCACCCAAAGCAGCAGGTAAAGAATATCCCATAGTTCCTTGCCCTCCACTTGTTGCAAGTTGTCTTGGATAATTAAAAGGATAAAACTGTGCCACCCACATTTGATGCTGACCCACATCGGTAATAATCCTTGCATCTGGAGCCATTTTCGCACATTCTTCAATCACCCATTGCGGTTTTAAAATCTCATTGCTATCTTCATAAGAAAGCGGATAAAGTTCATTATAACGCTTTAAAGTTTCGTGCCATTCTTTAAAAGTTGTGTTGAAATTTTCCTTTTTAAGCTCTTCTAAAAGCTCTTTAAGAACTTCTTTAATATCTCCTACTATAGGATAATGCGCATTGATAATCTTTGAAATAGAACTAGGATCAATATCAACATGAACTATAGTCGCATGTTTAGCAAATTCACTTGTTTTTCCTGTAATCCTATCATCAAATCTCGCTCCTACACTCACAAGCAAATCACACTCACTTAAAGCCATATTAGCAGCATAGCTTCCATGCATACCTGCCATTTTAAGATTAAAAACATCATCACTTCTTAAAGTTCCAAGCGCCATCAAAGTTTCAACTGCTGGAATTTTTGTAAATTTTATAAGCTCTCTGATTTGCTCGCTTGCATTAGAACTGATGCAACCTCCACCTAAGTAAAACAAAGGTCTTTTTGCTTCTTTTAAAAGCTCTGCAAATTTTTTAATTTGCTTTGAGTTACCCTTATAAACGGGCTTATAAGTCTTCATGGAAATTTCTTTAGAGTATTCCCAAAGCCCCAAAGTTGCACTTACGTCTTTTGGCACATCTATATGCACAGGCCCAGGTCTACCACTTCTTGCTATATAAAAAGCCTCTTTTAAAATGCGTGGAAACTCTTCTATACAAGTAACTAAATAATTATGCTTTACACAAGGTCTTGAAATGCCTACTGCATCAATTTCTTGAAAAGCATCTGTACCAATAAGAGAATTTGCCACCTGCCCTGAAATCAACACCAAAGGGATAGAATCGCTATAAGCCGTAGCTAGACCTGTAATAGTATTTGTAAAACCTGGTCCGCTTGTAACTATAGCTACGCCCACTTCTCCGCTCATTCTTGCGTAAGCATCAGCAGCATGCAAAGCCGCTTGTTCATGACGCACTAAAATATGTTTAAAATACTTTTGATTGTAAATTTCATCATAAATATTAAGCGCAGCGCCTCCAGGATAACCAAAAACAATTTTAACATTTTCTTCTTTTAAAGCCTCGCAAATCATTGCCGAACCGCTTAACTCTTTCATAATAACACTCCAAAAAATTATTGTAAAAGCTCTTTAAGTGCTAAATTAAGTCTTTTGCCATCAACACTCGCACCTAATTTTATTTTAGCTTCTTTCATTACCAAACCTTGTTCTTTTAGTGAACTTACGCCCAATTCTTCTATAAGTTGTTTTAAGGCTAAAGTTAACTCCTCATCACTTAGTTGTTTAGGCAGATAAATTTCAAAAAGACTTATTTCATTTTGTTCTTTTTGTGCTAAATCTTCACGATTTGCCTTAAGATAAAGTTCGATTGCGTCTTTGCGTTTTTTGATTTCACTTGCAATGATTTTATAAATTCTTTCATTATCCAACTCTATTCTTTCATCCACTTCTATTTGCTTAAAAGCTGCATTTAGAGTTCTTAAACTATCTCTTTTAAAATCATCTTTTTGTTTCATTGCCTCTTTGATATCGTTTAAAATTTGTTCTTTTAAAGTCATTTTTTTCCTTTTTAGTTAAAATTACAAGCTTTAAGATTTAAACCAAAACCTTCTAAGCCTATATAGTCTTTATCACAACTTTGAGATAAAAGTTTAATTTCTTCTATACCAAAATATCTTAAAATCTGTGCTCCTATACCATAGTTTTTGTATTGAGTAGTACTGGATTTTTCTCCTTGCATGAAAACTATAACGCCACCATTTTCACTAAGAAATTTGATTTGCTCTAAAAGTTTTGAAAATTTATCTGAAGTTAAAAGCTCAAAATCACTACCACTGATATGAAATTTAACATTTTCACATTTTTTGATATCTTTAAAGCAAAAAGCTATGTGTTGGGTTTGATTATGATCACTAAAGATAAATTTTTCTGCTTTAAAGCCTGCTAAAACACTTTGACTTTTTTCTTCAAGCTTAATAAGGCTTTCATGTTTTAGGCGATATTCTATAAGATCGCTTACGGCTATCATATTTAAATCATGTTTTTGGCAAAAAATTTCTAGATCTTCTCTTCTTGCCATATCTCCATTATCTTTTACAATTTCACAAATCACACAAGCACCTTTTAATCCTGCTAATTTACAAAGATCAACCGTGCCTTCTGTATGACCTGTGCGTTCTAAAACCCCACCTTTTTTTGCGATTAAAGGATTGATATGCCCTGGTCTTACAAAATCACTCGCCTTAGCATTATCATCGGCAAAAATTTGTATAGTCATATTTCTTTCATAGGCGCTAACTCCCGTTGTAGCGTCTTTTGCATCTACGGTTATAGTAAAAGCAGTTTCGTGGTTTGAAGTATTTTTAGGCACCATTAAAGGAAGTTCAAATTTTTTTGCTAAAGCTTCATCTAAGGCTACACAAACCACACCACGAGCTTCTTTTATCATGAAATTTACTTTTTCTTGAGTACTAAATTGCGCAGGAAAGATTAAATCGCCTTCATTTTCTCTATCTTCTGCATCTACCATAACAAGCATTTTTCCTGCTTGTAAATCCTTAATCGCTTGTTCTACGCTAACAAATTTCATTTTTATTTCCTTAAAATTTTTAAAATTATAACTTAAATTGCTTGACAAATAAATTAAAATTCATTATAATCACACTTTTAAAAAATATTTATTGGGGTATCGCCAAGCGGTAAGGCAACAGGTTTTGGTCCTGTCATTCAGGGGTTCGAATCCCTTTACCCCATCCACTTCTTATTTTATATTTCAAAGATATTATATGCCGCGAAGTAGAGCAGTGGTTAGCTCGTCGGGCTCATAACCCGAAGGTCGGGAGTTCAAATCTCCCCTTCGCAACCAGTTAAGGATTTAAAATAAATTTTATTTAGATAGATTGTTTAAATAACTTTTTAAAATATCTTCTAGCCGTATTTTCAGTTCTATAGGAGCTAGAATTTTTATATAAGGAATCCACTGTTTAACCAAATGTAAAATTTCATCTTCATAGGAAACTTGAGTGCTTAAAGTATAGCTTGTTTCATCTTCATCAATGATTTGATAATTGCTTAGTATTTCTTTTCTAAAAAAATATTCCTTAGCATTTTTATCAAGTTTTAAAATCACTTCTTTGCTTTCTCCAAGCCAGATATTAGGATCATTTTGGATTTGTTCCTCAAGTTTTTCATTGGGAATAAAATTTTCATTTTTAGTGCGAAGTTTTGAAATTTTATCTAAATTAAAATGTTTTAATTTATCGTTTTCATCCCCTAAAAGATACCAAATTCCCTTGTAATTTACGAGTTTGTAAGGTTTGATTTGGCGTTCTTTTTCCTTATAGAAAAAATTTAACACATTGTGTTTGAGTATAGCCACACCAAGATCTTTAAAAAGCTCATAATCCACCTTTTGAAAACCTTCATTTTTTACCATCAAAACTTTATTTACCCTATGGCTTAAAAGATCAACTATAAAGCCTTGATCGAGTTTTGGATAAAGCTCAGCAATGCCACTTAAGGTGGCGAAATTTTGTATATCTTTAAAGCTTAATTTTCCCAAAGCAAAGCTTTCTAAAACATATCTTCCATTTTCTTTTTTAATAGGCATAAAAGTAAGTCTTTCGTTAAGATCCCTTTGTATGACTCTTGTATCGACATTAAACTCTTGTGCAAGCTCTTGGGCGCTTAGACTTTCCCCATTGTTAAATTTTGATAAAATCTGCACCAAGCGTATGCTTAATTTGTCGTATTCTTTCATGAAATTTCCTTGTGGGTTAAAATTCTTTTTAACAAGCTTACACCTTCTATGCCTAAAATTTCATTTCTAAGTTTTTTGACTTCATTTAAACTTGGGGCTTTTGCATGAACGGCTTCATTACGGATTTCTTGAATGAGAGTAAGACTTTTTGAAAAAGGATAATTGATAAATTGAGTTAAACTTTTTCCTAAATGATATTGGATATTTTCATGTCTGAGTAGAAATTTAATACTTCCAAGATTAGGCTTTTGGGTAAAAAAATCTTTAAGTATAAAAGATTTGCCTTGGACATTATAAGCTAAATCATAAAGGCTAGGATCTTTCATACAAGCTTTTAAAAGAACTTTTTTGGCAAAAGCGTAAATTTCATATTCTAAGGTTTTGGAGTATTTGACTACAATGCTTGTAAAATCATTTAAAAGATCGTTTTCGCTTTGTAAAAGCTCCAATTCTGCACGAATGATATTGCTTATGCTATCAGGGTGCAAGAGATAAAAAATCCTTTTGCCAAAAACAAAGCGTATGAAATTTTCTTGCATGGCTAGGTATTCTTTGCTTTTATACACGCTTAGATAATGCTTTTCATCTCCTAAAAAATAAGAACACTCTTCTTTTAATCTCACAGGCAAAGGATAGGTGTAATTATTGCCATAAATGGCATAGGTGTGATCGTTTGGGGTGATGAAATTGGCTAAAAATTTATCTCTTAAAAGACTAAAATCTTCCCTGACTAATTCTCTTAAATCACTGATGATAAAAAAGTCTTCCACTTCTAAATTTTTTTCTTTATAATAACTAGGAATCAAACTTTCATCGACATTTTTAGAAATTTTTACCACCTTAGCGACAAATAAATTAGCATAATCGCTTAAAAAAAGTTGCAAGAAATTTTCTTCATTTGTACTTTGGTAAATTTCTTCTAAGGAATTTTGCTTTTCTTGATCGTTGAGTTTTGATTTGATTTTGCCAAAGGCAACTTGGGATTTTTCTTGCAAAATGCTTAAATGTTGCTTGATGACATCTTCTTGATAGTAGGGGTTATAAAGGATTAAAAGGTGGTTCATGTTTTGCCTTATTTTAGGATTTCTTTGAGATTTTGCTTGATTTTATTAGGATTTTGCTCGTATTCTTGTATGAGATCTTTTAAAATTTCAAACAACTCGTTAAAATCCTGCGGGTGTTCTTTTTTAAAATTTACTATCAAATCCAAAGTTTTACAAATACTACTTGCTTGATCTTTGCTGTCATTAAAAGCATTTTTTATATCTAAAACCATACTGATAATACGAGCACTTTGCATAGGGCTTGAAATGCGTTTAAATAAAAAGCCTTTAAACGCATTTGCAAGGCTAAGAGATGAGAAAATTTTAGAAAACATCTGTCTTTATACTGTTTCTTTGCAATCTAGACAAATTTTTTGCCCGTTTTCGTCATATTTCCAATTGTGTCTTGTTTGTCCTAATCTTTCATGTCCGCATAAATTACATTTTTCGTGCATTCTGCATTTTGCATCTTTTTTGATTTCATAATAATTATGAAAATTATCAAACACTTGAATAGAACAAAGAGTACATCGTCTATATCCATAACAATTATCAGGATTTAATATTTCAGGAGCTTCAAAATCATGTTGATTTTTTGTAAGATATTTTCCGCAATCAGGGCAAATTTTGGAAAAAAAACATTTTGGTTTATCTTTTTCATTTTGATATTCACCCGCGTGCCAACCAATCCCACATTTTACTTCCATTCCAATATCTTTAACAACTTCAGCAGTCTTAATAGTTTTGTCTTTAATTGCTTCTGAAGCATTTACCGCCTTATCTTTTAAAGAACTTAAAAAATTCATAAATTAACGCCCTATAAAATATAATACAATCGACGCAACAGAAACTATCAAAGCTAAAATTGAAATGCTATTTGTAAAAACATTTTTTCTTTTATTTAAAATATCTTTCAATTCATTGATTTTACATTCTTGCTCTTGAACAATTTTGTCATTATAATTTTTATATTGTATAAATTCTTGATAATGTTTTTCTATGAGTTTATATTGCTCATCATCAATTTGATTTTTTTTATCTAATTCTACTTGAATATTATTTATCGTATCTTTGTGTTTTTCATGATCTTCTATAAAACTCAATGTGAACTTTTGTATTTGTTGAAATTGTTCTTTAGCGGCTTTAGATAAACGAATTACCTTGCCATCGCTCTTTACAAAACCTTGCGCAATAATAAGAGATAAAGCTTGATTCATACGCGTAGCAATACAAAAACTGGAAGTAAAAAATATTACAACTTCTTTTAGAATTGTTGTCATTTGATTCATTGATTCATTCTGTAACTCTGCTACTTCAAGGATCATATTGGATTTAATTTCTTTTTTTTCTTCTGATGTTTCTCCAAGCCAACGTCCAAAAATTGGTATATAAGTTTGCCAATCACTATCTGTATTAAGATTTTTGGCTTTTTGTGTTCTATCTTTTGCTTTATCAGCATTCTCTGCTGCTGTTTCAATAGCTATAGCTATTTCACTGATTTTTTTATTAATAAATTTTTGAATATATTCTTCATCAAGGTTTTCAATATTTTGCAAAAAATCTTGATCTTTTTGTGTGATAAGTTCTAGCATCAGTTCTCCTTAGTTTGATTAAGTTTTTTGTATAATTTTTTAGTGATATTACAATTTTCAAATTCTTCAATTGCTGTTTCTACTTCTTGAGAACTTTGCTCTCTCATTTGGTTATCTTTTTTGATTTGTTGTATAGTTGCTAAAGTTTCGTTTTTTACAATATGATAAGCATCATTCAATGCAAACCAAGTTTTGGCAATTTTGTATTGTACTATCAAATTTTTTTGAGTTACAATTTGTATTTGTAAATTGCCAATTTTGGAATTGCTTCTCCACTTATCCATATAAAAAATAGCTATAGTGCTCAATACAGCACCACCAGCCGCTGAAATACATAAAGAAAGGGCATCCCCTATTGTTTCATCGGTAAAAGGGATAGGTAGTGACAAAAATACATTAAATCCAGGTATTGACAGCAGAAACTTGTGGATCATTTCACTTCCTAACATTGAAATTGCAGAAATCATCCCGCTAACAAAAATTTTCGATGCTTCAAAGTAAATTTCATCTTTTGGTATATTTTTAGGTGGATTAATAATGATTTTTACAGCTTGATATAGAGAAGTAAAGCCTGCACGTATGATTTGCACTATTTTTTTTAAAGTTGTAAAAATAGTGTTAATAATAAAAACCAACAAATTAGAAAAAAATGCTTGAATTCCTGCTTCTAAAGAACCTTTGAATATATCCTTCCATTTTGCCTTTATCTTTTCCCAAACTTTTTCCATTCTGCGTGCAAATCGTTTAAAAATTTCTTTAATATTTTCTTTTCCAAACTCTCTAAAGGTGGTTTTTAATTCAATAACAACAGCTTCAATAAAATCTTTTAAGACAACTCCAAAGGCAGAATAAACAAAGATTTTCATTGAATCTTTAGCACCTGTACTTAAAACTTCATTAGAATATTTGACAATTTTTTCTTTTATAACTTTCTTTTTTAGGTTTGATTTGGCTGTATTGTAAATTTTTTCAGCTTTTTTTTCATCGATTCCATATTTTTCAAAATTGGTTTTTCCTGTTTTTGGATCAATTTCTTTACCCCACTCCATAAGATCTCTATCACCTTTAGAAGCATTAGCACTTGCATCAAGCCACTTAAGATTGTCAGGGTGATTTGCTATTTCTGCCCTAATTGCATCATCCAAAAATAAATGCATATTAGGATCTCTATCAATTTCCTTTAAAGAAATAACATGATCTAGTTGCGCTTTATTCTTTCCAGCACCCCTTTCCATTTCTTCACCTGTGTATTCACTACGTACAATTTTTGGAGAATTATCTCTTATATTATCTTTTATTTTATCATAGTTTGAATCTCGTTTATAGCCTTGTTGATATTTTGTAAGCTTTTGTAAATCTTCTTCTGTTGCTACAATACCTTTTTCAAAGTTATGTAGTGTTGTTACATTCCCACCATCTTTTGCATTTAAGATTGTTGAAGCTAGTCCAAAATGCCCTGTCACAGCATCCATTGCATTTTTAGTGCATTGTTCAAAAAGTGTTTGGGTTTGCTGTTCGGGTAATTTTTCCATTAAATCTTCAAGTTCTTTAAGTGAATTTTCCAAACCTTTATCAATTTCTATTCTTAGACATTCTTTTTTAGATAAATTTTCCAACTCTTTTTCTAAATCCGCATAATTGGCTTTTAAATCCAATTCTTCTAAATGTATATAATTATTCATATTTTAATAATTCCTTGTTTTTAATTTTTGTATTTTATCAAATCCCCCCCCCCAGTCAAGGGAGAAGTGAAATTTTTAAGTTTTACGCCATAGCACTAGCGCTAAAATTGTGATTAAATATATAGCACAAAATATTATATTATAAGGATAAGGTTGCATAGAAAGAAAAATAAGTATCGCTATGCCAACAAAAACCATAAACGCTATAAAATACAAACTACACATCAACACTATGGCAACAAAGCCAGCTATAAGGCTTAAAATTCCAAGTATTATTCCCATTGTTTATCCCACATAGGAGAACTCCACACAGAAGGAAAAATATACTGAGGAAAAGTTTGAAATTTTGTTTGCAGATAAAATCTCTGTGTTTTTCTCTCCATACTTTCACTTATCATTTTTACAACCGCTAAGTCATTTTTTTCGCTTTGTGTTTCCAAAAAAGCACTCAAGCATTTAAATTTTTTAGCATAGTCGATCACTTTTATCATTTGATCTTTATAAGACGACAAAAGAAATTCTGTTTTGTGATTATTTTTAGAGGTAAAATTTTGCTCAAATTCTAAAAATTCCTTAGAATTAAAATATTTTGAAAAGCCGCTATAACACTCCATGCATTCGCAAAGAAATTCTTGAATTTGATTTTTCTTTTGTTCGATTTCAAGCTCTCTTTTGAGTTTGTATTCTTCGGTATTGATTACATCCTTACAGCTTGGAACAATAGCATGTGTATCAAATTTTCTTTCTGGCTTGGATAATTTTTCGTATAATTTTTTTATGCCATATCCTGTAGCTGTAAGAGCTATACTACCAAATGCGATTTGTTTTAACATTTTCTCTCCTTGTTTTAAAATAACAAAGAAAGTATAAAACACCCTTGCGACAGGTTGTGTCGTAAAAAATAACTTTAAAATATTAAAAACTTATTTTATTAAAGCTAGCCTGTAAATTCAGTAGTTTCATAGCCTATAGGTTTATCTACAAAACAAGATTTTTCTTTTAAAAATACAACTTCTATAGTTCCAACAGGTCCATTTCTATTTTTTCCAACAATAATTTCAGCATTTTCTTGCATAGGATTTGATATAAAAAGCCTTTGATAAGCTTTGCCTTCGGCTTTAGCTTTATTCTCTCTTTCTTTTTCTTCTTGTTCTCTATAAACCTCATCGCGATATACAAACAAAATAGCATCCGCATCTTGCTCTATAGCTCCACTTTCTCGCAAATCACTCATCAAAGGACGCTTATTTGCCCTTTGCTCTAAGCCACGATTAAGTTGTGAAAGTGCGATAATAGGCATATCAAGCTCCCTAGCCAAAAGCTTAAGTCCTCTTGAAATTTCACTAACTTGCAAATGTCTATCATTAAAATTTGAATTACTCATCATAAGCCCTATATAGTCAATCACACAAAGTCCTATACTTTCATCTTGAGATTTTAAACGCCTTAAAATAGCCCTTACATCAGCAATAGTTGCATAACCACTATCGTAAATATATAATTTCTTTTGACTATAATCATTGCAAGCATCTCCTAAACGCTCCCATTCATCATCGTTTAAATCTGCAGTTAAAATTTTTTGCAAAGGAATAGAAGTTTTAGAAGATAGCATTCTTTGCATGATTTGAGTTGCAGGCATTTCAAGAGAAAATAAAGCCACGCCTTTTTTTTGTCTTAAAACCTTATCAATGAAATTTAAACAAAGAGTTGTCTTTCCCATACCTGGACGCGCGGCGATTATTATAAGTTCACCCCCTTTAAAGCCTTTTGTCATTTTATTTAGACCTTCAAAACCTGTATCAAGCCCTATAATACCTTTATTTTCTAAAGTTTTTTGCTTTTTAAATTCTTCAAAAAGTTCTGATATTACCATATCAACATCTTTAATATCTCTAGAATTCACACGATTTGTAATGCTAAAAATTTCTTTACCAATTTCATCTGCGATTTCACTTACAGCACGATCTTCATTGATACGAGTTGGCAAAAGATGTGCAAAACTCAAGAGTTGTCTTTTTACGGACTTTTCGTGAAGTTCATTTACATAAGCAGGCAAATCTATCATAGAAGGAGTGGCAAGAATTTCTGCTAAAATTTGCTCATCTATTTTTTTATGTTTTCTTAAAAAACTTACAGAAATGGGCTCTTTGTTATTACTACAAGCTATAACCGCTTTAAAAATATCTTGGTGAGCTTTAAGACTAAAATCTTTTGGGCTAATATCACCTGCTATACTAGCATAAGCTTCTTCACTCATGATACAACTGCTTAAAATAGCTCGTTCTAAATCCAAGTCATAATACTCTTGCTGCACTAAATTTCCTTATAAATATAAATTAATTCTAAAAATTCTATCTAAAAAAACTTAAATTATAAAACTTAATTTTTTTATAAATATTTAATGTAATATTAGTTACAATTATAAATGTAATTTAATTACAAACAACAAACATTTCAAGGAGAACATTTGAAAAAATATTTATTTTCCTGTGTTTTAGCCTCCATTTTAACCCAATCAGCTACGGCTGTAGAATTTCAAGAAGGTTTTAGTGGAAATTTAAGCATAGGTGTGGGTGCAAGGGATATTAAAAGTAATATTTCAACCTTGGCAAACAGCGATTATCTAAGCAGTCACAATGCTGATAATTCACACTCCTCTTTCATTCCTTTTATCGGTGCAGAACTTTACTATGGTAATCTTATAGATAATGATAGAATTTTTATTAAAAACTACAATGGAAGAGATATCAGCGGTATAGCTTTAGGCTACGAAAGAGCTTATTTAGAGCGTTTTAGCACTTCTTTTTCTGTAATTTCCTCTTTAAGAGAAAAAGCTTATGCAAATCCTTATGTAATAGGAAATAGAGAAGAAACTGATGTTGATAGATATGGTTTTAAAATCTCTCAACTTTATGAAAGTGATTTTGGGAAATTTACCACTTCATATTTATTTAGCAAAAACAAATATGATAAAGACACTATCGCACAAAGCTCTTTAAAAAGGGAGGGATATTATCACGAAATTGAATTAAACTATAATTATAGCTTATTAAACCTAGGACTAAATTATGATTACAATGATGCAGACGGAAAAGCTCAAAGCTATTCAAGATATGGTTTTAGTATAGGAACAAATTTGGCTTTTGCTAATGATTACATCTTCACTCCAAATTTAAATCTTAGCAAATATGAAGCAGTAGGAACTGATCCTATCTTCCACAAAAAACAAGATGGTAATATAGTTAAGCTTAATCTAAAAGTTGTTAAAAATCAATTTTTGGGTTATAACGGACTTTATGGTTTTGCAAATTATGGCATAGAAAAAAGAAATAGCGATATAGGATTTTATGATGAAACCTATCAAATTGTCCTAACTGGTATAGGATATAAATTCTAAAAATTATAAAAAAGCTCCTTTGATAAAATTTAAAAAAGATCTATCTCCTATAAAGATAGATCTTTAAAAATTCTTTTAAGAAAAATCCAAGCTAAAATCAAAACACAAAATTCAGCAAAAAATGGACTTAGCCATACTCCATTTAAACCCATAAAACAAGATAAAAACAAAAGAAAAAACAAAGGTATAAATAAATTTTGCGCCAAACTTAAAACCAAAGAAAAGCTTGCCTTATTAAAAGCTGTCAAAAAAGAACCACTTAGAACATTAAACCATGCAAAAAAATAATTAAAAGCAAAAAGCATCAAAGCTGTATAAGCAAAAGTTTTAAATTCTTGATTGTTTTCTTTTGTAAAAAGCGTGATTAAATTTTCTCCAAATATCAATATAAGCACTATAGAGAATAAAGATAAAAATCCCCCTGCAAAAAATACCACTTTTATAATAGCTTTGATTCTTGAAAAATCTTTTTTAGCATAGTTGTAACTAAGCGCAGGCTGCATTGCATCACCCATAGCAATAATAAGCATTATAATAAAACTATCAATATATAAAACTATAGAAAAGGCTGCCACGGCTTGAGTATCAGAAATTTTTAATAAAACAAAATTTGCAAAAATACTATACAAAGATCCTGAAATATTGCCAAAAAACTCACTGCTTCCGTTATAAAGAATATTTTTAAAAATTTTTAAATTCATATATAGGCTCGAAATTTTAAGCTCTAAATTTTGAAACAAGAAAGGAAAAATTCCAAAAATACCACCTAAAACAAGTCCCAAACAAGTTGCAAGAGCAGCTGAAAATAAGCCCCAACCCAACTCGACTATAAAAATATAATCAAGCACTATATTGCTTAATGCTATAATCACATTCATTACCATACTATAAGCAGTTTTTCCGCAAATTCTTAAATAATTATCCAAAGCAAAAGAAAGCATAGTAAAGGGTGCAAACAAAGCAAAAACAAACATACATTCTTTAGTCATCGTTTTAATCTCATCGCTAACATTTAAACAATCAATCAAAACAGGTCCTAAAAAATACTCCAAAATTCCGATAAAACAAGAGATTATAAAGATAATCAACATACTTGAGCTAAATATCTTTCTAGCTAAATTCTTCTTGCCTAAACCTAAATGCATAGAAATTTGCACTGCTGATCCTATGGCTATCATATCAGCCAAAGCAAAAGACATCATGATAAAGGGAATAATCAAGGCTAGTGCCGCTAAAGCATCACTTCCTAGATATTTTCCAACAAAAATTCCATCAACTATATAATAAAAAGAAATAAAAGCCATGCTTATAACATTTGGCACGGCACATTTTACAAAAAGCCTAAAAGGGCTTAAGGTGCTAAAAATACTTGACATAATAATCCTTAAAATATTTAAAATTAAAAATATTTTAAACCGCTAATAAAATGCCAAAAGTCCTAGTATGTAAGAATTTAAATAAAGTAATTTCGCAATAAGTTTATTAATATTTATTTTATTTTGCATATGAATTTTCTAGATTAAACTAAAATAAAAATTTAGCCCAAAGGCTAAATTTTAAAGCACAGAAAGAATTTTCACAGCGTCATTTAACCCTGTAACTATACTTGCTCCATTTTTAGTAGCAATATCTCCTGCTACAAAGATGCCTTTAACATTGCTTTGTTTGTTTTCATCCATTAAAGGCACGCCTTTATCATCAACATTAATCCCACATTTTTGTAAAAAATCAAGTGGAGTAGAACCACCAATAGCATAAATGATTCTATCATAAATATCGCTTGTACCATCGGTAAAATTTACTTTAGCTTTGCCATTATCATCTTCTACTTCATTAATGTCAATTCCTAGTTTTAACTCTACCTTACCCGAATTTCCAGCTTCGTGAATATCTTTAAGATTTATATCATTTAATCTTGTAAATTCTTTTTTACGATAACAAAGGCTAACTTGATTTGAATTTGCCAAATCCACAGCGTATTCTGCTGCTGAATTTCCGCCACCTACAACAAGAATTTTTTCATTTCCCAAAACTGAATTGGCATTAAAATTAATGATTTTTGTTAAAGTCATAGGAAGTTTGTAATCAGGTTTATTAGGTTTACCCATTCTACCTATAGCAACAATAATGTTTTTACACTCATAAACACCTTTAGCTGTACTTACTAAAAAAACTCCATTTTCATTTTTAACGCTCTCAACTTCAGAACCAAATTCAACTTCTATATTGTGCTCTTTTAAAGCGTTTTGAAAAGTTTCTATAGTGCTTTCTTTGGTGCCATCTTCAAAAGTAACATGTCCGTGATTGGTTCCTTCGCATCCCTTATAAGCTTTATCTACTCTTTTGCCATCCTTATAAAATTGCATTAAAGTTTGACAAATGTTATTTGATTTTTCTAGTATCAAAACTTCTTTGTTTTTAAGCTTGGCTTCAACTGCACAGCCTATCCCTGTTGGACCTGCACCTACTACAATTAAATCTATTTTTTTCATTTATATTTACCTTTCAATTCTAAATTTTTTTGTATAATTTATCAAGTTTTTTGTAAATAAAGGATTAAAAATGCGAAATTTGCTTGAAAATATTAAGAAAAATTCTCAAAAACTACTTAACTTAACACCCAAAGATAAAGAAAAAATTATTCTAAAATTAGCTCAAATTTTAAGAGAAAATTTCAAAATTATCCTAGAAGCAAATAAAAAAGATATGGCAAATTTCACAAAAAGCGGAGCAATGAAAGATAGGCTTTTGTTAGATGAAAAACGTATTTTAGCTCTTTGCGAAGGCCTAGAAAAAATCGCTTACATCGAAGATCCTATAGGCAAAATTTCTAAAGGCTGGAAAAATTATGCGGGTTTGAGCATACAAAAGATGAGTATTCCTTTAGGACTCATTTGTGTTATTTACGAAGCAAGGCCTAGTCTTAGCGCTGAAATCGCAGCTTTAATGATAAAAAGTTCCAATGCTTGTGTATTTAAAGGCGGAAGTGAAGCAAAATTTACAAATGAGGCTATATTTACTCTTGTTAATAAAGTACTTAAGGAATTTGATTTGCAAGATTGTTTTGCTATGTTTACCCAAAGAGATGAAATCTTGCAAATTCTAGCCTTTGATGATTTAATCGATGTGATCATACCTCGCGGAAGTTCAAATATGATACAAGAAATTGCAAACAATACCAAAATTCCTCTCATTAAGCAAAATAAAGGCTTGTGTCATGCTTTTGTAGATCAAAGTGCTAACTTAGATATGGCTTTAAAAATAATCCTTAATGCAAAGTGTCAAAGAGTAAGTGTTTGTAACGCTTTAGAAACGCTTTTAATCCATGAAAAAATTGCTAAAAATTTTATAAGTCTTTTAATACCTGAATTTGAAAAATTTAAGGTAAAAATTCACGCCCATGAAAATGCTTTGGCTTATTTTAACAACTCAAATTTAAAAATTTTTAAAGCAAATGAAAATACCTTTGATACAGAATGGCTTGATTTTGCTTTAAGTGTAAAATTAGTAAAAGATTGCGATGAAGCTATAGAGCATATCAATAAACACAGCTCCTTGCATTCTGAAACCATTATCTCAAATGATGCTTCAAATATCGCTAAATTTCAACGCCTTATAAACTCATCTTGTATTTATGCTAATGCTTCAACGCGTTTTAGCGATGGAGGAGAATTTGGCTTTGGTGGAGAAGTTGGAATTTCAACCAGCAAATTGCATGCAAGAGGTCCTATGGGGATTGAAGATATTTGCACTTATAAATATATAATCAATGGGGAAGGACAAATTCGAGAGTGAATAAAATAGAAATACTAAAGCAACACTTTAAAGAAATTGCTAAATTAAATTCAAGCGAACAAGTTTGGCAAATGCCTTTTTTTGCGGCTTTAGGCGTAGGTATAGTTTTAGGGCTTAGTGTATTTTTTGGAAAATTAAACTATGGACTCATTGCCATGATAGGAGCTTTGTCTTTTTTATATGTTCCAAACACTCCTTTATATCATAGAATGACTGTTGTGATGTGCTGTTCTTTTGGCATAGTTTCTAGTTTTTTCTTAGGAATTTTAACTCATTTTTTGCCTGCAATTTTTGCCTTCATCCCTATAGGAATTATGGCCATGGGAAGTTCTATTTTAATTAGATACTATAACATTGGTGCACCTGGATATTTTTTCTTTGTATTTTCTTGTGTTTTAGGAGCCTATTCTCCTTTTGAAGCTAAGGATTTTATCTTTTTAGTAGGTCTTGTTTTTCTTGGAGCAATGGTAGCTAATTTAATGGCTTTGTTATATTCTATCGTTGTGATTTATGGATTTAAAAATGCTTTACCTAGCGAAATTCCACCTAGAGAATACATAGGTTTTGATGCAGTTTTTGTGGATTCTTTGATCATGGGTTCTTTTGTGGCTTTTTCTATATTTATAGGAACTTTTTTAAAACTTGAAAGAAGTTATTGGATAGCCATTTCTTGCACAGCTATTATGCAAGGTGTAACTTTAAATTCTATATGGATTAAACAAATTCAACGCATCATAGGAACGGCCTTAGGAGTATGTTTTGCATGGTGGCTTTTATCTAAACAATTTCACGATATAGAGCTTATTTTACTTATGATGTCTTTGTTTTTTATAGGACAATTTTTAGTCAATCGAAACTATGCTTTAGCTATGATTTTCTTTACTCCTTATGCTACTTATCTTTCGGAAGCAGCTAATTTTATGAGTGAAAATGCAGATAAATTAATACTCGCTCGTTTAATTGATGTTGTAATAGGAAGCATTTTAGGGCTTTTAGGTGGTTTTGTGATTTACAAACCTTATCTAAGAGTGCATTTTGAACGCATTGCAAAATACATCTTTAGGATAAAACAAAAAGCTTAAAAGCCAAATAAAGCACAAGCATTATCCCCTAAAATTTGCTCTTGTTCTTTTTTAGATACGACAACTTCATTAAAAGCCACTAGAGCCGATGAAAAATTAATATTTGCTTCAAAATTTGTATGTGGCCAATCGCTTCCAAAAACAAAATTGCTAAGTGGAAAATGTTCTTTTAAAATTTCATATATTTTCTTTGCAAATTTTACAGCTTGTTCATTATTAGCATAGTCTATTTTTGCTCTATAAAAACCGCTAATTTTAAAAAATATTCTAGAGTTTTTTAAGCAAATTAAATCCTCTAAATTTGTTAAGTTTGCATTAGCTCTTGCTAAATGATCGATAACAATATTACAACCATAAGGAATTAAATTTTCAACAATATCAACAAGATTATTATCTAAATCTCTTTGAATTTCTATTTGCATTTTAAGCTTACTTAAATTTTCAAAAAATTGAGTCCAAACCATACTTTTAAAATTTGGTAATTCTTTGCCAATTAAATTTAATCTAACTCCACAAGCTTTTCTTTCTTTTAGTTTTTTAAGCTCATCAAATTTAATATTTTCATCAACCACAACTATAGCTTTTATATTTTCATCTTTTTCTATACTCTGAAGCAAAAATTCATTATCAATACCTAAAAAACTTGGCTGAACTAAAACCCCTTTATTAAAATCATAATGATCTAAATTTACTTTATAATCTTTAAAACTAGCGTCATAATCAGGCTTATATCTTGCATTTGCAACCGTATTTAACTTTTTCAAAAATATATGTGCGTGAGTATCAATCTTCATTAAATTATCCTTATAAAATAAAACTCATTATAATAGTAGCTAAAATCGCCGCTATAAATCCTATAGGCACAGCTTTAATAAGTAAATCTTTAAATAATTTTTCCTTATATTTATCAGGGCAAGATCCTAAAATTAGACTTCCTCCAGAAGAAAAAGGAGAAATAGCAGAAGCTTGAGCCCCTACAACAATACAAGAAAAAAGCAATGCCTCGCTTAATCCACTGCTTGCAGCAATGCTTGGAACTATAGGAAAAAGCGCTGGAGTAACCACACCCAAAGTACTTGAAAAAAGCGACATAAAAGCTGCAATAGCACACATTATTAACGGAATAAAAATCACATTGATCTCATTTTCTACAAGATCTGAAAATAATTTTATAGCCCCTGCTTCAACTGCTATGCTAATTAACATCCCTACTCCACAAATCATTATCAAGGTTCCCCAAGGAATTAAAGCAACAACTTGTTTCTCATCGGCCAATTTTAAAAATAAAGCAATGGCAACAAAAATCATGGCTATCATGGCTATATCTATTTTTTTATTAAAATAACTAATTGTCTCATTATGTGGAAAAATAATATTTAGCACAGGAAAGATTAAAACAACAACAATCATCATAAACATGAGAATTAAAGTAGTTTTTTGTTTATAATCAAATGGATCAGGTTTTGAAATAACACTAATTTTTATATTATTTTTAAAAGCATTAAACACAAAAAAAGATAATACCACAATAGGCAAGATTATAGTAAAAGCAAAAATAATACTAGAATTTGCAAAAGCTTCATTTGCTTCAATGCCTGAATTTTCCATCAATCCTCGAAAAATAATCCCGCTTTGAGAAGTTATAAAATTTGCTCCTCCCAAAGCACCATAATTTATAGCCATAGCTCCAGCAATTTTGCTTAAACCGATTTTATCGCAAAGTAAAAAAGTAAGTGGTGCCATAAAAGCTAAAACTGTATAAAAACCTGCTCCTAAAGCAGCTATAATAGCACTAACCACAAAAATAACAAAAGGAAGCAAATAAGGATGATTAGCAAAACGATACATCAAATGTCCAGCTAATTTTTCAAGAGTTCCATTTACGGTTGCAAAATTATAAAACAATGAGACAGCAAAAATAACAAAAAATATAGAAATAGGCCAAAAAGCTATGATTTTTTTAGGAGCTAAATCCATAAAAAAAGCTCCTATAATATAAGCAAAAATCATAGCAAAAATTCCAACATTATGTCTAGTAATATAGCCCAAAATAATAGCCACTATAATACTAGAGATGATTAAAAAAACCATTATCATCCTTTAAAATATTATAGGGCTTATAATATCAAAAAATATATTTTTCAAAGCATAAAAACAAAATCTAAATTTAAAAAATATCTATTTAGCAACAAATTTACTCATCTTATGAAATTTTTTATAAAATATCCACATCCAGAGCAAGCAAAGCAAAGCTTCCTAGCCAATGCGACCCAAGATAATCATCTTCTATATGAGCTATAGCTTTATCAAAATGCTCTGTAGCATTGTTTCTTAAAAGAATTTTTAAATTTTCATCGCAAAAATTTGAAAGTATTTTAAAACACCAAGCACGACTTAAATTTAACCCATCTAAATGTGCTATTTTACCATCGCTCCTATCACTCACACTCACAGGGGTAAATAAAGTTGCAGGCTCTTTTGCTTCTAAATTTGGCAAATATGCTTTAAAAAATTTTACAAAATCATTTTTATGTAAAACAGCACTTAAAAGCACCGCTTCCATCAAAACAGGAGATAAAAACTCATCTCCACAAGGCTCTAAAGCTTGCATATTTTTATCATTTAAAAACCACTTTTTAGCACTTTGGATGATGCAATACTCCAATTCTTGATCTTTTTTAAATCTTGCATATTCTAAAGCAAAATACAAAGCAAAAGAGCTATTAAAATGGGTTCCAACTCGTATAGGATAATCCATCTTAGGTAAAAACTCCTTAAATTCTTTAACAAAGAAATCAGCTATGCCTTCTAAATTTTTAGCCCAAATTTCAGCTTTGTCATTTTCTTTAGCAAGTAAATTTATCTCCAAAGTCAGTTTTAAAAACCATCCCCATCCATAAGGTCTTTCAAAACCTTTGTGTGCAGGGTTTTGAAGATATTTAAGCTCTCCTTCTGCTTTTTCTTTGCTAAATTGAGAATCTAGAGCTTTGATGATTTCATCCTTTGGAGCAAAATGAGAAAAATCTTTTAAAATTTTCACCAAAAGCCAGTGAGAATGCACGCTAGAATGCCAATCATAAGAACCATAAAATATAGGATACATAAGTTTTGGCGGTTTAATATCATTGATATCATTAAAAGAATGTGTAATTTTATTTGGCAATTCTCTAAAAATATTTTCTAGTGCAATAAAGCTAAATTGTTTTATAAATTTTTCCATTGTTTCTCCTTAAAATCTAAAAGCTAAAAAATACATTAAAAAGATATTAGCTACAAGCAAAACAAGTCCTGACATAAACTGGGCTTTAATTACGCCATTTTTATCATCCAAATTTAAAAGTGCCGCAGGAACTATATTAAAATTTGCAGCCATAGGCGTCATTAAAGTTCCGCAAAATCCACTAAGCATTCCAATCGCACCTATAATAGCAGGATTTGCATGCATTTGTATGATTAAAATCGGCAAAGCAATAGCAGCAGTAATCACAGGAAAAGCTGCAAAAGCATTGCCCATTACTATAGTAAAAAGCGCCATAGCGATACAATACACAGCTACTGCAATAAAAGCATTATCCAAACTAATATAACTAGATAAAAGTTTAGATACTTGATCGCCCATTCCTGTAGAAACAAAAACTACCCCAAGTGTAGCCAAAATTTGCGGTAAAAGCGCCGCCCAACTAATGTGATCCATAGTATGTGCTGCATCTTTAACAGCTCTTTTAGGAGAAGCCTTAAACATAAAACAAGCAACTATTGAAGAAATAATTATACCTATAATCAAAGCCATCAATGTAGCATTTTTATTTTCAAAAAAACTCAAATGGGGAAATAAAAAAGTCCCAATAAGTGTAATCAAAGGAACCATTAAAGCAGGAATAAAAAGTTTATTTTTATAAATATTTGCATGTTTTATCTCGTATTCTTTTTCTTCTTTGCTAACTTCGATCTTTGCTGGTTTTAATAAATTAAACCCTGCTATAAGTGCTAGTAAAATCACTATACAACCCATCACAAAATGAGGCAAAACTCCTGCTAGTAAAAAAGTAAAACTATAACTTATCCAAAATACCCCGCCGCTTATTCTTGATTTTATATCTTTAGCTTGATTAGAAAAACTTAAAATTCCAAAAACTAAAAATAAAATTCCTACAATATAATAAAGTAAATCAAGACTTATCATCACTCAACCCTTTATAAGTTTTTTCCAATCTTTTATCAAATAAATAAAGTCTAGAGCAATGGATAATTAAAGCCAAAATTCCAGTTGGTATAGCCCAAACTGATAAATGCAATGGCTCAACAATAATACCATTGCTCTCATAAAAAGCTTTAATAAATAAAATAGAATGCACGGCTATAAAAATATCCTCTCCAAAAAATACAGCAACATTATCCGTTCCCGCAGAAAAAGCTTTGATTTTTTGACTATCTTTATGTGTTAAGTTTTTAAATTTAAGCTTAGCTGCAGCTTCTGCCATAGGGGCTATTAAAGGTCTTATCATCTGTGCATGTCCGCCTAAAGATAAAAGCCCTAAAGCTGCAGTAACTTGTCTAAAAACAAAATAACACATTAAAATTCGTCCTGTACTGGCAACTTTTATTTTGGATATTAAATTTTTAGCCTGCTCTCTTAAGCCTTTGCGTTCCAAAACAGCAAGTAAAGGTAAAATAAGCCAAATTATAGCAACATAGCGATTATCTACAAAAGATTTTCCTATATCACTAACAACCTTAACAAAATCAAAACCTGAAACAAGTCCAGCATAAATTCCAACTGAAGTTACCACTAAAAAGGGGTTAATCTTTAAAGCAAAACCTAAAACAATCAAAGGTATAGAAGCAAGAAGTAACCATTCCATCAACCATCTCCAATATGAATTAGAAATATTATAGAAATTTTAAATTGAAGAAAAGTTTAAAAAAATATTTTTAAGAATGGAATGAGAAATTAAGTAACAAAATAAATTTTATATAAATTTAAAAAAGCCTTGGAATAGTCCAAAAGCTTTTTTTGTATTATTTGTTCGCTCTTTCTATATACTCACCACGCACAGTATCAACGCGTATAACTTCACCTTCTAACACATGAAAAGGAATTTGCACTACTGCGCCTGTTTCCAATGTAGCCGGTTTTTTATTTGATCCTTGAGTATCACCCTTAAAATTTGGAGCTGTTTCGATGATTTTGAGTTCAACAACTTGTGGAACTTCTACGCCGATAGCTTTACCATTATGGAAAAGCACATCTACCATCATACCATCAAGCATCCATTTTTTCGCCTCACCTACATCATCATCACTAATAGCTACTTGTTCATATGTTTGCGTATCCATAAATTGGCAATTTTCACCATCATCATAAAGATACTGCATAGTTTTATCTTCTAAATTTGGAGCTTCACATTTATCACCTGCATGGAAAGTTTTTTCAAGTACTTTACCATCAATAAAAGATTTGATTTTAATACGCACAAAAGCAGGACCTTTGCCTGGTTTTACATGCTGATACTCAACTATTTTAAAAGGAATTCCATCGATTTCTATTTTAAGTCCCTTTTTTAAATCACCCATTGAATAAGATGCCATAAATTTCCTTTGTTAAAAAATAAAAAACAATTTTATCAAATTTTGATTGATATCACAATAAAATTATTTTATTTGATGAAAAAATAAGTAAAATTACGTTAAAATCCAAATTTAAAGCATAGTAAATGCTCGCTTCTTTTTAGGAGAGGAAAGTCCGAGCTGCTAAAGACAAACATTCCATCTAACAGATGGCTAGGGTAACCTAAGGGATAGTGCAACAGAAAGAAAACTACCACGTAAGTGGAAAAGGTGAAACGGCGGGGTAAAAGCCCACCAGCGATTTTGGTAACAATTTCGGCTATGTAAACCCAATGTGCAGCAAGAAGGGATGGTTAGCGTCTTTGTTTTAACCCTTCGCTTGATTTTGTTTGCAAAAACAAAACTAGATAAATGAGCATTCAAGACAGAACTCGGCTTATCGCTATGCTTTTTTAAGATTTAAAATATGTCAACGCTTTTTGAAATTTTTGAATTTCAACAGCTTTTGTTTTTTTCTTTTGTTCAATCAGTATAACAGCTTCTTGCAAAAGAGCTTGAACTTGATAAAATACATCATTTGCATTTTCTTTTAAAAAATCTTCTGAAGGCGATTCTTTGGCTAAATTTTTAATAAAAGCTTTCATATCAAGTTCATCAAGTAAATTTTCAAGTTTATTGACATCTTCTTGGATTAATGCAAGTTTAAAATCACTGAGCCACTGTTTCATTGTTATGCACTTCTCTCCAAGCTTCTAGCAAACCTTTGGTTACATTTATAACTTCATTGATTCTATCTTCGTTATTTTCTAAATTTGCCAAAGATAAAAGTTGAATTTCTCTTGTATAAAGCCCGCTTAAATAATGTGCCACTTCTCCGCCTTTTTCATAGTTTAAAGTATTAATAAGCTCTATAAAAATAGCCGTGGTTCTTTTTACAAAATACACTCTTTGTTCTATATCTTCATTTCTTATGGCTACTTTAGCTCTTGCACAAAAACGCAAAATTCCCTCATAAAGCATTTCAATAAGTTTTTGCGGGGACTCTATCCCCACTTGATTTTGAGAATAAGCATTATAGGCTAAATTATTTTGCATCTTTTTTATCCTTAATTATTAGAATTGTTTGCCGCATTAATCATATTAGTCACAGTATTTAGCTGTTGATTGAGTTTATTTAAAATACTCTCATATTGCAACCATTGATTCGCCATTGTATCATATCTTGTATCAATCATAGCCTGAGTCGAGTCTTTAGAGGTATTTAATGATTTAATATCATTTGTCAAACTCTCATCATATTTTGTAATTGAACCGTCTTTTCCAGTCATCTCTTGCAACGTGGCTTTTAATTTTGAAAAAATACCTTTACCTTCTATAGGCTTAGAGGTTATATTTACGTCAGACAAACCTAATTCCTTGAGAATGTTAGCATCTCCTTTGATTGAAAAATCCGAGCTACCATCTCCACTAAAATTCAACCTAAACCCTGTAACATTGTTTTGATTATAGGATTCAACCTTAACTTTTAAGCCTTCAATACCTTTACTGTTTATATGATTAGCTAAATTTTGAAGCAATTCTTCCTCTGTTTTCCCTGTTAATTTAAAATTAGTACCATCAGAATTTTTAGATAAATCATATGTTTGATTATTAAAAACTATAGTAAAATCTCCTGGTTTAAATTCTAAACCATTAGTATTACCTCCATTGGAATTAAGATATTTACTTAAACTTCCTGTCTTAATTACCTCTCCTGTGTGATTAATGTCTTCGTATTTAGTAATATTTGAAAAAAAACTTTCAGTAGAGTCTGGATCTTCTTTAACTTTTTGTTCAAATTTAGAAGAATCAAAACTCAAAGTGCCTGCATCATTTAAACTTAAGCCAAAATCCTGCATAGAAAGCATAACCTTAGTGTTTACTTTATTACCATTTGCATCTTCAGTAGTTCCATCAACAACTTGAGAATCAAACAAATCAGCAAGAATGCTTGAGCGTATTGAATTTACTTCACTGATGCCTTGTAAAGTTCCTTTTGTTCCAGTTTCACTATTATAGTCAGTTGCAGCATTAAGATTGGTTACTAAATCATTATAAGCATCCACCAAATCTTGCATGGCTTTTGTCACACCTTCAAAATCTTGCTGTACATCAAAATTAATTTCACCTGTTTTATTTAAAGTTAAAGTCATTCCTACACCAAGATCGGTAACAGTGTTACTTGATCTAAACATCTTAATACCATCAAGTGTAAATTCTGCATTTTGCGCAGTTTGGATATGCAAAGAAGCATCCTTAATACCATAACCTTTTTTATCCTTAGCTGGATCAATAGTCTGAGTCGTTTTATCTAATTCCCATCCAAGATTTTTGAATATTGTTTCTGCCTCTGAATCACTTGTATACTTACCATTCGAATCTTTTTTTCCCGCATAGAAACTTATCGCACTGTCTTCGCCTGTTTCTTTACTGGTTAAAGTTAAGCGGTAAGGAGTGCCTTTCTCTCCTGTGTTTACAATCTTAGCAACAATCTCTCCTCCACTAGCTTCATTAATTTTATCAGCTAAATCTCTATAGGTTGTGTTTTTATCTACCGTAACAGTATATTCTTTGCCATTTGAAAAAAAAGTAAGATCGGCAGTTCCATTTAATTGTGCATTAACAAAACCACCGTCATTTGCTAATCCTTTACTTTGATACACATCTTTTTGTGCAAGTTGAGTAACATTGATATTCATGCTTTGTAAAGCAACACCCGAATTAACTGTAAGACTTGCTGGAGGATTATCGCTAATACTTCCTACAACTTTTCTTTTCGCAAAAACCGTAGCATCGGCTAATGATGAAACAGCTGTCTGAAAACTTAGTAATTTAGTTTTGATTTCTGTTAAATCTTTTTGTTTGGTTGTATTTTCTTCAATTTTTTTAGTATAAGGATCAATACGAGCTTTTTGCTCTGCTTCTTTTAATTTATCTATAGTATCTTGAGTTAAAACCCCAGAACCAAATCCTAAACTAGATAGACTACCAAATGCCATTTTTAACTCTCCTTATCAAATATCATTCCTATCACATCCCTAAAATACTCAGCTAATCTCATAGCTTCTTCGCTAGGAATTTGACGGATTTCCCTTCCAGTACTTTTTTCAGTCACGCTAATATACATAGAACCGATTTTATCACTATAACCAAAACGAACATTGGTATCTAGAGAATCCATTTGCTCATTTAACTTTTTTGTAATATCAGCTAACTTTTCACTCACACCTCGTTGCTGTCCATCATCGCCTTCTTGGCCTTGACTTCTATCGGTTTGAATGTTTAAACTAGCCTGTGTCTCACTTGTTCTTTGGCTAATGTTTGCCAAAGCTGTATCCATTTGCCCATTTGCCTTCGATATTTCCATTTTAAAATCCTTTTTAAAATTTCCTATTGCTAGTTAAAAGCTTATATCGACAAATTTATAAATTTATGAACACCTATAAAGAAAATTTTATTTTTCAATAATAAAAAAATAATAAGCAAAAACTGTGCCAAAATTTTAAAATAAATCTCAATTATCTTAAAAAATTTCAAATTTATTAAAAAGATCTGGATTATTTTCTAAAATATTACGCAAGATCAAATCTTCTATCACGCTTTTAGTGCAATCTGTTTGCTTAGGCCAAGCTCTTAAATAACCCTCAGCTTCACCTTTAGCACTTGCATCTACTCCAAGTCTTTCTTCTTTGATAAAAATATCTCTTTTAGCATCTATATTATTTACCACACGCCAAACAAGCATATAAGAATTTTCAAGCTTATTTTCAGCATCTAAAAACACTAAAATCCTAAAATGTTTTTTAAATTCTAAAAGTTTGTCAAAACTTTGTTCGATTTTTTCTTTTTTATCAAGCAAAATACAAACTATAGGACTTTTACTTTCTTTATAAAATTGCTTTAAATTTAAAAGTTCTACCTTAGTTTTAAAAAGTTCTAGTAATTTTTCATCTTCTAAAATTTCAAGCTCTTCAACTTGTATTTCTTCGCAAGCATCAAGTCCTGCTTTACCCCCAAAACAAGAATTAGGTGAAGCATGATCTAATTGATCACAAATTCCTTCTGAAATTAAAATTTTCTTTGTATTAAAACGATCTAACATATAAGGAATTAAAGCATCATAATCTTTCAAAGAAGGTGCATTTTTATCCACAAAAATTGCATGTTTAACAAAACTCATTTGCCCTACTCCCCAAAATGCATGCATAATTTGTTGCGCATGAGCGGGATATTTTGCATCGATTTTTGCTAAGATAAGATTATGAAAGACCCCATTTTCAGGCATATTATAATCAATTAAATCAGGTACTGAAGTTTGAAGCAAGGGTAAAAAAATTCTTTCAGTACCAAGCCCCATGATCTTATCTTCTAAAGGAGGCTTTCCTACAACCGTTGCTTGATAGATCGCATCTTTTTTAGCATAAATTTTTTCTACTTTCATCACAGGAAAAAGTTCAGCAGGAGTGTAAAAACCCGTATGATCTCCAAAAGGACCTTCGATTTTAAACTCTTCTAAATCCACATAACCTTCAATAACCACATCACTATCATAAGGCACAAAAATACCATTTTCACAAGGAGTAATTTTTGCAGGAGTTTTTTTAATAAAACCATAAAGTAAAAGTTCAAAAATTCCCTTAGGTAAAGGTGCTTGAGAACACCAAATATAAAGCGGATCTCCACCTATGGCTATACTTACAGGCATTTTTTTAAAACCAGCATTTTTGTATTCGTGATAAAAATTTGCCCCATCTTTATGAATTTGCCAATGTATTAAAAGTTCATTTTTATCACTCATTTGCAAACGATACATTCCAAGATTATTTTGAGTTTTATCTAAATTTTGTGTATAAACTTGCCCCATGGTAATAAATTTACCCGCATCATCTTCCCAAGTTTTTAGTATGGGAAGTTCTTCAAGTGAGTTTAAAATTTCATAATCATACAAGGCTTTATTTTTTTTCAGTCTTTTAGGAGGAATATTTTTAAAACTTAACAAATTCATAAAAAAATCCATTTTTGCTTTAAAACTCGTAGGAATATGAAGCTTGGTGAGTTTTGAAATTTCTTCAGCCACCTCTTCATAATCACGTCCAAAAGCTAAATTTAAAGCCTTTTCATTGCAAAAAGTATTCATCAAAACAGGAAATTTATATTGTTTATTTAATTTTTTATCTATAGGATTTTTAAATAATAAAGCCTTCCCTTTTTCTCCTTTTTTAGCTTCTATATAAGCTAAATGAGCGATTTCAAGATCTACATCTACAGGTTCTTCAATTACCCTTAAAAGATCATTTTCTTTTAAAATTTGAATAAATTCTTTCATATCATACTCTCAGCTTTTTTTAAAAGTTCTTTAGCACCTTTAGCAATAAACTCCTTAGCCAAACTCTCTCCAAAACCTTTAAAATCATTCTTTTTAATCATTCTCTTATCTTTTAAAATTTCACTTCCATCGGGTAGTCCAAGTACCGCACGCACACAAATTTCATCTCCTAAGAGTTCTGCGTTAATACCTATAGGAACTTGACAACCTCCTTCTAAAGTAGCAATAAATTCTCTTTCAATGCTTGTTTCAATCAAAGCATTTTCATCATTTAAACATTTTAAAAGTTCTAAAATTTTTTCATCATTTATGCTTTCTATACCTAAAGCTCCTTGAGAAGCCGCAGGAATAAGCTCATCTTTGCTAAATTCATAAACAAAATTCACTTGCTTATCTAAGTTTAAGCGTTTAATTCCCGCCATTGCCAAAATAATCGCATCAAAATCATTATTTTTTAATTTCTCTATACGAGAATTGACATTACCACGCAAAGAAATAATCTCTAAATCAGGTCTTAATAATAAAAGCTGCATCTTGCGTCTAAGACTAGTAGTGCCTATTTTTGCACCTTTTGGTAAAGAAAGAAAATCTTTATAATTTTGACTTAGCATAGCATCATTGCTTTGCTCTCTTTTGCTTACCGCTGCCAAAACTAAACCTTGAGGAAAAAAACTAGGCACATCTTTTAAACTATGCACTGCTAAATGTGCTTCTTTTCTTAACATACTTTCTTCAAGTTCTTTTGTAAAAAGTCCTTTACCACCAATTTTTGCCAAAGGAGAATCAAGCAAAACATCGCCTTTTGTTTTAAAACCTTCTAAAAGCACTTCAATTTGATGTGTATTTTTTAAAATTTGGGCTACATGTTCACTTTGCCAAAGAGCCAATTGACTTTTTCTTGTTGCAATAATAAGCTTCATTTTCTATCCTCTATAATTTCAACATCAATAATTTCTTCATTAGAATTTTGATACTCTTGCTTGGTGTATTGATATTTTGATTTAGTCATTAGTTTCAAAGCAATACCAAAGAAAAATACAAAAATTCCAAAAACACTTGTAATAATCCCTGGAAAAATAAGCAAAAACCCTGCGATAACAAAAGAAAATTGTGTTAACATATCCTTTAAGCCACCCATTTGAAATTCAAGCATATTTTTCCAAAAAATTCCCAATAAAACCGCACCAAAAATCATACTCAAAAGTATGAAAAATAAAAAATTACCAAAACCAAAAAAAACTATAAAAAGTACACTTGCAATAATTTCAAGTACAAATAAAGGGCTTAAACTTAATTTATAATTCATAACACTTTCTTTTTAAGAATTTCCATAAGTTCATCAGTTTTTATAAGTTCTTTTACCAAACCTTCTCTTTGGATAAGCTCTATTTCATTCTTTTCTAATCCTTTACCAATAACTAACGCATAAGGAAAGCCCATAAGTTCAAAATCATTCATTTTAACCCCAAAACGCTCATTTCTATCATCAAGCAATACTTCTAATCCAAGATTAGTTAAATCCTCATAAAGCTTATTAGCAAATTCTAAAGCCTTTTCATCTTTGAGATTTGAAACAATAATTTCAAGCACAAAAGGAGCTAAAGTTTTATTCCAAATACATCCTTTTTCATCATGACTTGCTTCAGTAGCTACAGCCAACAAGCGTGAAACACCTATGCCATAACATCCCATGTAAAAAGGCTGACTTTTGCCATTTTCATCTAAGAAATTTGCATTCATCGCTTTGGAATATTTTTGTCCTAGCTTAAAAATATGCCCTACTTCTATACCTTTACTTTGTTTTAATTTTGCTCCACATTTAACACAGCAATCCCCTTCTTTAACTTCAATCAAATCTTTAAAACGATCTTTATTTAAATTTACAACATCAATACCGATTAAATGATAATCTTTTTCATTCGCACCCATAATCATTTGCTTTTCGTTTTCAAGCTCAAAATCTATATAAAAATCTATATCTTTTAATCCCACAAAACCTATAAAACCAGCTACTAAGCCAGCTTTTTCCAATTCTTCTTCGCTCGCATCGACTAGTTCAAGGGCACTGCAAGCATTTTGAGCCTTAACCTCTTGCAAATCATCACTTCCTCTTATAAAAAACACAACTAATTTGCTTTCATTTTCATAAATAGCTTTTTTTACCACTGCTTTAATCGTATAAAAAGCATTGATTTTAAAAAATTGTGCTAAAGAATCTATAGTTTTAATATTTGGAGTGTGAAATTTACTTGCATAATTTGCTTCAGGACGCTCATCTTGACAAGTTTTTTTAGCTCTTTTTGCAGCTTCAACATTAGCCGCATAATCACAATTTTCACAAATTAAAATATCATCTTCCCCATTTTTTGCCAAAACCATAAATTCCTTAGAACCACTTCCACCAATAGCCCCACTATCAGCTTCAACTGCTCTAAAATCAAGCCCCATTCTTTGTAAAATTTGAGAATAAGTTTTATACATAAGCTCAAACTCACGTCCTAAATCTTCTTCATTAGCATGAAAACTATATCCATCTTTCATTAGAAATTCACGACATCTTAAAAGCCCAAATCTAGGCCTTGCTTCATCACGAAATTTAAGTCCAATTTGATATAAATGCAAAGGAAGTTGTTTATAGCTTGTGATTTTGTTTTTTACCAAAGAAAGCATAGCTTCTTCATGTGTTGGACCTAAAACAAATTCATTTTCTTTTCTGTCTTTAAAACGCAAAAGTTCTTTTCCAAAAACATTATAACGCCCACTTTCTTGCCACAAACTTGCAGGAGTGATAAAACTAAGATTTACTTCTTGTGCTCCAGCCTTATCCATTTCTTCTTTAACTATATTTTTAATCTTGTCTAAAACTCTTTTTCCCAAAGGCAAGAAATTATAAAGTCCGCTACCAACTTGTTCTACAAAACCCGCACGCGTTAAAAAAATATGACTAGGTAAACTCGCATCTTTTGGCGCTTCTTTTAAACTTGGTGCATAAAATTTAGTAAATCTCATCATTATTCTCCATATCAAATTCACATTTATATTGATTTAAACCTTCAAGATTATTTTGCAAATCAAAAACATAACGCATAGCATTAATCACTGTATCGCTTTGCATTTTACCTTGTAAATGTTTCAAATTTACAGTAGGCGTGTGTAAAAAAGCCTTAAAAACTTGATGAATCAACTTTCTAGCCTCTTCTTTATCAGATTTTTTCAAATATCCTTTTTTTAACGCAATTTCAAGTTGTTTATCTGCATATTCTTTAGCTTGCAAGCGTATAGCTTTGATAATAGGCATCAAAGCCAAATCGTTTAAATACCTAAAAAATTCACTTGTTTCACGACCTATTATCCCATAAGCCATACGAGCTTCTTGTTCTCTTAGTGCTAAATTTTTTTGAACCACAATTTCAAGATCATCTACAGCAAAAACAGATATATTTTCATTTTCATTGATATCAATATCCCTTGGAACTGCAATATCAAAAAAATACCTTTTATAAGAAAGTTCTTCTATTAAAGAATTTGTAATAATAGCATTTGGTGCATTGGTAGCTGAGAAAAAAAACTCGTATTGATTTAAATATTTTTTTAAATTTTCTAAACTATCATATTCGCTTAAAACACCAAGTCTCTCACACAAATCTTTAGCTTTTTGTAAATCACGATTTAAAATAATCACCTTAGCACCCGCAGCAATTAAATGTTTTGCCGCAAGTTCTCCCATCTCTCCAGCTCCAATAACAACAGCTTTTTTTTGCGTTAAATCTGCAAGTTCTTTTGCTTTTGCCACGGCAACGCTAGCTACAGAAATAGAATTTTTAGAAATTTGAGTTTCATTGCGCACCTTAGCAGCACATTTAAAAGCACTATGTACTGCTCTTGAAAGGTGTACTCCACAAAAATTATTTTTTACAGCAAAAGCAAAGGCATCTTTTAATTGTCCTGCTATCTGAGTTTCTCCAACCACCAAACTATCCAAAGAACTTGCTACAGAAAAAAGATGGTGGATTGCTCCACTATCTTCAAAAATATCAGCTTTTTCAAGTAAAATATCTTTATCAACATCACAAAGTAAAGCCAAAGATTTAACAATAAACTCCGCACAGGCCATTTTTACAAAAGCAACAATTTCAACACGATTGCAAGTACTTATAACCAAACATTCTTCAATATTTTCATGAGTGCTAATGATTTTTAAAAACTCACTTTTTTTAGCTTCATTGGAAAAGCTTAACTTTTCCCTTAAGGCAATATCTGTATTTTTATGAGTAAAAGATATACAATAATACATTAAAATTCCCTATCTATCATAGCTTTAATAATATCATTAAGCTTGTTATTATCATATTTTTCAATTGCTTTTCTAGCCTTTTTTGCATAAGTTTTAGCTTCTAAAATAGCTTTTTCTAAAGCTTTTTGTTCTTCAAATTTAGTTTTTAGCCATTCTTTTTCATTTTCATTTAAATCTTTTTTAAATAAAGTCTGCAAATATATCCTATCTTGTTCTTGTAAATTTTCATAAAGATAAATATAAGGCAAGGTAGTTTTACCCTCTTTAAAATCATTCATAGCAGGTTTTCCAAGAATTTTTTCATCACTCTTAATATCTAAAATATCATCAATCATCTGAAAAGCAAGTCCTAAATTTTTACCATATTCTGCAAAATCTTTTTCATATAATCCAGCCAAAATAGCTCCGCATCTAGCACTTGCTTCAATCAAAACAGCTGTTTTATTATAGATCATTTTCAAATAAGCTTCTTTATTGATATTAAATTTCTCTCCCAAATCAACATCCATAAGTTCGCCTATAGCAAGCTTTACAACAGCATCTGAAATAATACTTGCAAATCTAGCATCCATTTTGCTTAATTCATAAAAGGCTTTTGAATACAAAATATCGCCCAACATAAGAGCATTTTTTGTACCAAATTCAGCATTAACAGATCTTGCTCCACGCCTTAATTCACTCTCATCGATAATATCATCATGTAATAAACTAGCAAGATGTATCAATTCTATAGCTGCGCAAATTTTAAAAGCAATCTCACTCTCATCTGCGATAGCTAATAATAATTTAGAGCGTAATTTCTTTCCTGGTTTTACATTTGAAAGCATATTTAAAATAGGTTCATAGCCAAGTTCTTCTAAAAACTGTTTTATTAATTCATCTATTTTTTGCACTATCTTTTCCTTGTTAATTGCTATTATTATTTTCTTTGCTTGTTAATGGTTTTACCTGAGGTTCGTTAAAATTAATCATAGGAACAACCTGATTATTTTGCGGTGGATTTTGTAAAGCTTTTTTTCTCGGATCTAAAAATTCTACCATTAAGCGAGATTCCTTATCTTCTATATAAACCGTAAAAGTTGCCAAACCTTTATTATAACCACTAAATTCTAAAATAAGTCTTGCTCTATCAATATGTGGATTAGTATAATCAGGTATTAAAGTTTGAGTTACCCAATCTAAATTTCTTCTTAAACTCATCACAAATTGACGCGGATATTTGCGAAATTTCGAATGTACGATGATATTAGTATTATCAAACAAAGTCCAATAAAAATCAAAATTTTGCACCTTATCTTCATAGCCTATTTCTTTAATCTGCACACTAGCTCTCTCATCTTTTTTAAGTATAAATTTATAAGTATAATCAAAAGTTGGTTCAGATGCTAAAACATTACTAAAAATAAAAAAAATACAAATTAAACAAGGGCTTATTTTAAACAATTTTAGCCTTCGTGTCCTAAAATTTTTGCGCCCAATTCTATATAAATATCATTTTGCCTTTCTTCTATAAAATCACCATTTTCTAATATGAAATTTTTTACATCCATTTCTGTTAAACCTTGTTTTTCCAAAAGTTCCACCATGGCAATATGATCAGCAAAAAATTCCTCAAAAACTTTTTCTAAGGCTCCTAAATTTCCATTTTGTATAATTTCTATAAATTTTTCTTTTGGAGTTTTATTAAACATTTCATCAAAAAAATCCATTAATTTTCCTTGAAAATATAAGTTTTTGATTATAAAATTTTAATCGTTAAAAGTAGCTAAATTAAAATAATTAAAATTTAAATTTTATTTGCAATGTGTAAAATTTTAGAAGTTAAATTCCGCATGATGCGGAATTTATTATGAATATGGTTTTGCTTGAGTGGCGTATTTTACACCCAGATCAAAAGCTTTAGCATTTGCATCACGAGTTTTTGCAGGAACCATATGAAGCATAGTGTCTTTTAAAACATCTAAATCTATACATTTACTCATATAAGCAGCAATTGCAAGTGCTACAACTGATTGAGTAGCCACATTTCCTACCTCATCTTTAGCTATGGTAATAATAGGAATTTCAAAAATTTGCCATTTTTTATAATCTTCACTTTCAGGATGTACTAAATTTGGCTCTACAACTATGATACCTCCTTCTTTTACACCCCCACGAAAACCTTTATAACCCTTATCTGCAGTCGAAAGCATAAAATCTACTTCCCCTTCTACAGCATAAGGAAATAAAATTTCTTTATCATCGATGATAATATCCACCTTAGTAGGGCCACCACGCACTTGTGAAGTGTAAGTAGAAGCCTTAAAAGCTTGACGACCTTCTTTAATGGCTGCTTCTGCTAAAATTTCTCCTGCGGTGATAACACCTTGTCCGCCTTCACCGCCAAATCTTAATTGATATTTCATTTTAAAGCTCCTAAATCCACCATTCTTTTTTCTTTGGCTGCACGACGTACTTCTTCATAAGCGTGGCAGTATTCTGGCTGAGAATTATCTTCATGTAAAATTCCTGTTGGAAATTTATCTTTTCTTTCTTCAAAATCCATGCTTTCAAATTTAGCTTTATCCACAACGCGATTTTTAATCCAATCAAGCATAGCTACAGCTTCGCCCATTTTGTTTTTTCTGCCTAGATTGATATGACAATTTGAAAAAACATCTACAAAACTATAACCCTTATGCGCTAAAGCCTTATAAATTAAATTTTCAAGCTTATTAGCTTCGATCACATTACCCCTTGCCACAAAAGAAGCTCCTGCAGCTTTAGTTAATTCACACGCATCAAAATTAGGGTCAATATTTCCAAATTGAGCTGTTACTGTATAAAAACCTTTTGGAGTGGTTGGGCTTGTTTGGGAATTCGTAAGTCCATAGATAAAATTATTGATCACAATGTGGGTTAAATCAATATTTCTGCGACAACCATGTATAGTATGATTTCCACCAATTGCCAAAGTATCCCCATCTCCGCTTACTACAATAACATGTTTACTAGGATTGGCTAGTTTAATGCCTGTTGCATAAGCTATTGCTCTACCATGAGTTGTATGAACTGTATTACAATTTACATAAGAACTCATTCTGCCACTACAACCTATACCCGAAACAAGACAAACATCATCCATATTCCAACCAAGTTTTTCTATCGCGCGGATAATACATTTTAAAACAACACCATCGCCACATCCCCAACACCATTGAGTAGGCATTTTATCTACTCTTAGATATTCATCATAATTAAAAGCCATTTATATATTCTCCTTTACCTTAGCAATAATTTCACTTGGAGTGATAGGACGACCATTTGCACGGTGCAAACTAATAAAATCGCGACGCGAAGTTACTCTTTCAATCTCTTCAAGATATTGTCCCATATTAAGCTCGCTTACCATTACTTTTTTAAATTTGCTTACAACTTCAGCGATTTTTTTCTCAGCCACTGGATAAAGAGTAATCGGACGGAAAAGCCCCACTTTAATCCCTTGCTCTCTTAATCTTTGTATAGCTTCTTTTGCTGAACGACTCACGCTTCCATAAGCAATGATTAAAAATTCAGCATCATCAAGCATATACTCTTCATAAGTACAAATATCTTCTTGATTGTTTTTTATTTTACCTATGAGTCTTTCCATATTTTTTTTCACTATAACTCCATCTTCAGTTGGAAAACCTATATCTCCATGATGAAGTCCTGTAACATGATAACGATAACCTGTAAAGAAAGGATTTAAAGTTGCAGGCTCATTTTCTCCTGCTGCATAAGGTTTATAATCCTTTTTATCGCCTTCAAATTTTTTACGGTTATATACTTTAATATCTTTTAAATCAGGTAAAACCGCTTTACCATTCATGTGCCCTACAGTTTCATCCATAAGTAAAAATACTGGAGTCATATATTTTTCAGCTAAATTAAACGCTCTAATGGTTTCTGTATAAGCTTCTTCAAGACTTGCAGGAGCAATAGCAATACTTGCAAAATCCCCATGAGTTGGTGCTTTAGCTTGAAACAAATCTCCTTGTGCTACACGAGTTGGAAGACCTGTTGAAGGACCACCTCTCATAACATTTACAATCACAAGTGGAATTTCAGCAATAAATGCAAGTCCTATTTGCTCTGCTTTTAAAGAAATTCCAGGACCGCTACTTGCAGTCATGGATTTTACCCCACTCATTGCCGCACCAATAGCCACGCTAATACCTGAAATTTCATCTTCCATTTGTATAAAAGTTCCATCATTTGCAGGAAGTATATGGCTTAATTCATGAGCTATCTCACTACTAGGAGTAATAGGATAACCTCCAAAAAATTTACATCCACAATCAATCGCAGCTTTGGCGATTAAAACATTACCTGTTGCTATAACTTCTCTCATTATTTTTCCTATGCTAATTTTTTGTATTTGTTATTTTTTACGGCTACAGCTCTATCTTTAGCCTCAGCAGTAAGTTTGGCAAATTTAAATTCATCTCTTTTTGCCACCATAATAGCAAAATCAGGGCAATGTGTCTCACACTCGGTACAGCCTATACAGGATTCAGGGTGTACCACCTCTATCATTTGTCCTAAAACCGCATGCACATCATCGCGCATAGCTAAAACCCCAGCGGGGCAATAGCTAACACAAATATTACATGCTTTACATCTATGCTCATCTACCCAAACAGGGGTATCTTTTGGAGCTGTCATACTCATGTTTTTTTCCTTTATTAACCTAATATTTTTTGAATTTCTTCACCAATTAAAGCCGGAGAATCCACCACATGAATTCCATAGCTTTTTAAAGCTTCTTTTTTAGCTGCAGCACTTTCATCAGCACTTCCTACTATGGCACCTGCATGCCCCATTCTTTTGCCTTTAGGAGCAGTTGCACCTGCAATGAATGCTACCACAGGTTTGCTAATATTTTCTTTAATAAATTTAGCCGCTTCCACTTCCAAACTACCACCAATTTCACCTATCATTACAATAACTTTAGTTTCATCATCTTTTTGAAATTCACTTAAAAGTTCTTTATAAGCAAGACCTATGATAGGATCACCACCAATTCCTACTGCAGTAGAAATTCCATAACCACCTTGAACTACCTGATTAGCAGCTTCATAAGTTAAAGTTCCACTTTTTGAAATAAGCCCCACGCAACCTTTTTTAAAAATAAAACCTGGCATAATACCTAACTTACATTCTTCAGAAGTGATAATACCTGGACAATTTGGTCCAATGATTTTCATACCCTTTTTATTAGCATATTGCTTAGCAAACATCATATCCTTTACAGGCGTATGCTCGGTGATTACAACTGCAAGCTTAATACCCGCATCAGCTGCTTCAATCACGCTATCACCCACAGCAAAAGCAGGGACAAAGATCAAGCTCACATCAGTCTTTGTTGCTTTAACCGCATCTGCAACGGTATCAAAAACTGGTTTACCTAAATGAGTTTGTCCGCCTTTATGAGGGGTGACACCTCCAACTATATTTGTACCATAAGCCATGCATTGCTCAGCGTGAAAAGTTGCTTCTTTACCTGTAAAACCTTGAACTATTACTTTTGTATTTTTATTAACCAATATACTCATTTTCCATCCTTATCCTACTAAACTTTTTACAAGCTCTGCACCGTTTTTAAGATTGGTTGCTGCTTTGATATTTTTAAGATTTGAATTATCTAAAATTGTCTTTGCTTCTGCTGCGTTAGTGCCATCAAGACGCACTACAATTGGAATATTTACCTCAACATTCTTAGTAGCTTCTAAAATTCCATTTGCTATCCTATCACAACGAACAATACCACCAAAGATATTGATAAATATAACTTTTACATTTTTATCTCTTAAAATAATTTCAAAAGCCTTTGCAACAGTTTCTGGAGAAGCTCCCCCGCCTACATCTAAGAAATTTGCAGGTTTTGCACCACTATAATTAATAATATCCATAGTTGCCATTGCTAGACCCGCACCATTTACCATACAAGCTACATCTCCATCTAATTTCACATAGCTTAAGCCAAATTCAGCCGCTTCTCTTTCAGCAGGATTTTCTTCAGTAGTATCTCTAAGTTCAGCAATTTCAGGATGACGATAAAGCGCACTATCATCAAAACTGCATTTTGCATCAAGGGCATAAAAATCCCCTTCTGCAGTTTTAATTAAAGGATTAATTTCAAGCATATTCATATCTTTATCCATGTAAAGCTTATAAAGTTTAGCTATCATAGAAATGAGTTTTTTGCCTTCATCTTTATCAAGTCCCAAAACTCTCGCTACTTCAAGTCCATGAAACATTTTAAATCCAATTTGTGGATCAATACCTACTTTTGCAATTTTTTCAGGACTTTCTTTGGCTACTTTTTCTATATCCATCCCTCCTTCACTTGAAGCGATAATGGTAATTTGCTCTGCCATTCTATTAAATAAAATAGCCAAATAATACTCTTTTACTATATTAACACCACTTTCTATATAAAGTTTTTGCACAAGTTTGCCTTCAGGTCCTGTTTGATGAGTTACTAAATTCATTCCTAAAATTTTACTTGCATAATCTTTTACCTCATCTAAATTCTTAGCGATTTTAACACCACCACCAAGACCACGGCCTCCTGCATGAATTTGAGCTTTAACTGCCCAAACACTACCGCCTAATTCTTTAGCATTAGCCACAGCTTCATCTACGCTAAATGCAACTTTTCCCTTTAAGGTAGGGATGCCATTGTCTACAAAAATTGCTTTTGCTTGATACTCATGTATGTTCATTTATTCTCCTTTATATTGATATTTGATTAAAGATTTTTCTAATTTGTCTTTTTCTTGCAAACTAAGATCCATTTTCATGATTTCAATCACACCTTCAAGTCCTAATCTTGCCATAACTCCCAAGGCTTTGTTTTGCACTCCAAATTCTCCATGTAAAATCACACTCATAGGTAAAAACTCGCCACTTCTTATAGACTCAAGCATTCTTATACAAGCACTAGCAGGGGCTAAATAAGCTGAAGTTTTAAGATGTTTGATTACTTTAGCTCCACCTGTTTTAACTTCATTTTCTAAATCCTCAAATTCTTCTTCATTTAAAAATTCGCTTATATTTTTATTTTTAACACTTGCGTAAGATTTTACCAAAACCATATCATCATTATGAAAACCAATAAGTCTTGTATCCACTCTTGACATTTTGACATTAAGTTTTTTGGCAAGTTCATACTTAAATCTTGCATTGTCTAAAACACCCGCCATGGCTATAATTTTCTTTGATGAAAAAATCCCGCTTTCATAAAGAGTATTAAGTAGAAAATCCACAGGATTAGTTAAAATAATAAAAAGCGGATCTTCTGTAAAATCTTTAATTTTTTTAGCACAATCAAGCATAATGCTTGTATTTAACTGAAGCAATTCTTCTCTACTTTGCCCATCTTTTCTAGCAAAACCTGCACTAAAAAGCACTATATCTGAATTTTTGGTATGAGTATAATCTTTAGTGCAAAGTAAATCTATATTTAAATTTAAAGCAGCTATGCTTTGAGTAAGCTCTAGTTCTTTTGCGTAAAGCAAATCCTCGTTAATATCTACTAAAACAATTTCATTTGCTATTTCTCTTAAAATCAAAGCATAAGCTACGCTTGAACCTACATTGCCAGCCCCTATAACAGTGATTTTCATCTTTGTCCTATTTTTTCTAAAATAGCGTTAAAAGTTGCACTTGGACGCATGATTTTATTTGCTTTTTCATCATCAAATTTATAATACCCACCCAAATCCACTTTCACACCTTGTGCATCGTTAAATTCGGCTCTGATTTTTTCTTCATTAGAAGAAAGCTCTAGGGCAATATCTTTAAAAAAGCTTTGAAGCTCCATATCACTTGCCTGTCTTGCTAAATGATTTGCAAAATACATTGCTAAATAAAAATGACTTGTTCTATTATCATCTTCTTTGACTTTTCTTGATGGAGCTTTATTATTTTCAAGCCATTCGCCTATAGCCTCATCAAGACATTCTGCTAAAACCTTAGCTTTATGATTGCCACACTTATTTGCATAAAATTCCAAACTTGCTTGCAAAGCCAAAAATTCACCCAAACTATCCCAACGCAGATGATTTTCTTCGACTAATTGTTCTACTTGTTTAGGTGCTGAACCCCCTGCTCCTGTTTCAAACATAGCTCCACCATTTAACATAGGCACAACAGAAAGCATTTTTGCACTTGTTCCAAGCTCTAAAATAGGAAAAAGATCGGTTAAATAATCCCTTAAAACATTACCCGTGATAGAAATAACATCTTTACCTTCTCGGATTAACTCTAAACTTCTTAAACAAGCTTCTTTTGGAGTTAAAATGGCTACATTTTTACCCTTTTCTTTTAAACGATTTTGTACCAAAGTTATCATGATTTTATTACTAGCTCTTTTGCTATCTAACCAAAAAATAGCTTCGGCTCCACTAAGTTCTGATCTTTCTATACCTAAATCAATCCAATTTAACACTGCATCAAATTTAGCCTGATTAGCTCTATAAATATCACCTTTTCTAACCTTATGTTCTAATAAAACTTTACCGTTAGAAACTATTTTAAAAGTTCCTTCTTCTTTAGCCACAAAGGTTTTATCGTGCGATCCATATTCTTGAGCTTTTTTAGCCATTAAACCTACATTAGATACACTGCCAAGTTTTGAAGGATTTAAAGTACCATTTTTATGCAAATCTTCAATAACCGCCTCATAAATAGTTGCGTAAGTTTGATCAGGAATTACGGCATTTGTGTCCTTTTCCTTACCTTCCTTATCCCACAATCTTGCGCCATTTTTAAGCATTGCAGGCATAGAAGCATCAACGATAACATCGCTTGGAACATGAAGATTTGTAATGCCTTTATCTGAATTTACCATAGAAATATCTGCAGATTTAGCTAAAATTTCACTGTATTTTTTTAAAATTTCATCTTTTTTGCTTGAATTTTCGATCTTACTTAAAAGCTCACTTAAACCATTATTTGGATTAATGCCTAATTTTTCAAATTCATCTTGAAATTCGATAAATAATTCTTTAAAAAATACTTTTACCGCATAACCAAAAAGTATAGGATCACTTACTTTCATCATTGTAGCTTTTAAATGCAAAGAAAAAAGCACATCATCATCTTTGCTTGCTTTAATTTCTTTTGCATAAAATTCCTGAAGTTTTTGCACATCCATAAAAGTAGCGTCTAAAATTTCATTTTTTTCAAGTTTTAAGCCCTCTTTTAAAATTTCTTTTTTACCATCAACGCTTGTAAATTCTATATTAGCCACACAATCTTGATCGATTAAAACCGCTTTTTCATTAGAGAAAAAATCCCCTTCTTTCATGTAAGAAACACGAGTTTTTGAGTTTGGATTAAACTCAACCACACGATAAGGATTGTTTTTTGCATAGTCTTTTACCGCTTTTGTTGAACGACGATCTGAATTTCCTTGTCTTAATACAGGATTAACCGCTGAACCTAAAACTTTTTGATATTTTGTTTTAATTTGCAATTCTTCATCATTTTTTGGCTCATCTGGGTAATTTGGTAACATATAACCCTTATCTTGCAATTCTTTAATCGCCGCCTTAAGCTGAGGAATAGAAGCTGAAATATTTGGGGTTTTAATAAGATTTGCATCCGATCTTTTGACAAGCTCGCCTAAAAGCTCTAAAGCATCTTCACATCTTTGTTCCTCTTTTAAATACTCACTAAAAGTAGCTAAAATCCTTCCAGACAAAGAAATATCCGAGGTTTTTACTCCTATATGTGCCCTACTTAAAAAAGCTTTCACTATAGGCAAAAACGAATAAGTCGCAAGAGCTGGCGACTCATCTGTTAAGGTATAAGTAATTTGCATTTTTAGTCCTTTAAAATACTTATTTTTATTTTCATTTTTAAGTATATTACAAATAAAAAAAAATGCAAGAGTAAGTTTAAAGTTTGTTTTAGTTTTCAAACAAACTTTAAATATTTTTAATTAAGTAAATTAGCAGGAAGTTGTATGATATTTTTAATAAGATTAAAAGGGGTTTTTAGGGTATCTGTTAAAATTTCGGTATGAAATTTAGGGTCATCTATGCTTCCATCTATTTTTAAGTTTGTGCTAATTTCTTGATTTTTACCTAAAATTACATAATTTAAAATTGGAACCTTGGATATAGCTTCTGAAGCTGATTTTAAAGTTTTAAGCTCTAAACTAAAATCCACTGTATTTAATCTTAAATTTGCTGATCCTAAACCATATATATCTACACTATCACCATTTAAATTAATAGCCGAAACACTTAAAAGATCTTTTTTTCTATTAAAAATAATCTTTCCATCATGTAAGCTTAAACCTTTTTGATTAAAAGTTGGAGATTTAAACATCAATAAACTTGGTACAGTATCGATAAAGGAAATAAGCTGATTTATACCTTTTAAATCCTTCACATAAGTATTTTTAAAATCGATCTGTCCATCAAAATACTCCAATCCACTTCCTTTTATACTTAAGTTAAACACTCCATCTTGAACAGCTTGTTTTTGTAAAAACTCATTTAAATAATTATCATCAATATTGCTAACGTTTAAATTTAAATCATTAGAAGAATAATAAAGATCAAATTTTGCATTTCCTCTAGAACCTTTAAGATCTAAAGCATTGCCTTTTAAATCAGCTTCTACTCTATCAAAAGCCAAAGTTTTATTAGAATCTGCCAAAATTAAAGCTACATTTGCTCCACCAAAACTAATATTTTGGGTATTAGTAGCAATATCAAATGTTGAATTTGAAGAGTTGGAATGTTTTCTATAAATATAACTTAAATTTTTTAAATGAATTTCTTTATTATCAGAACTTATTTTAGCACTTGCTGTATCACTTTGAGTATGAATTTCCATAATGCCCTTATTTTTTACAATATCAAAGCTATCATTTTCATAAGGAGTTTGACCGTTGATAAGTAAATTATTTTTAAAATAAGCATCATTAACACTTGCATTAAAATCTTCAAAATTTAAAGTTTTATAATAAACATTTTTAGCATTGATAAACCCAAGCTTTTTAAGTAATGGAGAAAATGAAAATAAAATCTTAGGATTATTAAGATTAGCCTCAAGTCCATCTTTAAAATTTAAAATCAAATTCCACTGAGGAATGCTAATGTTAACATTTTGCGAATAATCTAATTTTACTTCTACATTTTGATTTTTTAAATCTAAAAGCTCTGCATTGTCAAAATAAAGCCTTGAAATCTGAGTATTGAAATTTCCTTGCTGTTTTTGTAAGTCAAATTTAGCATTAAAATCAGCTTCTAAAAAGCCATTTTTAACACTGGCATTTTCTATATTTAAATCATTTTGATTTAATTTTACAAATGCTTTTGTAATATTAAAATCAGCCAAAGAAATACTAGCATTCTCTAAAGCTAAAATACCACTATAAGAAATTTCACCCTTATCATGAAAATCAATTTTAAGCTCCAAATCACTTTTAATTTTTCCGCTTTTTTGATAAAAAGGTAGTGAAAAATGATAATCCTCTAAAGCTTTAGCAAGTTTTTCGTCAAATTTTAGATTATCAGACTTAATGCGCAAATAAATCCCAACTTTTTTTTCATCAAACAAATCATATAGATAAACCTTACTAGAACTTAAATCAGCACCATTATAGAAAGCTTTATTAAAGACAAAATCGAGCTTTTGTTTGTTTAAATTTAAATCGAGTTTTGGAATTTCAATAGCATTCATTTTATCATCCAAGCGAACTTTGACATTATTAACATAACCTGATGCACTAATATTGTCTAAATAATAATTATCTTTAGTAAAATCTATAAAGCCCTGCAAATAATCTAAATGATAAAATTCTCCCTTAGCCCTATATGCTACCCAAAGATTTAAACTCTGCGGAAGTTCTATTCTTTTATTAACTCTTTTAAAAATTTCCGTAATATTTCTAATGTTTAAATCTTCTATTTTATAAGCTAAATTTTTATCTTTGTAAGAGATGCTTGCGTTAAAGTCAAGCAATTCTCCACTTGCTCTACCTTGAAAATAATAAAACTCGCTCTTAGTATTGATACTTAAATTTCCATCAATACTTAAATCATAATCTTTTAATAAAAGTTTTTTAATATCAGCTATAAGTTCTTTATTTTGACGCTGTAATGTTAATTTTAAAAACAATAAATCATTATCTATAAAAAATTCATTATCTTTAAATAAAATACGCACATGATTATCTTTTATATTTAAATTTTGTATATCAATCTCTTTAACAAAAGTATATAGATATTTTAAATTTTTTGTTATTTTTAAAATCTCTGTTGAAGCATTATCAGAAGAGTGGGTTTGTGATGAAATTTCGGAATTTTGAGTCTCATTTATAGTGATATTTTTTGCTCGTACAATTAATTTTTTATCTAATTTAATATATAATTGTTCCAATTTTAAAAAATCAAATTGGATACTAGAGATGACAATTCCATTTTTAAGCACTATAAACAAAGCTAATATAAGCACAACAAAAAATACAACAATATATAAAATTTTCTTTTTCATACGCAACTTCTTTTTGATATTTATTTTGGGGATTTTTTATTATCTAACTCAGCCTTTAAAAAGCAATTCTGTGGTATTTATTCCCCAAGGTTCAATTTCTCAAATTATAACATATTTAAAGCAAAATAAATATCAGATGAGTAATATTGATAAATATATTTTATTTTTTTTAGGACACCCTCAATCAGGCTGGATCAACATAGGTACAAAAGATTTAAATAGAGCTGAATTTCTACATAAACTCACTATTGCTAAAGCAGCACTTCAAACCATTACTCTTATCCCAGGAGAAACAAGCGTAATCTTTCTAGAACAAGCAGCCAAACAACTTGGACTTGATAAAGATATACTTTTAAAAGAATTTCAAGCTCAAGCTCCTTATGATGAAGGAGTTTTTTTACCAGAAACTTATAAAATCCCGAAAGGCATTACAGAAAATCTACTCATTCAAATGCTTTTAAACCATGCTGAAATTTCCAATAAAAAAACTTCTGAGAAAATTTTTGGTGATTATAATCCAAAAAAATGGCACCAATATATCATCATCGCTTCTGTAATACAAAAAGAAGCTGCTAATGACAATGAAATGCCTATAGTTGCAAGCGTAATTTACAATCGACTTAAAAAAGGTATGAAACTTCAAATGGATGGAACTTTAAATTATGGAATTTATTCCCATGTAAAAGTTACCCCACAAAGAATAAGACAAGATAATAGCTCTTATAATACCTATAAATTTACAGGATTGCCTAAAGAAGCGGTTTGTAATGTTTCTTTAGCTGCTATTCGTGCAGCTATTTTTCCTTTAAAGACAGATTATTTATATTTTGTGCGTGATAAAAATACTGGAGTTCATATTTTTAGCACAAATATAGATGATCACAATAAAGCCATAAATTTACAAAAAGGAAAATAATTTTTGATATTTTTATACAAAATAGTTAAATTGGAACAGTATTTGCTTGTTAATATTAAAAATTATAAAAAGGATAAAAAATGATTAACCCATTTAAATCAAAAGAACTGGTCACTGGTGCTTTAGCGGGTAGAAATCTAAGAAATCAACTCATCAATGCCAATCTTGCAAATGTTGATACTCCTTTTTATAAAGCAAGAGATATTGAATTTGAAACAGCTTTGGTAAATCGTGCAAATGAAATTTTCAAAAAAAATGATAATAAAGAATTGCAATTAGCCGTAACTGAAGAAGAGCATCAAAAACCTTGGAAATTCCCTGATCCTAGTAAATCTACTATTTACTTAAGAGATGGTCATTTAGCAAGAAATGATGCAAATACTGTTGATCTAGATGTAGAAACCACAGAAATGAGTAAAAATACAGTTATGATAACAGCTCTTGATGGAGTTTTAAGAAGACAAAGCAATATCTTTAGTTCTATACTTGATGCAAGCTCTAAATTAAGTTAAAGGTAAATTATGGCATACTTAAGTGATTTTGATATTAGTGGTTATGGTTTAAGTGCTCAGCGTTTTAGAATGAATGTTATTAGCTCTAATATAGCTAATGCAAACACTACAAGAACAGCTGAAGGTGGGCCTTATAGAAGACGCGAAGTGATCTTTAAAGCAACAGATTTTGATAAGCTTTTAAATGAGCAAATTAACAAAGATAATAATTTTTTAAAATATGAAAATCCTTTAAATGATCCAAGTTCGCCAGAAGAAGCTAAACCTGCTATTCAAAGTGTTGTAGTGGATAAAGTGGTCAGAGATGACAAAGATTTTCGTATGAAGTATGATCCAAGCCATCCTGATGCAAATGCTGAAGGTTATGTAGCGTATCCAAATGTAAACCCTGTTATTGAAATGGCAGATTTGATTGAAGCTACAAGAGCTTATCAAGCCAATGTAAGTGCTTTTACAAGTGCAAAAACTATATCTCAAAGTGCGATTGATTTATTAAGAGGATAATAAAAAATGAACAATATTAATGATTTAAGATTAAATAATAATATTTCAAATACCAACAAAAGTCAAAATTCCACAGGAATTGGTGATGAATTTGCCAAGATGCTTAAAAATGAAATCAATGATTTAAATAAAGCACAAGAAAGTGGAGAAGCTGCAATGACAGACATTGCCACAGGACAAGTAAAAGATTTACATCAAGCAGCTATAGCTATCACTAAAGCTGAAAGCAGCATGAAATTTATGCTAGAAGTAAGAAATAAAGCAATCAGTGCTTATAAAGAAATCACAAGAACTCAAATTTAAACCCTAATGCAAGAATATAAAAAAAATAGGGTTTCAAAAGTTGCCTTTGCCTACTGCATGGCACTTTTGTTTATGATTATTTTTATCAGCTCTACTTTTTTTCTTACATCAAAACGTCATATACCTAACACTGAAAAAGATCAATACGCTCTTGCTCTAAGAGGATCGATTATAACCAAAGATAATTTTACTATCACAAGTTCTAAACAAATTTATCGTGCTGAAATTGATCTTAGAAGCATTAACAAAGATAAATTTGATCTATTTTTAAAGCTTTTTCAAATTTATAGTGGGATAAGTAACGATCAAGTAGCAGATATTAAAAAAAGAATGCAAAATCAAAAAAAACGCTCTTATAATTTTGTTCTTTTACAAAACTTAGACTCCAAGCAAGCAAGCTACCTTAAAGATCTTGCTAAAAAACTTTATATACAAGGTTTTTTCAAAGCTTTTACAAATAACTCAGGAAGAGTTGAAACAAGAGGATTAAATATCATCGAACATGAAGAAGATAGAATTTACATGTCAAAAGATTCTTTTACTCCTATTATCGGTTATACTAAAATGATATTAGATCCAGAAAGTGGAATTTTAAAAAATATAGGAGTTAAAGGTTTAGAAAAATACTACGATGCATGTCTAAGCCCTGTTCAAAATGAAAAAATTCAAGGACTTAAAGATATAGGTGGAAATATTATTTTAAATCTAAATTCACTACAACAAAAAAAGATCAATGGTTGTGATTTATATTTAAATCTTTCTTTAAAACTGCAAAAAAGTATAGAGAAAGCTATAGATCAAAGAAATGAGGATTTAAAAGCCAATGAAATCATCGTTGGGGTAATGGAAAGTAAAACAGGAAGAATTTTAGCTCTAGCAAGCTCAAGGCGTTATGACCCACAAAATCGCGGAAAGGATCTATCAGTTCTTAATGCAAGCGCTATAGAATACGGCTATGAAGCAGGTTCTGTTATCAAACCTTTTATCTTTACAACAGCCTTAAGACTTGGTAAAATAAAAATGGATGAAGTGATTAATACTTATGGCGGTTCTTACAAGCTAGGACGTTTCACCATCAAAGACGATCACAAAATGGACAAAATGACTATGGAGGAAGTTATAAGATATTCTTCAAATATAGGCATGATACAAATTGCTAAAAGGCTTAACAATATAGAAATCGTATCAGGACTTAAAATATTTAAATTTGGCGAAAAAAGTGGTATTGATCTACCCTATGAACAAAAAGGAGAAATTCCAAATCCTAAGCGCTTAAGAGATATAGAAAAATCTGTTTTAAGTTATGGTTATGGACTTAAAACAACCTTTATACAACTCCTTGCAGCTTATAATGTTTTCAACAATGATGGGTTTTATATCACACCACGTTTAGCTGAAAAATTCTATCAAAATGGACGCTTTACAAATCTTGATGATGATGTAAAAAAAGAAAAAATTCTTTCTAGCGAAGCCGCTAAAACGATGCAAAATGTTCTTATAAATGTTATAGAAAAAGGAACAGGAAAAAAGGCAATTACACAAGGTATTATTGCAGGAGGTAAAACAGGAACGGCAAGAATAGCCGAAAGACAAGGTTACACCTCAAATCGCTACAATGCATCCTTTTTTGGTTTTGCAAATGATTTAAATCACGCCTATACCATAGGAGTTCTCGTAAGACATCCTACTAAACCTTATAGTTATTATGCTGCACAAAGTGCTTTGCCTATGTTTAAAGATGTTGTTGATATTTTAATCAATGAAGAATTTCTAACGCCTATACAAGACAATAACCAAACTAGCACAAACAACTAGTTTGATATATCTTTAGAAAATATCACCTCAACAGCACCTATAAGTTCTTCAGCAATCTTAGCAGCAAAAGTTGTATCATTAAGTATTGAAATTCCTTCAGCTGTTGTGATTTTTCTTACTGAAATAAGATGTTCAACATTGCTCAAGGTTAAAGTATCGATTTCTTTTAAAATTTCTTTTCCTTTTTGAAGATTTTTAATAATCAAATAAAGCTTTTCACGATCTTCAACAACTCTAAGCTCTTCGATACTTCTTAAAAGCTCTCCTAAATTCGATCTAATTTTATTGTACTCTAAAGCCAAAAATTCATTAGAAGAACTAGAATATTTCTTAATATTTGCTTGGATAATTTTTAAATTTTTAGTTGTTTCGGCTAAATTTTTAGCTGCCATCTTAAAGGTAAAAATTTTATGATTCTTTGTTTCATCGTTAATATAAACTTGTGCTTTAGTTGAAAAATCGATAATAGCTTCAAAAAGAACCTTTATCCTAGTTTGATACAAATAGTCCAAATCCACATTTTTACTAAACCACTTTTTATTTTCTAAAATTTCTTTAAAACTTTTATCACTTTGTATATCTTTACGACTAAAACCTATAGCATGAGCAACAACTGCATAGGTATTGTTATAAAGATGCTCGCTTTCTTTCCTTAAAGCTTCGATGGCTGTGTCACTAAATTTAACCAAACTAATCAAGATATAAAGGCTTGTCTTTATTCTTATCTTTAGGAGCTTTTACTATTTTATTTAAAAAAACAATTTAAGGAGTAAAGAATGAAAAAAACGCAACACCAATTAAATTAAACAAAGTGTGAAATAATGCCACTTTCAAAGCTATATCTTCTATGTTTAACGCAATGGATAAAAAATTAAGAAATGTATAAAATAAGGAAAAATAAGCACTATTAAAAAAGCTATACCAAAATTAAAAATACAATTTGCAAACGCTAATTTCTTTCCTTCAATATTGGTACTTAAAGAAGCTAAAACAGCCGTTACAACTCCTCCAACACTAGTACCCAAAGTTGCTGCTAAGGAATTTTCCAAACTGATTTGTTGTGCAAGTAAAGCAGCGACAATAATAGCCATTATAACTGTGCTTGATTGTATAACTCCTGTAAGCAAAGCACCTAATCCTAAAAAACAAAAACTCCTTTAAAACCAGCAAAATCAAAACGAGAAAGATCAATTATATGTTTAAAATTTTCAAAACCACTTTTAATATAATCCACACCCAAAAAGAAAAAACCTATACCAATAAAAATATTACCCAAACCTTTTAAAATACTATCTTTTTGAAAGAAAAATAATACTCCAATAATCAAAAGCGGGATAGCCAACATTAAAATTTTAATATTTGTTAAACCAACAATCAGCCAAGAACTTGCCGTATTTCCTAAATTTACTCCAAAAATAATCCCTATGCCCGCACCCAAAGAAATAAGCCCTGCACTCAAAAAAGAAATCGTAACAATAGAAACTAAAATTGAAAATTGCATAATTAAAGTACTTAAAGTACCAAAAAGTATACTTTTTATCTTTGTATCAGTTGACTTTACTAAAATTTTTTCAAGCAAATCACCACTAAAAACTTTAAAACCTATACCTAAATTAGTCATTCCAATAAGAAGTATTGCCACTCCTGCTAAAAGATTAGCAAGCTCGTCATAACGAATTAAAATAAAAATCAGAACTAAAGTAAAAATACTTCATGAAATAAATTTAAAATATTTTAAAGAATTTCCTTCTTCTTGCAATGCCTAACCTTTTAGTTTTTCAAATTCATCCATCAGAAATTCTCTTAAATTTTCAGCTTCTTCTTCGCCTTTTTCTAGATACTCAAGCAATAAATTTTCTAATTCTTTTAAAAAAGAAAAAAGTTCATTTTGCCAGATACTATCGTTTTTATTGCTCAAATTCATGGTTTGTATGAAAGTCAACTCTCTGCTTAAATCCCCAAGTTTTTCTAAAAATTCATCTTTTTGATTAGAATTTTTTAATGTTAAATTAGCATTTTGGATATTTTCTTTAAATTCTCTGATTTTTTCATCGATTAAATCACAAAATTTTGGATAAATATCCATTTTAATAGGCTCTAAAAGGGTTCGCTCATCTATATTTAAAGTAAGCTTTTTAACAGCAAAATAAAGAGCTAAAAAAGACAAAGCTGCTATGAGTAAATAAATTCCTAGCATTAACAACCCTTAAGGGCTAGCATTCCGCCATCTAAATTGATGCTTTCAAGTCCCAATTTTTCAGCTATAAATTCAGCTGCAACCATGCTTCTATGGCCACTACGACAAATAAAAGCAAGTTTTTTACTTTCATCTCTTTTGCTTTGAAATTCATCTAAAAATTTAGCATTTAAAAGCCCTTGATTATCATATAAAGCCACACATTGCGCATTAGGTAAAATACCTTCTTCCCATTCTAAAGGAGTACGCACATCAAAAATTTGATATGCGTTTAAATCTTGCTTTGTCCAAAGACTTGCAGAGATATTTTCTATCATGAAAAAGCCTTGTTGATGATTTTTGTAAGGCTTGCATTAAATTCAGCAGGATTATCCACTCCCATACCTTCGCTTAATTTTGCCATATTTAAAACTAAGGTTGCTATATCTGCACTAAAGCTTTCGTTGTTTTTAAGACCTGTAAAAATAGCGTGTTTTGGATTGATTTCTAAAATAGGTTTGAAATTTTGTTCTTGACCCATTTGTTTTAAGAGTTGTTGCATAGCAAAATCAGGTTTATTTTTATCATAAACTATACAACTTGGACTATCTTTCAAACGACTGGTTAGTCTTACATCTTCAACTTGATCTTTTAGAAGTTCTTTAAATTTAGCTACAAGTGGAGCAAAAGTATTTTTTTCTTCGTCGCTTAGTTCATTTTTATCTTCTACTTGATTAATGGATACAAATTTTAAACCTTCAAATTCTAGCATAGGAGTTACTAAAGAATCAATCTCATCGTCCATGAGTAAAACTTCTATATTTTTTTGTTTATACTCTTCAAGTAAAGGGGAGGTTCTTAATAAACTTTCATTATTTCCTGCTATATAAAAAATTTCCTTTTGTTCGCCTTGAAGGTCATTTTTATATTCCTCTAAAGAGCGTAAATTTTCACCTTTAGTGCTTTTATAAAGCATGAGTTTTAAAAGACTATCTTTTTCTCCGCCAAAACCATAAAGTCCTTCTTTTAATACCTTACCAAAGGTTTTAAAGAAAGATAAGTATTTTTCTTTATCATTGTTTTTGAGTTTTTCAAGTTCACCTAAAATCTTTTTAACGCTAGCTTCTTTGATACCTTTTAAAATTTGATTTTCTTGTAAAATTTCACGACTTACATTAAGTGGTAAATCTTCTACATCGATAATCCCCCGCACAAAACGCAAATAAGTTGGTAAAAGTTCTTTATCGTCATCGCTGATAAATACGCGTTTTACATAAAGTTTTAAGCCACTTTGATAATCCACACGGAATAAATCAAAAGGTGCATTTTGTGGTATGAAAAATAAAGAATTGTATTCTAATTTTCCTTCACTTTTAGTGTGAAGATAAAGTAAAGGTTTGTTTGAATCATGAAAATTTTGCTCATAAAATCTTTCATAATCTTCTGCTTTAAGGCTTGATTTTTGCATTCTCCATAAAGCATTGGCTTTATTGATTTGAGAAATTTTAAGTTCAGTTTTCCCTTCTTCTTCGCCTTCTTTAGCAGGAGTAAATTCTTCTTTTTCCATGAAAATTGGAAATTGAATGTGATTAGAGTATTTTTCTATAATGCTTTCGATTTTATAAGCATTAGCAAACTCATCATCTTTTAAATATAAAGTAATGCTTGTTCCTTGTTCTTCTTTGTTTGCGTCATCAATCTCATAACCATTTGCATCAGAACTCCAAAGATAAGCTTTATCATCTAAAGCTTTTTTACTTAAAACTTCGATTTTACTAGCCACCATAAAAGCAGAATAAAAACCTACTCCAAATTGTCCTATGAGTTGAGAATCTTTTTTAGCATCACCGCTTAAATTTTCTAAAAAGCTTTTAGTACCGCTTTTTGCTATGGTTCCAAGGTTGTTGATAAGATCATCTTTATCCATACCTATGCCATTATCACTAATACTTAAAGTTTTTTTATCTTTATCAATTTTGATTTCAATTTTAGGTTCGAATTTTAAGCTTTTATATTTATCATCACTTACGCTTAAAAAATTAAGCTTATCTAAAGCATCGCTTGCGTTTGAAATAAGTTCTCTTAAAAAAATTTCTTTATTAGAATATAAAGAGTGTATCATAAGCTGTAAAAGCTGATTAACTTCGGTTTGAAATTGCATTTTGATTCCTTTGTAATTTTTTAAAGTGGTATTTTAGCAAAAAATACAAATTCTAAAGTAAATTTAAAGATTTATTTGAAAATTAAAAAGCCAAGCCATGCGGCAAATAAGCAAAGAAAGACATTTAAGATAATATTTAACGCAAAATGAAGATAATTTCCACTTTGCAAAAGAAGTAAATTTTGATAAGAAAAAGTAGAAAAAGTTGTAAAAGCTCCTAAAAAACCTGTACTTATAAAGCTTTTAAGTAAAGGAGATAAACCTTTATTTTGTGCATAAGAAAACAAAAGTCCTATGATAAAAGAACCCAAAACATTTACAAAAAGAGTTCCAAAGCTGATAGAATAAGGAAAAAATTTATTCACTAAATTTATAGAAAGCATTCTTAATATTGCTCCTATAAATCCCCCAAAACCAACTACTAAAAGAGTGTTTAACAAAGCTTAGCTCTTTCTTGATCGAGTAATTCTTGCATTTTTTTTCTGGTGTTTTCAAGCCATTTTTCATCATTTGTATCGACTAAATCCATACAAATGATTTTAAGTACTCCGCTGCTTGCACTAAAACTTTTTGTGTCTAAAATTTTTGCAGAATCCACAATTAAAATAGGTTGAACTTTAAGATTTAATTTTTCACTTAAAATTTTTGCTCCACTTTGAAATTTAAGCATTTTTTCATTTTTAGATCTAGTTCCTTCTGGAAAAATAGCCAAAACCCTATCTTCACTAATTCTTTCTTTTGCTTCTTTTAAAACTCGCACCAAATCACGCGGATTTTTTCTATCTATACAAAGAAGTTTTGGTTTTTTCATAGCAACTTTGAAAATAGGAATTTCTCCTAATTCTTTTTTGGCAATCCAGCATAAATTTTTAGGATATAATTCTTCTAAAGCGATGATATCTAAAGCACTTTGATGATTCATTAAAATCATCTGAGCTTGTGGATTAAAAGTACCAATGATTTCTTGTTTATAAGAGATAGTATATCTTTGAAATTTAGCCCAAATTTTGCGAATTTTCCAAAGTGTGTTTTGAGATTTTGTAAAGCAAAAACAAAAAATCACCAAAGCAACACTTAAAACAAAAAAAATCCAAAAATAAAGAGCTTTAATTTTTTTGTAAATCATCTTTATTAACCCAACCTATTTTTCCATCAGAAAACAATACTTTAATATAATTTTGTCTTTTGCCCAAAACTTCTACTTTTTCATCTGCATTTGCCGTATAAAAATAAGTTGAAGGCTCTGTAGGTAAAATTTTAGCCCTAGAACCAGCCTTGATAATTGCATTTTGAGTATTGGTATCTACAAGAAAACTAAGTGCAAAACAAACAACTGCCAAAGCCAGAATAATGTAATTTTTTCTCCATACAAATAAAACTCCAAATAAAACCGCTAAAAACCACAAAGCATATTGTTTATAAATATTTAAGTCTTTATTTACAGGATTTAAATCACTCTGAGTACTAATCTCATCGTCACTAATTTTTAATTTTAAATTTATATTTTCAAGCTTTTTACTGTCCTTATTGAAATACGAAAATTCAAAATTTGTTTTACTTAATGGCAAAATAGCATAATAAAAAGCGCTAGAAGCATTAAAATCCCCTTTTAAATTTTCAATACCTTGCTTTTGAATTCCTTCTATAAAAAAGCTTTTAAGATTTGTATTGGTTGCGTTTAGTTCTACCATCATAATGATATTAGCATCATCAAAATAACTCGCTTTAACTTTTTTAATTTCCAAAGAACTTGCCACAAGGTGTGAAAAATCTTTATTGAATAAAGTATTTTCAAATTTGATAGGATTAAGATTGATATCAGCCTCTTGAAAAGCTTCATTATTTCTAAGAAGTTTGATAGAAATTTTACTCAAACTAGCATTTGAATTTTTGGCTTCAAACCATAAAGTTGTTTTATATTCATTGTTGATAAATTCCCATTTTGCATCTGGATTCAAAAAAGATAAGTTAGTTTTTTCTACGCTTATGTTAAAATCAAATTTTATATTTTCCGTAGTGCGAGCATAGATCGTAATAGGAAAAACTTCTCCAACATATACTCTACTTGGATATTCATCATTTGTAAGAACCAAACTCCCTTTGGCTACAAAAGGATCATCTACATTGCTTTCAAAGTCATTGTTTTCATCACTTGGCGGAATATTTTGATAAATTTTTTGTTCTTCTTGGGGTAATTTTTGTAATTCTTTTTGCATATTTTCATCTTGGCCGCTAAATACAGAAATTTCACCCCTGCCAAACAATACAACAATGCTAAAAATTAAAGTTAATAAAATTTTCAAGATAAAAAGCCTTTAAGCATTTTTAAACCTACATCATTACCTAGAACTTTTTCACAAGCACGCTCAGGATGGGGCATGAGTCCAAAGATTTTTTTGTTTTCATCACAAATTCCTGCGATATCAAATACAGAACCATTTGGATTTGGCTCGTATTTTAGAATAATAAGATCTTTATCTTGCAATTCTTTTAAAGTAGTCTCATCAGCGTAATAATTTCCCTCTCCATGGGCAATTGGTAAATTAATAATTTCATCTTTTTTGAAATTTTTCAAAAAGGCATTATCATTAGAAACCACTCTTAAACTTTGGTTTTTTGAGATAAAGCTAAGATTGTTGTTATGCTTCATTGCACCTTTTAAAAGACCGCTTTCAAGTAAAATTTGAAAACCATTACAAATACCTAAGATATATCCTCCTTTTTTTGCATGATTAAAAACACCTTGCATAGCAGGAGCAAGTTTTGCAATAGCTGCGCATCTTAGATAATCTCCATAAGAAAATCCTCCTGGTAAAACAACTAAATCTGCATCAAATTCTTTTTCTTCATGCCAAACAATCTGCGTCTTTACTCCAAGTTTTTCAAAGGCATAAGTTGTATCAAATTCACAATTTGTCCCTGGAAATCTAATAATAGCAACTTTCATTTTATTCTTTCTCAATTATAAGCTCATAATCTTCAATGACGCTATTTACCAACAACTCTTCACACATTTTTTTTACTTGTTCTTTGGCTAATTTTTCATCTTTCTCATCAAGAGAAATTTTGATTTGTTTTGCTATTTTTACTTCTTTAACACTATTAAAATTTAAAGAATGCAAAGCTTTTTCCACCGCTTTGCCTTGTGGATCTAAAACCCCATTTTTTAAAGAAATATTTACAATAACTTCCATATTTTTCCTTAATTTAATATTCTTTTTAAAACTTCTTCATAAGCCATTTTTACATTACCTAGATCTTGACGAAATCTATCTTTATCTAATTTTTCATTACTAAATTTATCCCAGAATCTACAACTATCAGGGCTTATTTCATCAGCTAAAACAAGCTCATTATCTTTAGTTAAACCCAGTTCGATTTTAAAGTCAATCAACCTTAAATTCTTATTGTCAAAAAATGGAGTTAAAATAGAGTTGATTTTCCTAGCCATATTTTTAATTTCACTAATTTGAGCTTCATTTTGCACTAAATTTAAAATCAAACAATGCTCATCATTGATAAAAGGATCGCCTAAGGCATCATCTTTAAGACAAAATTCCACCAAAGCAAAAGGTAGCACAGTGCCATCTTTAATGCCCAGTCTTTTTGTAAGAGAACCTGTTGCAACATTGCGTACTATAACTTCAATAGGAACAATTTTACATTTTTTAACCACTTGTTCTGTATCGCTTATAATTTCTACCAAATGGGTTTTAATCCCATTTTTTTCAAGCAAATGAAAAATTTCAGTACTGATTTTACAGTTTAATGCACCTTTTCCACTTTCATTGCCTCTTTTTTCTGCATTAAAAGCAGTTAAATCATCTTTAAACTCACTAATTAGTAAATTTTCATCATCAGTTTTGAAAAGTTTTTTACCTTTTCCTTCATAAAGCATTTCTTTTTTTGTCATTTTATTGTCCTTGTTTGATATTTAAAATTTTAATAGTATCAATAGCTGATTTTAACTGTGCGTCATCATTGATTTGTTTTTGACTGATTAGATTTTTATTGTCTTTATTTTCTTGTTTATCTTCTTTTTTATTTTTATCTATTTTTTCAAGCTCACTTTCTAAATGTTGTTTTAAGTCGCTTTCTTTTATAGAAAAACCATCTTCTTGAGTATTTACTTTACCTGGAAAAACTTCAATATCAGGTTTTACACCCACTGCTTGAATAGTACGCCCGCTTGGAAGATAATATCTTGCAATAGTAAGCCTTAAAGCTTCAGTTTTATTAATAGGTATGATTTGCTGAACACTACCTTTTCCAAAAGTATTTTCACCCACAATAACACCGCGTTTAAGATCTTGTAAAGCTCCGCTTACGATTTCACTTGCACTAGCACTTCCACCATTTACAAGCACAACCAAAGAAGCATTAGAAATTTTGTTTTTAGGATCGGCTTTATATTCTTGATTTTCACTTGCGATGCGTCCTTTTTGAGAAACAATAACACCTTTATCTACAAATAAATTTACAAGTCCTATGGCTTGATTTAAAAGTCCACCAGGATTATTTCTAAGATCTAAAATAACTCCTTTAACATTAGGATATTTTTTAAGTTCTTTACTTGCCACATCTACAACATTTTTATCAAAATTTGTAACCCTAAGATAAAGAATGTTTTCATTTTCTATCATTTTTGCATAAACACTTTCTATCTTAATAATTTCTCTTGTAAGTGTAACATCAAAAGGTTTTGTTGCACCTTTTCTAAAAATAGTTAAAGTGATTTGAGTTTTTGGCTTACCACGCATTTTATCTACAGCATCATTGAGATTAATTCCTAAAGTGGCCTCATCATTAATTTTTAAAATAATATCTCCTGATTTTATCCCTGCTTTATCTGCTGGTGTTCCTTCTATAGGAGAAACAACTGTTAAAGCACCATCTTTCATACCTACGGTTATACCAAGGCCACCAAATTCGCCATTGGTTTGAATTTTCATATCATTAAAATCTTTTTCATTTAAAAAAGAAGAATGCGCATCAAGATTGCTTAAAAGTCCTGATAAAGATTTATCCACCAAATCGCTGATATTTTGATCATCCACATAGTATTGCTCTACTATGGCAAGAGTTTTTGTAAGCTTATCTAAAGCTTCTAGGCGTTTTTGAACCTGCTCTTCTTTTTGATCAACTTTAGCTTGTAAATGACTTGTTAAAAATAGACATAAAATGAAAGTAGTGGCAAAGCCTGCAAGACCCGCAAAAAATCGTTTTGTTTTCAAAATAAGCTCCATCATTGAGTTTTAGTTTAAAGAGTAAATTTTAATAAAAATTGCTTAAAAATTCGTAAATAAATTTAAATTCTTAAAAATATGTTAAAATAGACTAAAAATTTCAAAAAGAAAGTTAATACAATGTGCCAAGAAAAACATACTCATACACATTCTCAAAAACATCTTAAAGCAGTTTGCAATCGTCTAAGTAGAACCATAGGACATTTAAGCGCTATTAAAAGAATGGTTGAAAATGACAAAGACTGTAGTGAAATTTTAATCCAGCTTGCTGCCGTAAAAGCCGAAGTTAACAATACTGCAAAAGTAGTTTTAAAAGAACATTTAGCTCATTGTATGGTACACGCCGTAGAAGAAAATGATATTCAAAGTATAGAAGAATTAAACAAGGCTATAGATATGTTTATGAAATAATCTAAAATTAGTCATTTGTCCTATTATTTAAAAAATTTTACTCAATTAACTTGACATTATATGACTAAAGTTATATAATAGCAAGTCTATAAACTAAATAAAGGATAAAACATGGCAAATATACAAGATTTTTTAACTGATAATATGCTTTCAAACCTTGAAAGTGCAGCATCTTTAGCTATACATTCTAAAAATAATGAAGTTGTACCTTTACATCTTTTATGGGCTTTAAGCGTAGATAGTACAAGTATTTTAAATCAAATTTTAAATAAATTAAATATTTCTAAAGAAGCCTTAGAGCTTGAAATTAAAAGCAGAATTTCAAAACTTGCAACGAGTTCAAATGTAAACCGTGAAAATATACGCTTTTCCAATGAACTTATAAATTCATTAGAAAATGCTAAAGGATTAATGAGTGCTAATGGAGATAGTTATTTAAGTGTGGATACTTGGCTTATAAGTGAAAGTCAAAAAAGTCCTATTAAAGAAATTTTGGCGCAATTTTTAGATTTAAGAGAATTTCAAAAAGAGCTTGAAAGTCTAAGAGCGGGACGAAAAATGGATAGCAAAACAAGCGATGAAACTTTAGATAGCTTAAATAAATTTGGTATAGATTTAACCTTAAAAGCAAGCGAGGGTAAACTTGATCCTGTTATAGGCAGAGAAGAAGAAATCGAACGTTTGATGCAAATTTTAATACGTAAAACCAAAAATAACCCTATACTTTTAGGTGAACCAGGCGTAGGAAAAACAGCTATAGTAGAAGCTTTAGCACAAAGAATTATTAAAAAAGATGTTCCAAAATCTTTGCAAAATAAAAAAGTCATCGCTCTTGATATGAGTGCTTTAATTGCAGGTGCAAAATACAGAGGAGAATTTGAAGATAGATTAAAAGCTGTGGTTAATGAAGTGATAAAAAGTGAAAATATCATTCTTTTTATCGATGAAATTCACACTATAGTAGGAGCTGGAGCGAGTGAAGGCAGCATGGATGCGGCAAATATTTTAAAACCTGCTCTTGCAAGAGGTGAACTCCATACCATAGGCGCAACTACTTTAAAAGAATATCGTAAATATTTTGAAAAAGATGCAGCCTTGCAACGCCGTTTTCAACCTGTAAATGTAGGTGAGCCAAGTGTTAATGAGGCTTTGGCTATGTTAAGGGGTATAAAAGAAAAGCTTGAAATTCATCATAATGTAACCATAAATGATAGTGCTTTAGTAGCCGCAGCTAAACTTTCAAAGCGTTATATAGCAGATCGTTTTTTACCTGATAAGGCCATTGATTTAATCGATGAAGCTGCAGCTGAACTGAAAATGCAAATTGAAAGCGAACCAAGTTCTTTAAGAAAAGTACGCAAAGATATAGAAACTTTAGAAGTTGAAAATGAAGCTTTAAAAATGGAAAATGATGAAAAAAATCAAAAAAGACTCGATGAAATCGCAAAAGAACTAGCTAATTTAAAAGAAAAACAAAATGCCCTAAATTCACAGTTTGAAAATGAAAAAAGTGTTTTTGATGGCATAAGTGCTAAGAAAAAAGAAATTGATCTGCTTAAAAATGAAGCTTCTTTGGCTAAAGCTAGAGGTGAATTTCAAAAAGCAGCCGAGCTAGAGTATGGAAAAATTCCAAGTCTTGAAAAAGAAGTAGAAATTTTAGAAGATAAATGGAAAAAAATGAGTGAAAATGGAGTTTTACTTAAAAATCAAGTAGATGAGGATTTGGTTGCTGGAATTTTAAGCAAATGGACGGGTATTAGCGTGCAAAAAATGTTAACTTCTGAAAAACAAAAATTCTTAGAAGTGGAAAAACATTTAAAAGAAAGTGTCATAGGACAAGATAAGGCCTTAAGTGCTTTAGCTAGAGCCATTAAACGTAACAAAGCAGGGCTTAATGCGGACAATAAACCTATAGGAAGCTTTTTATTTTTAGGGCCAACAGGGGTAGGAAAAACACAATCGGCTAAAGCTTTGGCAAAATTTTTATTTGATGATGAAAAAGCAATGATTCGCTTTGATATGAGTGAATTTATGGAAAAACATAGTGTTTCAAGACTCTTAGGTGCGCCTCCAGGATATATAGGACATGAAGAAGGTGGAGAGCTTACTGAAGCCGTACGAAGAAAACCTTATAGCGTGCTTTTGTTTGATGAAGTTGAAAAAGCACATAAAGATGTATTTAATGTGCTTTTAGGGATTTTAGATGATGGTAGAGCAACCGATAGCAAAGGTGTAACAGTGGATTTTAAAAATACCATTATCATTCTAACTTCTAATATCGCCTCAAACGCTATTATGAATTTAAGCGGAAAAGAACAAGAAGATGCGGTAAAAAATGAGTTAAAAAATTTCTTTAAACCTGAGTTTTTAAACCGTTTAGATGATATTATCACCTTTAATCCACTTGGAAAAGATGAAGCTTATGAAATAGTCAAGCTTTTATTTAAAGATTTACAAATGAGCTTAGAAAACAAGGGAATAAAAGCAAGTTTAAGCGAAAATGCAGCCCTTTTAATCGCTAAAGATGGTTTTGACCCTGATTTTGGTGCTAGACCTTTAAGAAGAGCTATTTATGATCTTATAGAAGATAAATTAAGCGATATGATACTTGCTGATGAACTTCATGAAAATGATAGCATTATCATTGATGCAAAAGATGATGAAATAATCATCAAAAAAGCTTAATCATTTTGAAAGTAGATCTTTCTACTTTCAAAATATAATCTCGCTTTCATTAAATTTCATATTTGCTTTTGGTAATGGTGATTTGGTGGTATAATAAGCACTTTCTCCTTTATAATTTCCACGATAAACTCCATTAGGAATGCTAAATTTTCTAGTTGTATCAGGGAATTTTTCTATATATTGAGTTAAAAATTCTCTAAACACAGGAGCAGCTGTTCTAGCCCCACCTTCTGTATAACGCATAGGCTTGTTGTTATCATTTCCATACCAAATGATTGCTTCTATTTCAGGCGTAAGTCCACAAAACCAAGCATCAACACTTTTATTCGTTGTTCCTGTTTTTCCTGCTATTTCTATATCTTTTACTCTTGCATTACGCCCTGTGCCTTTTTCAACAACATTTCTCATCATATCTAAAACCAGAAAACTTTGCGCTTCATCGCTGACTTTACGCTCATTTAAGTTAAATTCCATGATGGTTTTACCAGTTTTATCCTGAACTTGTCTGATAATTTGAGGATCTTTAATCGTACCATAGTTCCCAAACATGGTATAAAATTTCGAATACTCCAAAGGAGAAATACCAAAACTTCCCAATACGATTGATAAATTAGGCGGTATATCTTTAAATCCAAATTCCATTAGTTTAGAGTAAAGAACATCAAGCCCCATATCAAGTGCGAGATTAATGGTAGCTAAATTTCTTGATCTTGTTAAAGCTTCTTTTAAGGTAATTAAACCTAAAAATTTACCCCCTTCATTTTTAGGTTTCCAATCCTCATTATTACCCGCTCCACCTTCAAAAATTCTAGAAATATCAGCAATTTCACTCATAGGCGAATATCCTAAATTAATCGCCACTTGATACACAAAAGGTTTAAAAGAGCTTCCAGGTTGACGCATACTTTGAGTAGCGCGGTTATAATTACTTTTTTCATAATCAACTCCACCTACCAAAGCTAAAACATCACCACTTTGATGATTTACCACGACCATAGCTCCGTTTAAAGTGCTTAAATTTGCATCTTTATCGCGTTTTACTATCTCATCATAACCAAATTTTAAAGCATTCTGTGCCATATTTTGAACATCTAAGTCTATATTTAAAATGATTTTATATCCACCTGTTTTTAAGTCTTTGATATTAGGGCTTAATTGTTTAATCACTTCATCTACGACATAAGGAGCAGCATTTTGAGTAAGCGTATCATCATAAACTTGCGGAATTTCTTTAATGGCTGTATCATAATCTGCTTTTGAAATCCAACCTAGATTATACATTCTTGAAATAACATTATTTGCTCTTGAGATGGAAAGATCTAAATGCTTTGTAGGATCATAACTGCTAGGTGCTTTTGGCATACCTACTAGCATAGCAATCTCTTTAAGGCTTAGTTCATTTAAATTTTTATGAAAATACCCCAAAGCTGCGGTTTTTACTCCATAATACCCATGTCCAAAAAAGATAAAATTTAAATACCTTTCTAAAATTTGTTCCTTAGTTAAAATGGTTTCCATTTTATAAGCAAGCAAAGCTTCTCGAATTTTACGCGCAATAGTTCTTTCTGGGGTTAATTCCGTGTTTTTAATAAATTGCTGAGTAAGAGTGGAAGCTCCTTCCATGGTTTTTCCACCACTTTTTATAATTTTTACGGCAGCTCTAAAAATGGCGTCGATATTAACTCCATTATGTTCAAAAAAGCTTGTATCTTCTATAGCAACCAAAGCTTCTATAAGGCGTGGAGGAAGCTCTTCATAAGGAGCGTAAAAACGATGTTGTTCAAAAATATTAGCCACAAGCTTGCCATTTCTATCGTAAATTTGTGTTGTAAGAGGAGGTTTGTATTCTTTAAAAGTATAACCCTCAGTATCAGCACTTGTGAAAAGATAAGCCACATAAATAAATCCAGCTATAAACAAAAGAGTAAAAAATGAAAAAATATATTTTAATATTTTCATAAATAAGCCTTTAAAGTTTGGATATCAAGCCCTAAAGCAGTGCTTAGATTTCCTACTTGTTGGGTGATGAAATTTTGATGAAAACCCTCACACATAATACAACCCGCCTTGCCTTTATAAAGATCATTTTCTACATAATCTCTTAAAGCATTTTCATCAAAATTTTTAAAATAAAGTGTAGTTTTTGAAAGAGAAAAAACTCTTTTTTCAGGTTTTACAAGCAAAAAAGCCGATAAAATACTTGCATACTTTCCATTTTGCAAGGCAAGCATTTCATAAGCTTCTTTTTTATCCTTTGCTTTGGTAAGAATTTTTTCATCTATACAAACTATACTATCTGCAAAAAGCAAATTTTGGTTTTGAAAATCTTTGCCTAAAGTACTTAAAAATTGTCTTTCTTTTTCAAGAACTATTTTTTGAACATATAAAAAAGGTGAAATATTTTTATTTAAATTTTCATCATAATCAAAACTAACTTGCCTAAAATCAATCTTTGCGGTTTTAAGCAAGTTAGCTCTTGAAATGGAACTTGAAGCAAGAATTAACATTAAAGTGCTTTTTCTATCGTTTCTAAGCTTTGTTTTAAAGCTTCATTGATTTTGCTTAAATCTTTTCCACCTGCAGTAGCAAAATCATCTCTTCCGCCACCATTTCCACCTAAAATTTGCGCCGCTTCTTTAACCAAAGCTCCTGCTTTTAAAGGCACATCTTTAACGCCAGCTGCTAAAGTGATTTTTTCATCTTTTACTTGGATAAGTAAAATCACCGCTTTAGCAAATTTGTTTTTAAAATCATCAATCATAGCTTTAATATCGCCATTATCTATACGTTTTACGCAAATTTCAACACCTTGGATATTTTTAGAATCAAGCTCGGTTTTACTTGAATTTTTAAGCTCATTTTTTAAACTTAAAATTTCATTTTTAAGCTTTTTAATCCCGCTTAAAATATCATTATTTTTAAGTTCATCTTTTACTTTAGAAAGTTCTTCGAGTTGATTTTTTACAAATTCTAAAGCCGCTTTAGAAACCACAGCTTCAATACGTCTAACTCCAGCACTCACACCACTTTCTTTAACTATGTAAAAACTTCCTATTTGAGCAGTATTTTTAACATGAGTTCCCCCGCAAAGTTCTTTGCTTTCACCTAGAGTTAAAACACGCACATTGCCTTGGTATTTTTCATTAAACAATGCTATAGCACCGCTTTTTTTAGCTTCTTCTAAAGGCATATTTTCTAAGATAGCTTCGCTTGAGTTTATAATCATTTTATTGACTCTTTTTTCAATGTTTTCTAGCTCTTCTTTGTTTAAAGCTTTATGATGAGTAAAATCAAATCTTAGTTTATTGCTTTCAACCAAAGATCCTGCTTGGCTTACATGAGAACCTAAAATTTCTCTTAAAGCATGATGTAAAAGATGAGTGGCTGAGTGGTGGCGTGCGATTTGCTCTCTTTTTTCTGTATCGATTCTTGCATGAACTATATCGTTAACTTTTAGTTCTTCGCCTGCTTTTATAAAGCTAAGATTGAGATTAAAAAACTTTTGCGTATCTAAAACTTCACGCTTAGCTATAAATCCACTATCAGCACTTTGCCCCCCACTTGTTGCATAAAAAGGTGTGTTTTCAAGCATCACCCAACCCGCATCTTTAAGGGTGGAAACTTCTTTAAAATCTTCATCTAAAAGGGCTAAAATTTTACTTTCGCATTCTGCTTTTTCATAACCTACGAAATGATTTTCTCCAAATTTTTCAAGTAAGTTTTTAAAATCTCCGCTTGCAGTTTTATCTCCACTTCCTTTCCAAGAAGCCTTAGCGCGTGCTTTTTGCTCATTCATGAAAAGTTCAAATTTTTCTTCATCAACTTTAAGATTTTTTTCTCTTAGCATATCAGCCGTTAAATCAAGCGGAAAACCATAAGTATCATAAAGCTTAAAGGCTACTTCTCCGCTAAAAATTTCTTTAGTGTTTTTAAGCTCTTCATTAAAAATTTCAATCCCATTTTCTATAGTGCTTAAAAATCTTTCTTCTTCAAGGCGAATTTGTTCTTTTATAAAGTCTTTTTTCTCATTAAGATAGGTATAATGTCCGCCCATTAAATCGCACACAACATCAACTAGTTTATACATAAAAGCTTGTTTAAAACCTAGCAAATATCCATGCCTTAAAGCACGACGCAAAATACGACGCAAAACATAACCCCTACCTTCTTTATCAAAACTTACCCCTTGTGCAAGTAAAAATACACTTGATCTTATATGATCAGCTATGACTCTAAAACTTGCTCCACTTTCATAAACATAAGTTTTGTTACAAAGTTTTGAAATTTCATTGATGATTGGCATAAAAAGCGAGCTATCAAAATTGCTAAATTTACCTTCTTTAATTGCTGTTACTCTTTCAAGCCCCATTCCTGTATCAATACTTGGCTTTGGCAGTGGGCTAAGCACTCCATCAGCACTTCTTTCATATTGCATAAAAACAAGATTCCAGATTTCTAAAAATCTATCTCCATCTCCGCCCATATAATCTTCGCTTGAGTTAAAATGCTCTTGTCCTTGGTCATAAAAAATCTCACTGCAAGGACCACAAGGACCAGTATCGCCCATTTGCCAGAAGTTATCTTTATCACCAAATTTGTAAATTCTTTCTTTTTGAATGTGTTTTTGCCATAGATTAAAAGCTTCATCATCGTTTTCATGCACAGTTACATAAAGTCTATCTTTAGGTAGTTTTAAAACTTCAGTTACAAATTCCCAAGCATAAGCTATGGCTTGTTCTTTAAAATAATCTCCAAAACTAAAATTCCCAAGCATTTCAAAAAAAGTATGATGGCGTGCGGTATATCCTACATTATCTAAGTCATTGTGCTTTCCACCCGCTCTTATACAAGTTTGACAGCTTGTTTTGCGTGGAGGGTTTGGGCGTGGAATTTCTCCTGTAAATATACTTTTAAAAGGCACCATACCCGCATTGGTAAAAAGTAAAGTTGCATCATCAGGAACTAAAGGACTTGACGGGGTTATCTCATGTCCTTTTGATGCAAAAAAATCCAAATAAGCTTTTCTGATATCCATGAATTTTCCTAAAGAAATTTTTATAAAAACATATCATACCAAAATTACTTTAAATTAAGTAAAACTAAAATACAATAAACATTTTTATTTAATTTTATTTCTCTAAGGTTTTTTATGAATTTTATCAATCTTCAAGCCCAATATCTCGCATACAAAGATGAAATCAATGCTGAAATTGAAAGCGTTTTATCAAGCTCTTCTTTCATAGGCGGTGCAAAGCTTAACGAATTTGAGCAAAATTTAGCTCATTTCTTAGGTGTTAAACACGCTATAGGTTGCTCAAGTGGAACTAGTGCTTTATACCTTGCCTTAAGAGTCTTAGATATTGGTAAAGATGATGAAGTTATAGTGCCTAGTTTTACTTTCATAGCAACAGCTGAAGTTGTGGCCTTGGTAGGTGCAAAACCTGTTTTTGCAGATATAAATTTATCAAATTACAATCTTGATTTTAAAGCAGTGCAAAAAGCAATAACTTCAAAAACTAAAGCTGTTATAGCAGTGAGTATGTTTGGACAAATGAGTGATTTAAGGGCTTTAGAAGAAATTTTAAAAGATAAAAATATCACTTTGATCGAAGATGGTGCACAAAGTTTTGGCGCAAGTTTCAAAGGAGAAAAATCCTGCTCTATAGCTAAAATTTCATGCACAAGCTTTTTTCCTTCGAAGCCTTTGGGAGCTTATGGCGATGGCGGGGCTATTTTTTGCCATGATGATGAAATTGCTAAAAAAATAAGAATTTTACTCAATCACGGACAAACTCAGCGTTATAAACATGAATTTATAGGTATAAATGGACGCCTTGACACCTTACAAGCAGCGATTTTAAATGTTAAGTTAAAATACCTAGAAAAAGAATTAGACAAAAGACAAAAATTAGCACAAATTTATAATGCAAATTTAAAAAACTGTCAAATTCCACAAATTAATCCAAATGCTTTTAGCGCTTATGCACAATACAGTGTTTTAGTTGAAGATAGAGCTAGTGTATTGCAAAAATTTGAAAAAGCTAATATACCTTATGCTATACACTATCCAACCCCTTTGCATAAACAACCTTGCTTTAGTGAGTTTTCAAATTTAGAACTTAAAAATTCAGAATACGCAAGCGAACACATCTTATCTTTGCCTTTTTCACCTTTTTTAAGTGAAGAAGAGCAAGAGCAAGTTATTTGTATTTTTAAAGATTAATTCCATGAAAATAGGTATCATAGGTCTTGGAAAAATGGGGCAAAACCACTTAAATGAACTTAGTAAAAATTCTCATTTTAAACTTAATGCACTTTTTGACCTTTGCAAAAATCCAAACCTAAATATTTTTGATGATATTTTTTATGATGATTTGGATAAATTTTTAAATCAAAATAATGATATTATCATCATAGCAACACCTACAAATTCACATTTAACAATAGCAAAAAAAGTTTTTAAACAATGCAAATGCGTTTTAATCGAAAAGCCTTTAGCTCTAAATTTAAAAGAAATAGACGAAATTTCAAATTTAGCTAAAGAATACAGCATAAAAGTAGGTGTAGGTTTTTGTGAAAGATTTAATCCTGCGGTTTTAGCCCTAAAAAAAGAGCTTGAAAATGAAGAAATTATCAGCATTAACATACAAAGATTTTCACCCTACCCACAAAGAATCAGCGATGTAGGGATTTTGCAAGATTTGGCTGTGCATGATCTTGATTTGCTTTGTTTTTTAAGCAAACAAGAAATAACAAAAACCAATTTGCTTAAAAAATACACCCAAGATCAAACAAGAGAAAGTGAAAGCATTATTCTATGTGGGCTTGAAAAATGTATTGCTAGCATACATCAAAGTTGGAATAGCACACAAAAACTAAGAAAAATTCATCTTATTACTAAAAATCATTTTTATGAAGCCAATTTAAATGACTTTTCTTTATTAAAAGATGGAAATTTTATAGAACTTACTCAACAAAGTCCACTTTTTTCAGAACACGAAGCTTTGTTAAAACTTATCGATAATCAACCCAATCATTTAGCCAGCACGAGCGATGCTTACAAAGTTCAAGAAATTTTAGAAAGGTTTGCGTGAAATTAGTTTTATTTTTAAATATGGGCGGAGCTACGAATTTACAAGATTGTGAAGTTTTTTTAAAAAATATGTTTAATGATCCTTATATTTTAAGAATCAAAAATCGATTTTTAAGAAAATTTGTAGCATGGATCATAACAAAGGCTCGCGTTAAAGCCATGCAAGAAAACTATAAAAAAATGGGCGGAAAATCCCCTTTAAACGAACTTACTCAAAGCCTGTGTGACAAGCTTAATTTAAAACAAGATGAATTTAAATTTGATTTTGTAAATCTTTATGTTCCTCCTTTTGCCACAGAAATTTTGCAAAAATACACTTTAAATGCAAGTGATGAAATCATTCTTTTTCCACTTTATCCGCACCATTCTTGCACCACAGTAACTTCATCTTTAGAAGTTCTGCAAAATGAAATTTCAAAGCAAAAAATTCAAGCAAAAGTAAAAACTATAGATATTTTTTACAAAAATGAGCTTTATAACGAGATGATAGTTTCGCACATTTTGGCTAAAAAAAGTAAATTTGATGCCAAAATTTTGATTTTTTCAGCGCATTCTTTACCACAAAGCATTATTGATAAAGGTGATTTATATGAAAAGCATGTAAATGATCATGTAGAAATTTTAAAAGAAAAGCTAAAAGATCATTTTGATGAATTTATTTTAGCTTATCAGTCTAAACTAGGCCCTGTAAAATGGCTTGAACCAAATACAAGCGATGTTTTGGCAAATTTAAACGATAAAGCTCTGATTTACCCTATTTCTTTTTGCATTGATTGTTCTGAAACGATTTTTGAGCTAGGTATGGAGTATAAACATTTAGCAAAGTGCGATTATGATTTAATCACTTGCCCAAATGATAGTGATGAATTTATCCACTTTATTTTAAAGTATTTGTCTGATTTTAATTAAGAATGATTTTGAAGTCCTTGTTTATGATTACAAGGACTTTTTAGTAAAAATTTAGCCAACTAAGCTAAAGTATAAGCTTTTTCTCCGTGCAAACTCACATCTAAGCCTTTTTGCTCTACTTCTTCTTTTACTCTTAAGTCTGTAAAACAAGAGATAATCTTAAAAATAACAAAGCTTATAAGAGCTGACAAAACCACACAAATCACAATAGCAAAAATTTGCTCTTTTAAAAGTTCCAAACTTCCGCTGATAAAAAATCCCTCGCCAAGTGCATTTTGGGCAATCACATTAGGATTTACTTTAGCACTTGCAAAAAGCCCTGTGGCAATTCCTCCCCAAATACCTCCGATTCCATGTAAAGAAAAGGCATCTAAAGAATCATCCCATTTGAGTTTGTATTTAATAAAACTTAAACCAAAATAACAAAACACAGAAGACAAAGTCCCTATAACAAGAGAAGCATAAATATCTACATAACCGCAAGCTGGAGTAATTCCCACAAGCCCTGCTACAAGCCCACTAAGTCCACCTAAAATAGTCGGTTTTTTATGGATGAGCCACTCAAGTACCACCCAAGATAAAAAGCCGCAAGCTGCTGATATAATACTTACTATAAAAGCATTGATAGCAATATCATTCATTTCGCCAGCACTTCCAGCATTAAAACCTAACCATCCTATAAAAAGCAAAATCGCACCTAAGAAAGCATAAGGAATAGAATGCGCGTTTTTATCCTCATCATCACTTTTTCTAGCGCCTACCATCAAAGCTCCTACAAGTCCAGCAACCCCAGAGCTAATATGCACAACACCGCCCCCAGCAAAATCAAGACTTCCTCTTTTAAGCAAAAATCCCTCACTGCTCCAAATCATATGTGCTAACACATCATAAACTAAAGTACTCCAAAAAAGTAGAAATATCACCAAAACACCCAGTTTAATTCTTCCCACCAAAGAGCCTGTTATGATGGCAGATGCAATAAGTGCAAACATCATTTGAAAAATCACAAAAAGAATATTTGGAACGCCTGAAGCGTTGTATCCGCTAATACCCTCTAAGAGGAAATTCTCGAAATTTCCTACAAGCCCAAGTCCTTCATCTTTACCAAAAGAAAGACTAAATCCAAGCACTACCCATTGTAAAGTAATAACACCAAAAACAATAAAGCAATTCATTATAGTATTAAGAGTATTTTTACTTCTTACCATACCTGAATAAAACATTGCCAAAGCTGGAGTCATAAGCAAAACTAGCAAAGTACACAACACAATAAAACTTGAATTTATCGCATTCATTTACCTGTCCTTTCTTACAAAAATTTAATTGCGAGATAATTATATTTAAAATGATTTAAAAAAATATAAATTTAAGAAATATTTTATATATTTTTTTTATTAAAATTTATTTTTTTATCTTAAATTACTATAAATAGGTATTTTAAAAAATATTTTACTTCTCTATAATTCAAATTTACTAGCATTAAAATAAAAATTTGAGCCAAGTTAAAAAACAACAAAGATAAAAAGGATTATTACAAGATGATGAAGAAAAAATTTGATTATTTAATAAAATTATCTGATATTAAAAAAGTAATTGTGCTTTAAAATGATCTAAAAGCTCTTCTTTAGCTTTTAAAATATCATCAGTATTTAACTCAAGATCAATCTTATCTGGTTTTTTATAAGTTTTATCATAATACTCCAAAAGCATAACAATAAGCTTTTGCCATTCTTTTCTCTCATAACTTTGAAGCAAATCTTGGCGTAAATTTAAGCTGATATAAGGACTGATTTTTTGCACACATTGTTGAAATTTCAAAGGAGTCATTTTTTCTTGATAAATTTTTTGTATTCTTCTAACGCGATTTTCCAAAGAACAAAAACAATAAATTTTAAAAGCCTTTTGCATTTTTTCATAAAATTTCAAAGGTAAGATAATATCCCCTATTTTGCGACTTTCGCTTTCTATGAAAGCAAAATTTTCTAAATTTTGAATATTGTGAAAAAATTCTGCTTCAAAAGCTTTTTGCGTAGGTTGTTTTCCTAAAATATCACCAAAAGACGAGCCTAAATGATTTGCCATTTTTTCTAAATTTATAGCTTGTGGGAGTTGTTCTAAAAGCTCTGTTTTTCCACAACCTGTATTACCACAAAGAGCAAAAAAATCAAAATTTATTTCATTTTCGAAATAATGCGTTACAAAAGTTCTATAAGCTTTAAACCCACCTTTTAAACGCACCACCCTAAAGCCAAGCTCACTTAAAATCACTGCGATAGACTTTGAACGCAAACCCCCACGAGAACAATAAATCCCCACCTTTTCTCCTATACGAAAATTTTGAGTGATTTCTAATATATGCTTAGCGGTATTTTGACAAATATAACTCGCACCCATAGCCTTAGCTAAAGCTTGATTTTTCTTATAAATTGTTCCTATTTCTTGATATTCTTCATCATTGAGTGCATAAAAATTTAAAGCTCCTATCAAGTGAGAATGCAAAAATTCTCTAGGGCTTCTTGCATCGATTAAAAGAGAGAAATTTTCTTTTTGAAACTCTACAAATTCAACTTCACTGAGCATTTTTAAAAGCCAAAACAAGTTTTTGATAAACTTGCTCTATATTAGCGCCACAAACCCTAGTTTCTCCTATGGTTGTGATAAAATTTGTATCTCCTGACCAGCGTGGCACTAGATGATAATGACAATGAAAAGCTATGCCAGCTCCTGCATCCTTGCTTAAATTCATACCGATATTCACTCCATTTGCATGAATTTGCTCTTTTAAAATTTTTACCCCCAAACGCACAAAATAACTCATTTCTTGCCAAATTTCATCACTTAAATTTTCTATATGTTCTTCATGTATATAAGGAATCACCATAAAATGCCCTGCAGAATAAGGATAGCGGTTCATCACTCCAAAACAATGCTTTGCTCTAAAAATCACGCCTAATTCTTCATCGCTTTTGATCTTATTAGCACAATCACAAAATGGACAAATGCTTTTTTCTTTTTCAAAATACTTACTCCGCCATGGTGCATACAAATACTGCATTTTCCCTCCTTAAAGCAAAGCTTTTAAAGCCTTTCCTTCATCTTTTTCGCGCATAAAATATTCGCCGATTAAAAAAGCATCAACGCCTAAATTTTGCAAATGCTCTAAAAATTCTTTATTTTCTAAACCACTTTCTGCGATGATGATTTTTGAATTTGGGATTTGTGGGATAAGTTTTTCGCACAAACTCATATCCATAGTAAAATCCTCTAAATTACGATGATTGATACCAATGATATCCGCTCCAGCAAAAATAGCCTTACTCAAATCCTCTTTATCATGAATTTCAACCAAAGCCTCAAGACCTAAATGTCTTGCAAACTCAAGCAGTTTTTTAAGCTCTTTCATGCTTAGCATTTTAGCGATTAATAATACAAAATCCGCCCCATAAACCAAAGCTTCTAAAATTTGATACTCATCAAAGATAAAATCTTTTCTAAGTAAAGGAATTTGCGTATAACGGCGTATAAGACTTAAGTATTCTAAAGAACCTTTAAAAAAATGCGGCTCAGTTAAAACAGAAATCGCCGCAGCTTTGTTCTTCTCATAATTTAAAGCGATACTCAAAGGATCAAAGTCTTCTCTAATGACTCCCTTGCTAGGGCTTGCTTTTTTTACTTCTGCTATGATTTTAACTTCTTTTTCTACTCTTTTTAAAGCCTTAATCACATCTTTTGGAAAGAAAGGATTTGAAGCTAAAGAACGCCCTAACGTATCATAAGGAAGTTTTAGTTTGCGTTCTTTTAAATCTTCTTTTGTTTTTTCAAAAATTTTATCCAATATCATGGTTTTATACACGCCTTTATCGCTTTTATATGAGCTTTGCTCTCATCAGAATTTGCAAATTCTTTATCATCTAATGTTTGTTTTAAAATTTCCCATGCTTGCTTACAATCGCCTAGTTTATAATACCCCCAAGCTAAAGAATCTAAATAATACAAATTCTGTGGATCTTTTTCTAAGGCAAGTTTCACAAGCTCTATACCTTTTTTAACATCTAAATCATAATCTATAAGCAAATATCCATAGTAGTTTAAATACAAAGCATTGCTATCTTTATCGATAACCTGTTCGAATTTTTCTTTTACAGAATCAATTACTTTTGGAGTGATTTTTTTAGCTTCATTTGCAGCTTCAAATTCAAAAACTGCCGCTCGTAGAAGATATTCTTTATTTTTTGTTTTATGATAAAGAGCTAAACTCATTTTTTTAGCATCATCAAAGCGTTTTAAATTCTGATACAAAGCGAGTTTAATGTCATCATCTAAATCATACTGCAAAGAAATTTTTAAAGCTTCTTCTGTTTTGCCTTGAGAATTTAAAAGCTCAACTAAAGCCAATACAAAACTTTTATTTTTGGTAAGTTGATAAAGCTCTTTATATATACTTTTTAAAGCTTCGATATTTTTTTCATCAAAATAAATTTTAGCAAGCAAGACGCAAGTTTTGAGAGTGCAACCATTGGTTTTTCTTGAAAATTCTAAAACATTTTTAATATTTAAAGTATCATTCAAAATCGCATAAATTCCTATGAGTTTAAATAAAATTTCTTCATTTTGCACTTGATTATAAGCAGATCTATAGTATTTTGTAGCATTTTTTAAATCATTTTTTTTAACCAAAATATCTCCGTAAAGCTCTAAATTTCTAGGATCACTATCCTTTTTTGTTAAAAGCTCTTTCATAAGTTTTTGAGCATTGTTGATATCATTTGAATTTAAAGCATAAAGAGCACTAAGTCGCTTAAGATTGTCATTTTGATTTAAATAAGGCTTTGCTAGATTATCTAACTCTGCTTGCTTGTCAAGATTGTTTACTAAAGTAAGTAAAAATGCATTTTCTAAAAAATTAGTATTATTATAATCTTGATAAAGACTTAAAAATTCATCTCTGGCTTCTTTGTATTGTTTATAATACTCATAATTATAAGCCTTCATAACCCTTAAATCAAAATCATTGCTTTTATATTTTGTATAATCAGGATAAACAACATTGATTTTTGAACTTCCACAAGCTGCCAAAAAAAAGGCTGCTAAGACAAATAACAAATACCTATACATTCTTTTTCTAATTCCTTTTGATGTGTTTTAAAATATTCCCAAAATGGAAAAGTTCTGCATTGTTTTGGACGAAAATCGTAGATACTACAATTTCTTTTTTGAGTATCAAAAAAAATGCAAGCAAAACCATCTTCACATTCGACTTCCTTAAAACTCATTTTAAAGCCCACTTTTCTCAAGTATTTTTCAGCAAATTCTTTGCTTTCTAAATTTAAATGCTTTCTTAATACTTCTAATTCTTCCTTGCTTGCAAAAATATTGCCACTTTCTCCAGTGCAACACTTTCCACCGCATTTCTCACAAGCATTTTCATCAAAAGCATAAGAAAAATTTTTATCAAATATCATAACTTTTTAACCTAAATCTTAAGTGAATTTCTTGCATTTGTTTGCTTAAAATTTCATTTTCATATACAAAAAAAGGAGGTAAAATCTCACAAGGCGATTTTGAACCTTTTTTTACCTGTATCAAAACAAGTCTTGCTTTTTTGCTTTGATATGTATGTACAAAGCAAAGCTTTGTTATTTTCATTTTCATATCTTTTAAAATAAAACAAATTTCATCTAAAGCTAAAGCTTCATAGCAAAAATACAAAGTACCATTTGGCTTAAGCATAGAATTTGTTTTAGCTAAAAAGCTATGCAAGGGTAAAAATTCCTGAAATTTACTTATAGCTTTATGCTGATCTTCACTCTTGTAAGCTCCTTGTCTATAAAATGGAGGATTGCAAACTATGAAGTCAAATTTTTTTATGATTTGAAATTGATTAAAATCATCATGAAAAATATCGCCTTGTATTTTGTTGGATTTTAAATTTTTTTCAATCAATTCTATATTTTCTTTTTGAATATCAATCAAAGATAAACTTAAATTTGCAATATTTTTTTTAAGTAAAATACCTATGATACCACAGCCCGCACCTACATCAAAAACAGCGCCTTTAATTCCTTGTTTTAAAATAAAATCAGCTAAAATTAAAGAATCACTATTGTAACGATACCCTTGTGATAATTGTGCTAGCGTAATCAGATCTGACATATATTTTAATGCGTTGGAATTTTAATGCGTTTTGGAGATTGTTCTTTAAATATATTTCGTTCTTTTGTTATATTATTATCTTCTTTAAAATTTACTGGGCTTTGTGCTGCCAAAAAAGAAATTACAAAAGTTATAAAAAAAGCAATTTTTATCATAATAACACCCCATAAAATGGTGTCCACGGCGAGATTCGAACTCACGGCCTCAAAATTAGGAATTTTGCGCTCTATCCTGCTGAGCTACGAGGACAGAAAGCGGGAAAAATCCCGCTAAAAATTTAACCGTTTCTTTTTTTGATGATTTCATCCGCAACATTTTTAGGAACTTCATCATAGTGATCAAATTCCATAGAATAAGTCGCACGACCTTGAGTTTGACTTCTAAGATCAGTAGAATAACCAAACATTTCAGCCAAAGGACAAAATGCTGTGATGATTTTATTTCCACCACGCTCATCCATGCTATTTACTTGACCACGGCGTTTGTTAAGATCTCCAATAACATCACCCATGTAATCTTCAGGAGTTTCTACTTCAACTTTCATCATAGGCTCTAAGATCACAGCACCTGCTTTTCTAGCACCTTCTTTAAAGCCCATAGAAGCAGCAAGTTTAAACGCCATCTCAGATGAATCCACCTCGTGATAACTTCCATCATAAACAGTTACTTTAACATCTTCCACAGGATAACCTGCTAAAACACCATTTTGTAATGCTTCTTGAACACCTTTATCAACTGCAGGAATGTATTCTTTTGGAATTACTCCACCTTTGATATCATTAACAAATTCATATCCACTACCTGGCTCAAGTGGTTCAAGGCGTAAGAATACATGTCCATACTGACCACGACCACCTGATTGTTTAGCGTATTTGTATTCTTGTTCAACAGTTTTTCTAATAGTTTCGCGATAAGCAACTTGTGGTTGACCTACTTCAGCTTCAACTTTAAATTCACGAAGCATTCTATCAACGATAATTTCAAGGTGTAACTCACCCATACCTGAAATGATAGTTTGGCCACTTTCTTCATCTGTAGAAACTCTAAAACTTGGATCTTCTTGTGCTAATTTATTTAAAGCAATAGACATTTTTTCTTGATCTGCTTTAGTTTTTGGCTCAACTGCAACAGAAATAACTGGATCTGGAAAATCCATTCTTTCAAGGATTACCTTATCTTTTTCACTTACAAGAGTATCCCCTGTTAAAGTATCTTTAAGTCCTACAACAGCACCAATTTCGCCTGCGTAAAGCACTTTAATCTCTTCTCTTTTGTTAGAGTGCATTTTTAACAAACGACCAATTCTTTCTTTTTTATCTTTAGTTGAGTTATAAGCATAAGAACCACTTTCTAAACAACCGCGATAAACACGCACGAAAGTAAGTTGTCCTACAAATGGATCTGTCATAATTTTAAATGCAAGTCCTGCAAACTCGCCATCATCAGTTGATTTTACAGAAACTTCTGTGCCATCTTCATATTCACCCTTGATATTTGCCACTTCATCAGGAGCTGGTAAATAAGCCACAACAGCATCAAGTAAAGGTTGAATCCCTTTATTTTTAAACGCTGTACCGCAAAGCATAGGAACGATAGAAAGACTTAAACATCCTGCTTTAATCCCTGTTTTAATCTCTTCAAGGCTTAATTCTTCTCCGCCTAAATATTTTTCCATCAACTCATCTGAAGTTTCAGAAACTGCTTCTATCATTTTTGTGCGATATTCTTCTGCCTTTTCTTTAAGTTCAGCTGGAATTTCTTTTTCTACATAATCCGTTGGCTTAGTATCATCTTCCCAAACTAAAGCTTTCATAGTTACAAGATCGATTACGCCTTTAAAATTATCCTCAGCACCGATTGGAATTTGAAGTGGAACTGGATTAGCTTTTAAACGGTTGCGAATTTGATCTTCTACATTGTAGAAATTTGCACCGATTCTATCCATTTTGTTTACAAATACTATTCTTGGAACACCATATTTATTTGCTTGTCTCCAAACTGTTTCACTTTGAGGCTGCACCCCACCCACTGAACAAAATACCGCAACAGCACCATCAAGAACACGCATAGATCTTTCAACTTCAATTGTAAAATCCACGTGGCCTGGAGTGTCAATAAGATTGATTTGATGATCTTTCCAAAAACAAGTTGTAGCCGCAGAAGTGATAGTAATCCCGCGCTCTTTCTCTTGTTCCATCCAGTCCATAGTTGCAGCACCATCATGAACTTCACCGATTTTATGACTCATACCTGTAAAGAAAAGAATTCTTTCAGATGTAGTCGTTTTACCCGCATCAATGTGAGCAGCAATACCGATATTTCTAACTTTTTTTAAAGGAGTACTTCTTGACATACACACTCCTTCTTACCAACGATAGTGAGCAAATGCTTTATTTGCTTCAGCCATTTTATAAGTATCTTCTTTCTTCTTAAATGAAGCACCTTTGCTATTTGCTGCATCTAAAAGCTCAGCTGCAAGTTTATCAATCATAGTTCTTTCGCTTCTTTTTCTTGCAAAAGAAATAATCCAACGAATCGCCAAAGCTTGTTGTCTAGCAGGACGAACTTCAACTGGAACTTGATAAGTTGCACCACCTACACGACGAGATTTTACTTCTAATAAAGGCTTAATATTTTCAATCGCATCATTAAAAATATCAATACCTTTTTTCTCGCCACCTTTTTTATCAATAGCTTCCAAAGCACCATACATAATTGTTGTAGCTGTGCTTTTTTTACCATCATACATTAAAGAATTAATAAATTTTGTGATTACTTTATTACCATAAATCGGATCAGGCAAGACTTCTCTTACCGGAGCTTTTCTTCTTCTCATTATTTTTCCTTCAAATTTTAAATTTTACTCAAACAAAATCAAATCTAACGGATTTGTCTGTATGAATGATTATTTTGCAGCGCCTGCTTTAGGACGTTTAGCACCATATTTAGAACGAGAAACTGTTCTTTTTGCAACACCTGCTGTATCAAGAGCACCACGAACGATGTGATATTTAACCCCTGGTAAGTCTTTTACCCTACCACCACGCACTAAAACAATGCTGTGTTCTTGCAAGTTATGACCTTCACCGCCGATATAGCTGATCACTTCAAAGCCACTAGTAAGTCTTACTTTGGCAACTTTTCTTAACGCTGAGTTTGGTTTTTTAGGTGTTGTAGTATAAACCCTAGTGCAAACTCCCCTTCTTTGTGGACAATTTTTAAGCGCTGGAGATTTAGATTTTTCTAAAACTTTTTTGCGCTCTTTTCTAACCAATTGATTTATGGTAGGCACAATAATTCCTTTCTTTAAAAATGTAATAAACTTTGGATGATATCTAAAATTTACTTACAAAAATATAAACTAGAAATAATTTAAATGCTTTTAAAAATTTTTATAAAATAAACCTACATAATTTACATTAATATTTATAAAACATAAACTAATTTTTAATTATTGTTTTACTTATAAAAATAATCTTACTCATTTTAGACAAAATGAAAAATTCCAAAATTGATTTTAAGAAATTACTAAAAAAGTGTTTAATCCATAGTTATAAAGCATCATACTTGATTCCAAGATTATAATAACTCCTATCTAAAAATTTAGATAGGATAAAAATCATTGTTTATTAGTATTATACTGCAAATATACCACATGGGTAGCTAAATATTCTTCAAGACCATGTTTTCCATCAGCTCCGCCTATGCCACTTTTTCTAAAGCCTGCATGAAAACCTTGCATAGCCTCAAAATTTTCACGATTAATATAAGTTTCACCAAATTTAATTTCTCTGCTAGCTCTCATTGCTATATCTAAATTTTGTGTATAAATAGAACTTGTAAGACCATATTCACAATCATTTGCCATATCAATAGCTTCATCAAGTGTATCAAATTTAGCAATAGACAAAATGGGAGCAAAAATTTCTTTTTGCATAATTTCATCCTCATGCTTAACATTAGTAAGAACACTTGCAGGAAAATAATACCCACTTGTATCAGTGATTTTTCCACCGCATTCCACAACTGCTCCTTTAGCTGTAGCTCTTTGAAGCATTGCTAAAGCATTATCAACCCCTGCTTGATTGACCAATGGTCCCATATCAAAATCACCTTTTAAGGTATTTCCAACACTTACCTTACTCATGGCTTTTACAAATTTATCTACAAATTCATCATAAATGCTTGTATGCACATAAGCTCTTTCGGCACAATTACAAACCTGTCCATTATTGCAAATTCGACTTGCCTTAATCGCTTCTACTGCCAAATCAATATCCGCATCTTTACACACTATAGCAGGAGCTTTTCCGCCAAGTTCTAAAGAAACCTTTATGATATTTTTAGCTGCAGCTTCCATTACTCTAGCCCCTGCTTCAACACTTCCTGTAAGACTTACCATGCCTATATTTTCATTGCTTGATAATTCATATCCTACTACACTACCTTTACCTGCAACCAAATTAAACACACCTTTTGGTAAAGAACTTTGCGAAACAAGTTTTACAAATTCAAAAGCATTGTTTGGAGTTTCACTGCTTGGCTTTATAACAATAGTATTTCCTGTTAGTAAAGCAGGTGCCATCTTCCTTGCGATTAAGAAAAATGGAAAATTCCAAGGTAAAATTCCACCAATTACCCCAATAGCACTTTTATATAAATATATATGCTCATTAGCCCTATCGCTTTGTATGATTTCACCCTCATATCTTCTAGCCCATTCGGCCGTATAATCCATATAATCTGCTGTAAAATTAATCTCTATGCTAGCCAAAACTCTGGTTTTTCCTTGCTCTTGCATTAAAACTTCGGTTAAGAAATTAGCATTTTTGCGTATTAACTAGCTATTTCTTTTAAATGATTTGCTCTTTCAATCGCTGGTTTAGCCTCCCAAACTTTTTGTGCTTTTTTGGCTGCTTCAATCGCTCTTTTAGTATCTTCTAAAGAAGCACTCGCTACTTTTGAAATTACTTCTTTGGTAGCTGGATTTAAAACTTCGATAAATTCTCCATTATGTGGGATAAACTTTCCATCAATATAATTTAAATAAGTTGTCATTTTTTCTCCTTTTTTAGTCTAAGTGAAATACTTCTTCCATATTTAGCCATTTTTGTCCTGCATAGCCTAAAGATATTTGACAAGGATCTGTTACTTTCCACCATTTTTGTGTGCTTTCATCTCTTGCCATTTTAGCCATGTCTGCTTCAAAATCAGCACCTATATATTCAAAATATGCAAATAAATATTCCCCAAACAAATAAATGGAATAATTTTGTATATTGCATTCCTTAATCATCTCACAAACCCCTTCATAAGGCTTTGCATGAAGATTTTTATATTTTTGTATCTTCTCTTTTTTTATCTTTATGATTTGACCGTATCTTTGCATTCATTCTCCTTTATAAATTGATAAAGCATTTTTATAAAATATCAAGTCCAAATCTTTAAAAACCTTACTTTGCATAATCAACTCAATCCATTGCTTTGGAGACAAATTAGACACTGGATAATTACTGCCAAATATAAACTTATCCTCGCTAAAATTTTCTTTTAAAAAAGCAAAAAGTTCAAAAATAAATTCCTTAGGAGTTTCTTGTGAAAAATCATCAGGAGTAGAAAGCTTGATATATAAATTTGGAAATTTTTTCAAAAGATTTAAATCTTTTTGTATTCATTTAAACGATTTATTTTTGGACTTCCTAGATGATTTAAAACTACTTTTAAATTTGAATTTTTATTTAAAAAATTTTCCAAAAAACTGAGTTCTTCATTTTTCATACAAGCTTCAAAAGGTATATTGAAAGTTTTTAAAATTTCTATTTTTTCTTCAAAGTCTGCTTCAAATAGTCTTTTAGCTCCTTTTTTGCTCGTGTGCATTACTTCCCTAAAAGAACTAAGCTCTTCTTTATGCTTAAAATCCGCTAAACAAAACAAAAGATTATGAAGCTTTTTTTGCTCCAAAGCAAACAAAGCTTCCTTTTCTAAATCATCACTATTAACCTCAACATACATAGCACCTATAAATTCAAATTCTTTATATTCTTGTTTCATCCTAAAAAAATCATAATTTTGCTCTAATTTTTCATCGTCTTTTATCCATGAAATAGGTATTTTTTCCAAATCCCAAAGGTGTAGATGAGCATCAAAAATCTTTTGCATTTTTTCTCACTTTTGAGCCTATAAAGCCATACCAAGCCACATATAAAAACAAAGGTGCCATTGCTAAATACCCAGCGCCTGTACCATAATGATCATTAATAAAACCTATAATTATAGGCATAATTGCTCCACCTACTATGCTCATCACAAGCAAAGAACCGCCTAGTTTTACTTGATTTAAAGGTAAATTTTTTGTTGCTACCGCAAAAATAGTAGGAAAAGAAATAGACATAAAGAAAAATAAAGCTATTAAAAGCACTATGCTAAAAAACCCGCTAGCAAAATACAAGCTAAAGCATATAAGCACATTGATTAGAGAATAAAATCCTAAAATTTTTTCACCTTTGATTATCTTCATCAAAGGAGTAGAAACAATGCGCCCTAGCATAAATGCAACCAAAGCTATAGAAAAATAATAAGCACCTTGCGCATCTTTTAAACCTTCATTATGTTCTACAACATAATTGATAAAAAAAGCTCCTGCTGCAACTTGATTGGCTATATACAAAAACTGCGCTAAAAGCCCTAAGTTAAAATGTCTGTGTTTAAAAACATATATGGGCTTAGAATCATCTTTTTGCTTATAATCATCACTTACCGCACTTCCTTCTGGAAGCTTATTTGCAACAAAAGCAATTAAAATCAAAATAACAATGACAGCAATTCCTATATAAACAAGCTGGACATTTCCCATATTAGCTACCAATGCAGCCTCGATTTGCTCTTTACTCGCACCCTCTTCTTGTTTAGTAATAGATAAAAATAAAGCTCCGCCTATAATAGGTCCTACAAATTGCCCCAAACCATTAAAACTTTGCGCAGCATTGATTCTAAAACTCGCATTTTTTTCATCACCAAGCTTTGTCATGTAGGGATTTGCACTAGTTTCTAAAGAACCAATACCACAAGCTAAAATAAAAAACGCAAACAAAAACAAATGAAAAGAAGCCAAATTTGTAGCAGGTATAATAAGCAAAGCTCCTATGGCATAAAGAGCTAAGCCAAAAATGATTCCCATTTTATAAGAAAATCTATTGGCTATATAACCTGCGGGTAAGGCTATGATAAAATAAGCACCAAAATAAGCAAACTGTAAAAAACCACTTTCATGCTGGCTAATATGAAGATGATTTTGAAAATTTTTATTCATCACATCAATAAGTCCATAGCTTACTCCCCATAAAAAGAAAAGAGAAGTTACCAAAACAATAGCTATTTTTATATTTTTAGAATCAGTCATTTTTTACTCCTTAGTTTTCATCCCAATTTAATGCTCTATCTAAATGCACATAACCTCCATCTGGCATTAAAATTTGCCCTGTAGTATGTGAAGCAAGGGGACTAAGTGTAAAAACCGCTGTATTTGCAATTTCCTCTATGGTAGTAAAACGATGGCCTAAAGGTATAGCTTTTGCGATTTTTTCATATTGCTCTTTAGGATTAGGAAAATTTTGCAGCCATTTTTCATAAAGAGGAGTCATAACTTCAGCAGGAGCTATAGCATTTACCCTAACATTATCCTTAGCAAAAGCACAAGCCCATTCTCTAGTAAAACCCATTTGAGCCGCTTTGGCCGAAGCATAAGCTGAAGTTCTTCCTTGTCCTGTGATGCCTGTTTTACTCACTATATTTAAAATACTGCCTTGTTCTTTTTTAATGTAAGGCAAACATTCTTTGGTCATAGTATAATAATGAAAAAGATTATTTTCATAAGATTTTATCAAATCTTGAGTACTTGTATTTTCAATATGTAAATTATCATTTGTACCTGCATTATTTACAAGAGCATAGATTCCACCATGTTTGATAGCAACTTTTTTTACAAGCTTTTCAATTTGCTCATAATTTTTTAAATCAATTTCATAAAATTCATACTCACTAGATAATTTTTTTAATTCTTTATCGTGCTCTTTAGGCGTAGATCTTGAAAAAATTACAGGAATTCCGCCTTCGCTTGCCCATAATTTAGCAATACCATACCCAATACCTTTAGCTCCTCCTGTAATAATACAAACCTTATTTTTAATTTTTAAATCCATTTATTCTCCTTTATCTAAATTTAAAGTTATTTTTAAATGTATTAATACCAATACACCTAAAATTGCTATCAATGCTAACACTATAAGTCCAAACTCAACTCCAAAATGATTTTCTATATATGTTTTTAAAGTAGGAGCTACAAAACCTCCTAAATTTCCCAAGGATCCTATAAGAGCAATAGCAGCCGCGGCTCCTTTTCCTTTTAAAACTTGAGTTGGCAAATTCCAAAATATAGGCTGAATGACTATAAAACCTATAGCAGCCAAGCTAATAAAAAATAAAAATGCCGCCAAATTTGTAACAAAAGTTGAAGCTATCATGCTCAAACTTGCTAGCAGTAAAAATAAAATCGCATGTAAATTCCAAGAATGTTTTTTATCAGCCAATGAGGTAAATATTGGCAAGGCGATAAAAACAAAAATCCAAGGTATGGCATTTAAAAGTCCAACTTCAAAACCTACATTTATTTGCAATATTTGGGCAATTTTACTTGGTAAATAAAAAAGCACTCCATAAACACTTAATTGAATACAAAAATAAACAAATACAAATTTCCACACCAAAATACTTTTAAAAATATCTTTTATAGAATAATCCTTAGCTTTAGTATTGGAAATTTCAATATGTTTTAGCAAAATATCTTTTTCTTTTATATCTAACCATTTTGCATCTTTTGGATGTGAATCAAGATAAAATAAACAAAAAATACCTACTAAAACGGTAATACCTCCTTCTATTAAAAACATCCATTGCCAATTTTTAAAATATATATTTGGTGTATAATCAAGTATAAAACCGCTAATTAAAGAACCAAAAACAAAAGCAATTGGAACTCCCATTTGATAAATTCCATAAGCCTTAGATCGATATATAGCTGGGAAAAAATAACCAAGGTATAAAATAATGCCTGGACTAAAACCTGCTTCAGTTAAACCCAATAAAAATCTTAATACATAAAAACTTATTTCTCCTTGTATAAAAATCATTGCCATAGTTACAAGACCCCAAGTGATCATTATACGGCTCAACCAAATTTTTGCTCCTAATTTATGCAAAAATAAATTTGAAGGCACTTCAAAAATGGCATAACCTATAAAAAATATTCCAGCACCCAAAGCATAAGCAGCCTCACCGATGCCTGCATCAATTTCTATATGAGATTTCACAAAGCTAATATTTGTCCTATCAAGCATAGAAAGACAAAACATCAAAACAATCAAAGGCAAAATACGCCAAGATATTTTTTTACATACTAACTCTAACTTTATTGAATTTGCATGTTTCATCACTTTACCCTTTAACAAGTTGTAGCAAGTCTCCAAACTGAAAAATCATTTTGCTCGTTAAGCTCGGCTTTTACCAATTCTCCATCTGAAATTCGCACGATTAATTCTATAAGCTCATCACGCACTTCTTCTTTTGTTTTTACCCCATCTATAATGCTTCCTGCGTTAATATCAATAGCATCATTCATATTTTCATAACAAAAAGTATTAGAACTCATTTTGATAGTAGGCACGATAGCAGAACCCGTTGGAGTGCCACGACCTGTAGTAAAAACACAAATATTTGCTCCACCTGCAACCATAGCACTAAGTTGTTCTATATCATTGCCTGGTGTATTCATAAAAGTTAAACCTTTAGAAACTACAGGCTTAGCATAATCAATCACATCCATTAAGGTTTTAGTTCCTGCCTTATAAACACAGCCTAAAGATTTTTCCTCTATAGTACTAAGCCCGCCTGCCATATTTCCTGGGCTAGGATTTGCTCCTCGAATATCAGCATGAAAAGATTTGACTAAATTCTCATAAGCTAAAATCTTATCATATACCTTTTTAGCTATTTCATCGTTTTTTGCTCTCTTAGCTAGTATGGCTTCACAACCTATAAGTTCTGTAGTTTCTGCTAAAATTACCGCACCACCCTCATCGATTACAAAATCACTCAAACTTCCTAAAGCAGGATTAGCACTAAGTCCGCTATAGCTATCACTTCCACCGCATTCTGTGCCTAAAATCAAATCACTGAAATCTCCTTCACTTTTTTGTAATTTTGCAGCACTTTCAAGCATTTCATTGACTATTTTGATACCATTTTCAATGGTATTTTTACTACCACCACATTCTTGTATCACTAAATATTCAACCTTTTTATAAGGCGTTGCTTCTTTGATTTTTTCTGCTACTGCTTTGGCTTGTATTACCTCACAACCAAGCCCTATAATTAAAACACCAAAAACATTGGCATTGCTCCCATGACCTATTAAAACATCTCTAGTTTGTAAAGCATCAAATTCAAGCTGGGAGCAACCATGCTGATGGTTGATATAAACTGCTCCATTACATTTTCTAGCTATATTTTCACACACTTTATTAGCACAATGTACACTTGGTATGATAATGACTTTATTTCTTAAGCCAAATTTTCCATCTTCCCTTCTATAACCCATTATCTTTTTCATTTTCATTCCTTATCTCCACGACCTCTAATTCCCGCAGTATTATGGATATGCACCCATTCCCCTGTACTAATATCGCAACTTGCACTAGCTATAGCTTCTGCGTATTTGATAATAATTTCATCTTTTTTTATATCCTTTAGTGCAAATTTATGTCCGCTTGCAATATCATTTAAAAGCTCAATATTTGCCACTTTTTCGCCTTTTTTAAAGTCACGCAAAGCTGTGGCAACATTGTCTTTTTCATTGACTATAATATATCCTTTCATAGTTTTATACCTGTTTCTTTTTCTATAGTTTTAATAAGCTCTTTTGCTTCATCAAAGCGAGTGTTTAATTCTTCTTTTGTAGCAGGTGATAAAGGATGAATACTAGCATTTACAAATTCAAATCCTCTGGCCTTTAAAAGCAAAGCAAAACCCATAGGAAAAGCTATGCTCATACCAAATCTTATGGCCTTTAATAAACTTTTTTGTATTAGCAAAGCTCTGCCTATATTTTTTTCATTGATTGATTTGTAAATTTCGCTCATAAGTTCTGGAAAAACTCCACCTATGCTAGTCATAGAACCTTTTGCACCTGCTAATAATGCACCTACATAAAATTCTTCTCTTCCTACAAAAACATCAAAATTACTAGGTACTACATCTAAAATATGATTTAAAAGCAAAGCATCTCCGCTACTATCTTTTATACCCACAACATTATCAAGCTTTGAAACCTTTTCTATAAATTTTAAGCTTAGTGCTGGTGCAAAAAGAGGTATATTATAAACATATAAGGGAAGTTTCACTTCAGAAGCTAAATATTTTACATATTCAAAAAGTGCATCTTCACTCAATTTATAATAATAAGGCATAGCAAGTAATAAGGCATCAAGACCTAATTCATAAGCTTTTTGCGCCAAAATAAAAGTGTTTTCATAAATTGTCGAGGTAATACCCGTGATGATAGGTATATTATTTTTTGTAGCCTTTTTGGTGAGTTTCATTAACTTAACTTGCTCTTCCACGCTCAAAGCTTGAGAATCCCCTGCACTTCCATTACAAAACAATCCGTTCAAGCCTTTAGAAATACCAAATTCACAATAGCGAATAAATTCTTTTTCATTGATACTTCCATCATCTTTATATGGAGTAAGTAAAGCCGGTAAAGTTCCTTTTAAAATTCCCATTTTTTTAATTTTGTATATACAAAAATATATTTATATACAAAAAATATAACAAAATATTTGTAAAAAAATCAAGCTGTTAACTTGGTAAAAATTCGTATTTTATTCTTATTAACTGCCAATTTTTACAAAAAAATATTAAAATTAATAAATAAAAAAATTATGATTTTATGTTACTAAAAGTAAAAAATATGCTAAAATTTATAAAAATAAAACAAGGATAAAGACAATATGCATCAGCCCACTCTTAGAGTGTTAAATATTCTAGAATTACTTGCAAAAGAAAAGCTTACCTTAAGTGCTATAGCTAAAAAATTAAACATTCCTGCTGGAACTCTTTGGCCTATTTTACAAACTCTTCAAGAAAAAAAATATATCAAATGTGATTTAAAAAATAAAAGTTATTATTTGGATTTTAAGATTATAGAATTAGGATGTAATATAAAAAATGAAAATAATATTTTTGAAATAATCAAAAAGCATATGAAAAATATAAGAAATTTAACCAATCAAACTTGTCAAATGGGAATTTTAAAAGATGGAAATGTGCTTTATTTAGAAAAAATTGATGCCAATAATACAGTACAATTAAAATCTTTTATAGGCACTTCGTATCCTGCTTATGCAACATCTTTAGGCAAAGCCTTACTATCAAATAAAAATAAAAAGGAATTAGAAAAACTTTATCCTAAAAATTTTGATAAAATTACAGAAAACACCTTAAATAATATAAATGAACTCTATCAACAAATCAAACAAATTAAAAAAGAAAAAATTGCCATAGAAATTGGAGAAATGAATCCTCAAATTGAATGTATGGCTATAGGCATAGAACATAAAAATAAAATAATTGCTGCCATTAGTATATCTTATCTAATTTATTGCTCTAATAAAGCTTTTAGAGAAAAAAATAAAAAAATACTTCTAGAAGAAAAAAATAAAATAGAAAAAGTTTTAAAAATTTATTTTAATGATTTAGATACACTGTATTAATATAGCCCCGAAGGGCTATAAAATAGAGTTTTATTCTTGTTCTTTAAGTTTTAAATTTTGTTCGCCATAAAGCCCTGTTCCAACAGGAATCATTCTACCTAGAATAACATTTTCTTTTAAATCTTCTAAGTAGTCAAATTTACCTGCTATACTTGCTTCAGTTAAAACTTTGGTAGTTTCTTGGAATGAAGCCGCAGAAATCACACTATCACTTCCAATCGCTGCTCTTGTTACACCTAAAAGCACAGGCTCGGCAATAGCTGGTTCTCCACCCATTCTAATGATTCTTTCATTTTCTTCACGGAATTTACGTCTTGAAACCAAATCACCTTCAATAAATTTCGTATGTCCACTATCTACAACTTTTACTTGTCTTAGCATTTGAGAAACGATAACTTCTATATGTTTATCAGAAATCACAACACCTTGTCCGCGATAAACTTGCTGAATTTCAGAAATCAAATAATAATGCAAGGCTTTTTCACCTAAAATTTTAAGCACATCATGACTCGAAACAACTCCATCTGTAAGTTTTTCACCTGCATGAATAAACTCTCCATCTCTTACTTGAATATGTTTTGATTTGTCGATTAAATACTCAGCACTTGTTCCATCTTCTGCTTGGATAATAATTCTTTCTTTAGAACGCAAAGGCTTATCAAAACGAACAACACCATCAATTTCTGCAATCACAGCCGCATTTTTTGGTTTTCTTGCTTCAAAAAGTTCAGAAACTCTTGGAAGACCTCCTGTAATATCCTTTGATTTAGCTGCTGCTTTTGGAGTTTTTGCTAAAATATCTGCTTGAGCAATTTTATCGCCATCATGAACAAAAATAACGGTTTTTGGTTCAAGGTGATAACGCACAGCTTTATCACCTTTTCCTGCAATTACCAAAGTTGGTCTAACTCCGCTAGGTAAATACTCATTAATTACTAAAGAACGCTTACCTGTAGCTTCATCAATTTGCTCATCAGCACTATAACCTGCTTCAATATCCTCAAAGCTTACAACACCATCAATTTCTGCAATGATAGTATTATTATAAGCATCCCATTCTGCAATCACTTTTCTTTCTTTTTTAGGAGCACTTGCAATGATAGTATTTGCGTCATCGATTTTTTCACTATCGTTAAATTCTATCTTAGATTCTCTTGGGATATAGTGTCTTTTTGCTTCTCTATCATTTTCATCAGCAATCACTACAAAGAATCCTTTTTCTTTAACAATATCACCTTTTTTAACATTTTTTACTCTATCTAAACCATCGCCTTTAAGGATGTAAAATTTGAGTGTTCCTTTTTCGCCTGCTTTGATATTTTGAACTACAGGCTCGCCATCTTCTACTAAAATTTCACTCGCAAAAGGAATACGATTTGGTACATTCCAACCCTCTTTAATCACTTCTACGATACTTTCATTTTCTTCTACTTGCATGCCGCTTTGATATGGCAAATAAAGTTTTCCATCTATACTGCCACTTACACCTGCTAATTCATTTGGTTTAGCAAGATCGTATTTTCTTAATATGTATTTTACTTCTTGTTTTTTATCTTTAATAGAAACAATCACATCTTCATGAATATTTTCTATATTAATCACACCTTTAAATGGAGTTTTGATTTTTGGCTCCACAAGTAAAACCGCCGCATTTCTACGATTTGCTACGATATTTTTACCTTCTTTGTTTTTATAAGTTTTAAGATTATAAAATCTTATAAAACCTTCTTTTTGTGCGCTTACTTGTCTATCTTGTAAATCCGTACTTGCAGTTCCCCCGCTATGGAAAGTTCTTAGAGTTAGCTGCGTTCCTGGTTCACCGATAGATTGAGCGGAAATAATTCCCACTGCTTCGCCTGGTTTTACTAATTTACCTTCACCAAGATTGATACCATAACATTTTGCACAAATTCCTTTTTTAGCTTTGCAGGTAATAGGAGTGCGGATATTGACACTTTTTATACCGCTTTCGCCAAGAATTTTTGCTTTTTCCTCATCCATTAAAGTACCTTCCGCAAAAAGCACAGAATTTGTAATAGGATCAATCACATCCTCAGCTAAAACCCTGCCTAAAATTCTTTCTTCTAAAGTTTCTATAATAGAACTATCTGCGGTAATTTCATTGATTTCAACACCCTCATGTGTTCCACAATCTTCAATGGTAATTTTTACATTTTGTGCAACATCGATGAGTTTTCTTGTCAAATAACCCGCATTTGCTGTTTTAAGAGCGGTATCTGCAAGACCTTTTCTAGCACCGTGAGTTGAAATAAAGTATTCAAGAACATTTAGCCCTTCACGGAAATTTGAAATAATAGGCGTTTCGATAATAGAACCATCAGGTTTGGTCATAAGTCCTCTCATCGCAGCAAGCTGAGAAATTTGAGCCGCACTACCCCTAGCACCAGAATCTGCCATCATATAAATAGAGTTAAAACCTTCTTTATCTTTTTCTACAAGCTTCATCATTTCTTTTGAAAGAACATTGTTTGTACTTTTCCAAATATCAATGATTTTATTGTATCTTTCCCCTGAAGTAATCAAACCGAGATTATAAGAATTTTGAATTTCTCTTACTTGTTTTTTTGCTTCATCGATAGCTTTTTGTTTATCATTAGGAACAATAATATCTGCAATCGAAATTGAAATACCTGCTTTAGTTGCATATTCAAAACCTAAATTTTTAAGTCTATCTAAGAAACTTGCTGTAATCTCTAAACCACCTTGTTTATAAACATAATCTACAAGTGCAGCAATGTCTTTTTTCTTTAAGACTTTATTCCAACTATTTTCAGGCACAAAATCAGGCAAGATGGATTTAATAATCAATCTTCCTGCTGTAGTGGTAATCTTTCTACCATCTACCATAGTTTGTATGCTCGCATGAATATCCAAACACTTGCTTTCAAGTGCCATCATCACTTCATCAATGCCTGTACAAATTTTATGCGAACCTTTAGCACCTGCTTTTTCCAACGAAAGATAATAAATTCCTAAAACCATATCTTGCGATGGAACGGTTACAGACTTACCGCTTGCTGGTAAAAGAATATTCATTGATGAAAGCATAAGCACTTTACATTCTGCAATAGCCTCTTGAGAAAGCGGTACATGCACTGCCATTTGATCCCCATCAAAGTCTGCGTTAAATGCTGCACAAACCAAAGGATGAAGTTGTATAGCCTTACCTTCCACTAAAACAGGATGAAAAGCTTGGATAGAAAGCTTATGCAAAGTAGGTGCACGGTTTAGCATAACAGGATGTCCCTTTACTACCTCTTCTAAACATTCCCAAACTTCATTGGTTTTATTTTCTATCATTTTTTTAGCTTGTTTTACTGTGGTTGCATAACCTTTTTCTTCAAGCTTAGCTAAAAGATGTGGCTTAAAAAGCTCTAAAGCCATTTTTTTAGGTAAACCGCATTGATCCATTCTAAGTTTTGGACCTACAACAATAACACTACGACCTGAGAAATCCACCCTTTTACCTAGTAGATTTTGTCTAAAACGTCCTTGTTTCCCTTTGATGATTTCACTTAAAGATTTCAATGGGCGTTTATTTGCTCCTTTTACAGCATTAGCACGACGACCGTTGTCAAAAAGCGCATCAACAGCCTCTTGAAGCATTCTTTTTTCATTTCTGATAATGATTTCAGGTGCATCAAGTTCCATAAGTTTTTTAAGACGTGTATTTCTATTGATAACACGACGATATAAGTCATTCACATCAGAAACTGCAAATTTCCCACCATCTAAAGCCACTAAAGGACGCAAATCTGGCGGTAAAACTGGAAGATTTGTAATCATCATCCATTCAGGACGATTTGGTACAGCTTCGTCGCTATCGGTATTGGCGTTTAAATTTGAATTTAAGAAATTTTCTACAACTTTTAAGCGTTTAATGATAGTTTTTTTCTTAGCCTCTGAATTTGTAGCCCCCATTTCTTCTTTAAGCTGATTTAAAAGCGCTACAAGATCTAAATTTGCAAGTAAATCACGAACAACTTCTCCACCCATTCTTGCTTTAAAGCCGCTATTTTCATAGCGTTGCATTAAATTTTGATATTGCTCTTCGTTCAAAACATCGCAATATTCCACTTTTTTAGTACTTTCATTATCATAGAAAGCATCACCTGGGTTTTCAACAATATAAGCTTCATAATAAAGCACGCGCTCAAGATCTTTCATCTTAACACCCAAAAGCGTTCCTATACGGCTTGGAAGAGAATTAACATACCAAATATGAGCCACAGGAGTTACAAGCTCGATATGCCCCATTCTAGAACGACGCACTTTTGAATTTGCTACTTCAACACCACATTTTTCACACTTAACGCCTTTAAAACGCATTTTTTTGTATTTACCACAAAGACACTCATAATCTCTTATAGGTCCAAAAATCTTTGCACAAAAAAGCCCATCTCTTTCAGGCTTTAAGGTTCTATAATTGATAGTTTCTGGTTTTTTTACTTCTCCATAAGACCATGATTTGATTTTTTCAGGACTTGCAAGTCTTAGTTGAAATGCTTCAAAATCTCTAGGTCTTGCATCTTCTTTAATTTCTATTACTTTAAATTTACTCATTATCTTCATCCTTATCAAAAATCTCAACATCTAAAGCAAGAGATTTAAGCTCATTGGTTAATACAAAAAATGTTTCAGGAATTCCTGTTGCTGGAACATTTTCACCTTTTGTCAATGCTTTATAGGCACTAAATCTACCTTCTACATCATCTGATTTTATGGTTAACATTTCTCTTAAAGTGTGAGCCGCTCCATAAGCTTCAAGTGCCCAAACTTCCATTTCTCCAAATCTTTGTCCCCCAAAGAGTGCTTTACCACCCACAGGTTGCTGGGTAACCAAGCTATAAGGTCCTGTACTTCTTGCATGAACTTTTTCATCAACCAAGTGATGGAGTTTTAGCATATACATACATCCTACATGAACACGCTCTGCAATTTTTTCCCCCGTGCGTCCATCATAAAGTTCTGTTTTGCCATCCATATCTATCTTAGCCATTTTAAAAAGCTTGCTAAATTCTTCTATATTTACACCTTCAAAAACAGGAGTAGAAAATTTAACTCCTTTACTCCAGTCTCTAGCATAGTTTAAAAGCTCTTCATCGCTTAAGCTTTTAATAAATTCTTTTTCGTTTGCAAGTCTTGGAATAGAACAAATTTCAAGTATTTTCGCTCTTAATTCTTTAAGAAAATCTTTTTGCTTTCTATCAAAAATTTCTTGAATTTGATCCCCAAGTCTAAGTCCAACTAAACCTAAATGACTTTCTAAAATTTGACCTATATTCATACGACTTGGAACGCCAAGTGGATTAAGCGCAATATCCACGCTCTTACCATTTGGCAAATAAGGCATATCTACTTCAGGAACTATAGTTGAAACTATACCTTTATTTCCATGACGTCCTGCCATTTTATCACCGACTTTAAGCTTTCTTTTTGTAGCAATATAAACTTTAACAAGCTTAATTACCCCACTTGGTAAAATATCATCTTTTTCTAAAATTTCAAGCTTTTCATCGTGTTCTGCTTTTAATTTTTTCTTCTCATTTTGGAAATGATTTTTTAAATCATCGTATTCTTTTTGAATCTCTTTAGAATAAGCTTTAATCAAAGTTGTTAAAGTAAAACGATTGATTTTTTCAAGTTCGCTAATATCTGCGGTTTGTCCTTTTTTATAATTTTTATCTCCAATTTTTTGATCACTATTTAAAGGGGCTTTGGAAAGAAGAGCACAAACACGAAGCATTTCTTCTCTATCCATCATCAAAAGTCTATCATGATGTTCTTTTTCTAAAGCCATTTTTTCTTTATCATAAGATTTTATTGCGCGATCATCTTTTTCATAGCCTTTTTTAGTGAAAATTTTAACATCCACAACAACACCCTCTAAAGAAGCGGTTGCATAAAGTGATTTATTCACAACATGTCCTGCTTTTTCTCCAAAAATCGCTCTTAAAAGTCTTTCTTCAGGAGTTGGTTTAACCTCACCTTTTGGAGAAACCTTACCCACCAAAATCATGCCTGGTTTGATATGGGTACCAATTTTTGCAATACCGCTCTCATCAAGATGCGCAACATCTTCTTCTTTTACATTTGGGATATCTTTGGTAATTTCTTCTATACCGTCTTTTAGTTCTCTTGCTTCAATTTCTTTTTCATAAATGTGCACACTTGTAAAGGTATCTTCACGAATAATTCTCTCACTTACAACTATAGCATCCTCATAGTTATAACCATTCCAAGGCATAAAAGCGATTAAAGCATTTTTACCTATAGCAAGTTCGCCTTGATCCATAGAAGGACCATCTGCGATAATTTGTCCTGCTTTTACTATATCACCTTTTTTAACAATAGGATGTTGAATATAATTTGTATTTTGATTGGTTCTTAAATTTTTCTCCATAGTGTAATGGTCAATAAATGGACCTTTATCATCTTCACCTAAAATGAAAATGCTTTTATTATCCACTTTCTCAACCACACCGCCACGCTTTGCTTTAACAGCTTCCCAAGCATCACGCGCAATAATTTGTTCCATACCTGTTCCTACTATCGGAGCTGAAGCAGTAAGAAGTGGCACAGCTTGACGTTGCATGTTTGAACCCATTAGCGCTCTGTTTGCATCATCATGCTCTAAAAACGGAATCAAAGAAGCCGCAACCCCAACAACCATACCTGAGCAAAGATCGATTAATTGCACTTCTTCGCGTCTTGCAAGTATAGTTTCACCATCTTGTCTAGCCTCAACAAATTCTTCTACTATATTGCCTTTAGCATCAACCTTAGTTGAAGCTGGTGCGATAAATAAGCCTTCTTCTTGTGTTGCTGTAAGATAAACAACTTCATTAGTCACTTTACCATTTACAACTTTTCTATATGGTGCTTCAACAAAGCCAAGTTCATTTACTTTTGCATAAGTAGAAAGAGTGTTAATCAAACCAATATTTTGACCTTCAGGTGTTTCAACTGGACAAATTCTACCATAATGTGTCGCGTGAACATCACGCACTTCAAAACCTGCTCTTTCTTTTACAAGCCCACCTTCACCAAGCGCTGATAAACGACGCTTATGAGTAACCTCACTTAAAGGGTTGGTTTGATCCATAAATTGCGAAAGCTGACCTCCTGTAAAAAATTCAATGATAGTTGTAGTAATCATTTTAGGATTGATTAAATCATAAGGCATTGCTTTATCAAGATCCGCATTTAAAGAAGTAAATTTATCTCTGATCGCCTTTTGCATTTTTGCAAGACCTAAATGAAGTTCATTGGCTAAAAGTTCACCTATAGAACGGATACGACGATTTCCTAAATGATCTCTATCATCAATATGTCCTTTACCATTTTTTACTTTAATTAAATATTTTGCAGTTTTAATAATATCTTCATTAGTCAAAACAGTAACATACTCAGGCACTTCAAGACCTAACTTATGGTTCATTTTCATACGACCTACCTTGGTAAGATCGTATCTTTCAGGATTGAAGAATAAATCATTTACAAAAGCCTTCGCTGCATCTTTTACCACAGGTTCACCTGGGCGCATAACTTTGTAAATTCTAATCGCAGCTAAATCATTTTCATCATCGATATTTTCACTTTGTTTAAGAAGTTTTAGAGTTTCTCCATCTTGAGCAAAGGAGTTAATAATCGCTGCATCAACGCCATTAGCCAAGTCATTTGCTATATCAAAACTTTTTTGCTCTTTAATCTTAGCAAGCTTACTCTCATCTAACAAAGTTAAAGAATCAAATAAAACCTCTCCACTTTCTTTATCAATAATAGGATTTGCTAAATAACGATTAAGTAAAATTTCTACAGGATATTCTATCCATTTTAAACCGTCTTTAATAAGCTGTTCTGCTTTTTTCTTTGTAAGTCTTTTTCCAGCTTGATGAACGATTTTTCCTTTTTCATCTTTAATATCATATTCTATTCTATCCATAAAATCATTTGGATTAAATTCTGTTAAAAATTTATCTTTTTTCACATGTATAGTCTGAATAGGATAAAACAACTTAATAATATCTTGTTTTTTATACCCTAAAGCTCTAAAAAGCATAGTTACAGGAACTTTTCTACGCTTATTGATTCTTACATACAAAACATCTTTGGCATCGTATTCAAAATAAAGCCACGAACCACGATCAGGAATAATTTGTGCTGTATAAACAAGCTTATTTGCAACCGTTGAACTTTCTTCTTCTTTAAAAATAACACCAGGGCTTCTATGTAATTGATTTACAACCACTCTCTCAACCCCGTTAATGATAAAAGATACACGATCTGTCATTAAAGGAATTTCGCGGATATAAATTTCTTGTTCTTTAATATCTTTTACGCCAACTTTTTCCCCTGTTTTTTCATCTTTTTCATGCAGAGTAAGACGGATTTTCATTTTTAAATTTACAGAATAAGTCAAACCTCTTTCCATGCATTCGCGAATGGTATATTTTGGCTTGCCTATTTCACTACTAACATATTCAAGACTCAATCTATTTTGCGGATCATGAATAGGAAAAATTGATTTAAAAACTTTTTCTATACCACTTTCACCATTACCAAGATTTAAAAAATAATCAAAACTCTTTTTTTGTAATTGTAGAAGATTTGGGATTTCTATTTGTTTTGAAATGTTTGAGAAGTCTACTCTTAAACGATTTCCTAATTTATTATCTAACATATCGCACATACCTCATGGTAAATTTTGTAAATTTAAAAAAGAAGACCTAAAAATTAGGTAAAAATAAAAAAAGAAGACTTGCCTTGGCAAATCTTCTTCTAACTTTAAAGCTTAAAATTACTTAAGTTCTACTTTAGCACCAGCTTCTTCAAGTTGTTTTTTAGCTTCCTCAGCTTCAGCTTTAGCCACACCCTCTTTTAGAGTTGAAGGAGTTTGCTCAACTGCATCTTTTGCTTCTTTAAGACCAAGGCCTGTAAGAGCACGAACGATTTTAATAACTTCAATCTTTTTAGCACCGCCATCAGTTAAAACGATATCAAATTCAGTTTTTTCTTCAGCAGCAGCTACAGCACCACCAGCTACAGCACCACCAGCTACCATTACAGGAGCAGCAGACACACCAAATTTTTCTTCAAATTCCTTTACAAGTTCTGATAACTCAAGAACACTTAAATTTGAAATATATTCTAATACATCTTCTTTAGAGATTGCCATTTTTTATCCTTTTATTTAATTTATTCAGATTCTTTTTTATTTTTAAGCGCATTTAAACCTATTGTGAAATTGGTAATTGGCGCATTCCAAACTTGCAAAAGCATAGCAAGCAACTCATTGCGTGAAGGCATTTTAGCAAGAGCTTTAACCTTAGCAACATCTGCAACTTCGCCTTCAATATGAGCTGTTTTGATTTCAAATTTATCGTTATTTTCTTCAAATTTAGCAGCTACTTTTGAAACACTTAGCTGATCTTCGCCCCAAAGATAAATATTTGTATCTTTAAGAACTAGACCTGTTTTACCGGAATTGTTAAGAGCAATGTTAGCCAAAGTATTTTTAACAATTTGAACTTTTACATTGTTTTCTCTTGCATTATTTCTAAGCTCTTCTAGTTTTTTTGTGCTAAGACCTCTGTAATTACAAACTACAATAGCTTCACTAGCTTTAAAACCTTCTTCAAGTTTAGCAATAATCTCAACTTTTTCGCTTCTAGTCACATTTTCTCCTTTCCGATTGAGATTTCAAGTAGAGTGGAAATCCAATTAAGCTTACGCCTCGACTATCTTCAATCTAAAATAAACATTTCAAAAAATCAAAAATTTTTTCAAATGTTTATTTTAAAACAAAAGAGTTGCAAAAAAGCAACTCTTATTTCATATCAAGCAATTCTTGTGTTTCAAGCTTTACAGAAGGGCTCATTGTCAAAGATAAAGCCGCATTTTTAATATATCTACCTTTAGCTGCAGCAGGTTTATGTTTGTTAATTGCCTTTACAAAAGTGCTAACATTATCCCATAATTGTTCTTTGGAAAAACTTACTTTACCAAGACCTGCATGGATATTTCCTTGCTTATCAACACGGAAATTTACCTGACCACTTTTTGCATTATTAACTGCTTGAGCAACATCCATAGTCACTGTTCCAGTTTTAGGATTTGGCATTAAACCTTTTGGCCCTAAAATTCTACCAACTTTACCAACAAGTCCCATTAAATTTGGAGTAGCAATCAAAACATCAAAATTCATATTACCTTTTTGAATTTCTTCTACTAAATCATCGCTACCCACAATATCTGCACCAGCATTTTTCGCTTCATCAGCTTTTGCGTCTTTTGCAATTACAGCAACACGAACTTTTTTACCCGTTCCAGCAGGTAAAACAACAGATCCTCTTACCATTTGATCTGCATGTCTTGGATCAACATTAAGTTTTAAAGCAATTTCTACAGTCTCATCAAATTTAGCAGACTTTAAAGTCTTTATTGTATCAATTGCATCGCTTAAAGCATACTCTTTATTTGAATCAATTTTTTGTGATAATTCTTTTAATCTTTTTGCTATCTTAGCCATTTATTTTCTCCGCATTTTAAAGTGCTACCGCCTTTTACCTTGGCGGTGAAAGGATTAATCTACGATTTCAACACCCATAGAACGAGCTGAACCTGCAATAATTTTAGCAGCTTGATCTCTATCTTTAGTATTTAAATCTGCAATTTTCTTATCTACTATTTCTAAAACTTGAGCACGAGTTAACTTACCCACCTTATTTTTAAGTGGATTATCCGTACCTTTAGAAATTCCAGCTGCTTTTTTGATCAAATCCGTAGCTGGCGGTTGTTTTGTAATAAAAGTAAAACTTTTATCTGCATAAACAGTGATAACAACAGGGATATTAAAACCTGCCATATCTTTTGTTCTTTCATTAAAAGCCTTACAAAACTCCATAATATTAACACCTTGCTGACCCAAAGCAGGACCAACAGGTGGTGATGGGTTTGCTTTTGTGGCAGCAATTTGCAATTTAATTTCGCCTACGACTTTTTTAGCCATAACAAATCTCCTTACTTGATATAAATTAAATTATTTTCTCAACTTGAGAATATAAGATCTCCACTGGAGTTGAACGTCCAAAAATAGAAACATTTAATTTTAATAAACCACGAACCATATCATACTCTTCTACAATTGCAGTAAAGTTTGCAAATGGTCCTTCTGTGATTCTCACATTTTCCCCTTCTTCAAAAGAAATCTTTGGTTTAGGCGCTGCACGATTGTGAACTTTTTCCAAAATCAAATTAATATCTTTTTCTGTTAAAGGGGTTGGCTTTTTGGATTCTCCAATAAAACGACCAACCTTTGGAAGAGATTGAATGCGATGCCAAAGCTCTGTATTTAAATCAAGAAGTGCAAAAACGTATCCTGAATACAAACTTCTTTCGCTAATCTTCTCCTTTCCATTCTTAAATTCAATAACATCTTCAGTTGGAACAACAATTTCTTTAAGTTGTTCTTCAATTCCGTTATCTTTTACTAAATTTTCAATGGCTCTTTTAACTGCCATTTCACTGCCAGCATAAGTTTGAATTGCATACCATTTATGAGTACTCATTTACTCTCCTTATACGATCGCAGAAACAATAGAGGACATAAGCCAATCCACTAACGCCAAAAACAAAGAAATCACCGCAACAACCACAAAAACTGTAATATAGGCATTTCTTACCTGTTCTTTTAAAGGAAAAATTACTTTCCTTAATTCGGCTTTTGATAATTTAAAATAAGTTATTAATTTTTCCATTTATTTAAACCTTAATTATGGCAGGGCAAGAGGGATTCGAACCCCCAACCATCGGATTTGGAATCCGGCGCTCTACCGTTGGAGCTATTGCCCTAAGGGCGCAAGCTTAACTTTTTAGCTTAACTTCTTTGTGAAGTGTATGTTTTTTTAATCTTGGGCAATATTTTTTTAATTCTAATTTTTCAGTAGTATTTTTACTATTTTTATAGGTGCTATAATTAATATCACCACATTCTTCACACTTTAAACCAACTTTAATTCTCATTTCAATTTTCCTTAAAAAATTAAAGCCAAGCTTTTAACTTGGCTTTATTAAATTATTTAATAATTTTAGAAACAACACCTGAACCAACAGTTTTACCACCTTCACGAATAGCAAAACGAGTTCCTTCTTCAAGTGCTACTGGAGCGATCAAGCTTACAGTAATTCTCACATTTTCACCTGGCATAACCATTTCAACACCATCAGCTAATTTAATCGAACCTGTAACATCAGTTGTTCTTACATAAAACTGTGGTCTATAGTTGTTAAAGAATGGAGTATGTCTACCACCTTCATCTTTATTTAAGATATAAACTTCAGCTTCGAAGTCAGTGTGTGGAGTAATTGATTTTGGTTTAGCAAGAACCATACCACGGATAACTTCTTCTTTTTTAGTACCACGAAGAAGAACACCTACGTTATCTCCTGCTTCGCCTTGATCCATTTCTTTTCTGAACATTTCAACACCTGTTACAGTTGTTGTTTGAGTATCTTTAATACCAACGATTTCGATAGTATCACCTACTTTTACAACACCTTTTTCAATTCTACCTGTAACAACAGTACCACGACCTGAAATTGAGAAAACATCTTCAATTGGCATCAAGAAGTCTTTTTCAGTATCACGAGTTGGAGTTGGAATATAGCTATCAACTGCAGCCATAAGATCCATAATTTTTGCTGACCATTCACCATCTTGTCCAGCTTTAGCTTCTTCAAGAGCTTTTAAAGCAGAACCAGAAATAATAGGTGTATCATCGCCTGGGAAATCATAAGAGCTTAATAATTCTCTAATTTCCATTTCAACTAACTCTAAAAGTTCAGCATCATCAACCATATCTGCTTTATTCATAAAAACAACAATATATGGAACGCCTACTTGACGAGAAAGAAGAATGTGCTCTCTAGTTTGTGGCATAGGGCCATCTGCAGCAGAAACAACCAAGATCGCTCCATCCATTTGTGCAGCACCTGTAATCATGTTTTTAACATAATCTGCGTGACCTGGGCAGTCAACGTGTGCATAGTGACGATTGTCTGTTTCATATTCAATATGAGAAGTAGCAATAGTAATACCACGCTCTTTTTCTTCTGGAGCATTATCGATATTATCATAATCTTTAAGCTCTGCTAAACCTCTTCTAGAAAGAACAGCAGAAATAGCAGCTGTTAAAGTAGTTTTACCATGGTCAACATGACCAATAGTACCAATATTTACGTGTGGCTTATTACGTGAAAATTTTTCTTTAGCCATTTTTTTCCTCCGTATAAAAAATAAATTGAGCAAAGCAAGTCTTATATCTATATAATTTTTTCAATTCATGGAGCTCATAGCGGGAATTGAACCCGCGACCTCTCCCTTACCAAGGGAGTGCTCTACCTCTGAGCCATACGAGCGCTCAGAAAAATTATACACAATAACAGACAACAAAAACTCTTAAATGGGATATATACTGTAAGTTAAAGGTTTTAAAATACAGCTCCCAGTTCTTTTAAATTATTGGAGCGGGAAACGGGACTCGAACCCGCGACCCTCAGCTTGGAAGGCTGATGCTCTAGCCAACTGAGCTACTCCCGCAAAGCATGGTGGTGAGTCGTGGATTCGAACCACGGAAGGCGAAAGCCAGCAGATTTACAGTCTGCCCTCGTTGGCCACTTGAGTAACTCACCATAAAAATATTGCTTTTTCAATATTCTGGTCAAACACTGCTAAAATAAATGGAGCTGGTTAAGGGACTTGAACCCCCGACCTGCTGCTTACAAGGCAGCTGCTCTACCAACTGAGCTAAACCAGCAAAAATAAAAGTAAGATTATAACTCAAAAAAAAAATTTTGTCAAGACTTTTTTAGTTTTTCTATAAAATTTTAGTCTTGTAAATTTTATTATCATAAACCAATATTATTTTTATCTATATTATGATAATCAAATAAATTTAAAAATTTCTTTGCTCTTTCGCTTTTTGGATTTTTAAAAAAACTTTTAGGATCATTTTCTTCGATGATTTTTCCTTCATCCATAAAAATAATTTTATCTGCTACAGCTTTAGCAAAACCCATTTCATGAGTAACAATAAGCATAGTCATACCCTCTTTTGCAAGATTTAACATCACTTCTAAAACTTCTCTGACAATCTCAGGATCCAGCGCTGCTGTAACCTCATCAAAAAGCATTAACTCAGGATTCATGCATAAACTTCTTACTATGGCAATTCTTTGCTTTTGTCCTCCGCTAAGTTCTCTTGGATAAGCATGAATTTTATGCAAAAGCCCCACCTTTTCAAGCCAAATTTTAGCCTCTTTTAAAACCTCATCTTTCTTTCTTTTTTGCACTTTCATAGGCCCTAGAAGTATATTTTCTTCAACACTTAAATGCTCAAAAAGCTCATAAGATTGAAAAACCATACCAACTTTTTGACGCATTCTTGGCCATTCTTTAAAATCTTTATCTATTTTCTCATTATCAATATAAATATTACCACTTGCAATCTCTTCAAGCCCATTAATACAACGCAAAAGCGTAGATTTTCCACATCCGCTAGGACCTAAAATCACCACAACTTCTTTAGCCTTAACTTCTAAATTAATATCTTTTAAAGCATGATGCGAACCATAATACTTTTGTAAATTTTCTATTTTTAGTATACTCATTTTAGCTCCATTTTTTCTCTAATTTTCTTGAATATAAAGTGATAGGATAACAAAGTATAAAAAAGATAAAAAAAATCAAACCATAAATAATAAAAGGTGCAAAATCATTTCTATTATGAAATTCTATAATTTGTTGCCCTACTTTTACAAGCTCTACCGCGCCGATTAAATAAGCAAAGGTTGTACTTTTAATCATACGAGTAAGTAAATTCATGCTCATAGGAGTTAAACGACGCATAGCTTGTGGAATAATAACATAAGCAAAACTTTGCACCGTATTTAAACCTAAAGATGATGCACTTTCATACTGATGTTTTGGAATACTCTGCAAGGAAACACGCACCAAATCCATCATCTCAAAACAACCCCAAATGCTAAAAACAATAATAGCTGCACTTGCAGAACTCAAATCCCACCCAAACCATCTAGGAAAACCAAAATACACCACAAAAAGCCATACTAAAAGTGGCATAACACGCACAAATTCTAAACCCAAACGACAAAAAGCATAGATATAGGTATTTTTAAAACTCATTAAAATTCCTAAAAATAACCCACCTATCGAAGTAATAATAATGCTGATAAATGAAATTTCAAGAGTGACAAAAAGCCCTTGCCAGAGTCTTAAAAGCGTATCGGTATTTAAAAGTTCAAGCATGAAGCAACCTTTTTTCAAACTTTAGCAAAATAAAAGACAAAGGCAAAATAATGCATAAATATCCCATAAACAACAAAAACAATAGCTCATCTGTCTTATAGGTTAAGGAATTTAAACTCTTCATTAAATTCACCAAATCTGGCAAGGCAATAATACTAACGACTGAAGTTTCTTTGATTAAAAATATAATATTAGCACTAATACTTGGCATAGAAATAGCCAAAGCTTGCGGCAAAATCACATAACGCAAATTTCCAAATTTTGAAAAACCCAAAGAAAGTCCCGCTTCAAACTGCTGTTTTCTTATGGCTTCAAATCCCGCTCTTAAACTTTCAGCCATATAAGAACCTCCTAAAAAACTAAGTCCTACTATAGCACAAGCAAAAGAAGGCCTTAAAGTTTCTTCTACGCTTAAGCAAATCAAATCAAGCGGTGGAATTTGCTCTAAATGTATATTAAATTTAGGTAAAGCATAATATAAGAAAAAAAGTTGAATTAATAAAGGCGTATTTCTTGAAAACTCTATATAAAGCTTGCAAATATTTTCTAAAATTTTTATTTTAAAATAACTCATTAAAATACAAAACAAACCTATTATCAAAGAAAAAATAATTCCAAAAAAGCTTAGTTTTATCGTAAGCCAAGCAGCCGTTAAAAAAGCAGGAGCTTGAGCTAATATAAAATCAAAATCCATTCTCTACCTTAAATTTTACCAAAATTCTTTCATGATCATATCTTTATTTAAAATTTCAATTCTACCTTTTTTTGTATCAATAAGTTCTGAAATTTTAAGTTCTTTTAACACTCGAGATAAAGATTGCGCTCTAACATTTAAATCAATTGCAATTTGTTTTTGTGAAATTGTATCTAAATTTTTTTCATTTTCCAAAAGATACTTTAATAATCTCGTCCTTAAATCTAATGCATTTTGAGATAATTTCTTTTCTAAAATTTTAATTTTATCAAAAAGTGAACTGATAAGTAAAAAATTGAATTCTTTATTTTCACTGCATAAATTTTGAAAATTAATAAAATCAATTTCCAAAATTTCTCCATCCTCTTCAAAAACAGCATTAGCAGGATAATTTAATTTTTTAAAAGCAGGCATTTCTGCTATAAAATTTGGAGGATTAAAATAATGCAAAGTAATTTCTTTATCACTTGCTGTACTTTTATAAATGCGTATTTTTCCCTTGAGTAAAATAAAAAATTTTTTAGCCTCTTCGCCTTCATAAAATAAAATACTATTTTTTTGAAATTTTTTTAATTTTCCTACACTAGATAAAAGTTCTAAATAATCTTTCATTATATAATATTTCCATTCTTAACTTATGTTAAATTTAATTTATCTTATTTTTGCTATATTAACGCCATAAAATTAACATTTAAGAAAGGCTTATATGAAATTTGAAACAATTAATCAAGAAAGCATAGCAAAACTCATGGAAATATTTTATGAAAAAGTTAGAAAAGATAAGGATTTAGGTCCTATTTTTAACAATGCTATTGGAACAAGCGATGAAGAATGGAAAGAACATAAAGCAAAAATAGGAAATTTTTGGGCAGGCATGCTTTTAGGCGAAGGTGATTATAATGGGCAACCCTTAAAAAAGCACTTAGATCTACCTCCTTTTCCTCAAGAGTTTTTTGAAATTTGGCTAAAACTTTTTGAAGAAAGTTTAAATATAGTTTATAATGAAGAAATGAAAAATGTCATTTTACAGCGTGCACAAATGATAGCTTCACATTTTCAAAATATGCTTTACAAGTACGGCGGACATTAATTTGGCAATTTTTTTGCCAAATCTTTTTTTACCTTTTCTAAAATCTCCTCATCCTTGGAAAAATCAAAAAATTTAAACTCATTTCCATGTTGCATAAAACCATCGAGCAAATCTCCACTCAAACGATTTTTAAGATCAAGCTCTGCTATTTTAAACCCATCTAAAGTGCTAGCAAATTCTTTTAAACGACTCGGAATTTCTTTAAGCTTAGTATAAAGATAGCAAGCACTTTTAAGCCCTACACGACCTACACGGCCACGAAGTTGATGTAAAGTAGCAAGTCCTAAACGTTCCGCTCCTACAATCACTATAATACTCAATCTTGGCAAAGAAATACCTACTTCCACCACTGTAGTGCTTAGTAAAATATTTCCCTCGTCTCTAAAACGCTCTAAAATTTCATCTTTTTGTTTATCTTTTCCATGAGTTACAAAAACTTTTTCATAATGACTCTGCCAATATTCTTTGGCCTGCTCTAAAGAAAGATAAGGAATCTTATCACTAGCACTCAATAAGGGATAAATAATGATAATTTGATGATTTTTAGCGATTTCTTCTTTGATCTTCTCGCTAAGCTTAGAAAAACCTTCATTTTGTATGCAATAAGTTGTAATATCTTTTTTAAAAGGCATTTGTTTAATAAAGCTAAAATTTAAAAGTTCAGATTGTATCATGCTTAAAGTTCTTGGAATAGGCGTAGCTGAAAACTGTATAAAATGAGGGGCAAATTCTTGTTTATTTAAAGAATGAATTTTCTCACGCTGAGCTGATCCAAAACGATGTTGTTCGTCTATCATTACAAGTACGGCATTATGGCTTTCTAAATGAATTAGAGCATGAGTGCCTATAACAAGATTTGCTTTTTGGATATTTTGTTCTAAATCTTTTTCTTTTTTACCCCCTTTAATAAACAAAATATTCATAAAATCAGGTAAAAATTTCTTAGCCTCTTCATAAAGCTGATACGCTAAAATACTAGTAGGTGCCATTAAAATAGCTTGCTTAGGATAAACCATCAAAGCCGCACCAAGTAAAACCAAGGTTTTACCACACCCCACATCACCCATAATCACACGCCTTTTGGCTTCTTTTGAGTGTAAATCTTTTTCTATGTCTTTTAAGGCATTAAGCTGATCTTTAGTAAGAGAAAAAGGCAAATCTTTAAGCCAATTGGCTATATTAAAAACATTGATTTGATGAGCTTTAAAATGCGTTTTTTTAGCTTTTAAACGCTTTAAAAAATTATATATTTCTATATATTTTAAATCTTTGCTAAAATTTTGCAAATTTTCAAACATAAAAAAACTTTTTTCATCATAAGCATGCAAATTTAAAAGAAAATGTATATATTTATCCTCTATGCCACTTTCTTTTAAATTTTCATAATTAAGATATTTATGTATAAAAGCAGCAATTTTTGTATCTTTTAAACCTAAAATTTGATACTTTGGACTAAAACCCTCAAAAGAAGTTAAAATTTTAGGATTGTTAAATTGCCAAGTGTGATTAAAATGCGAGAGTTTAGCATTAAAAATAAGCTCTTTTCCTACCTTACAAATACCAAAATGCCAAGCTCTAGGATGAAAAAACACAAAAGAAATATTTTCTTGCCATTCCTCACAAAAACCTAAACCAAAAAGTTGATTTTTTCTTGAACTAACGCTTTTTATAGTGATTTTTTGGGTACAAATTTCATTTTCTTTAGGATTTTTACTTGGATTTAAATTTTCAATTTTTTTAGGTAAAAGAAGCGCTAAATCAATAGCACTTCTAATTTTTAATTTTTTAAAAAATTCAAAATCACTTTCTTTAATTTTCATTTTGTATGCTTGCAAAACTTATATTTAAAAGCTCTTGATGTTTTTTAATATAAGCATTTATGGTTTCAAGTTTAACCTTTTCCATAAGTTTTAACTCTTCTTTATAATATCCCAAATTTAAACCTTGATAAAATTCGTTAAAAGACATAGATAAACGCTTGCTTAAGCTTTCATAACGCAAAGGAGTTGATCCTATGAGAAAATTTTTAGCTTGATCAAGTTCATTTTGAGTCATGCCATTTTTTATAAAATCTTCAAAAAGCTCTTTTACGATTTTTTTAGCTTCTTTAGCGCTTTCATTTTTAGTTTGTAAATATCCAAAAACTCTAGAAAAAGACATATTCATATCAAGCATAGCATAAGCTGAGTATGCAAGACCTCTTTTAACACGAATTTCTTCCATAATCCTTGAACCAAATCCTCCTTGCCCTAGCACAAATAAGGCAATTTTTGCAAGATATAAATCCTTATCTTTAAAATCAGCAAAAAAAGGCGTAGCAAAATAAATATAAGCTTGTTCACTTTCTGGGCGTACCAAAATTTCATCTTTGATGTTTTTGCCTAACTCATATTTTTTTGGAGTATTTTTTTTGCCTATTTGAAGTTTTGATAAGAGTTTTAAAAGATCTTCCTTGGCTTGTTTTTCTTCTAAATCTCCTCCTAAAATCACAACCAAATCACTAAGATGGATAAAATTTTTATAAAAATTTTGCAAATCTTTTAAAGACAAAGTTTCTATACTTTTTTCATCTCCATCATTTGGACTTTGAAATTCTTTACATTTAAAAATTTGAGCATTGAGTAAATTTTTTGCTAAATAATCAAAATCACTATTTTTACTCGCGAGCTCACCTAAGGCATTGATTTTTAATTTTTGCAAAGTTTTTTCTTCTATTCTTGGTTTTAAAAGCAATTTTTCTAAACTCTTTAAAGCAAAATCAAAATTTTCTTTCAAGCAAGAAAGATTGATTTCCAAACTTTCAAAACCACTACTTGCCTCTAAATTTATCGCTCTAAATTCTAAATCCTTAAAAAATTTATCATCCACGCCTTCATTTAAAATACGTGAAAACATCTTAGCTAAGCCTGCTATTTCATCATAACTTCTAGCACAATTTCTAAAAACAAGCTTTAAAACAACAATAGGAAAATCAGAATTTTTTTCAAAAATAAAAGGGATTTTAATACCCCTACTCTCTAAATACTGCATTAAAACCTTTCTAAAATTTCATAAGCGGTATTGCGTTTAGCTGGATTTTCGCCTAAACTTCTAATCAGCCTTATCATCTCATCTTGATTCATTCTATAACTTGCTCCTGCAGCACTTACTACATTTTCTTCCATCATAGTTGAGCCTAAATCATTGGCCCCAAATTTTAAAGCAAGCTGGCCTATAAGTGAGCCTTGAGTTACCCAAGAACTTTGTAAATTTTTAAAATTATCTAAATAAAGTCTTGCTAAAGCTAAAAGTCTTAAATATTTGTTAGAACTTTGTTTCATAATCTCTGGATGTTTTTGGATTAAAGCAGTATTATCACTTTGAAAGCTCCATAAAATAAAAGCTCTAAATCCCCCTGTTTCATCTTGTAATTTTCTCAAATGCTCAAAATGATCGATGATTTCTTCATCATTTTCAACCGTTCCAAACATCATAGTAGCTGTACTTTTCATACCAATTTTATGAGCTTGGCGATGTACTTCTAACCAAGTAGCTGTATCACATTTATTTGGTGCGATAATATCACGCACCCTATCGCTTAGCACCTCAGCACCTGCTCCTGGTATAGAAAATAAACCTTTAGCTTGCAATCTTTTTAACACTTCAGTGATTGAAATTTTAGATGCTTTTGCAATATAAGCGATCTCAACTGCTGAAAAACCATGCACAGTGATATTTGGATAATGTTCTTTTATCCAAGAAACTAATTCTTCATACCATTCTATTTTTAATTTTGGATGCACCCCGCCTTGAAAAAGAATTTGTGTTCCCCCGATAGCTTCAAGCTCTTCTATCTTTTTGCCTATCTCTTCAAAGCTTAAAATATAAGCATCATCTTCTTTATGATGGCGATAAAAAGCGCAAAAAGAACAATCAATACAACAAACATTGGTATAATTAATATTTCTATCCACAACAAAAGTGGTGATTTTTTCAGGATGAAGTTCTAATTTTCTTTTATAAGCCATTTCTCCAAGTTCTGTTAAACTTGCATGGTGTAATAAATCTAAAGCTTCTTTTTTATCCAGTCTTTTCAAAATTTTTCCTTGTTTTTTACATAATTAAAATAATTATAGCATTTAAAATATAAATTATGCTATAGTTTCGCTTATGAATTACATTGAACTATTAAAAAATAATAAAAATATCAGAATATTAGCTTCGGTTCAGTTTATAGTATATTTTGGAGCATGGTTTTCTCAAACGGGAGTTTTTACCCTTTTAGTCGAACTTAATGCTCCTACTTGGGCAACAGCTACAAGTGCTATGCTTGCTTTTTTACCTGGAGTTTTACTTGCTCCTATTAATGGCGTCATAGTAGAGAAAAATAAACCTAAAAAACTTTTACTCAGTATGATTAGCATAGAATTAATTTCTATTTTTTGTCTTATTTTTGTCACAAGTCTTAGTATGCTTTGGCTTTTATTTATTTTAATTTTCATAAGACTTTGTGTTGCTTCGATTTATTTTCAAGCTGAAATGAGTTTATTGGCCAAAATTTTAACTCCTCAAGAACTTAAACTCGCTAATGAAATGCACAGTGTCATTTGGGCGATTTCTTATACAGCAGGTATGGCAAGTGCGGGAATTTTTATTTATTTTCTAGGAGTTAAAACCGCTTTTCTATTTGACTGTATACTTATACTCATAGGCATTTCTTTTTTAGTAAGATTAAGCATTCCTGATTTTCATCAAAAAACACAAAGTCGCTTTTTTACCATGATAAAAGAAGGATTTTTCTATGTTTTAAACAATAAGATAATTTTTCATCTTATCTTGCTTCACGCTTTTATAGGTTTAACTGCTTATGAAACCTTGGTTACGCTTTTAGCGCAACATCAATATAAAGAAGTTTTATCTGCTGCTTTAGTAATAGGGTTTTTAAATGCAGTACGTGCTTGTTCTTTAGCTATAGGACCTATGGTTTTAAGCAAATTTATTAATGATAAAAATTTATTTTACATGTATCTTGGTCAAGGCTTGGGTATTATACTTTGGGCTTTAACTCAATTTAATTTTTATATTTCTTTTTTAGGTTTAATCGGTGCAGGTTTTTTTACCTCAGCACTTTGGGCTTACACCTACACTATGATACAAAAAAATGCCGACAAAGAATATCATGGTAGAGTGATCGCTTATACAGATATGATTTATCTTAGTTTTAGCGCTATTATTTCAATGCTTATGGGCTTTTTATTTGAAATAGGCTTGAGTTTAGAACTAATTACAGGCTTATTGGGTATGATTTTTATCTTTGCGACATTTTATTGGAAGTGGTTTTATAAAAAATATTTGTGAAAATTCACAAATATTTTAAATTTTAAACAAATCTTGAAGATTTTTCATTGCTTCTTCATTGCTGATGGCATTATTTAGCTGCGATGAGCTTAATTCATTGAGCTCTATTTCATAACCACTTAACATAGAAGCAAGGCGAATATTAATACCATTTTTTCCTATAGCTTTGCTTTTTTGTTCGCTATTTAAACTTACAATAGCTTTTTTATCTTCAATTTTTACAGAATTTACAATAGCAGGAGCCAAGGCACGAGAAATTAAAATTTCACTCTCATTTGTAAATTCTATACAATCAATATTTTCATTATGAAGCTCTTTGCTTACTGCATTAATTCTTACACCTTTAACACCTACTGTAGCACCTACAGGATCGATATTTGCCCCATTGGCCTGAAGAATGATTTTTGCTCTTTCACCTGGAATTCTAGCACATCCTATAATATTGACATAACCATCTTTGATTTCTGGAACCTCGGCTTCAAGTAAACATTCTAAAAATTTAGGACTTGTACGACTAAGCTCGATTTTAATACCCTTATCTGTATAAACACGGCGTATCACAGCTTTTGCCACATCACCTATTTTAAACTTTTCCCCTTTAATGCGATTTTTTCTCGGTAAAAAAGCTCTTAATTCATCTATTTCAATAAAAGTATTTTCTTCATTATCTACTCTAACAACTGTACCAAAAACCATTTGCCCTACTTTGTTTTTATATTTTTCAAAAATAGTTTGTTCTAATAATTTTTGTATATGATATTCAAGTTCTTTATGCAAGGTATTTACCGCAGTTCTTCCTAAATTTTCCAAAGAGCATTCATAGGTTAATTCATCTCCTATTTCAACATCTGGAGCTTCTGATTTTGCCTTACTTAATGCGATAAAACTCTCACTTTTATTTTGCAATCTCTCGTCATTATCTGCTACTATGGTAATTTTTTGATAAAGATTTAAATTTTTAGGATCCACAAAAAACTCATATTCTTGTCCATAAATTCTTTTTGCAGTATTGATTAAAGCGGTAGCTACCTTTTCTCTTACATTCTCTAAGTTTAAATTTTTTTCATTAGCAATAGATTCGATAATATCTGCTATCTTTTCCATATTTTATAAAACCTTTTTTGTGGGAAATTTAAAAATGTAGATAAAAATTATATCCTTAATAAGTTTAATTAAAAGTAAAATTTGCTAAAATTATAGATTAAAATGAAAATTCTTAAGGATTTAGCTATGGAATTAAAATTGGCAAGAACTTTGATTAATGAAAAACCTAAAAATATTAGCCTAGAAAAAATCGAAGAGGCTATAGAAAAAGAAGGACAAAAGTTTTTTTATTTTGATAAAGATAATACACACAAACAACTTATTGCCCTTGTAAATCATTTTGAAAAAAAAGGAGTAAGCATTTATCATAGAACCGTAAAATACGGACTTGATGATAATGATTTTATGTATGAGGTGCATATTCTTTGAGTGCTAAAAAACTTTTTATTCAAACTTTAGGTTGTGCGATGAATGTCAGAGATTCTGAGCATATGATCGCAGAATTAACACAAAAAGAAAATTACGCACTAACAGAAGATATCAAAGAAGCAGATCTTATTCTTATTAATACCTGTTCAGTGCGTGAAAAACCTGTGCATAAACTTTTCTCAGAAGTGGGTGGCTTTGAAAAAGTTAAAAAAGAAGGTGCTAAAATAGGAGTTTGTGGATGCACTGCATCACATTTGGGAAATGAAATTTTCAAACGTGCTCCTTATGTGGATTTTGTTCTAGGGGCAAGAAATATTTCCAAAATCACTCAAGCTATAAAAACTCCAAAATTTATGGGGGTGGACATAGACTATGATGAAAGTGAATTTGCTTTTGCAGATTTTAGAAATAGTATTTATAAATCCTATATTAATATCTCCATAGGTTGTGATAAACACTGCACTTATTGTATAGTGCCACATACTAGAGGAGATGAAATTTCCATACCTTTTAACATCATCTACAAAGAAGCTCAAAAAGCCGTTGAAAAAGGCGCTAAAGAGATTTTCTTGCTAGGACAAAATGTCAATAACTACGGCAAAAGATTTAGAAACGAACATAAAAAAATGGACTTTTCAGATCTTTTAGAAGAACTTAGCACTATAGAAGGTTTGGAACGCATTCGCTTTACAAGTCCACATCCTTTGCATATGGATGATAAATTTTTAGAAGTTTTTGCCAATAATCCAAAAGTTTGCAAATCCATGCACATGCCTTTACAAAGCGGCTCAAGTGAAATTTTAAAAGCTATGAAGCGTGGCTATACTAAAGAATGGTATTTAAATAGAGCTTTAAAACTTAGAGAACTTTGTCCAAATGTTAGCATTTCTACAGACATTATTGTAGCTTTTCCAGGGGAAAGTGAAAAAGATTTTGAAGAAACTATGGATGTTTTGGAAAAAGTGCGTTTTGAACAAATTTTTTCTTTTAAATACTCCAAACGCCCTTTAACAAAAGCTGCAACCATGCCTAATCAAATCGATGAAGAAACAGCTTCAAGAAGACTTAGCACCTTACAAAATCGTCATAGTGAAATTTTAGATGAAATTGTAAAAAAACAAGAAAATAAAACTTTTAAAGTTTTATTTGAAGAATTAAGAGCAGGCAATAGCATTGCTGGAAGAACAGATAATAATTTTTTAGTTCAAGTTGAAGGTAGCGAAGAACTTTTAGGGCAATTTAAAGAAGTAAAAATAACTAATGCAAAGCGTATGGTTTTATATGGGGAAATCGTTTAAAATCCATTGCTTAACATATATAATTTTCATCTTGCAATGGCTTATTTTTTTAAGCTGTAAAAAGCACTATAAAGGTGAAAAAGTTGACCGTAAAGCTGGTGTGATACTTTTTTGGCATGGAAAATTAGCACTCATGCCTTTTGCGTTTAGACATTATAGACAAAAAAATAAAAAAGCCTATGTCATGATCTCCCACCATAAAGATGGAGAACAAATTGCAAAAATCATCAAGCTTTTCGGTCTTGATACTGTAAGAGGAAGCACTTCAAGGGGTGCTAGCAGTGCACTTAGAGCTGCATTTAAAGTTTTAGAACAAAATGACGATATAGTTATCACGCCCGATGGTCCACGAGGGCCTTATCATAGTATTTCAGATGGTTCTATCATTTTGGCTCAAAAAAAAGAACTAAAGATAAGAATTTTAAACTATGAAGCAAATCGTTTTTGGGAATTTAAAAGTTGGGATAAGATGATCTTGCCAAAACCTTTTAGTAAGATTACTTATAGTCTAAGTGAACCTTTGGATATTTTATCTTTAGATAAAGAAAAAGCTAAAGAATTTCTAATGGAACAATTTGATAAAATTAGCTTAGCTGATCAATTTAAGGAATGAAATGTTATTTTTACTTAAAAAAATATTTCCACAACTTTTTATTAGTATTATTTTAGAAGATAAAAAAAATATTGTAAAAGCTTCTATTTATAGAGGAAATAAACTAATCAGTAGCAATGAAAAAACTTTTGATAAAAGCGAAAATTTATTAGAATACATAAAAAATTTAAGCAAGCATTTCTTATTTTACCACACTGCTTTATTTTTAGATGCCAAAGAACAAGGATTAATACCTAGTACAAATATTCAAGATTGTGAGCACTTTAATATAGGAAAAATCAGCTTACAGCATATTTTGTTTAATAATGCCCTTGTTTATACGGCTACCGAACATGTAGAATATTATAGCGAGCTTTTTGAAGAATATAGAGGTTTAGATTTTTTATATTCCCCTTTTGCTCTTCTTTACTACAATATGCAAAAAGAAAAACAGCCTGATGATCAAATTTTACTTTATGGATTTAAACAAGGACATCTTTTGGCAATTATTGTTGCTAAAGGCAATACTATCTTATACGGTGATTTTAAAATATTTGAGCAAGAATTAGGTTTAGAGCTTGAACTTCCATCAGAAGATAATCAAGAAATTGAAAACAACAACGATGATACCGAAGTTACCTTAGATAACTTCAATGAAGCCTTAAATAATAAATTTGATCTACTTGATCAAGAAAATAATCTTGAAACTTTGGATAATAATGATAATTTTAACCTTGATGAATTAAATCAATTTAGCAATGATATGGAACTTTGTCGTTATATTATTACGAGCATTGAAAAATTTTATAATGATGATAAATATGCTGGGGTATTTATCAATGGTATTTTATTGTATAGCGAATCAGATATTAACATAAGTGCTATTGATTTTTTAGAAAGTGAAACTTTTTTAGAGATAAAAACGAAACAAATCAACACCTTAGATCTTATGATAGAGTTGATGCGAAAGGAGCTTAAATGACTTATAGCTTCATACAGCCAAGAAAAAAACCTATTTTCACACTCTTTGATAAAATTTGGCTAGGACTTTTTGGTTTTAGTATATTATTTATCTTGCTAGTATATTTTACATATACAATAAAAATTGCATTAATCAATAGCTCTATCGATGATGAAAAACAACAAGTTATAGTGCTTCAAAATCAAACTAAGCAAAATGAAATGCTTTATGAAATTTTATTTGATCAAAGCCAAATAGCGAAAAATTTTAACACTCAAAATCAAATTGTTAAAGAAAGCTTAAGAAATCTATTTGATATTATTGTAAAAACTGATAATATTACTCTTGAAAGTGTTGAACAAGACGAATATTCCTTAAAACTTATCGGGGTCACTCCTACAAGAGAAATGTTTACTCTACTTTTAGAAACCCCTTTAAAAAGCATCTTTGATCAAAGCTATACAACCTATTACCGCTTAGATAATGGGTGGTATCGTTTTGTTAGTATTAGTAAACAAATTCCAGGAGTTGCAGATGAAAGATAAAAGCCTAGAAGAAATTGATTTATTAAAGCTTATCATTTGCGCGTTAAGTTTTATAAGCGTTTGCATAGCCTTGATCTTATTTTTACTTTTACCGACATTAAAAAATTACAAACAAGCAAATCTTAGAGAAAACTCACAACTTGCTATCTTAAAAGCCGCTAAAGCAAAATTTGACTTTAGCGAAGATAAAATATCAACTCTAAGAAGCGAAAACAACAAAAGTTTAGAGCAATTTGAGCAAAATTTTAATATAGGAAATTTTGATATTTTTTTACAAAAATATTTTCAAAATGTAAAAATTCAAGAAACTAAGCCCGAAAAACAAGAAAAATATCTAAAAAACCGCTTAGCCATTAAAGCGACAATGAACAATCCTAGAAGGCTTTATGATTTTATTGATGCTCTAAAAAACTATAATAACTTAATCAAGCTTGATTATCCACTTAATCTTAAAGCAGGAGAGCAAGGTATCTCTATAGATCTTACTCTCAAAGTTTATTCAAGCTAAACTCACATCTTCGCCTTTTAAAATTTGATTCATAGTATTCATTGCACACATTTTTCCACACATGGAACATGAGTTTAAATCATCAGGGCGACGCTCATTAAACATTTTTTTGGCCTTTTCTCCATCAATAGCAAGTTTAAACATTTTCTCCCAATCTATCTCTTGTCTAGCCTTACTCATCTCATCATCCCTTGCTCTTTCTTTTGGAAGTTTAGCTATATCTCCCGCATGAGCTGCAATTTTAGTCGCAACTATACCCTCTCTAACATCTTCTAAATTTGGAAGTCTTAAGTGTTCAGCAGGTGTTACATAGCACAGCATATCAGCACCGCTAGCTGCAGCCACAGCTCCTCCAATAGCACCACTAATATGATCATACCCTGCGCCAATATCTATTACCAAAGGTCCTAAGACATAAAAAGGAGCTCCTTTGCATAAACGCTTTTCTAATTGCATATTTGCCTCTATTTCATTAATAGCCATATGCCCTGGACCTTCTATCATTACTTGAACCCCAACATCCCAAGCCCTTTGGGTAAGGAGTGATAATTCTATAAGTTCTGAAATTTGTGCCCCATCACTTGCATCGTGAGTAGAGCCAGGACGCAAAGCATCACCCAAAGATAAAGTTACATCGTATTTTAAACAAATATCAAGCAAATCATCATAATACTCAAAAAAAGGATTTTCAGCATCTTTCATCATCATCCAAGCATAAAGCACAGAGCCTCCTCTTGAAACTATATTTGTAAGTCTTTTACTTTGTTTAAAAATATGCGCTGCGCGAGAATTAATACCTGCATGAATTGTCATAAAATCAACCCCACTTTTAGCATGATGATATACAACATCTAAAAAGTCTTTAGCACCAATTTGTTTTAAATCTTTTTCTAAAAATCCTACCGCATCATATACAGGAACTGTTCCTATCATAGCTTTTGAAACATTAACAAGCTCGTCTCTAAAACGACTTGTTTTGCCATAATTGCTTAAGTCCATAATCGCTTCTATGCCAAATTTATGAGCAAGCTCTACTTTTTTCATTTCCTCGCTATAATCAACGCAATCATTTGAAACTCCTAAATTTACATTAACCTTAGTACGCAGTCCAAAACCTATACCATTTGGATCAAGACTTTTATGATTAATATTTGCAGGGATAATAATTTTACCGCAAGCAATATTTTCAAGCAAAAAATCTTTACTTAAATTTTCTTTTTGCGCAACAATCTGCATTTCTTTAGTAAAAATACCTTCTTTGGCATAATTCATTTGAGTTTTCATAAATTTATCCTTTAAAAAATTTGGATAAATGAAGGGTGAGTATAAATTTTTAAAGTATTGAAATTTATAAATCTTCCCGACGCTGGTATTATCCAGATCCGGTTCGGTCTAAGCTTTTAGCTTACTCTCAGCCTGTTACACAAGCTCCCGTCATTTATGTTTTAATTATACACTTTAAATATTTATTTTTGCTTTATACGTGCAGTTTTTGTAAAATTTATAAGTTCTTCTGTAGTTTTTATATGATAAGGAAGTTTTCCAAGGCAATATTTAAAAATTTCAGCAGCTGCCAAAGCATCATCTAAGGCTCTATGATGCATATTTTCCACGCCAAGAAATTCTTTCAAAACCTCTAGTTTATATTTTGGACTTTCTATACAACATTGTGCAAATTCTATAGTGCAAATACGACGATTAAGCAAAATGCCAAAACCACACTCATTTAAAGCCTTAGAAATAAAACTATAATCAAAACGCACATTATGCGCTACAAAAATACTGTCTTTTAAAAAAAGCCTAAAATCACTTAAAACCTTTGCTAAACTTGGAGCATTTTCCACCATCTCATAAGTAATACCCGTAAGTTCAGTTATATTTTTTGGAATTTCTTTTACTTTAACAAAACTTTGAAAGCGTCCAATTTCTTTAGAATTTTGAATTTTTACCGCTCCAATTTCTAAAATTTCCCCCTTGCTCACCCCACCAGTACTTTCTATATCCACTATGCAAAAAATTTCATCTTTAATTTTTATTGTGCGTGTTTTAAGAGTAAAAATATTATCTTTATTTAAAGTTAAACCTAACCCCAAAAGCTCAAAAGTTTCTAAATCTAAATCAAAATTTTTTAATTCTTCAACTTTGGCAAACTCTTGCATCACCCAATCATAAGGCTTGCTTTGCTTATTTAATATAGAAATAATCTGATCAATTTGCTGTAAACTCAAAATTCAAGCTTTAAAGATGAAATTGCAGTTTTATAATCATTGGAAGAAAAAATATAACTTCCAGCCACCAAAATATCAGCTCCAGATTCTTCTAAATCACTAGCATTTAAACCATTAACACCACCATCAACCTCTATAAAAACTTTAGCATTTTTTTTATCAATCATTTGGCGCAATTCTTTGATTTTTTCATGTATCAAAGGTAAAAATTTTTGCCCACCAAATCCAGGATTAACACTCATTAAAAGCACCATATCTACAAATTCTAGCATGTGTTTAATAGAATCAATAGGAGTATGTGGATTTAAAACAATAGCAGGATGGATTCCTTGACTTCTTATATATTCACAAAGCCTTATAGGATGAACTTCGCTTTCCATATGAAAAGAGATAAATTTCGGTTTTAAAGAGATAAAAAGATCTACAAATTTACTTACATCTTTAACCATTAAATGCACATCTAATGGCAACTTACTAATAGTTGAAATTTTTTCGATCACGCAAGGTCCGAAAGTCAAATTTGGAACAAAGTGTCCATCCATTACATCAATGTGTAAAAGATCCGCACCTGCAGCTTCAATAGCTTTAACTTCTTCTTCTAATTTCAAAAAATTTGCAGACAATAAACTTGGAGCTACATACATGATCAAAACCTTAAACTATATATAAATGTGATAAATAATATTTTATCGACTTATATATTAAAAAAACTATAAATTATGGAATATTTTAAGCTTAATTTTGATAAAATCTCCATTTAAAAATTTTCATAAGGACAAAAAAATGGCAAGAGTATGTCAAATCACAGGCAAGGGTCCAATGGTGGGTAATAATGTCAGCCATGCTAACAATAAAACAAAAAGACGCTTTTTACCTAATCTCAGAACAGTTCGTGTAACTTTAGAAGATGGCACCACGAGAAAAATGAGAATTGCAGCTTCTACTCTAAGAACTCTAAAAAAACAAAATTCTAAATAATTTTGAGGATTTATTCCTCAATTTTAAAATTTCCAATTTAAAAATAAACTTTAACAAATCACTTATATAACACACATTTAAAAATTATTATTAATTTTATTATTTTTTAAGCTAAAAATATCTTTTAATAGTGTAAAATACCTTGTTAAATGAATTTTAAATTTCACTAATACAAGGAGAGTTTATGCTACATGAATATAGAGAATTAATGTCAGAGCTAAAAGGTAAAGATGCTCATTTTGATAAACTATTTGATCGTCATAATGAACTTGATGACATGATTAAAGATGCAGAAGAAGGTAGAACTTCTCTTAGCAGCATGGAAATTTCAACTTTAAAAAAAGAAAAGCTTCATGTAAAAGATGAACTTAGCCAATATCTAGCAAATTATAAAAAATAAGGCAAAACAATGTTTGGAAGTAAAATAAACCATTCTGATCTTCAAAAACTTGAAGAAGAAAATAAAAATCTTACACATAAAATTGAAAAATTTCAATCGGAAAATTTAGAATTAAAAAATAAAATTACATCATTAGAACAAGCGGCTTTAGAGTCTAAACTTAAAACAGATCTTTTAAATGTTTTATTAACTGGGGTTTTAAAAAATATTACTATTATTCAAGGCGATATGTTAGAAAATGTAAATAAGGCAGAAGTTATCTCTAGCTATTCTAAAACTTCTCTTGCTGAAATGGATGAACTTAACCATATTGCTAATTCTATCAATGCCTCTTTGGGAAATATTACAGAATCAGCCAATAAAACAAGAGATGTTGCAGGAACATTGCATAGAAGTGTAGATGAAATTACTAATGTAATTAATCTAATTAAAGATGTTTCCGATCAAACCAATCTTTTAGCTCTTAACGCTGCCATAGAAGCTGCACGCGCAGGTGAACATGGGCGTGGTTTTGCTGTTGTTGCCGATGAAGTAAGAAAACTAGCTGAAAAAACACAAAAAGCAACCACAGAAGTTGAAATGAACATCAACCTTCTAAAGCAAAATGCAAATGAAATGTATACTCAAAGTGAGCAAGTTGAAAAAATTTCTATAGATTCTAATGCTCATATTATGAGTTTTTCCGAAAAATTTACTCACTTAGTAAATGAAGCGCATTCTACTAATTCAAATGCAGTTGGTATCGCTTCAGAAGCTTTCGTATCTTTAGCAAAACTAGATCATATAGCTTTTAAATTAAATGGTTATAAAGAAATTTTTTCCAAATCAGGAAAGCAATTAGCCGATCATACATCTTGTCGCTTAGGAAAATGGCTTGCTAGCACAGGAAAAGAAAGATTTGGGCAAAATAAAAGCTTCTTAAAAATTAACGAGCCACATGAAAAAGTTCATGAAAATATGAATAATGCTATAACAATAGCAAATACAGAAGATATTAGCAAAGATATTACTCAACACAGCATAATTAATAAATGCGAAGTTGCTGAAAATGCATCGCTTGATCTTTTCAATGTATTTAAAGAAATGCTTGATGAGTCAGATCATTAAAATCCTAGGTTGAACCTTTTTAAGGTTTAACCTAAATAATCTTTAATTTTCCCCACTTTTCTTTTAAAAACCACATATAAGCAAAATCAAGCAAAGGCGTTCTTATCATATTTTTACATTTTTTTTCAAAATCCTGCACCTTAACATAAACAGCTTCAATCTCTTCATCATCAACTCCACCTCCAGAAGAAATTTTATCTTTTTCATCAACTTCTACGAAATAAAAGCTTTGCTTGCTTACACCTGAACCAAACCCTGTATAAAAATCTCCTATTTTTTCTAAATTTTTAGGAGCATATCCTAGTTCTTCTATACATTCTTCTTTTGCTATTTCCTCTAAAGATAATTTTTTATCCACAAGCCCAGAACAAAGCTCTATAGTATAGCCCATATCATCATCTTTTACATAATCTTTATCATGCATTTGATGATACCAAAGTGGTATACGAAATTGGCGTACAAAAATAAAACTTTCTAATTCTTTATGATACAAAAGCACTGAAACACTATCTTTAGATTCTATAAAATCCCAAGTGCAAAGCCTACCATTACTTTCATAAGCAAATCTCTTAGGCTTAATATAATTTGATTTTTCAAAAGAAAGTTCTTTTAAATTTTTAAACGCCATAATAAAACCTTTTATTTATTTTTCACATTGTACTTTATTTTTGCTTTTTTGAAAATATAAAGGTGATTAAAGCCTTAAAAAATTAAAAATCATATTTATAACTTAACCAAAAACTTCTTCCTTCTGTATAATCTTGATAGCGATTTGCATATCCAGCAGGATTAGCCCCATCCCATCTTGTAACTTGCGGATCAAAGAAATTTTTATCAAAAAGATTTTGCACTGCAAAACTTAAGCTAGATTGCTTATTGATTTTATAATTTATCCCTAAATCTACTATATAAAAAGGCTTATATTTTTGCCATGGCAAACTACCATTACCACCAACTCTTGCTTTAGCTATAGTATCGAGTCTTGCTCGTGTTTTTATATAGGAATTAAATTTACCTCGCTCATAGTTTAATTTTAACATTGCTATATGCCTTGGTAAATTTTCTATTCTATCACCACCAAACCAATTTTTTTGACTATCTTTATAGCGATTATCCATAAAAGTATAACTTGAATTTAGGCTAAAACCATTGTAAGTTTTGGTATTAAATGCAAATTCTATACCTTTAGTCTGTGTTTTTCCAAGATTAATAGGACGCTTACAAACAGTGCCATTGCTACAATTAATACCATTTTACATACCTGTTAAATATTCACTACTGATTTGATTTGTAAAATCAGTAATAAATCCTGTGATAGAATAATGTGCAAAATCAAATACCCTAAAATCAGCACCCAATTCATAATTTATACTTTCTTCTGGTTTTAAGTCAGGGTTTCCAAAAAGAGCATTGCCATTGGCATAATTATAATATCCATTTGTCAACTGCTTGGCAGAAGGAGTTTTATAGCCTTTTGAAACACCTCCTTTAAAGGCTATATTATCATTTAAGTGATAAACCAAATAAATCCTAGGGGTAAATTCAGAATCAAACAAATTGCTATAAATATAACGCAAACCTGTAGTAAAAATCAAATCATCGGTTATAAAATACTCATTTTCCCCATAAAGCGCAACCATGGTTTGATCAAGATTTTTACCTCTTATTTAACTACCTGCGCTTGCTTGATCATTTTTTAACATCTCATAATCAATCCTTGCACCAAAGGTATTTACTAAATTACCGTATTGACCTAAATTCCAAGGTAAAACAACCTTACCTTCTCCTACCCAAATTTGACTATGTAATTCCTTATCCTTAGTGCTACCATATTGTAAATATGAGTTAGTTGAACCAAAATCATAGTTACCATCATGATTTAAAACAATATTATCCTTAAAAAGTTGTTTTTCACTTTTAATAGCCCTACTACTTATAGAATTCACTGAAATTTCATTAATATATCGCTCTATATCAAAATATATATTATTTTTATCATCTACTGTCCAATTAAGCCTAGAACCAAAACCTAAGCTAGTAAAAGCACCTGGACTATGAATAGCAATTTGGTAATTATCAGGTCTTTGTTGGTAATTATCAGGTTTTTGATTGTTATTATTCCAAACCGGTGTAGGCCATTTTAAATCAGAAGCTGCCTTATCATAATACTTCAACCTTGCAGAAATTGATAATGTATCTTCAATCAAAGGAGTTGCTACATAAGCATTAAAACCGCCCGCATTGCCATAGTGATTAGAGTGCTGTTGCAAAAGAGTATTAAATTCTATATTTGCTTCGATTTTATCAGGATTTTTCTTGGTGATAATATTTATCACACCGCCTACAGCATCACTGCCATAAAGTGTAGAAGCTGGACCACGTATAACCTCGATACGCTCTATCATAGATAAAGGCGGCAGATATCCTGACTCACTGCCTTTAAAAACATTAGTATAAAACCCATTTGCAACACTTTGACGTTTTCCATCAATTAAAACTAGAGTATAAGAACTACCAAAACCTCGTATGCTAAAATCATAAGTGCCTGTTTTATCCATAGTCACATCTACACCTGGAATATCTCCTATAGCCTCCCCTATATCCTTAATTGGCTTTTTTTCAAGCTCTTCTTTTGTAATGATAGAAATACTAGCAGGCGCATCAACCAAATCTTGTTCAAAACCACTAGCGCTAACCACAACATCATTAAGTTGATATGTTTCTTCTGCTTTTAACAAAGCTCCAGATAAAATTAAAAAACACAGTAAACTTTTTTTAAATTTCATATTTTTGATTTGAGTCAAATTAATTCCTTTAAAAAAAATTATTTTGATATTTAAAATCATTTTTGGAGTATAAAAAAAGAATACTTTTAATTAACTTAATTTTGATAACAATTATAAATAATAAAATTATTTAAAAAAGCGAAGTAAAAGCCTAAGCCTCTTGATAGGCTCCAAGCTTTAAAATTTTCTGCATACGATTTGCAGAAAGTTCTCGTACATCAATATTTTCAAGTTCATTTAGGGATTTTTTTACATAATCAGCAATAGCTACTGCTGCAGCTTCTTTATTGCGATGTGCACCATTTGTAGGTTCGTCTATCACATCATCAATTAAACCTTGAGATTTTAAATCATCAGCTGTTACTTTCATAGCTTTGGTTGCAGCTTCACTTTTTGCAGGATCATTCCAAAGTATTGCAGCGCAACCTTCAGGAGAAATTACTGAAAAAACAGAATTTTTCATCATTGCAAGTTTATCTGCAACCCCTATAGCTAACGCCCCGCCACTACCGCCTTCTCCGATAACTATAGCAATGGTCGGTATTTTCAAATCACTTAATTCATATAAATTTCTAGCGATAGCTTCACTTTGTCCTCTTTCTTCAGCACCTATTCCAGGATAAGCACCTGGAGTATCTATCAAAAATAAAATAGGAATTTGAAATTTCTCTGCAAGTCCTGCTACTCTTAAGGCTTTGCGATATCCTTCAGGATGTGGCATCCCAAAATTTCTAGCGATTTTATCTTTTGTTCCACGTCCTTTTTGCTCACCAATTACAATTATTTTTTTCTCTCCTAAATAACCCATAAAACAAACAATAGCAGGATCATCTCTAAAGGCACGATCACCATGTATTTCGTGAGCGTCATTTAAAATAAGTTCAATATAGTCAAGAGCATAAGGGCGATCTGGATGACGCGCTAATTGCAAACGCTGAAAATCACTTAAATTCTTATAAGTTTTAGAAATTTCTTTTTCAAGATTTTTCTTTAAAATTGATACAGCTTCAGTATCTCCTTTAATCTGAGCATTGATAATGTCCTCGTCAATTTGCTGAATATTTTTTTCAAAATCTAAATAAGAAGCCATATTAATCTACTTTTTTAAATACAACACAGCCATTTGTGCCACCAAAACCAAAAGAATTACTCATCACCACTTTTAAATCTACTTTTCTTGATATATTTGGAATATAATCAAGATCACATTCATCATCTTTTACAAGCTGATTGATTGTAGGTGGAACTACCCCATCTCTTAAAACCATAACACTAACAACTGCTTCAATTGCACCTGCAGCACCCAAGCAATGACCTGTTTGTCCTTTGGTGGAACTTATAAGCGGGATATTATTGCCAAAAAGCTCTTTAATTGCTGCTGTTTCATTTTTGTCATTTACAGGGGTTGAAGTTCCATGTGCATTGATATAATCTACCTTTGGATTCCCTGCCATATTTAAAGCTTTTTTCATAGCCCTTAAAGGCCCATCTAAAGTTGGTGAAGTAATATGATGCGCATCTGCACTTTCTCCAAATCCAATTAATTCAGCATAAATCGTAGCACCGCGTTTTTTAGCCTCTTCATATTCCTCAAAAACTAAAGCTCCAGCACCTTCTCCCATGACAAAACCATCTCTTTCTTTGTCAAATGGTCTTGAAGCATGCTGTGGATCTTCATTTCTAGTTGATAAAGCTTTCATTGAAGCAAAACCACCTATACCCACAGGACAAATCGCAGCTTCTGCACCTATGACTAACATCTTTTTAGCATTTCCCAAAGCTATACTTTTATAAGCTTCTCCTATAGCATGAGTTCCTGCTGCACAAGCTGTAACACAAGAAATATTTGGCCCTTTAAGTCCATGCTCTATAGAAATCAAACCTCCTAACATATTTACAAGTGCTGAAGGTATGAAAAAAGGGGAAATTTTACGCGGACCTCGCTCGGAACAAATAATGGAATTTTTTTCTATGTTAGGCAAACCTCCAATACCAGAAGCCGAAACAATGCCAAATTCTTCTTTATCTAATTCTTCACTAAATCCAGCATCCTGCATTGCTTCTCTTGCTGCTTTAATTCCAAGTTGTATGAAACGGTCAATTTTTTTTACTTCTTTGCCATCAACAACCTCTAATGGATCAAAATTTTTAACTTCAGCTGCAATTTGAACAGGAAAGTCCGTAGCATCAAAAAGAGTAATTTTATTTACTCCGCTTTCTCCATTGCAAATTGCTTTAAATGAACTTTCTTTATCTAAACCAAGGGCATTGATCATACCAATACCTGTAACTACAACTCTTTTCAAGAATAAGCTCCTTGCAAGAAAAAAAATTATTTTTTTAGATTGTCAATATAATTTACAACATCTTCAATTTTAATTAATTTTTCAGCATCACTATCTGGAATTTCTACTTCAAATTTTTCTTCTAAAGCCATAATAAGCTCTACAACATCTAAAGAATCAGCACCTAAATCTTCAATAATTTTTGATTCCATTTTAACTGCATCTGCATCAATACTTAATTGCTCTACTACTACTGCTTTTACATCATCAAATGTTGCCATTTGTTCTCCTTTAAAAAATTAAAATAAAGCGTATTTTACTATAAAAAGCTTAAAATATTTATAGTTTTTCATTATACTTGAAAATAAAATATTAAAACATAAAGGAAAAATGATGCTTTTCTCTAATTTAATCAAAGAAAATCAAAAAATTTGGAATGCTTATCTACATCATGATTTTGTTAAAAAATTGGAAGATAAAAGCCTAAAGCAAGAAAATTTTCTTTTTTATCTCAAGCAAGATTATATTTATTTGCTTAATTACGCAAAATGTTATGCAAGATTAGCACTTAACTCAAATACTGCAAAAGAACTTCGTTTTGCTATGAAATTTCAAAATTATATAGTTGAAGGAGAAATGGAACTTCATCGTGCAATTTTATCTCTTGGCATTAATGCAGATGAACTCGATATAAAAGATGAAAGTTTAGTCAATATAGCCTATTCGCGTTATATGTTAAGCGTAGGTGAAAATGGAGATTTTTTAGATATGTTAGTTGCTCTTAGTGCTTGCGCTATAGGCTATGCAAAAATAGGTGCTGAAATTATAAATCGTTTAAAAAATGAAAATTTAAAAGATCATCCTTACAAGGAATGGATTTTGACCTATGGAAGTGAAAATTTTCAAAATGAAGCTAAAGAATTTGAAGATTTTGTTAATTCTTATACTTCAAGTGTTGGTGCACAAAAATTCCAAAAACTCAGCGAAATTTTTCATACTGTAACACGCTTAGAAGTGGCTTTTTGGGAGCATTCTTTAAGAATGGAATTAAATCTTTAAACATGGGCTTTTTGCCCATGTTTTTATGCAATTTTACTTGCATCAATAATATTATAATCTAAACCAACCATTTCTTTAGAAAGTCCTAATGCAAGTCCTACTAATTGTGATAAATGAATAATAGGCAATCTTGCTTTAGAATTAGTATAATCTTGAAATCTTTCTTGATAGATATCAAGCTGCATTTGACAAAGTGGACAAGGTGTTACAACACAATCAGCTTGATTTTCACTTGCATTATTGACAATTTGACTAGACATTTTTTTCACAGATTTTTCTGCAGGATAAGAAGCATGAAAACCACAACAATCAAGGCGTTTTTCAAAAGGAACTATTTTAGCCCCTAAAACTTCTACTACACTTTCAAAACTTTTTGGATTGGTTGAACTTTCTTTTTTACCGAAAGCATCTTCAGGTCTTAAACTATGGCAACCATAAAATAAAGCTACTTTTAAATTTGAAAGCGGCTTTTTCACCTTGCTTTTTAAATTATCCAAATCCTCATAAAGCTCCCACAAAAGACTTGTAATAGGCGTTGAACCTTGATATTTCATTCCACCTTGTGCTAAAAAAATATTGATGCGTTCTTTTGCACCCTTATCAAGAGTATTTTTTGCTTTAGTTAAAGTTAGCATACAAGTACTACAAGTTGTAAGCATTGGCATTTTCATCTCTTCTGCTAAAGCAATATTTCTTGCATTAGCTACCAAAGTCGCAATAGGATCAACACACTGCGCTTGAGAAGCCCCACAACAACTCCACCCCTTAATTTCATTCAACTTCCAACCCAAAATAGGTGCAATAGCTTCAAGTGAAATTTTAGATTCTTTTGCAGCTTGAGATAAAACACAACCTGGAAAAAAAGCGTACTCTTTTTGCATATTTTACTCCTTAACAGCAGCTTCTTGTGCCGCCTTTATCATTTTAACCAAATCTTTATACCCTTCTATTTCACCCTCGCCAAAAACATGCATAGGATTCATTTTTCCTGCACGCATAAGTTTAAAAGCTATATCTGTTTTACCCATAGAACCTATAACACCCTCAGAACGCAAAGCAAGATAAATTTCATTCAAGCGTCCTGAACCTTCAACTAAATCTTTATAAAAAGCTTCAGCATGATCAGGCCCTAAGCCTTCATTTAAACCTTTTTTAATCGCCATCACTCTTAAATTTGCTATATCACTTACTGAACTTATACCCTTTGGACAACGATCAGCGCACTCTTGACAATGAACACAAAGCCAAAGTCCATTCATTACGCTGGGTTTTACATGCAACATAGGATCCTTACCTCGAGAGTCCGCCGCTGCACGCCAAGCATGAGTAAAAACAAAAGGTTGCATATAATCGCTACTATCTGCTTCTAATTTATTACACTCTGAAGCACAGCTACCACATAAAATACAATCCCATTGCTTGCTAATACGATCAAATTCTTCTTGACTTTGTTTACAGCCCTTTTCCGCTGAAAATTCATTTTTTGCCACCATGGCAGGACGAATTTTTCTTAAATTTTCTATAGAAGGTTCCCAATCCACAATTAAATCAGAAATTACTCTAAAATTTCCAAGCGGAGAAATGCGTATACTTGAAGGATTATCATATTCTTTTAACAAATCTTGCATTTTAGTATCACAAGCAAGATAAGAATGCCCATTCACACGAACTGCACAAGCCCCACAAATTGCAGATTGACAAGAGGCGGTAAAATTTAAAGTAATATCTTTTGTTTTTTTGATAAAAAGCAAAAGAGAGAGCAGAGTTTTCCCTTGTATATCCTTATCATCAATATCATAACTTTGTTCATATTTTTCCTTGCCATTAAAACGATCTATGATAATTTTCATTGTACTCTCCTTCCATCAAGTGAAAACTCAGTTACCACGACATCTTTATAACTAAGTTTTAATTCATCATTTTCTAAATTTACAATGCTATGTTTTAAGAAATTTTTATCATCTCGCTTTGGATAATCTTCTCTAGTATGAGCCCCACGGCTTTCAAGTCTATTTCTAGCTGCTAAACAAGCACAGCGAGAAAGTAAAATCAAATTACCAAGCTCTACATAATCTGTAAAAGCAGTATTCATCACTTCATTAGGATTTGGAATACGAATTTTTTCATATCTCGCTTGTATATCTTCTAATTTTTTTGCTAGAAGATCGAGTTTTTCTTGAGTTCTAAAAATCCCCATATTATCCCAATTTTGACTTCCTAGCTCTTCTCGCAATTCATACATTTCTTGACCATTTCCGCCATTATTTGTAATTTCTTTAAATCTAACCTGCCATTTTTGAGCAAGTTCATGAGTTTTTGCCCCTTTTCCAAAACTTGCATCTTTAGCATAATTTGTCGCACCAATGCCTGCTAAATGCCCTGTTACAACTGCATCGGCTAAAGAATTTCCCCCTAGTCTATTAGCTCCATGTATAGAAATGCAAGAAGCTTCTCCACCTACATAAATTCCAGCAATTTTAGTACTCATATCTTCAAATTTAGCCACTTCAATTCCACCCATAGAATAATGCGCCGTTGGACGGATAGGTACAGGAGTATCTACTAAATCAATATTTTCAAAAAGCATTGCAGTGTGACGAATTTTTGGTAAATCTTTTAAAATTTTTTCTTTTCCTAAGTGGCGTACATCGCACAAAACATAAGCTCCAAGTCCCTCGCCATAACCTCTACCTTCACGAATTTCTGTTTCTATAGCACGCGCAACCACATCTCGCGGTGCAAGCTCCATTTTTTCATGGTAATTTTTCATAAAACGCTCACCACGATTATTTAAAAGATATCCCCCTTCACCGCGCGCCGCTTCTGTAATAAGAGTTCCACCATTTGCAACTCCTGTTGGGTGAAATTGTATCATCTCAGGATCTTCAAAACCAAGTCCTGCTCTAAGAGCAGCTGCCACACCATCTCCTGTGGCAATAAAAGGAGTTGAAGTTCTATTATAAAATATCCTTGTGTATCCCCCTGTAGCAATCACCAAAGCTTTGCATAACACAGGATAAATTCCACCGCTTTGTATATCTCTTAAAACGACACCCTCGCATTTTCCATCCACAACACCTATATCCAAAAGTTCATGATCCATTAAAAATTTCACACCACTACTAATAGCATCATCTAAACAAGAATGCATTAAAATATGACCTGTTTTATCTGCAGAATAGTTACAGCGTTTCTTAGAAGCTCCTCCCATTAAACGCTGAGCTACTCCACCTTGCTCATTTCTTGAAAACAAGGTTCCTATAAAATCCATATTAAAAATAGCCTTTCCAGCTAATTCGCAAAATTTTAAAGCCGCGTCTTGATCTACCAAATAAGCTCCGCCTTTAATAGTATCATAAGCATGTAATTTATAGGAATCTCCATTAGAAAAATCAGTAACTCCATTAATTCCACCCTCTGCCATACAAGTTGCGTTACGCGATGGCATCATCTTTGTAGCTACTACAACGCTTAATTTTGGATTTTCTTTTCTCACTGCGGCTGCAGCACACAAACCTGCTCCACCTGATCCAATTACCAAAACATCGCAAGAAGGTAAATTTATATCTTTATCCATCTTAGATGAATCATCTAAAGCATAAACTCCACTTGAACTTGCAGCTAAAGCTCCTACACTAATACAGGCTGTTTTTATAAAATCTCTTCTAGAAAATTCACCCATATCATTCTCCTTATTTAAAAAAATTAATAATAATTTTTAATGTAAGTCAATCTTACATAACCGCATGCCAAAAATCCAAAAACAAACTCTCCTTTCAATATAAAATGGATTAAAAACAAATTTATAATTTAGTAAATATAAAAAAGCATAAGATAAGTAATCAAAGAAGATAGATGAATATAATAAAATAAATATTAAAAAATTTTTGCAATATATCATAATCTATTCCTTGCAAATTAAACGGAATGATTATACCTTAAAAAAATAACAAAAAGTTAATATTAATTAAGATAATATTTATCTTAATTAATATATAGTTAATAAAATTATCAAATCATTAAGCCTTAAAAAGCTTAAATTCTCCATTCATAAATTGCATTCTAGCGCTTAAATGATCAAGATAAAAAACTTCAAATTTTGGATTTTGCGGAGTTTCATAAAGATTTACAAGATAAGGATATTTTTTAAACATCATTTTTTTAACTTCTAAATTTGGTTCAAAAACCGCATTAGCTCTAAGTCTTAAAAAAGTCCCATCTTTTGCACAAGAACAAAATTCAATATCATTATAATTTTTTATATGCTTAAAAAGTCCTTTTGTATTTGCTGTGCAAAAATAAATTTTATCTCCCACAAGCAATGGACTTTGTATAGGACGCACTCTAGGATTTCCACAAGTTCCTAAAGTGGCTAAAAATGCTGGTGCATTATCATCTAAAAATTGTGCTATTTCTTTTAAATCCATCATTTTTCCTTACATATATAAACCACCATTGATCTTAAGCACATCGCCTGTCACATAAGAGGCATAATCACTAAGTAAAAACGCTACACAATTAGCTACTTCTTCAGGCTCTGCAAAGCGTTTTAAAGGGATATTATCTTGATAGGTTTGTTTGATTTCATTGCTTAAAACTTCAGTCATATCGCTTTTTATAAAACCTGGAGTTACGCAATTAAAGCGTAAATTTCTACTTGCTCCTTCTTTAGCAAAAGATTTAGTCATAGCTATCATTCCACCCTTACTAGCAGAATAATTTACTTGCCCAGCATTGCCCATTTCTCCGACAATAGAAGCGATATTTACAACAGCACCAAAGCGTTTTTTACTCATGGTTTTTAAAGCTTCTCTACAACCTAAAAAAGCTGAGCTTAAATTCGTATCCACAACGCCACTAAAGTCCTCTAATTTCATTCTTAAAGCAAGTTTATCATTTGTAACTCCTGCGTTATTTACAAGATAACTTAACTCTCCATCACTCTCAACTATAGTTTTTACGCCGTTTTCAAACTCATCTTCTTTGCTTGCATCAAATTTAATCACAGCAGCAACACCACCACTTGCAATAATTTCATCTTTTAAAGCATCTGCAAGTTCAGGTTTTGAACGATAATTGATCCAAACTTTAAGCCCAAAACCTGCCAAAGTTTTTGCGATAGAAGCACCTATTCCCTTACTTGCTCCAGTAATTAAAACATTTTTTCCACTAAATTTCATTATCTATCCTTAATAAGTTTAATTTTAAAAATTGCAATCTTAACAAATTTCTTATAAAAAAGGCAAACAAACTAAAATAAAGCCTCATTCATTTCTTTTGGAATTTCTAAGTCTAAAATTTTAAGCACGCTTGCAGCTATATTACTCAGCCCCATATTATCTTTAATCTTTGAAACTCCCCTTGCTTGCACAAAAACAAAAACATCAAAAGTGGTGTGATTGGTAAGCAAATTTCCTTTTTCATCTTGCATAGCCTCGCAATTTCCATGATCACTTGTAATGATAAAAGCATAATCATGCTTTTTTGCACATTCTAAAATCTCGCCTAAACAAGTATCCACCGCTTCAACAGCCTTTATAGTAGCATTAAAATCACCTGTATGTCCAACCATATCTCCATTTGCAAAATTTACCACTATAAAATCCTCACCCTTTTCTATGCCTTTTTTCACTGCATCACACACTTCAAAAGCACTCATTTGGGGTTTTTCATCATAAGTTTTTACCTTGGGGCTTGGGATTAAAACCCTTGTTTCATTTTCTAAAAGCTCTTCTTTTCCGCCATTAAAAAAGAAAGTTACATGGGCGTATTTTTCGGTTTCTGCGGTATGAAGCTGACTAAGCCCTGCTTTAGAAATCACTTGCGCTAAAGTATTTTCAATTTTTTCTTTTTCAAAAAGCACAGGGAGTTTAAATTTATCATCATAAACACTCATAGTAAGTAAATTTTCAAAGATTTTTTCGCGTTCAAACTCTTTAAAATCCTTAGAATTTAACACTTCAACAAGTTGTTTCATTCTATCATTTCTAAAGTTGATAAAGATAATGCCATCTTCTTCTCTCATGCCCTTGTAATTCTCATTTTGAGCTGCTTTGATAAACTCATCAGTAACATTTTCATCGTAAGATTTTTGTAGGTATTCTAATAAATTTGGCACTTTATAAGCCTTACCTAACAAGCACTCATAATACTCTTTTACCCTATCCCAACGCTTATCTCTATCCATAGCATAAAAACGCCCACAAAGCGTAGCAAAATGCACGCCTAAGTTTTCACAAAATTCTTTTAAATCTTTTATGAAATTTAAGCCACTTTTTGGACTTACATCACGCCCATCAGTGATTGCGTGAGCAAAAACTTCATTGCCATTTTTCGCACAAATTTCAAGCATGGCTTTAAAATGCGTATCCATAGAATGTACCCCGCCATCACTATAAAGCCCTATAATATGCACTCTTTTACATTTTGCTAAAAGTTTTTTTAAATTCTCATTTTTTTCAAGTTCTTTGTTTTCAATGGCTTTATTAATACGCACTAAATTTTGATAAATAATACGCCCGCTTCCTATACACATATGCCCTACTTCACTATTTCCCATCTGCCCTTCTGGCAAACCTACAGCTAAACCACTCGTTTTTAGTAAAGAATTTGGGACTTCCTTAAAAAGCTTTTCATAACTTGGTTTTTTAGCTGCTTCAAAAGCATTAAACTTACTATTCTTATTATACCCTATTCCATCTGTAATAATTAAAACGCATTTTTGCTTCATTTTTCTCTCTTTTATAAGAATTTTTTTGGTTAGATTTTACTAAAATTAAACTTTTAAAAACCAAAAAGAAGGCTAGGTTTTGTATTATCTTTCAGATTTAAGTCATTATGCTTTTTTTACTTATATTAGTGTGCGTGCAGGATTTGCATTTTTTATCGCTTTATGTTTGTCTTTATTTTTAATGCCTAAATTTATTACTTGGGCAAAAGCTAAAAATGCTAGTCAACCTATTTACGAATACGCCCCAGAAACTCATAAAACCAAATGCCATACTCCAACCATGGGTGGGCTTATTTTCATCAGTTCTGCAGTAATCGCAAGTTTATTTTGTATCAAATTTGATAATATTTTTGCTATAAGTGCTTTACTTTGTTTGATACTTTTTTGTTTGATAGGACTCATAGATGATTTAGGCAAAGTTCTAAAAAAAGATAATCATTCAGGACTTAGTCCAAGAATGAAGCTTTTAGCACAAATCATCGCTGGACTTATCTGCATCTTACCTTTATATTTTAGTTCAGAGCTTAGCACGGAACTTTTTATACCTTTTTATAAACACCCTCTTTTTGATATGGAAATTTTTGCCATTGCTTTTTGGATTTTGGTTTTAATTTCTAGCTCTAATGCTGTAAATTTAACCGATGGACTTGATGGCTTAGCTACAGTTCCAGGCATTTTTTCTTTATCTACTTTAGGGATATTCTTATATTTGAGTGGAAATTTAAATTATAGTGAATATCTACTTTTGCCAAAAATTCAAGGACTTGGTGAAGTAGTGATTATTTGTGCAGCGCTAATTGGTGCTTTAATGGGATTTTTATGGTACAACTGTTATCCTGCACAAGTTTTTATGGGAGATAGTGGAAGTTTAGCTTTAGGTGGCTTTATAGGATTTTTAGCCGTTATTAGCAAAAATGAAATTTTACTTTTACTCATAGGTTTTGTTTTTGTTCTTGAAACTGTTTCTGTAATTTTACAAGTTGGAAGTTTTAAAATTTTTAATAAAAGAGTATTTAAAATGGCGCCTATTCATCATCATTTTGAAAAAGTTGGCTGGGTGGAAAATAAAATTATAGTGCGTTTTTGGATGATAGCCTTACTTTCAAATTTGCTTGCACTTGCATCAATAAAGCTAAGATAATGAAAATTTCACTTTTTGGATACGGAAAAACCACACGTGCTATTGCTGAAAATTTAGTAGATAAATTTGGACCTTTTGATATTTATGATGATCATTTTACAGAAACAAAAAAAGATACACTAGGAAATTTACTTTTAAATCCTAATGATTTTGATGATAATTTAAGCGATATTGAAATTCCTAGTCCAGGTTTTCCACCAAAGCACAAACTCATTCAAAAAGCAAAAAATTTACAAAGCGAATATGACTTTTTTTATGATATCATGCCAAAATCCGTTTGGATAAGCGGAACCAATGGCAAAACCACCACCACACAAATGGCTACACATTTATTATCACACATTGGTGCTGTTATGGGTGGAAATGTTGGAACTCCTTTAGCAGAGCTTAATCCTTATGCAAAACTTTGGATACTTGAAACTTCATCTTTTACCCTACACTACACTCATAAAGCTAAACCTGAAATTTATGCACTTTTACCTATAAGTCCTGATCATCTTTCTTGGCATGGAAGTTTTGATAATTATGTTCAAGATAAGCTAAGCGTTTTAAAAAGAATGAATGAATGTGATGTAGTAATACTGCCTAAAATTTATGCAAATACTCCAACAAAAGCTCATAAAATAAGCTATGAAGATGAAAAAGATCTAGCTGTTAAATTTGGCATTGATACGGAAAAAATTTCCTTTAAAAGTCCTTTTTTACTCGATGCTATCATGGCTTTAGCTATAGAAAAAATTTTACTTGATACTTTAAGCTATAAGCTTTTAAATAGCTTTGTAATGGAAAAAAATAAACTCGAAGAGCTTAAAGACAGTCAAAATAGGCTTTGGGTAAATGACACTAAAGCTACAAATGAAAGTGCTGTAATGGCTGCACTTAGTCGCTATAAAGATAAAAAAATCCATCTTATCATAGGGGGAGATGATAAGGGTGTAGATCTTAGCAATTTATTTGATTTTATGAAAGGATTTGATATAGAACTCTATGCTATAGGTATTAGTACCGAAAAAATGCTTGATTATGCAAAAAAAGCGAATTTGAAAGCCTATAAATGCGAAGTTTTATCTAAAGCTGTAAATGAAATTTCAAATCACTTAAGAGTCAATGAAGTAGCTCTTTTAAGTCCCGCTTGTGCAAGTTTAGATCAGTTCAACTCTTATGCAGAGCGTGGAAAAGTCTTTAAAGAATGTGTGAATAAAATTTAATTTATTTTACTTTTCATAGAAAATTTTAAATTTTATCCTTCTAGTATTTTCAAACCCCTAAAAACACCCTATTCTCTCTAAAAACCCTAACCAGCAGCAAACTCTTTTTTAAACACGATTCTAAGTATCATCTAAAACAACAATAAAAATAAACATAGGATTTATATATAAAGTAAGTAATGAAGACATTTAACAAGTCCGCAATGAGCTACTTTCCCCCTGCCAGTAAGGCGTAGTATCATCACCCACGATGTGCTTAGCTTCTTGGTTCGGGATGGAGCAAGGCGTTTCCACATCTGTATAATCACGGACATTGTTATTTAAATATTCTTTGAAAAATTGAATTTAAGAATAAAACTTAATCTTTTATTCCTTTACTTTTTTCTTTATTCTCTTTCTTCTTTTCTTATCTTTTATCTTTGATAAGTTTTTATATAGAATACTTAAAAAACAATGTTAAGAGCAAGTTCTAATACAAACTCTACTTGAAAGATTTCTATTAAACTCTAAATATTATCTATATTCAAAGTCTTCTAAAAACCTTAACAAGGAAGTGATGCTTTATTAAAGATAAGCCAAACGCTCTATTAGTACTGGTCAGCTAAAGGACTTTCATCCATTACACACCCAGCCTATCAAACTAGTAGTCTTCTAGAGAGCTTAGAGAAGATTCATCTTAGAGTTGGCTTCACGCTTAGATGCTTTCAGCGTTTATCCTTTCCAAACTTAGCTACGCTGCGATGCTCTTGGCAGAACAACAGCTACACCAGTGGTTTGTTCAACCCGGTCCTCTCGTACTAGGGTCAAATCTCTTCAATCTTCTTACGCCCACGGCAGATAGGGACCGAACTGTCTCACGACGTTCTGAACCCAGCTCGCGTACCGCTTTAAATGGCGAACAGCCATACCCTTGGGACCTGCTCCAGCCCCAGGATGCGATGAGCCGACATCGAGGTGCCAAACCTCCCCGTCGATGTGAGCTCTTGGGGGAGATCAGCCTGTTATCCCCGGGGTACCTTTTATCCTTTGAGCGATGGCCCTTCCACACAGAACCACCGGATCACTAAGACCGACTTTCGTCTCTGCTTGACTTGTATGTCTTGCAGTTAAGCTGGCTTATACCTTTATACTCTACGAACGATTTCCAACCGTTCTGAGCCAACCTTTGTAAGCCTCCGTTATTATTTGGGAGGCGACCGCCCCAGTCAAACTACCCACCAGACATTGTCCCACTTGAGGATAACTCAAGCTGGTTAGCTACCCAAATAAGAAAGAGTGGTATCTCAACAATGGCTCATATACAACTGGCGTCATATACTCAAAGCCTCCCACCTATCCTGCACATTCTTATCCAAGTAGCAGTGTCAAGCTGTAGTAAAGGTCCACGGGGTCTTTCCGTCTTGCCGCGGGTAGGAGGAATTTTCACCTCCACTACAATTTCACTGGATCCCTCTTTGAGACAGCTCCCATCTCGTTACGCCATTCATGCAGGTCGGTATTTAACCGACAAGGAATTTCGCTACCTTAGGACCGTTATAGTTACGGCCGCCGTTTACTCGGGCTTCGATCAAGAGCTTCGCTAATGCTAACCCCATCAATTAACCTTCGAGCACCGGGCAGGCGTCACACCCTATACATCCTCTTACGAGTTAGCAGAGTGCTGTGTTTTTGGTAAACAGTCGGGAGGGACTCTTTGTTGTAAGTTTCCTTGCTTTCGGAGTAAATCCTAATACAAAGCTAACCACACCTTATACCGAAGATACGGTGCTATTTTGCAGAGTTCCTTAAAGAGAGTTCTTCCACGCGCCTTAGAATACTCATCCCACCCACCTGTGTCGGTTTACGGTACGGGCAACATTAGCTAAACTTAGAAACTTTTCTTGGCTCGACGGCATCAGGGGTTCTTCTATCCATCCGAAGACTTCAAAAAGCCTTTCAGTTCTCGGAGTATTGTTATACGGATTTGCCTGTATAACCTCCTACGACCTTAGACTAGCACTTCCATCCGCTAGCCCCCTTAGCCCTAAGCGTCCTTCCATCGCACACTAATGTTGGTATTGGAATATTAACCAATTTGCCATCGTCTACCCCTTTCGGACTCGACTTAGGACCCGACTAACCCTACGATGACGAGCATCGCGTAGGAAACCTTGGGTTTACGGCGTTAATGATTCTCACATTAATTATCGCTACTCATGCCTGCATGCTCACTTCTATTCGCTCCAGCACTCCTTACCGGTATACCTTCGACGCAAATAGAACGCTCTCCTACCACTTGCACACAACTTAAACTACTTAACTTTAGTCTAAGAATATTTTTACTGATTTTACTAAGTTTTATTTCTATCTTTACTCTATAAAAATCAGTAAAAATATAACTAAACATATAACTTAGTTTCTCATATTCTAAACTTAAATAATCTAAGTTGTGTGCAAGTCTACAGCTTCGGTACTTACTTTAGCCCCGTTATATTTTCCGCGCAAAATCACTAGACCAGTGAGCTATTACGCTTTCTTTAAAGGATGGCTGCTTCTAAGCCAACCTCCTGGTTGTTTAAGTAACTTCACATCGTTTTCCACTTAAGTAAGATTTAGGGACCTTAGCTGGTAGTCTGGGTTGTTTCCCTCTTGACGACGGATTTTATCACTCGCCGCCTGACTGCTGTGATTACATATAAGGTATTCGGAGTTTGATAGGGTTTGGTACATTGGTGTATGCCCTAGCCCATTCAGTGCTCTACCCCCTTATATTACGACACAACGCTATACCTAAATATATTTCGGAGAGAACCAGCTATCACGAAGTTTGATTGGCCTTTCACCCCTATCCACAAGTCATCCCGGGGCTTTTCAACGCCTATGGGTTCAGTCCTCCACTAGTTCTTACACTAGCTTCAACTTGCTCATGGATAGATCACTTCGTTTCGGGTCTGCAGCATCTGACTAAGCGCCCTATTCAGACTCGCTTTCGCTACGGCTTCGCGTTTGCTTAACCTTGCCAGACACCACAACTCGCAGGCTCATTATGCAAAAGGCAGTCCATCACCCTGTATTGCTACATAGGGCTCTGAATGATTGTAAGCAAATGGTTTCAGGTTCTATTTCACTCTGATCACCTCAGTTCTTTTCACCTTTCCCTCACGGTACTTGTGCACTATCGATCTGGTATTAGTATTTAGGGTTGGATCGTGGTCGACCCGGATTCAGACAGGATTCCTCGTGTCCCGCCCTACTCAGGATACTGCTAGCTAAGGTTTGTTTTTCGCATACGGGACTATCACCCTCTATGGTTATACTTTCCAGAATGTTCTGCTAAACTTACCTCTTGCACATTGCAGTCCTACAACCCCCAGTGCAAGCACTGGGTTTGCCCTCTTGCGCTTTCGCTCGCCGCTACTGACGCAATCTCTATTGATTTCTTTTCCTGAGGGTACTAAGATGTTTCAATTCCCCTCGTTCGCTCCTATATAGGTAATGTATATCTCTATACATTGGGTTGCCCCATTCGGAAATCTACGGATCAAAGCTTCTTGACAGCTCCCCGTAGCTTATCGCAGTCTAGTACGTCCTTCATCGCCTTTACCAGTCAAGGCATCCACCATTCGCTCTTAGTAGCTTACCTTTTTTTACCTTTTATTATTGATTCTAAAACGCATCACTTCCTTGTTAAAGTTTTTATGATAAGACTTCTTTATCTTAAGACGGAAAGCATTCAAACACTTAATATAAAACTAAATGATTTAGTCTCAACTAAGCTGTGAGTTTGAAACTTGTCTTTAATTTATAATCCTTAAATCCAATATTCTCTTTATTCATAGAAATAAAGACAGCTAAAAGTTAAGTTAAACTAAAGAAAAGATAAATAGGTTTTATCCTTTAACAAGTCCTGTAAAATTGTTTTTATTAAAACTTGCTTGTGACTCTTAACAATGATAATTAAAAAGAACATTTAGGTTTAAAACCTAAAGGAAGTATATATATTAACATAATCATTATAAATATAAATGCATAATGTATATGCTACTTATATCTATTAAAGTATATTCTTTTATAGTTAAAGATAAAAAATAAATCTAAGTATAGAGTTTATATTTTATATTTAATCTATTTTATATACTTGCTTTAGATTTTAAAGCTTCTTTATTCAAATCTTTTTTATGGTGGGCCTAACAAGACTTGAACTTGTGACCTCACCCTTATCAGGGGTGCACTCTAACCAGCTGAGCTATAGGCCCTTAATAAATGGTGGAGAATAGCGGGATCGAACCGCTGACCTCCTGCGTGCAAAGCAGGCGCTCTCCCAGCTGAGCTAATTCCCCATAAACAATTAGCTTTATCATCAATCTTTGAAATCTAAACAAGAATCAATTGAGTTTATATATTGAAGTAATAGTTGTGAGACTTATTACTTTGTACTCTAGAAAGGAGGTGATCCAACCGCAGGTTCTCCTACGGTTACCTTGTTACGACTTCACCCCAGTCGCTGATTCCACTGTGGACGGTAACTAGTTTAGTATTCCGGCTTCGAGTGAAATCAACTCCCATGGTGTGACGGGCGGTGAGTACAAGACCCGGGAACGTATTCACCGTAGCATGGCTGATCTACGATTACTAGCGATTCCGGCTTCATGCTCTCGAGTTGCAGAGAACAATCCGAACTGGGACATATTTTATAGATTTGCTCCACCTCGCGGTATTGCGTCTCATTGTATATGCCATTGTAGCACGTGTGTCGCCCTGGGCATAAGGGCCATGATGACTTGACGTCGTCCACACCTTCCTCCTCCTTACGAAGGCAGTCTATTTAGAGTGCTCGGCCGAACCGTTAGCAACTAAATACGTGGGTTGCGCTCGTTGCGGGACTTAACCCAACATCTCACGACACGAGCTGACGACAGCCGTGCAGCACCTGTCTCTAAGTTCTAGCAAGCTAGCACCCTCTTATCTCTAAAAGGTTCTTAGGATATCAAGCCCAGGTAAGGTTCTTCGCGTATCTTCGAATTAAACCACATGCTCCACCGCTTGTGCGGGTCCCCGTCTATTCCTTTGAGTTTTAATCTTGCGACCGTACTCCCCAGGCGGTACACTTAATGCGTTAGCTGCATTACTGAGATGACTAGCACCCCAACAACTAGTGTACATCGTTTAGGGCGTGGACTACCAGGGTATCTAATCCTGTTTGCTCCCCACGCTTTCGCGCCTTAGCGTCAGTTGAGTTCCAGCAGATCGCCTTCGCAATGGGTATTCTTGGTGATATCTACGGATTTTACCCCTACACCACCAATTCCATCTGCCTCTCCCTCACTCTAGACTATCAGTTTCCCAAGCAGTTTAATGGTTAAGCCATTAGATTTCACAAGAGACTTGATAATCCGCCTACGCGCCCTTTACGCCCAGTGATTCCGAGTAACGCTTGCACCCTCCGTATTACCGCGGCTGCTGGCACGGAGTTAGCCGGTGCTTATTCCTTAGGTACCGTCAGAATTCTTCCCTAAGAAAAGGAGTTTACGCTCCGAAAAGTGTCATCCTCCACGCGGCGTTGCTGCGTCAGGGTTTCCCCCATTGCGCAATATTCCCTACTGCTGCCTCCCGTAGGAGTCTGGACCGTGTCTCAGTTCCAGTGTGACTGATCATCCTCTCAGACCAGTTAAGCGTCATAGCCTTGGTAAGCCATTACCTTACCAACTAGCTGATACTATATAGTCTCATCCTACACCGAAAAACTTTCCCTACTCAACTTGTGTTAAGCAGGAGTATAGAGTATTAGCAGTCGTTTCCAACTGTTGTCCTCTTGTGTAGGGCAGATTAACTATACCTTACTCACCCGTGCGCCACTAATCCACTTCTAGCAAGCTAGAAGCTTCATCGTTCGACTTGCATGTATTAGGCACGCCGCCAGCGTTCACTCTGAGCCAGGATCAAACTCTCCATAAAAAATTATAGATAGTTTAATCTTTTTCTTCAAAGAAAAAGTTATGAAAGATTAAAAGAAAAGTTTTTAATCTTTTTAATTATTAGATTGAATAGATTTTACATAATTGCTTATGCCTAAATCTGTTCTGGCTCAATCGATCACTTATTTAGATTTCAAAGATTGACTAATAAGATTTGAATAACAATACTAATTTAAAAGAACAAAACAAAAAATCATTTTTAAAAGAAAAGTTTTTAAATTAAAAAACAAGATTTATAAAAAAGCTTTTAGTTTATAAGACAAAAACCAAAAGAGTTAATTTATAAAATCTACTAAGCTAGTGAAACTTTATAATTTAAAAGATTTTAAGTCCTTTTTTCAAAAAAGGAAATGAAAGTATAACCAATTAAACTTAAAAGGGGATTAAACAAAGGATTAAATAGTATAAATATTTGTGTAAGTATTTATATAAGTATAATGGGGGCTATATTTTAGAGCACTCGTAATTTTTATTTTTTATATTAACAAATTGACTTTTAAGTGTTTTAAAATCTGGAATATAAACATAACCGCTAAGCGTATCTATAACGATACAAAGAGCATGCTTTTTTGATAACAAACGTATAATGCAATCTGAATTATTCTTTGCTAAAGTTTTTTCATAGGCATAATTGGCATTTTTTAACGGAGAATACACTCTGCCCATTTCATCAAATACTAATCTAGTAAATCCTGAACAAGATCCTTTGAATTCAACCTTTTCTATTCCGAATCTTTTTGTAAGATTAAATCTTTGTGTAGTTTTTTCATCATCTTTACTAATAACTCCACTTTGACCTGAATTCATTAATTTGTTATGATTGATTACATCAACAGCAATTTCTCTATCTATATTGATTTCAGTTTTACCTAAATTAGCATTTCCATCGCCATTTTTATCCAAGAAAATAGTATATGTTTGATCATAACCTGTGGCAGCTGATTTTATAAAATAAATCTGCCATTTACTTTTAAACCACTCTCTTTTTGCAATAGTCAACTCATCAACTCTTATACCTTCTTGCATCATGGCTAAACTTTGGGTATATTGGATATCATTAAGAATTTGTATCGCACCTTCTAGTAGATTGTCTTTTTTTAAGTAAAGACTGCCTAAATTAAAAACTATACCTAAAATGAGAATTATAAACACAAATTCCAACAAACTGAAAGCTTTAATCATAGTTTAAAATCTGATATACTTTTTCATATTTTCCAAGTTTTACTTTAACAATTTTTTTGTCCATATCATGCTTATCGGCTTGTTTTAAAGCTTTTAAATAAAACTTATTGCTATTTTTTATTCCATAAAATCGCAATCTTTTTTGCAAACTTGGGGCTGTTGCAAGCTCTAAAACATCTTGTTTTTTTAATTCTAGTGCCAATTCTTTAGCAAAATGATAATTATTGGCAAAATGACGATTTGGATTGTTTATAAAATAATACAATAATTGATTAGCGACGATTAAAAAGTAACAAAATATCAAAAAAATTATAGAACATTCTATAAAGATTTTATACCTTAATCGAAAAACTGGTAATCTCACCCTATAACTTTGCATTAAAGTTTTTATAAGCAAAGGAGTGCAAATAACACAAAAAGGCAAAAAATCATCTAAAAAAAGTTTTTGTCTTAAAGAAAGCAACAAACAAAATACAAATGTTACGCTCATTAAAAACCATAATAAATTTTTATATTTTTGAAAAGTCAAACGATAAATAGTATAAAAAAAATACACAAAAACCAAAGGAGAAAAACATGCAGCAAAAATTCCTAAGGTATCTAAAAAATAACCTCTTGGACGACCACCTGTATCAAAACCATAAAAACTGATACTCGCTCCAAACAAAACAAGAGATAAGGTAAATAAAATAGCATTTCTTTTATAAATCCCAAAAAAGAAAAAAGTTAAAAATAAAATATTAAAAGATTTATCAACAAATAATACTATAATCAATAATATATAAAAAAGCCATTTTTTTTCATATTCGTAAGCACATAATATAGCAAGGGTTAAAAAAATCACCAAAGATGCGGCATTAACCAGTAAAGCACTTGCAACAGTACCCGGCAATAAAACAAATAACAATAAAGAAAAAAAAGCATCAATTTTAGTTTTAGTATATTTTAAAGCTAGCAAATACAAAAGCAAACAACTTAAAAAATGAAAAAATAAAAAAGGAAGCCTTAAACCAAAATCATTTTGCCCAAAAATAAAAGTTCCAAAATGAGATATATAATAAAGCAAACTATGAGAAAAAATAAGTGATTTACCCTGCTCACCAAAATAAATATCAGCTTCATCAGCACTAATACTCAGTGTTGAAGTTCCATAAAGCAAAGCCAACAAATCAAGACTAAGTAAAATGATGATAAGTTTATAATTTTTGATTTTTTCCATAATGAAAATTTTACAAAATTAAACTTAAAATATCAATGCAAATCATACAAATATCAAATATCTTAAAAATTAACATCAAATTGATTTTAGTTTTTATAAGTATAATTTTAAATAAAAGAAGGCAAAAATGCAAACTATTGATCAAATTTTTCAAACACAAATCGATATTAAAAAATCTACTTTCTTATCTTTTCTTTGCCCTTTTAAAGATTTTAAATTTTTAATAGAAACACTAAAAAAAGAACATCCAAAAGCCGTTCATTTTGTCTATGCTTATCGTGTTTTAAATGATTTCAATCAAATTGTAGAAGATAAAAGTGATGATGGAGAGCCTAAAGGAACTTCTGGAATGCCAACTTTAAATGTTCTAAGGGGCTATGATCTTATCAATGCGGCTTTAATCACTGTAAGATATTTTGGCGGTATAAAACTTGGTACAGGGGGACTTGTAAGAGCTTATAGCGATGCAGCAAATGCTGTGATAAATAATTCTTCTTTACTTTCATTCGAATTGAAAAAAAATACAACCATTGCTATTGATTTAAAAAATTTAAATCGTTTTGAACATTTTTTAAAAACTTATTCTTTTAATTTCACAAAAGATTTTAAGGATTGCAAAGCTATATTACATATCAAATTAAATGAAAAAGAGGAGCAAGAATTTGAAATTTTTTGTAAAAATTTTGCACCTTTTGAAATAGAGAAATTATAAATTCTTGCAAGTAAATATAAAAGCTCCAAAATGGAGCTTTTGATTAAATTGCGTTCAATAAATCATTTAACAAAGTATTATTCTTACTTTGTTCATTTGCACCTTGTTGTGTAAGATCATTATGAACGCTAGCACTTTGAGCTCTCATAGACAGCTCGCCTTCATTTTGTCTAAAACGATAAGCGTAAACATTTGACATTTGAGCATAATTACTTAAATTTGAATTTGAGTTTTGCGCATTGCTTTGAAAACTACTGCTAGAATTTAAAGCATCTCCGCTTGACTTCTCATCCGCCTTATTTAACATATCCATAAAATCAGAATCTCCAGATGAAGAATAATCTTCAATCTGTTTATCCACCTGTTTATACTGACCATTAATAGCATCGTATTCATACGAGCTAATCGTTCTATAATTTACCTGCATAGTTTTCTCCTTTCAAAATATGCAAAAACTATACAAGCAAAAAGCGTTCCTTTTTATGTAAAAATTAATGTTTTTTAATCATGGTGAGTAGGCAAATGCTCCACATCAAGCTCATTGTTGGCTATAAATTCCTCCTTGGCTTTTTTACAGTTTTCATCACGCATTTTGCGGTATTCATTGCGAATGGTGATTTCTTTATCGCTTAGAGGTCTATCTTCTAAAAAACTGATATGAAAATAAGTATCATCGCTCTTTGAATAAGTTTTATAAAAATCTATATAGTCAAAATAATCCTTGCCATTATCAAACTCTACGACCTCTTCTATATAAATCGTAGGTCCAAAACCCTTGTGATTTTGCGTATAGTGCCCAAAACCTGCGCTGTATTGAATTCTAAATTTAGCCATCATTTTCTCCTAAAAATTCTTGATAAGTTCCACGAAAATCCGTAAGCTTACCATTTTCTAAATGCCAAATTCTATTAGCAAAAGCAGAAACTAACTCCCTATCGTGGCTGATACAAAGCACTACACCTTTGAAATTATACAAAGCTTCACCTAGTGCAATAATACTTTCAAGATCTAAATGGTTATCAGGCTCATCTAAAAGCAAGAAATTTGGACGCTCTAGCATTAAACGAGAAAGCATTAAACGGTGTTTTTCACCCCCACTTAAACTTGCTGCCATCTTTTCTTGATCACTGCCACTAAAAAGCATTCTACCTAAACACTTACGGATTTCATCTAGATCTTTAAATTTTTCACTCATCAACCATTCATAAAGTTTCAAATTTTCACAAATTAAATTACTTGTATCTTGAGGAAAATATCCAAGCTCTATAGTTGCCCCAAGATGTATGGATCCACTATCTGGACTTATAGCATGGGCGATGATTTTTGCCAAAGTACTTTTGCCCACACCATTTGCCCCAATCAAAGCGATTTTATCATTTTTTTCTATTTTTAGCTCCAAATTTGAAAACAATTGTTTATCATAAGCCTTGCCTATACCTTTAATTTCTAAAACTTCATTACCTATTTCACGATTAGTTCTAAATACTATACTAGGATCTCTACGGCTTGAAATTTTAATCTCTTCAAGCTCTAGTTTTTCAAGCGCCTTAGCACGGCTTGTGGCTTGTTTTGCTTTAGAAGCATTTGCACTAAAACGGCGAATGAAATTTTCTAATTCTTCTCTTTCTTTTAAGGTTTTATCGCGTTTAAGCTCAGCTTGTTTTGCCAAAAGCGTTGAAGCCATATACCAATCATCATAATTTCCCGCAAAATCACGAATTTGTTTAAAATCCACATCCAAAATCCTTGTGCAAATTTTATTTAAAAAATGCCTATCATGAGAGATGACAACCAAAGTTCCTTCATGTCTTAAAAGTTCATTTTCAAGCCAAGAAATCGCCTCTAAATCAAGGTTATTTGTAGGCTCATCTAAAAAAAGCGCATCGGCACCTAAAAACAAAACTTGAGCTAACAAAACTTTAAATTTATCCGCACTTTGTAAGGTGCTCATTAAAGCATCGAAATCTTTAATCTTTAAAGAACTTAAAATTTTTTCACAACGTGTTTCACAATCATAATTTGGATCTTCTTCAGCCGTTATTATCTCAAGCTCACCTAAACGCTCATTGATCTCATCAGTAAATTCCTCGCTCATATAAAGCTTTTCTTTTTCTTTTAAGGCCTCATATAAACGCTTATTTGCACACATCACTGCATCTTTGATGGTGTAGTTTTCAAAAGCAAATTGATCCTGTCCTAAAACTGCGATTTTCAAGCCTTCATCAAATACTATTTCACCACTACTTGACTCAATTTCTCCTGAAAGAATTTTCAAAAAAGTCGATTTTCCCGCACCATTAGCACCGATAAGTCCGTATCTTTGTCCTCGAACAAGTTTTAAATTAACATTTTCAAATAAAAGCTGATTTGCAAAACGCATAGTAAGATTTTTTACTTCAACCATGATTTTCCTTAAATTTTTTACTTATAAAAATTTTTAAGAAATTGTATCAAAAAAAGACTTGAAATTAATTGAGTATAAAATATTAGTAAGTCATGAAATTAATTCTATTGACTTACTTTAATAAAAATATTATTGGAAATCTCCATTGATATAAGTTATATCTGTAATTTTCACTTGATTTATGTTAGAAACCTTATAAACAACACTCCAAAGACCTTTTCTCTGTTCCCCTTTTAATGCAGCATTAATCGTAGCCATACAAGAATCAAAATTAAGATCAAAATTTGAAATGGAATTAATTTCGATCATATCAGTGTAATTTACCATTCCATCATGCTTGGCTATTTCCTTGAGGCCTTTTGCATAATCTTCATAATCAATCTCTTGGGCTTTAAGTCCGGATAATTCATAAAGATTTTTAAAAATTTCACTAGGAATTTTTTCTTTAAGATTTGAAACAACTGCCGTATTATCACATTTGTCTAATGAGTTGGCCTGAAGCAAGGCAAACCCCATTAAGAAAAATAAAATTACTTTTTTAAACATATCTAAACTCCTCTAATTTTTAGGTTTTGCTACTAAAATACCATTTTTATATTCTTCTTCTCTTACAATCTCCCCTTTTTTATATTCTCTAAAGACTCCATTTTTAAGTCCATTTTTATAATTTTCTTCGTCTTCTAAGGCGCCATTTTCATCATAACGCTTTTGTACTCCATCAAATTTACCTTTATTATCAAAATTATAATCACACATTAAAGTTCCATTTTCATAATATTCCTTGTAATTACCTTCAAATTCTGGCATACCATCTTCATTATAGCCAAGTAGTTTTCCCTTTGCTCTCATATTTCCATTCTCATAATAGCTTGCAAAATCACCATATCCGCGATTATCTTTAAAATGCACCTCCTCAAGTAATTGCCCATTTCTAGAATATTCCCTGCTAATTCCATCTTTTTTTCCATTTTTATAATTTTCTTCAGCTCTTAGCTGACCATTGTCATAAAAAGCTCTTTTTAACCCATGTATTCTTGAATCTTTATTATAGGGAATTTCTTCTTTTAAATTTCCATTTGGATATTTGTTTTGCTGAACTCTAGCCACATCGCTAGGTTGTCCAGGAAAATCACTTCCACAACCACTTAACAACATCGCAATTAAACTACAAATGCTTAAAAATTTTGTCATTTTTTCTCCTATTTCTCATTTTTTTCTTTAATAATAATAGTTTGCTTAAAACTTCCCGTAAAAGACCATATTAAACAAACAAGCCAAACAATAATAGTCCAACCAAAAAACAAATTTAGCAAAGAAATTATCAGCCAATTAGAATGCTTTCTGCTCAAACCAATAATAGCGGGCAACATGTATAATACAAACAATAATATTGTTACAAAAATAGACCCGCCACTTGCACCTTCCATGTAATTCTCCTTAAATAAAAATTTTATAAAAACTATTATTCCATACTATAACTTAATTAATATTGAAATATTAAATATATTTTATATAAAAGATTGAATATTTCAAGTGTTTTTAATAAAGAAATTTTAATGTAAAATTTTTTAAAGGCTAAATTTTTAAGGTAAAAAATGACAAAAAAGAGCAAGCGTGATATGGCATATGAACTAGACATTGATGTTAGCACTTTATATAATTGGAGAAAATATAAACCCAATTTATATCGTATTGTTATGCTTGGCTTTAAATTTGATGAACTTTTAGATAATAGCAAAAAAACTCATGAAGAATTACTCCATATAGAACAAACCATACAAGATGAAATTGCTAAATTTAAATAAAATCCGCTTTTAAGCTTTTTTCTATACAATTATCACTTTTATTAAAATCAAGGATTTGATAATGTTTTTATTAGATTTTTTAATATCATTGAGTTTTATTTTTGAAATTTCAGCACTTGTATTATCCTTTTACTTTAAAAATTCAAAAATTTTCTTTTTAACTTTAGTGCTATTAGGAGCCAAGTTGCCTTATTTTTATACAAGTTTTTTTCAAGCTAATTTATTTGTAGCTTTATTTTTACCTATGATTTTTACTCTATTTTGCGTTGGAAAACATCATGTTTTAATTTTAAATAAAAAAAATATCGCTTCAATTACAACCCTTATTTTTATAGGCATTTTAAGTATCATTTTACCTAGAAATACTACTTTTAATAGTGCTGGTTTAGAATTTCATTTTATTGCATTAGATTTTTTTAAACCTGTGAGTGAATTAGGATTTTTATTTTTTTTAGTCGGCTTAATACTCATTTTTATCAAAACCTTTAAAACTAAAGAATATTATCTTCTTATCGCATTTTTTACTGCGTATTTTCAATTTTTATTCCAAGAAGGAGCAGGAATAAGATATTTTGAATTTGCAAGTTTGGTTTTTTGTTTTTATCTTTTAAATCACGCTTATAGGTTAGCTTTTTTTGACACCTTAACAAAGCTACCCAATGAAAAAAGCCTTACACGCTTTACAAAAGGAAAAAACAACTATATCATTGCCTTGCTTCATTTTAATGAACTAAAAGATACCAAAGAAAGCTATACCAAACTCATTTTAAAACAAATTGCAAAAATTTTAAAACGCTTTAGAGCAAAAATTTTTATCGTAGAAAATGATTTTATTTTAATTTTTAATGATAAAAATCAAGCTTTAAATCATCTTGCTTTTTTAGAATCCACCTTGAAAAACACGGAATTTAATTTAGAAAATGAAAATTTTAAACCGGATTTTAAATTGATTTGGCAAGAAAGTGAAGAAAATTTGGATAAAAATTTACAAAGTCTAAGAGCAAGACTCTTAGACTAAAAAATTATTTTTCGTTCGCTTCAACTTCGATATTTAAATTAATATCATCACTTAAAGTAATAGTTGAAGTACTTGTTGCAAATTTAAAATCAGAGCGTTTGATTTTTCCATTTAAAGAAAATCCTATTTTTTCTTTTCCATCTTTGCCTTTAGCTACACCGCCGATTTCAGCATCTAAAACGATATCTTTAGAAACTCCAGCTATAGTTAAAGTTCCTGTCATTTTGCCTTTTTCATTATCGATTTTTTCATATTTTTTCATTGTAAAAGTCATATCAGGATATTTTTTTGCTTTGAAAAAATCATCTTGTTGTAAGTGATTATCTCTTGTTTGATTTTCTGTATTTACAGATGCGATTTTTATAGTTACATCAAGCTTTTTAAATTCAGCACTCGCAGGATCAAAATCAATCACCGCAGAATAATCTTTGAAATTTCCTTTTACATTGCTAATTTGTAAATGTTTGATTTTAAAACCTACATCTGTATGTGCTTTATCTAAAGTATATTCTTTAGCAAACAAACCTGTGCTTAACAAAGACACCGCAACCAATGAACTCAATAAAACTTTTTTCATTTTTTTCCTTTTTTATAGTAATTTTCAATATAAAAATTTTATTAGATAAAACATAACAAATCATTAATAAAAATCAAAAAATTTTACTATTTAAAAATTTTACAAATTCTTCAAATTTAGGCAAATCAAGCTTTATTGTTTCTCTTTGCTGTTTTCCCCACATACACTCTGGAAAAAACGCATCTTCTTTAAATCTTGCCATAACATGAAAATGCACCCTTGGCACATAATTTGCAAAAGAGGCGATATTGATTTTTTCAGGTTTGTAAAATTCTATCATAGCCTTTTCACAAAATAAAATTTTTTCAAAAAGTTCCTTTTGCAACTCTAAAGGACAATCGCTAAATTCTTTATAAATTTCTTTAGTAAAAATTTTAAGCCAAGGCACTTGAGCCTCCTCTTTCTCTATATAAATCAAATCATTTTCATAAATCATTACATTCCTTTGAAATTGTATTTATGATTATTTTACAAAATTTATCAAATTTTTAAGTCAAAATGCGTTAAAATTCCTAAAAATTTAAAAAACAAAAAGGAGGATAAATGCAAATTAGTTCAAGTTATAACTCTTATGATTACTACTCTAGCAAACCTTCTTTTGATAAAACAAATCAATCTGATTCCACTCAAAAAGATGAAAAAAATCTTAGTGAAAATAAAGATGATAAAGAAAAAAATGGCGAACAAACCCAAATGGTTAATGGCGTAGAGCTAAGCCAAAAAGAAGTAGCTCAAGTTCGCGAACTCCAAAGTATCGATAGAAATGTAAAGGCTCATGAAGCTGCGCATCAAGCAGCGGGCGGCGGCTTAGCAGGTGCTGCAAGTTTTACTTATACAAGAGGCCCTGATAATCAAATGTATGCTACAGCGGGTGAAGTTCCTATCAGCATGCAAAAAGGAAACACACCAGAAGAAACTATAGCCAATGCAAGACAAATTGCAGCAGCAGCTATGGCTCCTGCTGATCCTAGCCCACAAGATTATAAAGTTGCAGCAAATGCTGCAAAAATGGAATTTGAAGCAAGAGCTGAAGCAATGAAGCTTAAAGCCGAAGAAACCAAAGAAAAAGAAGAAGAAAATAAAGAAAAAGATGACAAAAATTCAGAAAATAGCTTAGAAAAAACAAATAAAGATTCAAAAAACAACGATAAAAATTCAAATTTTGATAAAGACTTTAAAAATTTTGTCGCTAGAACTTATCAACAAAACTCACAAAATAACGACATTAAATTCAATATCGCATCTTAAAATTCTTAATTTAAATAAAAAATTTATGCCAATCTTCCTTATAAATAAAGCTTTGTTTTAAAACTAAACGGACATGTCTAAAAATTTATCTTTTTTATTATCTGCTTTATCCACATTTGTAGTATTACTTTGCTTCTCTTCTTTTTTGGCTTCTAATTTTTTGTATATTCTTGCCGTTCCATAAGCTTTAAAGTATCATATATTTGATGAACTTCCTTGGGTATACATTTATGGAAAACGATGACTTGAATTTGTATGTAAAATATTTAACATTTTTTATCCTTTTTATAATTAAATTTTTGCATTTTCAAGCCTTTATATCTATACTTTTTGGTGTAGAATTTAAAGAAAGGATTTTATTAAATTCTCCTGCATCATCATCACTAAATTTCATACCAAAAAGAAGTTCTAATTCTTTACTAGTGCTAAATTTACCTTCTAACAGTTTTTTTACAAGTTCGTTTCTTGTGCTATCATCTTTGTAAGTTTCTTTGTTTTTACTTTCTGCTTGTATAGGTTTAAAAGCTTCTTCTTTGTTTTCTTCTGAATTTTTTTGCGATGAATTAATATTTCTAAAATCGACTAAATATTTTTGTTGAAGCTCAAGATATTTTGTTTTAAATTCGTCTATATTTTTACTTGTATGAAAAACTTTAATATAAGCTTCATCATAACTCACCCCATCAACTTCCATCCAATGGGGTGATTTTGTATTTTCATCTATCCATTTAAATAAGCTTTTAACCTCAGATTCTGAAAATTCATTTTTCCTAAGTTTATCTTCTATTGATCCTTCAACCAATTCTACTTTATCGCTTAGTTTCACATAATCCTTGTACATATTTATAAAACTATTACCAAGTTTTTCTCTTGCTTCTTTTGTAAGCTCAGGATTTCCATTTTCAATACTTTCATCTCTAATTTTAGTAAGTGTCTATAGAGGATTATTTCCAAAATATCTATTAAAAGAACTTAAAGTAATCATCTTGTATACCACCCTCCAAGAGCAAACTCCATTTGCCTTTTTGTATAATTGTAGTTTAAATAAGAATTTATATCATTAATCATTTTTGCCTTCCTTGATATTATACTATATCGGCAGAAAATTAAAAATTTATAATCTTGAGAGTTTTCAAAAACTCTCAAGTTATTATCAAGCTAAGCTTTTTCCACTTTTATGATATTTTAAAATACCTTCAGCACAGCGATAAGCCAAAGCTCCCACAGTATCAGTTGGATTATATCCACTATTGTGTTGGAAATTTCCTGCTCCTACAACAAAAAGATTATCCGCATCCCAGTGTTGTAAATAAGTATTAACCACACTAGTTTCTCTATCTGCACCCATTGTTGTTCCACCTGTGTTATGAGTAGATTGATAAGGCACAACGCTATAATCCTTAAGATAAGCACCTTTTTTGATTGATTTTACTCCTTGCATTCTTTTTGCTACCTCAGCTGTTTTATCTGTGATAAATTTATGCAAAGCTCTATCTTGATCGGTGAAATTATAAGTTAAGCGTAAAAGTGGCATACCAAAAGCATCTTTATAAGTTGGATCAAGACTTAAATAATTATTCTTATGAGGCAAAGAAGCACCTTGTCCTGCTACGGTAATAGCTCTTGTGAAATTATAGTTTAATGCTTTTTTAAATTCAGCACCCCAAGTTGGAGCTCCTGCTGGAAGTGGGGCTGATTGTATAGGGCGAGTTCCAAGCTGAACGCTATAAATCATAGCTCCATGAAGGAATTTTTCCTTAGAATGATCAAAATTATCTCCGTTAAAATCATCACTCGTAGTTCCTAAAGCACCTGAACCCATGAAGGTGTTAAATTGCTCATCAAAGAAAGCTGTTGTACCCATGTTCATTTGATAACAATAATTTCTACCTAAAGTTCCTTTACCTGTTTTTGGATCGTATTGCTCACCTATGTTGCTTACCATTAAAAGCTTAGCATTGTTAAACATATAACTTGTAAGCACAACTATATCAGCAGGTTGAATATACTCTTTCATCGTTCTAGTATCGACAAATTTTACCCCCGTTACTTTTCCGTCTTTTTTAAGAATTTGCGTTACATTGCTATAAGTGCGTATAGTGTATTTACCTGTGCTCATAGCCTTTGGAATTACTGTGTTTAAAGGACTTGCTTTTGCGCCATACTCACAACCAAAACGCTCACAATACGCACAGTATTGACAAGGAGCTAAATCTTGACCATCAGGGTTTGTATAGCCACCTTTAGAATTTGAAGCTGGCAAACGATAAGTGTGTAAATTTGAACTTTTTGCTGCACTTTCAAATCGTTTAAGCATTTTAGTATTTTCAAGAGGTTCTTGTGGATAAGGACTGGATCTAAAAGCTCCCATTTTTTCCGCTAAAGGATTTGGCTCACCTGATACCCCACAGGTTTTTTCAAATCTATCATAATAAGGCTCCATATCCTTATAAGTCACACCCCAATCTTGCAAGGTATAATCATTACCTAATTTATTACCATATCTTTGTTTGCTTAGGGTTTGAATTTCAAAATCATAAGGCATAAACCTAAAAGTCCAACCATTCCAATGCACCCCTGCACCGCCAACATTATTACCCAATAAAAACGAACCCATTTTACGATAAGGCAAGGCTAAACCACTAGGATCATGGCGAAAAGTCACAGTGTCTTTCGAGCAATCTTGCATCAAACCATAATTAATCCCGTATCTCCACTCATCATGGATAAAATTAAAATTTTCAGTACTTTGCATATGTCCGCGTTCTAAACTAAGTACATTCAAACCTGCTTTAGTAAGCTCTGCAGCCACTATACCTCCAGTCCATCCTGCCCCAACTGTTACCACATCTACTTTTTTTAATACTTCAGCCATTTTAACTCTCCATATCTGCTAAACTCATAGGTTCAATGTTAAAAAATTCATCACTTGCAATTTTATCCACATAGCTCATTTGTGCGCCTGGATATTGCATCATTCTCCAACCATTTTTATTATCATTTCCGCCATAAATTGGATCAGCTAAAACTCCAGCTACTGTCATATCTCTTAAAAGAGTGAAAAAATAAGAAGATTTAAAACCCGTAGTTTGAATTTTTCCTTTTTCAAAATCGCTTAGAATTTTATCCTGATCTCCACCTTTAAGCAGAGAAAAAGATTTTTTATAACGCTTTTGAGCATTTTCTTCAAGAGCATGCACACCTTCTAAAAAAATATCTTTGCGTTGCATAGGAGTTTGATAGCCTTGTTCAGCTTTACCCTCAATGAAAGGTCCTTGCATATATTCTCTATCATTATAACCATAAGCACTAGCTAGCTGATTATCGATAAAATAAGGTACGCCTAAACCTATAGCTCCTTCTCCTTGCTCATCTTTAGGATAAATTCTTTCACAGGCTGCACTTAAGGTATCAAATTCAGTTTGAGTTTGAAAAAACATTCTACCTCTAACTTTATTTGATTTTCCTTGTGAAGCTTGATGCGAATGCGTAAGTTCTGCTGCCTTTAAAACAGCACCGCCACCTATAGTACTAGCTGCTACTACAGAACCACCTAAAAGCCCTAGTTTAAAAAAGCTTCTGCGATCAATAATATTGTCTTGCATTACTTCTCCTTGATAATAATTTAAATAAGACTATATTAGCCCTATTAATATAAATTTAACTTTAAAAAGCGATAAATTTTGTGTTATTCTTAATTTTATTTAAGAATATCTTTGAAAGTAATGAAAATAGAACTTTTAATAAAGCTCTATATCTTTAGAATTAAGTTCTTTATAAGCTGCACAAGCTTCTTGATGTTTTTGATCACAAGCCATACCAAAATATCTTTTTGCCTTTGTTAAATCTTGTTTTTCTAGTTGATTATAGCGTCCTAACAAATAACAAGACTCACCAAAACCTAAAGTGCAAGATTTAGAATAAAAAGCAAGGGCAGATTTTACACTTGCTTTAACAAGCTCTCCTTTATCATATAAAGACCCTAATTGATAACAAGCTCTTGCATTTTTTAAATCACAAGATCTTTTATAAAAACTTGAGGCCATTTGTCCATCTTTTTCTTTTTCATAAAATAAAGCTATATTATTACAACTTAACGATTCTCCTAAAGTACAAGCTTTATTAAAAGCCAAAAGAGCTTCATTTTTATAACCTTGATTTTGCAAAAGCAAAGCCATATTAGAACACGCACTTGCTAAACCCAATTTACAAGCTTTATCATAAAATTTATAAGCTTGATTTAAATCCTTACTCATACCCTTAGCACTTTCGTACATAAAAGCTAAAGAAAAACAAGCTTTAGAAATATCTTTTTCACAAAGGCTTTTAAAAATTTCATAAGCTTTATCAAATTTATTTGCTTCATAAAGTTTTAAACCTTCTTCTAATTCACTTAATGCAAGTAATGAATTAAAAAATAAAAATAAAGCTAAAAATATTCTCATTAATCTTCCTTTATACTTTCTCTAACATTTAAAATCTGTACTCTTCTTTTTTGAAGTTCTGCTTTTTTAAGATCTAAAAATTTATTTTTTTCTTGGATTAAATTTTGACTTTGTTCTAAAAAATTTTTTGCAATTTTTGTCAAAATAGGCTTATTAATAAGCAAAGTTTCAAACTCATAAACATTTAATTCATTTAAAACTCTTTCATAAATTTCGCTTTTTTTAGGATAAAAAAGTACGAATTCAGAACTATCAAGCTCATAAAGAACACGGCTTTCATTGATTTTACGACTAAAAAATGCAAGGCTTAGTTTCGTAGCATTTTCATAATTTGTAAAAGCCTTAAGATTTAATTTTTCAAAAAATAAATCAAGCTCTAAAATACTTTTAAATAAAAGCTCCTTAAAATCTTTCAAAAAGTACTCATCACTTGCATTGCAAAAAGCTCTTAATTCACTAAAATTTTTATCACTTTGGAAAATGTGATCTTTTTGTATGTTTGAAAATTCTGCTTTAAAAAGCAAAATTTCTCTTTCAAGTATGTTTATAAAATCTTTTAATTTCATCTTGATTTCTTCAAAAGATTTATAAAGTTCATTTTTGATTTTTTTAAACTCTTTACTCATTACATCACTATTGTAAAACATCGCCAAAAAAGCATCGTCGCTTGAAATATAAGGCGCTTTATAATCATATCTTGTGTATAAATCTTTCTTTAAAAATCCTTTGCTTTCTTTGTAAAAATAAGCATCTTTTTCCTTAACACTTGCAAAAATTTCACTAGAAATTCTTTCGCTAATGCTTTTAAGCTGTTCTAAAATCTGATGATTTAAAATTTCAATCTCTTTTAAAAAATTTTCATACGCTAAAAGTAAATGCTTTTCATAACTTTGAAATTGATTTAATAAACGATCAAAAATACCTACAAAAAGTTGGTTTTCATCTTCTAAAATTTCGCATAAATTTAAAATTTTTCTTTTAACAAATTTTTCTTTTAAAGCTGTTGTATCTAGCTGAGTTAAAAAATCAAGCAAAGATTGAAAATTAGATTTTTCATAGCTTTGCTCATCTTTAGCTTCTTTGCAAGAAATAGCAATAAGCTCATTAAAATATTTTAAAAACACACTTTTTGCAAAATTTAAAACATTATCTAGCTCTTCTGCGCTTAATTTATCTTTTTGATTTAATACACAAATGCTATTTTCTCCTAAAAGTTCTAAATTTGCTTTTATGGCATCTTCTTCACTTTTTTTACCTGCATTATCAATTAAACTTAACCAAATCGCCCCATGAATATTTTTAAGCTCATCAAAAGTTGTTAAAGTATCATTTTCATTTGCATTTAAACCTGGAGTATCTACAAGAGTGATTTTTTCAAGTAAAGGAATGGGTGCAAAAATATGCAAACTTTTTGCTTGTTTTACTTCATTTCTTTGATCCGTATAAAAGGCTAATTTTTCTATATTTGTGATAATATCACTTCCATCTTCAAATTCTACTCTTAAAAAATATTCTTTTGCATAGCGTAAAAAAGTAGGTTTAAAAGTAACAGGAACAACACCCGTAGGCAAACAATCACGCCTTAAGATCAAATTTAGCAAACTTGATTTACCGCTTGAAAACTGCCCTATAATAGCGATATTAACATTCTTATCCAAAGAAAACACAAGCTCTTTTAATTCATTTTCTAAAGCATAACTTGCGTGCATAAAAGGCTCATTAAGTTCCTTGCAAAGCTCTTGAATACGCCCTTTAAAACTATCATCAAAACTCACACTATAAGTATTTTCATAGGCTTTTATAAAATCATTTAAAAGATTAATCTGCATTTAAAAGCCCCATTTCAAGTTGTTTTAATTTTTCAATTTTTTCTAAATTTTCTTCAAAAGAATTTAAAATATTAATATCTTGATTTTTCAGACTCTGTAAAACTTTTTCAAGACTTTCTAATTTTGATTTTTGATTTTTTTCATAATGTTTTAATTTATCATTTAAAAACTCAAAAAATGCTCCATTGATATTTAAAGAATTTAAAATTTCGCTCATTTTAAATTCTTTAAAAGTATCAAAAATAACCATATCTAAATTCGTTTCAAGCTCATATAAATCTGATTTTAAATTGCTTAATTTTTCAATTTTCAATCTTAAAAGTGCAAATTTTTCACTTTGAAAAATACTATCTATATTTTTTGAAATTCCATCTTTAAAACCTTCAAAACCATTATCAAAATCATCTTTTAAAAAATCATATTTTAAAGACAAATTTGTTTTAAGCTCCTCGATTTTTTTAATATTTTCAAATTTAATTTCTCTTAAAATATCATTAATCCCATCTTTTGTAGTAATATCAACTATATTTAAAATACGAGAAAGATTAAGCTTTTGTGCATTATTTTTTAAATATTTAAACTCATCTATCAAGCGTTCTTTTAATTTTTTAGCCAAAAGTAAAACAAGATTATCTATACCATTATCTATATTTTTAAGTTTTACAATGGAATTTGAAATTTCATCTTGTGCTTCTTTTAATAAGATATTTTGCTTTTGAAGTTCAAGTAAAAGCTTTTGATTTTCTTCACTTACACCTTGTTTATTCTCCTTAATAAGACGATTTTGCATTTCATATTTGCTTAGAATATTTTTAAGTTCCAAATGTAATTCTTTTTTGTAAGCTCTTAAGGCAATCTTGCTTTTTTCTCCTGCATAAAGCTCGTTAAAAAGATAGTTTTCAAATTCTTGCATACCACTTTTTTGCAAACTTTCCTTAGGTGCTAAACCCTTATAAAAATCACTTGCCATTTTAGCACTCACACATAAAAAATCAATCTTTTCCACCAAATTTTCATCTAAATCCACAAGTCTTGATTTTAAGCTTTCTTTGGTATAAACAATGACTTCTTCTAAATCCTTTTTGCTTAACAAATCCGCTTTAGTTAAAACAATTAAAAACTTACTCAGCCTTGAATTTAAAAGACAATGCACCAAAAAGTCTGCATCTTTTTGAGTTAAGCTTTGAGAAGCATTCATTAAATGAATTAAAAAATCACTTTCTCTAAGATACTCATTTGTAACAATTTCTCTTTGGACTACAACATCATCAAGCCCTGGAGTATCAACTATGGAAATATTATTTTTTAAAAAATCTAAATGACTTTTAATTTCTATTTTTTTAATTAAAGCTGAAATTTTATTTTTAGCTGAACTGAAATTTTTAAGTTCACAAAGTGCGATATTTTGTATTAAAGGTTTATCCTTGATAAAATCCTCTATATTTACACTCTTATCCAGCTTATCAATAAATTCTTTTAAATCTGCATTAAAGTGCGAACTTTCAAGTATATTTTGCCATTCTTTTTTATCCCAAAAATATATCTTTGCTTCTTCACTCTTACCATAGCTTAATACTGTTAAATTAGCTGTTTCAGGTATGTTTGAAACCCCTAAAAAATCTTCTTTTAAAAGAGCATTTAAAAGGCTTGATTTTCCTGCATTCATCACGCCAGTGATGGCTATATTAAACTCTAAATTTTGAAATTTTTCCAAAGTTTTTTGAAGTCTTGATTTTAAATTTTCATCAAAACTTAGCTTTTGAAGCTCTAAATTAATGGTGTTTAATTCTTTAAAATCATTTTGAAATAAAGCTTTTTGATCTATACTTTGAACTTTTTCTTGTGAAATAAAATCAAATATTTCAGTATTTTTTGAAATTTTTTCTAAAATTTTTAGAGCCTTAAGCAAATCTTGCTTTGAAATAAAACCTGATTTAAAAAAATTTAAAATACAAATTTGAGCATTTTGTATACTAAAAATATCCACTCTTAAATCAATTTTTTTGCAAAGCTCTTGAAATTCTTTTAAGAGAAAATATCTTTCATAATTGTCTTTATTGACACTTAAAATAATCGCACACTCGGCCGTATCAAGTTTGCTTTTATCTTGAAATTTAGCATCAAAATTTAAAAATTGAAGTTCATTTTGCCAAATTTTTTGGAATAATTCTTTCATAATCTTCCCCTTAAAAAGGGGAAAGATTTATTTGTTTCTTTGAGCGACAAGTTGTCTTCTCATATAAGCGATTTTACTTTGCAAAGGTAATTCTTTAGGGCAATTATCTTCACAAGCAAGCAATGACATACAACCAAAAACACCATCATCATCGCCTACTAATTCATAAAAATCTTCCACACTTCTATGGTCATGCGGATCTTGTAAATATCTAGCTGTTCTTAAAAGTCCTGTAGCAGCTATGAAATTTGGGCGCATAAGTTTAGTTGCACAAGAAGCTACACAAATTCCACACTCTATACAACGATCAAGTTCAAAAGTTTCATCCGCAACTTCTGGCTCAATGCGTTCTTCAAGTTTAGAAATATCAGTTTCTTTTTCATTATGCACCCAGCTTTCAACACGCTTACACATGTCTTCAAACCACTCGCCTGTATTCACGCTTAAATCTTTAATATGCCTAAATGCAGGCATAGGCATAAGCTCTATCACTCCATCAGGATAATCTTTAGTTAAAGTTTTACAAGCAAGTTTTGGCACTCCATTAATCATCATTGCACAAGATCCGCAAATCCCTGCACGACAAACAAAGTCAAAACTCAGATCCGCATCCATTTTTTCACGGATCAAAGTCAAACATACAAAAACCGTCATAAAAGGAGTTTCTTCAAGCTCATAAGTTACAAAATGTGGTTTAGAAATTTTGCTTAAAGGATTATATTTAAATGCCTTTATTGTCAATTTTCTACTCATAATCAACTCCTATTCTTTGGTTTGGTGCTTTATATTTAGCTTGTAATTCATAAGGCATTAAAGCGTTTTGAATTTCATAACGACCTTTGCCTTCAGCTTCCATTTTTTCACGTATTGCATCCACTTCAGCTTGGCGTTTTTCACTTAAAGGATTTTCTATAATATTTCCTTTAGCTCCATATCCACGGAATGCTGGTGGAATTTCCATTTTCATAATATCAAGCTCTTCATATTCTATGCGTGGTAATGTTTCGCCTTCTACCCAAAAAGTATTGGTTCTTTTCATCCAATTTAAATCATCTCTTTTTGGATAATCTTCCCTATAATGCGCCCCACGACTTTCTGTTCTTAAAAGCGCTCCATAAGCTACACAAAGTGCTATTTTTAACATTCTTGGTACTCTATACGCTTCTTCAAGCTCTGGATTTGCACAATCAAGTTCTTTACAATGTACTTTAACATCTTGAGAATCTTTATAAAGTTTTTCAAGTTCATCTACTGCTTCTTTCAAACCTTCACCTGTTCTAAAGATGGCTACCTTATCCCACATAATTTCTTTCATTCTATTTTTAATTTCAAAAACATTATGTTTACCCTCTTTATCTACTAAAGATTTTAAATATTGATACTCTTTAGTTAAGAAGTCTTTTACTACATTTGTGTCAATTACTTCACCATTATTTTTACAATAATCTGCAAAATAATCTCCCACTATCATACCTGCTACAACAGTTTCAGCACATGAATTTCCACCTAAACGATTAAATCCGTGCATATCCCAGCAAGCTGCTTCTCCACAAGCAAAAAGTCCGTTTAACCATTGACTTTCACCCGTTGGTTTAGTTCTAATTCCACCCATAGAATAATGCTGCATTGGAAGAACTGGAGCCCAACCTTTTGGACCTTCATCTGCTGGATCAATACCATTAAAAGTTTTACAAATATCTTGCACATCGCGAAGATTTTTTTCCACATGCGCACGACCTAGTATAGAAATATCAAGCCATAAATGATCTCCATAAGGACTTTTTACACCTTTACCTTTACGAATATGCTCCATCATTCTACGACTTACCACATCACGGCTTGCAAGTTCTTTTTTCTCTGGCTCATAATCAGGCATAAAACGATATCCATCCACGTCACGTAAAATTCCGCCATCGCCACGACAACCCTCAGTAAGCAAAATACCGCTTGGCACAATAGGAGTTGGGTGAAATTGCACTGCTTCCATATTAGAAAGTCTACAAAGTCCCGTTTCAAGAGCGATAGCCGCACCTGTTCCTTCGCAAATTACCGCATTTGTAGTTTGTTTATAAATTCTACCATAGCCCCCTGTTGCTATCATAGTTCCTCTTGCGATATAAGCAATGAGTTGTCCATTGGTTAAATCTCTAGCAATCACACCTAAGCATTTTTTACCATCATGGATAATTCTTACTGCTTCCATTCTATCAATAATTTTTACTTGATGTTTAATAGCTTCATTTGCTACACCATAAAGCATACAATGCCCTGTTGCATCTGCGATATAGCAAGTTCTCCATTTTTTAGTTCCACCAAAATCTCTAGCATTAATAAGCCCGTGCGCTTCTTCTTTTTCTTCAATCACAGTTTTTTGTGCATTGATTACAACAGTTCTTGGACCTTTAGTAACTCTAGTCCAAGGCACACCCCAAGCCGCAAGCTCACGCACTGCTTTTGGCGCAGTTTGAGCAAACATTCTTGCTACTTCTTGATCACAGCCCCAATCACTTCCTTTTACTGTATCTGCGAAGTGAAGATCTTCATTATCACCCTCACCTTTTGCCCCATTTGCTAAACTTGCCTGCATACCTCCTTGCACCGCTGCAGAGTGAGAACGCTTCACTGGACAAATACTTAAAAGTGTTACACTTTGGCCACTCTTTGCTACTTCAATAGCCGCTCTAAGACCTGCTAATCCTCCGCCTATTACTAAAGCATCACTATATTGTATATTCATAATTTGCTCCATTGTAGTTTTTTATCATCGCAGTAGTTTGAGTTTGATTTTGGTAGTTTTCATAACCTATTTTTATAAATGCTGCAAGACTTAACACACCTAAAACTAGGAAGAAAATACTGATTATCCATTTAGCAGTTTTAAGCTTTTTGCGACTTTCTTTTACATTTTTTCCTTCAAACCAACCCCATTTAACACAAAGTCTATAAAGCCCTATACTTCCATGAAGTTCAACACAGACTAAAAGAACAGCATAAAAAAGCCACATAAAATGGCTTACAACCCTATCTCCTGACATATCGCCGCTGATTTTATCTGCATTGGTTACAATAAAAATAAGATGAGCAGAACCTAAGAAAAACATAATAAAACCTGTAAAAGCTTGAACCCACCATAACGAAGTATCGCTGTGATTCATTTTTTTACTGTGTGTTCTTAGTATTTGATACTGACGGTAATTAATAGGAAATTTTCTCATTGCAAGTAAAGCATGAACGAAAAAAACCACTAAAACACAGGCGGCTAAAAATGAAGTAAGATAACTCATAACAGGATTATCGTAAACAAATTTTAATTCTAAAAAATGTACCACAGAATTAAAAAAATCCTCACTGACTAAAATTGTAGAAACAAAAAGCATATGCACCCACATAAAAAGACCTAAAAAAAGCCCTGAGGCGCTTTGGATAAAGTCTAATTTCGCAGGCATTTTACTTTTTTTGCCCTCAATGCTCTTACCCAAATAACCTTCGATAAGCTCACGCATCTTTACTCCTTTGTAAAAAGAAATTAAAAAAATCCATTTCATTATATTACAAAAGTCTTTAAGATAGATTAAATATTTACTTTTTTAAACTTTATACAAATATAAACTAACAAAGCTGTTATAAACATTATAAAACTTAAAATTTGCCCCATACTCATACCCCATAAAACAAAACCTATACCAAAATCAGGCTCGCGATAAAATTCACATATAAATCTTGCCAATGAATAAGCACCAGCATACACAAGAATCAATTCCCCTTGAAAACTTTGCTTAAATCTTGCTAAATAAACTATAATAAAAACAACAATACCTTCTAAAAATGCTTCATAAAGTTGCGATGGATGGCGCAATACTCCATCAACATAAATTCCCCAAGGCACATTTGTAATGCGACCAAAAAGCTCTTGATTTAAAAAATTTCCTATACGACCAAAAACATAAGCCAATGGAACACTTAAAGCAACCAAATCAAGAAAAATCCAAGGATTTGTTTTATATTTTTTACAAAACAATAAAGTAGCTATCAAAAATCCTATAATTGCTCCATGATAACTCATACCTCGAATACCTACAAATTCACCATTAATATAAGGATTAAAAATTTGCCAAGGATGAGTAATATAATACATAGTATTTGCATCATAAATCAAAATATATCCAAGCCTTGCACCTAAAATAACCCCTATTTCAACCCATATAAAATAACTATCCAAATGTTTTTCATTAATGTCTAGTTGAAATTTTCTTACAAAAAATTTAGCCAAAAGCAAAGCCAAAAGCAAAGCTATAACATACATAATGCCATACCAATGCACCTTTAAACCAAAGATGCTAAAAGCTATAACATTAAAATTTGAATAAATATGCTGCCAAAATTCCATATATCTTTCCTAATTTTCTTTTATAAAAATATAACAAAAAAACTTTAACTTGCTATAATTAACACAAACACATTAAATAAAGGTAAAAAATGAAAAAATATATTTTACTTGCTAGTAGTATGTTAATTTTAGCAGCTTGTGGGAGTACAAGCAGTAATTTTGTCAATGTTTCTATGCCAAATTTTAAACCCCAAGTTCCAACAAAGGTTGAACCTATTGATTCTGGAGTAAGCATTGCTCTTGAGCCTATTAATATAGAACAAAATAACAATTATTCTGATTATTTTGAAAATTCAGTGCTTAAAATTCGCATAGAAAAAGAAATTGATCTTTTAAAACAAAATTTAGAAGAGCAGATCAAAACCATCGCTCAACTAAAAGGCTATAAAATAGTTACTACTAATCCAGACTACACTCTTAAAAGTTCAATCAGTATTTATACGGAAGAAAAAAATGCACAAAAAACAAGCAATTTTATGAGTGGAGATTATGTAAAATCCAATTTAGGTATAAATTTTAAAGGTAAAATAGATTTTATAGATGCACACAATCCACAAAATTCAACCAATCTTTCAAGTAGCACTAAACTAGATTCTTTAGTTGCGCTTAACTATCCTATTAAAAATGATGATGGGGTTAATATGTTTAAAACTACTATCTCTACCGTACCAACTCAACTCAATAAAGGTTTAGAGCAACCTGCTTTTGAAATTGATAAAAGTTTTTTAGCTTTTTATAAAAATACATTAAATACACTTTATAACAATCTACCAAAAGCAACAGACATAGGCAAAACTATACCTAATACAAACAGTGGTTTTAATAGTTTTGATGGCGATGCTACCTTTGAAGAAAGCTTACCTCAAACAAATTCTAATCAAAATAATACAATTGAAAACACGCCTACACAAAATATTCCTACAAATCCATCTTCAACAAATCAAAATAATCAAAGTAAAAATCAAGATGGGGTAGAAATATTTGAATGATAAAACTTGTGGGAAAATTAAACTTTCTCACACAAAAAATAAGATTTTCTTATACAAGAAAAATAACTATCATTCTACTTTAAAATCAATGCCTGTTGCATTGCATTTTTTATCATCTCTCTTTTATCTTGTATTTCAAAAAAAAGTTCAAAAGCAAAAACTCCTTGCCATAAAAGCATATCAAGTCCATCTTTAATTTTTAAATGATACTCTTTACACAATCTATAAAAAGGTGTTTCTCTGCCATAAATTACCTCAAAAGCAAATTTAGCTTTAGGTAAAATTCTATCTAAAAGCTCTCTATCACAAGGTAAATTTTCATCTTTTAATCCAGCAGAAGTTGAATTTATAACCAAATCAAAGTCAAAATCTTGCAAGTTTTTATAAAGATAAGTTGGATAAGCTAAAAAATCTTTAAATCTTTCTTTACTACGATTAGCTATATACACTTCTACGCCTTTTTGTTTTAATGCATAAGCAAGCGCCAAAGCTGTACCTCCAGCACCCAAAATCAAAGCTTTTTTTATATTATCAAAATCCTTAATAGCTTCTAAAAAACCTAAAGCATCAGTATTATAAGCGTAAATTTTATCTTCTTTTAAGCATAAAGTATTTGCAGAGCCAATATTTCTAGCAAAATCATCCTTCACATCAGCAATATCTAAAGCTTTTTCCTTAAAAGGCAAAGTAATATTAGCTCCACTAAGTCCTAATTTAAAAAAATCTTCTCTTAAACAGTTAGCATTTCTTAAATGATAGCGTGTATAAATGCTATCAAGCCCTAAGGCTTTAATAGCATTATTATGCATTCTAGGCGATTTAGAGTGAGAAATAGGATCGCCTATAACTGCTAAAAATTTCATTTTAAAGTAAAAGAAAAAGCATCTTTTGCAATATCCTTACGGATTTTAGCAAGTTCTGCTGCAATATCTGCCTTTTCAAATGGTCCTATTAAAACCTTGGTAATTTCTTTACCTCCAACTGTAGTTTTATAAAGTTTATAATCATAACCTTTTTGCTTTACAGAAGCAAGTTCTTTTGATTTTTGATCCAAATTACTTACTGAGAAAATTTGCACATAAATACCCGATGCTAAACCACTTGGATATACAGGTTTAGCATCAACATTTTTAAATAAATCATTTGCATTTTGTTCTTTTTTAGGGGTTTGTTTTGCACTTTCTTTTTCTTTTTTTACAGCTGTTTGTTTTTTTGCTTCTTCTTTAGGTTTTGCAGTTTGTGTTACTTCTTGTTTAGGAGTACTTGCTTGTGGAGTGGTATTTTCTGAAGTAGTTGCTGTTGGTTCTGCTGGAACTTCTTGATCAGGCATAGCAAAATTTGTAGTATCATTGTTATTTGAACTAGAGGTTGTTGTATTTTGAGTTGTATTTTGTTCATCTTGAAATTGTTTTCTTAATGCCTCAAATTGATCTTCTGCTGAAGTATTATCTGTAATTGGCATACTTTCAAAAGAAGTATCATTGTTATTGTCTTGAGTTGCTATAGGTTCACTTGGCAATACACTTTGATTTTGCGTATTTTCATCACCACTACCATTAATAAGCTTCATAACTATCATGATAGCTAAAAACAAAATAACTAAAGCAATAACTCGTAAAAGAATTTTTTTTACTTTTTCACTTTTATTACTTTTTTCTAAAATAATATCATCAAATTCATTTTTTTGATTTTCCATAATTTGTCCTTTCTTACATATGCTTAGACCAAGAACTTCCTCGTTCTTTTTGATAAACCTCATAAGGCAATATTAAAATATTAAATTCCCTAGGTACATCCATGCTAGGAAACACCTTCCATTCTACTGGCATTTTACTTGCAAACATCATTGAAAGTTTAGACGCTAAAGAATAACCTTCGTTTAACGCCGTGTGTCCTTTGTGAATATAAAGATGTAAATGTCCTGGAGTTTTAGTCTTATAGGCTGTGAAATTTATAAAACCTTCTTCTCTTAAAATAAGTTGTGCACGGTGATAAAATCTTTCAGCATTAAAACCATTATAATCAAAGACAATATTTTCTACTTTATTATCTTTTGTTATTAAATCATGAGCGACAACAATTTTTTTAGCAGCGTGTTCTCTCATGACATTTAAATTTAAAGGAGCATCAACTCTTTCAAATTTATCAAAAAATAAGCGACCTCTATGTGTAATTTTATTTACAATTTTATCGCGTCTTATATAATAATGATCGCCAATTATTTTAATTAGCGACATATCCATTGGTGAAATCAAAACATAGCCCTTTCATAAATAATAAAATTACTTGCAAGTTTTTTTAATTCTTGTTTAATATTCTCTTGTAATTTTTCATTATTAATATCATCTAAAATATCTGCAATATAATTTGACACAATTTCCATTTCTTTTTCTTTAAAACCTCTGGCAGTAAGGGCTGGAGTTCCAAGTCTTAATCCACTTGTGATAAAAGGACTTCTAATCTCTCCTGGAACAGTATTTTTATTTGCAGTAATACCTGCATTTCCAAGAGCTAAATCTGCATCTTTTCCACTAAATTCACGATCTAAAAAACTCATTAAAACAAGGTGATTATCCGTTCCATCGCTAACAAGTTTAAATTTTCTATCCATTAAAACATTAGCTAAAACTTGAGCATTAGTTCTTACTTGTTTTGCATAAACTTTCCACTCATCGCTAAGATTAAATTTAAATCCTACTGCTTTTGCAGCAATTACATGCATCAAAGGACCACCTTGAATACCTGGAAAAATGGCAGAATTAATTTTTTTAGCAAGCTCTTCATCATTTGTCATAATAATACCACCTCTTGGGCCACGCAAAGTTTTATGTGTAGTTGAGCTTACTACATGAGCGTATGGAAAAGGACTTGGATGCTCACCTGCCACAACAAGACCTGCAATATGTGCTATATCAGCAAAAAGATAGGCACCTATTTCATCAGCAATTTCTCTAAATTTAGCAAAATCAATCACTCTTGCATAAGCACTAGCTCCACAAACTATAAGTTTTGGTTTTTCTTTTTTAGCAATTTCTCTTACTTTTTCATAATCAATTCTTCCATCAAGTTCTACGCCGTAAAAACAGCTTTCATACATTTTGCCCGAAGAACTTACTTTTGCACCATGAGTTAAATGTCCACCATGACTTAAATCCATTCCTAAAATTTTATCACCTGGATTAATCAAAGCCGCATAAACACCTTGATTAGCTTGAGAACCTGAATTAGGCTGAACATTAGCAAATTTACAATTAAAAAGTTTTTTACATCTTTGAATGGCTAGAGTTTCAATCTCATCAACAAATTCACAACCACCATAATATCTTTTACCCGGATAACCTTCTGCGTATTTGTTTGTCAAGATACTTCCCATAACTTCCATTACTTCAGGTAAAGTGAAATTTTCACTCGCTATCATTTCAAGACCTTCACATTGACGCTCTAACTCTTTGTTTGTTAAATCAAAAATTTCTTTATCAAACATTTCTAAACTCATTCTTTCTCCTTTAGTTCTGATTTTAATGGACGCATTGCAGGAAACAATATCACATCACGAATGGATTTTTTATTTGTCAAAAGCATAACAAGTCTATCTATACCTATGCCCTGCCCTGCCGTTGGAGGCATTCCATAACCCAAAGCATTTACAAAATCTTCATCCATTTCACAAGCCTCTTCATCGCCTGCATTTTTAGCTTCAATTTGTTTTAAAAATCTCTCATATTGATCAAGAGGATCATTAAGCTCATTAAAACCATTTGCCAATTCTCTTCCGCAAATAAACAACTCAAATCTCTCAGCAATCTGAGAATCCTCATCGCTACGTCTTGATAAAGGACTTATGGAAATAGGAAAATCAATCACAAAAGTAGGATTGATCAATTTTTCTTCCACATAATTGTCAAAAAGTTCAGCTTGCAAATGTCCAAGTTCAAGCTTTTCATTCGCTTCAAAACCATCTGCTTTTAATTTAGTAAGAATTTTTTCCTTATCTTCGATTAAATCCCTATCTAAACCACCATACTTACAAAGTGCGTCTTTATAGGTTATTCTTTCAAAAGGTTTAGAAAAATTTATCATTTTTCCATCAAATTCTATTGTTTTTCCTAAATTAAGTTTATCCAAAAGTAAAGCAAAAAGTTCTTCGGTTAAATCCATTAAATCTTTATAATTATGATAGGCCCAATAAAATTCTATAGTTGTAAATTCGGGATTATGAGTTAAATCCATACCTTCGTTTCTAAAACAACGATTGATTTCAAAAACCGCCTCAAAACCACCTACTATAAGTCTTTTAAGATAAAGTTCTGGAGCAATTCTTAAAAATCTTTCTACGCCTAAAGAATTATGAAAAGTTACAAAAGGCTTAGCGTTTGCTCCACCTGCAATCGGATGCATCATAGGAGTTTCTACTTCTAAAAAGCCTTTATTTTCAAAAAAATGACGGATTAAACTCACCACTTTAGAACGCACTAAAAAATCTTTTCTAACTTCGACATTCATTATCATATCAACATAACGTTTACGATATCTTTGCTCAATATCTGTTAATCCATGATATTTTTCAGGTAAAGGAACAATAGCTTTTGTAGCGAGTTTTACTTCGCTTGCATGCAAACTAAATTCACCTGTTTTAGTTACAAAAGGAAAACCTTTAACCAAAACAATATCACCCACCTCTAAATTCTTTTTTAAAATCGTATAAAGCTCTTCGCCTACGCTATCTTTACTAAAATAAATTTGTAAATTTGTATCCTCATCTTCAATGTTTGCAAAAATTGATTTCCCAGCTATACGCAAAAGTTTCAAACGTCCTGCAACAACAGCATTGACACTTTCATCTCTTTTTTCAACTTGCTCTAAAATATAAGAAAATTTATCCTTAAAAGTCTTTAAAGACATTTCCTTTTCTAAAAAATGAGGATAAGGATTAATCCCTAAATTTTTTAACTCTTTAGCTTTTTCTATTCTTTGCTGCTCTAAAATATTATCAAACATTTATATTTTTACCTTTGCTTTTTGATTATTACAATCACCACAAACACCATAAAGCTGCATCAAATGCCCTGTAAGTTTAAAACCATGTTCTTTTGCAATCAAGGCTTGCTGTCTTTCTATAATAGGATTTTCAAATTCTATAATTTTTCCGCAATTTTTACATATCATATGATCATGGTGAGGTTTATTGGCAAGCTCGTATTTTTTACCTGCCGAACCAAAAGAAATGGAAGTTACCATTTCTGCTTCTTCAAGCAAATTTAAAGTACGATAAACAGTTGCAATTCCTACATTTAAATCAGGTTCAGCTTGTTTGATTTCCATATATAAACTTTCGGGTGTGTAATGAGTATCACTGTGATAAAGAGTTTTTAAAAGCACTTCTCTTTGCTTAGTATATTTAAGTCCGCCTTGTCTTAATATTTTTTTAAATCTCTCAAGTAAAACATCATATTCCACATTTTCTATCAGCATATCACTCCCCTTTTTGAGTATTGTTTAAATCACTTACAATATCTTGCAACTTTTCATTAGCATGATCTAGACTATTTTCTGTTAAAGGTTGATTCATAATAAAAGATCCCGTTTCTTTAAGTAAATTTAAAGTATAGCTATTTTTAGCAAAATTATCTAATTTATCATTTAAAAAATCGATTCTTGCTACACAAAAAACCAAAATTGCAAAAATTAAAAAGATTTTTGCTCCACCAAATATAAAGCCACCAATACGATCTAAAAAACCTAGGCCACTTAATTTAATCAACTTAGAAAGAAAATTACCCACCAATAAACAAACTATCCAAAAAATAATTAATATGGCCAAAAATCCAGCAAATCCAGCTAAGCTTTGATTTTCTATCTTATAAAAAGCACTTTGTATAAATTCAGCTGCTTGAGTTGCATATTTTGAAGCAATAAAAACACCACCAATAATACCCAAAAGTCCAAAAATTTCTTTTATCAAACCATTGATAATACCCTTAAGCCCTAAAAGCAAGGTAAATCCTAAAATAAAAGCATCAAACCAATAAAAATTCATTTCAATCACTCTCTGATTTTTTTTGTTTTAAATTTATTCTACAAATAAGCACTAAATGCTAAGTTAATCATTCTATGATTTTAGGAACAACAAAAAAATGTTCTTGTTTTTTTGGAGCACAATCTAAAACCTCATCAATAACATTGCTATTTCTTATCTCATCAATCCTCAAAGGAGCTCCACCTTTTATAGTACTCACAGTAATCTCTTGGGAATCTAAATCAAGTTCGTTTAATTTTGCAACAAAATTCACAATTTCACTTAACTGTGCAATGGTTTCATTTCTGTTTTTTGTTATTTGTAAAGCACTTAATTTTTCAAGCTTGCTTAATAATTTCTCATCTATTTGCATTTCTTAAACCTTAATAAAAAAGTTAAAATTTTGAAAATTATATCATAAAAAGCTTTAAATTGTTTAGGATATTTTGCAATTTATATGATACAATATCATAATTTTTCTATACAAAAATAAAAATATTTTTTCAAGGATAAATTTTGGGACTAAAAGATAATTTAAAAGCTGTTAAAAATGAACTTAACACAGAAGAACAATTTATAGAAAATTTTATCAAAGGAGAGAGATTTATACGCAAGTATAAATTTTATATATCTGCTGTTGTGATAATTTTAGTTGCTTGGTTTGCTGGAAATTTTATAATCTCAAAAATAAACGATTATAAAACAAAAGAAGCAAATGAAATTTATGCCAATCTAATACAAGATCCTAGCAATAAAAATCTTTTAGAACAACTTAAAAATAAAAATACCAATCTTTACGCTATCTTTTTACTAAAAGAAAATATTAATGATTTTAATAATACAGCTCTCCAAAATGAACTAAAACAAATTTACAGTAATACTCAAACAAACACTTTACTTAAAAATATTATCGCATTATCTTTAGGGGATAAATCGATATTTTTAAAAAATTATGATAAATTATTAGAAGCTTACAAATTTTTAGAGCAAAATAAAATCGAAGAAGCTAATGTTTTACTTTCTCAGATAAAAGAAAATTCAAGTTTAAATCAAATAGCTAAAAATCTCAAACATTATCAAGGCATTACACAATGAAAAAAATATTTTTAACACTATTTTGTTTAATATTTCTATGTGCTTGTGGCACCAAAAGACAATATTTTGAACCAAAACAAACCGATGGAGATTTAAGTCATAATAGCAATTTAAAAAGTAAAATCGTTGATTGGAATCTAGTTTCTGCAAAACTTAGCAATAATACAGCTATCTTAAAAAATAATATTTCCATAGACAAGTTTAAACTTCCTAAAAATTATATGCTTCTAGCTTATCAAGATGGGGAATATTTTACTGCAGATAATAATGGAAATTTAAAAATTTTTGACAATTCTTATAATGAAATTTATAATTTTCAATTTGACGCTAGTGTTGTAGGAGTAGCTTCTAATGGAGATGATTTAGCCCTTGTACTTGCAAATAATACTATAGTTCTTGCAAATCGTTCTTTGGGTATTAAATTCAGCCAAACCCTAACCTCAGCTCCAGCTCAAGACAGTCGTACCGCTAATCCTATATTTTTAGACAATATCATCGTATATCCAACGCTAGATGGCAAAATTTTAATTCTTTCAAGAAACAATCTTCAAGTCATTAAAGACGTGGTTATTTCGGCAGAAAATTTTTTCAACAATGTAATCCATCTAAGCGTAATCGGAGATAAACTTATAGCAGCAACAGCTAAAAAAATCATTATTGTAAGCCCCGCTAGAACTCTTTATCTTGATGCTGACATAAAAGATGTTGCACTTAGCGATGATGGTATTTTTATACTAGAAAAAGATGGCACTATTATTAAAACTGATTATAACTTAAGAAAAATTGCGGAAAAAAAATTTGAATTTGCTATTTTTGTAAAAAGTAATATATACAATAATTATTTATATATTTTTGAAAAAACAGGCTATCTTATCAAAATGAATCTAAATTTAGATAATGCACAAGTATTTAAACTTTCAGAAGCTATTGATAAAATTTCTTTCATGGGGAATGGTAAATTTTACTACGGAGATAAAATTTTAGATTTGTTATGATAAAAATTTTAGAACAAACAATAAAGTCTTTAAAATTAAATTTAAAGCCCTATGACTTAAGTATGTTGACTAGAAAAAAAAGTTATATTTGTGCTAAAGATCAAAATAACATTCTTTTTATGTATACAGGAAAAACAAAATTTTTAATGAAAGATGCCTTATTTTTAGAAAATCTAGCACAGCAAATTAACATAAATAACAAATATTTTTTTAGCATGGCTTCTCTTTGCTCTAAAGCAAAAAATCATCTAGAAATGAAAGGATTTAATATCTATGTTGCTCTGTGATATTGGGAATTCAAATGCTAATTTCCTAGATGATAACAAATATTTTACTCTTAGTATAGATCAGTTTTTAGAATTTAAAAATGAACAAAAAATTTTTTATATCAATGTCAATGAACATCTCAAAGAACATTTAAAAAATCAAAAAAATTTTATCAATCTTGAACCTTATTTTTTATTTGATACAATTTATCAAGGATTAGGAATCGATCGCATAGCAGCTTGTTATACTATTGAAGATGGGGTTGTTGTAGATGCAGGTAGTGCTATTACAATTGATATTATTTCTAATTCTATACATCTTGGTGGTTTTATCTTACCAGGTATTGCAAATTATAAAAAAATTTATAGCCATATTTCACCACGATTAAAAAGTGAATTTAACACTCAAGTTAGTCTTGATGCATTCCCGCAAAAAACTATGGATGCTTTAAGTTATGGTGTTTTTAAAGGAATTTACCTACTGATAAAAGATGCCGCTCAAAATAAAAAGCTTTATTTCACTGGTGGAGATGGACAATTTTTAGCAAATTATTTCGATCACGCAATTTATGATAAACTTTTAATCTTTCGAGGAATGAAAAAGATTATAAAAGAAAATCCCAATTTACTTTATTAAAAATGTTACAAAAATTCTCATTGATATCAAACCTTAATGAAATTTAACTTTTTGTAAAACAAATTCAATTAAACTTTATTTAGAAAAAAGTTTATTAAAATAAAAAAAGGAAAAACAATGGGTCAACAAGAATTTGATGTGCTTGTCATCGGAGCTGGAATTTCGGGAGCAGCATTATTTTACGAGCTTGCAAGATATACAAATATTAAAAATATTGCTTTGATAGAAAAATATAATACAGCTGCAACATTAAATTCTAAGGGAACGAGTAATTCTCAAACCATTCATTGTGGAGATATTGAAACCAATTATACTTTAGAAAAAGCGCGAAAAGTAAAAAGAACAGCTGATATGATAGTTAAATATGGACTCATGCAAAATGCGCAAAATAATTTCATGTTTTCTCATCAAAAAATGGCTCTAGCTGTTGGAGATATAGAATGTGATTATATGAAAAAACGCTATGAAGAATTTAAAGAACTTTATCCTTATATAAAATTTTTCGATAAAGCAAAAATCAAACAAATTGAACCCAAGGTTGTTTTAGGAGAAGATTGCAATCAAGATAGACCTGAAAATATCTGTGCCATGGGTGTTGAAAGCGGCGAGGTTTTTACAACTGTAGATTTTGGGAAAATGAGTATAAATCTAATAGGACAAGCCCAAAAACAAAATAAAAATACTTTCGTTGCCTTTAATCAAGAAATTATTCACATAGAAAAAAAAGATGATATTTTTATATTAAAAACCTCAAATCATCAAGAATACCATGCCAAAAGCGTAGTTGTCAATGCTGGGGCGCACTCTTTATATTTAGCACATAAAATGAACTTAGGTATGGATAAGTCTTGTTGGCCTGTTGCAGGAAGTTTTTATTTAACCAAACAAAAACTTTTAAATGGCAAAGTTTATATGGTGCAAAATCCTAAACTTCCATTTGCAGCCCTTCATGGAGATCCTGATTTGCTTGCTGATATGAACACTCGCTTTGGACCTACTGCACTTGTTATTCCAAAACTAGAACGTTATCATGGTCTAAAATCAGTTCCAGAATTTTTTGAAGCACTAAAACTTGATAAAACTGTTTTAAAAGTAACTTTTAATATGTTTAAAGATGCAACAATTAGAAATTACATCTTTTATAATTATCTTTTTGAACTACCTTTTATTGATAAAAGCTTATTTGTTAAAGATGCCAAAAAAATAGTCCCAAGTCTTAAAGCAAGCGATATTTATTATGCGAAAGGTTTTGGAGGCGTAAGACCACAAGTTATTGATAAAACTAAAGGAGAATTAATGCTAGGTGAAGCAAGCATCACAGAAACCCCTGGTATTATTTTCAATATGACTCCAAGTCCTGGGGCAACAAGTTGTTTAGGAAATGCTGAAAGAGATGCAAAGCTTATATGTAATTACCTAGGAATGGAATTTAACGAAGATAAATTTTCTTCAGAATTATTGTAATCATTTTGTTTCTATTTTTAGCTACAATAATTTCAAAAGGAGTTTACCATGCTTAAAAAAACAAAAATTGTAGCCACAGTAGGTCCAGCAAGCGAAAAGGAAGAAATTCTACGCCAAATGATTATCAATGGTGCAAATGTTTTCCGTTTAAACTTTTCTCATGGAACACATGAGTATCATAAAAAAAACTTAGATACCATAAGAAGAGTAGCTAAAGAATTGCATACTCGTATTGGAATTTTACAAGACATTAGTGGTCCTAAAATTCGTACAGGTGAACTTAAAGAACCATTTGAATTAAAAAAGGGTGATAGACTTGATTTTTATCGTGAAACAATTTTAGGGGAGAAGATTGCTCAAAATCATTATAAAATCAGTATCAATCAAAAATCTATTTTAGATATGTTAAAAATTGATGAATATATTTATCTATATGATGGATCAATTCGTGCTAAAGTAGTAAACATAGATGATCAAAAAATTGAAACCATTATAGAAAATGATGGTTTTTTAAACTCAAATAAAGGTATTAATTTTCCGAATACTAAAATCAATATTGATGTTATTACACAAAAAGATAAAAATGATTTACTTTGGGGTATAAAAAATGAAGTAGATTTTTTAGCAATATCTTTCGTACAAAATGCGCACGATATTGATGAAGTTCGTGAAATTTTAGCACAAAATAACGCAAAAATATCTATTTTTGCAAAAATTGAAAAATTTGATGCAGTAGAAAATATTGATGAGATTATTAAATCTAGCGATGGTATAATGGTTGCAAGAGGAGACTTAGGTATTGAGGTACCTTATTATAAAGTTCCTAATATCCAAAAAGAAATTATACAAAAAGCAAACAATGCCTCTAAGCCTGTTATTACTGCGACTCAGATGCTTTTTTCATTAGCCAAAAGCAAAACCGCCACAAGAGCTGAAATTTCAGATGTTGCAAATGCTGTTTTAGATGGAACAGATGCAGTAATGCTAAGTGAAGAAAGTGCCGTTGGTATAGATCCTGCAAACGCTGTTGATATAATGTGCCAAACTATAATAGAAACAGAAAAACGCTATCCATATAACAAATTTAATGATTTTAATGATTTAGACAATACAGATAAAATCATGCGTTCTTCAGCTCATCTTGCAACAGATCTTAACGCTGATGCTATTTTTTCTTTAACAAGTAGCGGAAAATCTGCTATTAAGATTGCGAGATATCGTCCAAATATAGAAATCATAGCAGTAGGGCATTCTGAAAAAACCTTAAACTCTTTAAGTATAGTTTGGGGAGTTAATCCTGCAATCTTGGTTAACAAAAGTAATGAACTTACAGAATTATTAAAAGACTCTGTAAGATCAAGTGTTGAAAAAGGTTTTATGGATGAAGATAAATGCTATCTTCTAACTGCAGGCTTTCCAACAGGAGTAGAAGGTACTAGCAATCTTATCCGCATTCTCAATAAAGAGCAAATTGCTTATTATCTACAATAAAACATTAAATTCCTTTGAAAATAAGGAATTTAATGTCCTTATAAATTTTTTAAGTCAAAAGTCGATATAAATTAAAGCCTCACACAAAGGAGCAAATATGCAAGTGAATACTTTTTCAAATATCGCTAGCATGGCACAAACACAAGTTAGCAATAAGAAGGCAGATGATGCTAAGGAAAACACAAAAGACAAAAATGTTCAAAGTGCTAATTCTAGCAAGGATGTAGATAAAAATACCCTTGAAAAATTAAATGCACTTGGTGGAAAAGGCATTACACAAATTTACCTAGTTCAGTTTCAACAGCAAACAATGAATGCTGTAATAGGTTCGAGCAATGCCCAAACTGGACTAGATAGTCTTTTAAATGGTGCCAATTTAGATACTGCGAAATCTATACTTACAAATATTGATTTTGCATCCTTAGGCTACAGTGGCAAAAATCCACTTGATATGAATACAGATGAACTTCAACAACTTGTAAGTGAAGATGGTTTTTTTGGAGTGGAAAATACAGCCAATCGCATCGCGGATTTTGTTATTAAAGGCGGTGGCGATGATGTTGAAAAATTGAAAAAAGGTCTTGAAGGTATGAAAAAAGGATTTGAGCAAGCAGAAAAAATGTGGGGTGGAGAACTTCCTCAAATCAGTCAAGATACAATAGATGCGGCACTTAAAAAAGTTAGCGATCGCATCGATGAACTAGGCGGAAAAACTCTAGATCTTCAAGCTTAACTAAAAATGCTTAGAAATTTCTAAGCATTTTTAGTTGTTATTAATATCAAAAGTAAAAAATTCACTCTTAAAATTATTAGGTAAAGTTTTATACTGAGATATCGCAGCTTCATAGTTCTTTACTTCTTGATACAACATACCAAGAGCTGCTTTACTCTCTTTGTTATTTTTATCTGTAAGTTTAGAAAGCTGCAAAAGCGCTATAGCTGAATTTGGATTATTTGCACCTACGGCTGCTACGGCTGCTAAAAATAAAGTTTTAGTATCTTTAGCTCCATAATCATCAATCAAAGAATTATAAAGCGCATAAGCCTCCTCGTATTGCTGTGCAAAAATATCCAAATAAGCTAAAGTTTGTAAAATACCCTCATCTTTTGCTCCTGAAACATTAATCAACTCTTTAAATTTCTGTCTTTCTAAATTTAAAAGCCCTGCAATATGCATTAAATTAACATAAAATTCCCTAGCTATATTTGGCCCACCAAAAACACTACGATAATCAAGTTTTAAATTTTTAAAATGAATTTGAGCATTTTGAGCATATTCTTTAATATTTAAATTTGAATTTAAAGAATTAAAATACAAAATATTTGCCAAAATATCTTCAGGCAACTCTGAACGCAATTTAGCAATTTTCACATCTACTTGATTATTAAGATTATTATTTTTAGCAACAATAGCTTCAAAAATCAAACTCAAAGGCGTATCTTTTTTTGTTTCATCTAAATAAGGAAGCATAGAAATATAATTATTATTAACTAAAAATAACATACTTTTTTGCATATTAGCTTTAAAATTAGAATCAGCAGCTATATTATCAAGAATTTCATTGTAAAGTTTAGTTGTATCAATATCAATTAATTTTGCACAAAACATAGCAAAAGCACCTGCTAAGTAATTTTTAGGATTAAGATGATATGAACTTGAAAAATGCTTATAAGCAAGTTCATAATTTTGCATTTGGGCATAAGTTAAAGCCAAATTATAATGTAAAATACTATGTTCTGGATAATCCTTGATAAGTTTTTGAAATTCTTGGTTAGCAAGGCGTAACTTCTGATTTAATGCATAGTTAATAATATTGGCAATTTTTACATTGGTAGATGAAAGAGCCTTGCTTATATTAAGATAAATTCCCGCATCAGTACTATCATCAACGAAATCTGTAACATTAGCTTTTTTAATATATAAAGCAGCCTGCTTACTATCAAAAACCTGATAAGGTGCAAAATAAAAAAGCAAATCGAATTGATCTTTTTGTTTTTTTAGCAAATCTTTTGAAAAAGAATTTTGAGCAACTGCTATATTAAAAAGATCCTTATTTAAACGAACTTGAATTTTATAAGTATCTAAAATCTTATATCTATCTTTATCGTTATCATAAGAATTTTGCAAGCGCGCTAACATATCTTGATAATTTCCTGTTTTAATATCAACCAATGTTAAAGCCGCCAAACTCTGATTAAAATCTCTTTCAATTTTCATCGCTGTACTTAAAGCGACTTTAGCTTTAGCATATTCTCCTATTCTAGCGTATAAAAGACCTAAAGATAAACTAGATTCAAAATTGCCTTGAGAATTTAATTGCTGTATAGCCTTGGAATCAAAGTCCATTTTTGCATAAATTTTAGCAGACAAATACTTTGCAACATCAGAATACGGCTCCACATCTGTTCTTTGTAACATTTGTAAGGCCTCAGGGTAATATCCTTTGTAATAATTAATCAAGCTTAAATAATAATCATATAATTTTGATTTTCCTTCTTTTGGAAGATACACTTGAGCTAAATCAATATAATATCTAAATTTTTCCTTATCATTAAGCTTTAAAGCACAAACAGCAGCATTGATAGCAGCTACACTTTGATTTTCTCCATTGGCTATAGCTTTCTTGAAGCTTTCAAAAGCTTCTTGGAATTTATTCTCATTCATTTGAGAAACGCCTAAATTATAATTAGATAAAGATTCATTATATACGGCAACTTGCTCATAAACTTTTAAAGCCTGTTCAACCTCACCCTTTAAATATAAAGCATTTGCTTTTTGGATCATACCATCAATTCTTTGCATATCATTGTATTTATATGATTCATCAGGCATAATAACAGGTTGTTCTAAAGGCTTAGAAGCTATAATATCTGGTTTAATTTTTCCTTCACTAAAAGTTAAATAAAAAAGTGTAAAAACTAAAATACAAATAATCCCCAAAGATAAACCCACAAGAGACATAAACTTACGATCTTTATACCAAGGCGTAGGCTCTTGACTTTCAACTTCTTCAAAAGTTGATACATCTTCAGGCGCACTTTCTCTTGTAAATTTAAAACCACTTTCACTATTTTCTTGAGGTAATTCTTCTGGCAATGATGCAAATTCTTCATCTTCTGGAGCTTGCCCCTCTTGCCCTTTAAATCCCTCTAAACTCTCATCAAGTCTTGGTTGATTTAAGCCATCTTCGGGTTTTTCTAGTATTATATCTTCTTGTTCAGCCATCTATACTCTTTAAAAATATTTTTTCAAAACATCAGGAATATGAATTTTTCCTTCTTTATCTTGATAATTTTCCATAATCGCTACCAAGGTTCTTCCTACTGCCAAAGATGAGCCATTAAGAGTGTGGACGAGTTCATTTTTTCCTTGTTCGTTTTTATAGCGAATTTTAGCGCGTCTTGCTTGAAAATCACGACAATTTGAAACCGAGCTGATCTCACGATATTTATTTTGTCCTGGAAGCCACACTTCAAGATCTACAGTTTTTGCTGCACTAAAACCCAAATCTCCAGTGCAAAGCATCAAATGTCTATGCGCTAAACCTAAAGAACTCAGCAAATCACTTGCACACTCAAGCATTTCATTAAACACACTATCACTTTGCTCAGGTTTAGTGATACTTACAAGCTCTACTTTTTCAAACTGGTGTTGTCTTATAATACCCCTTGTATCACGCCCTGCACTGCCTGCTTCTTTTCTAAAACAAGCGCTATAACAAGTCATTTTTATAGGTAAAGTTTCACTCGCTAAAATTTCTCCGCTGTAAAGATTGGTTACTGGAATTTCAGAAGTTGAGATCAAATACAAATCCTCATCATCTACCTTATACATATCTTCTTTAAATTTTGGCAACTGACCCGTCCCAAACATAGTAGCACCATTTACCAAAAAAGGTACATTAACAAATTCAAATCCACGACTTCTATTAAAATCTATCATATAATTTACCAAAGCACGGCTTAATAAAGCTCCTTCATTTTTAAGCACACAAAAACGACTTTGTGAAATTTTTACCCCACGCATAAAATCAAGCCAATTTAAACTCTCGCCTAATTCAAAATGTTCTTTTGGAGTAAAATCAAAACTAGGTGGATTTAAAACTTTTTTAAGCTCCACATTTTCATTTTCGTCTTCACCCGCAGGCACACATTCATCAGGGATATTTGGGATGGCATGAGCGATTTCTTCAAGCTCATTTTCTAAAGCATTTACTTTAGTGCTTTGCTCATTAATTTTACTTTTATTTTCGCTTAATTTTGCTTTTAAACTTTCTTTATCTTCGGCTGTAGCAAGTTCTTTACTGAATTTATTTTGAAAAGCTTGAAATTCTTCTAAAGCTGTTTTTTCTTTTTTTAAACTTGCAAAAAGTTCAGCAAGTTTTTTTAAGATATTTTCATCAACTTTTTTATTTTTTAACTTTTTAGCCACTTCATCAAAATTATTTTGCAAATTTTTTAAATCTAGCATTTTCTACTCCTTAAAGTCCGATTTTTTCATAAATTTTTTGCATTTTTTCTTGGGCGATTTTTCTTGCTTTTGTCGCACCAAAATCCAAAATTTCTTTCAAATGCGAAGGCTTTTCTAAAAGCTCATTATATTTTTCTCTTGCTTCTTTAAAATAAGCATTTACAAGCTCGTTTAAATACATTTTAAAATGTCCATAACCCTCACCACCTTTTTCATAACGTATTTGCAATTCTTTTTGCCCTGATTCATCTAAAAAAAGCTTTGCGATTTTAAAAATATTGCAGTTTTCATGATCTTTTGGATCTTCTAAAGCGGTACTATCTGTAACTATGGAAGAAATTTGTTTTTTTAAGGTTTTTTCACTGCTAAAAATATCTATAGTATTTTGATAAGATTTACTCATTTTTGCTCCATCAGTACCCACAACCACAGCTACTTCTTCATTAACTCTCGCTTCTGGAAGGGTAAAAATTTCACCCCATTCATTATTAACTTTTAAAGCAATATCGCGTGCGATTTCAACATGCTGGATTTGATCTTTTCCTACAGGGACAATTCGTGTATCAAAAAGTAAAATATCTGCCGCCATTAAAACAGGATAAGAAAAAAGCCCATGTGAAGCACTAAGTCCCTTAGCAACTTTATCCTTGTAACTATGTGCACGCTCTAATAAACCCATAGGAGTAAATTGCGATAAAATCCAATAAAGCTCCATAACTTCCTTAACATCACTTTGCAACCAAAAAACGCTTTTTTGAGGATCTATACCAAGGCTTAAAAAAGCCGCAGCAGCTTTTAAGGAATTTTGTTTAAGTTTTTCTCCATCTTGAGAAGAAGTCATGGCATGATAATTAGCAATAAACATAAACATTTGGCTTTTTTCTTGTGCATCTACCATTTGCTTAATCGCACCAAAATAATTACCTATATGCAAATCGCCACTTGGCTGAAGGCCTGTTAATACTCTCATTTTATCACCTTTTTAATCTCGCTTAAAAGCTCATCTATATTTTTATTTTCTATATTTAAAATAAAATTTGCCTTTTGTTCATACTTGCTTAAACGCTCATTATATAATTTTTTTGCTTTAATTTCATCATAAAATAAAGGTCTTTTAGAAATTTCATCTTTGTCTAAACGCTTTTTTAAATATTCAAAATCTGCTTTTAAATAAATACAAAAACCTGCTTTTTCTAAATTTGAAACATTAACAAAACCCCCACCTGTAGCAATACAAGCTTTCTCACAAGAACTAAAAAAATCAGCCATTTTTTGCTCTTGTTCTCTAAAAAAATTTTCCCTTTTTTGTTCAAAAATTTCACTGACTTTTTGATTAAATTTTTGTTCTATTAAAAAATCACTATCTAAAAAAACAAGATCTAAATCCTTAGCTAAAGCTCTTGCTAAAGTGCTTTTTCCAGAACCCATAAATCCTATAAAAACGATATTTTTAGCTTTCATCATTTTCTTTACTGCCCTTTTTACGCGAAGCAATCACTAAAGGCACACCTTCAAAATTAAATTCTTTTCTGATTTGATTTTGTAAATAACGCTTATAGCTAAAATGCAAGGCCTTAGGACGATTCATAATAAGTGCAATTTTTGGCGGTGCTAAGTCATATTGTACTGCATAATAAATTTTAACCAATTTCCCATAATCATGCGGCAAAGGATGTGCTCTTGTGGCATTTTCTATCAAGGTATTAAGCTTAGAAGTTTGGATTTTTTGAGTGAAATTTTCAAAAATTTGCAAAATTTTATCGAGTAAAACATGCACCCTTTTTCCACTTAAAGCTGATACGCTAATCACGGGTGCGTAAGCTAGAAATTTAAAACGATCAAGACGCAATTCTTTTACAGTCTTATCAAAATCCATCTCACTTTTATCCCATTTATTTAAAACAATAATCACACCCAAATAATGCTTAGCCACAAGCCCAGCAATGCGTTCATCAAGCTCGTTAAAGCCCTCATGCGCATCTAAAACCAAAAGTGCTATTTGAGAATGAGATAAAATTTTTTCCGTGCGATTTAGGGCAAAGCGTTCGAGTCCTTGAATTTTACCCCTTTTTCTAATACCTGCAGTATCAACAAATTCTATCACTTTATCTTTATGAACTACACTTTCATTAACAGGATCTATAGTAGTTCCTGCAATAGAACTTACAACACTGCGTTCTTGCTTAACCAAAGCGTTTAAAAGACTTGATTTTCCAACATTTACACGCCCTACAATACCCACTCTGATATGATTTTGATCGACTTCTTTAAATTGAAATTCTTTTCCTTCTTCATAATGCTCTAAAAAATCTTCTAAATTTTCTTCTTCATCGGGGATTAAAAACTCTTCATATAAAAATTTTTCAAGCCATTCATAAAGTTCATCTAAGCCTACATTATGGGTTACTGAAAGATTAAAGATTTCCTTTACGCCAAAATTTGCAAACTCCCAAGCCCTTTCTTCGTCTTTTTTATTATCTACTTTATTAACCACTAAGGCTATAGGTTTTCCAAGTTTTTTTAAAGAATAAAAAAACTGTTTATCCTCATCATCAGGCGCTAATTTCCCATCAACTAGATAAAGTATGATATCGCTTTCTTTGGCTACTTTTAAAGTGTTTTTTTTCACATTTTTAAAAAGTTCATCACTTTCATCAAGCCCTCCACTATCAATAAGCATGGCTTTTTTTGAATTAATATGAATTTCTGTTTTATTTGTATCTCTAGTTGTACCTGAAATATCACTTGTAATAGCTATTCTTTGTCTTGCCATTCTATTAAAAAGGCTTGATTTACCAACATTTGGCTTGCCTATAAGTATGATGCTTTGCATTTTTTTCCTAGAAAATTATATTTTTAAAATTATATAAAATTTGGCTTAATATTAAGCAAAAAAAGACTAGAATTAACCCAGATTTTAGTCAAGGAAAAAAATGCTAAAAGTAATCAAGCATAATTTAGGAATTTATTTCATGATTTTAGCATGTTTGGATTTTGCACTTATGGGAGCTTGTGCAAAAATTCTTAGCAAGGAAATGAGTTCTATAGAAATTATGTTTTTTAGAAATATCATAGGAATTTTTTTCATAGTCTATCTTTTAAAACGATCTAAGGCGCATAAAGAAGGGGGACATTTTTGGCTCTTGGTATTTCGTGGAGTAGTAGGCACGCTTTCATTATATATGTTTTTCTATAATGTTTCAAATATTACACTAGGCGGAGCTTTTGCTTTTCAAAAAACTGCTCCTATTTTTATTACTTTAATAGCTTTTGTTGTTTTTAAAGAAAATATTGGCATCAAAGGCTGGATAGGAATTTTAATAGCATTTGGTGGAGTGCTTTTAATCGCTCAGCCTTGGGCTCATAATTTAAATCATTCAGGCTTTGATTTAAAAAATTCAGTTATAGGTATCACGAGTGGATTTTTAGCCGCTTTAGCTCTTACAAGTGTAAGAGAACTTAGAAAATCTTACACTACAGAACAAATTGCCTTTTCTTTTATCCTTTTAGGAACCTTAATGCCTTTAATTTCTATGATCAGTGCTGAATTTTTTGAACCACAGCATCTTGATTCTTTACATTTAGATTTCATTCTAGCACCTTTTGTGATGCCAAGTCTTACAGCTTGGCTTATCATTGCCATTATGGGAACTTTAGGCACCATTTATCAAATTCATGTCACTAAAGCTTATGGTATCGCTAAACAAGCAGGAGTGGTTGCCGGAGTTAGTTATCTTGATGTAGTATTTAGTATGATAGTTGGGATAATTTTGGGAGATAATTTACCAAGTACTATGGTTTTTTTAGGTATAATAGGCATTATTTTTGGTGGATTAATTTTAGTTAAGAACAAAGGAAAAAAATGAAAAAAATGATACTCATTGCTGGTCCTTGCGTGATAGAAAGCAAAGATTTGATTTTTAAAGTTGCTGAACAGTTAAAAAATTTTAATGAAAATCCAAATATAGAATTTTATTTCAAATCAAGTTTTGATAAGGCCAATCGCACAAGTATTAATTCTTTTCGAGGTCCTGGTCTTGAAGAAGGATTAAAAATTTTACAAAGCGTAAAAGATGAATTTGGTATGAAAATCTTAACCGATATACACGAAAGCAATCAAGCAAACCCTGTAAGTGAAGTAGCTGATGTCTTGCAAATTCCTGCTTTTTTATGTCGTCAAACCGATTTACTTGTAGCCGCAGCAAAAACTAAGGCAAAAGTTAATATCAAAAAAGGACAATTTTTAAACCCAAGCGATATCAAATACAGCGTTAAAAAAGTTCTACAAACCCGTGGTATAGAAGATGAAGGCTATGAAGCTGCTCAAAAAAATAGTGTTTTTGTAGCTGAAAGAGGAGCTAGCTTTGGCTATGGAAATTTAGTAGTAGATATGCGTTCTTTAGTTATCATGCGTGAATTTGCTCCAGTTATTTTTGATGCTACCCATAGCGTACAAATGCCAGGGGCTGCAGGTGGAAGCAGCGGAGGGAAAAGCGAATTTGTAGAACCTTTAGCAAGAGCGGCAGCAGCCGTAGGCATAGATGGCTTTTTCTTTGAAACACATATTAATCCTTGCGAGGCTTTATGCGATGGACCCAATATGCTTAATCTTACACGCCTTAAAAATTGCGTTAATACATTACTAGAAATACAAAATATCATAAAGGAAAACAAATGAATATTATTGAAGGAAAATTAAATTTAGACTCAAATACAAAAATTGCTATCATTAATGCAAGATTTAATCATATCATCACAGATCGCCTTGTAGAAGGAGCAAAAGATGCTTTTTTAAGACACGGAGGCAAAGAGGAAAATCTAAGCCTTATACTTGTTCCTGGTGCTTTTGAACTTCCGTATGCGTTAAAAAAAGCTATAGAAAGCAAAAAATTTGATGCAATTTGTTGCGTAGGTGCAGTAATTCGTGGCTCAACTCCGCATTTTGACTATGTTTCAGCAGAAACCACCAAAGGCATAGCCAATGTGAGTTTAAATCATAATATCCCTGTAAGCTTTGGTGTTTTAACTACAGACACAATAGAACAAGCCATAGAAAGAGCTGGAAGCAAGGCAGGCAATAAAGGCTTTGAAGCTATGACAACTGTAATCGAGATGTTAAATTTAAGCAAGGAGCTTTAATGGCAACGCGTCATCAAGTTCGCCAAAGCGTCATCTCCTTACTTTATGCTTTTGAATTAAATTCTCAAAACAACGTTTTTGTAGATGAAATTTTAGATGAAAAAAAAATACGCAATGAACAAAAAAATTTTACTTTAAATTTATATAATGGAATTTTAGATAATTTAAACAATATTGATGAAACCTTAAATTCATTTCTAAATGATAATCAAATTACAGCTTTAGGACATGTAGAAAGAGCTATACTAAGACTTGGAGCTTATGAGTTACTTTTTACCGATACTCCTAGCGCCATTGTCATCAATGAGGCTATAGAACTTGCTAAAGAACTTGCTAATGACAATTCTCCAAAATTTATAAATGGAGTTTTAGATGCCTTAATAAAGGCTAAAAAATGAAGCTTTGTGTCGCACTTGATCTTTCTACAAAAGAAGAATGCTTACAACTTGCCAAAGAATTAAAAAATTTAGACATATGGTTAAAAGTAGGTTTAAGAGCATATTTAAGAGATGGTTTTAAATTCATAGAAGAACTTAAAAAAGTTGATGATTTTAAAATATTTCTTGATCTTAAAATTCATGATATTCCCAACACTATGGCAGATGCTTGCGAAGAAGTATCAAAACTTGGTGTTGATATGATCAATATCCACGCAAGTGCTGGAAAAATAGCTATACAAGAAGTTATGACACGGCTTAGCAAATTTTCAAAAAGACCTTTGGTTTTAGCAGTTTCTGCTCTTACGAGTTTTGATGAAGAAAATTTCTTTAGTATTTATAGACAAAAAATTGAAGAAGCTGTAATTAATTTTTCAAAAATTTCCTATGAAAATGGACTTGATGGTATGGTATGTTCGGTTTTTGAAAGCAAAAAAATTAAAGAGCACACAAGTTCAAATTTCTTAACCCTCACTCCTGGAATTCGTCCTTTTGGAGAAACAAGTGATGATCAAAAACGTGTTGCTAATCTTGCAATGGCTAGAGAAAATTTGAGTGATTATATCGTTGTGGGAAGGCCTATATATAAAAATGAAAATCCTAGGGCTGTATGTGAAAAAATTTTAAACAAAATACACAGAAAAAATATAAGCGAAAACGATATAGAGCAAAACTATGAAGTAATTCAGCAAAAAGAATGGGATATGTGTAATCACTTTGAAGAATGGATTAAAACTCAGCCTGATAAAGAACATGCTTTAAAAGAATTTTATGCTAAGTGTGGGATAAAATATTGAATTATCAACAATTAGAATGCGATTACTTTAATCTTTACAATCAGTTTCTTAGCGTGGATTTTCAAATTTCATTATTTGAAAAAGATCATAAAGGTTTAATTAAAGATTTTATATTTTTTTATTATCAAATTTTAAAACAAAAAGACTTGAGCTACTTGCTTGAGGTAAGAAATAAAATTTCCCTGAAAGTTTATAATTATATGCAAGAGCACTCCACTTCTCCAAAAGATTTAAGTCTTATTTGTCTAAGAGAAAATAAACATATTGAATTTTTTCAAATATTTTACAAGGCTCTCGCTTATTTTGTAGCCTTTAGAAAAAAACTTGATGGAGAACAAAAAATTAAAAATTTGATTTCAAATATCAATGACTGTTTTGGCTATCATTTCTTGAATTCTGACTTTAACAATCTTCAAAATTTTCAAAAAAGCGATTTGTTCACCTTACCTGAAAAACATCTTAAATATTTTCACTTCGCCATGATTCATCTTTGTTTCATGGTTTTAAATCCTTTAAATTTTAAAGACTCTAATCGGCATCTTGATAAAGCGATTAATTATCTTATCGATGGAACTTTTGAAATTTATGAGCTCATCTTTAAAGAATATTTTTTATTGTTTTCAAAAGATAAAGAGCTCAAGGATGAACTTAGAAAATTAAAAAAATTAGAATTTAAAATTCTAATGCAAGAAACTTCAAAAATTAAACTACTTAATCATTATAAAGAATTTTGCGAAGAAATATTCTACAATATAGAACTTGAAAAAATCACACAAAATTAATCCTGTATTAACATTGTTATAGTTTAATAATAAAAATTTTTAATAAGGAAAAATTATGATTATAACTCCTGAGAATTTATATAAAAAAAGAAGAGATTTTTTAAAACTTGGAGCGGGTGCTTTAATAAGTTCAAGCGTGCTTGCTTCTAAACTATCTGCTTTAAATTTCACAAGCGATACTAATCCAAACAAACTTGAAATCAGCGATGAAGAACTGGCTACAAATTATGTCAATTTTTATGAATTTTCAACAGATAAAAGAAAGGCTGTATCATTGGCACAAAATTTCAATACTCAAAATTGGAAAATCGATATCAGTGGAGAAATAGAAAAACCTTTAACTTTAAGCATGGAAGATATTTTAAAATTTCCACTAGAAGAAAGAATTTATCGTTTTCGCTGTGTTGAAACTTGGTCTATGGTGGTACCTTGGGTAGGCTTTGAATTGCGTCGTTTGATTGAAATGGCAAAACCTACAAGCGATGCAAAATTTGTTAAATTCACCACTCTTTTAGATAAGAGTCAATTTCCCGATCAAGACGCTTTATTTCCAACTATAGACTATCCTTATGTAGAAGGACTTCGCATGGATGAAGCTATGCATCCTCTTACCTTGCTTGCAGTAGGAATGTATAAAAAAGCCTTAAAGCCTCAAAATGGCGCTCCAATACGCCTTGTTGTTCCTTGGAAATATGGCTTTAAAAGTATTAAATCCATAGTTAAAATAGAATTTACCAAAGAACAGCCTAAATCCACTTGGGAAAGTTACGCTCCAAGTGAATATGGTTTTTATGCTAATGTCAATCCTAATGTTTCTCATCCTAGATGGTCTCAAGCTAACGAGAGGGCTTTAGGAGACTTCTTTACCAAACCTACTTTAATGTTTAATGGATATGAAAAAGAAGTGGCAAGTTTATATAAAAACATGGACTTGAAAGTGAATTTTTAATGCAGACAAAATACTTTAAATTTCTTGCTTATTTTAGCTTTATCATAAGTTTAATTTATGGCTTTTATCATATCATAAAAGCCTTTGATTTTGTAAAAGAAGCCTATATTTACACTGGAATATTTGCTTTAATCTTTTTAAATTTAAGTCTTTTATTTTCTTTACTTAAATTTAAAAAAACAAAAAATTATCCTAAAATTTTAGGTATTTTTGCAGCTTTTTGGGCGATTTTGCACTTTTTAAATTATTTTATTTTTGATAGAAATGCTCAAATTTTAAGGCTTTTCGATGATATTTCACATCGTTTATTAGAAGCAAGTGGATTTATCGCATTTTTAATCATATTTTTAATGCTTTTAAGTTCTTTTAAAATCTTTAAAAAACTTAGTAAAATCAGAAAACTAGGATATTTATGCTTAGTTTTGGCAAGTTATCATTATTTTTTAACCCCAAAAATTCCTATGTTTTGGGAATGGAGTGCTTTAATTATAGCTTTGTTTTATTTTATAGTTCGCTATACAAAAACATTAAAAAAGTTAAAATCCAACAATCTTACTTTTATCAAAACTTGAATTTAATTCTTTTTGTATGCTTTCTATAAAATCTTGCATTTTAAAAACCCCATCTTTTGATACAGCTACTTTCAAAGCTGTATTCTTCACCACCATTAAAATTTGTGCTCCACTTAATTCATATTTTGATAAAATATTTATATCAAAATCTTTTTCAAATAATGCTTTTTTAGGTAGAAATTTTTCCCAAATTTTAAGCCTATCTTTAAAATCAGGTTTTTTAAATTCTATCTTATAATCAAATCTTCTTGAAAATGCACTATCTAAGCTTTCTAAAAAATTTGTCGTAGCGATAATCACACCACTAAAACGCTCAATTTGCTCTAAGAATATATTTTGCATTTGATTATGCATTTTATCGCTACCACTACTTCCATCTACACGCGTACTTAAAAACTGATCAGCTTCATTGAGAAGTAAAATAGGACTTTGTTTACAAGTTTGCACGATATTTTTATAAGTATCAAAAATTTTTCTTACATTTTGCTCACTCTCTCCAACCCATTTGCTCAAAATTTTAGAACAGTCAAAACTAAGAACAGATTTTTTCATTGATTTAGCCATAGCTAAAGCTGACATAGTTTTTCCAGTACCAGCAGGACCATAAAAAATAATTTTAGCTTCTATATTTTTATTACTCTTTATACCCCAAGAATGAAGTCTTTCTAGGACTTTTTTATCTTGTTGTTTTAAAATATTTTCTAAAAGCTCTTTTGTATTTTCAGGCATAATAATATCATTGATGTCAGTGCTTGGTTCTATAAGCTCGAAAATATCTTGATCTTTTAAAACACTTTCAATTTTGATTTTTTTACTTTGTTTTGGTTCAAAATTTATAATTCTTTGTAAAATTTCATCGATAATAAAAAAACTTTTAGAAATATCTCCAAAAGCATTTAAATATTCATCATACTCGATTAAGTTTAAAAGAGGAGCATTTTCTTGTAATAGTTTTTTATTTTTATGCCTTTCTAAATCATTTTCACTGATTAAAGAAAGTAAAGAATTCATTTCTCTAGAAATCGAACTTTCATTACTTAAGGCGTATTCTTCTTTTAAAAGTGCTAGAAAAATAATTTGTTCTTTATGTTCAAGATTGTATTCTTTAAAAATATCAGCCAATACATTATAAAATTTACTTTTTTTTAGTCTTTCTTTGATATGTTTTTCATAAAGTTTAATTTGATTTTTTATTTCACTATTATAAGCACTTTTTTGTATAAAACTTAATCTTTCGTATAATTGAATACGCGCAAATTCATCTTTTAAATATTCTAAATAATCTGCATAAGCCTCTTGTTTCTCAAAATTTAAACGAGGTTTTGCTTCTAAAAATTCTAAAAAATATTCACTTAGACTAAGCTCACTTTGCAATAAGGCAAGAGTTAATGTTTGAGTTTTATTATTTTCTAAACTTTTAAAAAAACTCGAATTTTGATTTACAAAACCTCTTTCGATAAGTTTTTTTAAATCCTCCAAAGCATCAAGATAAAGATACTTATCATTTCCAAAAATTGTCGATAATAAAGTAAAGGCATTGATAGAAGAAATAGAAACGACATAATTTCTACAAAGCTCCCTAAGAATCAAAGCCTCATTTTTAGCACACTTAAGCTCTTTATAAATTTGAGTATCTTCTATATTTTTCAAAATTAAAAAATTTTTTAATTTTTCCATTATTTTTTAAATTCCTTAAGCTCATCTTCGTTAAATTCTACGCAAATATTTTCATCTAAAAAATGACCTTCAAAAGGTAGATAACAAATTTTTAGTTTTCCATTATTAAGCAAAAAATTATTATTAAATTGTAAATTTTGCAGATCTTCAAAACACTCATCACATGTATTTTTAAGCTTCTCATGTAAAAGATTTTGAAATTTTTGATTTTTAGTATTATACAAATCATTTAGTTTTACAAATGCGTGAGCATTAATATCATAAACAAAATTATTTAACTCTAAAATAGCACGGCTCATACCATCTTCATAAAAATAATACCATTCTTCAAAACTAATTTTTCCATCTTGTAAAAAAATAGGCTTTTGGCGAATTTGTTCAAAACTAAATACACTCTTATGAACAGGATGAAATTCTTTAAAATCATCATTAAAACCTATAAAATCAAGACTACGCTTTATACGAATGCCATCTTGCGTTTCAACAAGTTCTAAAGTAGTTGTTCCTAAATTTTCTCCTTGAAAATTTTTATTATCATATGTAAGCATTTTAGAAGAATTGATTTTATATTTTTTACGCTCATCCTGCCAAAAATCATTTGTCTTAACGAGCGGAATCTCTAAATTTCCATTTATATCATCAATAATTAAAAAACTAGAACTTGTTTGATTTTTATCCCTGTCAAAAAGTGGAGTCATAGGCGCATTATCATAAACTATGGCAAAAATTTCTTTATCCTGCAAATGATAAAAATACAATTCACCTTTATAAACTTGCGCTAAAGCTAGATTTACAAAGCAAAATACCAGTAAAAAAAATTTCAAACTCTATCCTTTAATTTTGAATATGCGTTAAGATAATTTTAGTATGTGAAATTTTATCAAAAAAACTTACTTTATTATCACAAACTTGATAAAAAATTTCATAATTTTTTGCTTTTAAATTTTGTTCAAAACCACAATCAGTTTTTTCTAAATTTTTACCCTGCCATAAAGCATTTGCCTTTAAAATATCACTTAAAATATCATCATAATATACATTTTTAAAAAATTTTTGATTAAACACTTTTTTATCATAACACACTGCATTGATACAAATTTTATCTTTGATTTTGAGTTCAAAAAAAGCTTGCCCTAGTTTATAAACTTCTAAATTTAAAGCATTATTTTCTTTTTTTAAAAAAGCTGCGTCATTGATTTTTATCATAGGAGAAGCAATCAAAACCATCAAGCTTTGACTCGAAAAATTTTGATTTTTCACACTACAAGCACAAAGAAAAAAAATAAAACACAGAGCTAAACAATGCTTCAAATTTGACCTTATTTAAGATTTTTAAAACTGATATTTAACTCTAAATCAAGCTCTTTTACAAGCTTCATCACAGCTTGTAAATCATCAATTTGTTTTGCTACAACACGAATTTCTTCACCACGAATCGAAGAATTAACTTTAAGTTTGCTATCTTTGATAGCTTTATTGATTTTTTTGGCATTTTCACTATCAATAGCATCGTTTGCTTTCAAATTTAAACGAAACATTGCTCCACTTTCACGAGAAAGCTCTTTAATAGCATTAGGATTAATTCCTCTTTTGATAAGTTTAGAAATCACTATATCTTTTAAAACATCAAGCTTTCCTTCACTAGAAGAACTGAGTTTAAAAATACTCTCTTTTTCGCTTAAATCAATCTCACACTTAATTCCTTTTAAGTCATAACGACTATCAAGTTCTTTTTTAGCTTGTTCAAAAGCATTTTTTAACTCTTGTTTATCTAAAGCTGCTGAAATATCAAAACTATGTTCACTTGCCATTTTCTATCCATTCTTTTAAATTATTATAAACTATATCCATTAAAGCATTTAAAGCCTCCTTGCTCGCCCACGCAACATGAGGAGTGATAATAAGATTTTCTTTATTTTTAATGCTTAAAAGTGGATGATTTTTCATCATAGGTTCAATTTCTAAAACATCAAGCCCTACACGAATATTTTTTTCATCTATGATTTTAGCTAAATCATTTTCATTGACAATCCCACCTCTTCCTACATTAATCAAAATCGCATTATCTTTTAAAAGCTTTAATTCTTCAAAGGCGAGTAAATTTTTGGTTTTTTCATTTAAAGGTGCGTGGATACTTATAATATCGCAAGTTTTTAATAAATCTTTTAATTCCAAATGTACAAAATCTGCGTTTTTATTAGCTCCACTCGTAGAATAATAATAAATTTCGACTCCAAAAGCCTTTGAAATTTTTGCCACTTCTTTACCTATGGTTCCTAAACCTATAATACCATGTTTTTTACCACTTAAGGTGTTTAAAATTCTACTATAATCTGTAAAAATAGGACTTTCACACCATTTACCCTCTTTGCTCCATTTGTCATAATAAAGCACTTGATTTAAAAAAGCAAACATAAACGCAAAAGTATGTTGCACCACACTCATAGTAGAATACCCAGCAGCATTTTTTACAATAATACCTTTTTCTTTAGCATACTCAATATCGATATTATTAACCCCTGTAGCAGTTTCCAAAATGAGTTTTAAATTTTTACAAGCATCAATCACATCTTTATCAATTACAACCTTGTTTGTCATGGCGACATTAGCATCTTTTAAACGCTCTATGGTTTGCTCTTTATTTGTTGTGGTATAAATTTGCAAAGAACCAAATTTTTCAAAAACACTTAAATCATAATCCCCTAAAGTTGCCGCATCTAAACAAACAATTTTCATTTTTCAATCCTTTATAATATGTCCTACAAATTTAGAATAATTATCAAGCACAAGTCCTCCTTTTCTAAATCCTAAGCCACACCCTTCATAAGCAAAGAAAACACCTGCTTGATAGTATTCGTTTTCACATGAATTAAACTCTACATATTCTTGATAAATAGCCTTATTATTCCCATAAGGACCTACATTCTCATGCAAAGTTTTTCCATCTTTAATTATACTGATATTTGCACCTTCTCTACCAAAAACAGGTTTTTTAACATAGTTTTTACCTTCCAAAGGAGTATCTTTTGTTTCTAAAAGTAATGGATGATTTGGATAAAGTTCCCATAGAATTTTTAAAATTCCCTTAGATTGAAATAAAAGCGTATAAGCAGGATTTAAAATAATTGCTCTTTGATTACGCATGATTTGAGTTAAAAGCATGGCAAGTTCACCCTCTTCTATGGCTATATCTTCCCAAGGAATAAGCTTAAACCAATACTCATAATTTTCGCCCTCTTTAAAAATACCCTCTTCGCTAAATTCCACCTCATCCACAAAGGAAAAATTAGTTTGAAAACCTGCTTCATTGGCTATATGTGCAAGCAATTTTGTAGTGATTTCTTCTTCTTTACTTCCTGCAACACTTGAAAAAAGAATTTTCCATCCTTGATAATGCTCTTCAAACCCTTCAACACTTTCATCAAGGGTAATAAGTCTTTTAAAATTATCCATCAAACTTTCATAAATGCTATTAAATTGTGCGCTTTCATCCATTCCATTTTGTTTTAAAAGTGCCCATTGTAAAATCGCACTTTCAAAAAGAGCAGTAGGGGTATCAGCATTAAATTCTATAAGTTTTATAGGCTTGCCATCAAGTCCACCCGCTAAATCAAAACGCCCATATAAATGCCAATGAACCTCATTTTCCCAACTCATCTTAATTGCATCAATAAGATTAAAAGGAATTCCAAGCTCATCAAAACGATCATTATCAATCACTTCTTGCGCTGCAGCAATAAACATATCATAAAGCTCATTTACCGCTTCATAATAAGCATTAGCTTCACTTTCCTTAACACAAACTAACTTATTGCTAATATAATCACTTCCATCTTCATCTGTATGCCAAGAAAAACCTATATTTTCTAAATAATCTTTTTGAAGTTTATCTACTTGTAGTAATTGCATTATTTATCCTTAAGAACCAAAAGAAGAACTAGAACTTGTGGCTTTAGAGCCTCCGCCAAAAAAGCCTGATTTTTTAGCACTTGAAGCAGAGCTTGTTGTGCCTGCTTTATTAAAACTATTAACACTCCTTTGATAAGCACTTTGATTTGAAAAAGCACCGCGTTGTTGGTTGGCAAAATTTTGATTATTGAAAAGTTTTGAACCTATCCAACTTCCTAAAATAGCACCTGCAGCACTTGCGAGTAAAGTTTCCCCTAAACTCAATCCCCCACTACTGATTTGTCCATTGTCTTTAGTTAAATTTGAAGTTCCATTATCAATTTTAGCTGCTTCTTCTTTAATCAAAGCATCCATTTCTTCTTTGGATAAAATTCTTTCTGTGCCATTAAGATCTTTTAAAACTACCCTTGTTTCATCACTTGGATATTGATCTTTGATTTTATACTGCCCTGGAGCTGTTTCTTCGATAATTACAAAAGCTCCTTGAGCATTAGCTGCTTGATTTAAAGTATCTGAATTGTCATTATTACTTCTACAACCTGCTAAAGCACCTCCAGCAACAGCTGCTAAACCACCTATCATACCAATTTGAATGATTTTTTTGATTTTTTTCATAAGTTTATCCTAAAAACAGAAAATTTAAATTAGAAATTTTAACAAAAAATAATAAATACTTTTTAATTTAATACCAAATGAAGTTTGTAGATATAAAAAAGCCCTTTCGGGCTTTTGGGTTAGAGTCTTGACTCGTAGCGTCTAAGCATATAAAGTCTTTTAAGCATTTTTTTGCGTGCTGAAATTTTTTGTTTTTTGCGAATTTCAGTCATAGGCTCAAAAAATCTTCTTGCTCTTACTTCAGTCACAACTAGATTTCTATCTACTTGTTTTTTGAATTTACGATACGCTTCATCAAAAGACTCGTTAGGATGCACCTTGATTCCTGGCACAGTCCTCACCACCTTTCTGTGTAAATTTTTGTTGTGAAATATAATTATAAAACACTTCTTATTAATTCTAACTTAGAAAGCATTTAAAAATTGTTTTAGTTTTTATCGGTTATAATCCTTAATTACAAAGTACTAAAAAATTATAATTTAAGGTCTAAAAATGCAAGGACACATTACAAACTATACAAAAGAACGATATTTTGTATATTTAATTGCAAGTATTATCATATTTGCCCTACCTTTCATAAGAATTAATGAGAATCATTTTTTTCTTTTAAGTTTTGATCATTCTAAATTAAACCTATTTTTTATTTCTTTTTCAACACAAGAATTTTATCTCATGCCTTTTGTTCTTATATTTCTTTTTTTATTTATTTTTTTTATTACAACTTTAGGTGGAAGAATTTGGTGTGCTTGGAGTTGTCCACAAACGATTTTTAGAGTTATATATAGAGATATCATACAAACTAAATTTCTTAAAATTCGCAAAAATATCAATAACAAACAAAAAGAATATGAGGGACAATATTTTAAAAAATTTCTTGGAGTAATAATTTTTTATTTTATATCTTTAGTTGCTGTTAGTAATTTACTTTGGTACTTTATTCCTCCTGAAGATTTTTTCAATTATATTCAAAATCCTGGCGAGCATCTACTTTTACTTGGAATTTTATTTTGTGCTAGCTTACTTTTTACTTTGGATATTACCTATTTACAAGAAAAATTTTGTGTTTATGTCTGTCCTTATGCAAGAATACAATCTGTAATGTTCGATCATGATACAATGCAAGTGATCTACGATGAAAAACGCGGGGGCTTGATCTATGATGGACACACCAAACTTCATAAAAAACCGCCTGAGGGAGAATGCATAGGTTGCGAAGCCTGTGTTAGCATCTGTCCAACTCATATTGACATACGCAAAGGAATGCAACTTGAATGTATTAATTGTCTTGAATGTGCCGATGCTTGCTCTAAGGTTCAAAGCAAATTTAATCGTCCAAGTTTGATCAATTGGACAAGTGCAAAAGCTATTGAAACGCGTTCTAAGGTTCATTATTTAAGATTTAGAACGATAGCATATTTTATAGTTCTTCTAATTGCTTTACTGGCTTTAATCATCATGGGAAGCAAAAAAGAAAGCATGCTTTTAAATATCAATCGTAGTAGTGAATTATATAATATTTCAAATGTTAAAGGTGAATTAGTCATTTCAAATGCTTATACCTTTTTGTTTCAAAATACAGATTCTAAACCTCATGAATATTATTTTACAGCAAATTTAGAAGGAATAAATGATGGAATTGAAATCATAAGACCAAACAAACCTTTTAAATTAAAAGCAGGAGAACAAGTCAAAAAAATAGTTGTTATCAGGGCTACAAAAAATTTAGCAAATAATGATAAAAAAGACGTAATCTTTCCTTTACATATAAAAGCTTACGCAAAGGATAATGAAAAAATTTCGGTTTTTAGAAAAAGTATATTTGTATACCCTAAAAGCACTCTTATAAAGGATAAAAATGAACTCAAATAGAACACCATCACAAAAAGTTTTAGCCAGACAAGAAAAAATCAAAGCAGTGGCCTTAGAGCTTTTTTTAACAAAAGGATACCAAGAAACAAGTTTGAGTGATATTATTAAATTATCTGGAGGATCTTATTCTAATATTTATGATGGTTTTAAAAGTAAAGAAGGGCTATTCTTTGAAATTTTAGATGACATATGTAAAAAACACTTTCATCTTATTTATTCCAAAACACAAGAAATTGAAAATGGCACTTTAAAAGAAATTTTAACTTCTTTTGGTTTAGCTTTTATAGAAATTTTCAATCAACCAGAAGCTGTAGCTTTTGGTAAAATTATCTATTCTCAAGTTTATGACAAAGATAGACATCTTGCCAATTGGATAGAAAACAATCAACAAAATTTTTCCTATAACATACTTATGGATTTTTTCAAGCAACAAAATAATTCTTATATGAAAAAAAATGCAGAAAAACTTGCTGTTCTTTTTTGCACTATGTTAAAAGAACCTTATCATCATCTTAATGTTTTAATTAACGCTCCTTTGAAAAATAAAAAAGAACAAAAAGAACATGTTGAATTTGTTGTAAATGTTTTTCTAAATGGAATCAATAGCTCCAAAGCTTAAAAAATAATTTTATTAACCAAAATTAAGATATAATTAGCCAAAAATTTTTGTAATAAAATTACAATTTTTAATTTAATTTTTCAAGGCAAAACCATGAAATTATTTCAAAAAAATACTATTTTAGCTTTAGGTGTTGTGCTTTTACTCACTGCTTGCAGCAAAGAAGAAGTACCAAAAATACAAATGCCGCCTCAACCTGTAACAACCATGAGTGCTAAATCTGAAGATTTACCACTTAGTTTTACTTACCCTGCTAAACTTGTCAGTGATTATGATGTCATTATAAAACCTCAAGTTAGCGGCGTAATAGTAAATAAACTTTTTAAAGCTGGAGATAAGGTAAAAAAAGGACAAACATTATTTATTATAGAACAAGATAAATTTAAAGCTAGTGTTGATTCAGCTTACGGACAAGCTTTAATGGCTAAGGCAACTTTCGAAAATGCAAGCAAGGATTTTAATCGTTCTAAAGCTCTTTTTAGTAAAAGTGCAATCTCTCAAAAGGAATACGACTCTTCTCTTGCTACATTTAACAATTCAAAAGCTAGTCTAGCAAGTGCTAGAGCACAGCTTGCAAATGCAAGAATTGATCTAGATCATACCGAAATAAAAGCTCCTTTTGATGGTACTATAGGAGATGCTTTAGTTAATATAGGAGATTATGTAAGTGCTTCAACAACTGAACTAGTTAGAGTTACAAATTTAAATCCTATTTACGCAGATTTCTTTATTTCAGATACAGATAAACTAAATTTAGTCCGCAATACTCAAAGTGGAAAATGGGATTTAGACAGCATTCATGCAAATTTAAATCTTAATGGAGAAACCGTTCAAGGCAAACTTTATTTTATTGATTCTGTTATAGATGCTAATAGTGGAACAGTAAAAGCCAAAGCTATATTTGACAACAACAACTCAACACTTTTACCAGGTGCTTTTGCAACAATTACTTCAGAAGGTTTTATACAAAAAAATGGCTTTAAAGTGCCTCAAATAGCTGTTAAACAAAATCAAAATGATGTTTATGTTCTTCTTGTTAAAAATGGAAAAGTAGAAAAATCTTCTGTACATATAAGCTACCAAAACAATGAATATGCCATTATTGACAAAGGATTGCAAAATGGCGATAAAATCATTTTAGATAACTTTAAAAAAATTCAAGTTGGTAGCGAAGTTAAAGAAATTGGAGCACAATAATGTTTTCTAAATTTTTTATCGAAAGACCTGTTTTTGCTTCAGTTGTTGCAATTATCATTTCTTTAGCTGGAGTTATAGGTCTTACAAATTTACCTATAGAACAATATCCTTCTTTAACCCCTCCTACAGTTAAAGTAAGTGCAACTTACACAGGAGCTGATGCACAAACCATTGCTTCAACAGTTGCAAGTCCTATCGAAGATGCAATCAATGGCGCAGATAATATGATTTACATGGATTCAACTTCAAGTTCTTCAGGAACTATGAGTTTGACTGTTTATTTTGATATCGGTACAGATCCTGATCAAGCCACCATAGATGTTAATAATAGAATTTCAGCCGCAACTGCAAAAATGCCAGATGCAGTTAAAAAACTTGGAGTAACAGTTAGAAAAACTTCCTCAACAACACTTGCTGCAATTTCTATGTATTCAAGTGATGGCTCAATGAGTGCAGTAGATGTATATAACTATATCACTTTAAATGTTTTAGATGAGTTAAAAAGGGTTCCAGGAGTTGGAGATGCAAACGCTATAGGAAATCGTAATTATTCTTTAAGAATTTGGCTCAAGCCTGATTTATTAAATAAATTTGGAATCACAGCTACTGATGTAATTTCTGCGGTTAATGACCAAAATGCCCAATACGCAACTGGTAAAATTGGCGAAGAACCTGTAACCCAAAAATCCCCTTATGTTTATTCAATCACTATGCAAGGAAGACTACAAAATCCTAGTGAATTTGAAAACATTATTTTAAGAACAAATAATGATGGATCATTTTTAAGACTTAAAGATGTAGCTGATGTGGAAATAGGATCACAACAATACAGCTCACAAGGACGATTAAATGGCAATGATGCAGTTCCAATTATGATCAATCTTCAATCAGGGGCAAACGCACTCAATACAGCAAAACTTGTAGAAGCTAAAATGCAAGAACTATCAAAGAGCTTTCCTGAGGGTTTAGAATATAAGATTCCTTATGATACGACTAAATTTGTTATCGAGTCTATTAAAGAAGTTATAAAAACCTTTGTTGAAGCGTTGATTTTGGTTATTATTGTTATGTATATGTTCTTAAAGAACTTCCGCTCGACACTCATACCTATGATCGCTGTTCCTGTTTCATTGTTAGGAACTTTTGCTGGACTTTATGTTTTAGGTTTTAGTATTAACTTGCTTACGCTTTTTGCCTTGATTTTAGCTATAGGGATTGTTGTAGATGATGCGATTATAGTTGTAGAAAATATTGATAGGATTTTACATGAAAATGAGCAAATAAGCGTAAAAGATGCTGCTATCCAAGCGATGCAAGAAGTTAGCTCTCCGGTTATTTCAATTGTTCTTGTGCTTTGTGCTGTTTTTGTACCAGTTTCTTTTATATCAGGTTTTGTTGGAGAAATTCAAAGACAATTTGCTCTTACCTTAGCTATATCTGTAACCATATCAGGTTTTGTTGCTCTTACCTTAACACCTTCTTTATGTGCACTCTTTTTGCGACGCAATGAAGGAGAGCCATTTAAATTTGTAAAGAAATTTAATGATTTTTTTGATTGGAGCACCTCTGTATTTAGCGCAGGAGTAGCATATATCCTAAAAAGAACCATTCGTTTTGTTTTAATTTTTTGTATTATGCTTGGAGCAATTTTTTATCTCTATAAAGCAGTACCAAATTCTTTAGTTCCTGAAGAAGATCAAGGTTTGATGATTAGCATTATTAATCTTCCTTCAGCTTCAGCACTCCATAGAACAATTTCAGAGGTTGATCACATAAGCCAAGAAGTTTTAAAAACTAATGGAGTTAAAGATGCAATGGCTATGATAGGATTTGATCTTTTTACAAGTTCACTCAAAGAAAATGCCGCTGCAATGTTTATAGGTTTGCAAGATTGGAAAGATAGAAATGTAAGCGCTGATCAAATTATAGCCGAACTTAATAAAAAATTTGCTTTTGATCGCAATGCTTCAAGTGTATTTATAGGCTTACCTCCTATACCTGGATTAAGTATCACAGGCGGTTTTGAAATGTATGTTCAAAACAAAAGCGGAAAAAGCTATGATGAAATACAAAAAGATGTAAATAAACTTGTTGCTGTGGCCAACCAAAGAAAAGAGCTATCAAGAGTAAGAACAACCCTTGATACAACTTTCCCTCAATACAAGCTTATAATTGATAGAGATAAATTAAAACACTACAATCTTAACATGCAAGATGTTTTTAACACGATGAATGCAACTATAGGCACTTATTATGTTAATGATTTTTCTATGCTAGGTAAAAATTTCCAAGTAAATATCCGCGCAAAAGGTGATTTTAGAAATACACAAGATGCGTTAAAAAATATTTTTGTAAGATCAAATGATGGAAAAATGATACCACTTGATTCTTTCTTAACTTTACAAAGAAGTTCAGGGCCTGATGATGTAAAACGATTCAACCTTTTCCCAGCAGCACAAGTTCAAGGTCAACCCGCACCAGGTTATACTTCAGGTCAAGCTATAGAAGCGATTGCTCAAGTAGCAAAAGAAACTTTAGGGGATGATTATTCCATAGCTTGGAGTGGATCAGCTTATCAAGAAGTTTCTAGTAAAGGAACAGCAAGTTATGCTTTTGCTTTAGGTATGATATTTGTCTTTTTAATTCTAGCTGCTCAATATGAAAGATGGCTTATACCTTTAGCAGTCGTAACAGCTGTACCTTTTGCGGTATTTGGATCATTTTTATTGGTATATTTAAGAGGATTTAGCAATGATATATATTTTCAAACAGGACTTTTGCTCTTGATTGGACTTTCAGCTAAAAATGCTATCTTAATCGTAGAATTTGCAATGGAAGAGCGCTTTAAAAAAGGTAAAGGAGTTTTTGAAGCAGCTGTTGCAGCAGCAAAACTTCGTTTTCGTCCTATCATAATGACTTCTTTGGCATTTACTTTTGGGGTCTTACCAATGATTTTCGCAACAGGAGCAGGAAGTGCTTCAAGACACTCTTTAGGAACAGGGCTTGTTGGTGGAATGATCGCAGCATCAACTTTAGCGATATTCTTCGTGCCTTTATTTTTCTATCTTTTAGAAAATTTTAATGAATGGCTAGATAAAAAAAGAGGTAAGGTTCATGAATAAAATAATTTCAATTAGCACTATAGCAAGTTTTACTCTTTTGATTTCAGCTTGCTCTTTAAGTCCAAATTTAAATACTCCCGAAGCAAACTATAGCATTGATAATAAGCTTGGAGCCTTATCTTGGGAAAAAGAAAACAATAGCTCTATCACAAAAAATTGGTGGAAAGACTTTGATGATGAAAATTTAAATAAAGTGGTTGATTTAGCACTTAAAAATAATAATGATTTAAAACTTGCCTTCATACACATGGAACAAGCTGCTGCTCAATTAGGTATAGATTTTAGCAGTTTGTTGCCAAAATTTGATGGTAGTGCAAGCGGAAGTCGTGCAAAAACAGCTATAAATGCTCCAAGCAATCGAACTGGGGAAGTAAGTTACGGTAATGATTTTAAAATGGGACTTAATTTAAGCTATGAAATCGATCTTTGGGGAAAATATCGCGATACATATCGCGCCTCAAAATCAGGCTTTAAAGCAAGTGAGTATGATTATGAAGCTGCAAGACTTTCTGTTATTTCAAATACAGTTCAAACTTATTTTAATCTTGTAAATGCTTATGAAAATGAAAATGCTCTTAAAGAAACCTATGAATCGGCAAAAGAAATTTATAGGATTAATGATGAAAAATTTCAAGTTGGTGCTGTAGGTGAATATGAACTTGCTCAAGCAAGAGCCAACTTAGAAAGTATGGCTTTGCAATATAATGAAGCAAAGTTAAATAAAGAAAATTACCTTAAAGCTTTAAAAATTTTAACTTCAAATGATTTAAATGACATACTTTACAAAAATCAAAGCTATCAAGTTTTTAATCTTAAAGAATTTGACATTCCAACTGGAATTTCAAGTACCATCTTGCTTCAACGTCCAGATATTGGCTCTTCTTTAGAAAAATTAACTCAGCAAAATTATCTTGTTGGAGTAGCTCGCACGGCTTTCTTACCTAGCCTTTCTTTAACAGGATTATTGGGATTTGAAAGCGGGGATTTAGATACCTTGGTTAAAGGAGGTTCTAAGACTTGGAATATAGGTGGAAACTTTACTCTGCCTATTTTTCATTGGGGTGAAATTTACCAAAATGTAAATTTAGCCAAGCTTAATAAAGATGAAGCTTTTGTAAATTATCAAAATACTTTGATTACTGCTTTTGGAGAAATTCGCTATGCTTTAGTAGCTAGAAAAACTATACGCTTACAATACGATAATGCACAAGCAAGCGAACAATCTTACAAAAGAATCTATGAAATTGCTAAAGAACGCTATGATATAGGAGAAATGTCTTTGCAAGATTATTTAGAGGCACGTCAAAATTGGCTTAATGCTGCCGTTGCTTTTAATAATACTAAATATTCTTATGCCAATTCCATAGTAGATGTAATCAAAGCATTTGGTGGAGGATTTGAGCAAAATGAAGACACGAGTAAAAATATAAAAGAAGAATCAAAAAATTTAGATATATCTTTTAGAGAATAGTTCGTTCTATTCTCTAAATAAATTAAAAATCTTTATCTAAATCTGTATCTGTAATTTCATAAACCTTGTAAATAGCAGGCAATAATTTTCTTATAGCATAATCAAAATGATAAAATTGCTTATATACCTCTTCTGGATTTAAATTTTTAGCATTCTTAAAATCAAATACTTCAGTATCATTGATTTTGGCAATATTTTCATCAAAATAAGAGTAAAACTCTGCTCTTTGTTTAAACAAAGCATTTAAATTTTGAACAATTTTGGCTTTATCCATTTTATATCCTTTTTAAATAATTTAAAAACTTAATCCCATTTTTTATTTAAGAAATAAAAAATTTACTCCTATTTTAGCTAAAAATTGATAAAGTTATATCTTAAATATTTTAATATATAGGCCACTTATGAATTTATTTCAAAATTTAGCTTTAAAATACTCTCATACTATGATGGAAAAATCCCTCCAAAAAGGTTTCAATGTCGAACTTTTAAAACAACCCGAAGAAAAAATTCCAAAACAAGACAAAAGCTATATGCTTTATGCCCATGTACCTTTTTGCCATACTTTTTGTCCTTATTGTAGCTTTCATAAATATTATTATGATGAAAATTTAGCCAAAGTATATTTTCAAAATCTTAGAGAAGAAATTAAAATCATGAAAAATAAAGGTTTTGATTTTACCTCCATGTATGTGGGTGGTGGTACAACACTGATTGATGAAGAGGAATTATTAAAAACCTTAGAACTTTGTAAAAAGTTATTTAATATAAAAGAAATTTCATGCGAAAGCGATCCAAATCATATTGATCCAAATAAGCTTTCTATGTTTAAAGGTATAATTGATCGTTTAAGTTGCGGGATTCAAAGTTTTGATGATGAAACTTTGAAAAAAGTGGCAAGATATAATAAATTTGGTTCATCTAAAGAACTTCAAGAAAAAATTTCAAAAGCTTTAGGAATTTTACCTATTTTTAGTATAGATCTTATTTTCAATCTTCCAGGACAAAACGAAAAACAACTTTTAAATGACTTAGAAATTGCTAAAAATTTAGCCCCGCAACAAATCACAACCTATCCTTTAATGAAATCAAATCTTACCAAAGATAATATCGCTAAAAGTCTAGGAGTGAGCATTAAAGATAATGAATTTGCTTATTATCAAATCATACGAGAATTTTTTAAAGACTATACCCAAAACAATGGTTGGAGTTTTTCTTTAGAAAAAAACAAGCTTAATGACGAATATGTCAGTTCTCATCATGAATACCTAGGAGTAGGCAGCGGAGCTTTTAGCTTTTTAGATGGGGAGCTTTTAATCAATGCATTTAATCTAAATGATTATGCTAAATTTATACAAGAAAAACAAAATGCTAATATAGCCAAAGCTTGTTTTGATAAAAAAGAAATTATCAAATATGTCTTTTTAACTGAAATTTTTTCAGGGAAAATAGAAATTGATAAATTTAATAAAACTCTAAATTGCAATCTCGAAAAAGAACTTTTCATAGAACTTTTAGGACTTAAAACAAGTGGTGCCATCATAAAAGATCAAAATGCTTTAATCGCAACTGAATTTGGTCAATATCTTTTTGTGGTTTTAATGAAAGATTTTTACACAGGAATGGATCTTGTGCGCGCAGTATTTAGAGATGATAAGCGTCTTAAAAATAAAGATTATATCGATATCATGAAAGAAAATATTGATCCGCTTAACTCCGCTAGTATGGAATTTAAAGCGGAGACAAACTAAAAGGGACGAACAACCATCATTAAAGCGATGATAATAAACATTATAGTTGGAAATTCATTATAAATTCTAAAATATTTTCCACTTTTAGTAGAAGTATCATTTGCTAAAGCTTTTAAACAATAATAATTATGTATATGAAAAATAATCAAAAGTGTAACACAGGTAAGTTTAACATGCATAAAACCCGCACCTACCATTAAAACTTCCTTATGAGCATGCAACATTAAACTTCCTGTGATTAAAGTCACAATCATGGCAGGAGTTTGTATATAATAATAAAGCTTTCTTTCTTGAATTTTTACAACCTCGACAAAACCTTTATTGTCTTTATGTTCAGCATGATACACAAAAAGACGAGGTAAATAAAAAAGACCCGCCATCCAAGAAACAAATGCCAAATAATGCACCCATTTAATCCAAAAATAATAATCATTAATCCATTCTGTCATCTTTTTTCCTTTTTTTAAATATTTCTTGTATTAAAATCAAAGCCACACTTATATTTATCATGACATCTGCAACATTAAAAATAGCAAAATTAAACCATTTATGCCAAAAAAACATATCCACTACACCTCCATGTATAAAACGATCCAATAAATTTGAAACGCCGGCACCAAGCATCATTCCAAAAGCTATGCTATGAGTTTTTAAAAGTGTTCTTTGCCAAAAAAGATAAATAAAAAGCACGCCAATTAAAGCAAGATGTAAATATTTTAAATTATGTTCTAAAAAACTCAACATTGAAAAAGCTACGCCTGTATTTAGAGCATAAGTTAAATCTAGGTATTCACTCTGCCATCTAAATCCTGCTAAAGTTAAGGATTTTACCCATTGATCAAGGGCAAAAACCAAAACAAAGGCACCCCAAAAATAAAAAATAAATTTAAAAGTTTTAGTCATTTAAAGCTTTCTTAAAAAACTCCACAACATTTTTCATTTCTTTTTCTAAGAGCTTAATATCTCTGGCTTCTAGTAAAAGTCTTATCAAATTTTCTGTTCCAGAATAGCGAAATAAGGTATTAATATTTTTATTTTCTAAATCTTTTTTTAATTCTTTTAAACCTTTAATTTTATCTAAATCTTTTTTTTCTGCAATTTTAAGATTGGTTAAAAGCTGAGGATAAGGTTTGACTTGACCCAAAATAGAGCTTGCAGATTTTTTCTTAGAAAGCATTAAAGCACTAAATTGCAAGGCGGCTATCAAACCATCTCCAGTTTTTGCATAATCACTAAAAATAATATGCCCACTTTGCTCTCCACCAAAATTTCCACCATTGGCTTTTAATTTTTCAAGCACATATTTATCGCCCACATTACAAGTATCAAGTTCTATACCATGTTTATTTAAAAATTCTTTTAAAGCACCATTACTCATTATAGTGGCTACAACACTTGATTGTAATTTACCTTGTTCTTTAAGATAAAGTGCTAAAACCCCTAATAAACTATCTCCATTAGCCACTTCGCCTTTTTCATCTACAACCACCAAACGATCTGCATCACCATCAAAAGCAAAGCCCACATCTGCACGCAAACGCTTTACCTCAGCAGCTAAATTTGCAGGATGTAAAGCTCCACAATTTTCATTGATATTAAGTCCATTAGGTTTATCGCTCATTACTATAACTTCAGCACCTAATTCCTTAAAAACAGTAGGTGCTACCTTATAAGCTGCCCCATGAGCCACATCTAAAACCACACGCAAAGACTTTAAAGTAAGATCTTTTGGAAAAGAATTTTTAATAGAAACAATATACCTTCCTATAACATCATCAATTCTTTTCGCTTGACCAATTTTCTCCATATCTACCTTAGAGGCTTGTATAAGCTTATCATCAAAATAAATTTCTTCTATTTTTTTCTCTATATCTTCACTGAGTTTGTTTCCATGAGCATCAAAAAATTTAATACCATTATCATAATAAGGATTGTGAGAAGCTGAAATCATAATCCCTGCATCACAACGCATATCTTCAGTTAAGAATGCAATCGCAGGAGTTGGCATAGGACCAATTTGTATAACATTATATCCTATAGAAGTAAGCCCTGAAACAATAGCATTTTCTATCATATAGCCGCTTCTTCTTGTATCTTTTCCTACTAAGATATTATTAGTAATACTTTTATCTTTAAAATAAATACCCGCAGCCATTGCTAAACGCATAGCCAAAAAACTATCTAAAAATTCACCCGCTTTTCCACGAACTCCATCAGTTCCAAAAAGTTTCATTGCAAACCTTTCTAGCAAAATTTAAAGACAATTATAACAAAGCTAAGATAAAGAAATTTAAACAAGCTCTAAAATTAGAGCTTGTTTGGAACCTTATAGTTCAGGTTTAGGAGTTTTTTCAGTAGAAATAGGAAGTTGTGGATAAACAATTGCTGGTTTTGTTCCTGTTAAAGATTTTAAGAAAGTTTCAATACTTTTTGCTTCTTTATCAGAAATTTTAATGCCAAGTTGCACACTACCCATTTCCTTAATAGCATCTTTTAAATTCCAAATCGCACCATTATGAAAATATGGAGCAGTTTCAGCAACATTTCTTAAAGTTGGAGTTTTTACCATGCCATTTGCATCACCTTTAAAATCACCTAAATTTGCAAATTTATATTTACCAGCAACTTCAAACGCTTGCATATTGCCACCTAAATTCACACCATTATGACAAGCTACACAACCTTTATCTATAAAAAGCTTTAAGCCTTTTTGTTCTTCTTTTGTTAAAGCTTTTTCATCGCCTTCTAAAAATTTATCAAAACGAGATGGAGTGATCAAAGTTCTTTCAAAATTTGCAATTGCATCAGCAATATTGTCAAAATTTACACCGCTTTTACCATAGATTTTTTTAAACTCACTCACATATTCAGGCAAAGATGAAATTTTTTCTACTGCAAGTTTAGCAGGAGTTGCCATTTCAGGATCAGCTTGGATTGGACCTTTAGCTTGATCGGCTAATGTTCCTGCACGACCATCCCAAAATTGAGTATTATTTAAAACTGCATTATAAACTGTTGGTGAATTTAAATGATGAGGATTTGCTGTCCATTTATGACCTATTGCAGTACTGATTCCATCTGTTCCACCAAGTCCTACATTATGACAGGTATTACAAGAAATGATACCACTTTTTGAAAGACGTGGTTCAAAATAGAGCTTTTTGCCAAGCTCTGCTTTTTCAAGAGTAAATTCACTAGCCTTTACTCCATTTTGTTTTAAAATTTCATCAACGCCTTTTTGATCTTTTGGTAAGGCAACAAGACCTGAATTTTTAGCTTCATCTATAAGACTTGCAGCATTTAAGCTTGAAAAAGCAACTAAGGATGCGATTAGCAATGATTTTACTTTCATTTATAAACTCCTATTAAAGATAAATTAAAATAAAATAATAATCATTTAGAGCTTAAATAAAAATAAATATTATTAAAAAATATTTACAATTAATTAATACTATTTTTATCTTAAAAATTATTTTTTGTTTATTTATTTTCATAAGATATAATTTTTAGTTATAAATCTTAAAATTTTAAGATGATTTGAAAAGGATATTATGGAAAATTTAATAATTTACGCTTTTATATATCTTTTAGGTTCAATCCCTTTTGGGCTAATCCTAGCTAAATTTTTTGCTAAAACTGATATCAAAAAAGAAGGTTCAAAAAGTATAGGAGCAACCAATGTTTTAAGAGTAGTAAAAGAAAAAAATCCCAAACTAGCAAAAAAACTTGCCATTGCTACAATAATTTTAGATTTTGCAAAAGCAGCTATTCCTTTACTAATCTTGAAATTTCTTCATTATGATCAAGCTTTGCTTTGGAGCGTCGCAGTTTTGGCTATTTTTGGACACTGTTTTTCAATTTACTTGTTATTTGAAGGAGGGAAAGGCATAGCAACAGGAGCAGGCGCTATGATAGTTTTACTTCCATTGGAAGTGCTTACAGCATTTATTGTGTGGGTAGTTATTGGAAAAATTTTTAAAATATCTTCGCTAGCTTCTTTGGCAGCGTTACTTGCTTTTGTTATAAGTTCTTTTATATTTAATTATGACTTAGAAATTCATACACATGCACCCGTTTTCATTATCGCTTTTATTATAGTATATAAACATCTACCTAATATTAAAAGATTGATTTTTAAAGAAGAATGCAAAGTCATATAAAAATAAAATTTCACTTTAAGTGTATCATTGGTATATTAGATTTCGAAAGAAAAAAAAAACAAAAAATTATTATCAAGCTTAAAGCTAAAGCAAATGAATTTTTAAATTATGCAGAGGTAATTACCAAAATTAAAACATGGTATAAAAAAGAAGAATTTTACACCCTTGAAGAGTCTTTAGACTTTGTAAGCTTAAATTTAAAAAAAGATTTTCCTAATTTAACCAATCTTAACATAAAAATTTTCAAACCCCATATAATAAAAAATGCTACAGTTGGGGTTAAATTGAAAAAAAAATATTAATTTTTTTTTAAAGATATCTAAACATTTACTTAAGCTATGATATAATTCTTTAAATTTTTCTTAATAAGGATAGAACAAATGAGAATTTTAGTTATAGAAGATGAGATTAGCCTAAATAAAACAATTATAGACAATCTTAATGAATTTGGTTATCAAACTGATTCTTCTGAAAATTTTAAAGATGGAGAATACTTTATCGGCATTAGACATTATGATTTAGTTTTAGCAAACTGGACTTTACCTGATGGAGATGGAGCGGAACTTGTTAACACTATTAAGCATAAATCTCCAAGAACTTCAGTTATGATTATGTCTTCAAAAACAGACAAAGAAACAGAAATCAAAGCTTTGAAAGCTGGAGCTGATGATTTTGTTACAAAACCTTTAGATTTTGATATTCTACTCGCAAGAATTGAAGCAAGACTAAGACTTGGCGGAACCAATGTTATTAAAATTGAAGACTTAGTTATTGATCCAGATGAGGAAAAAATTACTTATAAAGATCAAGATATAGAACTTAAAGGAAAACCTTTTGAAGTTTTAACGCACTTAGCAAGACATTCGGATCAAATTGTATCCAAAGAACAACTTTTAGATGCCATCTGGGAAGAACCTGAGCTAGTAACTCCAAATGTTATCGAAGTAGCTATCAATCAAATTCGTCAAAAAATGGATAAACCATTAAATATATCTACCATAGAAACAGTTCGTCGTAGAGGATACCGTTTCTGCTTCCCTAAAAAATCTTAACAATTTTGCACCTTCGGTGCAAAAAATTTATCTTTATTTCTATTTTTATATTTTATTTAAGTTTGGTTATTGTATAAACTAAAATTATTTTTTAAATTTTTGAAAGGTTATGATGTCTCTTTTAATTACAAAAGACTGCGTATGTTGTGATGCTTGCAGAGAAGAATGTCCTGATGAAGCTATTTATGAAAATAGTCCAATTTATGTAATAGACCCTGATCTTTGTTCAGAGTGCGTTAATGATTTTTCAGAGCCTGCCTGTATTGTTGCTTGCCCATATGAATGTATCATTCCTGATCCTGATAATGTAGAAACTATAGAAGAATTAAAACTCAAACATAGAGATAGAGAATTTTAATGGCAAAAAAAACAGCCGTTGTTGATCTTGGCTCAAACTCCATTAGAATGGTGATTTTTGAAAAAACTTCTAGATATGGTTTTTATACAACTTGCGAATACAAACGCAAAGTAAGACTTGGAGAAAATGCTTATAATAATGGCAAAATTCTCCAAGAAGAAGCCATGCAAAGAGCCGAAGATGCCTTAGCTTTTTTCAAACAATGCGCTTTAAAGCATAAGTGCAAAAAAATATTTATAGTAGGCACATCAGCCTTAAGAGATGCCCCAAATTCAAAAAATTTCATTAAAAGAATCAAAGATAATCTGTCTTTAAATATACGCTGTATAGATGGAAAAAGCGAAAGTTACTTAGGTGGTCTTGCAGCTCTAAATTTATTAAGTCCTTTTAAGGATGGAACCACTTTAGACATAGGTGGTGGTTCTAGTGAATTGTGTTTAATAAAAAATAATAGAATTATTTCTTGCATATCTCTTGATATTGGCACTGTTAGGCTAAAAGAATTGTTCTATGATACTGGAAAAATGGATTCTTTAGAAGAATTTATAAAACCAATTTTAGAACAAATTCCTAAAGAATTTTACAATCAAAACCTTATTGCAATAGGTGGAAGCTTAAGAGCAATATCTAATTCCATCATGCAAAAAAATTCCTATCCACTGAAAAATTTACATGATTTTCGCTATATGCTAGATGAAGAAAAAGGACATATTTTAAAAATTTTTAATTCAAACTTAGACTCTTTAATCAATTTTGGCATAAAAAAGGATCGTTTTGATACCATTAAAGAGGGTATATTTATTTTTTTAAAGATTGCGGAAAAAATAAAAGCCAAACAAGTTATCACGAGTGGGGTTGGAATCAGAGAAGGAGTTTATTTGCAAGATTTACTTCGTCCTAAAATCACATTTCCACCAAATTTCAATCCCAGTTTAAAATGTTTGCAAGATAAATTTTTACAATCAAAACAAAAAAATAAAACTCCACATTTTGCTCTGCAAATTTTTACAACCCTTAAAAATCTTCATAAACTTAACGATAACTATAAGCATACTTTACTAAATGCTGCCAAATTATGCCATATTGGAGAATATTTAAATTTCTATTTTGCTAATGAACACTCTGCTCATTTTGTACTAGGTGGATTAAATTATGGATTTTCGCATAAAGAAAAAGCTTTAATTGCTAGTATTATTAAGCTTAATGGAAAAAAAGTTAATCCTTATAATCTTGAACCCTATAAACAACTTTTACCCAATATTCATACCATTTCATGGCTTAATTTTATTTTGTGCTTAGCTAAAACTTTAAGCACAAATGAAGATAAGATTGATTTTGCTTTTGCAAACAATACTCTTTATATATATCAAGAAAACAAAATTCTTAATTTACCCAAAGATGAGCTCAAAAAAATTGCAAAACCAGCTACCATAGCATTAGCAATCAATCAAAAAATTTAAGATTTTTTACCTTTTTGACGCTGCTCTATAAGATTTTGAATTCTTTTTTTATTCTCTTCAAAAAAAGAATCAAAATTTTTCTCTGTTTTTTCTGTATGTTTTATTGTTTGTTCCTCTGGAATTTCAACACTTTCTAAAAGCACATTGGAATTACCTATTATCATTGTATAACGTTTATTAGCGTGATCAAAAATAACAAGTTGATTATTTTTATCTAAAAATCTTTGGAAAATCATAGTAAAATCTCTAGAAACATTGTTATTTTTATAAACCATAGTCTTTTTAAACCACCAAAGCACTATTAACAAAATAACTAAAATTAGCATTACTAAGATATAATTTGTATAATCATACCCTTCTAAACTTGTACTTTTTGGTTTAGGCATTAATTCTTGAGAATTATTCACAGTAGTTGTAGGTACAGATTCGATATTTGCTTTTCCTTGCTCTATAGCTCGTATCCTTACTCCAAATTTATCATTGATAGAGCTAAGTTCTAAATTAATATTTTGTTTGTTTTGTAGTATAATATAGGTATTATTATTTTTAGAACTAATACTAATTTTATCTACAAGTTGAGAGTTAAGTTCTTTTAATTCATCTTTAGAATACGTTAAATCACTAAAAGTTAAAAGAGTTAAATTTTTTTCTTTTTTTTGAGAAATCTTGCCATTATAGGCATTATCAAAAGAAAGCATTAAATCTACTCGATCATTTCTATCGTAGATATTAAAACTAATCAGCTCAACACTATATAAAGGTAAAATTAAAAAAAATAATACTAGCAATCTCATTTAAATTTCTTTTTTAAAGTATTGAAGCACAGTCTTAGAATCCAAAATTTCATTAATTCTTATAGCGAGATTTTTTTCATAAACCATAACCTCGCCTTTGCCAAAAATTCTTTTATTGATATAAAGCTCAACGCTTTCTCCAGCAGGCTTTTCAAGATCAATAACCGAACCTACTTCAAGTTTTAAAAGCTCCGCTACACTCATATTTGTAGTTCCAAGCTCGCTTACAAAATCTACTGTAATATCTAAGATATCTTCATAAGATTGTAAAAGCCCATGATGAATGCTAAACTCTATATCATCGCTCATTATTTGCAATATCCTATTCTAAAATAACAATTTTCAAATTTATAAGTTAAAGCTTCATCTAGAACTATTTCAGAAAAATCAACTTTTCCTAAATATTCCGGAATTCCGAGTTTATACTCGTCATCACCCTTGGCATCATTTAACAAATTTTTAGCATAACCTATAATCTGATTGGCACATTCTTTAGTTAAATCGCACCAGTCATCTTCTTTAAATTTTTCATCATTAATTAAAATTTCTGCAATTTTTTTTAAAAATTCTTTTGGAAAAAATAAATAAAAATTACATTCTCCTTCGCTTTTGCCCATGATAGGAATACTCGCTCCATAAAGTTCACCGCTTATATCTTGAGCTGCTTCAATGCGAAGTCTTAAGATATGCTCGCAAAAATGAGTGATGGAATACTCAAGAATCTTTAACATAACTACCACCTTTATAAAAAACTTAATTTAAAATTATAGTAAATATAAAATAAAAATATGTTTTAAAATTTTATTTTTTGAAAATTTCTTCAATATCTTTCATTATTATATCCAAATTTCCTTGTTTAAAACACTTTACTATGCTAGTTCCCACAATCACTCCGTCAGCAACTTTTCTCATTCTTTTTACATCTTGATTATTTTGAATGCCAAAGCCTACAAAAATAGGCAAATTTGTAAAAGATCTGATTTCTTTTACTTTATCTTGTAAGATTGCTTCTTCGACACTTTTCGTACCTGTAATACCTATGCTTGCTAATAAATAAATAAAACCTTTAGCATGTTTTACTAACTTTTTAACCCTTTCTTTAGGGGTTGTAACACTTACAAGTGTAATTAAAGCTATATTATATCTTTCACACTCTTTAATTAAATCATCACTTTCTTCAAAACTCAATTCAGGCACAATCAAAGCACAAATCCCTAAAGATTTTGCTTTTTTTACAAATTTTTCCAAGCCATAAGAAAAAATTAAATTATAATAAACCATAAAAACCAAAGCTTTTTTAGTTTTTATCCTAGCTAAAAGCTCAAAAACACTATGAATATCCACGCCTTGATCAAGAGCTATTTTTGCCGCATCTGCAATAATCTCACCATCGGCAATAGGATCACTATAAGCAACACCAAGTTCTAAAATATCAATAGGGCTTTGATCCAATCTTTGCAAAAAAGCTTCACTTGTTTGAAGATTTGGATAACCTAAAACCGTATAAGCCACATTTGCATTTTCTTTATAAAATTTTCTAAAATCAACCATAAATCACCCCTTTTTTATAATCTCTAATCATTTGCATATCTTTATCTCCCCTGCCTGAAAGATTTACTACTATCACGCTTTTCTTTTTTAAAGTTGGACAAAGTTTTTCTAAAAATGCCAAAGCATGCGAACTTTCAATCGCTGCAATAATACCTTCTTCTTTACAAAGTAATTTTAAAGCCTGCATACATTCTTCATCACTTATAGCATGATATTGCGCTCTTTTGCTTTCAAATAAAAAAGCATGCAAAGGACCAATTCCTGGATAATCAAGCCCTGCAGAAACACTATGTACAGGCAAGATATTGCCTAAATCATCTTGTAAAACCTTGGTTTTCATACCGTGAATAATGCCTGTTTTTCCCTTATTTAAAGTCGCTGCATGATAAGGCGTATCAATGCCAAGCCCCCCTGCTTCAATACCTATAAGTTTAACATTTTCATCTTTGATAAAATCATAAAAAATCCCAGCTGCATTGCTTCCACCCCCAACAGCTGCGATAATATAATCTACTTTTTTATTGAGTTTTTGAAGTTGCATTTTGCATTCTTTTCCTATAATACTTTGAAAATGCATTACCATTTTAGGATAAGGATAAGGACCTACCGCACTTCCAACCACATAAAAAATATTTTTAATATCTCCAACCCAAGCTTGAATAGCCGCAGTAGTAGCTTCTTTTAGAGTTTTAAGCCCACTTTGTACTGCATGAATTTTAGCACCCAAAAGCTCCATTTTATAAACATTTAAAGCCTGTCTTTGCACATCGGTTGCCCCCATATAAATTTCACATTCAAGTCCTAAAAGTGCTGCTGCAGTGGCTGTTGCAAGCCCGTGTTGACCTGCTCCTGTTTCTGCTATGATTTTTTTCTTTCCCATTTTTTTTGCTAAAAGGGCTTGAGCGATGGCATTATTGATTTTATGTGCTCCGGTATGATTTAAATCCTCGCGTTTTAAATAAATTTCATGCTGATATTTTTTGCTTAAATTTCTAGCAAAATAAAGTGGAGTAGGACGCCCTACATAAGTTTTTAAAAGCTCGTTTAATTCTTTTTTAAAGAGTTTATCTTTAGAAAATTTCAAAAAAGCACCTTCTAGCTCATTTAAAGCAAACATTGCACTTTCAGGCAAAAACTGCCCACCAAAATCCCCATAATACGCTTTTTTCATTTTTTCAACTCCTTTAAAATTTGTTTTATTTTGTTGATATCTTTTAAGCCTTTTTCATCTTCAAGTTTTGAATTAAGATCTAAAATTTTAGCTCCCGTTTGTACAGCCTTATGAACATTATCCAAACCTATGCCTCCAGCTAATGCAAAATCTTTAGTATAAGAACCTAATAAAGTCCAATCAAAACTTATTCCATTACCGCCCTTTAAAATTCCCTTAGCATCAAAAAGTACTAAATTAGCAAAAATTTCACTTTTTAAATCTAAACTATTTTCCACACTAATCACCTGCCAAACAAAAACATTTTGCACCTTTAAAATTTCAAATTCTTCTTTGGTAATAGTGCGATAAATTTGTATCCCATCAAGCTTAGCTTCTTTAATACATCTTAAAATTTGTTCCAAATTTTCATCTACAAAAACACCGACAACTTTTTTATCTTTTTCATGAAAAATTGCACTTAAATTTCTTGCTTGTTCTAAACTCACTCTTCTTGGACTTTTAGCAAAAATAAGTCCAAAAAAATCAATATTTAAAAAAGCTAAATCTTTGGCATTTTTTTCATCTTTAATACCACAAATTTTAAGCTTTAGCATAAGCTTGATACTCCTTAAAATATTCTATAACCTTACCTGAATAAATGGCTTCTAAAATCATATCTTTAGCCACTAAAGGCGAACTTGCTTTATTGGCTGTATAAAGTGCAAACATAGCATTTAAAACTACCAAATCAAATTTTGCCCCTTGCATTCTACCGCTTAAAATATCTTTTAAATCTTTAGCGTTGTCATATGCACTAGATCCTATGATTTCACTATGAAAAGCTCTTTTAAAACCAAATTGTTCAGGACAGATAGAATACTCTAAAATTTCTCCTTCACAAAGCTCATAAATTTTACTTTCATCGCAAATACTAAGCTCATCCATACCATCATTTCCTCTTACCACTAAAGCTTTTTTGCGTCCTAAATTTTTTAAAACCTCTATCAAAAGCCTATGCACAGGTGCGTGATAATTTCCCATAAGTTGATATTTTAACTTTAAATTAGGGTGCAATAAAGGACCTAAAACATTAAAAACCGTTCTTACTCCAAGTCTTGATCTGACCTCTTTAAGTTCTCCTACCAAAGGATGAAAAAATGGAGCATGTAAAAAACTAAGCCCTTGATTATTTAGTTGTTTTAAAACTGATTCTAAAGTGTTTGGAGTAGTTATATTTAAAGCTTCTAACACATCTGTACTTCCGCTAGAACTTGAAATGGCACGATTTCCGTGTTTGGCTACTTTTACTCCTAAAGCTGCTAAAATAAAAGCACTAGTCGTAGAAACATTGATACTTTTAAAACCATCTCCACCTGTTCCACAAATATCAATCATCTCACTCTCATCACTAAAAGTTTGAGAATATCTTAAAATTTGTCTTACAAAAGCACTTAAAGATTTTTCGTTTAAAGACTTTTCAGTGATTAAAATCAACAAAGCCGCTACTTGTAAAATTTCATAATCTTTAGACATAATAATCTTACAAATTTGCTCAAAATCATCGCTTTGTAAAAAATGATTTTCACTCATTTTTTGCAAATAAAAACTTAAAGGATTTTCTTGTTTTTGTGGTTTTTTTATATCTTGTTTTAAAAAATTAGAAAAAAGTTGTAAGCCATATTCACTAAAATAGCTTTCAGGATGAAATTGCACACCATAATAAGGTAAATTTTTATGTCCCAAAGCCATAATCACACCCTTTTCATCAAGGGCTAAAATTTCAAGCTCATCACTAAGCTGTTTAACCTCTAAAGAATGATAACGCATTACACTAAAATTTGAAGGCAAATTAGAAAATAATTCATTTTCCCTGCACTGTTTTATCAAAGAATTTTTTGCATGCATAGGCTCTTGCATCTTAACCACTAAAGAATCAAAAGCTAAAGCTAAAGCTTGATGCCCTAAGCAAATGCCCAAAACAGGGATATTAAGCCTTGCTTTAAAAATTTCAAGACAAATCCCACTTTGACTTGGATGCTTTGGACCAGGACTTAAAATAATATGAGTAGGATTTAAATTTTTAATTTCACTCAGAGAAATTGCATCATTTCTTCTTACTAAAATTTCATCATTGCTGAGTTGCTCTAACATGCTTTTAACATTAAAAACAAAAGAATCATAATTATCAATTAAAAGTATCATTGATTTTCCTTTTTTAAATTTTCAAAAGCTACCAAAAGCGCCTTGCGTTTAGCACAAATTTCTGCATATTCTTTTTGACTCTCACTTTGCAAAACAATACCCGCCCCACTTGCCAAATAAGCCTTATCTTGAGTAAAAAAAGCGCAACGGATTAAAATCGCTAAAGTTATGTCTTCGTTAAAATTTAAAAATCCTACCGCACCACCATAAATTCCACGATCGCAATCTTCAAGCTCGCTAGTGATCTCTAAAGCTCTTATTTTAGGAGCTCCGCTTAAAGTTCCCGCTGGAAAAACTGCTTCAATCACATCAAAAATACTCGCATCTTCTTTCATATTGGCATACACTTCACTCACTATGTGCATTACAAATTTATTTTTAATAATAGAAAAAAGATTTTCCACTCTTGTTTGAGTGCCAAATTTAGAAGCATCATTTCTTGCTAAATCTACAAGCATCTTATGTTCACTAAGTTCTTTTTCATCACTTAAAAGATCTTTTTCTAAAGCTAAAAGATCACAGTTATTTTCCAAATTTCTAGTTCCAGCAATAGGGGCTAAATAAATCTCTCTTTTTTTAATTTTCAATAAAAACTCTGGAGAAGAACCCAAAACAACACCATATTTACTTGGAAAATAAAACATATAAGCGCTTGGATTTAAAGCACTTAAACTCTCATAATAATCAAAAGCATTTACTTGATGTTTGATACAAAGTTGCTTACTTAAGACCACTTGAAAAATATCTCCACTTAAAAGATATTCTTTGGCTTTTTCGCACATTTTTAAAAAATCATTTTTTTCATCTTCTAAAGAATTTAAAATTTCAAAATCATTTTTTTGTTTCTTTTTCATTGGTTCAATATCATCTTTTAAATATTCAAAATATTTTGAAGCACCAAATTTAAAAAACATCTTGCTATTTTTCTCATAAATCAAATAAGCCTTAGCATTGGCAAATAAAAATAAAGGAAAATCATAATTTTTCTTAGAAGAAAGTGGAATTTTTTCAAACAAAGATACAAAATTTGCACTAAAAACTCCAAAAAATCCAGCAAAGTCGCAAATTTTATTCTTGCTTAAAGCTTCATAATATTTTGCCTTAAACTCGCTAAAGGATAATTCATTAGCATCTAAATAATCACAATCAATCCCTATAATTACCTTGGTCAAATCCTCTGCAAAATAAGAATTTTCAAATTTTTCAAGGATTTGTCTATAATAAAAATTTACATTTTTAACAAACATAATAAACCTTTTTTTAAAAAAAATAAATTAAAATAATATTAAAGAAAAAATTTAGATAAAAAGAATTTTAGAAACGCCAAGAGCGAAGAGTGTGTGTAAGTTTTAAAATCAAAGAATTACTAAAAAAATCATTTTCACTCATCTTTTACCTTTCTTATAAAATATTTCAAAAATTAAGACTTTTATGAAAATTTTTAAAGTCTTAATTAATTTTAATCAATAAATATAAATTTTGCTTTAAATTTAAAATAAATATTATAAAATCTTTATATTTTATAATATTTTGAAACATTTTTACGATGCTTAAAGTTACCAAAAAAAATATTCTATTGTTATAAAAAACTAAGATAATACTTAGCTTAATAAGATAAAATTATTCCGTATTTGAAATATTTAGTATTTTTTAGGAAAAGCTATGGAAATCACAGATTTACCTTATCTAATCATAGGAATCATTTCAGGTATTGCTTCTGGACTTTTTGGCATTGGTGGAGGTATGATTATCGTTCCTTCTATGTTCGCACTTGGAGCAAGTGCTCACCATGCTATCGGAATTTCAGTATTACAAATGATTTTTGCAGCAGTTTTTGGCTCTTATATTAATTATAAGAAAAAAAATCTAAATCTTAAAGATGGTATTATGATAGGTTTTGGAGGGCTCATAGGGGCAAGCTTTAGCGGAATGCTTTTAAAAGCTTTAAGTGATGTAGCTCTTACTAGCGTATTTTTGGCGGTAAGTTGTATATTTTTTATCAAATATGCTTTTGGAATTAAAGAAAACATTGTGCAAAATCAAAGAAGCGTTTGTGTAAAGAATGTCATTTTATTTATTGCTGGAGCTTTTACTGGTATTTTTGCTATTTCTTTGGGAATTGGTGGCGGACTTTTAATTGCTCCGATTTTAGCTTATTTTTTAGGCTATGATAATAAAAAAGTTGTTTCCTTATCCTTGTTTTTTGTTATTTTTGCTTCAGTCTCTGGTATTATATCTTTTTCAAATTCTGGAGTTATAGACTCTGAAGTTATTCATAAAGGAATACTAGTAGGTATAGCTTCTATGGTTGGAGTTTTTATAGGAATTAAAATCATAGAAAAAATGCATATTTCAGCTCATAGAAAAATTTTACTTTGCGTATATGCCTTATCAATACTTGGAACCACCCACTCTTTGCTTAATAAGCTAAATTTTATAAATTTTTAACTTGGATTTATCCAAGTTCTTTTAATATTATTATGCTAAAATCTTAAATTTATTTAATGTTTAGGAAAGACTATGAACGATACCATAAAAATCATTGGCGCAAGAGAAAATAACCTAAAAAATATCCACCTTGAAATTCCCAAAAACAAACTCATTGTTTTTACAGGACTGAGCGGAAGTGGAAAATCAACCCTTGCTTTTGGAACTCTTTATGCTGAAGGACAACGCCGTTATATAGAAAGTTTAAGTGCTTACGCCAGACAATTTTTAGATAAGGTAGACAAACCTGATGTCGATAAAATCGAAGGTTTAACTCCAGCCATTGCCATAGATCAAAAAACTACTTCTAAAAATCCACGCTCTACTGTAGGAACCATCACTGAAATTTATGATTATCTAAGACTTTTATACGCAAGAGTTGGCATTCAACATTGTCATCAATGCGGACAAAAAATTTCGTCTATGAGTGTAAGTGATATAGTTAGTGAAATTTTAAAATTTCCAAAAGGTGCAAAAATCATCATCTACGCCCCACTCATACGAGAAAAAAAAGGAACTTATGCAGATTTGCTTGAAAATTTACGCAACAAAGGCTATGTAAGAGCTCAAATTGATGGAGTTTTGGTAAGACTTGATGAAGAAATTGAACTAGCCAAAACCAAAAAACACACCATTAAACTTGTCATAGATAGGCTTGAAATTCAAGAAGATTTACTTTCTCGTCTTGCAAGCGATATAGAAAAAGGCTTACAAGAAAGCTTTGGAGAAATAGAAATAGAAGTTTTAAATCATGAGGAAATAAACCTTAATAAACACTATCATTTTAGCGAGCATTCAGCTTGTTTTGATTGTAAAATTTCCTTTGTTCCACTCGAGCCTTTAAGCTTTTCTTTTAATTCTCCAAAAGGAGCATGTGAAGCTTGCGATGGACTTGGAATTCGTTATACTTTAGATATGAAAAAAATCATCGATGAAAATTTAAGTCTCGAAAACGGTGCTGTTAAAATCATGTATGGTTTTAATAAAAGTTATTATTATAAATTCCTAATCGCCTTTTGCGAACAAAATGAAATTCCTATCAAAATACCTTTTATGCAATTAAACGAAGAACAAAAACGTCTTGTATTGTATGGTAATGCCAAAACTATAGAATTTCTTTGGAAAAGAAATCGCCTAAAACGCACTTTTGAAGGCGTGGTTAAAATGGCTTATGAAATGCTAAAAGATGAAAAAGATTTAGCCGAATATATGAGTGAAAAAATTTGTAAAGACTGCGGTGGGCATCGTTTAAAACCTGAAAGTTTAGCCGTGAAAGTAGCCAAAAAAAGCTTGGGTGAAATTTTAGATATGAGCATAGAAGATAGTACGGCCTTTTTTGCAGATGAGAAAAATTTTTCTTATTTAAGCGAGCAACAAAAACTTATTTCTAAACCTATCCTAAAAGAAATCAACGAAAGATTGTTTTTCTTGTATGATGTGGGGCTAGGTTATCTTTCTTTAGGGCGCGATGCAAGAACGATTAGTGGGGGTGAAGCACAAAGAATCCGCATAGCTTCACAAATTGGCAGTGGTTTAAGCGGAGTGATGTATGTCTTAGATGAGCCTAGCATAGGACTTCATGAAAGAGATACTGCAAAACTGATTAAAACTTTAAGAAATTTACAACAAAAGGGCAATACCCTAATTGTCGTAGAGCATGATAAAATGACCATAGAAGAAGCAGATTTTATTGTAGATATTGGTCCAAAAGCAGGAAAATTTGGGGGTGAGGTTGTATTTAGTGGAACTTATAAAGAACTTTTAAAAAGCAAAAGCGAAACTGCACTTTATATGAATGGTAAAAAACAAATTTCACAACTTCAAAACAGAACACAGAAAGAATGGCTTGAGCTTAAAAATGTAAATATTAACAATATCCAAGATTTAAGCGTAAAATTTCCTTTGCAAAATTTAGTCGCTATAACAGGAGTTTCAGGTTCTGGAAAAAGCTCTTTGATACTTCAAACCCTACTTCCTTTTGCACAAGAGGAATTAAACCGTGCGAAAAAAGTTAAAAAACTTGGCGGAGTACAAATAGAAGGACTTGAAAAACTTGATAAAGTCATTTATCTTGATCAAAGCCCAATTGGGCGCACACCACGTTCAAATCCTGCCACCTATACAGGTGCTATGGATGAAATCAGAAATCTTTTTGCCGCCACTAAAGAAGCCAAAATGCGTGGTTATAAAGCCGGACGCTTTTCTTTTAATGTCAAGGGTGGAAGATGTGAGAAATGTAGCGGAGATGGAGAAATCAAAATAGAAATGCATTTTTTACCTGATGTTATGGTAGTTTGTGATACTTGCGGGGGCAAACGCTACAATGATGCCACGCTAGAAATTAAATATAAAGGCAAAAATATCAGTGAAATTTTAAATATGAGTGTTTTAGAAGCGAGTGAATTTTTTACAGCCGTTCCTAAAATCAAACAAAAATTAGATACTCTAGTAAAAGTGGGTTTAGATTATCTAACTCTAGGACAAAATGCCACCACCTTAAGTGGAGGTGAAGCACAAAGAATCAAACTTGCTAAAGAACTAAGCCGTAACGATACAGGAAAAACGCTTTATATACTTGATGAACCTACAACAGGACTGCATTTTGAAGATGTCAATAAACTCATCTTAGTTTTACAACATTTGGTTGATCTTAAAAATTCTGTTTTTGTGATAGAACATAATTTAGATGTGATTAAAAATGCTGATTATATCATCGATATGGGGCCTGAAGGTGGAGTTAAAGGTGGAAAAGTTATAAGCACAGGAAGCGTGGAAAAAGTCGCTAAAGAACACAAAAAAACCCGTTCTTACACAGGATATTATCTAGACTTAGAGCTTAAAAATACACAAAAATCATAATTTTATGTTTGATTTTTTATATAATGATATTAGCTATTTGGGGCTTTTCATGGTGTGTTTTCTTTCAAGCACACTATTACCCTTAGCAAGTGAAGCCTTTGTTTTAGGCTTTATAAAACTTGATTTTACTCCGAATTTGGTACTTATCGTAGCCACTTTGGGTAATACCTTAGGAAGTTTAAGTACTTATGCTTTAGCGTATTTTGGAAAAGAAAAAATTTTAGAAAAATACTTTAGCAAATCCTTAAAAAAATTAGAAAATTTCAATGCTAATTTTGCTAAATTTGGAAGTATATTTGCTTTTTTTACTTTTTTACCTTTAGTAGGAGATCTTTTTGCCTTGGGACTTGGTTTTGCGAAATATTCTTTTTTAAAAACTATATTTTTTATCTTACTTGGAAAATTAAGTCGTTATGCTTTCATAATTTTCATAGCAAACTCCTTTTAAAAACCTCTCTTTTATAAGTTTTAAAAGCTTTGCATTGTCTACATTTTTTAGAATTTTAACACAATTTTTAGTGCTTAAATCCACCCCCATACTCATTTTTGGTTCTTTAAAACAACGCCAACTCATACCTCTTGCCAAAGAACTATCGCAAATAACATCAGCATAACACTCATCAAAATCTGCAATACTAGAATCTAATGCGTAAGCTATCGTTAAAGCATCATGTATCCAAGTTCCCTTTGTACCACGTGTTTTAGAGGCATAATCAATCCAAACACCTAAAGTTTCAACGATAAAATCACATAAAATATTCTTACCTTGCAACTCTTTTAAATCCTCGTGTGTTAATAAAGTCTGCATGGTTGCATTATAAGGTATGAGTGTAATTTTAGCTCTTGAATTTAGCACTATACTAGCCGCCTCAGGATCAAAACCAAAATTTGTATCTTTAGTGTAATAAGGCATATCAAAACTGCCGCCCATAATAAAAAGCTCTTTAAGATTTATATCAAAATCTTTAAAAATTTTCATAGTCATAGCGATATTTGTCAAAGGTCCTATCGCACAAATAGAAATTTCTTTAGGATTTTTACTCACCAACTCACCCATTTTAAAAATCGCATCAGGATTTATATTTTCTAAAATTTCAGGACTTTTTATATTTTCCCAAAGATATTCAAGTTTAAAATTTTTAACACTTTCATCAAGTCTTTGACGCCAAGCTTTACTTGGTTCTTTTAGGGCTTCATTCGCTCCCAAATAAACGGGGATATTTAAATTTAAACGTTTAAATAAATCCTTAGCCACACTATAGGCAACAAGGCTTGGAACATTACCGCAAACTGTGCTTAGCATTTCAAGTTTGATTTCTTTAGATGACAAAATCAAAGCAAGTGCTAAACCATCATCAGTATTTGCTCCTGCAATAGCATTGCCTATGTCCGTGTCTAAGATAAGTCTCATATCGCATCTTCTATTTTATTTAAATCTCTACCTCTAGTTTCTGGCGCAAAAAATGTAGTCACAAAACCTATACCTGCAGTTAATACAAAATATGTCGCGATAGGCCACCAAGCGCCATAATATGCAAGCAAAGCAGAAGCCACCATAGGCGCTGTTCCTCCTGAAAGAATAGAACCTAGCTCCTTAGCAAAAGCCATTTTTGTATAACGGTTTTTTACCCCAAAAAGCTCCACACCCCAAGCCGCTTGCACACCAAAAATCCCTAAAGATGCTAAAGACATACCTACAATAATAGTTAAAATCACAATAATTTCATTTTTACTATCTAAAAGCATAAAAGCAGGAAAAGCATAAATCATTAAAAGCAAACAAAACATTCTATAAGTAATACATCTTCCAAATTTATCACTTAAATAACCCGCCAAAGGAATAACTAAAAACCCTACCAATGAAGCTATCATTACCGCTGTAGTAGCTACTGATTTGTCTAAAAGTAAAATTTTAGTCACATAACCTACAATAAAACCTTGCGCAAGATAAGAAGGTCCATTTTCGCCTATTCTTAAGCCCACCATAGTCCAAAAAGCACGACTTCTTTGCCAAAAACTTCTTTCATCTTTTTTCATATGCTTTTCGTTATTAAGACGCAATTTCATCATTTCATTTTTTTGCTTTTCAAAAACAGGGGTTTCTTTGACATGAAAACGAATATATACAGCAAAAAGAGCGATTAAAATACTTCCCATAAAAGGAACTCTCCAGCCCCATTCTTTAAAACTTGCTTCATCCATTTGTACCATCAAAAGCCATACAAAAGACGCAAGCAAAGTTCCACTATTTGATCCTAAAGCAATCACAGAAGAAACAAGCCCTCTTCTCTTGCTAGGAGCATATTCTCCTAGCATAACTGTTCCACCTGAAAGTTCAGCTCCTGCGCCAAAACCCTGCATAAAACGCAATGCAACCAAACAAATAGGCGCCCAAACACCAATCACTGCATAACTTGGGATAAAACCTATCAGAGTAGTTGAAATTCCCATTAAAGCTATTGTAGCCATCATAACATTTTTTCTTCCGTGTTTATCACCTAAATGACCAAAAAACAAAGCCCCAATAGGTCTTGCAATAAAACCTATGCCATAAGTTACAAAACTAAGCAAAAGTGCAATTACTGGAGTTTGCTCAGGAAAAAATACTTCTGAAAAAATTGTTGCAGCTGCTAAACCATAAAGTGCAAAATCTGCATATTCCATAGCAGTTCCCAACCAGCAAGAAAAAACTGCCTTTTTAAAAACTTTTCTACCTTCAGGTGTGTTAAAATTCTTATCTGCAATTCCATCAATTTGCTGATTTGTCATTACATTTTCCTTACGTTATTCATATAAAATTTTTACTCTACTCGATATTATGACTAAAAATTGAAGTATTTTCGCTTAAATATCTTTAAATTTCGAGACATTTTAAGCAAAATTTTGAAATAATATAACCAAAAAATATATTTTATCAAAAGAAGAAATTATTATGAAAACTTTAACTATTATTGATACTTTTGGATTTTTTTTCAGACTTTACTACGCATTAAAAGGTTTTAAAAATTCACAAGGACAAGCTAGTGGAATGATTAGCGGTTTTGCAAATTTTATTTATAGCTTAAAAAATGAATATAAAAGTGATTATATTGTTTTTGCATTAGATTCCAAAGGAAAAACTTTTCGTAGTGAAATTGATCCAAACTATAAACAAAATCGCACTCCACCACCGCCTGAACTTCTAGAACAAATTCCAATTTGCATAAAGATGATAGAAAAAATGGGTTTTATAAGCGTTTCTCAAGAAGGTTATGAAGCCGATGATATCATCGCTTCTTTTGTAAAAACTTGTGAAGATAGGGATATTTTTGTACGCATTATCACTCAAGATAAAGATCTTTATCAACTCATAAAAGATGGTAAAACAAGCATTTACAGTCCTATTTCTAAAAACGACTATGATGAAGCAGCGTGTTTAGAAAAATACGGAGTAAAACCTAATCAAATCAGAGATTTTTTAGCTCTTTGTGGGGATAGTTCTGATAATATTCCAGGCGTTAAAGGTATAGGTGTAAAAGGAGCTAAAACCTTGCTTGATGAGTTTGGTAGCATAGAGGGAATTTATGAAAATTTAACCCTAGTACGTAACGAAAGAAGTCGTAACTTGCTTTTAGAGGGTAAGGAAAATGCATTTTTAAGCAAAAAATTAGCTTCTTTGTATGACAATTTAGAAGTACAAAATCTCATAGAAAAAGCCACTTATCCTGATGAAGAACCTCTTTTAAAAATACTTGAAATTTTAGAACATTACGAACTTAATACTTTGCTTAAAAAACTGCGTCAAAATCCTGATAATAAAGATAAAAATTTAGGTTTTAAAGCCACTTTAGTACAAGATGAAAACAAACTTTTTGAAATTTTAAATACCCTTGATAAAGAAAGTATTATTGCTTTTGATACCGAAACCACAGGACTTGATACTAAAGAAGCAAAAATTGTTGGTTTTAGTTTTTGCATGAATGAAAATGAAGCCTTTTACGTGCCTTTAACTCATAATTATCTTGGAGTAGGTGAGCAAATCTCATTGCAAAGTGCCAAAAAAGCTATAGAAGTAATCTTTAATCATTTTGTTATAGGGCACAATCTCAAATATGATTTTAAAATCATTCAAAACAATTTTGGATTAAATTTACCTCAAAAATACGCAGATACAATGATTTTGGCATGGCTTAAAAATCCTTCTTCAAGAGTAAATATGGATGATTTAGCCTTAAGACTTTTTAATTACGAAACCTTGCATTTTGAAAGCCTTGTTAAAAAAGGAGAAAATTTTGCAAGTGTAGAACTTGAAAAAGCTTGTAAATACGCTGCAGAAGATGCTTATATCACTTTAAGATTTTATCTTTATTTTTTAAAAAATCTTGAAACTCCTTTATTAGAACTTGCTAAAAACTGTGAATTTGATTTCATTAAAATCATTATGATGATGGAAGAAAATGGCATAAAGCTTGATACAAATGCACTTGAAATCCTTATGAAAAAATTTGAAAATGAAATCAAAAATTTAAGTGAAGAAATTTATACTCTTTGTGAGGATAGATTCAACCTAAATTCACCTAAACAAGTAGGTGATATACTTTTTGAAAAACTCAAACTCCCAAGTGGAAAAAAAGGTAAAACAGGATATTCTACCGATGAAAAAGTTTTAAATGCACTTTTAGATAAACATCCTGCGATTACCAAAATTTTAGATTATAGGGAACTTGCCAAGCTTTATTCCACTTATTGCGAACCTTTGTTAAAACTAGCATTAAAAGATAAAAATTCACGCATTTATTCAAGTTTTTTACAAACTGGAACCGCTACAGGACGCCTTTCATCTAAGGATCCAAATTTGCAAAATATTCCTGCACACGGACAATACGCAAAAGATTATAAATCTTGCTTTGTAGCTAAAGATGGATTTAGTTTTATCTCTCTTGATTATTCTCAAATCGAACTGAGAATGCTTGCACATTTTAGCGAAGATGAAAAACTTTTAAATGCTTTTGCCAACGATGAAGATATACATGCAAGAACAGCTATAATGATTTTTGGAGAAAGCAATTATGAAACCAGAAGTGTTGCAAAAAGTATAAATTTTGGACTTATTTATGGCATGGGCTATAAAACTTTAAGTCAAAATTTAAAAATAGAAGCTCATTTAGCCAAATCTTACATAGAAAAATATTTTGAAAATTTTACTAGTATTAAAAAATATTTTGAAACAGTTAAAAATGAAGCTAAACAAAATGGCTTTATCACTACTTTAAGCGGTCGCAAGCGTTATTTTGATTTTGAAAACGCAAAACCTATGCAAATTGCCATGTATGAAAGAGAAAGCATTAATTCAATCTTACAAGGCTCAGCGGCTGATGTAATCAAACTTGCAATGCTAGAAATCAATAAAGAATTAAATGAAGACAAAAAGCTTATTTTGCAAATTCACGATGAATTAATTTTTGAAGTAAAAGACGATTTGTGTGAAAATTTTGTAAAAAAAACTAGAGATATTATGGAAAATATAGTAAAATTAAAAGTAAAATTAAAAACAAGTTCAAGTATCGCCAAAAATTGGGGCGATTTAAAATAATCAAGGAGATAATTAATGGATCTTTCAACCATATTAGGAATGGTGCTTGCAGTTACTAGTATTTCGGTAGGAGATATACTAGAGGGAGGCAATCCTTTGCATGTTGTGCATCTTTCTTCCTTTCTCATAGTTATGCCAACAGCTGCATTTTGCGCAATGACTTCTACGCATAAAAAAATTGTAAAAGCAGCCTACAAAGAACTCAAAGTTGTTTTTAAAGGTTCTGGAGTAAATTTACCCGAAAGGATAGCCCAGTTAATAGAATTTGCTATTATTGCAAGACGAGATGGTCTTTTAGCGTTAGAATCAAGAACCAGTGAGATTGAAAATGAATTTTTAAAAAATGCTATGATGATGCTTGTAGATGGTAAAAGCTTTGAAGAAATTCATGAAAGCATGGAAATACAAACTGAACAACTTGAAGAGCATTATAAAGAATGTGCAGAATATTGGATAGTATTTGGAGAGACTTGTCCTACCATGGGGCTTGTTGGAGCGGTTTTTGGACTTATTTTAGCTCTTAAATTACTAGACAATCCTCAAGCAATGGCAGCAGGTATTTCAGGTGCTTTCACAGCTACAGTTACGGGAATTTTTGGCGCTTATGCACTTTTTGCTCCTTGGGGGAAAAAATTAAAAGCTAATGGAATGGATCTTGTAAAAGAGCAAATTGTTATTACTGAAGCTATAAAAGGAATTGCAGAAGGTGCCAATCCTAGAGATTTAGAAGCTAAACTTTTTAACTTCTTAAGTCACGATGATCCAAGAATTTCACAATTTGACAAAGGTTAAAAATGGCTAAAAAACATAAATGCCCAGAATGTCCAGCAGGTGAAAAATGGGCTGTGCCTTATGCAGACTTTCTAAGTTTGCTTTTGGCACTTTTTATTGCTCTTTGGGCAATTTCTAAAACAAATCCTGCTAAAGTAGAGGCTTTAAAAACTGAATTTGTTAAAATCTTTGATTACACCTCTACTCAAACAGTCAAAGAAGAGAGTAAAACCCAAGAAAAATATAAAGGCGCAGCAAAAGAAGAAAGCGATGAACTCAAATCGTTAAAACAAATGACTATGACACAGCAAGAAACTATCAAACGTCTTCAAGCAGCTCTAGATCAAAGCGATAATCAGGTTGCTCTTAACCTTCCATCTAAAGTTGAATTTGAAAGAGGTAGTGCTCAAATCGTTTCAGCTGATATACAAGATTATTTAAAACGTATGGCTGAGCTAACAACATATTTGCCACCTCAAGCAAAAATAGAAATTAGAGGCTATACAGACAATAGCGACTCTATTATAAGAAGTTATGAACTCGCCTACCAAAGAGCGGAAAATGTATTAAAATATTTTATAGAAGGTGGAGCAAATTTGAAAAATATTAGCATTAAAAGCTACGGGCTTAATAATCCTATCAATGGAAATCCACAAACTCTAGAAAATAATAGAGTAGAAATATATTTTAAAGTCGATACAGCAGATACAAGTACTCAAAAATCGGTTCTTGAGCTTATTAACAAAATAGGAACTAAAGCACCTTAAAAGTTTTAGTTTCCTTTTTTTACTTGACCAGCTAAACGACTCTTATTATTTGTATTATAAACAAATCCTAGCACCTCAGCTACAGCTTTAAACATTTCCCTAGGAATAAGATCATTAACATCACAAGCTTTATAAAGCTCTCTTGCTAAAGGAGGATTTTCATAAACTACAACATTATTTTCATAGGCTACTTGTTTTATGCGAAGAGCGAGAAAATCCACTCCTTTGGCAACAACCCTAGGGGCTTGTTCTTTACCTGTATCATAACGAATAGCTACGGCATAATGCGTTGGGTTTGTGATCACCACATCCGCACCTGCAACATCTTGAACCATACGACGACGCGCAGCTTCCATTTGAAGTCTACGAATTCTACCTTTAACCTGAGGATCTCCTTCCATTTGTTTATACTCATCTTTTATTTCTTGTTTGCTCATACGCAAACCTTTAAAATACTGAAAACGCACCAAAAAAACATCTAAAACAGCAATAATTAAAAAAGCAACTATAACAATAGCTGCTAAAACAATAGCTCTGTCTCTTAGCCAAGTAAGCTGTGCAACCATAGTATAAAGCTCAACTCTTGGAAGCTCTTGCATAAATTTAAGTAAAACTATAAAAGCTATAGTAAAAACAATACCCACTTTTAAAATAATTTTTATACTTTCAACAATTTTTTTCAATGAAAAAAGGTTTTTTAAACCTTTTAGAGGATTGATTTTTCCTAAATTTGGCATAATAGGTTTAGTTGTAAAAATAAAACCAAATTGCATAATATTTCCCAAAACCCCAGCAATCATAATACTTAAAACAATAGGTGCAAGAATAATTAAAACCTCAAAAATGCTTTTAATCATAATGGCTTGAATAATACGCAAATCAAATTCAACACCAATAAAACTTTGATAGTATCTATATAAATTTACAATTCTCTCGCCCATAAAACTCATCATAAATAAAGTTATAGTTACTCCAATTATCAAAGTTACAATAGCTGCCGCATCTTGAGACTTTGGAACATTACCTTCTTTACGCGCATCTTCTATCTTTTTGGACGTGGGTTCTTCTGTTTTTTCTTGATCTTCGCCTGCCATATTTTAGCCTAAATAAAAATTTTAATATGTGTGTAAAATTATAGTAGAAAATTTATGAATTTCAATTAAAGAATAAAAATGAAGAAAAAGCCTCGTAAAGAGGCTTTATACTAAGAAATTAAAGTTTAGCTTCGTTTTTGCCAAGATATTCAGCCACGCCTTTAGGGTTAGCTTTCATACCTTCATCGCCCTTATTCCATCCTGCAGGACAAACTTCACCATGCTCATTTGTAAAAAGCATAGTATCAACCATTCTTAACATTTCATCTATATTTCTACCTAGTGGTAAATCATTAACCACAGCATGGCGAACTGTTCCATCAGCATCAAGCAAGAACGAACCACGAAGGGCAACTGCTTCTGCATAAAGTACATCAAAATTTCTAGCAATCTGCTTAGTTAAGTCAGCAACAAGCGGAAATTTAACCTGACCAATACCACCTTGATTTACTGGAGTATTTTTCCAAGCAAAATGTGAAAATTCATTATCTCCTGAAATTCCAATTACTTCAATGCCACGATTTTTAAATTCTTGATATCTTTTGTCAAAAGCTATAATTTCTGAAGGACAAACAAAAGTAAAATCTTTTGGATAAAAGAATACTACCGCTCCTTTTGGACCTATGTTTTTATAAAGATTAAAATCTTGAACAATTTCATTGTTTCCCAATACTGCTGGAGCAGTAAAATCTAAAGCTTTTTTAGTAACTATCATATTTTCTCCTAAATAATAAATTTTATTGATAACGAAATTATATCGTTTAAATCTTTATTTTTTTTTAAATATCTAAAATAATATTAAAAATTTAAGAAAGTTATAATTATTATCAAATAATGTAAATTTTTGATTATCAAAATTTACATTATTTAAGAATTTTATGCTAAAATCTTTTAAATCTTAATATTAAAAAGGAGAAAAAATGGCTGTAAAAATTACAGATATATGTATTGCTTGTGGTTCTTGTATTGATGAGTGTCCAGTGAGTGCTATCGTTGATGATGCTAACAATCCAGAAGGTGAAGATAGATATTATGTTTATGCAAACAAATGCGTTGAATGCGTAGGACATAATGATCAACCAGCTTGTGCCAGTGCTTGCCCAACAGATGGATGTATAGTTTGGAGTGCTGTAGAATCAGGACAACCAAGTCGTGATAATATTGGCGCTGATATGAGAAGTGGGGACACTCCAGTTTTTGCATAATTTTAAAAAATTAAAAAGCTAGAGATTCCTAGCTTTTTCTTTTAATTTAACTTTCTTTAAACAAATTCAAGTATAATTTTAAGCTTTATTAAAATAAGGAGTTATTACAAAGATGGAAAAAACTTTATCTATAATTAAACCTGATGCTGTTAAAAAAGGTGTTATAGGAAAAATTTTAGATCGTTTTGAAAGCAATGGATTAAGAATCGCTGCAATGAAAAAAGTTCAACTTAGTAAAGAACAAGCTGAAAATTTTTATGCTGTTCATAAAGAAAGACCTTTTTTTAAAGACTTGGTTGAATTTATGATTAGCGGTCCTGTTGTTGTTTCTGTACTAGAAGGAGAAGGTGCTGTATTAAAAAATAGAGATTTAATGGGAGCGACAAATCCTAAAGAAGCTAAAGCAGGAACAATTAGAGCCGATTTTGCTGAGAGTATTGATGCTAATGCTGTTCATGGAAGTGACAGCTTGGAAAATGCAAAAATAGAAATTGATTTTTTCTTTAAACCAAATGAAATTTGCTAAATGAAAATCCCTTTTTCTAAGATTAATACAAAGGAATATCCTTTTAAGCTTAATCTTGAAAATATGATTTTTGAGGGAAATTTAGTAAAAATAAATCCTAAGCTTGTTAAAATAAATGCTATTATGCAAGGTTTTATCTATAGACCTTGTGATAGTTGTGGAACTGAGTTAGAACTTGAAATTAAAGAACATTTAGAACTTTTTGCAAGTGATGGTATTTTTAAAGATGAAGCAAACGAATTGAGCAATACTATAGAATTTTTTGATGGACATATTAATTTAATAGAAGTTGCTATTAGCGAGCTTGAAGCTTATTTGAGTGATTATTTTTATTGCATAAATTGCAATAATTAATTAAATTTTATAAAGGAGAAAAAATGGCAGTACCAAAGAGAAGAGTGAGCAAAACTCGTGCAGCTAAACGCAGAACTCACTATAAAGTTAGTCTTCCTATGCCTATAAAAGACAAAGATGGAAGCTACAAAATGCCTCACCGTGCGAATCCAACAACTAAGGAATATTAAAATCAATGATTAACATTGCCATTGATGCAATGGGTGGTGATTTTGGAGAAAAACCCATTATAGAAGGCGTTTTAAAGGCACTAGAAGCAAAACCTTTTAACGCTATCTTAGTGGGAAATTCTAAAATTCTAAAACCTTTAATACCAAAAAAATTAGAACAATATATACAATACGAAGAAGCTAGTGAAATTTTTTCGATGAATGGAAATGCCACAGATGCTTTAAAAAATAAAGAAACAACCATATACAAAGCTATTAATTTATTAAAAGAAAAAAAAGTAGATGCTGTAGTTTCAGCGGGTCATAGTGGAGCAAGTATGTCTTTGGCTACCTTAAGGCTTGGAAGACTTAAAGGTATTTCAAGACCTGCTATTGCCACTTTAATGCCAAATATCGTTAACAGAACTTTACTTTTGGATGTTGGAGCTAATACAGATTGTAAAGCTGAAAATTTATTTCAATTTGCCATAATGGGTGAAGTTTATGCTAGAGAAATTATGCAAATTCAAAAACCACGCCTTGCTTTACTTTCTAATGGTGAAGAAGAATGCAAAGGCAATGAACTTACCAAAGAAAGTCATCAGCTTATGAAAAAAATTCCAAATTTTATAGGTAATGCTGAAGGTAGAGATATTTTCAATGGTGAAATAGATGTTTTAGTCTGCGATGGTTTTGATGGAAACGTTATCTTAAAGGCTTGTGAAGGTGTAGCAACAGCTATTTTTCAGCTTCTAAAAAACGAAGTAAAGCAATCTTTTATTTCTAAAATAGGTGCTTTACTTATGAAGTCATCTTTTAAAAAATTAAAAAAACACACAGATTGGCAAGAATATGGCGGAGCACCCCTTCTTGGAGTTAATGGCTGCGTGATCATAAGTCATGGAAAAAGTGATTCTAGAGCTATTAAAAATGCAATTTTTCAAGCTATAAATTTTAGCCAATCTCATATCAATGAACTTATAGAAAATGAACTTGGGAAATACAATGCTTAAAGCCGGTCTTAAAAGTATAGCTTCTTATATTCCAGAAAAAATTTTAAGCAATGCTGATCTTGAAAAAATAGTAGATACCACCGATGAATGGATCACTAGACGCACAGGTATTAAAGAAAGACGCATTGCCAGTGAAAATGAAAATTCTAGCGATTTGGGCACAAAAGCTGCATTAAAAGCCATAGAAAGAGCAAATTTAAAACCTGAAGATATTGATGCGATTCTTGTAGCCACTTTAAGTCCTGATTATTTTACTATGCCTTCAACGGCTTGTAAAATTGCTTCAAATTTAGGACTTGTAAATATTAGTGCTTTTGATATTTCAGCAGCTTGTTCTGGTTTTATCTATTTGCTTGAACAAGCTAAAGCCTTAGTAGAAAGTGGTTTGAAAAAAAATGTTTTAATCGTAGGAGCTGAAAAAACAAGTTCAATTATGGATTACAATGACAGAAGCATTTGCATACTCTTTGGAGACGGTGCGGGTGCTGGAGTTGTAAGTTTGGACAATGAAAATCATATCCTTGATGTACATACTGCAAGCAATGGTAATTATGGAGATCTTTTAATGACTCAAAGATCGCAAAAATCAAGTCTATGTCAAACACTTTCTATGCAAATGAAAGGCAATGAAGTTTTTAAAATAGCAGTAAACACGCTTAGCAATGATGTTGTAGAAATTTTAGCTAAAAATAACATTTTAGCACAAGAAATTGATCTTTTTATTCCTCATCAAGCTAATCTACGCATCATTAAAGCCGTCCAAGAAAAACTCAATCTAAGCGATGAAAAATGTGTGATTACCGTACAAAAATATGGCAATACTTCAGCTGCTTCTATACCTATGGCAATGAATGATGCCTATGAAGAAGGACGACTTAAAAAAGGAAATCTGATCTTACTAGATGCTTTTGGCGGTGGTTTTACTTGGGGATCTGCGCTTTTAAAATTTGGAGGAGAGAATTTTTAATTCTCTCTTAGCTTTCCAAAAGCTTGAATTTCTACCAAATAACCCTCTGCTAAAGCACTTCCTACACAAGCTCTAACAGGTTTAGGATAATTTTTAATCCAAGCATCATAAGTTTCATTCATTGCATCAAAATCTTGCATATTAGCTAACCAGATTTGAATTTGAATCAAATCTCCTTTGCTTGCGCCTATTTTTTCAAACAAAGCATCAAGTTCTGCAAGCGCTTCTTTAGTTTGTTTTTTAATATCTCCGCTAGGTTCAAAAGCCACTTGTCCTGCAGTCTTAAAATATTTATCAAAAACAATAATTTGCGACATTCTATCGCACTCATCAAAACGCTTTATCATGCATATTTTCCTTGAAATTCTTTCATAAATTCACACAAGGTTTTTACCTGATCCAAATTAAGCGCATTATAAATACTTGCACGAATTCCTCCTAAAATTCTATGTCCTTTAAGTCCTATCATTCCAGCTTCTTCGGCTTCCTTTACAAAAAGAGGCTCTAAATCTTTATTTTTAGCAATATTAAAACTCACATTCATTAAAGATCTGTCCTTTTTATCTGCATGTCCTTTATAAAATCCATTACTTAAATCAATACACTCATAAAGCATAGCAGCTTTTTGAGAATTTTTCTCATGTACTTTATCAAGTCCGCCTTGATTTAAAAGCCAATCCATTTCAAGATTAAACATATAAATGGCAAAGGTTGGAGGCGTATTAAACAAGGACTGATTCTCAGCATGAGTCAAATAATTTAACATACTAGGAATTTGTTTATTTTTAGATCTTTCTAACATATCTTTACGGATAAAAATACAACTTAAACCCGAAATTCCAGCATTTTTTTGCACTCCGCCATAAAAAAGAGCAATATTTGAAAAATCTACTTTTCTAGAAAAAAAATCACTCGATGCATCCACAATCAAAGGAGTTTTAGTTTTAGGATAATTTTGATATTGAGTGCCGTAAATAGTATTGTTAGAACAAATATAAGCATAATCAGCATTATCTCTAAATTCCACTCTAGGAATATGATTAAAATTACTTTCCTCGCTACTTGCTACGGTTTTAACATTGACACCTAAAATTTGTGCTTCTTTAATTGCTTTTTTTGTCCAAACTCCTGTATTTGCATATTCACAAATCCCATTTAAAGCCAAATTCATAGGAATCATAGCAAATTGTAAACTTGCTCCACCTTGTAAAAATAATACTTCATAATCATCATTTAACCCGTAAAGTTTTTTAGCTTTCTCTTGTGCTCCAAAATGCACTTCTTCAAATACTTTTGTGCGGTGAGAAATTTCCATTATAGAATAACCCCTACCCTGATAATCACAGAGTTCTTTTTGAGCTTGCTCTAAAATTTCTAAAGGTAAAGTCGATGGCCCTGCACTGAAATTGATTTTTCTCATAATCTATCCTTATAAAATTTTTGCTTCTTTTTGAGAAGTTTGAGAACTTAAAATAACGATATCATCACTCTTAAGATCTTCTAAATTTGCTATTTTACCATTTTTTCTGATACAAATAAACTTTTTGCTTTTATTAAAAAAATTCTCATGTTGCAAATAAGCATTTTGCAATTTATCTAATTTTAATTCATTATAACGCATTTGATTTGCCAATAGATGATTTAATTGCTTTTCTATATTATGGCTTTGTTTTATTTTTTCATCTATTATTTTTGGCAAAGAATTAAATTTGAAAAATTTGCTTAAATTTAAAAGCAAATTTTCATAATTTTGTATTTTATAATTCCAAAGTTGCATTAATTTTTCTTCCATTAAATCCAAACTTTGCTCTATATCCAACTTAGAATAAAACAAAGTATCTATAGCAGCTGAAGGCGTTGGAGCTCTAAAATCTGCAACAAAATCACTAATAACATAATCAATCTCATGTCCTATGGCTGAAATAATAGGAGTTTTTGCTTTAAAAATCTCTCTTGCTAAATTTTCATCATTAAAACAAAAAAGATCTTCTCTGCTTCCTCCACCACGTGCTATAATAAGAACATCTAAATCCATATCATCGGCTTTTTTTAAAGCTTGTATAAGAGAAAAAGGAGCATTATTTCCTTGAGTTAAAGCATCAAAAATATAAATTTTTGCCAAAAAATATTCTTTTTGGTGAATAAGTTTTAACATATCTTGCAAAGCAGCAGAAGTTTTTGAAGTGATAATGCCTACTTTTTTAGGAAATTTTGGCAAAGATTTTTTAAAGCGTGGATCAAAAAGTCCTTCTTTTTGCAAACGCTCTTTTAAAGCCAAAAACTGTGCTTCCAAATCCCCAAAACCTGCTTTTTTCATACTAGTAGCGATAAATTGATAACGACCACTTTCAGGATATAAACTTACACTTCCACAAAGCTCTAAAAAATTCCCCACAGCTGGTTTAAATCCGACTTTTAAATTAGCTCCTTTAAACATAGCACAAGCAATGCTTGATCTTTCATCTTTTAAATCAAAATACCAATGTCCTGAACCATGCAAAGTAATTTTTGAAATTTCTCCACTTAAAACTATATCATCAAAATGTGTTTCTAATAAAGCCTTTGCTTTAAGATTTAATTCTGTTGGTGTCATAGTTTTTTTGCTATAAACATTGAACTCACGCCAAAGCTAAAACTTTTATAATCAAGTATTTCAAAACCAGCATTTTTAAGTTCTAAGATGAACTCTTCCTTACTTAAAAATCCTTCAATAGAGTTTGGCAAATACTCATAAGCACTTTTATTTTTACTGATTATCCCACCTATACTTGGTAAAATATTTTTAAGATAAAAATCTCTACAAGCTGCTATAAATCCACCCTTTTCTCTTTTTGTAAATTCCAAAACTACCAAAATACCATCTTTTTGAAGTACTCTAGCAAATTCGCTTAAGGCTTTTTGTCTTTCTACAACATTGCGAATGCCATAACTAATACTTAAAATATCTAAACTTTGACTTTCTAAAGGTAAATTTTGCGCCCCTGCTTTTATAAATTCGACATTTGGAAATTTTTCTTTTGCAACATTTAGCATGCCACTACTTGGATCAATACCTTTAATATTTAAAATATTTTTTTCCATTTTTAAAGCACTCTCTTGCCAAATCTCTATCATATCCCCTGTGCCACAGGCAATATCAGCGATTTTTAAATCTTTTTTTAAATACAAACTCATCACTCTTTGACAAGCTTTTTTGCGCCACGCTACATCAGCTCCAAAGCTTAAAATTCTATTCGCCTTATCATAAGTAGGTGCAATTTGATTAAACATTTCTATAATTTTTTCTTGTTTTTGCATTTTTATCCTTTGTAAATTTTCAAATTTTTACTTGATTTTTTAAGCAATTTGCAAAATTTATTTTTATTATTGATTATTTTGGAAAAAATATTTTTATCCCTATCTTTGGAATATTTTTCATAAAGTTTGTTTAAATTTTTTATCTCTAAAAAATGATAAAAATATTCTAAAAATATTGCCAATTCAAAAAAACTATTTTCAAAAAGCTCTAAATCAAAATTTTTTAGTATATTTTTTCTAAATAAAATAATTTTTTTTCTAAGTTCTAACGCAACAAGTTGTTTAAAAAACCTATCTTTGCAATCGCCTTCATAAAAAGAATTTTCCTTTATGAAAAAATCAAAATCATTAAACAAATCTTGGATTTTTTCATCGCTTAAAAATAGCAATAAATCTTGATTTGAATTTTCACTTGCTAAAATATCTTGAGTTTTTTTCGTTATATCTTTAAACTTTAAAGCCAAAATATTACTCAAATTTTTATCTAAAATAGTATTCATACTTGATAAAACTATATACAAGCTTCTTGAATAAAATAAAAATTCGCATAAACTTTGCTTATCTTTTCTCTCTAAAGATAAAGTCCAATAAAATTTTAATTTTTTAAATAAATAAAATAAAAAAATTCTAAATCCATCATAAGCATTAATATAATTTGGAAAATCCAAGCTAAAATTCTGATTTTTTTCTATAATTTTAAAACATTTCTCTATATCAAAATTTTGATATTCAAAACCATATAAAACGATATGTTTAGAATTTAAATCATGATGTAATTCTTTTTGAATTTTAAAATCTTTAGGAATTTTAAATTCATTGGAACTATCCAAAGTTGGAAAAAATATTTTTAAAATACAAATTTTAGGCTCTTCATAAATATCAATATAACTTTTTAAAGAGCAAAATTTAAATTCGAAGCGTTCTTTTTTAATGCTCTTTCCTATAATCTTTTTTCGAGCTTTTTCAAATTTTTTTTTAGAAATTTTCTCTTCTTGATTCTGTTCTAAAATTGAATTATTAAATTTTGTAATTTTATAAAATTCATTGCAAAAACTTTGAAATTTAACACTATGATTTGAAGTTATTTGAGTATAAAAAGTTTCAAATTTAGAATTTCGAAAAGGTATATTATCTTTTTTTAAATTCTCTAAAAGAGTGCAATCAGATAGTAAAAAGTTTTTTTGAATTTCATAAACCATTAAAATAACCCTTAAAATATATGGGTTATTTTAACCTTATTTTGCTTAATGACACTTTTTGCAATTATCAACATAAGCACAAACAGACAGATGATTGACGAGATTGCCTATCTTTTTTTCTAAATGCTCTTGATATTCATAAAGCTTAGCATCTTTAAAACTTAAATCCTCTATACCACCACATTTGGTGCAAACAACATGAATATGTTCTTCTTCATAGATATCGTAACAAGTTTTTTGATTTAAAACATTGATTTCAACAACTAAACCTTGTTCTTGTAAAGTATTAAGATTTTTATAAACCGTCGCTAAAGAGATTGAAGGGTATTCTTTTTTAATTTCTGTATATAATTCATCAATATTAGGATGCTCATGTCTTTTTAAAATTTTTAAAACACATAGTCTTTGCGGAGTAGCTTTTAACTCATGTTTTTTAAGCATTTGTAGTAATTCCATTTTATTTATTCCTTGCTTTTTTAAGTAAAAATAATAATAAAATTTTTATTAAAAGAAGTTTATATTAAATAATATTTTTTATTATTTAATGATAAAATTTTAAAACTTTCGTCAACAAACTATTGACATCTTTTTCTAGATTTTTTTCCACCTCACTTGTTTTTCCATGTTCAATAAATTTGTCTTCATATTCAAAGCTAACAACTTTTACATGCAAATCATATTTTTGTAAAAAATTATTAATTAAACTTTCTATACCGCCAATTTTAACATTTTCACTAAAAATAAACCAAATTTTACTTTTTTTAGCAAGCTCACACAAAAGCTCTTCATCTAAAGGTTTAGCAAAAATTAAATCAATCAAATTAGCATTATTATTCATTTCTTGCAAGGCTCTTAAGACTTGCCACGCTTTTGCCACACCTTGTCCATAACCTAAAAAAGCAATTTCACTATTATTTTTTACAAGCCATTGTGCCTTACCAAGTTTTATCTCACAAGGATTAAATTCTTTATCCAAAATAAAACTCCCTCTAGGATAACGCAAAGCAATAGGTCCTTGATGTAAATAAGCATACTCCATTATATTTTGCATCATTTGTTCATCTCTTGGGGCTAAAAGAGTGAAATTTGGCAAAGGAGCTAAAAAACTAAGATCAAAAACACCTTGATGCGTCTCCCCATCTTCGCCTACTATCCCTGCCCTATCCATAGCAAAAACCACATTTAAATTCATAATCGCACAATCATGGATCACTTGATCATAAGCACGCTGCAAAAAGGTGCTATATATTGCAATAAAAGGTTTAAATCCTTCTTTTGCCATAGCGGCCATAGAAGTTACTGCATGCTGTTCTGCAATAGCCACATCCCAAAAACGATTTGGATATTTTTCTATAAGCTTATCAAGACCTGTTCCACTTGGCATAGCCGCCGTAACCCCAACAATATTTTCATATTTTGAGGCTAAATCAAGCAAATTCTTAGAAAAAATTTCAGTAGCAGATTTTTTAGTATCACTTTTTTTAACACTCTCTCCACTATCTATATCAAAGGCTCCCACCCCGTGCCATTTAGCATGTTTTCCTTCAGCTAAAGCATAGCCTTTACCCTTTATGGTTTGAGCATGTATCACACAAGGCTTTTGCATAGCTTTTGCTTGTTTTAATGCAGAAATAATTTCACCTAAATTATGTCCATCAATAGGCCCTATATATTCAAGCCCTAATTCTTCAAACAAAAGCCCAGGGGTAATAAGTTTAAAACTCTCTTCAAAACGCTTGGCCATATAAGTAGCACTATCAGGCAATATATCCAACATTTTAGCAATACGCTTTTTAAAACTTTGATAAAACTGCGTTGCCATAGCCTGAGAAAGATACTTTGAAATTGCTCCAATTGGTTTTGAAATACTCATTTCATTATCATTTAAAAGTATTACGCAAGGAAATTTAGAATCACCCAATTCATTTAAAGCCTCATAGGCCATACCCGCACTTAAAGCACCATCTCCAATCAAAGCAACAGGAATACGCTTTTCACCCTTTAAAGCAATAGCCTTACAAGCACCTACTGCCAAAGAAATAGAGGTACTAGAATGCCCTGCTACAAAATAATCTCCCTCGCTAGGTTTTGTATAACCACTTAAACCATTGATTTGTCTTAAAGTATCAAATATTTCTTCTTTTCCGCTTAAAAGCTTGTGTGTATAAGACTGATGCGACACATCAAAAATAAAAGGATCTTTTTTTGCATCAAAAACCAAATGCATTGCTATACTAAGTTCTACAGCACCCAAATTTGAACTTAAATGCCCACCATTTTTACTCACAACTTGTATGATTTTTTCACGCATAGATGCTGCTAAATTTTCTAATTCTTTTAAACTTAGCTTTTCTAACTCTTCTTGAGTATGGGCAAATTTTTTACTCATTATTCACCATTTTTTTAATTTTAGTTAGACGAGAGTTAAGATTGGATTCTATATTGCCTGCGTCACTTATAATAACAACACTTCCTTTGCTAATTGCATCATCAAGACTTATTTTAATATGAGCATTCTGATCAAATTGCTCTTTTAAATACTCATAATCCTCTGCATTAACCTTAAGCTCAATTGCACTAGCACCCTTAAGCTCACCGATTAAATCTTTAGCCAAAGCATAAGCTATCTTACTTGAATTTAGTTCAAGTTCTTTTAAGATTACTTCTTTAGCGATATCTATAGCAGTATCTGCTAATTCTTTCTCATTTTTTTCTATGAAATTTTCAAGATTTTCGCAAGCATTATCAAGTTTGGCTATACTTTTTAAATACTTATCTTTAAAATCACTCAATTCCTTTTGAAATTCTTCTTTTGCTTTCTCATAACCCTCTTTGGTAAATTTTTCTTTAGCATTTTCAAGTTCTGAATTTAAGCGGTTATTAAATTCACTCTCTTGGCTTTCTATTTGCATTTGAAGTTTAATAATATTGCTTGACATTTCATCTGTTTTTTTAAGTAAATCTTCAACAAAGCTTGGTTGAAATGTTGGAATTTGAGTTTCCATAACAGCTTGTGTAGAGGCAATGACTTGATTTTCTTCGACTGGTTTTTCGTCATTTAAAGATATATTAGTATTTTCTTCATCTGGAGTTTGAGTATGTTTTTTTTCACCTGTATGATTATCAAATTCTGAAATAACTTTAAAACGATATCCTTCAACAACATGCTGATCAGAAGCCCCACCAGAAATTACATTGCTACGATTAACCATCTCTCACCTACTCTATCATTTCATCCGCATCGCCTGTTTGAACAAGACCTTGTTCTGCAAGTTTTTGCACCACTTCAACAACCTTTCTTTGTGCATCTTCAACATCTTTAACACGCACAGCACCCAAAAAACCCATTTCTTCAAGAAAAGCTTCGCTTGCACGCGTAGACATATTGGCTAAGAATTTTTGCTTTAACTCTTCACTTGCACCTTTTAAACCTATCATTAAATCACGCTTATCGGCTACTTTTAAAATTTCTCTTATAGCCTGAGTGCTAAGTTTTTGTATATCATCGAAAGTAAACATAAGCTCTTTAATAGTCTCTGCTAAGCGTTCATCACTTTGTTCAATATAAGTAATGGTTGATTTGCTTGCTTTTTGACCCAAACGATTAAGCACTTCTGCTACTGCTCTTGGGCCGCCCACTTCAACCTTATAAGAGGTAAGACTTTCAAGCTTGCTTTCTAGCACTGCAGAAACTCTTTTAATAATACTTGGAGAAATATCACCAAGATTTGCCATTCTTATAACCACCTCAGCCCTTAATTCATCGCTAAAATACTCTAAAGTTTCTGCCGCATGAATAGAATCCATGTGTGCCAAAATAAGAGCGATGGTTTGTGGGTGCTCTTTGGTAATAAAGTCTGCAAGTTGCTGTGGTTTAATTTGCGCCAAATAAGCAAAATTTTGATTATTCTCCATACTTTTAGTGAGTTTTTCAAGAATTTTATTTGCAATCTCTGGTCCAAAAGTACGAAAAAGTATTTCTTTAGCATATTCCAAACCACCACTTTTAATATATTGATTTGATTGAAGCAGAGTGTAAAATTCTTCTAAAACTGCAGTAGCTACAGATCTATCAACATTTTTAGCCATAGCAATATAACGTGAAATTTCTGTGATTACATCAATTTCCATATGTGAAAACACAGAAGTGGTTGCATCTTCGCCAAGTTGTATAAGAAATATCGCTACCTTCTCAGGCATCGATAAATCATCATAGACCATTTTTTGTTCTTCACTTAGCTTTATCATCACATATCCTTTTCGCCAAATTCGCTATCATTTTGAATTAAGTTTTGCAAAAGTGCTGCAATTTCCTCACCTTTATCACTTACCAAACCACGCAATTTTTCAAGCAAAACCTCATACTGGATAGAATCTTCATTGAAGTTATCCCCAAAACCAAGTTGTTCTTCAACTTTTTTCCTTGCTGCATTAAATTTCTCTAAAGCATCTTCAGCATCATCTAAAACAGCATTTGGACCTTGCTGCATTTCCTCTTGTGCTGCGACATCTTCAAGCATTTTTTGAGTAAATGGAGCAATAACTTTTTTGTAAAAAATAAAAAGTAAAATCGCTGCAATAAAGTATTTAACCGGCGGAATAAATGGCTCAACAAAACGATTGTAAAAAGTTTTAACTTTACTCTCAACTCTAATCGACTCACGATGAAATGGTAAATTTTGCACCACAACACTATCACCTCTAGTAGCGCTAAAATTAATAGTATTTTTAACTATACTCTCAACACTTGCAAGCTCTTCTTTAGTCAATGGGACATATTCGCTTTTCACATCCCCATTTTCATCAACCACATCTTGATATTTTCCATCTATAGTAACAGCTGCTGAAGTGCGTAAAACTGTTGCAAATTGTTTTTTGGTATTTGTGATAGTTTTAGAAAGTTCATTATTTGTAGTAACTTGATTTTTTTTATAAGTGTCAATTTGACCCTTATTGTCAAGTCCTTCAACAGGACCTATATTAGAAACAGCACCTGGAACACCCTGAATTTCTGGATCTTTTCTACCTGTTCTTTCCTCGTTTAAAGTTTGCTCACTACGTACTATAGGATTTGGATCATAAATTTCACTTTGAGATTCTTGCTTGGAAAAATCAAAATCTATATTTACACTCACTTTTACTTTATCCATGCCACCTGCAAAAGGAGCTAAATTTTCTATAATCTTATCTTCTAAAGCTTTTTCTTGATCACTTTTAAATTTAATTTGCGCACGAACCAAGTCATCTTCATATGCTTCTTGCTCATCTAAAGGCACACCACTTTGATCACTAATCTTAACATTTTCTTTAGTAAGTTTTGGAACTGCCGCTGAAACAATATTTTTTATACCATCAATTTGTTTTCTAGTAAGCTTTAAGCCTTCGCGAACATTAACAACAACTGAAGCTGTAGGCGGAATTTGCCTTTCAGTAAAAACACTATCTTTAGGAAATGCTATGTGTACAACAGCGCTACGAATAGGTTCTAAAGTCTCAATAGTTCTTGCAAGTTCGCCTTCTATGGCTCTTTGGTATTTTACCTTTTGCTCTTCATTTGTAGCTCCAAAAGCTTGAGTATCAAAAGCTTCAAAACCCACGCGACTATCTTTTATAAGACCTTCGCTTGCAATAAACATTCTTTGACGATAAACCTGATCTTGTGGAACTAAAATTTTATTTTCACTTTCTAATTTATAGGGAATATTATTTTGTTCAAGTTTAGCTACAATTGCAGCAGAAGAACTTGGGCTTACATTTTCAACTAAAACTGCATATCCATTATTTGCATTACTACCACTTCCACGAAATAAAGCTAAAAAAACCAAAAACCCAACCACAACTATAATAGATGCAGCAATCACTATACGCTGCTTGCGAGTTAAATTTTGATAAAGTTGCCCAATTTGATGAAGCATATTTTTAAAATCCATTAATTCTCATCCCTTAGTTTAGCGAATTTTACATATTTTTATTTGATTTATCTATCTTAAAATCTTATCAAATTCTGTAAAAAATTTTTCATTTTCATAAGATGTTCCTATAGTAATGCGTATAGCATTTAAACCATAGCTTTTTAAATTTCTTATTATTATACCCTTTTTAAGCAATTTTTCAGACAAATCTGTACTATTTTTTTCATCAAAAAAATAAGTGATGAAATTTGTATAACTATCGATAATTTTGATATTATGTTTTTTAGCAAATTCTTTATAAAGCTCCATTTGAGAAAAATTATTCTCTAAAGTTTTTTCAGTAAATTCATCATCATCCATTGCTGCAACTGCTGCTTTTAAAGCAAGATTGCTCACATTAAAAGGAGCACGAAGCTTGTAAAATGCACTAATAATATTAGCATTAGCTATGCCATAACCAATGCGTAAGCCTCCTAATCCATAAAGTTTAGAAAAAGTTCCCAAATAAAGCACATTGTCAAATTCTTTAATCAATTCACAAGGTTCTAAATGTTTTTTGCTATCTTTAAAACTTGCAAATTCATTATAAGCTGCATCAATCACAACTAAACAATCCTCATTTACACCTTTAATAAACTCGGTCGCCTCACTTGCATCCAAACACTCGCCTAAAGGATTGTTTGGTAAGCATAAAAAAATAAGTTTAATTTCATCTTTGTGCGTTTCATAAAGTTTTTTAAACTCATCTAAATTATGAGTAATACTTTGAGTTTTATAACACTTTGCACCACATTGTTTGGCATAAATTTCATACATAGCAAAAGTAACTCCAGCTTGCAAAAAAGCATTTTTAGAATTTAACTTAGAATGTATAGCAAATTCAATCACTTGATCACTGCCTGCACCGATAATGATATTTTCATTTTGAACTTTGTATTTTTGAGCCAATGTGCTTTTAAGTTCTATCATACTATCATCAGGGTAAAGATGGACTTTGTTTGCATTTTGTCTTAAACATTCTATAGCTTTTGGTGGCGTGCCAAAAGGATTTTCATTGCTTGCTAATTTTATCACTTCTTTAACGCCATATTCTTTAGCAATAACTTCTATATCTTTGCCGGGTTCATAATTGCTTAAATTATTTAAAAATTCATTAAATTTCATCTTTTTCTCCTGATAAATAAGATCCAAGCCAAACAATCTCTTGTATATCTTTTAAGGCTTTTTTTACATTTTCATCATCAATATGCCCTTCAAAATCTATATAAAAACTGTGTAAAAATTCTTTTGATTTTACAGGGCGAGATTCAAGCTTAGTAAGATTGATATTTTCTTTTTTAAACTGCTCTAATAAAAAGCTAAGTCCCCCAGGTTTATGTGCTGTGTGTGCTAAAATAGAAGTTTTACAATTTGGCATTTTAGGATTTTTAATATCGCTTAAAATTAAAAATCTTGTTTTATTGGCTGCATTATCTTCTATTTTATCAAAAAGTACAGGCACATTATAAAGCTTAGCCGCTATTCTAGAACAAATTGCTGCCGCATATTTATCTTGCGAAGCTAGGTAAGCTGCATTAGCTGTAGATTTTGAAGGAACAAATTCTATAGCACTAAGTTCATGACTTTCTAAAAATTTACGACATTGATTATAACCTTGCGGATGCGAATAAATGCGTTTGATTTCTTTTAAATTTTCATTAATTCCTACAAAAGAATGATGAATATCCATATAAATTTCGCCAAAAATTTTAAGCTCATTATACTTACCTAGACAATCTAAAGTAATGCCCACTGCACCTTCGGTATTATTTTCTATAGGTACAACACCATATTTTGCTTCTTTGTTGCTTAACTCTTTAAAAACATCTTCGATATTAGCCAAGGCTATATAACGACTCATCGCACCAAAACGACTTCTTGCTGCTTGATGTGTATAAGTTCCTTCAGGCCCTAAATAAGCTATAGTTTGAGGCATTTCTAAATTTCTTGAAACTGCAAAAATTTCTTGATAAATTGCCTCTATGGCATTTTGATCTAAAAGTCCTAAATTTGCATTTTTTAAACGATTGATAATGGCTCTTTCACGCTCAGGACGATAAATACTTCCCCCACTACTTTGCTTAAGCTCACCTATACTTTTAACATAAGTCATTCTTTCATTTAAAAGATCTAAAATTTTATCATCAACCGCATCGATTTTATTTCTAAATTCTTCTAAATTTGGCATTTTAGATCCTTTAAAAACTCAAAAACACTAGGATAAACTCCATCAAGCAAATCCGTATCAAGCCCTTTTGTGTCGCTTATCTTGCCGCTTAAAACTAGCAAGGTTTTCATGCCAAGTTCTTTTGCCTTAAGCAAGTCACCCCTAAAATCATCACTAATGATTTTAATATCTTCAAAATCGATTTTTGAATTTTGTCTTCTTATTAAATTTAAAGCTTCTTTATAAAAAGCAATGCTAGGCTTACCCACAACCTCGTATTCAAAATCAATAGCATTTTTAAGCATAGCCATAATGCTACCTACACCAGGATAAGGCCTACCATCTTTTTTATAAATACTAGTTTCGTGCATAGCTATAAATCTAACTTCTCTTCTAGCCAATTCTATCATAGTGGCAAAATCTTTAAATTTAAAATCATCATAACTAGCCACAAGCACAGCACTAGGATTTACAAAATCGAGCTCAAAACCAAGATTTTCAAGACTTTTTACAAACTCATCTGCACCAAAAGCCGCAACTTTACAAGGTCTTAAAAGGTGTTTTAAAACGCTGAAAGGATCAATATAAGCATTTTCTTTTATAACCAATCCTTTTTGCTGTAATTTTTCTAAAAAATCAAGTTTTTTTGTATTGTTAGTGATGATAAGATAAGGAAGATTTTTTGCATTTAAAAAATCGATCAGTTCTTTAGCACCATGGATTAAAGATTTATCATGATCAGAAATTAAAGTCCCTTGAACATCTAAAAAAAACATTTTAAGCCTTTAAAAATTTCTCTTCTAAAGCGATTTGATCTTCAAAATTTTCTCTTTGACGGATCAATCTTACCTGTCCTTCTTCAAGGGCTAATTCGCAAACTTTATTACGAGTATTGTAATTACTACTCATGCTAAAACCATAAGCTCCAGTATTTTTAATAACCATTATATCATCACTTTGAGTGCTAGGCAAAGACCTTGCTTTAGCAAAAAAGTCCCCACTCTCACAAATTCCACCTACAACATCACATAAACTCTCTTCGCCTTGATTATAAGGTAAGATTATTTCATGATAAGCCTCGTATAAACTTGGGCGTATAAGATCATTCATCGCTCCATCTACTACAACAAAACGCTTGGTTTTATTTTGTTTTTCATAAAGCACTGAACAAACAAATTCTCCACTTTTAGCAACTAGATACCTTCCAGGCTCCATTCCTATAGTTAAATCAAGCCCATGAAGTTGTGCTAATATACCTTGTGCATAATCATAAAGATCAGGTTCGCACTCATTTTTTTCATAAGCCACACCCAAACCACCGCCTATATCAAAAAATTTAAGATCGATTTGCAAGGCTTTTAACTCTCTTACAAGTTTTGCAACAATGGCTGCTGCTTCATGAATGGGAGAAATATCTAAAAGTTGCGAACCTATATGAAAATGCACTCCAACAGGCTCTAAAAAAGATGAATTTTTTGCATAAAGATACATTTTTCTTGCTATATCAATTTCAACACCAAATTTATTTTCATTTAATCCTGTAGAAATATAAGGATGAGTTTTTGCATCAACATTTGGATTAACACGAATACTGATTCTTGCCTTTAGATTAAGTTCTTTAGCCACACTTTCTAAAAGCATCATTTCAGCTTCGCTTTCAAGGTTAATATATAAAATATCATATTCTAAAGCTTGTCTTAACTCTTCTTTGGTTTTTCCTACTCCACTAAAAATAATCTTATAAGCTTTTGCTCCTGCTTTTAAGGCACGCTTTACCTCGCCTATACTTACACAATCAAATCCACTATCTAAATTTGCAAGCATTTGCAACAAACTTAAATTTGAATTGGCTTTTACAGCGTAAAAAATTTGAGATTTTCTTGCCTTAAAAGCCTCTTTGAGATTTAAAAAACGCTCTTTTATGAAATCAAAATTGTAAATATAAAAAGGAGTATTAAATTCTTGCTTTAATTGTTTATAATCCATATTTAACCTTTAATTTTTATAATTTTACTACACAAAGCTTAATTTATCGATGCTTATAATACATATAAGCACTTAAACAACCCAAAATTATAATAGGCACTACAATGCCAATTTCACTTGCAATCACACTATTTTCGCTTAATCTAGTAAGCAAAAACAAGACTCCCCAAATCATCAAAGTCACTACAAAAGCTATAAAAGTTACAAAAGCAAGATTAAAAAATCTTGCTATTACAGGAAAAAAATAATACATAATAAGCATTAAAAATGGTGCAAAAAAAGGAGTAAAAACAAATTTATAAAGATTGATTTTAAGAGTATCTGTATTGACATTTTGCGCCTTAAAAAGCTCAAAACTTTCAAGTGCGTCAGATATTGAATAATCACTATTACTAGCAACCCCTTCTATAATCTTTGGTTTAAAACCCTCAAGTGATTTAAGCTCGGAGAAATCTTGTATCTTTAAACCATCATTAGCAAGTTCATAATTTTTAGGTAATAATGTAATATTACCATCTCGCAAAATCCAGCTTTCACCTTCAAAATGGGCATTTTTAGCACTTACAAAAGAGCTTAAATTTAAATCATTAATATTAAAAATTTTTATATTTTGAGCACTATTTTGTCCATTGTTTATCTTTGAAATATAAACAAAATTATTGTTAAATTTCAAAAACACTTCTCCACTTTGATTCATAATAGTGCCATTTTTCAAAATATTTCTCTTATAATCATTTGCATAAGCAAAAGAAGTAAAATTCAATCCTATATAAATACAACAAAAAAATAAAGCCCATAAAAAAGGAAATAAAATAACATAATTTCTACTCAGTCCTAACGCATAAAGACTTACAAATTCATTTGCTCTGATCATAGAAATCAAAGAAACTACCAAAGCAAAAATCAAAGAAATGGGTAATACATAAGGCACTGCCGAAAAAGATAAAAACATAACATAAAGCAAATCAAGATTTGCGGCTTTTGGTAGATCTTTAAAATTTAAGAGCAAATCAATACCGCAATAAAAACCAAGTAAAGAAAAAAATATAATAAAAAAATTTTTTAAATAAATCCCTGAAATAAAACGAAAAAATATCCACATCTTAAGCCTTTAGGCTGTATTTGGATGATATAGCAGACAAATCATCATTTTCAATAAGCTCAAGCAAAGCTTTTTTTGCATGCTCTAAAACTTTGCTTAAAGTTATTTCTTCTTCGGATTTAAATTTACCTAAAACATGGGAAATCACATTTTCACCCTTTCCCACTCCTATACGCACTCTTTCATAGTCATTTCCACATAAAGTATCTATGCTTTTAAGCCCATTATGTCCACCACTTGAACCGCCTTTTTTAAAGCGCAAGGCTCCTAAATTTATATCTATATCATCATGGATAACTATCATTCTTTCGCATTTATAAAAATCATTCACTGCTTTTACGCTAAGTCCTGAATTATTCATATAAGTACTAGGTTTAAGAAGAAGTAAAGAAGAACCTATTTTAAAAAGCTCTCCTTTAAATTTAGAGTTTGTAAGATTTGTAAAATTGCTTTCTTTTAAAAGTAAGTCAATTAGCATAAAACCGACATTATGACGGGTATTTTCATACTCTACGCCTATATTGCCAAGCCCTACGACTAAAATCATCTAGCTTTTTCTACACCTACAACCGCTACTCTATCAGCATCAATCATAGTTACTCCCGCAGGAACTACAATATCACGAACAAGTAAAGCATCACCCACATCAAGTTTACTTACATCAAGTTCGAAGAAATTTGGTAAATTTTCAGCTGCACATTTTACTTTTAATCTTCTTTTTGATTGAATTAAAACACCTTTATTTTTAAGACCTATAGCTGTTCCTGTGATTTTAACTGGAACCATGTATTTAGAAATCACACCTTTTTGCGCAACTTTTAAATCCACATGTTTAAGTTCTGCAGTTACAGGATCTTTTTGATAATCCACAACTACAACGCTTAAAGTTTGAGAACCTACTTTTACATCAAAAATTAAAGTAGTTTTTTTACGAACTTCCTTAATAAACTCATTTACTTTAAAAGCGGCATTGATGTTTTCTAATCCTTTTCCATAGATGTTTGCAATTAGATAACCATCTCTTTTTAAAGCTTTAGCAGCTTTTCTACCGATACTCTCTCTAACGATACCTTCTAACATCTTTTATCCTTTCTTAAAAAATGAGCTTTGATTATATCTAATTTTGGCTTATGGAAAAGTAAATTTATAGCTTCTTTTAATTTCTTTAAGATATAATTTGTTTTACAAATATTATGTTAATTTAAGGCTTCATGTGAATGAAAAATTCAATATCAATATAGCTTGGTTTTTAATAATCTTAGGCGGGATTATAGAATGTTTTTGGGTCAGTGGACTTAAGTATTCTACAGAAATTTGGCACTATATTTTAACAGCCATTGGGGTTTGTATTTCTTTTACTTGCTTTTTAAAAGCTTGTGAAAGACTTGAAGTAAGTATTACTTATAGTGTTTTTGTAGGCATTGGCACTATTGGGGTGGTTTTAAATGAAATGTTTATTTTTAACGAGGCTGTTTCTATAATTAAACTTGTGCTTATAGTGATTTTACTTTTAAGCATTATAGCCCTTAAATGGATAAGCAAGGAAGCTTAAATATGGAATGGTTTTATTTGTTTTTAGCTACTGCTTGTGAAATTTTTGGCGTGGTGATCATGAAAGAACTTGTAAGCACTAAAAATAAGCTTTACCTTTTGGCTTTGATAGTGTGTTTTGGATTTTCTTTTACTTTTTTAAGTTTAAGTATGCAAAATATCGCTATGAGTGTTGCTTATGCTATATGGACAGGAGCTGGAACTGCTGGTGGGGTAATGATAGGAGTACTTTTTTATAAAGAAAGTAAAAGTTTTTTAAAACTTTTTTTAATCACTGTGATTATTGCTTGTACAGTAGGTTTAAAATTTCTTTCTTAAGGATTTTTTGTGCAAATTTATGTGAGTGGAATACATACTGATGTAGGAAAAACACATTTTAGTGCAGCTTTTTGTGCGAATTTTAACTATGATTATTTTAAACTCATTCAAGCAGGAACTCCAACAGATAGTGAGTTTATTGCAAAATTTAGCCCAAAAACAAAGATTTTTAAAGAAGGTATTTTTTTGCAAACTCCAGCTTCTCCTCATCTTGGAAAAATCAAAGAAAAGCTTGATTATAAAGCCTTAGATATCATTTTACCAAAAAGCAAAAACCTACTTATTGAGCTTGCGGGTGGGCTTTTTTCTCCTATGGATGAAAATTACACTATGATTGATTTTGTGAATATTTTCAAACACCCTACGATTTTGGTAGCAAAATACTATCTTGGAAGCATTAATCATATCTTGCTTAGCATTGAAGCTTTAAAGCAAAGAAATATCAATCTTTTAGCCCTTGTAATGATGGGTAAAAAAGATATCTTACAAGATGATTTTATAAAAAATTATGCAAAAATTCCTATAATCAATCTTGATTTTTTTGATGAAAATAGCATTTTAAATAAAGATTTTAAAGAGCAAATGCAAGAAATTTTACAACTTAAAATTCCTTAAAAATCTGCTCTAAACTCTCTAGTACATAAACGATTTGTTCTTTTGTGATGATGTAAGGAGGCATAAAATAAATCGTATTTGCTAAAGGTCTTAAAAGCAAACCTTTTTCTAAGGCTTTTTGAAATACAAAAAGTCCTACGCGTTTATACTTGGTGCTTAAAATATCAAAAGCACTGATCATCCCGCAAGTTCTAAAATTACCCAAAAAGTCAAATTTTTCAAGTCTTGAAAATTCTTTTTTGATAAACTCGCTTAAAATTTGATTTTTTACTAAAATATTTTCATCCTCAAAGATATCTAAAACCGCATTTGCTGCCGCGCAAGCTAAGGTATTTCCCGTATAGCTATGAGAATGTAAAAAAGCCTTTTGGCTTTCATAAGTATCATAAAAAGCATTATAAATTTCATCTCTTGTAAGCACTACAGAAAGTGGCATAAATCCACCCGTTATCCCTTTTGAAAGGCAGATAAAATCGGGGCTTTGTTTGCATTGATGTAAGGCAAACAAAGTTCCTGTGCGTCCAAAGCCCACTGCAATTTCATCAAAAATCACTTGCACTCCAAATTTATGGCAAAGCTTTATGGCCTCATCAATAAACCTTGCTTCATACATATGCATATTTCCTGCACATTGTACCAAGGGTTCAAGTATAAAAGCACAAATTTCACTTGCATTTTTTTCTAAAATATCTTTTAAAATTTCAAGCTCTTTAGTGTAGTCTTTGCCTTGTGGCACAGGCGTGCTTAAACACTCTAAAAGCAAGGCTTTGTAAGTATCTTTATAAAGCGCTACATCGCCCACACTTAAGGCTCCTAAGGTTTCACCATGATAAGAATTGCTTAAAGATAAAAATTTACTTTTTTTCACTCCCTTATTTAAATGATAATGAAAACTCATTTTAAGTGCTACTTCAATAGCACTTGATCCATTATCTGCATAAAAACATTTGTTAAAATTCCTGCCTACTTTTTCGCAAAGTCTTGCAGAAAGCTTGATAATGGGCTCATGTGTAAAGCCTGCTAAGATCACATGCTCTAGCTCATCAACTTGTTTTTTAATGGCATTTGCGATTTTTTCATTACAATGACCAAAAAGATTGACCCACCAAGAACTCACACAATCCATATAAGCTTTATCATCAAAATCATAAAGCCATACACCTTTTGCTTTTTTTATAGGAATTAAAGGTAGGGTTTCGTGATCTTTCATTTGTGTGCAAGGGTGCCAAATGTGTTTTAAATCGAGATTTTTTAAGATTTGATTTTGCATTATAACTTCTTTTTTAAAAATATTTTGGCAAAATAATACTTTAAATTTTTAAATTTACAGGAAAAAAATGAAGCTTGAAAAAATTTTGCAAGATCTAGAGCAAAATCACAATCTAAGAACTCTAACACCTTTAAAACATGAAAATAAATTTGTTTATAAGCAAGATCACAAACTTTTAAATTTAGTAGGAAATGATTATCTTTATTTGGCGTCTTCCAAAGAGTTAAAAGCTGAGTTTTTAAACACCCTAAAAGAACAAGATTTGTTTTTTTCAAGTTCGAGTTCAAGAAGTTTGAGTGGAAATTTTGAAATTTATGAAAAATTAGAAAGTTTTTTAAAGACTAAATTTAAAGATAAGGAAATTTTACATTTTAATAGTGGCTATCATCTAAATATCTCTTGTATAGCAGCACTTTCTAGCGTTTCTAAGACGCTTTTTCTAACCGATAAATTTATTCATGCAAGTATGATTGATGGCTTAAGACTTGGCAGGGCTGATTTTTTTCGTTTTCATCATAAAGATATGAATCATTTAGAGAGTTTAATCCAAAAACATTATGAAAATTATGAAAATATCATCGTTTTAAGCGAAGCTTTGTTTAGTATGGATGGAGATTTTAGCGATTTTAAAACTCTGTGTGAGCTTAAAAGGCGTTATGATAAAATTAAGCTTTATATAGATGAAGCACACAGCGTGGGTTGTTTTGATGAAGAGGGTTTGGGGCTTGTTAAAAAACTAGCCTTAGAAAATGAAGTGGATTTTTTGGTTTTTACCTTTGGAAAAGCCCTTGCTTCCATGGGTGCTTGTATAATATGTGATGAAAAATATAAGAAATTTTTCATCAACAAGGCTAGAGCTTTTATTTATTCTACAGCCTTGCCACCTATTAATGTAGCTTGGACGCAATTTATTTTTAAAAAAATGCCTTATTTTAAGAAAGAAAGAGAAAAATTAGAGCTTTTAAGCACTTTTTTTAAAAGTAAATTGCAAGAAAAAAATCACATCGTTTTAGGCGATGCTTATATTATTTGCTTGCTTTTAGGTGAAAATAAAAAAGCCTTAGAAATTTCACAAAAACTTCAAAAAGCTGGTTTTTTTGCTCCTGCGATCAAAGAACCTACCGTGCCAAAAAATACAGCCAGAATTCGTTTTTCTTTGCACGCAGGACTTAACACAGAAGAACTTGAAAGAATAATAGAGCTTTTATGAAATATGAATTTTTATGTAAAAATCCTGATTCAAAAAAACTTATAGTGGTATTTGGGGGATTTGCTTCACATTCTAGTCATTTTTCGCATTTAAAAAGCGATAAAAATGTGATTTTATTTTATGATTATGAAAATTTTGATTTAAATTTTGATTTCAAAGCTTTTGATGAACTTTTTTTAATCGCTTTTTCTATGGGGGTTTGTGTGGCAAATAGACTTTTAAAAGAGCTTAATTTTAAACAAAAAATAGCCATAAATGGCACAAATTTAGGCATAGATAAATCAAAAGGAATTCATCCTGCAATTTTTAGAAAAACCTTGCAAAATTTCAAATTAGAAAATTTCAAAGAAGCTTTATTTAAAGAACGCAAAAATTTAACTAAAGATTTTATTTTTAAAGATGAAAAAGCTTTAAAAATAGAGCTTGAAAAACTTTTTGACTTTGCTTTAGTAAAACAAGAAGAAAATTTGCTTTGGGATAAGGTTTATTCAAGTAAAAAAGATGAAATTTTTCCACCAAATGCTTTAAAAAATGCTTTTTCAAAACTTATTTTTTTAAATGAACCGCATTTTGCTTTTTTTCATTTTAAAACTTGGGATGAGCTTTGAATTTTTTAAAAGCAAAAGATTATGAAAAACATGCAAAAGTGCAAGATTTTATGGGTTTAAAACTTTGTGAAATTTTAAAAAATTTAAGAATTTCACATTTTGAAAAAGTATTTGAATTTGGTTGTGGCAGGGGTGAATTGAGCAAAAAACTTCAAAATTTTATTACTTTTGATGAGTATTTAAAAAACGATATTTTAGATTTTAAAGAAAATTCTAGTATTTTAATTTTTGATATGAACGAAATTGCAAAACAGGATTTAAGTAAAGAGAAATTTGATCTTATTGTTTCAAATGCAACTTTGCAATGGCTTGATTTAAAACGCATTATACCAAGTCTTAGAGATATGCTAAATCAAAATGGGATTTTACTTCTTTCTACTTTTGCAGAGCAAAATTTAAAAGAAATCAAGCAAAGCACGGGTTTTGGTTTAAATTATTTTAGCTTAAATGAATTAGAGCAAATTTTTAAAGTCTATTTTAATGAAGTAAAAATTACTCAAGAACTCATAAAATTAAGCTTTGATAATGCTTTAGATGTTTTTAGACATTTAAAATTAAGCGGAGTAAATTCTTTAGGATTTTATCCTTTAAATAAAGGTTTTTTAAAAGAATTTGAAGAAAAATTTCAAAACAAACTCACTTATCATCCTGTATTTATTTTATGCAAAAATGATATAAAATGAATTTTTTGTGTTATAATCCAAAAATTAAATTTTTACACAAGGAAAACTAAATGAAAAAGTTTGTAGTATTTTTTGGGATTTTGCTTTTTGTTTCGTGTTTAAATGCGCAAAATTTAAGTATTTTTGTAGCTTCTTCAGCTTCAAAGGCGATGAGTGAAGTTAAAGATGAGTTTTTGAAAACACATCCAGAAGATAAAATAGAATTGGTTTTTGGTGCTTCTGGAAAATATTATGAGCTTTTAAAACAAGGAAGAGAATTTGATCTCTTTTTTTCAGCGGATACTAAATATGCTAAGGCTATTTATGATGATAAAAATGCTTTAATAAAACCAAAAGTTTATGTTTTGGGAGTTTTGGCTTTGTATAGCTTGGATGAAAATTTACTCCAAGGAGGCGTTGAAAATTTAAAAGAAAAGGCAAACAAAATCACGCATCTAAGCATAGCCAATCCTAAAGTAGCTCCTTATGGAGTAGCAGCTAAAGAAGTGCTTGAAAATTTGGGTTTAAATGAGCTTCTTAAGGATAAAATCGTTTTAGGCGAAAATATCTCAGTGCCTGTTTTACATGTAGATAGCAAAAATTCAGATATAGCTATAGTGGCTTATTCTTTAGTTTCTTCTATCAATCATCCTAAGGGTAAGGCTGTTATAATTGATGCAAAGTATTTTAGCCCTTTAGAGCAAAGTTATGTCATCACAAAATACGCTAAGGATAAAAAATTAGCCTTTGAATTTAACGAATTTATTGACTCTTCAAAAGCAAAAGAAATTTTTAAAAAATACGGATTTAGCACACCATGAACCTTATAAAAGGACAAATTTGTGAGCTTTTAAATCAAGAGGATATAGTTATTGTTAAAATACTTTCTAAAGAAGTGATTTTTAGTGTTTTAATGCTTGAATTAAAATCTTTAGAAAATTTAAAAATTGGTGTGAGTGTAGAACTTCTTTTTAAAGAGCATGAGCTTTGTTTTAGCGCAAGCAAAACTCTTTTAAGTGTTGAAAATTCTTTTTTAGCTAAAATTACAAAAATTAAAAAAGGCAAACTTTTATATCAGGTATTTTTTGATTTTAAAGGTAATGAACTTTCTAGTATTATCACCAAAGAAAAAGCTTTAGAACTTGAAATTTGTGAAAATCAAGAATGGCTTTGTTTTGTAAAAGCAAATGATATTGTATTAAGGAGTCATAGTGCTTGATCCAGCTTTTTTACAAACCCTTTATCTTACTTTTAAACTTGCTTTTATCACGACTTTTATCCTTTTTTTTATCGGTGTTTTTTTAGCTTATTTGTTAAGTTTTGTGCGTTTTCCTTTTAAAACAATCCTTCAAAGCTTTATTTCCTTGCCTTTGATTTTACCTCCTAGTGTTTTGGGATTTTATTTGCTTGTAACTTTTTCGGCTAATAGTTTTTTAGGGCAAGTTTTAAAAGAATATTTTAATCTTTCTTTGGTTTTTAGTTTTGAAGGTCTTGTTTTTGCTTCTTTGATTTTTTCTTTGCCTTTTATGGTAAATCCTTTGCAAAGTGCCTTTTCATCGATCAATCCAAATTTGCTCGATGCTTCTTATAGTTTAGGTAAAAGTAAAATTTATACTCTTTTTAGAGTGATTTTACCTAATTCTAAAGCAGGAATTTTTAGTGCTTGTGCGATGAGTTTTGCCCATACTGTGGGTGAATTTGGAGTCGTGATGATGATAGGAGGACATAAACAAGGTGAAACTTTAGTGGCTAGTATAGCTATTTATGATGAACTTGAAATCTTAAACTATAGCTTAGCCCATCAATATGCTTTTATATTGTTTATTTTTTCTTTTTTAGTACTTTTTAGTCTTTATTTTATCAATAAAAAAATGAGTTTTCAATGATAAGAATTGATATCAATCATCCTATGAATACCGCTAAAGGAAGACTGGATTTAAATTTTAAAAAAGATATAGAATCAGGAAAAATTACTGCACTTTTTGGCGAAAGTGGAGCAGGAAAAACCACTCTTTTAAAAATCATAGCGGGACTTATAAAGCCTAAATTGGGGCGTATAGAAGTAGATAATGAACTTTGGTTTGATTCTTCAAAAAATTTTAGTTTAGCTTTACAAAAAAGAAAAATTGGTTTTGTTTTTCAAGATTATGCGCTTTTTCCAAATATGAATATAAAAGAAAACATCGCCTATGCCGCTAGTTCTAAAGCAAAGGTTAGCGAGCTTTTAGCCTTAATGAAGCTTGAAAATTTAGCTAAAATTTATCCTAAACATTTAAGTGGGGGGCAGGCACAAAGAGTAGCTTTAGCAAGAGCTTTAGCAAGAGAACCAAAAATCTTGCTTTTAGATGAACCTTTGAGTGCTTTGGATTTTAAAATGCGTGCCAATTTACAAGATGAATTAACCAAGATTTTAGAGTATTTTAAAATAAGTACTTTATTGGTAAGTCATGATCTAGCTGAAATTTATAAGTTAAGTCATAGAATTTTAGAGCTTAAAAACGGAAAAATTATTAAAGATTTTCCTAAAAATGAATTTTTTACTCATTCAAATATCAGCGCAAAATTACGCTTAAGTGCAACTTTGCTAGAAATTAAAAAAAGTGATATTTTAGTGGTTTTAACCTTGCTTTTAAATCAAGATATTATTAAAATCACTCTTAGTGAAGAGGAATTTCTAAAAGCTTATCAAGATGTAAAAATCGGCGATACGCTTTTGCTATCCATAAAAGCCTTTAACCCTATCATCGTAGGAAAACTTGATAAATAAGAGCAAAAATTTAATTTTTTAATGAGTACTTTAAGTGTACGCAAATCATACAATTAAGTATTTTTGCATTTTACGAAATACTCACTAGCCATCATTTTTAACTTTTTTTACAAGTTCATCTAAATATTTTTCTAAAATTTTTTCTCTTTTATATAAATCTTCAAATTTATCAATATCTAAATTTAGCGCGAAAGCCTTATATTTATTTTCATCTTTTAAATACACAAAACCTACAATCCAAGCAATTTTTTGCTCATCATTAAAACCTGTTTTTCCAAAAAGCTCTAAATTTTCCATATTTTTTAAATAAATCATTTCCTTAACACTATTCATTGCTTCTTGAGAAAAAGGTAAGCTATTTTGTGAAAGTCTAAAAAGCAAAATTGCTTGTTCTTTAGCGCTTATTTTTAGTGAGTTGTCAAGCCAAAAAGTATCGATCTTGGAAATTTTAGCATTACCATAATGAAGCTTGTTTAAATATTCTTGCATAGTTTTGATACCAATTCTTCTTGCCACTTCTTTAAAAGCAAGAACATTAGAATATTTTATAGCTGAACTTAAATTCATATCTTGCGCCCAAGAAGATAAAAATACTTTTTCACCTCTATAGTGATAAAAAATTTCTTTTTTAGTTTTTATCACACCACTATCAAGTGCAATTAGAGCATTAAAAATTTTAAAAGTGGAAGCGGGAGAGAAAGTCTCCATAGCCCTTGAAAAGTCGTTACTCGCCCAAGTTTTTCCATCATAAAAAACAAAAGTGCCGCTTGTATTATACTCTTTAAACCAATTATTTAATATCTTATCTTGCCCAAACACTAAATTTAAGAAAAGTAAAAATAAAGTTATTTTTTTCATAAAATATCTTTCTATTTAAATAATTTTAAACAAAATACTTTTTAAAGCTTTATTTTCTTTAAATATCCTTTAACATGAACTGAAATTTTCTAAATATTGTAACCATTAAAGCAATCCATCGATTAAATATAACTTACTTTATCATTCATTTACTATTTATGAAAAATTATATGCTAGTTTTTTGCTTATTATTTTATAGCTAAAAATTGAGGTATGCAAAATGAGAAAAAGTATGATTAGTTTTTTGGAAAAAAAGGCCAAAAATGAAAAAATAACCATGGTAAGTGCGTATGATTATCATAGTGCAAGAATTTTAGACAATAGCGATATAGATATTATATTGGTTGGAGATTCATTAGCCATGACGGTACTTGGTATGCAAGATACTTTAAGTGTTACTATGGATGAAATGTTGATTTTTACCAAAGCTGTTTCTCGCGGAGCTAAAAAGTCTTTCGTACTTGCTGATATGCCTTTTATGTCTTATCAAAGTTCAGATCGTGACGCTATCTTAAATGCCTCAAGATTTATCAAAGAAAGCCACGCAAATGGGGTAAAAGTGGAAGGGGGTATAGAAATCGCAAGTAAGATTAAATTGATTTCCCAATCAGGAATACCCGTCGTTGCTCACCTAGGACTAACCCCACAAGCTGTAAATATGCTAGGTGGCTATAGGGTTCAAGGTAAAGATTTACAATCAGCCCAAAAAATTATAGATGATGCAAAAGCTGTGCAAGATGCGGGTGCTTGTATGTTGGTTTTAGAATGTGTGCCTGTAAAACTAGCACAAAAAATAAGCTCTATTTTAGAAATTCCAACAATCGGCATAGGTTCAGGCAAATACTGCGATGGACAAGTTTTAGTTTATCACGATCTTTTGGGTTTAAATAAAGATTTTAAAGCAAAATTTGTAAAGCATTTTGATAAAATTGATCCTCAAGTAGGAGTTGAAAAATATAGAGATGAAGTTAAAAGCGGTATTTTTCCTTCCCAAGAGCACAGCTTTGATTATTTAGATGATGAATTATTAGATAAATTATACTAAGGATACAAATATGCAAGTCATTACTTCTGTCAAAGAAGCAAAACAAATTGCAAAAGATTGGAAATCACATCAACTTAGTATAGGCTATGTTCCAACCATGGGTTTTTTACACGATGGACATTTAAGTTTAGTCAAACATGCCAAAACACAAGATAAGGTTATAGTAAGTATCTTTGTAAATCCTATGCAATTTGGGCCTAATGAAGATTTTTCTAGTTATCCAAGAGATTTAGAACGCGACATTAAAATGTGTCAAGATAATGGCGTTGATATGGTTTTTATCCCCGATGCAACTCAAATGTATCTTAAGAATTTTAGCACCTATGTAGATATGAATACGATCACTGATAAACTTTGCGGGGCTAAAAGACCGGGGCATTTTAGAGGCGTTTGCACGGTTTTAACTAAATTTTTTAATATCCTAAACCCTGATATAGTCTATATGGGGCAAAAAGACGCGCAGCAATGCGTAGTCGTTAGGCATATGGTTGATGATTTAAATTTTGATTTAAAAATTCAAATTTGTCCTATCATTAGAGAAGAAGATGGCTTAGCTAAAAGCTCTAGAAATGTATATCTTAGCAAAGAAGAAAGAAAAGCGTCACTAGCTATATCTCAAAGCATTTTTTTGGCTGAAAAATTAGTCCGAGAGGGAGAAAAAAATACTTCTAAGATCATCCAAGCTATGAAAGATATTTTAGAAAAAGAAAAACTAATCAAAATCGATTATATAGAATTAGTCGATTTTAACACCATGGAAAATATCGAAAATATCACTGATAATGTTTTAGGAGCGGTGGCTGCTTTTGTTGGAAAAACAAGACTCATTGATAATTTTTTAGTACAAGGATTAAAATGAATATCACTTTACTCAAATCAAAAATACATCGCGCAAGCGTAACAGAAGCTAGGCTTGATTATATAGGAAGTATAAGTATAGATGAAAAATTATTGCAAGCGAGTGGAATTTTAGAATACGAAAAAGTCCAAGTAGTCAATGTCAATAATGGCGCTAGATTTGAAACCTATACCATAGCCACGCAAGAAGAAGGAGTTGTATGCTTAAATGGTGCTGCGGCTCGTCTTGCAGAAGTGGGAGATAAGGTGATCATCATGTCTTATGCTGATTTTAATGAAGAAGAAGCAAAAACATTTAAACCAAAAGTTGTTTTTGTGGATGAAAATAACACTGCTACAAAAATAACAAATTATGAAAAACACGGAGCTATTTTCTAACATCTAGCTATTTTTGTAATTTTTTCTATCTTTTAATCCATTATTTTTGCTTATCTTAACTTCTAGTTTTTATAAACCACATCTTTTTTCATTAAAAATTTTTTTAAATTTTGTCCCTCTTTGATAACCTTGTTTTCCCTTATAAGTTCAAAACCATTTTTTAAGAAAAAATCTTTAGCACTTAAGGATGCGAAAGTGTAAATTTCATTATGCAAATAAGTTTTTAAAATAAAATCAAGTAAATTTTGTGCTAAACCTTGTCTAACAAAATCAGGATGAGTAAAAAGCAAATCAAGCAATTTCTGCTCTTGTTTAACACTTATAAAACTTGCGATTTTTCCTCTTTTTTCATAGACAAAGATCTCATCATATTTAAATTTTTCTTCCCATTGTTGTCTATCAATTTTAATCCAAGCACAAATTTGATCTTTTGTATAATCCTTAGCACAAAGTGTTTTTACGCTTTGCTCAAAAAGCGACAAACAAGCATTTAAATCTTTAATATCAGCTTTTCTTAGCAAGAACTTTTCTTAATGCCAAGCTGGCTAGGGCTAAACCAAAAGATGCAGTCACACCCATAAAAGATCCAAGATCTTTACAATGCGCTTCCTCATCTGAAAATACCACATCAAAATTTCCCTTAAAGCCTGATTTTCTAAGCTCATAACGAAATTTTTTCGCTAAAGCATCGCCGTGAGTTTTAAAAATACTTGTAGTTTTAATGCGTGTTGGATCAAGCTTTCTAGCTCCACCTGTTGAGGAGATAAAAATTTGTTTTTTAAAATCTATAAGATGAGCCAAAGCTACTTTTGCAGGAATATCATCAATGGCATCTATGATAAGATCAAACTCGCTTAAATCAAAATTTTTTAAAAAATTTTCATCGATTTTACTGACTATACCTTTAACCTTATAAATTCTTTCAAATACTTTAGCCTTTTCTTCGCCTATATTTTCGCTATGAATTTGGCGATTTTGATTAGTGATTTCAAATTTATCCGCATCGATTAAAGTAAGGTTTTTAAAACCACTACGATAAAGCGCATCAACGCAAATTCCACCCACTCCACCAAGTCCGCAAACCAAAACTTTTGTTTGTGAAATTTTTTGAAATTTTTCTTCTCCAACTAGCCATTTTATACGTGTAAATCTATCATTCATCATTTGCCTTTAACCATTTTTTAACTTTTTTCATTCTTTCATAAGCTGTAAGATCCAGCATTATAGGTGTTATTGTAGCGTAGCCTTTTTTAAGTAAGGCAATATCGCTATTTTTCTCATCTTCAAAGTCTAAATTCGCCGCTGCAAGCCAATAGTACTCTACTCCTCTCGGATTGACATTTGAATGGGCTTCAAAATTATAAACCCTTTTGCCTGCTTTACAAATTTTAATGCCTTTGATTTTTGATTTTGCAGGAAAATTGATATTTAAAAATTCTTTTTTTTCCAAAGGAAAACCTTTATCAAAAATATTTTGAATGATTTTTTTGGTAATTTGTAAAGCATTTTTATAGTCTAGTTCTTTTTCGCTTTTTTTATAAAATTGAGAAAGAGCGATAGCAGGAATTCCTTGTAAAACCGCCTCCATAGCTCCTGCGCAAGTTCCTGAGTAGGTAATATCCTCGCCTACATTAGCACCTTTATTAATCCCACTTATTACAAGATCAGGCAAACGCTTTTTGTATAAAGCATGCAAAGCAAGATAAACACAATCTGCTGGAGTGCCATCATCAAGTTTGTAAAATCTTTTTCCCACTTTAACAAAACGCAAAGGTTTGGTTAGGGTTATAGAGTGCGAACAAGCTGATTTTTCACTAGCAGGAGCTACTATGGTGATCTTGGCTTTAAATTCTTTTGTTAACATCTTAATGAGTTTTTTAAGTCCTTCGCTTTCATAACCATCGTCATTAGTGATAAGAATTTCTTTCATTGTCTTCCTTGCAAAAGATAAAAATCTGGATTTTAACATATTTTTTTAAAGCTTCATAGTATAAAATTTTAATTTTTAAATTATATAAATTTCGTATTATTTTTAATTATTTTTTTATTTTATATCGATTAACATTATTTAAACTATAAAAATATAAAGTTAGTAAGGATGGTTTAAATATGTTTGATTTTTTCAAACCTAAGGCAAAAGCTATTAAATTTCCTCTTTAGGAAATTTTACCTAGATATTACAAAATGAGAACTTGGAGTTTAAGTGGGGTTTTTATAGGATATATGGGATATTATCTTGTGCGAAATAATATCACTCTTTCAACTCCATTTATACAAAATCAACTTAATCTCAGTAAATCAGACATCGGAACAATCACAGGCTCAATGCTTATAGCTTACGGGATTAGCAAGGGTGCAATGAGCGTTATAAGCGACAAAGCTGATCCTAAAAAATCATGGCTTTAGGTCTTATTTTATGTGCTCTTGTAAATGTTTTACTTGGTTTTTCAAATTCTTTTTACGCTTATGTAGGTTTTGTTATCGCGCTTGGGGTTTTTCAAGGTATGGGGGTAGGTCCTTCTTTTATCACTCTTGCAAACTGGTATCCTAAAAAAGAGCGGGGAATTTACACGGCCGTTTGGAATATCTCACATAATATAGGAGGCGGGATAGTTGCTCCTATAGTTTCGCTTTCAGGTTTTGCTTTGGCAGCATTATTGGGTGTGAGTATGGCAAATTTTAACGAAACATATTGGCACATGAATCATTTTTATACTCCTGCTGCTTGTGCAGTTATCATTAGTCTTTATGCGCTTTATGCAGTTAAAGGAAATCCTAAAAATGAAGGTTTGGTTGATATTACTGAAATCAATGAAATGCGAGGGATTAAAACAGAAGAAATCAAAGCTATAGAAACTCCAAATTTAAGCAGTTTTGAAATTTTTTATCATTATGTACTTAAAAACAAAAATGCTTGGTATGTGGCTTGGATGGATACTTTTGTTTATATGGTGCGTTTTGGGCTTATTTCTTGGCTTCCTATTTACTTGCTAGAAACAAAAGGCTTTAATAAAGAACAAATAGGTATTGCCTTTTGGCTTTTTGAATGGGCTGCTATACCTTCTACTTTACTTGCAGGATATATTTCAGATAAAATTTTTAAAGGCTATAGAATGCCTCCTGCTATAGGCGCCATGGTTATTATTTTCTTTATGATTATTGGATATTTTACTTCAAATAATCTTTATATGGTTATTTTCTTTGCAGCTATGGCGGGGTGTTTAGTCTATATACCACAATTTTTAGCAAGTATGCAAACTATGGAAGTCGTTCCTGCTTTTGCAGTAGGATCTTGTGTAGGACTTCATGGCTTTATGAGTTATGTAGTCGGCGCTTCACTTGGAACAAAAGCATAGGTTGGGCTGTGGATTACTATGGTAGTTGGAATGCTGGTCTTATCATGCTCCTTAGTGCTTGTATTCTTTGTATACTTTGTTCTACTTTATGTCATTTTAGCGCTAAAAAGAAGCATCAATAACAATTTTAACTTTTGCTTGCAAAAATACCAAGCAAAAGTTAGATTTTAATAATATTTTTGTTACATTATAACTATTTATTAACATACAATTTCTAAAATCTTACCTTCAATCAATAAAAATTTATCATAAAAGGAAATACTATGAAAAAAATTATTACTTTATTTGGTGCATGTGCCTTAGCTTTTAGTATGGCAAATGCAGATGTAAACCTTTACGGACCAGGTGGCCCACACACGGCCTTAAAAGATATAGCAAACAAATATAGCGAAAAAACAGGCGTTAAAGTAAATGTAAATTTTGGCCCTCAAGCGACTTGGTTTGAAAAGGCTAAAAAAGATGCAGATATTTTATTTGGCGCTTCAGATCAATCGGCTTTAGCTATAGCGAGTGATTTTGGAAAAGATTTTAATGTGAGTAAAATCAAGCCTTTATATTTTAGAGAAGCCATCATACTTACTCAAAAAGGCAATCCTTTAAAAATCAAAGGTTTAAAAGATTTGGCTAATAAAAAAGTAAGAATCGTTGTGCCTGAAGGTGCTGGAAAGAGCAATACTTCTGGAACTGGAGTTTGGGAAGATATGATAGGTAGAACTCAAGATATAAAAACCATACAAAATTTTAGAAACAATATCGTGGCCTTTGTTCCAAATAGTGGAAGTGCAAGAAAGCTTTTCGCACAAGATCAAGCCGATGCTTGGATCACTTGGATTGACTGGTCAAAAAGCAATCCTGACATAGGAACTGCCGTAGCTATAGAAAAAGATTTGGTTGTTTATAGAACTTTTAATGTGATAGCTAAAGAAGGTGCGAGCAAAGAAACACAAGATTTTATTGCTTATTTAAGTTCTAAGGAAGCTAAAGAAATTTTTAAAAAATACGGCTGGAGAGAATAAACCTTCATACACGCTTTTTAGCGTGTATTCTTGCATAACTTCTTTTAATTAAGCCAAAATAAGATAAAATGTTTAAAATATTGATAAGGAAATTTTTTGAAAACCTTTTTAGTTTGTGCTTTAGAGCCTTCAGCAAATTTGCATTTAAAAGAAGTTTTAAAAGCTTATAAAAAAGATTTTGGTGAATTTGAACTTCATGGGATTTATGATGAGAGTTTATGCAAAGAATTTGATTTAAATTCTAAACCACTTTATAGCTCACATGAATTTAGTGCTATGGGTTTTATAGAAGTTTTACCTTTGATTTTCAAAGCAAAAAAAGCTATAAAAGAACTTGCAAATTTAAGCTTTACTCAAAAAATAAATGGGATTTTATGTATAGATTCACCCGCTTTTAACATACCTTTTGCTAAAGCTTTAAAAAAAGCAGGCAGTAAAATTCCACGCATTTATTATATCTTGCCTCAAGTTTGGGCGTGGAAAAAAGGTCGCATACCTATCATAGAAAGTCATTTTGATATTTTAGCTTCTATTTTGCCCTTTGATAATCAATTTTTTAACAAAAGCACCTATATAGGCCATCCGCTTTTAGATGAGATAAAAGAATTTAAAAATCAAGAAGACATTAATCATACATTTTCAAAAAAAGATGATGAAAAAACTATAGCCTTTTTACCAGGTTCAAGGCGTAGTGAAATTAGGCGTTTAATGCCTATTTTTAAAGAACTTTCTCAAAAATTTAAGGGTAAAAAAATTCTTTGCGTTCCCTCATTTAATCTTGAAAAATTAGAAGTTTATGGTGATATTAGCGAATTTAAGATAGAAAGTAACACTCCAAAAGTGCTTAAAAAAGCTGATTTTGCCTTTATTTGTAGTGGAACAGCTACTTTAGAAGCAGCTTTAGTGGGAACTCCTTTTGTTCTTGCTTATAAGGCAAAGGCTATCGATATTTTTATCGCAAAACTTTTTGTAAAATTAAAACATATAGGACTTGCAAATATTTTTTGTGATTTCGCTGGAAAAGAAGCTTTAAATCCTGAATTTTTACAAGATAAAGTCAATGTTTTAAATTTATATGAAGCTTACAATAAATATGATTATAAGGCATTTTTTGCTAAAGTTGATTTTTTAAAAGAATATTTACAATTTGGAAGTGCTAAAAATTTAGCAAAAATCCTAAACGAAATATAAAAGGATAAATCATGCAAAAAGAACCAATGAGTCAATTTGGCTATGATAAGTTAGCCGCAGAATTAAAAGATTTAAAAGACAATCAACGCCCTGCCGTTGTAATAGAAATCGATACAGCAAGAAGTCATGGGGATTTGAAAGAAAATGCTGAATACCATGCTGCAAGAGAAAAGCAAGCTTTGATAGAAAGTCGTATTGCAGAGCTTAGTGACTTGCTAGCAAGAGCTCAAGTGATCGATCCTTCAAGCTATGAGCACGATAGTGTGAAATTTGGTTCAAGTGTTGTGATCATGGATTTGGATACAGAAAAAGAAAGCAAATATACTCTAGTAGGAATTTGCGAAGGAAATTTAGATAAGGGTTATATTTCCATCGCATCTCCAATAGCAAAAGCTATGCTTGGAAAAAAAGAAGGAGATGATTTTAAAGTGCGTTTGCCAAAAGGTGAAAGTGAATTTGAAATCCTTTCTATAAATTATGAGCCTTTGAAATTTTAAGGATAAAAAATTTTACTACAAAATGGAGCGATTTTAATCGCAGATGCTCATGAAAATGAACAAAGAAAGGGATTTTGGGAATTTTTACAAGCCTTAAAAAAAGGTAAAATTTCCACCCCTCAACTCATACTTATAGGTGATATTTTCGATTTGCTTATAGGCGAAATCTCTGCTACACATGAATTTGCTAAACCTTACATAGAACTTTTAGAAGAATTGGCCTTAAAAATTGAAATTATCTACTTAGAAGGCAATCATGATTTTAATCTTTCTTGTTTTTTTAAAAGGGTAAAAATTTTTAACTTACAAGAGCAGCCCATAAAGCTTAATTTGCATACAAGTAAAGGTAATAATCTTGTTTTAAATAGTGCTTTTATAAAATTAGCTCACGGAGATATTTTTTTACCACCTCTTTTACAATTTACTCTGAAAACATTAAGAAATCATTATTTGCTTGTATTTTTGAATTTTTTAAATATTATTACTCGTAATTTTATTTCAAATAAAATTCTTCAAAATCAAAACAAAAAAAACCTTTTTTATCAAATAAAAGATTTTGAAAATTTAGCGAAAAAAAGATATGAAAAATATGAAAATTTAGGATTTTGGGTATGTGAAGGACACTATCATCAAAATCATCAAATCAACAAAGAAAACATTAAATATCTTAACTTAGCTAGTTTTGCATATGAGAGAAGTTTTTTTGTAGTAGAATATCAGCAAGAAATCAAATTTCGAGAACAGAAATTGAGGGGTCAAAATGTTTGATGAAAATATCGTGAAAACGGGTTCAAATGAAATGGAGCTTGTCGATTTCCGTATCTTTAAGCAAGGGCACGATAAAGTCTATGAAGGAATTTATGGTGTAAATGTTTCTAAGGTAAGGGAGATTATAAAAATCCCAAGCCTTACAGAACTTCCAGGTGTACCTGATTACATCGAAGGAATCTTTGATCTTCGTGGAGTGGTTATACCTGTAGTCAATCTTGCCAAATGGATGCAAATCACTGAGCCAGAAAGCACTATGCTAAAACCTAGAGTTATTATTACTGAATTTAGCAATATTCTTATTGGTTTTATAGTTCACGAAGCAAAAAGAATTCGTAGAATAAACTGGAAAGATATAGAACCAGCAACTTTTTCTACAGGATCAGGTGCTTTAGATAAAGGTAAAATTACAGGTGTAACACGCATTGAAAATGATGAAGTGTTGCTAATTTTAGATCTTGAAAGTGTTGTTGAAGATTTAGGAATTTACGCTCCAAAAACAGATATAGATTTTGGAAAAATAGAAAAATTTACTGGAACAGCACTTATACTTGATGACAGCATGACTGCTAGAAAACGCGTCAAAGAAATGATGCAACAGATGGGCTTTCAAGTTGTTGAAGCTAAGGACGGCGTAGAGGGTATAAACAAATTAGAAGAATTAAGCCAAATTTATGGTGAAAGTTTAAACGATACTTTAAAAATTATAGTAAGCGATGTCGAAATGCCACAAATGGATGGTTTCCACTTTGCTGCACGCATTAAAGAAGATCCAAGATTTAAAGATATTCCTATAGTCTTTAACTCATCTTTATCAAATGAATTTATGAATGAGAAAGGTGTTCAAGAAGCTGGTGGAGAAGGCTATCTTGTCAAATTTAACGCTAGCGATTTCTTCAATGAAATTGCAAAGGTTATTAAAAAACATCAATCTCAAGAACAGGGGTAAAATATGGAAGATATGCAAGAAATACTTGAAGACTTTTTGGTTGAAGCTTTTGAGCTTGTTGAGCAAATCGACCATGATTTAGTAGAGCTTGAATCAAATCCAGAAGATTTAGAATTATTAAATAGAATTTTCCGTGTTGCACATACGGTTAAAGGATCATCAAGCTTCTTAAATTTTGATGTTTTAACAAAGTTAACTCACCACATGGAGGATGTTTTAAACAAAGCAAGACATGGCGAGTTAAAAATAACTCCAGATATCATGGATGTGGTTTTAGAGTCTATTGATAGAATGAAAACTTTACTTAATTCCATTCGTGATAATGGCAACGATACTGCTATTGGTATGGATATAGAACCAATTTGCGCAAGATTAACAGCTATTTCAGAGGGAGAGTCTCCTGTTGTGGCAACAGATTCAAATGAAAAATCTATTCCACAAGCAGAACTAGAAGCACCAAAACAAGAAATAGCTACTCCAGAACCTGAAGTAGATGTTAATCAATTAAGTGATTCTGAAGTTGAAGCTGAAATAGAAAGACTTTTAAAAGTTAGAAAAGCTGAAGATCAAGCTCGTCGCGCACAAAAGAAACAAACAACAAATGCGGCACCTAAACCGACTAACAATACAGCAAATAAACCTACGGAAAGTGGAGAGAAAAAAGTTCCTGCTTCAGGTAGTAATGCTAGCAGTATGGATCAAACCATACGCGTGGAGGTAAAAAGATTAGATCACTTAATGAATCTAATTGGAGAGCTTGTTTTAGGCAAAAACCGTTTGCTTAAAATTTACGATGATGTTGAAGAGCGTTATGAAGGAGAAAAATTCCTTGAAGAACTTAATCAGGTTGTAAGTCAATTAAGTATTATTACAACTGATGTTCAGCTTGCTGTGATGAAAACAAGAATGCAACCTATAGCAAAAGTTTTCAATAAATTCCCAAGAGTTGTTCGTGATTTAAGTCGTGAATTAGGAAAGCAAATAGAACTTGAAATTACAGGTGAAGAAACTGAACTTGATAAATCTATCGTAGAGGAAATTGGCGATCCTATCATGCATATGATTAGAAATTCATGTGATCATGGTGTTGAGGATCCAGCAACTCGTGCAGCGAATGGAAAACCTGAAAAAGGTATAGTACAACTTAAAGCTTATAATGAAGGCAATCACATCGTTGTAGAAATTACAGATGACGGTAAAGGACTTGATCCAAATGGCTTAAAAGCAAAAGCTATAGAGAAAAATTTGATTACCGAAAGAGAAGCAGATCAAATGACAGACAAAGAAGCTTTTGCTTTGATTTTCAAGCCTGGTTTTTCAACTGCGGCTAAAGTAACAAATGTTTCAGGTCGTGGTGTAGGAATGGATGTTGTTAAAACCAACATCGAAAAACTTAATGGGGTAATTGAAATTGATAGTGAGTTAGGCAAAGGAAGTTCATTTAAACTTAAAATTCCTCTTACCTTGGCAATCATTCAATCTTTACTTGTAGGAACTCAAGAGGAATTCTATGCAATTCCACTTGCAAGCGTTCTTGAAACAGTTAGAGTGCCAATTGATGATATCTATACTATCGAAGGTAAAAATGTATTACGCTTAAGAGATGAAGTGCTTTCTCTTGTGAGACTTTCAGATGTATTTGGAGTTAAACAAGTCCTTGAAAGCGGTGATCAAACTTATGTCGTTGTTATAGGGGTAGCAGAAAGCAAGCTTGGTATTATAGTAGATACTCTTGTAGGACAAGAAGAAATAGTTATTAAATCTATGGGTGATTATTTACAAAATATCCAAGGTATAGCAGGAGCTACAATCCGTGGTGATGGTAGAGTGACATTAATCATTGATGTAGGTGCTATGATGGATATGGCCAAAGAAATTAAAGTTGATATTAAAGCGCAATTAGAATCAAGTGCCAAAAAACCTAAAGAACAACCAAGTGATTATAAAGTCTTAATTGTAGATGATTCTAAAATGGATAGAACTTTAATGCAAAAAGCTTTAGAACCGCTAGGAGTTAGTTTAATCGAAGCAACAAATGGTGTTGAAGCATTGAATATTATAAAATCTGGCGAACATGATATTGATGCAATGCTTATAGATATCGAAATGCCAAGAATGGATGGATACACCTTAGCTGGTGAAATTAGAAAGTATTCTAAATATCGCAACTTACCATTGATAGCAGTTACTTCAAGAACAAGTAAAACTGACCGTTTAAGAGGTGTTGAAGTGGGTATGACTGAATATATCACTAAACCTTATTCTCCAGAATACTTGGAAAATGTGGTTAGAAAAAATTTGAAACTAGGATAAGAATATGAGTAATGAAAAATTAGAGCAAATTTTGCAAAAACAGCAAACTCAGATGGCTGGTCCTGATGTCGATCAAAGAGAAGATGATATCATCCAACTTGTTGGCTTTGTAGTTGGAGATGAGGAATATGCGATTCCAATTCTTAATATACAAGAAATCATCAAACCTATAGAATATACTAGAGTTCCTAGTGTACCTGATTATGTTCTAGGGGTTTTTAATATGCGTGGTAATGTTATGCCGCTCATTGATCTAGCTCAACGCTTTCATTTAGGAAGTTCTAAAATGACACCTCAAACAAGATATATTGTTTTAAGAGGTGAGACAAATGGAACTGGAGTTGGAGGAAATGCTGGTTTTGTTATAGATAGATTAACTGAAGCAATTAAAATTCACAGAAACAGAATCGATCCACCACCTGAAACTTTAGTTAAAGACAAAGGTATGATTTATGGTATAGGAAAAAGAGATGAAAATATCTTAACTATACTCAAAGTAGAAGCTTTGCTTAAGCGCGAATTTTAATGATTAAACTTTGTGTTTTTGACTTTGATGCTACTTTAATGGATGGTGAAACCATTGATATTTTAGCTACAGCGCATGGCAAGGGTAATCAAACAAGCGAAATTACCCGCCATGCTATGACTGGAGAACTTGATTTTTTCGAAAGTCTTCAAAAACGAGTAAGCTTTTTAAAAGGTATGTCTTATAAAAAAGTTTTAGAATTAAGTAGCACACTTCCACTAATGCGTGGAGCACATGAACTTATCCAATATTTAAAATCTAAAAATATACAAATTGTTATTTTTAGCGGTGGTTTTCATGAAGGCATAAATCCTGCTATGCAAAAACTTGGAATTAACCTCGGTTTTGCAAATTATCTGCATCATAAAAATGACATTTTAACAGGGCTAGTTGGTGGGGAAATGATGTTTTCAAATTCAAAAGGCTTAATGCTACAACGATTAAAAAGCTTTTTAAATTTGAAAACAGATGAAGTGATGTGTGTTGGCGATGGGGCAAATGATTTGGCAATGTTTAACGAAAGTGGATTAAAGATTGCATTTTGTGCTAAAGAAATTTTACGTTCTCAAGCTGATATTTGCATAGATATAAAAGACTTAAAAGAAATAATAAAGGTAATATAATGAAAAATTTTTCTCTTTGGTGTGATTTTATAGAAAATAGTTTTTTAGATAATGAATTTTTAAATTTATTATCACATGGAATTAATGGCGCTACTTCAAATCCTGCTATTTTTAAAAATGCTATTTTAAATTCTCCAATTTATAAAGATAAAATTCTTAAATTAAAAGAAAAAAAAACAAAAGATATTTATGAAGAATTAGCAATTTCTGATATTCAAAAAGCAGCTGATAAATTAGCTCCTCTTTTTTATCAAAAAAATGATGGATTTATAAGTATTGAAATAGATCCAAGACTTCATGATAACACAACTCTTAGTTTAGGTGAAGCTAAAAGACTTTATAGTGCTATTGGCAAAGAAAATATAATGATTAAAATTCCAGCTACAAAAGCTTCTTATGAAGTAATGTATGAACTTATGAAAAATGGTATTAGCGTCAATGCTACCTTAATTTTTTCTCTTGAACAAAGTCAAAAATGTTTTGAAGCTTTAAATGCAGGTTTAGTCGAATTTAGAAAAAACAATATAGCCTTAAAAGAACAAAACACTAGAACACCACAAGCTGTTATAAGTATTTTTGTAAGTCGTTTTGATAGACTTTTAAATCCTAAGGCTAAGGAGCAAAATCGTATTGGAATTTTAAATGCAAATTTAGCTTATAACAATATCTACTCAAAAAATGAACCTAATATTCGCGCCTTGTTTGCAAGCACCGGAGTTAAAGGAGATGATCTGCCAAAAGACTATTATATCAAAGAACTTCTTTTTGAGAATTCTGTTAATACTGCTCCTCTTGATGCAATAGAGGCATTTAAAGGAAAAATGCATTTTAAAAAACCTTTAATGAATTTTGAAATTTATACAGAACTTAATCAAATCATTTCTCAAAGTGAACGAGAAAAAGCTTGCAATGACTTATTAAGTGACGGCCTAGAGCAATTTTGTATTGCTTTTGAAGATATTTTAAAAGCTCTTTAATTAACGTATTTTTATCATTTTATTCTTTGAAAGTTTTAATATTTTTGATGGGATATTTTCGAAAAATTTCTCATCAAGTATTATATCGGCAACACTTCTAGCCCATTCTTCATCAAATTCTTTTCCATGCTTGTTTGCCGAAGATGAATAAAAATAGCCATTTTTACTTAAAAAATTCGCATGTTTACACTCTTTCACAATACGAATGGCCTGATTATTGGGATAAATAAAAGTTGTTTTTTTAGAACGACGTACTAAATTTTTAAAAGATTTTGGAATTCTTGCTAAACTTTTTAACTCGCAAAATTTCGCAGAAGTGATTAAGCAAGGCTGATTTTTATCTCTACCTTTTAAAGCATTAATCTCTTCTAAATTTTTACTTAAAAATCCTACCGTAGTATCTGTTTGAGCTAAATAAATCAAGATTTAAGCCACTCTTGCAAACTCTTTACATCTAGGCAAGATTTACTCTGTATAGCTTTAATCGATTTTGCACCTGCTAAAGCTGATCGTAAATTTGTAAAATAAGGTATTTTAAAACGAATAATATTTTCACGAATTTTTTTCGTATCGCCTTTAAAACTGTGACTATCGCTTGTATTGATAACTAAGTGAATTTCCCCATTTTTCAATTTATCTTCAACATTGGGGCGTCCTTCTGAAATTTTATGTACAAGTTCGCACTCAAAACCACTTTCTAAAATTTCCTTGCAAGTTCCCCCTGTTGCCATAAGCTTAAAGCCAAGCTTTACATATTCTGCAGCGATTTTTTTGGTATATTTTTTATCCTTATCTTTTAAGGAGATAAATACCACGCCTTGCTCTGGAAGATGATTAAACGATGCAATTTGACTTTTCGCATAAGAATTTGCAAAATCCTTGCTTATACCCATAACTTCACCCGTTGAACGCATTTCAGGGCCTAATTCTAAATCACTTCCACTAAGTTTTGCAAATGGAAATACTGCTTCTTTCACGCTCATATATTTTGGAGTTTTAGGGCGTAAAATTTTAGTATCAAAATTAACCACTTTAAAAGTATCATAAAATTTTAAAGCTTCTTTTAAATTTCCTTGCCACATCACACGCGTTGCCACTTTTGCTAAAGGAATACCCGTAGCTTTACTAACAAAAGGTACGGTACGACTAGCTCTAGGATTTACCTCTATCATATAAAGCTCATTATTATGTAAAGCAAATTGTATATTTAAAAGCCCTACAACTCCCAAATTTAAAGCAATATCTGCGGTTTTTTGTGCAATAAATTCTTGCATTTTTTCATCGATATTGCAAGGCGGCAAAGAACAAGCACTGTCACCTGAATGAATTCCTGCTTCTTCTATGTGCTCCATAATTCCTGCAACATAAACATCTTTGCCATCACAAATCGCATCAACATCAATTTCTGTAGCATTGTCTAAAAACTGATCGATCAAAACAGGGCTTTTATCGCTTACATCCACAGCTTCTTGCATATAGAATCTCAGTTCAGCCTCATCATTTACCACGCGCATCGCACGCCCACCTAAAACATAACTTGGTCTTACAAGCACAGGATACCCTATATCACTAGCCTTAAGAACCGCTTCTTCTACGCTTGTTGCAGTAGAATTTTTTGGCTGATTGATACCTAGCTTTGTAATAAATTCGGCAAATTTCTTTCTATCTTCTGCCATATCAATTACTCTTGAGCTAGTACCTATAATCTTAGCTCCAAAAGCACTTAAACGCTTAGCAAATTTCAAAGGAGTTTGTCCACCAAAATGCACAATCACTCCATCAGGTTTTTCACGCTCAATCACCGCTCTTAAATGTTCGAAATCAATAGGCTCGAAATACAAAATATCACTTGTATCATAGTCAGTCGAAACGGTTTCAGGATTACAATTATACATAATAGTTTTAATACTCATATCTTTAAGCGCAAAAGAAGCATGTACGCAAGCATAGTCAAATTCTATACCTTGTCCTATGCGGTTTGGCCCCCCACCTATAATCATCACTTTTTTTTCTTTTTTATCCTTAGTATCGTTTTTACTTTGAGTGAGTTCGCTTACATTGATACTTGAATAAAGATAAGGAGTTAAAGCTTCAAATTCACCCGCACAAGTATCCACTTCACTAAATTCTGCGATGATTTTTTGCTTCATTCTTGCATAATAAATATCATTTTGGCTTAATTCTAAATTATCTTTCAAATTTACAAGCAAAGCTATCATTTTGTCTGAAAAGCCCATAGTTTTTGCTTTTCTCAAAAGAGCCTTATTGTTTAAAATATCCATATCAATTTGTTCTTCAAAATCTACAATTTCTTTAATCTGTGTTAAAAACCAAGGATCTATTTTACAAAGCTCATAAAGTTCTTCTACGCTAAAACCTTCCCTAAAAGCTTGAGCAACATAAAGTAAACGCTTTTCATTGGCATTGCGAATTTTAAAAACAAGATCATTTCTATCTTCAAATTTTACTCTATCAAAACCACTTAAAGAACACTCAAGCGAACAAAGTGCTTTTTGTATACTTTCTTTAAAAGTGCGTCCTATAGCCATCACCTCACCCACACTTTTCATAGCTGTACCTAAAGTTGTGTTTGCTCCTGGAAATTTTTCAAAGGTAAAGCGAGGAATTTTTGTTACAATATAATCAATCACAGGCTCGAAAGATGCAGGAGTTCCTGTAATATCATTTTTAATCTCATCTAAGCTAAAACCTACTGCCAAAAGTGTCGCAACCTTTGCTATAGGATAACCCGTTGCCTTAGAAGCTAAAGCACTTGATCTTGAAACTCTTGGATTCATTTCTATAACTATCATTCTTCCATTTTTTGGGTTGATAGCAAATTGCACATTACTTCCGCCTGTATCTACACCAATTTCACGCAAAATAGCAAAAGAAGCATTACGCATAACTTGATATTCTTTATCTGTCAAAGTTAATGCTGGAGCTATTGTAATACTATCTCCTGTATGAACTCCCATAGGATCGATATTTTCTATGCTACAAACTATGATACAATTATCCGCTCTATCGCGTATAACTTCCATTTCATATTCTTTCCAACCTAACAAACTTTCTTCAATCAAAATTTCATGAATAGGTGATAAAGCTAAAGCAGTATTGGTAAGTTCTTTAAATTCGTCCATATTGTAAACCACACCACTTCCAGCACCCCCTAAAGTATAAGAAGCACGGATCATCAAAGGAAAGCCGATTTCATCTACGGCTTTTAAAGCTTCGTCATAATTATACGCATACATCGATTTTGGCAAATCCATGCCAATTTTTTTCATACATTCTTTAAAAACCTGACGATCTTCGCCTTTTTTAATCGCCTCAGGATTTGCGCCTAAAAATTTCACATCTCCTAAAAGTCCGCTTTCATAAACTTCCATAGCAACATTTAACGCTACTTGTCCACCCATAGTTGGCAAAATTGCATCAATTTTTTCTTTTTTAATAATACTTAAAATACTTTCTTTTGTTATGGGTTCTATATAAGTCGCATCTGCAAATTCGGGATCTGTCATGATGGTTGCAGGATTTGAGTTGATTAATGCTACACGATATCCTAATTCTTTTAAAGTCTTTGCGGCTTGAGTTCCAGAATAATCAAATTCACAAGCTTGTCCTATCACAATAGGACCACTTCCTATAAGTAAAATGCTTTTAATATCTGTTCGTTTTGGCATAAATTTTCCTAAGAGCATAAATTTGGGCTGATTATAACAAAAATTAGTTTTATAAACTTTGAAATTATCGATATAATTTTAAAAAATAAACACTCTGCTTTTAATCTAGGAAATAATACATAAAGAAATTTAAGATTTTTTATAAAATTCTCATTCAATTATAAACATTTATTTGATAATTTAACAAAATTTTTAGCATTAAACAAAGTTATAATAATTAGCAAAAATATAGAAAATTTTTAAAAAGTCTAATCCTTGACTTATAAATTATCTACTACATATAAATAAGCAGGAATACTAATCTTAACATAAGGCTTTACTTCTACACTTTGATACATATCTTCATCATTAACTCTATTCACAATACCAACAGGTATATCTGAAAAGAAAATATTATCAAGTCCACTTGTTAAAATTTCATCTCCGGTATTAATTTTTGCCCATTTTGGAATAAATTTAACCACAATCCTGCCATCTTCACCCTGGATTAAACCTGGAGCTTTGGATTTTCCTATATAAACAGAAAAAACACACTGATCATCACCTTGTAAGAGAGCCATTGCTCTACCATTTTTATTAATAGCTATACCTGCAGTATATCCTTGATATATCAAACCACGGTTTTTACCAACGGGAATTTTGCTCCAATCTAACCATAATTTTTTATAATCATTCAATTGAACATAAGAAATAACTCTAGTTAAAGAAACTTGAGGTAAATATTTTGTAGAATTTTGATCCTCTAAAATACGATTTAATTGATTTGCAAAACTAGTTACCTTTACAGCAATATCTTCTAATTCTTTATTTCTAGCTTTTAGTTGCTGAATTTGATTTGCTTGATTAAAGTGTTCTGAAATTTTTTTTCCCAAATAATCTTTAATATTATAAAAATTACCTATAACAAAATCATTAACACGGAGAACATTTTGCTTGATAAGTCCTCCATAATAAAAAGATATAAAAACCAAAAAGGCTAAGACAAGAACATAAAAAATCTTATTCTTCATTGGTTAATTGTTGCAATAATGAAATTTCCTCTAAAGCTTTACCCGTTCCTTTTGCTACAGCTAAAAGCGGTTCATCTGCGATATAAACTGGCAAACGTACAATTTCACTTAAGTATTTATCAAAACCACGAATCAATGCTCCACCACCTGTTAAAACTACACCATTTTCTACTATATCACTTGCTAAATCAGGCGGCATCATTTCAAGAACCATTTTTAAAGCATCAGCAATTTCTTTTAAATACTCACGCATTGCTTCTCTTACATCTTCACTTGTAAGTTCAATACGACTTAAAAGTCCACTTACTTGATCGCGTCCTTTTACCACCATAGAAAGTTCTTTTGGAAGTTGTATTGCTGAACCTATGGTGATTTTGATCTCTTCGCCTGTTCTTTCACCTATGATAAGATTGTATTTTTCTTTTACATAATTAACTATACTCATATCAAGCTTATCTCCAGCTGTACGAATAGACTTTGAAATCACAAGTCCGCCCAAAGAAATCACTCCGATCTCAGTAGTTCCACCCCCTATATCTACTACCAAATTTCCTTTAGGTTCTTGTATAGGTAAACTTGCACCAATAGCTGCTGCCATAGGCTCTTCGATCAAAAATACCTCTCTTGCACCTGCACTTAAAGCACTTTCTCTTACCGCTTTTCTTTCTACTTGAGTTAAACCATAAGGAACAGAAATAATAATTCTAGGGCGTAAAAAACTTTTTCTACGATGTGTTTTTTCTATAAAATAGCGGATCATTTTTTCAGTCATATCAAAATCTGCAATCACGCCATCTTTCATAGGACGAATAGCTTCGATGTTACCTGGAGTTTTTCCCACCATATCTTTAGCTTCTTTACCTACGGCTAAAATTTTTGCTTTGGAACCATACCTTTCTCTTTCAACTGCTACAACAGAAGGCTCGTTTATCACTATACCCTTATCTTTTACCAAAACTAGCGTATTAGCTGTTCCTAAATCAATCCCCATATCACTAGAAAAAAATCCTATAAGTTGATCTAATATCATTTCTATCCTTTTAACTTATTTTTCTTTTTATTAATAATGCCTTTGCATTGTCTTTAACAACTTCTTTGGTTATTACAATATCATAGTTTTTATACTCTGGTAACTCAAACATTAAATCTACCATCATTTCTTCTATAATACTTCTAAGCCCCCTAGCCCCTGTTTTTCTCTCCAATGCAAGCTGTGCGATAGCTCTTAGAGCATCTTCTTCAAATTTTAAATTTACCCCATCAATAGCAAAAAGCTTTTGATATTGCTTAATAATGGCATTTTTAGGTTCAGTTAAAATTCTTACCATATCTTCTTCATTAAGCTCATTTAAAGATGCAATCACATGCAAACGACCTATAAGCTCAGGAATCAAACCAAAATGCACCAAATCATCAGGTTCAATTTTCTCAAGTAAAGCTTTATTTTCTTCTTTTGCATCATCAAAAAAACCTACAACTTTATCTCCAAGTTTTCTTTTTAAGATAGTTTCCAAACCATCAAAAGCTCCACCACAAACAAATAAAATATTTGAAGTGTCAATTTGTATAAACTCTTGATTTGGATGTTTTCTCCCCCCCTTTGGTGGAATATTTACCAAACTTCCTTCGATAATCTTAAGTAAAGCTTGTTGCACACCCTCTCCACTTACATCACGAGTAATAGAACGATTTTCACTCATTCTGGCAATTTTATCAATCTCATCAATAAAAACTATACCTTTTTGAGCTCTTTGCACATCTCCATCTGCAGCTTGTAAAAGACGTGTTAAAATATTTTCTACATCCTCACCTACATATCCTGCTTCAGTTAAAGAAGTTGCATCACAAATTGCTATAGGTACATCTAAAAATTTAGCTAAAGTTTGCGCCAATAAAGTTTTTCCACTTCCTGTTGGCCCAACAAGTAAAATATTTGACTTAAAAAGCTCTGTATCATCATCTTGAAGTTCAGCTTTAAAAAGTCTTTTATAATGATTGTATACTCCAACACTAAAAACTTTTTTAGCTCTATCTTGTCCTATGACATAACGATCTAAATAAGCTTTTAATTCTTTTGGAGTGATATCTTTAAATTCTGTATTATGACTTTGTTTAGGTTCTTTAAATTCTTTTTCTTCTCCATAAATAATACTATAAGCACCTTCAACGCAATATTCACAAATAAAAGCATCATCATTTTCATTTGCTAAAATTCTTCTTTGTGGATTCTCCACTTCATTGCAAAAACTACATTTTCTAGGCATTATTTTTACCCCTATAGACAGGAATTCCACGCTTTGTTTCTAATATAAAATGGCACATTTTTTTAACATTTTCACTTTCTTGATTTTCAAGCAAATTTTTAGCATTTTCTTTTAAATCTCCTTGTCTAAATAAAGTTTTAAAAGCTCTACTAAGTCTATCTACTTCATCTTTATCAAAACGACGACGAGTACCTACTAAATTTAAACTTCTAATACTTGCACGATTTCCTTCTGCTAAACAAAACGGTACTATATCCTGAGAAAGTGCACTTGCTCCTGCTATCATACAACCCTCACCTACTTTGACAAATTGATGAATAGGTGTAAGCCCGCCTACAACCGTAAAATCTCCAAGCTCTACATGTCCTGCCAAAGTTGCATTATTAGCTAAAATAATATTATTACCTAAAAGACAATCATGAGCAATATGACAATAAGCCATAATAAAAGCATTATCGCCTATACGAGTAAAACCATCTCCTTTAACTGTACCTGAATTTATCGTTGCAAATTCTCTAATAGTTGCATTTTTCCCTATAACAACACCGCTTTTTTGCTCTTCTTTATAAGATATGTCCTGAGGAATATCGCCTACTATAGCATAAGAAAATACACGAGAATGATCACCTATAGTTGTATCTGAAAGAATTCGAGCACCTTGTTTGATGACAACATTATTACCTATTTTAGCATCTTTGCTTACATAAGCATAAGCTTCTACTACAACATCGTCACCAAGTTGTGCACCCTCTTCAATCACCGCACTTGGATGAATTTTTTTCATTATTTATCCACTATCATAGCTTTAAGCTCGGCCTCTGCAACTAAATTTCCATCTACAAAAGCTTGCCCTTTAAAAATCCACATATTACCACGATTTTTAACCACGCTCATTTCATAATCAAGCCTATCTCCAGGACGCACAGGATTTCTAAATTTTGCTCCATCTATGCCTGTGAAATAAACTACTTTACTTTTTGGATCCACTTTATCTTCCATACTTTCAAAAGCTAAAACTCCACCTGTTTGAGCCATACCTTCTAAAATCAAAACTCCAGGATAAATAGGATGCCCTGGAAAATGTCCCATAAAAACATGATCACTTATACTGATGTTTTTATATCCTAGCACCACTTCTTTAACTTTTAATTCTGTAATTTTATCTACCAGTAAAAAAGGATAACGGTGTGGTAAGATTTCTTGAATTTGCATTACATCTATCATTATTAAATTAACCTTGAAAACAATTAAAAATTTTATTATATAAAAAAATCATTAAAAATTATATTAACAAAAAAAGTTTTTCTTAATAAATTTCTTAAATTTTTACAAGCACCTCTTGATTATCATGATAAATTTCACTTTTTGCTATCACTTCATATCTTGAAGGTAAAATATTTTCGAGGATGATAATAGGACTAAGATTATAAGTTCCAAACAATTTATTACGCCATTTAATTTCTGCTTGAACACTTAAAGGTCTTTTTAAAAAATCTTCAAAATTTTTCCATTTGTTTTTAAAAAATGCATTAAAACGCCAAAATTCCACTAAAACTATTTCATCTTTAGTACTTCTATAAAAGCCTTCTTTTAAATTTTGTTTTAAATTTTCCTCATCCAAAGAAAATCTTGTATAAGCGTTTTTAAAATGCGAATAAAATAAAATATGAGATTTAACGGGCTTTTTATCTAATTTTATCAAAGCACTTAAAAGACGATAATTTAAAAATTTCTCTCTTAAAATTTCAAATTTTATACCTTTTTTTTCCCATAAAACTACTTTTTTATAAAGAGCTATTCTTGCTTCTATACTTGCAGGTAAAATTTGCTTATTTACAGGAGACATTAATTCATCAATAAAATTCTTATCTTGTTTTTGTTTTTTAAGCCCATAAATGCAGCCGCAATAGTTTTGATGATAAAGCATTTCCTTTTTTGCTAAAGCAAACTGTCTTTGAGTACCGCCATTTTTACGAAAATCAGGAGCTAAAAACTCTACTCCATAAGGCTCACATTCTTTTTGTAAAGCATTTTTTAACTGTTCTAAATCTTTTTTAGGGCTGGTTAAAAGCGTAGTAGTAAGCTTTTTTTCTCCTATTTTAGCAGCAAATTTAACACTAGATCCCATTCTTACATCAAAGCAAATTTCACACCTTGCACCCTTTTCAGGCTCATCTTCATAACCACGCACAGCATTAAGCCATTTTTCATACTCATACTCACCTTTATAAAGCTTAATACCAAGTTTATCACAAGATCTTTTTACATCTAAAAATCTTAGTTCGTATTCGCTTAAGGGATGGATATTTGGATCATAAAAGTATCCTATAATTTTTTCATCAGGATAAGTCTTTCTAAGTTCTTCAATAAAATAATGACTATCCACACTGCAACAAATATGCACCAACATTAAAGACTTTCAAGCACTTTTAAAGCATGATCTTTTACACGAACATTACTATAAATTTGAGCAATCCTACCTATTTCATCAATAACAAAAGTAGAGCGAATAAGACCTTCGTATTCTTTTCCGTAATTTTTTTTAAGCCCCCAAGCTCCATAAGCTTTAGCAACTTCTTTTTCACTATCGCTAAGTAAAATATGTTTTAAATCAAATTTAGAGATAAATTTTTCATGACTTGCCACGCTATCAGGACTGATACCAATAATCACTGCATTTTTACCACCAAATTTATCATAATTTAAACTAAAATCACAAGCCTCTGTAGTGCAACCTGGAGTATTATCTTTTGGATAAAAATACAAAATCACCTTTTTGCCAATAAAATCTTTTAATGCTATTTTTACCCCATCTTGATTTAAAAGCTCAAACTGAGGTGCTTTATCTCCTATGTTTAAACTCATTTAATTGCCTTTGCTTTGATAGCTTCAACGCTTTCTCCGCCAAAGCCTATGTCATAATTTTCTACATCTTCTAAAACCACCACAACTCTTTCTTTACTTTTATTATATTTCGTGCTTAAAAGTTTGGTAATATCAGCTATAAGCTCCGCTTTTTGTTCCTTGCTTAAAGACGGCTTTGCTAATTTAATATTTACTAATGGCATAATTTCTCCTTTTTAACGATAATTTTTCATAATTATTTCAAAAAATACCTAATATTTTTTTTAACAAAAAACCTTAATTTAATAAAAGCTTATTGTTAGTATATTTTTGATAAAATCCCGATTTATTCTTAAAATAATATTTTTTAAGAAATAAACAACTATAAAAGGTAAAAAAATGATCTCAGCAGATAAAATTTGGATGGATGGAAAATTAGTTGATTTTAAAGATGCAACTTTGCACTTTTTAACCCATTCTTTGCATTATGGCAATGCTGTTTTTGAAGGAACTAGAGCCTATAAAACAGATAAAGGCTTAGCAATTTTCAGACTTGAAGATCACACCAAAAGACTTTTAGAGTCTGCAAAAATTACTCTTTTAAATTGTCCTTTTTCTCAAAAAGAGCTTGAAAATGCACAAATTGAACTCTTAAAAGCAAACAATTTTAAAAGCAATGTCTATATCCGCCCTTTGATTTTCTTAGGCGATGGAGTTATGGGACTTTATCATATAAAAGCTCCTGTAAGAGTTGGAATTGCGGCTTGGGAATGGGGTGCTTACCTTGGAGAAGAAGGTTTAGAAAAAGGCATAAAAGTAAAAATTTCGTCTTTTGCAAGAAATAGTGTTAAATCATGCATGGGAAAAGCTAAAGCAAGCGCGAATTACCTTAACTCTCAAATTGCAAAATTTGAAGCTATTGAAGCAGGCTATGAAGAAGCTTTAATGCTTGATGAAGAAGGTTTTATCGCAGAAGGAACAGGAGAATGTTTCTTTATTGTAAAAGATGGGGTTTTAATCACACCTCCAAATGATTTTTCTTTAAAAAGCATTACTCAAGATACAGTGCTTAAAATCGCTCACGATCTTGGTATCACCGTGCTTCGCCAAAGAATTTCAAGAGATGAAGTTTATACTGCTGATGAAGCATTTTTTACCGGAACAGCCGCTGAAATCACACCTATTAACAACATTGATGCAAGAATAATAGGAAATGGTTTAAGAGGATCTGTAACTAAAAAACTTCAAGATGCTTATTTTGATGTAGTTTATGGACGCAATGAAAAATACGCATCTATGCTAACTTATATTTAAAAAAGGAAATAAATGCCAGCTGATTTAAATGATTATTTCAATAAAAAAAATAGAAATTCTAACAATAACGGAAACAACAACCGTCAAAATTTCAATTTCAAAGCACCAGAATTTAATTTTAAAGGTTTTGGAAAATTCTCTCCATTTGTTTATGGGGTGATTATTATTATCTTATTTTTAATCGTTGCAAAACCTTTTATGGTGATAAATTCTGGGGAAATGGGGATTAAATCAACAACAGGTAAATATGACCCAAATCCATTAGAACCAGGACTTCACTTTTTCTTACCTTTTGTACAAAAAATAACCATAATCGATACTAGAGTAAGACAAATCAACTATGCTTCTATAGAGGGAAGTAATGAAAATTTATCTTCAGGTTCAGGTGTTATTAATAAAAATAGCATTTCTGTACTTGACTCTCGTGGATTGCCTGTATCTATTGATGTTACAGTACAATACCGCTTAAATCCTCTGCAAGTTCCTCAAACTATAGCTACTTGGAGCTTAAATTGGGAAAATAAAATTATCGATCCAGTTGTTCGTGATGTAGTGCGAAGTGTTGTAGGAAAATATACAGCCGAAGAACTTCCTACTAATCGTAATACAATAGCCGCTCAAATAGAAGAAGGTATAAGAAAAACCATAGAAGCCCAACCAAACGAACCTGTAGAACTTCGCGCTGTACAACTTAGAGAAATTATTTTACCTTCAAAAGTAAAAGAACAAATCGAACGCGTGCAAATTGCAAAACAAGAGGCTGAAAGAACTAAATATGAAGTAGAAAGAGCTAATCAAGAAGCCTTAAAAAAAGCTGCTTTAGCTGAAGGGGAAGCAAATGCAACCATAATCAGCGCCAAAGGTAAAGCTATGGCTGTTAAGATAGAAGCAGATGCACAAGCTTATTCTAATAAAGAAATCGCAAACAGCTTAAACACCCCTTTGCTAAATTTAAAACAAATTGAAACTCAAAAAGAATTTAATGAAGCCTTAAAAGTCAATCAAGATGCTAAAATTTTCTTAACTCCAGGTGGAGCAGTGCCAAACATTTGGGTTGATACCAAAGATGCTAAAAAGCAAAGTTCTGCCAACATAAACTAAAAGGATACGCAAGTGGAGAAACTAAGAGAAATTGTGCTTTTTTACACTACTCATTTATATTTAGTAGATTATATGCTGATTTTATTAGTTTTTTTTCTCTTCACTTGTGTTTTACTTCTTTGCGTATTTTTACGCCATAGACCTATAGCAGCACTTTTTATTATTGCATTTGATATTATTATTTGTTTTTTAGTTTATATCTATGGGTATAAACTAATAGACAATGAAGTAAGAACTCGAAAAATCGCTATTACAGATCAAAAAATGATACAAAGCTCAAATGATTTAATTGTTGATTTTAACATTACAAATAATTCAAAAAATAATTTTAAAGAATGTAAAATTACAGCTAAAATTTTTGCAGATAAAATACCTAATGATAATATCATAGAAGAATATAAAAAGAAATTTATCCCTTTTAGACAAAAAAGTAGAGAAATTAAAGATCTAAAGAAAAACGCAACCCAATTTCAAAGAATTGCTTTTGAAAATTTTAACTATGAAAATAACTATACCGTACGCTTAGTTTCGGAGTGTTTTTAATGCATTTTACAATTTTTCATATTATAGTTTTTATCATTTTACTTATTTGCTTTGCCTTGATTTGTATTTTAATCTTTCTAAAAGTCAAACAAAAAGAAATGGCTTTGATTTCTTATACCATAGCTACTATTTTTACCGCACTTTTGATATATTCTATTTTTCTGACAATCAATCAATTCACCACTCAAGCCGATCTTAGCAAACTAACCTATACAAGAGATCTAAGACATGAAAGCGTTATAGTAAGTGGAAAAGTTCAAAATCTTACTAAATTTGAAATCAAAAAATGCTATTTGATACTTAGCATATTAAACCAACAACAAGTAGGAGGTGAAATTTTCAATGATAAAAATATCCGTAACGCTAAAATGCAAAATACAAGTGTTTCTTATACTATAGAAATCATAGACACACTCCCGGGTAATACCTATAAAGAATTTAGAGCTAGCGTTCCTTTTCCTCCAACTTTTAATAATCCTGAATTTTATCACACCTTAAAATGTATTTGATATTGTTAAATAGTTTTAAAACATCTATAAAAAATAATTTTATATTAATTTTATTTTTTTTGATATGCTAACGAGCTTTATTTAAATAAAATTTTTTATTACTTTTATATTTAAGTAAAAATCTAGATTTTTTAATTTATAATTCTAAAACTTTATGTAGATATCTCTATAAAATAATATTAGAAAGGAGCGCTTAAATTATGAAAAGTGTAAAATTGAAGGTTTCACTGATTGCAAATTTAATCGCAGTAGTGTGTTTGATAATTTTAGGTGTTGTAACATTTATATTTGTAAAGCAAGCAATTTTTCATGAAGTTGTGAATGCTGAAATAAATTATGTTAAAACGGCTAAAAATTCTATAGAGTCTTTTAAGGCAAGAAATTCTTTAGCTCTTGAAAGTTTAGCTAAAAGTATTTTAAAGCATCCTATAGAACAGTTAGATAGTCAAGATGCTTTAATGCATTATGTTGGAAAAGATTTAAAGAATTTTAGAGATGCTGGAAGATTCTTAGCAGTTTATATTGCTCAACCAAATGGCGAACTTGTTGTAAGCGATCCAGACTCTGATGCTAAAAATTTAGATTTTGGAACTTATGGAAAAGCTGATAATTATGATGCTAGAACAAGAGAGTATTATATAGAAGCAGTTAAAACAAATAAACTTTATATTACCCCATCTTATATTGATGTAACTACAAATTTACCTTGCTTTACATATTCTATTCCGCTTTATAAAGATGGTAAATTTATAGGGGTTTTGGCTGTAGATATTCTTGCGGCAGATTTGCAAGCTGAATTTGAAAATTTACCAGGTAGAACTTTTGTATTTGATGAAGAAAATAAAGTATTTGTTTCTACAGACAAAACTCTTTTGCAACAAGGTTATGATATTAGTACTATTGCAAATCTTGCTAAAACTAAAGAGGATCTTGAACCTTTTGAGTATACTAGACCAAAAGATGGTAATGAAAGATTTGCTGTATGCACAAAGGTTTCTGGAATTTATACTGCTTGCGTTGGAGAGCCAATAGAACAAATAGAAGCTCCAGTTTATAAAATTGCATTTATACAAACTGTGATTGTTGTTTTTGCAAGCATTCTTAGCGTCATCCTCCTTTATTTCATCGTATCAAAATACCTCTCCCCACTTGCAGCTATCCAAACAGGTTTAACTTCATTCTTTGATTTTATCAACTATAAAACAAAAAATGTTTCTACTATAGAAGTAAAAAGCAATGATGAATTTGGACAAATCTCAAATGCTATCAATGAAAACATTCTTGCTACTAAAAGAGGCTTAGAACAAGACAATCAAGCCGTTAAAGAATCAGTTCAAACCGTATCAGTTGTAGAAGGTGGTAATTTAACAGCAAGAATTACTGCTAATCCAAGAAACCCACAACTTATTGAACTTAAAAATGTTCTAAATAAACTTCTTGATGTTTTACAAGCTAGAGTAGGTTCTGATATGAATGCTATTCATAAAATTTTTGAAGAATACAAAAGCTTAGACTTTAGAAATAAATTAGAAAATGCTAGCGGTAGTGTAGAATTAACTACTAATGCTTTAGGTGATGAAATAGTTAAAATGCTAAAACAAAGTTCAGACTTTGCTAATGCCTTAGCTAATGAAAGTGGAAAATTACAAACTGCTGTTCAAAGCTTAACCACTTCTTCAAATTCTCAAGCTCAATCTTTAGAAGAAACTGCAGCAGCTTTAGAAGAGATCACTTCTTCTATGCAAAATGTTTCAGTTAAAACTAGTGATGTTATCACTCAATCTGAAGAGATTAAAAATGTTACAGGTATTATAGGTGATATTGCAGATCAAATCAATCTTTTAGCTTTAAATGCAGCTATTGAAGCAGCTCGTGCTGGAGAACATGGTAGAGGCTTTGCAGTGGTAGCTGATGAAGTTAGAAAGTTAGCTGAAAGAACTCAAAAGTCTTTATCAGAAATTGAAGCTAATACTAATTTACTTGTTCAATCTATCAATGATATGGCAGAAAGTATTAAAGAACAAACTGCAGGTATCACTCAAATCAATGATAGCGTAGCTCAAATTGATCAAACTACTAAAGATAATGTTGAAATTGCTAATGAATCAGCTATTATTTCTAGTACAGTAAGTGATATAGCTAATAATATCTTAGAAGATGTTAAGAAGAAAAGGTTTTAATTAATCATTCAAGCCCTTTCTTTGGGCTTGAATTTTAAAAATTTATGCTATGATTTTGTATATTTTATCAAGGAAAATATATGAATTTATGGGATAAAAAGGCCAAAACTTACGCAAGATATCAAAACACTTTAAACACTATACAAAAACAAACTTTTGAATATTTACAAAATTTAAATATTTCTTTTCAAAATAAAAGTATTATAGACATAGGATGTGGAACTGGGGTTTGGACTTTACACTTAGCTAAAGAAGCTAAAGAAATTTTAGCCCTAGATAGTGCAAATGCTATGCTTGAAATTTTACAAGAAGATGCTAAAAAACTAAATCTTAACAATATAAAATGCGAAAATTTGAGCTTTGAAACTTGGATGCAAAACAATCCTAATACTAAATTTGATCTTGCATTTTTAAGCATGTCCCCTGCTTTGCAAAATGAAAAAGATTATACAAATTTCTTAAATCTAGCCAAAATAAAAATTTATCTTGGTTGGGCTGATTATAGAAAAAGTGATTTTTTAGATCCGATTTTTAAATATTTTAATACTGAATTTAAAGGTTTTTATAAAAAAGATTTAGAAAATTATTTACTAGAAAAAAATATATTTTTTCATAAGATTGTTTTTGATGAAACACGCAAAGTCCAAAGAACAAAAGAAGAGGCTATAGAAAATGCTCTATGGCATTTAAGCATGAACAAAATCACAACTTCTAAAGAAGCTGTAAGTTCTTTTGTTGAAAATGATATTATTGAAACTATAGAATCTAAAATAAAACTTTTAATTATAAATAACTTATAAAAATATTAAGCTGATATTTATTACAATTTCACTCATTATTTCAAAGGAGTTTTTAATGGTTAAAAATTTAATCATCAAATTTGGACGCTTGATTCTTGATGCAATTGCAGCGATAAGTTTTGTTGTAGCTTTGCTTTATTCTCTTTTTATGATGTTTAGCATTGGATTTTTAGCTGGTTTATTATCGCTGATAGTCAGTTTTATTGCTTTATTTTTAAGTTTTTTTGTAATCTATCTTGTTATAGATATCAGAGATGCTCTTGTAAATAAAGCTTAAATTTTCCACCTTTAAGGTGGGAAATCAATGTTTTAATTGAAATTTTAAAATTTCTCCAGCCATATAAGGCACGACTTGATTGTATTTATCTTCATAAACATTTGGCACTTGCCATTCTTTTTCTTCTAAAGTTAAAATTTTATCTTCTTTAAATTTTAAATCATAAATTTTACAAGCATTATCGCTTAAAAATTTTTGCAAATTTTCTTCAGAACTATTTTGCTTAAATAATTCAGCCAACACAGGTAAAATCACTGGGGCGCTAAATACACCTGCGGCACAACCACAACACTCTTTAGTATCTCTTGGGTGAGGCGCACTATCACTTCCAAACATAACTTTTTCATAACCACTAAAAGCAAGTTCGCAAAGGGCTTCTTTATCTTCGTAACGCTTGGCTATAGGCTTACAAAAAAGATGAGGATTCATTTTACCTCCGATAACATCATCTAAAGTGATGATTAAATGATGTAAAGTGATTGTCGCGTATAAATTTTCATAATCTTTTAAAAGTTCACATAAAGTTTTAGTGGTAATATGCTCCATAACAATCTTAAGTCGTGGAAAATGTTTGGCTAATTTTTCATAAATTTTAGCAAAATTACTTTCCCTGTCCATTACAAAATCATTGGTTTCTCCATGCACTAGCAAAGGAATATTTAAATCACTCATAGCCTCTAAAGTAGGTTTTAAATACTCTATATCAAAACTTGAAACTCCGCCATTTGAATTTGTTGTAATTCCTGCTGGATAAAGCTTAATGCCAAAAATTTCATCTTTAGCACTGTAAAGAAATTTCTCATCATAATTTTCAAAAAAAAGTGTCATTAAAGGAGTGAAATTTTCATCTTTACAAGCCTTAATGATACGCATTTTATAAGCTTTTAGATCTTCTAAATTGCAAAGTGGAGGGATTAAATTTGGCATAATCACAGCTGCACAAAAATCTCTTGCACTCAAAGGTGCAATAAGTTCTAACATTTGATTATCTCTTAAATGCAAATGCATATCTAAAGGATTTTTAAGTTTCATTTTTATCTCCTATATTTAGCTGATAAAATCCATTTTTAAGACGCTTAAAAAGTTTTTTTTCTTCTAAAAACTTAAAAGTAGCGATGATGGTAGGTTTACTTTGATGTAGTTTTTCTTCAAGTTCACTGATTTTAATCATAATAAAACCATTTTCATCGGCATTTTCACATAAAAATTTTAACAATTCAAAACGCTTTTTTCCTAAAATTTCTCGTATTAAATTTTCAAATTTCATAAGTAAATATTATATAAAATAAAGCCCCAAACAAAAAGAGCTAAAAGCACACTAAAAAACACTGCCGCACTCGCACAATCTTTAGCGATTTTTGCTTTTTCATGCCATTCGTTTGTAATCAAATCAACACAAGCTTCAATAGCCGAATTTAAAGCTTCTACAATTAAGATAAGCATTAAAACACTTACCAATAATAAATGCTCCAAAAAACTAACTTTTAAGAAAAAACTAAAAACTATCGCAGGGATAATAATACAAAGTTCAATTCTAAACGCCATTTCATTTTTAAATAAAGCAAAAATCCCTTCTAAAGCATATCTTGCATTATTTAAAAAATGATATTTAGGCTTCATGGATTTGCCTTAAGTTTAGGATTTAATAAATCATATTCTGGCTCATAAACACTTGTTTTTACATCAAAATATCCTAAAAGAGTACTAAAAAGATTATCTTGAGAAAGTTTTAAACCTTTATGCTCTTTAGCTAAATTCATTAATTTTTCATCATTGCTCCAAAAAATAGCAGGAATACGGGTTTGATAACTTGGCGCTATAGCATAAGGCATACCATGAAGATAAATATTATTTTCACCCAAACTTTCACCATGATCTGAAAGATAAAACAAAGAACTTTTATAGCTTTTTTGCTCTTTTAATAGTTTTATAATCTCACTTAAAAGATAATCTGTATAAAGTAAAGTATTGTCATAAGTGTTGATTAAAGCCTCGCTATCACATTTTGAAAGCTCATTAGTATCACAAGTTGGAGTGAATTTTTTAAATTCACTTGGATAGCGTTTATAATAAGTTGGCCCATGAGAACCTTGCAAATGAAGAACTATTATATTTTGATCACTTAAATGATTTAATTTTTCTTTAAAAGGAGCGAGTAAATTTTCATCCAAATCACTAGAAAGCTTTTGCTTATAAGCTAATCTATCACAAACCCCTTTACAACCACCAGAATTATTATCAAACCATGCAGTATCTACACCTGTTTTATAAAGCACATCCATCGCATTTTCTTGAAATTCTGAACTTGAATAATTTTCACGCTTAGAAATAGAAAACATACAAGGTAAACTTACCGCTGTTGCTGTTCCACATGATGAAAAATTATCAAAAAACACTACATTATCTTTTTTGGTATAAAAATTGGTATCATTTTTAGCATATCCACCCAAAGAGTAATTTGCCGCTCTAGCGGTTTCACCCACTACCAAAACTAAAAGTTTTTTAGTGTGATTGTTTTCTCTATAAGCATCATTAGCTATAGTTTTAAATTCTGGCTTAGCTTTTACAAAACGAACATAATAGCGATATACGGCATAAATTTGATAAAAAGGGGTATTATACATTCTTATTTCATTATAGTTTCTAAAAAAAGGCAAGAAAGTTTTACTTAAAGGGATTAAAATCGCACAAACAACAATCAAACCTGATATTATATTGATAATTTTAATTTTTAGATGGGATTTAAAACTACCATAATAATCAATTTTTACTTTAACAACATAAAAAACCAACAATAAAGCCAAAACAACAAATAAGATTAATTTTAAATTTAACAAATCTTTTACTTCTTTGATATCTGTTTGAACAACATTTTGTATCATATCAGAATCTATAAGCACCCCATAAAAACTAATAAAGTAAACACTTAAAAAAGATGATATTATAAATAATATAGAAAAAAATTTAGTAAAAAACTTTATAAAAAGCAAAGAACAAATCACGTGAACAAGGGCAAAATAGGCCACAATAAAAACAAAAGTTATAAACCAGTTTTGTGTATTTTTTTCATACACAAAATAAAATAAATTAAAATTCAACAATACAATCATCAAAGAATTAAAAAAAGTAAACTGAAGCCAAGTTAATCTAAGCATATAAATCCCACCTCCAAATTTAAGCTTTTAATTTTATTGAATTTTTTTAAATGGATTGTAGTTTTAAATCTTTTTATGTTATGATTTACACTTTTAATGAAAATTTTAAGGAAAATAATGAAACTACTTTCATGGAATGTCAATGGCTTAAGAGCTATTTGTGATAAAAATGCACTTGATTGGATAGCACAAGAACAAATTGATTTTATAGGTTTTCAAGAAATCAAAGCACATGAAGATAAATTTCCTAAAAAAATTTATGAATATCCTTTTAAACACATGTATTTTAATTCTGCTAAAAGAGCGGGGTATTCTGGGGTAATGAGTCTTTGTAATTTTAATAGCGAAGTAAAAAAATGCGAATTTTTTGATGATGAAGAAGGTAGGGTTTTAGAACACCGCTTTAAAAATATTGCACTTTTTAATATCTATTTTCCAAATGGTCAAAAAGATGAAGAGCGTTTAAATTTTAAGATGAAATTTTATGCAGATTTTTTAGTGTATTTGGATAAGCTTTTAAAGGATGGATTTGAAATTATCATTTGCGGTGATGTCAATACCGCTCATAAAGAAATCGATCTTACTCATCCAAAAGCCAATGCCAACACTTCAGGTTTTTTACCTATAGAAAGAGCTTGGATTGATGATTTGCTAAAGCTTGGTTTTATAGATACTTTTAGAGAAATTAATGGTGAAATCAAAGAAAAATACTCGTGGTGGAGCTATAGAATGAAAGCAAGAGAAAGAAATGTAGGCTGGAGGATTGATTATTTTTTCATTTCAAAGGGTTTAAAAGATAAACTTAAAAACGCTTTCATAAGAGATGATATTTTTGGCTCTGATCACGCACCTGTAGGTATAGAAATAGATATTTAATATCCCAAAAATGGGATATTATTTTTTAACGAATTTTTTTGCTTTTTCCCAAAGTCTTACACCGAGCTTTTTAGCTTTTTTGGAATTTAAATCTTTGTATTTTTCACTAGCAATTTTTTCTAATTCAAAAATTTCTTGTTTAAAACGATTTAATTTTCTTTGAGTAAGTTTGTTAAAATCATTAATCTTTGGATTTTTCTTAATATCATTTAAAACTAATATTAGTTGCTCTCTGCTTTCACCTGCAAGACGTCTAAATTTAGCAAAAAGATTATCAAGTTCATGTTCTAGCAAATTCTCAACTATACTCTTACAAGGATCATTTTGTAATTGAATCTCTTTTTTTAAAAGAGCAATAAAATCATCTTCTATACCTATTAGTTCTTTGCTTTTTAAACTAACATCTTCTTCAAAATTTGCATAAGTTAATGAAGCTTTAAATTTTTCCATTGCCAAAACAATACCATCCCTTGTGCCTTTAATCACGCCTAAACAAAGATCTTTTGCATAAGCCATAGATTCATTAGCTATTTCAAAAGCGGTATTTAAAATAATACTTGAAATTTTTAAAATTCTTTCTTTTTCAAAATGAGCTTCACAAATGGCATTATATACGAGATTTTTAGCTATTTCACTACTTGTAAGTTCTATATCTTCAGCCTTTTCTAATGTAGTTAAAAAAGCACTTTCAGCGGTTTCTTTTAAAATTCCAAGCATTTCTATATCAAATAAAATAGCATCATTTAAACCGCCACTAAATTCATCACAAAAAGAACATTCTTGTAAAATATTCTCGAATTCAAAAAAATTATCGCTGATTTGATTTTTAATCAAATTCTTTTGATTTTCAATCTGTTTGTTTAATAATTCAGCTTCGCTAATATACCCATAAAGTGAATTTTGAGCATCTACAATACTCGCCTTAACCAAAGCTTTGATAACCTTTGTAACATTTTCATCATCAAAAAAATCAAGTTTTTTCAAAATAGTTAAAAATTCAACCAAAAGAGAATTTAAAACTTTTTTTGTTTCATGAGGATTATGTGAAATTTGCTTATACGCAAGATTAAAACTCAAGTCTTCAAGTAAATCACTTGCTTCATCTTTACCGAGATTTGATAAAGAATTTTCAAAAATAATTAAAGTATTTTTCATTTTTCCTTCTTTCTTAAAGTACAAATTTTGCTTTAGCTTTTAATTTATCAAATATATCCAAACGATCTTTTTTGCTATCAACATAAACATTTAACAAATAACTTTGATATTTTCCATTCGCACTTGAATTCGAATGTTCAAATTTATATTCTCTTTGACCTAAAATTTCTTCAAAAATTTCACTTGCCTTAATATGCACCTCAAAAATCACCTTATAATCCCAAAAAGTAGGATAATTGATCTGAGGTTCTTTTTTAAGATCGCACAAATTTACCACTTTTACCTCCTTCTTTGCTTTCAAGCACTATATCCGTAATTCTCATTGATTTATCTATAGCCTTGATCATATCATATATAGTTAAAAGTCCTATACTAACCCCACTTAAAGCTTCCATTTCAACTCCTGTTTTACCTTCACACTTAACTGTTACAATAAGCTTAAATGCACATTCTTTAACAAATTCCACAATATCTGTTTCAATCTTAGAAAGCATCAAAGGATGGCACATAGGAATAATTTCACTTGTTTTTTTAGCCCCCATTATAGCCGCAATAATAGCTGTTTGAAGAACAGGACCTTTTTTTGCGGTATTGTTTTTAATTACATCAAAAGCTTCTTGACTCATATATATTATACCACTGGCTGTGGCTATTCTTAAAGTAATATTTTTATCGCTTACATCTACCATTTTAGGATGATTTTTTTCATCTAAATGACTTAATTTCATAAATTCACCTTTTAAAAAATTATAAAAATTATAGCAAAACCAAACAAATTTAAGATAAAATAAGCTTTGTATTTTTATTTAAGGAGAAAACAATGGCTTATGAAGATGAAGAAGATTTAAATTACGATGATTATGAAAACGAAGATGAAGAATATCCACAAAATCACCATAAAAATTATAATTACGATGATGATGATTATGAATACGATGATGATAACAATGATGATGATTTTTATGAGATGGATTAAGAATGAGCAAAACCCTTAACCAAAAAGATATAAAAGTTTTAGGACTTTCATCATTAGGTGGAACTTTAGAATTTTATGATTTTATTATTTTTGTATTTTTTGCAAATTATATTTCAACAAACTTTTTTCCAAAAGATTTAAGTAGTTTTTGGCAAATGTTTAATACTTATGGAATATTTGCAGCTGGATATTTAGCACGTCCTTTAGGGGGTGTGATACTGGCACATTTTGGAGATAAATTTGGACGCAAAAGAATGTTTATGATTAGTATTTTGTTAATGGTTATTCCAACTTTTACTCTAGCTTTTATTCCAAATTATGAAAGTATAGGTTTTCTTTGTATTGTGCTTTTAGTTTTTATACGCATTTGTCAAGGTATAGCTATAGGCGGGGAACTCCCTGGAGCTTGGGTTTTTGTATACGAACACGCACCACAAGGTCAAAAAAGAACTTATTTGGGAATTTTAACCGCTTCGGTTGTAGGTGGAATTTTATTAGGTAGTTTGGTTTTTTTAATTATGAATAAAATTTATACCCAAGAAGAACTTCATGAATGGGCTTGGAGAATTCCATTCTTTTTAGGTGGAATTTTTGGGATTATTTCTGCTTATTTGAGAAAATTTTTAAGAGAAACTCCTGTTTTTGAACAAATGAAAAAAGACAAGGCTTTAGAAAAATTTCCTTTAAAAGAAGTGTTTAAAAAAGCTAAAATGGGAATTGTTCTTTCTATGATGATTACTTGGGTTTTGACAGGTTGTATTGTTGTAATGATTTTGCTTATGCCTAGTTATATGGCAAAAATACTTCAAATTAATACTTCTATACAAACCTATCTTCAAATAGGTGGAATTTTGCTTATTTGCCTAGGGTGTATTATAAGTGGAATTTTAGCGGATAAAATAGGCGTTATTAAATCTTGTGTATTTTTTAGTGTTTTTTTTGGAATTGCAAGCTTGCTTTATTTTAATACTTTATATAGACAAAATGCTGATTTTAACCTAGTAGCTTGCTTATATTTACTTGTATGTTTTTTTAGCGGAGTGATGAATTTTTGCCCTTTAATAATGAGTGAAGTATTTGATGCAAAAATTAAATTTTCAGGACTTTCTTTTTCATATAATATTGCTTATGCTATAGCTGGAGGTTTAACTCCGCAACTTGCTTTTTTCTTGCATAGTTTTGCCTTAAATAATTTAAGTAATTTTTGGCGTTTTTCTTTGGGACTTTATGTTTTCTTTTTGGCTATTATAGCTTTGCTATGTGCATTTATTTTTTCTTATCTTAATAATACCCAACGCACATACTCTCAGTGATTTTAATACGCTTTTCAAAAGGAGCTGGGCTAAAAAAATGGCATTTTTCTATATAAATATGCTGATGATAATTTAGCCCTAAAAAATCATAAAATTTTTTTAAATTAACAAATTTAATCCCACAAATTTCCTTAAGCTCTAAAAGTTTATAAATAGAAGAATTATTTTTTTCCACTAAATGAGAGGGAGCTAATCCAGTAAAAGAACAAAAAGCACTTGCCAATACAAAACCATTTAAACCACTACATTGCCTTAAAGCTTGCTGATGTTTTTCTAAAATGCAATTTCTATGCAAAAATATAATTCTTGTTCCTTGATATCTACCTATTTCTGCATTTTTCCAAAATTTATAAGCATTTTTTGAAATTCCAGCAAAACGATGAAATTCAGCGTTTAAAATATAGTGATCTAAAAATTCATTAGGAGGTAAGATTAAACTTTTCATCACTACAATTTAGAGCCTTAAAAAGGCTCTTTAATCTTCTTTGTTTAAATTTTCCTTAGCTTTGTTAGGAAGCTTAGATAAAAGATTGTTTAAATCAAAATTAATTCCTTGAGTTTTTGCCTCTTTAAGTAAAGCAACTGCAGCTTTTGCGTTAAATGGAGAAGAACCATCATGCGGAGCAAAAAGATGATCTGTTATTGCTAAAGCATAAGCGGATTTTTTCACTTTTTCGCGAGCAGCATGAGGAGTGCGAACAAAACATATACTTTCAATCAAAACATCATCAAAATTCCAACGATGTAACAAAAATCCCAAGAAAGAAATATGATCTACGCCTAAAAATTCATTCTCCGCTAAAGCAAGATTTTCATTTTTATTTAAAAAAGCTAAAAAATCCTTATCCTTATGATTTTGTATAAGAAAATTTGAAAAAATAACAATACCAAGCCTTAAAAGCATTGCACAAGGAACTAAAAGATGAGAAAGTTTTTTATCTTCATCATTAAGCCAATTTGCGATAAAAGTTGCCTCTTCATTGCACGTTTTTAAAAAATTTTGAGTATTTAAACCATAAGGTGAAACGTCTATTTTAAAATTATCTCTAATGGAGTCAGCCATAACTATATTGATGATATTACCAACGCCTAATAAAGTAATCACTTGATTTATGGTTGTAATTTCTCTTGTAAAACCATAATAAGGAGAATTTGCTAATTGCAAAAGCTTAGCCGTCATCAACGGATCGCTTGAAATGATTTCAGCAACTTTCATAGTTTCTATATTTGAATTAGCCTCGCTCACATATTTTCTTAACTTGCTTACAGTATCAGGTAAAGGTGGCAATACTTCAACGCTTTTTAATAAAAGCTCATTCATATCTCCAATCATATTTAATTTATCCTTAATTAATATTATTATAATTTGCAATTATATCTAAATTTTAATTTACTTATTGCATTTTTTATGACTTAAGGTATAATAAAAATTACAAATAAATGCCGAATTTATGGTGTCTTGATTTAGTTAACTAGTAATTAAAAAATAGTTTTAATGGAGTTAAATTGATGTTTTTTTAATTTTAAAAATAAAAGCTCAACAAAAAAAGAAGAAGTAAAAAAGTTTTAGAAGCTCTATATCTTCAATAAAATGAACTTGAAGAAAAATTAAAAAAAAATAAACATCAAGCCAAAATTAATTACAGGCTTTGTGTCAATCAACTTAATCTAGCGATCATAGGAAATAAGATTCAAAATTCTATAAATGAGCAATGTGATATCATCTTAAGCAGTGCTACTGATTTATTATGCAACCTTGATTCTAACTCAAACATTGAAAACAGTCCTTATAAACAAAATATCCAAGGAATAAGCTTGATACTTTTTAGTGAAGATATGATAGAAAATCTTTGCACAAATAAAATCAAGCTTTTTAGTGATATAAAAGATTATACAGAAAGAAAAAAACTGATAGAAAAAGAAGTTTTATTTATAAATATACCTTTTGAAGCACACTGCATAAATACTTTGCATTATTTAATTTATGATGGTTTAAGTCAAAGCGAAAGTTCTCTTTTAGAACTTTTGTACAAACACAACCCCTATCCTTGTGCTTTAGTAGGGGGTGGGTCTAGCGGAAACATGGACTTTAGCGGAGCATTTATATTTTATAATGGAGAAATATTAAAAAATCAAGCTTTAAGCATACATGTCCAATTTAAACCTAAATACCGTTTTGATTTAATGAAGTCTCAAAATTTTAATCCTCAAAGCAACATTACCTTTACCATACTTGATGCAAGTTTATATGATAAAACCATACATGAATTTATTGATAAAAAAACCTTTCAATCCATCAACGCGGTTGAAGCTTTATGTAATTATTTTAACTGTACTTTTGAAGAACTTAAAAATAAAATGCAAGAATATACTTTTGCTTTAAAAATTGGAGAAGACTATCTTATTTCCCCTATGGAAATCAACCCAAATAAAACATTATTTAGTTATTGTGATATAGAAAGCGCTCAGGAATTAAGCTTGCTTAAAAAAAACAAATTTTATTGAAGCTATAAAAAAAGATTATGAAAAATTTTCTCTTAATGAACCAAAACCACTAGGAGCAATTTTTAACGATTGTATCTTAAGAAGACTTCACAACAAAGAACATTTAAATCAAATCCATTTTAATGATTTTCCCATAGTTGGTTTTTCTAGTTTTGGAGAAATTTATGGAGCGGGAATTGCAAAAAGTTTAGTGGCAATATTTTTTTATGAAGTTGAAAATTTTAATGATTTCAAACCTAGATATTTAAAAACTTTCATACAAAAATACAGTGATTTTAAATACTATTATCTTAATATAAAAGGTCAAAAACTAGAAATGACAAATGAGATTAATAAAATAATCTTAAATCAACTCAAATGTTATGAAGATGTTCTAGCTAAACTAAATTAATACTAAAAAAATTAAGAATTTCAAGAAATCAAAAATCTTGAAATTCTTACACTAAAAAATTAAAGCGCTTTTTTTGCGGCCTCTGCAATTTTTGCAAAAGCAGCAGCATCATTCATAGCTAAATCTGCTAGAATTTTTCTATCAAGTTCAATACCTGCTTTTTTAAGGCCATTGATAAATCTTGAATAACTTAAATCATTAAGTCTGCAAGCAGCATTGATACGCACAATCCAAAGACGGCGGAAGTCTCTTTTTTTACGGCGTCTATCACGATAAGCATAGACTAGACTTCTTTCTAATTGTTCTTTTGCTTTTCTAAAATGTTTGCGTCGTCCACTATAAAAACCACGCGCTAATTTTAAAACTTTTTTATGTCTGCGGCGTCTAACAACACCTGTTTTTACTCTTGCCATTTTTATTTCCTTTCATAAAGTGGCGTCCAAATTTGGAGCTTGCCCTTGAAATTTTATCTCAGAGGGGAGTTTGAATGACTTTTAGTCAAAAACTTAAATTCCTAGCATTTTTTCAACAGCTTTTACATTTGTGCTATGCACATATTTAGCTGTGCGAAGATCACGCATTCTTTTTGCAGGTTTTTTAGTCAAAATATGACTTCTAAAAGCTGAGCCTCTTTTGATTTTATTTTTACCTACTTTGAAGCGTTTAACTGCGCTTTTAACGCTTTTCATCTTTGGCATACGCTTTCCTTATTTAGATAAATTTTTATTTTTCAAACTTTAAAAGAAAAGATAAATACTATCAAATTTTTTCTAATTTTTGACTGAATTTAATTTTTAAAAAACTTGGCACACATTTTGCTTATAAAAAAATCAGCAATATTTTGGAAAGATTTAAAATGACTATAAATTCGGCAAATCCATATCAAAATTTAACCTTATCTAATCCTTTGCAGAATAGCTCTGCTCTAAATTTGATTAAAGATAGCAAAGCCTTAGATCAAAAAGGAAATGAAAATAGCTTAGAACAATTAAGTTATATTTTTAATAATATCACTTATGCTAGTGAATTTGGATTTAGAATCAATGAAGAAGGTTTTTTTGATAAAGATTTAAATAAAATTGCAAATATACCAGAATCTTATGATATCAACATTAAAAGCGTTAGAAGCATAGCGAAAGAACTCGCAAAACAAGATGAAAATTTAAACTACAATAAAATTGATCTACCTTATCTTTTAAATAGCTATCATAGTTCATTAAAATCTATAAATTCAGAATTTTTACAAGATGATAATGCTTATTTAAGTCGCGATCTTATTTCAAAACTATCATCAGGTTTTTCAACAGATAATGGAGAATTTTTAGGCCAAATTTCAAGAATTTACAACAATCAAGAAGAAATTGATTTGGCATTAAGTAATATCACAAATTTAAATACTTTAATGTTAGATAATAAAATAACTAATTTTCACTTTGATAAAGCCATAGAAAACACTTCTTCTAATGAAATTTTAAAACCTTATTTAACTAAAAATGCAGAAGTATCAAAATCTGGTCTTTTAATGAATTTTATCTACCATGATATAAAAACTCAAAACGAAAAAGAATTTAACTTTTTTATGAAACCTGCCACTTTAGAACCAAGCTCTCATCAAAATTTACAAAAAATTCTCAAGGGCGAAACAGATATAGAAGATTACATCAAAAAAGAAAATGAAAAAAAGATGAGTTTTGATCTTTATCTTTATGTGAATGGCGTAGATAAAAAAACAAGTACTCAAGATAAACTATCTGTATTTTTTCAACAATATATTAACTACCAAAAAGATATGGATTTAAGAGAATTTGCAAATTCAAGTTCAATATTTCAAATTTATATCGATCAAAATCGCAATGATTTTGATGCTCTTAAAAAACAATATCAAAACCAAAGTCAAGATACGCAAAGATTAGAAGAAGCAAATCAACTACGTTCTAGCTCTATAGAAAATTTTTTAGATCGTCGTCAAAAACAAGCAAATATAAATAAAATTTTAAACTCTTATATGTCTGTGATGGTTTAAAATAATTTTTTAAAAAATATATAAATTATAAATACTTTAATAATAATAATTTTTATATAATTAATTAATAAAATTTTAAGTATTATAGCATTATAATCGGCTCTCGAAAAATATAAATATAAAAGTACTCAAAACCATGATTTATAATGAAAAAATTATTTCAATGAATAATGATCTTTTAGATCATCAACATAAAGAACTTTTTGAAATTTCTAAAAAACTCTCTTTAATGAACCAATGTCATGTTGGAACAAAAGAATTAAAAATTGTCTTAAGAGAGTTGTTGATAATGATCAATAGACATTTTTCAGATGAAGAAGCCTTTATGAGAAAAATAGAATATCCTTATATCAACCATCATACAAGAATTCATAGAAAAATTATCTTAGAAATTGAAGAAATTATCATCAGTGAAGCTAAATTTGTAAATATAATGACCGAAAAATTAAATCTCGTTGTTCAAGATTTTATCTTTAAACATACAGCCAAAGAAGATTCAAAGATAGTAAAGTATTACGAAGAAAAATTTAAGAAATAGTATTTCTCATTTTTGCTATATAAAATTCACAAAATATTTCACTTTAAAATTTTACTTTAGCATTTTATTTTTGTTATAATTTTTAACCTAATTTTTATAAATTTTTGTTATTATCCGTTTTCAAATAAAGATAAAAAATATCCTAATTAAAATTAAGGATAAATTAAGGATTTTAAAGTGAAAGTATATTTAGATAACAACGCAACGACAATGCTTGATCCTAATGCTTATGAGTTGATGCTACCTTTTTTAAAGGATATGTATGGAAATCCAAATAGCCTTCATCAATATGGTAGCGCAACACATCCTGCCTTAAGAGAAGCTTTGGATAAACTTTATGCAGGACTTGGAGCAAATGACCTAGATGACATAATTGTAACCTCCTGTGCGACAGAAAGCATTAACTGGGTGCTTAAGGGTGTGTATTTTGATTATATTTTAGATAAAGAACGCAATGAAGTGATTATTTCTAGTGTAGAACACCCTGCTGTTACTGCTGCTGCTTATTTTTTAAAAAGTCTTGGAGTAAAAGTCATAGAACTTCCTGTAAATGAAGAAGGAGTTTCTACTGTAGAAGATTTGCGTAAAGTGATTAGCGATAAAACAGCACTTGTAAGTGTTATGTGGGCAAATAATGAAACAGGTATGATTTTTGATATTAAAGCGATGGCAGAGCTTGCGCATGAATTTGGTGCTCTTTTTCATACAGATGCTACTCAAGCAGTAGGTAAAATAAAGGTTAATTTAACTCAAGTAGGAGTTGATTTTGCTTCATTTTCGGCACATAAATTTCATGGACCAAAGGGTGTGGGTGGACTTTTTATAAAAAAAGGACTTAAGCTTACTCCACTTTTACACGGTGGAGAACACATGGGTGGTCGTAGAAGCGGGACTTTAAATGTGCCTTATATAGTGGCTATGGGCGAGGCTTTGCGTATTGCAAATACTATGCTTGATTTTGAAGATTCTCATATACGCCGTTTAAGAGATAAACTAGAAGATCAAATTTTAGCCTTGCCTGATACAACAGTGGTTGGAAAAAGAGAACACCGTGTGCCTAATACAATCTTAGCAAGTATTAAAGGAGTTGAAGGCGAAGCAATGCTTTGGGATTTAAATAAAAATGGTATAGCTGCAAGTACGGGCTCAGCCTGTGCAAGTGAAGCTTTAGAAAGCAATCCTATTATGGAAGCTATCGGTGCGGAGCATGATTTAGCGCATACAGCTTTAAGGCTTTCTTTGTCACGTTTTAACACTGAAGAAGAAATTGATTATGCAGCAAAACAAATTAAAAATGCAACACAGAGATTAAGAGCAATTTCTTGTACTTATGCTTATAATCCAAATAATTACAAATAAGGATGAAAAATGGGAAAAAATAGTTTAATTGGTGGATCCATTTGGGATGAGTATTCACAAAAAGTTCAAGATAGAATGAATAATCCTCAACATATGGGAGAATTTAGTGAAGAAGATGCTAAAGCACGCAATGCAAAATTGATCGTAGCTGATTTTGGTGCAGAAAGTTGCGGCGATGCGGTAAGACTTTTTTGGCTTGTAGATGAAAAAACTGATAAAATTATCGATGCAAAATTTAAAAGTTTTGGTTGTGGTACAGCTATAGCAAGTAGTGATACTATGGTGGATCTTTGTATAGGAAAAACTGTAGATGAAGCAGTAAAAATCACAAATTTAGATGTGGAATTTGCTATGCGTGATAATCCAGAAACTCCAGCTGTTCCACCTCAAAAAATGCACTGTTCGGTTATGGCTTATGATGTAATCAAACAAGCAGCAGCGCATTATAAAGGTATAAGTCCTGAAGATTTTGAAGATCAAATTATAGTTTGCGAGTGCGCTAGGGTAAGTCTTGGAACTATTAAAGAAGTGATTAAACTTAATGATTTGCATAGCGTAGAAGAAATCACACAATATACTAAAGCGGGTGCTTTTTGTAAATCCTGTATCAAACCAGGCGGACATGAAAAAAGAGATTATTACCTTGTAGATATTTTAGCTGAAACTAGAGCTGAAATAGATAGAGAAAAACTCAAAAATACAATGAAAAGCGATGTGGCTTTTGATGAAATGACCGTAGTGGGACAATTAAAAGCAGTTGAAAGTGTTTTAGATGCTGAAATTCGCCCTATGCTTCATAATGATGGTGGAGATTTGGAAGTGATTGATATACAAAAGGCTGAAGGTGCAGCAATTGATGTTTATATTCGTTATCTTGGTGCTTGTAGTGGTTGTTCTAGTGGAAGTGGTGCAACACTTTATGCTATTGAAACAATTTTACAAGAAGAATTAAGTCCAAATATACGCGTTATGCCGGTTTAAAAAATAGCAAGATAAAATCTTGCTATTTTATAGCTTTTGCTTGCAAATCAAGGGGTGGTAAATTTTCTATATAAATACTACGACTTGGGAAAGCAAAGGTTAAACCATTTTTTTCAATTATACGCATAAACTCAAGCATTAAACTTTGTCTAGCTTCTCTAAAATCTTTTCCACCTATTTCTTTGATATAAAAATAAAGCTCTATATTAATACTACTATCTGCAAATTCACTTAAAGCCACATAACAAGCATTTTTATAGCCTTCTAAATCATTAATAGATACAAGATTTTGACGATATTTTGTTGTATGATCGCCATATTTTAATGCGCTATCCTCATCGTGAGCTACTAAATCACTTGTATGCAAAAATTCTCTTAGATCTTTTACACATTGTTCTAGTTTTTCAGGAGTAGCATCATAACCAACACCCAAATACATTCTAACATGGCGACCCATGCGTCTTTTGCTCCAATTTTTGATATTAGCTCCCATAATAGTTGAATTTGGTAAAAATACAAGACAATTATCAAAAGTTCTAATAGTAGTTTTTCTAAGTCCTGTTTCAACCACGGTTCCTTCTATGCCTGAAACCTCTACCCAATCTCCTTGATTAAAGCTATTATCAAAAAGTAAGAGTATAGAAGCAAAGAAATTTGCAATGATATCTTTCGCCGCTAAAGCAACAGCTAAACCACCAATTCCCAAAGATGCAATAATAGCCGAAATATTAAAACCAAGTTGAGCAAGAATATATAATAAAGCTATAATAATAATGACAAAATATAAAATTTTAATAATTAAATTTACAACTTCTTTTTTTCCACTTTTTTGAGCAAGTTTAGAAACCAATACCACGCCATAACCATCAAGCATTCTTAAAATAAGCCATGCAATTAAAACTGCATAAACTATATGAAAAAAATTACTTAAATTTACACTCAAAGGTGCAGGATAAGTTGCTATAGTAAGACAAAGAGAAATAGCATAGACAATCAACAAGAAGCCTACAGGTTTTTTAATATTCTCAATAAAAATGACTTTAATATCATCTACATCATTTTTATTTCTATAAAAAAACTGAACAAGGAAAAAATATACTATATTTGCAAAAAAACGTCTTAAAGATATAAAAAATACTAAAACCAAAGCAGAAATTACTATTTTTCCGATATTAACAAAACTTACCCCAATTGCCTCATTTATACGATCTATCCAAACTTGAAGCTCGAGTAATGAAAAAATATAATTACTTTCAAGCAAATCTGCATTTGAGCGTAAATACTTAAGAATTTCAGAATAAGAATCTACAGCATTACTGATATATCTTTCTTTTAGGGTAATTTTTTCTAATTCTTCTGAATTTGTAATTTTGCTTTTAAAACTATCTAAATTAACATTAGAAGAATTTTGTAAATTTTCCATTGCCTTATCAACAGTAGCAATCAAATCTTCACTGCTTGCTGTATTTTTAAAAAGTTTTTCCACTTCAAACAAAGAAGAATAAAAACTTTCCACAATATTAAAATAAACTAGATTAAGAGTGGCATCTGTATAAATATAAGGCTTATTAATATTCTTTTTTTGAACATCTAGTAATTTTTCTTTTGCTTTTAAAAATCTAGCCACTGCCTCTTCATTAATCTTTTGTCCTACTATCATATCGGGTATTTTTGCTAAAATAGTCTTTTTGTCTTTTTCAAATTCACTTAAAATACCATTAAAAGTGCTTGAATTTTCATCATTGTTTTTCTTAAATTCTTTAATTTGATTGTTAAGATCAACATATTTTTCAACTAAAGCATAAATTCCTTCATCCTCTTTACTAATATTCGCATCAATAAATTTAAATTCTTGTGCTCCAAGGTATAAAATAAAAAAACATAAACTAAAAATAATTTTTTTCATTAAACTTTCCTATCCTGTATTAAAGTAAAAATTTTTGCTTTAAAATCATACTCATAAATTTCACCTGTCTCTATAATATAATACCAAGCATGTACTTCTATTTTTCCTTCATCTAAAGCTTCTTGCACGCCTGGATAAGTAAGTATATTTTGCAAAGAATTTACTAAATTTAATTTTTCTGTAAGCCATGAACGCATAGCCAAATCGTCTCTTGCAAAAATCATTACATCTTTTTTTATCGGATCTAACATAGTAAGCCATTTTTTCACATTAGGAATTTTATTTAACTCTTCATCAGAATAATAAAGAGCATTGCAACCTCCACAATTACTATGGCCACAAACGACGATATTTTTAATATGCAATGAATTTAAAGCATACTCTATTGCTGAAGTTGTCGCTAAGTAATCTTCCCCAATACGATAAGGTGGAACTATATTTGCAATATTTCGTATTACAAAAAGCTCACCTGGACCCGTATTGGTGATCAAATTTGGAATTACTCTAGAATCAGAACAACCTATAAAAAGAGTATGGGGATTTTGCTTATTTTTTAGACTTTCAAAAAGTTCTTCATGCTCCTTAAAGTCTTCTTGCATAAACTTAATCGCCCCACTAATAAGATTTTCCATAAAACCAACCTGAAACTAAAATCTTGAAATTATAACAAAATTTCAGCAAAGATTTCATTTAATCATAAAGATATTATATAAATTAACTTTTTATTTAGTCTAATATGTTAGATTTCGCTCAAGATTTTAAAAAATCTAACAATTTTGCAAGGAGAATTTTATGAGTCTTTATGATAGAGACTACTCAAGATCAAAAGAATTTGAAAATACACGCTCAAGCGAATTAAGTATTTTTATTAAACAAACTTATCAACTTTTTGCTGCTTCATTATTAGCTGCAACAGTAGGTGCGTATGTAGGAATTTTTGCTTTAGCATCATTTTTTATACAATCACAAGTAACTTTTTGGATCCTTTTTGCTGTTGAAATCGGACTTTTATTTGCTTTGCAATGGAAAAAAAGAGAGGCTCCATTAAATCTTGTTTTGCTTTTTGGTTTTACTTTCTGCTCAGGTTTAACGCTTACACCTTTGCTTATTTCAGTGTTAGCTCTACCAGCTGGAGGAATTATCATCGCTCAAGCTTTTGCTTTAACAACAGTTGCTTTTGCAGGACTTAGTGTATTTGCTATGAATACAAAAAAAGATTTTACTGTTATGGGTAAAGCTTTATTTATAGTATTAATCGTTATTGTAGCAGCATCTTTACTAAACCTTTTCTTCCAAAGCAGTATAGTTAATCTAGCTATTTCAGCAGTAGCTGCAATATTATTTTCATTTTACATTCTTTATGATACGCAAAATATTATCCGCGGAAATTATGAAACTCCAATCGAAGGTGCAGTAGCACTTTATCTTGATTTTGTTAATCTTTTCGTATCTTTACTTAATATCTTAAGAAGCTTCAATAGCAGATAAATTTTTGTGGGATTTTTCTCACAAAAACTTTTCAAGTTTCAAAACTTTTCAAGTTTTATTTAGCTAAAATAATCATTTAAAAATTAACTTTTAGGAATTTTCAATGATCACTCTTTTAATCATTTTACAATTTATCATCGTTGTAGTTATTTGTATAGCAGTTTTACTTCAAAAAAGTTCAAGTATAGGACTTGGAGCTTATAGTGGAAGCAATGAAAGTTTATTTGGCGCCAAAGGACCAGCTGGATTTTTGGCAAAATTTACCTTTGTTATGGGAATTTTACTTATTGCAAATACTATTGGTCTTGGTTATTTATACAATAAAGCTAGCAAAGACTCTCTAGCAGAGAAAATTAAAGTAGAAAACAACAATACTACTATTCCAAGTGCTCCTATTGTGCCTGCTACCCCAAACACAAATTCTATCGCTCCAAGTGCACCACAACTTCCAAGCAATGTTAATTCAAGTAAATAATTAAAGGAAATGATAATGCTAAATGAAATTTTTAACAAACAAAAAACCCAAAGTGAAAAATCTTTAGAAGCCTTAAAAAAAGACTTCACCACTTTAAGAACTGGAAAAGTTAATACCCATATTTTAGATCATATTACAGTGGATTATTATGGAACTCAAACTCCTTTAAATCAAGTAGCAACTGTTTTAGCAAGTGATGCTTCAACTATTAGCATCACTCCTTGGGAAAAACCTTTACTAAAAACCATAGAAAGCGCTATTGCAGCTGCAAATATCGGTGTAAATCCAAACAATGACGGCGAAAGTGTAAAATTATTTTTCCCTCCGATGACTAGAGAGCAAAGAGAAGAAAATGTAAAGCAAGCTAAAGCTATGGGTGAAAAGGCAAAAGTTTCTATAAGAAATATACGCAAAGATGCCAACGATGCAGTTAAAAAACTAGAAAAAGATAAGGCAATAAGCGAAGATGAAGCAAAAAAAGCTTATGATGAAGTGCAAAAACTTACCGACGCCTACATAATAAAAATTGATGAGAGTGTAAAAAGTAAAGAAAGTGAACTTTTAAAGGTTTAACGATGAATTTAGAGCAAATTTATAAAGGTTGTGGTGCTTATTTAGAAGGGCATTTTTTACTAAGTTCAGGTAAACATTCGCAATTTTATCTTCAAAGTGCAAAAGTTTTAGAGAATCCAAAATTAGCAGCAAAACTTTGTGATGAACTTGCAAAGATTATTGCAAGCTATAAGATAGAATTTGATAGCATTTGTTCTCCTGCTTTAGGTGGAATTTTAGCAGGTTATGAGCTTGCAAGAGCTTGTAGTAAACGTTTTATCTTCACTGAAAGAGTAAATAAAGAAATGACCTTAAGACGTGGTTTTGAAGTAAAAAAGGGTGAAAAATTTATAATTTGTGAAGATATCATTACTACAGGTGGTAGTGCTTTAGAGAGTGCAAAAATCATTGAAAGTTTAGGTGGTATTGTTGTAGGTTTTGCAGCATTGGCAAATCGTGGTTTTTGTGCAGTAGAAAATTTAAAATCTCCAAGAAAAGATAATGCGAAATTACCTGAAAATTTACCACTCTTTACTCTAGGAAATTTTGAATTTGAAATTTATGATGAAACAAATTGTCCACTTTGTAAAAAAGGGAGTAAAGCTATAAAACCAGGAAGTCGTGGAAATTAAATGAAAACTAAAGCAAAAATTAGCTCTAGATGGCTAAGATTTAGAGCTTTGCTTATAGATATTTTTCTTATTTATATTCCTATTTTGTATTTATTTTATTTTCTATTAGGCTCTAAAGAAGCTTTTTTAAACAACCATTTTATCACAACTTTATGTACTTTTTTATTTGGCTTGATTCAAGCTATTTTTTTAACAAAAAAGGCACAAAGCCCAGGTCTTAAAGCATATGATTTATATCTTATTGATATAAAAACGGGAAAGAAACTAAGTTTTCTTAGAATTTTACTAAGATATGTGATATTTATTATAAGTTTTGGCTTACTCTTTGGTTTATTTGTCAGTTTTGTAAGAAAAGATCGTTTAAATTTACACGATATTTTAACTCAAAGTTGTATAGCTACCAAAGCATAAAGAAAGGTTAAAAATGCAAAGAAAAAGAATTTACAATCCAAGCTCAAACGAAACCCTAGGAGATCGTAAAGTTTTTGATGGTAACCCACATGGAATTTTAAATTTCACTAAGGCAAAATATACTTGGGCTTTAAAACTTTGGGATTTAATGGAGGCAAATACTTGGTTTCCAAAAGAAGTGGATACAACTAAAGATGCACTTGATTATCGCTGTAATTTAACTGCAGGTGAAAAAAGAATGTATGATTTGGTTTGGAGTCAGCTTATTTCTATGGATAGTTTTCAAACCAATAATTTAGCAGACAATATCAACCCTTACATCACAGCTCCTGAAATCAATGCGGTTTTGGCACGCCAAGCTTATGAAGAGGCAAACCATTCAAAATCTTACGCTGTTATGGTTGAAGCGATTTGCGATAATACAGATTTGATTTATGAAATGGAAAAGCATGATGAAACTTTGCGTGAAAAAAATGACTTTATTTCAAGCATTTATGAAGAATTAGCAGGCGATGTAGATGATAATAAACTTCTTTTGGCTATGGTGGCAAATCAAATTTTAGAAGGAGTATATTTTTATAGTGGTTTTACTGCCATTTACGCACTTGCACGTGCAGGAAAAATGCTAGGTTCAGCACAAATGATCCGCTTTATCCAAAGAGATGAAATCACACATCTTTTATTATTTCAAAATATGATCAATTCAGTACGCAAAGAAAGACCTGATTTGTTCCATGATGAAAATATCAATAAAATTTATGATATGTTTAAAAAAGCTGGAGATCTTGAGATCAAATGGGGTAAATACATCACTCAAAATCAAATCATGGGCTTTACTGATGATATCATAGAAGAATATATCCATTATCTTGTAGATCAAAGATTAAGTGCGATCAATTTAGATAAGTTATATAATGCAAAACATCCTATTAAATGGGTAGATGATTTTTCAAAATTTAACGATCAAAAGAGCAATTTCTTTGAAAGTAAAGTAACGAATTATTCTAAGGGTAGTATAAGCTTTGATGACTTCTAAAACTTCTTTAACCTTGCTTTGTGATTTTTATGAATTTACAATGTCTCAAGGCTATTTCAAAAACAATAAAAAAGATCAAATTTGTTATTTTGATATATTTTTTAGAAAAATTCCAGATTCAGGATCTTTTGCTATTTTTGCAGGTCTTGAAGATATTTTAGACTTTGTTGAAAATTTGAGTTTTGATGCAGAAGATATAGAATTTTTAAGAAAACAAGGTATTTTTGATACAGAATTTTTAGATTTTTTAGCTAACTTTAAATTTAAGGGTGAAATTTATGCTATGCGTGAAGGAGAAGTGATTTTTCCAAACGAACCTTTGCTATGTATTAAAGCTACAACCATAGAAGCACAGCTTTTAGAAACTTTTTTACTTTTAAGTTTAAACCACCAAAGCCTTATTGCTACCAAAACCAATCGTATCGTGCGTGCAGCTAAAGACAGTAAAATTTTAGAATTTGGTTCACGCAGAGCACAAGGAAGTGAAGCAGCCTTAAAAGGAGCAAGAGCAGCTTTTATAGGAGGTTGCATAGGAAGTGCTTGTACTTTAGCAGGAAAAATTTATAATATCCCTATCAATGGAACTATGGCACATTCTTGGGTGCAAATGTTTGAAAATGAACTTGAAGCTTTTAAAGCTTATGTGAAAATTTATCCAAAAAATCCTGTTTTTTTGATCGATACTTATGATTGTCTAAATAGCGGACTTAAAAATGCGATTAAAGTTTTTAAAGAATTTGATATTCAAGAAGGCGGCGTGAGAATAGATTCTGGAAATTTACTTGAGTTGAGTTTGAAAATCAGACAAGAACTTGATCAAGCAGGACTTCAAAAATGTAAAATCATAGTTTCTAACGCCCTTGATGAATGGAGCATTAAAAAACTTAAAGAACAAAATGCACCTATTGATATCTTTGGTGTAGGCGAAAGATTGATCACTGCTTCAAGTGACCCTATTTTTAGTTGCGTTTATAAACTCGCAGCCTTAGAAGATCAAGGCATAAAACCTAAAATCAAAATTAGCGAAAATAACGAAAAATCAACCCTACCTCATTTTAAAAAGCTTTTTAGGGTTTATGATAAAAACACGCAAAAAATCCTTTTTGATGAGCTTTATGTTTTTGACGAAAACCCAAATCAAGATGAAAATTTAGAACGCAAAGAACTTTTAAAATTAGTCTACAAAGAAAAAAGACTTCTTAAAAAGTCATCTTTAAATACTATTCAAGATTATACAAAAGAGCAAATTTCAAAACTCGATGAGAATTTTTTAGATCTTGATCGTTTTGTGAAATTTGAAGTAAAACTCTCGCCTAAACTTCAAAATATCACTGAAGATCTTTTAAAAACTCGTTTTTAAAATCCACATAATTTAAAGCGGATTGTTTTAGAAAGTTTATTTCTTCATTATTTAATTCACGCACAAATTTTGCAGGATTTCCAAGTATCAAAGAGCGTGGCGGAAATTTTTTACCCTTTGTTACAACGCTTCCAGCACCCACTATGCTATCTTCTTCTATCAAAGCACTATCCATGATAACAGCATTCATTCCGATTAAAACACGATTTTTTATCACACAAGCATGGATAACGCAATTATGTCCTATAGTTACATCATCTCCTATTATCGTAGGAAAACCAGCATCTTTTAACTTTCCTTTTTTATCAAATTCCCTATGCCAAACATGTACCGTGCTAAGATCTTGAATATTGGTTCTTTTGCCAATTTTTATAAAATTAACATCGGCTCTTAAAACACAATTAAACCAAATACTACTTTCATCTCCTATTTCTATTTCTCCTATGATTTTAGCGCCCTCTGCAACAAAAACATTTTGACCTAGTTTGGGACTATGATTTTTAAATTTTATAAGCATTTTTTTCCTTTTTATTTAAGTATAGCTAAGTTTAACTCTATTTCAACTTTTTTAGTTACAATTTTTATTTAAATTTATAGGAGAAGTAATGAACACATTTGAACAAAAAAGATGTCAAAATATGGCTGAAGAAATTGCACAAAAAGTTTTTATCAATGAAGAACTTTTTAATGCTTTTTGTCAAATTCCACGTGAAATTTTTTCTCCTTTAAAAGCCCATGCTTATCGCCTTGATGCTTTGCCTTTAGCAAATTCTCAATGGATTAGTTCACCTTTAACTGTAGCTAAAATGACTATGGCTTTAGATTTTAAAAATGCTGATAGTATTTTAGAGATAGGTTGTGGAAGTGGCTATCAAGCTGCGATTTTAAGCAAAGTCATAAGGCGTGTTTTTACCATAGAACGCATAGAAAATTTAGCCAAAAAAGCCGCTCAAACTTTCAGAGAATTAGAACTTTTTAATATCAATGTAAAATTTGATGATGGACAAAATGGCTGGAAAAATTATGCTCCTTATGATAGGATTTTATTTTCTGCTTATGCGACACAAATTCCTGAAATTTTACTCGATCAATTAAGCGATGATGGTATTTTAGTTGCTCCTATTTTACACAATGGCAAACAATTCATCACACGCCTTAGAAAAAATGGCACAAATTTACAAAAAGAAATTTTAGAAGAATGTTTATTTGTGCCTATAGTAGATGGGAAAGAATAAACTTTTTTTACAAAATTTATCAAAAACTCTTTAGAGCCTTTCTTAACTTTTCACTCATTTCATCAATATGTTCTTTTTGCAAAATCAAAGGAGGTAAAAATCTCAAATCATTCTCCCCGCAACTTATCAGTAAAAGTGCATTTTCTTGGCATTTTTGAATGACCTTAGCTACTTTTACATTTTTATCAAGACTCAGCCCTTGCATAAACCCTAAGCCTTTGCGTTTTTTACAAAAATCAAATTCATTTATCAACTCATCTAAACTTTGCTCTAAATAAGGCGTGAGTTTATTGACATTTTCTAAAATTTTTTCTTCTTTAAAAATTTCAAAAACTGCATTCACTCCTGCACAAACTAAAGGATTTCCACCATAAGTACTACCATGATCGCCTGCTTCTAAAGAATTGCTTGCTACCTTTTGATTTATTACAAAAGCACCCACACTAAGCCCACAACCTAAGGCCTTAGCTGAAGTCATGATATCAGGCAAAATTTGTGCGTGCTCATAGGCAAAAAATTTTCCACTTCTACCCATGCCACATTGAATTTCATCAGCGATTAATAATATATCTTTTTCATCGCAAAGCTTTCTTAAGGCTTTGTAAAAATCTTTATTTGCAGGATTTATCCCACCTTCTCCTTGCACGCTTTCTAAGATAATGGCACAAGTTTTTTCATTCACCAGTTTTTCAACGCTTGAAATATCATTATATTTTGCAAATTTAACCCCTGAAATTAAAGGTTTAAAAGGCTTTTGATATTTTTCATTAGCAGTAAGCGATAAAGCCCCTAAAGTACGCCCATGAAAAGAATGCTTAAAAGCGATAAATTGTCCACCCTTAATACCTTTGTTAAAGGCGTATTTTCTAGCTGTTTTCATCGCTCCTTCTATACTTTCTGTACCAGAATTTGTAAAAAAAACACGCTCTAAAGCACTAGCTTTGGCTAAATTTTTAGCTGCAGCGGCTATGTTTTCATTATAATATAAATTGCTAGTATGTAAAAGTTTATCCACTTGAGCTTTGATTTTAGCATTAAATTTAGCATGATTATATCCTAAAGCACAAACACCTATACCACTTGAAAAATCAAGATATTTTTTAGCCTTATCATCAAAAAGATAAACCCCCTGCCCTTTTTCTAAAACTATATCAAAACGCTTATAAGTAGGGATAATATGACTTTGTTCTTTATAATCCATTTTCATCCTTTAACCCACCAAAGTGCCTATACCTTCATCGGTAAAAAACTCAAGCAACAAAGAATGTTTCACGCGCCCATCTAAAATATGTACCTTTTTGACTCCATTTTCACAAGCATCAATGCAAGATTTTAATTTTACATGCATACCACCTTCTATTTTGGGGGCTAAAATTTTAGCTTGCTCAAGGCTGATTTTAGAAATCAAAGAATTTTTATCATTAAAATCCTCATAAAGCCCTGCAGTATCGGTTAAAAAAGCAAGTTTTTCAGCCCTTAAAGCCTTAGCGATCGCACAAGCTGCGTCATCAGCGTTGATATTATAAGTATTAAAATTCTCATCCATACCAATAGGAGCAATGATAGGTAAAAAATCCTTTTCTAAAAGCTCTTCTAAAATTTTCGAATTTACCTTTTGTATCGTGCCAACAAAAGCTAAATTTTCATCTTTTTTCACACATTCTAAAAGCGCGCCATCTTTACCACAAAGCCCTATGGCTTTAACTCCTAAATTTTGCAAACTATGGACTAAATTTTTATTGATATGATTTAAAACCATACTGGCTACTTCAGTAGTGGCTTTATCACTAACCCTAAGGCCGTTTTTAAACTCACTCTTTACGCCCAATCTTTCACACATAGCAGAAATATCTTTTCCTCCACCATGTACAATGATAGGCTTTAAACCCACAAGTTTTAAAAGAGCTATATCTTGCATCACACAATGCTTTAGCTCTTCATTTTCCATAGCTGATCCGCCGTATTTTATAAGTATAATCTTGGAATTAAATTTGCGTATATAAGGCAAAGCTTCGATTAAGACATTGGCTTTTTCTAAATATTTTTGCATGATCATTCCTTAAGCATTAAAGCTGGTTTGATTATACTCATTTAAAGAAAGATCGTAATAATTCGCATCCTCTCTTAAAGTAAAACCATAATGTTTCCAAAACTCATTGCCTAAATCATTGTTTTTAAAAGCGATTAAGGCGATTTTATTAATCTTTTGAGCTTTTAAAGCCTCAAGACAAAATTTAGTCATCTCGTGTGCTATACCCTTTTTTCTATGATCTTTATGTACACATACATGATAAAATCCTCCTATGCGTCCATCATGCCCGCAAAGTATGCTTCCTACAATTTCTTCATCAATCACTGCTACAACGCTAAGATTTGGGTTTCTATCTAAAAAATTTTCTATATTTTCTTTGCTATCATCAATGCTTCTTATCCCAAAGCCTTTTATCTCACACCAAAGCTTATAAACGGCTTCATAATCGCTTTTTTGCATAGCTCGTATTAACATTTTTATCCTTTACAAATTTGCAAAGAATTTAAGTCCTTCATCTTCATCAAAATCAAACATTAAATTCATATTTTGAACAGCTTGTCCTGCTGCACCTTTGATTAAATTATCAATAGCACCAAGCACAATAACACGCTTTGTGCGTTGATCTATACTAAAATTTATATCCGCAAAATTGCTTGATTTAACCCACCGAGTCTGCGGAAGCGACTGCGGCGGTAAAAGCCTTATGAATTTATTGTTTTGATAGTATTTTGTATAAATATCGCGTATATCTTGTTCTTGCAAGTCCTCTTTTAAATTTGCATAAGCACTGATTAAAATTCCTCTTTGCATAGGCACAAGATGAGGGGTAAATTGTAGAGTGATTTTCTCTTTGGCCGCATAGCTTAAATGCTCTTCAATTTCAGGAGTATGGCGGTGCGAAGCTAAATTATAAGCTTTGATATTTTCATTAACTTCACAAAAAAGATTTTCCACCTTTGCACTTCTTCCTGCTCCACTTACTCCACTTTTTGCATCAATGATAACTGAGTTAAAATCAATGATCTTTTCTTTAAAAAGCGGATAAAGACTTAAGATAGAACAGGTGGTATAGCAACCTGGATTTGCCACCAAACTTGCTTTTTTTATCTCTTCTTTATAAAGCTCGCAAAGTCCATAAACTGCATTTTGCAAAAGATCTTGATTAGGATGAGTGAATTTATACCAAAGCTCGTAATCTTTAGGATTTTTAAGACGAAAATCCGCACTTAAATCAATGATTTTCATCTTTTTTAATAAATTCTCATTTAAAAGCTTAGCACTAAATTCATGCGGAGTAGCCAAAAACAAAAGATCAAGCTCAAGTTCATCTAAATTTTTGTTTTCAAAACATAAATTTAAAGGGGTATTAGGATAAAGATCTTGATAATTTTGCCCCACGCTAGAACTCGAACCTAAATAAGAAATTTCAACTTTGGGATGATTAAGCAAAATGCGAACAAGTTCATTTCCCGCATAACCACTCGCTCCTAAAATCCCAACTTTTATTTTCATCTTTATCCTTTAAATGTAAAAGCAAGTATTATAAACAAAAAAGCTTAAAATAAAAATACAATTTTTAAATTATTTTTTATTTAAAAACTATATCTTAAATTAGCATTTGCACTCCAATCTACATTTAAATCGCCAAAAAATGTCTTTTCAAATTCAAAACTAAAGCGTGTTTTATCGTTAAGCTTATAATCATTTCCTAAATTTATAAACATTCTTTGATCTTTTTTCCTTCATATCTTCTCTGACTTGCTTGATCCTCCAAGATTTGATCTCCTGCTTTAATCGGATCCGCATACAAACCAAGTCCTGTTCTAAAATTTAAATTTTAATTTTGACTTCCTATGAAAAATGCTGTTTTTACGACTAAAGGAATATAAGAAAATCGTTTTAAACTAGCAATATCTCCTTTTAGATCCATAGCTCCTACATAACCACTGATAAATTCCAAACTCGGCTCAAGATAAAATTTATCATAAGCTTTTCTATAACCTAACTCAGCACTTAAGATAATATTATGCGAACCATCATTATCATCTAATCTACCTTGATTTCCTGGAATAAAATTTGCATTTATTTCATTTTGATAATAAATATATCTAAAACAAAATCACTATAAAAACCTTACTCCACTGTAAAGCTCGAAATTCGAATACTCGTTTAATTTATCATGTCCGCTTTGAATTTCAAAGTATTTTCCACTATTATACTCATCACTCGCACCCCATCCAAAAGTTCTTAACCATACACCACTTTCATAAGGATTATTGCGTAATTCCCCCATTCTTTTATGCATATTATCCCACTCCTATCATGGAGCCTAAAATAGCTTGAGCAAGTATAGATTTAGTTTTTACAATAGCTTGAGTATTATCATTAGTAAAAAAATATTCATCTTTAATCTTAGAATCAATTTTTTCTAAATTCCACTCTGGGCAAAATTTTCTTCATTATGAGAAAAAACAACATTTGGGGTATACGTACTAAAACCTTGCTCACATTTGGCATAGTAAAAAATTCCCTTGTTAAATGTTTATTTTCATCTTTTAAATGAGCTAGTAAGATATTTAAACCCGCTTTTTACTAGGATTATTAAGAAAAATTAATACTAAAGTATTATTTACTCCTTGTGTGCTTTCCTTAGAATTAATATAATCTGCTTTAGAATTTTCAAAATCCGCATTGATTTTAAATATTGTATTATTTGCACTTAATTTTTTTGCATCAACTTTCCTATAAATAGCACTTTTTTCTACTTGAAGATTGCTCATTTATATATGAGACTCAAGCAAAGAATCTTTAATCGCAAGATTTTTTTTGCGTATCATTGATACCTTTGATATTACCACTAAAAAATGTGTTTTGCAAAGTAACATCAGAATGATCAAGATTTAAATTTACACTAAAATAAACCTTTTCTATCTTAGCATTTTGGGTATTTTAAAGCTTTTGCTCAAAAGCCATTTCTTTGCCAACTCCTGTTTATACAACATCTCCATAAGAATAATCATCAGTCTTATCAATAATATTTTCCCCATCTTTTTCATCGATCCACAAATTTTTACTTCCAAGCTCTATTTTGGAATTTTTAGCATTAAGGTTTTCTACTTTTAAGCTTACATTACGCCCTAAATAAAACTCGCTTTTTTTCTAAATTAAGCTCTTTTAAAACAAAAACCCTATCTTCCCAATCTTCTTGTGTAAAACTTACAGGCTTAGTTAAAGCACTTAAACCATGTTCTTGAAGTTTTTTAGCTTGTTCTTTGCTTACATAAGCGTGTATTCTAGCATGTCCTTGAAAATTTAACTTGGCATTTTCTGTCCTAAAAACACCTTCTTTATTGTAAATATTACCATCAAAAATCAAAGCTTTGTCTGTATTGGCACTCATTGTTACAGCTTCATCTGAAAAGATATTGCCATGATAAAGATAATCTTGCTTGTTTTCTAAATTTAAATGTATTCCTGATTAAGAACTTGTGATAAAAACATTATTAGAGTCAGTTTTAATTTGATCAAAATTTAATGTTAAGCCTGATAAATCCAAAGTTCTGCCATTCATATAAATTTCGCTAAAACTTAAACCTTCACCCTCAAGACTTACCTTGGTCCTCACCCATTCTAAGTCCTGTATCCACACTTTGACTTTTGACAACAAGCTCTCCTTCACCCATTTTATTAAAGAAAATCATCTTTTTTGGTTTTAACATTATATTCTACCTTGAACCCTTATCAGCATAAATTCCGCCATGTATAAGCCATTTATCGCCTGTTATTTGCCAATTTGAATTTTTATCAAATTTAAAACACTAGCGCCTAAATCCACATCGCTATTTAAATTTATACTTCCATTTTGAGAAAAATACAAATCCTTGCTATTTTGCATTTCTTCAATTCTCTTATCACAATTATTTTATCATCAAAAGAATTTTTATAGCTTACATAACCCACATTAGTCTTAGAAATCAAACTTACATTTTCTATTTTTTTACCATCTTTCATCAAACCATCGCTACTAAGTGTATAAGTTCCAGATCCTATGACTACTTTATGAGCATTTTAAAATTCATTGATCTTTGCTTGATTGATCAAAGCATAATCAACCTGCAAACAAGTATATCCATAGTAAAATGGACATTACAATTACTCGTACTTACTACACCTACTAAATACCATTTTTTATCCATCTTATCATAAACATAAACTCTACTTCCAGAATCCCCGGATATTGAAGAACTTGTAAAAGGATTTCTTTTATCATTGGTATAATTAAGAAATTGCAACTTAAAACGCTTATCTTCAGTATTTTTAGGAGTTAAACTGACAAAACCTCCTAAATTGATTTCATTAGAATCAAAAATCTTAATGGGTACTTTATTTGTATCTTCAAAACCTAAAGCTACAATACCACTTCCCTCTCTTGCAAAGTACTCATAACCCGAACTATCAAAAAGCTTGCCTTTACCTTTTGAATAATCACATTTTCCACTTTGACAACTATCCCAAAATGGATCCTTGTATTCATAAATATCTCCACCATCGCCAGAATTTTTTCAATAAGATTTAAATCTTTACTCAAATTTGCACTTTTATTGAGACTAATCTTACTCATTTTTAAAACAGCAAAATCCACATTTTCTTTTTTATAAGTAAAATTATCACTTGAGCTTACGATTCTATTTGCTACCCCTCCAAAGTGTAAAACACTACCTTGTTTCACATAGTCTTTATTTACTTCCCAGTATTTAAACTTGTACTCATATGAGAAGCGCTGACTATATAAGATTGTCCTATATTGGTAAATTCTCCTTGGAATTTTCCTCCACGATTTGAAGTAGAAAAATCAATCATAGGCACATTAAAAGAGATATTTTGACTAGGATTTTTTGCTAAAATTTAAAAGCCAATTTGACCTACTTGAAATTTGCCTTTATTACTGGCAAAATCAAGATATTCTTGAAAATAACTTTGGATCAATAGCTGAAGCAAAAAGATAGTTAGAAAAACCAAATGCCATTAATGTACAAAAAGATAATTTTAGTTTCATAAATCCCTCCTCATTTTTAAGTGCAATTTTAGCACGAAAAACTAATTTTTAACTAAAATATAAAGTTGCTCATGAAGATGGATATTGCGATTTTTAAGATTGCGAGAAGCTCTAAAAGTATTATATTTTTGCTCTAAAATCCGGCATTTTCCAAGAGTGCTTAAGCGCTTTAAAAAAATTTCTTTTTTTACAAAACCTTCACAATTATAAGAAAGTAAAATCACTCTTGCTTTTAAATCATTAATAAGTTCAAATAAAGCATCTTGGGCAAATTTTGACTTATTAAAAGTACTGCGGTTCCAATCCTTTGGAATGCCACTGATTTTAGAAATTTCTTCAGGTTTTTTATAATTTGCAATTAAATTTAGCATAAAATAATTAGAACTATAAGGGTGCTGATTATAAGGGGGGTCAAGATACACTACATCAAAAAAATCAAGTTCTTTTGCAAGCATGTTTGCATCCTTTTGCATCACTTCAAATTCACAAGAAAAATTTGAAAAAATAGGCATTTTAAGCTCTATTTCTCCTTTAATGCGTTTAAGTGCATTTTGTCCTTCGCCACCAAATTTTCCGATGCCATCCTTACCCTTATAAAAACCTTTAAAAACTCCGCTAGTATTTGAATGAACACTGGCTTCATAAATCAAAGGAGCTATAAAGAAATGCCTCAATTCTTTTGGAATTTCATTTTCGATTTTTTGCCTTATAGTATCAAGATATAAAGCATTTTTAAAAGTATAAAAAACCCTTTCATTTTTTTTAATATCATCATCATCTTTTGGAGCATAAAGCTCACTGATAAAACCTTTTTGAAAATCTAAATTTTGGATTAAATTTTTATAATACTTTTTTATATTTTGAAGTAAATCTTTGTCTTTATTAGCAAGATAACACTCATTGATGAGTTTTGAATAATCTTCTAAATCATTGGCTAAAATATAATTTGAGTGTGCTTTTGCAAAACGACTTACAACACCTGAGCCACTAAATATATCACAAAAACTAAATTTATCTTTACCAAGTTCTTTTTTAGCTACCTTAAAGCCATTATTTAAAAAACTTAAAAGTGCTCTTTTATTTCCAAGATAAGTTATAATTTGCTCTTTTAAAAAAGAAGGATTTTCTTTCAAAATTTAAAACCTTTAAAAGCTTTATCCACAAAAGTGGATTAAGCTTTTTTTGGAGTTACAAGCATATTTACATAACGACCTTCAAAATTTGGCTCTTTGTCACGATTAGCTTCATTTTCTATCATAGTCCAAATTTTTTCAAGCAAAGCTACACCTGCTTCAGGAGTTGCCATTTCACGTCCTTTTAAGAACACACGAAATCTCACATGCTTACCTTGTTCTAAAAATTCTAAAGCATGTTTTACCTTGTAATTAATATCATTTTGAGCAATTTTTACAGAAAGTTTGATTTCTTTTATATCAATCACTTTTTGTTTTTTCTTTGCTTCTTTTTGTTTTTTCTCTTGTTGATAACGGAATTTACCATAGTCCATGATCTTGCAAACAGGTGGCTTAGCATCTGCAGCTATCATTACAAGATCAAGTCCTAAACGATTTGCAATTTCTAAAGCTTCATCACTACTGATAATACCATAAACTTTGCCATCATCGCCAACACATCTGATTTCATCCGCTCTTATTTCTTCATTGAGCAATACTTCTTTTTCTTTACTCAAAAGTGTACCTCACTCATTTTCTCCTTAACTAATTTAATAAATTCGTCCAAGCTAAGATTTTTTTGTTCTTTAGCTCTTCTATCTCTTAAAGCAACGCTACGCTTTGCCACCTCATCATCGCCTAAAACTAAAATCATAGGTAATTTTTGCTTTTCAGCGATACGAATTTTTTTACTTAAGCTCTCATTTTTTTCATACACCTCGCTATCGATATTAAGCTCTAATAATTCTTTTTGAATTTCTTTTGCGTAATCAATATGTGCTTCGCCTATTGGCACTATACCCACCGCAGTTGGTGCGATAAAAAATGGAAACTCACCCGCACAATGCTCGGTTAAAATTCCTATAAATCTTTCAAAAGAACCTAAAATCGCACGATGCAACATTACAGGTTGTTTTTTTTCATTATCACTATCAGTGTATTCAAGTTTAAAACGACTTGGCAGGTTAAAATCTACTTGTATGGTTCCGCATTGCCACTTTCTTTTTAAAGCATCGGTGATTTTAATATCAATCTTTGGCCCATAAAAAGCCCCGCCACCTTCATCAATACCGTATTTTAAACCTTGTTCATCTAAAGCTTCTTTTAAAGCCTTAGTCGCTATTTCCCAAATTTCATCATCACCTATGGCTTTTTCAGGTTTAGTTGAAATTTCCATTTCATAGCTAAAATCAAATAATTTCATCAAATTATCCACAAAAGCTAAAATTTCTAAAACCTGCTCTTTAATCTGACTTGGCATACAAAAAATATGTGCATCATCTTGAGTGAATTCTCTCACTCTAAAAAGTCCATGCAAAACGCCACTTTTTTCATGACGATGTACCACGCCGTATTCAAAAAATTTCAAAGGCAAATCACGATAACTTCTTACATCACTTTGATAAATTTTAATATGTCCCACACAGTTCATAGGCTTAATGCCATATTCTTGTTCATCAATTTGTGTAAAATACATATTTTCTTTATAGTTTGCATAATGCCCACTGATTTTCCATGCATCTGCTTTTAAAAGTTCAGGCCCACGCACAGGCTCATAACCACGTAAACGATGGATCTTATAAAGCATATGTTCAAGTTTAGATCTAAGTCTTGCACCATTACTCAACCAAATAGGAAGACCTCCTCCGATCTCATCATCAAAAGTAAAAAGCTTAAGCTCTGTTCCAAGCTTTCTATGATCGCGTTTTTTAGCTTCTTCAATAATGGTTAAATACTCTTTTAAACTTTCCTTATCTGCAAAAGCAGTTCCATAAATTCGAGTAAGCATTTCTCTTTTTTCATCGCCACCCAAATACGCTCCTGCAACACGAGTGAGTTTAAAAAAGCGTAAAAATTTCGTATTTGGCACATGAGGACCACGACACAAATCTTCAAATTCACCTTGTTTATAAATACTTACAGCTCTATCAGGAATACGCAATAAAACTTCTTGTTTTAAATCATCATTTTGAAATTTAGCCAAAGCTTCGCTTTTTGTGATTTCATATTTTGAAATTTCAATCTTTGCTTCAGCAAGTTCTTTCATCTTTTTTTCAATTTTTACCAAATCTTCTTCGCCAATCTTACTTTCCACACGAAAATCATAATAAAATCCATCTTCTATAACAGGACCAACGAAAAATTTAGCTTCAGGATACAAACTCTTAATCGCCTGTGCCATTAAATGCGCACAAGAATGACGGATTACTTCTAAACTTTCTTTAGAATTATCAAAATAAATTTCTTTTAAATTTGTATTTTTCACACTTTGAGAGTCAATTATTGTCTCATTGTCCAAATACGCAATAACTTCTTTTTCCATATTTTTAACCCTTTGTCGCTCACTTACCCTGTGAGTGTTTATAAAGTTCTAATTTTAACTTTCTAAGACTTAATTATTTTTGAAATTCAGCTTATTTTTAAAAAAATCTTAGAATAAATTTAATATTTATTTATAGCTTAAATTCACTTCCAGCATTTAAAATCCCACTATAATACAAATAAAAGAAAACAAATCCTAAAATAATACGATAAATTCCAAAAGGGATAAAGTCGAATTTAGAAATAAATTTTAAGAAAAATTTTATAACTAAAACTGCAACAATAAAAGCAGTGATAAAACCTATGCCTAAAGGAATTAAAGAATTTGCATTGCCAAGAAGCTCAGGCTCTTTATAAATGCTATAAGCTGTAGCGATAATCATCGTTGGAATGGCAAGCAAAAAACTAAACTCAGCCGCAACTTTTCTATTAAATTCTAGCAAAAGTCCACCAATAATACTTGCTCCACTTCTTGAAGTACCAGGAATCATGGCTAAAGATTGAAAAATACCTATGCAAAAAGCTTGTTTAAAACTTATTTCTTCTAAAGAATTGATACGATATTGTTTATTTTTATGTGCAAGTTCTATAAGAATAAACACAACACCGCCAAAAATGAGCATTCCAACCACAACCCAACCATTAAATAAAGCATTTAAGTATTTTGCCACAAAAAGCCCTATAACTCCGGTAGGAAAAAATCCAACTGCAAGTTTTAACCAAATATCAAGCCCTTGAAACAATTTACGCCAAAATACAAAAATGACCGCCAAAATAGAACCAAGCTGGATGATAATCAAAAAGCTTTTCCAAAACTCATCTATATCGATACCTAAAATAGTCGTACCTAAAATCATATGTCCTGTTGAAGAAATAGGTAAAAACTCAGTCAGACCTTCTATAATTCCAAGTATTAAAGCATATAAATTTTCCATTTTAATCCTTGAATGATAATTGCAAAAGAAAAATTATATCAGAATGGATTAAATGGGGTTTTAACCCCAAAAATTAAGCATCTTTTTTAACAATACGCTTAATGAAATATAATACAACTCCCACAAAAAAGATAAGTGCGAAAAGCTCGCTATCATGAAAATTTGCTAAATTTAAAGCTAAAGGATTTTCACTACCACCCATACTTACTGAAAATACAGTAATTCCTGCGATAATTACCCCAAAAATACTTTCACCCACTATAAGCCCTGAAGCAAAAAGCGTGCCTCTTTGCTCACAACTTGCAAGTTTTTCTTCTTTATGAGAATTTTTTGCATATTTTTTAGTCAAGTGTTGCATTACAATATATTTTAAAATTCCGCCTATAACTAAAGGTATATTTACAGCAGGGGGAAGGTAAATACCTATTCCAACGGCTAAAGGCGGCAAAGACATTTTCTGTGTTCCTTTTAAAATTTTATCTATAATAATCATTAAAATTCCTACAAATACACCAAAAGCCATATAACCCCACTCTATATTGTGATGAAAAATTCCTTGGGCGATAGTGCTCATTAAATTTGCTTGCGGTGCTGCTAAAGCTGATGAAGCATCCATACCTTCTCTTGGCATTGCTCCGACAAAACCATAGGCTTGATAAAGCAAATTTAAAACAGGAACTATAGCCAAAGCACCAAAAACACAGCCTACAAGTAAAGCAACTTGTTGTTTCCAAGGAGTAGCTCCGACTAAATGTCCTGTCTTTAAATCTTGTAAATTATCATTCGAAATAGCAGCTGTAGCTAAAATAACACTAGTAGTAAAAATAGCTAATGCTACTGCAAATTTAGAAAGCATAGGATCTTGAAAAAGTTCCACACCTAAAACCAAAAAAACAATAGAAGAAATAATAACACCAATAAGTCCGATTCCAGAAATAGGACTAGAAGAAGATCCTACAAGTCCTGCCATATATCCGCAAGCTGCTGCAACAAAAAAACCTATTAAAACAGAAACTAAAGTTCCAACAAATGAAAATAGCATTTGATAATAAATACTTAAGTTAGCATCTTCAACAAAACTATAAAAAGTAATAAATAAACCCACAACCATTAAAACAAAAAGTATAAAAATACTTTTTAAAGAAAGGTCTATATTTGTTCTTTCATTTTTTTCTTGATTAGTAATTTTAACATTTTTAACAATTTCTTTAATACCCTCAATAACGGGTTTTAAAAGTTCTATTAAAGTCCAAAGCGCTGCTATAGCAATAGCTCCTGTTCCTATAAGCCTTACTTTAGAACTCCATACACTAGAAGCTAAATCTACGGCATTTTTTGTACTATCGAATTCAAAATTTGAAAGATAGGGAGTAAAAATACCCCAAGCTAAAAACATACCTACAAAAAGAGCTATAGCACCTGCTAAACCAACTAAATAACCTGCCCCTAAAAGTGCCAAAGAATATCCCATAGAAAAACCAAAAGCCATTTTATTCCAAATAAAAGCAAAATTACTCTCACTTGCAGCGAGTTTAAAACCATTGCTTAACAAACTAAAAATAGCAGCTATAAAAGAGCCTAATGCTATTTCTTTAATGCCTTGTTTTCCTTTTTTACTACTCTGATCTTTATTGGCTACTTTTAAAATTTCAGCTGCGGCTCTACCTTCAGGATAAGCAAGCTTGCTTTCAACCACCATAGTCCTTCTTAATGGTATAGTAAAAAGCACTCCAAGTCCGCCACCACAAAGACATATCATAAAAGTTTGCCAAAGTGGAAATTCACTCCAATACCCACACATAAAAAGCCCTGGGATAACAAAAATAACTGATGATAAAGTTCCTGCTGCTGAAGCTTGAGTTTGAACCATATTATTTTCTAAAATATTTGAAGTCTTAAAAAGACTCAAAACCGCCATGGAGATGACCACAGCTGGAATTGATGATGAAAAAGTAAGTCCCACTTTTAACCCCAAATATACATTTGAAGCTGTAAAAATAATAGTTAAAATACTTCCCAAAATCAAACCCCTTAAGGTAAGTTCTGGTAAATTTTGTTTTTTGTACATCATTTCTCCGTTTTAAAATTTACTTTCAACTTAAAAAATATTCTTATAAGTTTAAATTTATAATTTTTCTCTAAAGCAAAATAAAATAATACAAAAAAACGCTTATATTTTTATAAATTTTTGACTCAAAAATATCATAAAACAATGAACCAATCATTGAAAAATCAAAAGTTCTTTTATTTTAATTATATTATCCCAGCTACCTCAGCAAAAATCAAGCAAATAATACTTATACCCCATATATAAAAAAAGCTTCTTTTGATATGATCTTTAATATTAACCTCTGCTAAACCACAACCTAGCAAAGTTGCAGGCACAACAGGAGAAATAAATGTCGCACAATTTCTTGCTATCACCATGATAATAGCTATAGTCAAAGGTTCAGCGCCAAAAGCCTTAGTTACACTCAAAACTATAGGCATCACTCCATAAAAATAAGAATCTGTACAAAAAATAATTGCCATTGGAACAGCCAATATCCCTACCATCAAAGGAATATAAGCGCCTAAATAATCTGGAACAAAATTTAAAATCAAAACACCCATTTTCTCCATAATACCACTTTTATCAAATACGCCTATTAATATCCCAGCACCAATTAAAGTAATATACATAAGCATTGCACCAGCACTTGCACGATCTAAAACTTTTTTAGCTGTTTTTAAATTAGGATAATTAAGCGGTAAAATTATTGCAAGTCCTATCATAAAGCAAATATAACTAGGAATAATACCGCTAATTAAAAGCCCAATAACTCCAATAGCTACAAGTAAATTTAACCAAAACCATTTTTCATTATGGTGTTCGCTTTTTTCTATATTTAAATTTATTCCAGACAAGTTACCTGCGCCTGCACCTCTTTTTATTTCTATCTTAGCAATCCAAATTGCCAAAAGAAGGGATAATACCAAACCTACAATCTGAATAGGTATAATATGGTGCCAAAGCAAATTTGCATCCATTCCTATATTAGTAGCCGCTCTTAAAGTAGGACCACCCCAAGGAATAACATTCATAACCCCCATAGCCGAAGTAATAATCAATAACATTGAAGTCTTTCTTATACCTAAACGCTCATAAATAGGTAATAATGCAGGTATTACAATAAGAAAAGTAGAAGCACCTGAACCATCTAAATGCACAGCAGCAGCAATAAAAACAGTAAGAATGCAAACTTGATATACATTAGCTTTCATTTTTGATAAAAATGCATTTAAAATTTTAGTAAAAAAACCACTTGCATTTAAAACACTAAAAAAGAGTATAGAAAAAACAAACAAAGCTGCCGTATCCGTTACGCTTTTGACTCCATCTTTAATAAAAACAACCAATGTTTTAATATCAAAAACACCTCCTTTAACCCCTAAAGCTGCACCCACGCCAAAACCAAGCTGTTCAAGAATAAGTAAAATACAAGCTACACTAATACTTACACTTATAAAAGCTAATGCTGGAGTAGTATAATCTTTTAGCAAAAGCCAAACTATCAATCCTAACGAGAAAAAACCCAATAAAGCTAAAAAAATTTCCATATCCTATCCTTTTGTATCATTTTTATTCGATAATAAAATAGGATATTTTAAGTCCAACTTATATGTGTTTAATTTATAGCTTTTTGAAAAAAAATATATTTTCTAATGTAACCATTTTAAACAAGAATAAAAAAATAATTTTGAATTATTTTGCTATAATTATGAATATTTTAATTTATACTATCAAAGGAAAAAAATGAAATTTTTCAAACTTTCTTTCTTGGTTTTAGTTGCCTTTTTTGTAGTGGCTTGCGGTTCTTCAAATCCTGAAGATTTAGCTAAAAATTTTACAAAAGATCTTTACAGTGGTGATGCTAAATCTGTTATGAGTTACATTGATCTTAGCGAAGCTAAAAGTGATGAAGAAAAAACATTTGTTAGTGGTAAAATCACTCAAGTTGTTGCTGAAAATGCAGCCAAAGCAAAAAGAATGGGTGGTGTTAAAGATATTCAAATTGAAGAAAAAACAATCAATGAAGATTCTGCTAAAATCAGAGTTTTAGTGTTATTTAACAATGATAATAATCAAAGCAGCAATGTTTTTCTTGCTAAAAAAGATGGAAAATGGCTTGTTTTACTTAAATAAAATTTTATATTTTTTCTTAATTTTATTTTTATTGATTGGAATTTGGGGTTTCTTTCTAAATTCCAATCCTTCAAATCAAATCATCAAAAAACCCTATCTACCTTTTCTTGAAATAGGTGATCTTGTCTTTCGTGCAGGAATAGGAAGTGAAAGTTTTTTAATAGAAAATTTAAGTCAAAGCCCTTATTCTCATATCGCTATGGTAGTTAAAACTTCTCCAACTATACTCATACATGCTACAACAGATGATGACAAAAATGCTAAAAACCAAGTTATCTTAAGCTCTATGGATGATTTTTTAAAACTGAGTCATAAAATTGCTATTAAAAGATTAAAATTTGATGAAAAAACCAAACAAAAAATAGTTGCTAAAGCTTTGGAACATTTAGGCAGAAAATTTATCATAAGTACAGATAAAGATGCTTTTTACTGCACTACTTTTTTAGAACAATCTATTAACTCCATTACCCCATTTCATCTTCAATATACTCTAATCAAAGCTCCTTTTAATGAAGGTTTATATCTTTTTCCACAAACTTTTTTTGAAAATAATCAAAGCGTATTAATTTATGAAAGTCAAAATTTTTAATTTCACATTCACTTCACTTAAAAATTTTATAATGTCATCACTTTACATTAAGGAGAAATAATTATGAAAAAAAGTATTTTATTCGCATCAGCACTTTTAGCTAGCTCAATGCTTTTTGCAGATAGTCTAAAACTTGAAGGTACTATTGCACAAATTTATGATAACAACAAAACCTTGCTTATTGACTCTATTTATGGCGGACAAATGGCTATAAAAGTTCTACCAAATACCGAAATAGAAATGGATGATTGTGGTATTTTTGGAACAGATAAAGATGGAACTTTTAAAGATTTACAGGTTGGAAATTTTTTAGAAAGTAAAATTTCTTATGGAACACCTGCTACACCAAATACTCAGGCTATTCCAGTAGCTAGAAAAATTGAAATTCAATGTTATAAAAAAGCTTATTAATATAAATCCCTTAACAAGGGATTTATAAAAATCATTCTTCGGCAAACTACTTCATTACTCTTAAATAAAAATTTAAACTCTTTTTTAACAAGCAATTTATAAAATAACACTTATATTTTCATCTAAGGCAAATAATGAAAAAATGGATTTTTATTGTTTTTTGTTTCATATTAGGTTTTATTATTCATATATTTTATATAGGATACACTAACGAACTTTTATTTAATAAATTTATTAAAAATAGCAATCCTGATTATACAATTACAGATATTTACTTCAAAAAAGGTTTTTTAACCTCTAAAGGAAGTTTTACTTTAAATCACTCTCATACACAGCTTTCAACCAAAATCAACCTTAAATTTAATAATTATTTTTTCTTAAATAAAATTATAAAAGGAAATTTTACAAATCCTTTTGATTTTTTAGATGAAGTGTTAAAAAACAATAAATTAGGAACTTTTACTCTCAAATTACACGATAATAACTCTAAAATATTTCTAAATATTAAAGATATAAATTTAAGCAATGAAGGCGGAGATACCATCATAAACGGCGGATATATTGAAGTTTTAATGAATAAAAATTTAGAAATTAAAAACATGAAAATACATTTTGATATGATTAATTTTTCTCAATTTTATACTAAATTTGTATTACAAAATTTAAATTACGAACAATTTTTTAACAATCCTGTACAATTTTATGAGTTAAATTTATTTAGCGATAGCCAACAAGAGATCAACTTTGATTATCTTGTGCTAGATAACAATAAAATCAATTCTTTTTACAGCAAAAACCAAGTAAATTTTAATGAAGAAAATTCAGCAGTAAACTTAAACATACAAGGAAAATCCAATGAAATTGATCTTAAATCTTTATTGGGTCAGAATTTGAATTTTGACAAAACAAAATTTAATATAACCATAAACAAATTTTTTAATTCAAATTTCAATATCTCTCATTTTATTCAAAAAAATCTTGATCTAAAAATACAAAATTTAATCCTTGAAAAAAATAAACAAAATATCAGTTTACAAGGCAATTTAAATATTAACAACTCTTATCAAGCAAAATTACAAGTTATCAGTTCAGACGAGCCTGATGAAATTTTTCCTTGGACAAAGGATTATGGAGGTTTAAATCAATATTTTTTAAAAGAAAATAATAACTTTTTTCTAAATTTATCTTATGATAGCTTGGCCAATCCTCAACTAAAAATTAATGGTAGTGAATTTTCAAATATGGATTTAAATTAATGAGCCTAGCTTTGACCTTTCGCCCTGAAAATTTTGATGATATTTTAGGACAATATGAGCTTATAGAAATTTTCAAAAAATTTACTGCTTTACAAAAACTTCCTCATAGTATTTTTTTTGGAACAGCAGGTTCTGGAAAAACAACTTTTGCTAGAGTTGTAGCAAAAGAATTTGGCTTAGATTTTTATGAATTTGATGGAGGAAATTTTAAACTCGAAGAACTAAGAAAAATTTTAGATAATTATAAAAATAGTCTTTATAAGCCTTTAATTTTTATTGATGAAATTCACCGCCTTAGCAAAACCCAACAAGAAATGCTTTTAATTCCTATGGAAAATTACCGTTTAATTTTAATTGGTGCAAGCACTGAAAATCCCTATTTTGTTTTAAGTTCTGGTATAAGAAGTCGTTCCATGCTTTTTGAATTTAAATCTTTAGGGGCAAAGGAACTTGAAACTTTACTCTTACGCGTACAGGAAAAAATGAAATTTAGTATTGATAAAGAAGCTAAAGATTTTCTACTTAAAAGTGCTGATGCAAGAGCTATGCTAAATTTGCTTGAATTTGTCTTGGTTTTAGATGAAAAACATATCAGTCTTGAAAATCTTAAAAAACTTCGCAACACCATAAATAGTGAAGGTGTTAGCTCAAAAGATACACATTATATTTTAGCAAGTGCAATGATAAAAAGTTTACGCGGAAGTGACGTTGATGCAGCTATTTATTATCTTGCAAGACTTATTGATGCAGGAGAAAGTGCGGATTTTATCGCTAGGCGTTTGGTGATTTTTTCAAGTGAAGATGTCGGAAATGCCGATCCAAATGCTTTAAATTTAGCAGTTTCGACTCTAGATGCTGTTAAAAATATAGGTTATCCTGAAGCAAGAATTATCCTAGCCCAATGCGTAGTTTATTTAGCAAGCACAATCAAATCCAATGCAAGCTACAAAGCTATCAATGAAGCTTTAAACTATGTAAAAAATAATGAAGCTTTAGAAATACCTAATTATCTTAACAACAATCATCAAGAAAAACAAAACTATCTTTATCCACATGATTTTGGTGGCTGGGTAGAGCAAAAATATCTTAGTAAAAATTTAAAATTTTATCATAGCAAGGGCTTAGGAGAAGAAGCAAAATTGTTAGATAATTTATATAAATTAAAAAACCATAAAGCTTAATTTTATTATTTAAAATTTACAAAATAAATGCTAAAATCAATATTTTATTTTCAAGGAAAAAGATGATTAAAATAGGAATTTATGGCGCTAAAGGACGAATGGGAAAACAGATTGAAGAATGTTTAAAAAGCGAAACACAAGCACGAATTTCGATACTTTATGATAAGGGTGGAAATTTAGGAGAGCTTTTTGAAAAAAGCGATGTGATTATTGATTTTTCTTCCCCAAGTGGAACTCATGAGCTTTTAAATTATGCAAGAACTATGCCTAAACCTTTGGTAATAGGTACAACAGGGCTTGATGAGAAAATTTTACATTTGATGCAAAGTGCTAGTGAAGTGATGCCGATTTTTTATGCGACCAATATGTCTTTAGGTGTTGCGGTTTTAAACTATCTTGCTAGTAAAGCCAGTCAAATGCTAAGAAATTTTGATATAGAAATTTTAGAAATGCATCATCGCCATAAAAAAGATGCCCCAAGTGGTACAGCTATGACTTTAGCTCAAAGTGTAGCAAAAGCTAGAAATTTAGAACTTGAAAAAGTAAGAGTAAGTGGAAGAGATGGCATTATAGGTGAAAGAAGTAAAGATGAGATTGCCGTGATGAGTTTAAGGGGTGGCGATATAGTAGGACGCCATACGGTAGGTTTTTACGAAGATGGTGAGTTTTTAGAACTTAATCATACCGCTACTTCAAGGGCGACTTTTGCTAAAGGTGCGATTAAAATCGCTATTTGGCTTAGCAAGCAAGAAGCAAAAATGTATTCAATCAATGATTTTTTAGGAATTTAAAATGTGTGCAGTTGTAGGAGTTATCAATTCAAAAAATGCTAGCACTTATGCGTATTATGCGCTTTTTGCTATGCAACACCGTGGGCAAGAAGCAAGTGGCATTAGTGTGAGTAATGGTAAAAATATTAAGACTATTAAAGCTAAAGGTGAAGTGAGTCAAATTTTTAATCCTGATAATCTAAAAACTTTAGAAGGTGAAATCGCTATAGGGCATAATCGCTATTCTACAGCAGGAAATTCAAGTTTAAATGACGCTCAGCCCATAGCAGCTACTTCGGTTTTAGGTGATATTGCTTTAGCGCATAATGGAAATTTAGTCAATAAAGAAGAGGTAAGATCAAGACTTATTCAAGATGGGGCTATTTTTCAAACCAATATGGATACAGAAAATGTTGTCCATCTTATCGCAAGAAGTAAGCAAGAAAGTCTAAAAGATAGATTTATTGAGAGTTTAAAAGAATGTATAGGAGCTTATTGTTTTGTTTTAGCAAGCAAAGATAAACTTTATGTTGTAAGAGATCCTCATGGGGTGCGTCCTTTGTCTTTAGGGCGTTTAAAAGATGGAGGCTATATAGTTGCTAGTGAAACTTGTGCTTTTGATCTTATAGAGGCTGAATTTATTCGTGATGTTAAACCAGGGGAAATGCTTATTTTTACTCAGGGAAATGATAAATTTGAAAGCATAGAACTTTTTTCTCAAACTCCTAGAATTTGCGCTTTTGAATACATTTATTTTGCTAGACCTGATAGTATAGTAGAAGGCAAAAGCGTGTATGAAGTGCGTAAAAAAATGGGCGAAGCTTTAGCTAAAAAATTTGCTTATAAAGCAGACTTTGTCGTGCCTGTGCCAGATAGTGGAGTAAGTGCAGCTATAGGTTTTGCGCAATATTTACAAATCCCTCTTGAAATGGCAATAGTAAGAAATCATTATGTAGGAAGAACTTTTATAGAACCAACTCAAGAGCTTAGAAATTTAAAAGTAAAATTAAAACTTAATCCTATGCGTAAAGTTTTAGAAGGCAAAGAAATCGTAGTCATTGATGATAGCTTGGTGCGTGGCACTACTTCTAAAAAAATAATTTCTTTGCTTCGTGCTGCAGGAGCGAGCAAAATCCATCTTGCCATAGCTTGTCCTGAGATCAAATTTCCTGATACTTATGGCATAGATACTCCAACTTTTGAAGAACTTATCAGTGCAAATAAAAATGCTGAAGAAGTGCGTGAATATGTAGAAGCTGATACGCTAAGTTTTTTAAGCATAGAAGAGCTAACTCAAAGCATAGGCGATGAAAGGAAATATTCTTTAATCAGTTTTGATGGAGATTATTTTATTAAATAATTTTATTTTAAATTAGGATTAGGCAAAGTTGCACTTGCACTTCCTACATTTATATTTTGAGTTGGTGGCAAAGGAGTATTTGGTGTATCAATTTGACTTAAAAGCTCTAAAGTTTGATTAAATTCGAAGCTTTCTTCAGGATTTTGTCCTAAGAATTTTTGCATAAATTCTTTTTTAGAAATAGCTTCATCAAGTTCTTTATCACTTCCTTTCTGATAAGCACCGATGCGAAGCAATACTTCATTTTCTTTTAAAAGCGAGTTTAAACGCTTAAATTTTCTTGCCCAAAGTTTATGTTCAGGACTTATAATGTCACTCATCACCCTTGAAGCAGAGTTTTGTATATTAATAGGAGGATAAATTCCAAAGTCTGTTAATTCACGGCTTAAAACAATGTGTCCATCTAAGATAGAACGACTTTGATCGGCGATTGGATCGCTCATATCATCACCATCCACTAAAACGGTAAAAAAGGCTGTTATAGTGCCTTTACCTTCTTCTTTACCGGTTCTTTCCATGAGTTGAGGCAAAAGACTTAAAACACTTGGTGGATAACCTTTGGTTGTAGGAGGCTCTCCAAGAGCTAGTCCAATTTCTCTTTGTGCCATAGCAAAACGCGTTACACTATCCATGATAAAAAGTACATCTTTGCCCTGTTCTTTAAAGTATTCTGCCACACTCATTGCGCAAAAAGCACCGTATTTACGCATCAAAGCACTATCATCACTTGTAGCAACAATAATCACTGTATCATCGAGCTTTCCGCATAAATTTTTTTGTATAAATTCAGGAATTTCACGCCCCCTTTCTCCTATGAGTGCCACTACTTTTATAGGAGCTTTGGAATTTTTAACTATCATTCCCATAAGAGTGGATTTTCCTACCCCACTTCCTGCAAAAATACCAAGTTTTTGTCCTACACCACAAGTTAAAAGCGCGTCTATGGTTTTAACACCCACGGGAAAAACTTCTTCTATAAGCCCTCTTTTCATTGCATCAATAGGTGCACGCATTATAGGCATATATTTGGTTGCTTCTATAGCTCCTTTACCATCTTTTGGACGCATAAAAGGATCTACTACCCTGCCTAAAAGTTCATCGCTAACGCCTATTTGCATACCTGCATCACTTATAAAAGCACGATCGCCTATTTTAAAACCTTCTATAAAAGAAAATGGGCTTAAATAGCTAAATTGTTCTTTGATTTCTACAACCATAGCTAGAGTGTTTAAATTTTCATTTTCATTAGAAACTAACTTCACTATATCTCCAACCCCTGTTTTAAGCCCACGAATTTCTATACTTGTAGCAGAAATTTTTGTAATCTCTCCAAAAATAGCACTTAAATTTTCTTTGCCAAGTTTGGAGCGTAGTTTTTCAAGATTCATTAAAATCTTACCTGTTTAGCAGAGTTTATGAGAGAAAAAAATTCCTCTCTGGTTTTTTCATTTTTTAAGAAAATTCCACGTAAAGCTGAAGTTGTAGTGGTGGAATTAGCTTTTTGCACTCCACGCATTTCAACACACATATGTCTTGCTTCTATGACTACACCCACACCTTTTGCATCGACATTTTCCATTAAAGCTTGTGCGATTTGTTCAGTAAGTTGTTCTTGAATTTGAAGTCTTCTTGCAAACACTTCTACAAGGCGTGGAATTTTGCTTAAACCTACTACTTTTTTATTAGGGATATAGGCTACATGAGCACGCCCAAAAAAAGGCAAAAGATGATGTTCGCAAAGACTGTAAAATTCTATATCACGCACTAAAACCATTTCATTATTAGAACTTTCAAATAAAGCGTCATTTAAAATTTCTTTGACATTTTGCGTATAACCACTAGTAAGAAATTCATAAGCTTTAAAAACACGATTTGGCGTTTTAATAAGCCCTTCACGATTTGGATTTTCTCCTATAATTTCAAGTATGGTTTTAACACAATCTTCAAATTTTTTTTGCAAATTTTTCTCCAAAAATATTTTTATATTTTAATAATGCAATTTTATCATAAATTACTTTAAAATTTTATGCAAGTAATAAGGAAAAATTTGCTATGATTGAAAGCAAATTTTATTTTATAAGGAAAAAACTATGGAAGTAAAGGCAAAGCAACTAGATTCTGTTAATGCGACTGCTAGTGTAAAAATTCCTTCAGGAATGATCAAAAGTGAAGTAGAAAATTTAGCAAAAAAAGCTTCTAAAAGTGTAAAAATGGATGGGTTTAGACCAGGAAAAGTTCCTGTAAGTGCCGTACTTAAAAGATATGAAAGAGAGCTCACTCAAGATGCAGAACAAAATCTTTTTAAATCCGCTGTAAATAGCGCTTTACAAGAACTTAAAAAAGAAAATAAAGAGCTTGTAGGTGAGCCATATTTTGAAAAATTTGATCGTAAAGATGGAGAAATTATTGCTGAATTAATACTTTCTTTTAAACCTGAAATCAAACTTGAGGGTTATGAAAAACTCATCCCTGAATATCAAACTCCAAAAGTAAGTAAAAAAGAAATTGATGAGAAAAAAGATGAACTTTTAAAGCGTTTTGCTACTCCTGAAGCTATAAAAACAAAAAGAGCTTTAAAAGAAGGTGATTTTGCAAAATTTGATTTTGAAGGTTTTGTAGATGATAAAGCTTTTGAAGGTGGTAAAGCTGAAAATTATGTTTTAGAAATTGGTTCTAAGCAATTTATTCCAGGTTTTGAAGATGGTATGGTGGGAATGAAAATAGGTGAAGAAAAAGATATCAAAGTAACTTTCCCTAAAGAATACGGCGCAGCGCATTTAGCGGGTAAAGATGCAGTATTTAAAGTAAAACTACATGAAATTCAAGAGCTTAAAATTCCAGAACTTGATGATGAAATGCTTAAAAAACTTTTACCAGGAGAAGAAAAAGCTAGTGTTGAAGTTTTAGATGAAAAATTAAAAGAGCAAATCAAAAATGAAAAACTTTTCAAACTTGTAAATGATGAATTAAAAGGCAAATTTGCAGATGCTTTGATTGAAAAATATAATTTTGATTTACCTAAAGGCATAGTAGAACAAGAAACTGATATGCAGATGCGTGCGGCTTTTAATACTTTTAGCGAAAAAGAAATTGAAGAGCTTAAAGCAAGTAAAGAAAAATATCAAGAAAAACGTGATTCTTTTAAAGAAGAAGCACAAAAAAGTGTAAAACTTACTTTTATCATTGATGAACTTGCAAAATTGCGTAAGATTGAAGTAAATGATCAAGAATTGATTCAAGCGATTTATTTTGAAGCATATCGCTATGGTATGAATCCAAAAGAGCATTTAGAAAACTATAAAAAACAAGGAGCTTTGCCTGCTGTGAAAATGGCTTTAATTGAAGAAAAACTTTTTAATGATATTTTTATACCAAAAACAGAAAAATCAGAAAAAGTGAGCAAAAAAGAGAAAGAAGATAAATAATGTTTATTCCTTATGTTATTGAAAAATCTAGTCGTGGTGAAAGAAGTTATGACATTTATTCACGCCTTTTAAAAGATAGAATTATTATGCTAAGTGGTGAAATTCATGATGAACTTGCCGCTTCTATCGTAGCACAACTTCTTTTTTTAGAAGCTGAAGATCCTACAAAAGATATTTATCTTTATATCAATTCTCCAGGTGGTGTAATTACAAGTGGTTTTAGTATTTATGATACTATGAACTATATCAAACCTGATGTTTGTACGATTTGTATAGGACAAGCTGCTTCTATGGGAGCATTTTTGCTTAGTTGTGGCGCAGAAGGAAAACGTTTTGCTTTGCCTAATTCACGTATTATGATTCATCAACCTTTAGGTGGAGCTAGAGGTCAAGCCACAGATATTGAAATTCAAGCCAAAGAAATTTTAAGACTCAAAACTATACTTAATGATATTTTGGCAAAAAATACTAAGCAAAAAGTTGCAAAAATAGCAAAAGATACAGAAAGAGATTTTTTCATGTCAGCACAAGAAGCTAAAGAATATGGGCTGATTGATAAGGTTTTGGAAAAAAGTTTTAAATGATTTCTTTGGAGATCATTTAAAACAAAGGTTTTTTAATGGTTAGAAAAATTATCACCTATCCCAATCCTAGACTTTTTTTAAACTCTGAAATTGTAAATAAATTTGATACAGAACTTCACACCTTGCTTGATGATATGTATGAAACTATGATAGCAAGTAATGGAGTAGGTTTAGCAGCTATTCAAGTGGATATTCCTTTGCGTGTTTTACTTGTAAATATTTTTGATGAAAACGATGAACAAAAAAAAGAAGATTTGCTAGAGATTATCAATCCTGAAATTATTCCTTTAGATGAAGAAATGATTACTTGCACAGAAGGGTGTTTGAGTGTGCCAGATTTTTTTGAAGAAGTGAAACGCTATAATCATATCTTGCTTAAATATCAAGATCGCTTTGGAGAATTTAAAGAACTTGAAGCAAAAGGTTTTTTAGCTGTGGCTATTCAACACGAAAATGATCATTTAAATGGACATTTATTTATAGAAAAAATTTCCTTTGCTAAGCGTCAAAAATTCGATAAAGAATTTAAGAAAAAGAAGAAAAATCATAAAAAAGAGAAATGAAAAAACTAAAGTGCATAAGCTTTCATGAAGGCTTAGACATTATAGAGGTAGAATCCACTTTTACAAGAGGTTTGCCAAATTTAAGCATAGTAGGGCTTGCAAGTACAGCGATTAAGGAAAGTGTCGAACGCATCAAAGCCACACTTTTAAGTTGTGATTTTGCTTTTCCTGCTAAAAAAATCACTATCAATCTTAGTCCTTCAGGCATCCCAAAAAAGGGATCGCATTTTGATTTGGCTATCGCTTTATTAATCCTTTTGCAAAATGAAGAATTAGATGACTTTTTTGTAGTAGGAGAATTAGGACTTGATGGAAGTATTAAAAGCACAAATGAGCTTTTTTCTTTGCTTTTGTTTCTCTCTGCTAAAATTAAAAAAGCTAAGATCGTTGTTCCAAAAAGTATAGCACAAAAAGCTTCCATGATACCAAATTTAGAGGTTTATGGACTTGAAAATTTAAATGAAGCAATAGAGTTTTTTAAAGAAAAAAATTATGAAAATTTTCGCTTTTCTCACAATCATCCTTTATTTGCAAACCCTTTACAAATAGAAAATGAAATTTTTTTACAAAATATGGATTTTAAACTTGATTTTAAAGATATCAAAGGGCAGGAAAAAGCCAAAAGAGCTTGTATGATAGCTGCTTTAGGTATGCATAATATCTTATTTGAAGGAAGTCCAGGAAGTGGTAAAAGCATGTGTGCTAAACGCCTTGTTTATATCATGCCCCCTCAAAGTTTAAGTGAAATTTTAATGCAAAATGCTTATATGTCTTTAGATTCAAAAGATTGTGAATTTACTAAAATTCGTGCTTTTCGTCATCCTCATCATACTTCTACAAGAGCAAGTATTTTTGGCGGAGGAACAAAAAATGCCAGAATTGGAGAAGTAGCACTTGCAAATGGTGGAGTATTGTTTTTTGATGAATTTCCACATTTTAACAAGCAAATCATAGAGAGTTTAAGAGAACCTTTAGAGGATCATAAAATTCATATTTCAAGAGTAAATTCTAAAATCACTTATGAAACAAAATTTAGCTTTATAGCTGCCCAAAATCCTTGTCCTTGTGGAAATTTATTCTCCAAAAATCTTTCTTGTGTTTGTAGTGAAAATGAGATTAAAAAATACAAAAATCACATTTCAGCTCCTATTATGGATAGGATTGATCTTTATGTAGCTATGGATGAGATCAGCAAGGATGATAAAACGAGTATAAGTTCTAAAGAAATGAGTGAAAAAATTTTACAAGCTTTTATTTTTAGTAAAAAACGGGGGCAAAAAGAATTTAATGGGAAATTAAAAGATGAAGATTTAAGTCGTTTTTGTGTATTGGAAAAAGATGCCAAAGATACGCTAGATTTAGCAATTTCACGTTATAATCTTTCTTTGCGATCGCTTAATAAAATTTTAAAAGTTTCAAGAAGTATAGCGGATTTAGAACAAAGTCTTAATATTAGCAAAACCCATATTTTAGAAGCTTTAAGCTTTAGAGCAAGGAATTAAAATGGAAAATAAAAGTATAGCTATCTTTATAGATGCAGAAAATATCCCTGCAAAATACGCTAAAAGTATTTTTGATATCGCTTCAGATTACGGAGAGGTTATCATTAAACGCATTTATGGGGATTGGACTCAAAAAAATATACAAGGTTGGAGAGAGCAAATTGCTGAATATTCTTTAATCGCTATGCAACAATTTAATTTTGCAGCCAACAAAAACTCAAGCGATATGTATTTAATCACTGAAATTATGTCCATATTTTATGAAAAAAATATAGATATTTTTGTTATTGTTTCAAGCGATAGTGATTATACTTCACTCATTCAAAAATTAAGAGAAAATAAAAAACAAGTTATAGGAATGGGGCTTGAAAAGTCTATAAAATCTTATGTAAATGCCTTTAGTGAATTTTTTTATTTAGATAAAGATGAGAGTAAAAAAGAAGATATTTTAAGTAAGGATTATTTAAGAGCTTTAATCAATATCACCGAACAACTTATCGATGAAAAAGGGCGTGCCGAATACGCACAAATCCGTACTAATATGAACCGCAAATACTCGGATTTTCATCCGCAAAATTATGGTTTTAAGAATTTTCGTGCTTTGATCCAGAAATTTTTACCCAAAATGAAAAAATTTGAAGAAGAAAGAGAAAAAAATATATATTTTTTGGTGAAAAAAGATTATGAAAGCTATTATTGATAATATAAAAATTTTAGAACAAAATGCTATAAATAAAGGCTTAGATGAGCTTATTTTAATGGAAAATGCGGGATTAAATTTAGCCAAGCTAATTAAAAAAGAAGCTAAAAAAATTCGCATTCAACGCAAGATTAGAAAAGTAAAAATACTTTTTTTATTAGGCGGGGGTAACAACGCTTCAGATGGCTTGGTGGCTTTAAGAAATTTAAAACACGCTAAAGCTTATAAAATAGGCTTTAAAGAAAATACGCTTTTTAAAAAACAAGAGCAAATTTTACAAAATTATGCTTTTAAATTTTGTAAAAAAGAACCCAATTTTAAAAAATTTCATATTATCATTGATTGTATTTTAGGTACAGGTTCAAATCGTTGTTTAGATGAAAAAACAAGTTTAATTATTCAAAAAGTTAATCAAAGTAAGGCTTTAAAAATAGCTTGTGATATACCTACAAATTTGGGATTTTATCCTTGTTTTAAAGCTGATATTACATTTTGTATGGGAGCTTTAAAGGAAATTTTACTTGAAGATTTTGCTAAGGAATTTGTAGGAAGGATTAAAATAGCCAATTTAGGCATTAGATCTAAGAAATTTTACCCTAATTCTCAAGCTTTTTTGCTTGAAAAAAAAGATTTAAAAACTATAGATAGAAAAATCAACGCCAATAAAGGAAATTTTGGCCATATTTATATAGTTGCCAATGCAAGTGCTGGAACTTTAGCAGGACTTGGAGCCTTAAATTTTGGAGCAGGTCTTGTTTCTTTAGTAGCACAAAAAAGTTTCTCGCCTCTTTTGATGTTAAAAGAAAAAATTGAAAATAATGCAAGTGCTATTGCTTTAGGTATGGGGCTTGAAAATTTGGATTTTCTAAAAGATGAAATTTTGCAAAACACTCCTTTGATCTTGGATGCAAACTGCTTTTTAAGTGAAGCTTTGCTTTGGTATTTAAACAGAAAAGATGTTGTTATAACCCCTCATCCAAAAGAATTTATAAAACTTTATAAAATGTGCTTTGATGAGAATTTAGATATAGAAACATTGCAAAAAAATCGCTTTTTCTATGCTAGAAAATTTTCACAAAATTATGATTGTGTTCTTGTTTTAAAAGGAGCAAATCCTATTATTGTGCAAAAAGAAAAATTATTTGTTGTAAATTTAGGAAATCAAGCCTTAGCTAAAGGTGGGAGTGGAGATGTTTTAAGTGGAATGATTGCTGCACATTTAGGTTTTGGTTTTAGCGCTTTAGAAGCAGCAAAAAATGCTACTTTAGCTCATGGACTTGTTGCAAAAAAATATAAATTTAATAAAAATAGCTTTGACGCTTTAAAACTTATCAAAGGATTAAAATGCTTGTAAAATTAGCTGTACTTTTTAGTGGAAATGGAAGTAATTTAGAAAATATTTTAGAAAAACTTCATAAAAAAACCATAGGGGAAAATACCTATGAAGTAGTACTTTGCATTTGTAATAAAAAAGATGCTTTTGGTGTACAAAGAGCAAAAAAATTTGGTCTTGATACTGTCATTGTTGATCATAAGGCTTATAATACTCGTGAAGAATTTGATACGATTTTGGTACAAAAAATCAAAGAAAGTGGAGCAAATCTTACTGTATTAGCAGGTTTTATGAGAATTTTAAGTCCTGTTTTTACAAAAAATATTAAGGCAATTAACCTTCATCCTTCTTTATTACCCCTTTTTAAAGGAGCACATGCGATTAAAGAAAGTTATGAAAGTGATATGAAAGTAGCTGGTGTGAGTGTGCATTGGGTCAGTGAAGAACTTGATGGTGGAATGATTATAGCTCAAAAAGCTTTTGAAAAAAGAAATTTGAGTTTTGAAGAATTTGAAGAAAAAATTCATAGTCTAGAACATGAAATTTTACCCTTAAGTGTGATTGAAATTTTTTCTTAAAGAATTAAAGGTATTTGCTTTAAAACTATAAAATATCGCTTTAAAAAATTTTAAAATTTTCAAGGAAATTTATGTTTGAATGGATATTTAGTATTGATGCTTGGATTACTTTAGCTACTTTAAGTGCTCTTGAAATTGTACTAGGGATAGATAATATCATTTTTTTAGCTATTTTAGTAAGCAAACTACCCCCTGAACATCGTGATAAAGGACGTATCTTAGGTTTAGCTTTTGCAATGATTACAAGAATTTTACTTCTTTTATCTCTTTTTTGGGTAATGAAACTTGTAACACCTTTGTTTAGTGTATTGGGCAATGAAATTTCAGGAAGAGATCTAGTTCTTTTACTAGGTGGGCTTTTCTTGATTGTAAAGTCTATTAAAGAAATTAAAGAGCAAATTTCTCATCAAGAAGAAAGTCAAAGTCATTTTAAAGTAAGCAATAAACTTTGGATAGTTGTAGCTGAAATTGCTGTGATTGACATAGTGTTTTCGCTTGATAGTGTTATTACCGCAGTAGGAATTGCTCAAGATGTAACCATCATGATTATCGCTGTTATTATCGCAGTAGCTGTGATGCTTTTTGCTTCTAAACCTATAGCAGATTTTGTTGAAAAATATCCAAGCATTAAAATTTTAGCCTTAGCTTTTTTGGTGCTAATAGGCGTAGTTTTAGTTGCTGAAAGTTTTGATATTCATATTGATAAGGCATATATTTATACCGCTATGGCTTTTGCTTTAGTGGTGCAAATTTTAAATATTTTAGATCAAAGAAAGGAAAAAAATGGCTAAAGACGCTAATGGAATAGAACTTAACACAGGTGATAGCGTGAGTGTAATAAAAGATCTTAAGGTTAAAGGTGCAAGTACAACTTTAAAACGTGGAACTACTATAAAAAATATTAAGCTCACTTCTAAAGAAGGTGAAATTGAGGCTAGAGTAGATAAATTTGGCGTTATTGTTTTAAAAACTGAATTTTTAAAGAAAATCTAGGCAAAGAATGTGCGAATCTTACTTGTTTTAAGAGGGAATTATTACGCAGGACAAGAAGAATTTATCAAAAATAATAAACTTCAAAATTATACACTTGATTTAAATGCTTTGCGTCTTTTATCAGGAAGCGTTAAAAATATAGTCAGTGAATATAAAATTTTAAATGTTAAAAATGATGAAGATTTGAGTAAAATTTTACTCAAACTTCTAGAAATGCGTATGCAAAAAGGTGAGTTTAGCATCATAAACGCTTACAACGAAACATTAAAAATTTATAAAGACTTAGCTAAACAATATCGCTATAAAATATATGTTATTGTTTTTGATAGCTCTTTAAAACAATGTCAAGAAAAAAATCTTTTAGAAGCTAAAAAAAATGGATATATCATTCCTTATGCTCTTTTGGAAAAAACTCAAGATTTGCTCAAAAAAAATCCAAAAAAATACCCAATTTTAGACTCAAGAGACTGGAAAAAATGTCTTTACCAAATGCCAAATTTAAGCAAATACAAAAAAATTCATCATATAGGAGATTTACAAGGTTGCTATAGTGTTTTAAAAGAATACATTAAAACAATCAAAGAAGATGAATTTTATATATTTTTGGGAGATTATATCAACAGAGGTATAGAAAATGGCAAAGTAATAAAATTTCTTTTAAAAATTTGCGAAAAAGAAAACGTATGCTTATTAGAAGGAAATCACGAAAGACATCTTATAAAATGGGCTAATGGAGAATTGTCAAATTCCAAAGAATTTAATGAAAATACTTTAAAGGATTTTAGAAAAGAAAAACTTACTCCAAGAGATGCTAGAAAACTCTATCCTCATCTAAAAGAATGTTTATACTACAAATTCCAAAATAAATTCATATTTTGTTCACATGGAGGAGTAAATTTTATACCCTCCAAACCTGAAAAAATAAGTTTTATACCAAGCCATGACTTTATTTATGGTGTAGGTGGATATGAAGACAGTCAAAAAGTAGCAAATCAATTTTGTAATTTCACCTCGGACAATCTTTATCAAATCTTTGGACACAGAAATAAAGAAAAACTTCCTATGAAAATAGCCAAAAGAGTATTTTTATGCGAGGGTAAAATAGATGATGGTGGATATTTACGCGTAGTTACACTAGATGAAAAAGGTTTTGAGTGTATAGAAATTAAAAACCAAATTTACAAAAAGAAATAAGCCTAAAGAGGCTTATTCTTCATCTTTATTTGTTTTTTTAACCACCTTAACACGCTCTATAGAATTCCCATCCATTTTTTTAACTTCATAGTAACAAAGTTCATCTTCAATGCGATCTCCTACCATAGGCAAGCGTCCTAAAAGATTAAATACATAACCACCTATAGTAACTTGTTCTAAATCCTCATCATAGTTTATTACAAGCATTTCTTCAACAGTTTCTATATCGCATCGTCCTTGAAATTCATAGATATTTTCAGCAAGTTTTTTATAGCTGTCTTCTTCATGCTCGCTTTTAATTTCGCCAATAATTTCTTCCATGATATCTTCCATGGTTAAAATTCCAGCAGTTCCACCATACTCATCAACTACTAATGCAGTATGAGAGCGTTCTTTATTCATCATTACAAGTACTTTTGAAATGCTGATATTTTCAGGAATCAAAATCAAAGGTTTAACAAAAGTATCTAAATTTTGACTTTTATGGTTTAATTCATTTTGTATTATATCTCGTATGTGTATCATACCTAAAATAGTATCTTTAGAGCCATCAATATAAGGAAAGCGAGTATGTTTATGCTCACAAATGATTTGCATATTTTCTTCGTAACTTTTTTGTTTATTTAGACAAATCATATCTTTTCTAGGAGTCATAATCTCTTTAGCAACAGTATCTGAAAAATCAACAGCATTGCGTATGATCTCTGTTTCAAATTCATCTAAAACTCCACCTTTTTGACTCTCACTTGCTATGATTTTAATTTCTTCTTCGCTATGAGTTAGCTCGCTTTCTTTAGCAGGTTTTATTCCAAAAAGTTTCAAACTTATAGCTGCTAAAAAATCGAAAATTTTAATACAAGGCAAAAAGAGCATCCAAAACCAATGAAGCGGTCTAGCTATAAATAAAACCGCTTTATCTGCAACTGCAATAGCTATACTTTTTGGCACAAGTTCTCCTAAAACCACATGTAAAAGAGTAATAATGCTAAAAGCAATAATGAAAGCCATAGTATGGATAATAACAGTGCTAAAACCAAGATTAATAAGCGGAATTTCTAGCATTTTTGCAATAGCAGGCTCACCTATCCAACCAAGAGCTAGAGAACTTAAAGTGATTCCTAATTGACAAGCACTAAGATAAGTATCAAGTCTTGAAGTAACCTCCAAAGCTTTCTTGGCACCAGCTTTTTTTTCTTTTACCATCTCTTCAAGCTTGGAACGACGTACTTTAACAATACTAAATTCAGACAAAACAAAAAAACCATTTAAAAACACTAGAGCAAGTGCAACAACAACCATAAGTATAGAATATCCTGCATCAAAAGATGCTGTAGAAGTTTGGTTTAAATCCAAAACCTGACTGGGGTCCAATGAAGCTCCTTAAGAAATAAAATATTATTAAACCTTATTATACACAATTAAAAGTAAATTTAATATTTGAATTTTTTCTTGTATTTTATAAGAAAAAACTAAGACTTATAAGAAATATTTTTCTCAAATTCTTTTAAACGCTTATATATACTTCTAAGTTGAGTGATAGTTGTCCAGTTTGTGATAAAAATACTAAAAGAGCTTCGCACTTGATCAAATGCATTATTAATCTGCATTACAATACCAAGTCCTATAGCTCCAGCAAAAAGCCCTGGTGCCATGATTAAAAATGGCACTATAACTATCATTTGCTCAAATAAAATGAGCCAAATATTAAAATATCCATAATGTAAAAAAAGTCTTTTATAGTTAAATTTAAGCCCTGTAAAAAGCTCTATCATAGTCTCATTTTTAGCGTATTCTTTGCGATTATCCTCAGCATAAACAAGCTCTTTTCTAAAAGCTGCTTCAGCTTTTTGATTGTTATATTCAAGTCCAGGAAGCTTAATACCTACAAACCATGACACAACCAAGCCTCCTAAAGAAATCAAAAGTGCAATATAAACAAGCAAACCATCAATGTTTTTTAAAAAATAAAAAAAAGAATTTTCGCTTAAATTTGCAAATAAAGCTTTACTCACAACATCACTTAAACTCCATAAAATCGGAATAAATGCTACAAGGGTCATCAAAGCTTTTATAAAACTAAGTCCTAAACTCTCTACGATTTTAGAAAAATTATAAGTATCTTCTTGAATTCTTTGCGAACTTCCTTCTATATTATCATCTTTATTTTTCCAAAATTTTAAATAAGAAAAAGTCATAGCCTCACGCCACTTAAAAGCATAGACGCTAGCAAAATAGATATTAATTGTAGCGATTAAAACATAAGGAATAGCAATAGCCAAAAAAACTAAAATCAAAGCATAAAAATCACTTGCTGAATAATTTGGCTTTTCAATCATAGCCCTAGAGTTGAAAAAATATTCTAATAAATTTTGATAATAATACAATGCGCCTTTATTGATAAAATTAGCTTTTTGGAAATTTTGCTCAGCTCTTTGATTAGCCTCTTGGATTAAAGTGGCATTATTTTCAAGATTTTCTTCTATTTTTTGCGTAGAATTAGAATCCAAAAGTTCTATTTTTGGCTTTTGTAAAACATTGTAAAAATCACTATACCATGAATTGATCGCAACATTTAAGCTTGTTTGTATATATAAGAAAAATAACAGTAAAAAAAGTCCCAAATAAGCCCATAAAGCCCATTTTTTACTTTTAAAAAACGAAGAGAACATAATCATCACCTTTAAAATAAAAATTCTAATAAACTTTTTTTAATGAAAAGTTTATTTTTTACCTAAATAGTCTTTAATATTGTAATCAATAGGCATAACAAAACTGATTTTATCACCATTTTTTAACATTTCTTTAGGCGGTTTTGGCAATGGAGAAGCTCTTTTAAATAAACTTAAAGCTTCATCATTGAGCGCTGCATAAGGGCAAGATTTTTTAAGCTCTTTGCTTAAGACATTTCCGCTTTCATCAATGCTTACGCGAATTCTTACAACGCCTTCTTGTTTTTGCATTATCGCTTCTTGAGGATATTTTTTAAATTTAGTCAAATGAGCCATAAGCAAAGCTTGATAGCTTTTAACTTGTTCTTTGGCATTGCCACTTACTATAGTTTGTGTTTTATCTTCATTACTTTGTAGCGGAGCACTGAGCGATTCATTTTTAAATTTTGAATTTTCACTTGCATTAGCTATTTCTTTTTGAGCTTGGTTTTCATCTTGCTTTTCAATCTTTTTTTGAACTTTTAATACAGCATTTTTATCTTGAGAATTAAAACTTATTCTTTCGTCTTGTTTTTTGTTTTTATCTTGAAAATTACTCTTTTTTTGATCAATCGAAACTTCTTTTAATTCCCCGATAGGAAACTCTGATACCATCATAATGGAAGTAAATTCCGCTCCTTGTTTAAAATCAACACCACTTGATTTTTCTTGAGTATAAAAAGAAAAAAGGAAAAACATTAATACTAAAGTATGCAATATCAAACTTAACACAAACCCAAAAATCACACTAGACTTCATACTAATCCATCTTTTTACTTGAAAGAGCTATTTTTCCATAGCCATTCTCTTTTAATTTTTGCATTACTTGCATAATATCTTCATACTTTACACTTTTATCGATATGAAAATAAATAATTTCTTCTTTATTGCCTTTGGTTTTTATATCTAAAGCACTTGAAAGATTTTCTAGGCTTAATTTATCATCATTAATAGCCAAAGTATTATCAGTATTTAAATAAAGTATGATGGGATTTTTAAGCTTATCCTCTGCTTGCTGCGAACTCTTGGGTAATTCTATTTTGATAGAACTTGTGATAAGAGGAGTAACAGCCATAAAAACAATCAATAATACAAGCATAATATCTATAAAAGGAGTTATATTGATCTCACTTAACTCCTCTTCTTTGTGAGCCATTTCAGTTTTTATCATTAAAATAACTCCTATGAAAAAGTATATAGACAAAATTTGCAAGCTCATCTAAATGGTGCATAAGTTTTAAATTTTTTCTTGTAAGATAATTATAAAAAAGCACCGCAGGGATAGCAGCTATCAAGCCAAAAGCTGTAGCAAACAAGGCTTCAGCTATACCAGGCGCAACGACTGCCAAAGAAGCATTGCCAAGATTTGCTATACCTATAAATGCATTCATAATTCCCCAAACTGTTCCAAAAAGCCCTATAAAAGGTGCGCTAGCACCTATGCTCGCAAGCAAACTCAAGCCATTTTTGCTTGCTGTGATTTGCTTTGAGATGGTATTTTGCAAACGCAATTCTATACGCTCTTTTATGTGATCATTTTTATATTCACTTTTTTCAAGCTCATCTTGAATTTCTAAAGATAAAACACCTGCAAAATCTTTTGTCTGATCTAATTCATTGAGATTTTTTAATTCTTTTATCTTTTGTATAGACAAGTCTAGATTTTTTTTCATAAAATAAAATTGCATAAGCTTAGAAATAAAAACTGCCCATGCTAAAATGGAAAATAAAACCAATATATAAATAACACCTTTTACCACCTCATCAGCATTTTGATAAAGACTAGAAAGAGAAAGCTCTATTTTAGGTGCTTCGGTTTCTATCTTAGAAGAATCAAAAGATAAATTTGTATCTGTTGCATTTGCTTCTGCATTTAAATTTAACAATAAAAAAACAAAATAAAAACATTTTTTTAACATTTGTATATTCCTTAATATTTATATTCAAAACTTACTATAAAAGTACGACCGCGAGCAGAATTGCTAAAAAGATAGATAGGATCACCTGCTCCATTATATTGAAGCTGATTATCTAAGGAATTATAAGCATTTAAGGCATCCATGTAGTTTTTATCAAATAAATTTTGCACCTCTGCTCTCATTGTGAGGTTTTTAAACCATTCTATATTCCAATATAAATCTACTATAATAGGAATTTTTGGTAAGTCTTGTGTGGTTGGTTTAGGATAATAAGGATTGTTTGGATCCTTATTCCAATCATCTGTATTTGGATTTACCCTTTTTGCTTTGCCTGTGTATTTTGCTATACCACCAAAGCTTATTTTATCATTTAACCTAAAGCCAAGCTCTACATTTGCATAATCTTTTGGAAGCTCCATGATTTTACTTGCCGAAAAAGAGCCAAGAAGAGGTCCTGAAGTTTGAGAAATAGTCGAACTTGTATCTTGTCTTGAATACATAGCTTTAGCATAAGCAAAACCCAAGTCATAGCTTAATTCTAACTCCACACCCTTAAATATGGTATCATCAGCTGAATTTAAGTGCATATAAAATTGCGAGCTTGGAGGATCTTTACTTGGATCTTCAAGATAAAATTGTTCATTATAAATATAATCTTTTATTTTTGTATGATAATACACGGCTTTAAAACCAAAGCGATCATCATCTTTTAAAAGTCCATGTTTAAAAGAATTAAAACCTATTTGCCAAGTATTGGCTTGTTCTGGTTTTAAGAAAGAATTGATACCATTGCCTTCGTTATTTGAGAAAAACATTTCTTGCACATTAGGGGCTCTATTTGTTCTCGCAAAACTTACAAAGGGTGTAAAAAGCTCGTGTATGGCAGCTGAAAGCATGACAGAAGCATTCAGGCGAAGTCCATTTTTATCTATATCTGTCGCCGCTTTTGGAAAACACATAAAATTTACTTCATCGCAAGCAGGTCTGTGTCCTTTGATATTCCAATCTAAAAGATTCACATTGGTATCAAGTGTAAAGATACCATAATTTAGACTATTATCAAGATAATAAGTAAAAAGATTTTGTTTTCCACGAGGCTGAAAAGGTATAGAATTTACTCCTTGAATTGATGTATTTAAGGTATTTTTATAATCATTAAGCAAAATATTTGCTCCAAAGCGTGTGTTTAGATTAAATCTATGCCATTCACCCTCTAAAGTATCACTTATATCAAAAGTAGTGGCAGTATTTTTTGCCTTTGTGTTAGCTATGGCATCGTTTGCCGCAAAAGTAGATTTTGATCCATAGGTTTGTATGCCTTGATTGTAGGCAATAAGCGTATTTACATTAAGCCACTCATTAGGGTTGTGCCAAAAATCAAGTTGATAATTGTCATTGTGTATTTTTCTACCGGCAAGTTCGTTTTGATATCTACGATAAGAAAATATAGTGTTTGTAAAAGAATTTGGGACATATTCGAGTTTAAAAAGTTGAGAGTTTGGTTTTTGGGTTAAAAAATCTGGATCAAAAGGAGCGATATTGGTATCAGCTATACCATCTCCATCAGTATCAACCATACTACTACCTATCTTGCCACCCCCGCCTACAGTGTAATTTTAAGTAATTCTCTTTGCGCTATAACCAAAAAGCGCGCCCACATATCCATTATTTTCAAGTTCAGTCTTTCCAGCCACTGCACTCATATAACTTGGTCCGATTCCATTGCTTCCATAAGAAAATCGTCCTAAAAATCCAAAGATATTGCCATCATGTACAATATCATTTATACCTATGGTCTTAAAATTTGCTGATCCCATCAAGGCATTTGCTCCACCTACTCCTTCAAAAGTTCCCCTTGTAACATCAACTCCGATTAAGAAATTTGTATCAATAACAGCTCCAAAAGCTGAAGTTCCCGTTTGTGAATGAAATCTAGCTGGATCATCTGATGCACTACCATAAAAAGTTTGAGTAACACCGTCAATCATGGTATTAACACGCCCAAAACCACTCATACCACGAATATTTACTTGAACTGTGCCTTGAGCTTGATCTGTGTTTGTGTAGGTTCCAGGTATACTACGCACTATAGAATCTATACTTTGTGTATCTGAACCTATACCCTCTCTTGTGCTTGTTGCCCCAGGAGTTACAAAAGGTTTTTCATCGTTTTTGATTTTTGAACCTGAAATTTCAAGACTATCAAATTCTAATTCTTCAGAAAAAGCAAAACTAGCAAAACATAAACCTACAGCACAAAATAAACTTAATTTTTTCATTCCTCCCCCTTATAAATCAAAACATAATCACTGTCTTTTAAATCTATTTCTCCATAGCTTAAATTCACTACAACTATTTTTTTACTGCTTTTAAAATCTTGTATATGTAAAGGAATTCCTATTTTTTTACTTGTATGATAGCTTCCAGCTAGCAATAAAACTTTATTTACATGATGAACCAATACATCAGCCATACGCCTGTCTTTGAATTGTTGAATTTCCACCAATTTATCTAGTAATTCTTTATTTTCTTCAGGATTTAGCTTATGGCTTAAGGATATAATGTCAAAAAGTTGTTTTTTTACTTCATTTGTGGTTGAAACATAACCCTTTAAGGGCTGAGCCCCATTATAAATGCTTGTAATTTCTGAGCGTGAAAGATTTGCACCTAATATTTTTGACTTTGAATAAAAAACCACATTGACAAATTGCTCATAATCTTTCCATTTCCAGACCTTATCCCAATTTAATGCATTAGTAAGTTCATTGGCTTTAATGGTTTTTTTATTTTTAAAAGCTTTATCTAAGTGATTTTGCTCTGTGCTTGCTAACATTTCTAAAGCTACATCAAAGTTTATATTTTGAGAACTTAAATTTCCTTCTAAGGCATTAAAAATCATAACTTGACTTATCTTATGTTTAACCTCATCGTGTTTTTCGCCAAGCAGTATCACATCTGCTTTTAGCAATTCTAAAATCATATCTTCAAAAGAAATCTTTTTTTGAGTATGCGTATCAAGTATATAAAAATCTTTATTTTCTTGAAGTGGAGATGATTTTTGCAAAACAGCACAAGCGCTCAACATAAAGCTTATAAATAGAATGCTTAAAATAGTATAAAATTTCATTATTATTGTTACTTTCTTAGTGGTTTATTTTTGATATTGAATATTAATATTTTATATATAAAAATACTATTAAATATTTATATTAAAATTTAATTATTTATAATTATTATCAAAATTTATTATAATAAAATGAAAATATTTATCAGTTATAAAATTATTAAGTTACTTTATATTTACTTTTTAATATTAATATTTCTTATCAAAATATCTAAAAGGAATTAATGTCTATGAAAAAAATAATTTTATTTTTACTATGCGTTGGCTTTGCTTTTGCTTGCTCTGAACATTCTCATACCGATTTTAAAGATCTTAATAAAACCGAGTATAATTCTCAATTAAAGGATAAAATATGAAAAAAATCTTCTTTATGTTTTTAACAGCTGTTTCATTTTTAGGTGCTCGTGAGCTTAATATTTACTCAGCAAGACATTATAATGCTGATTTTGAAATCATAAAAAAATTCGAAGAAAAAACAGGTATTAAGGTCAATCATACTCAAGCTAAAGCTTCAGAACTTATTAAAAGACTTTCTCTTGAAGGAAGTAATTCTCCTGCTGATATTTTCATCACAGCTGATATTTCAAATCTTACAGAAGCTAAGAATTTAGGACTTTTATCCCCTGTTTCATCAAAATATTTAGAAGAATTTATACCCGCTCATTTAAGAGATAAGGATAAAGAATGGTTTGCGATTACAAAAAGAGCAAGAATTATTGCTTACAACAAAAACACAAATATCGATATTAGCAAAATGAAAAATTATGAAGATTTAGCAAAAGCTGAATTTAAAGGAGAAATTGTTATGAGAAGTGCTACAGCTCCTTATAGCAAAACTCTTTTAGCATCTATTATAGCTAATGACGGAAATAAAGAGGCTAAAGCATGGGCTAAAGGTGTGCTTGAAAATCTTGCGACAAATCCAAAGGGTGGGGATAGAGATCAAGCCAGACAAGTATTTGCAGGCGAAGCTAAATTTGCAGTTATGAATACTTATTATATAGGGCTTTTAAAGAATTCTAAAAATCCAAAAGATGTAGAAGTGGGGAATTCTTTGGGTATTATTTTTCCTAATCAAGACAATAGAGGAACGCATATTAACATTAGCGGTATTGCTATGACAAAATCAAGTAAAAATCAAGATGCGGCTAAAAAATTTATGGAATTTATGTTAAGTCCTGAAATTCAAAAAATTCTTACTGATAGTAATTATGAATTTCCTATAAGAAATGATGTAGAATTAAGCCAAACGGTAAAAGATTTTGGAACTTTCAAAGAAGATCAAATCCCTGTGAGTAAGATAGCAGAAAATATTAAAGAAGCGGTTAAAATTTACGATGAAGTCGGTTTTAGATAATGTATAAAACCTTAAAATACTATAAACTCGGGGCAATTTTACTTGCCCTTTTTCTTGCTTTACCTATTTTTGGTATTTTTGCTGAACTTTTTTATATTTTATTTCAAAATTTTAATACAAGTGATTTAACCCAATTTTCATCTATTAAAGAAAATTTGAGTCATTTTTTTGATTATTTATTTTTAAAATTCATCAAAGATACTTTTATAATTAGCATGGGAGTATTGTGTTTAAGCTTGATTTTGGGTGTGAGTTCTGCTTATTTGATTGCAAATTATGATTTTTATTTCTGTAAAATTTTAGAAAAATTACTCATTTTACCCTTAGCCATACCTGCTTATATTTTAGCCTTTGTTTATGTGGGAATTATGGATTTTCAAGGATTTTTTCACGAAAATTTTGACTTTAGGATAGATTTTTTCAATCATTATGGTGTTATTTTTGTTTTGGCTATTTCTTTATATCCTTATATTTATTTATTTGCTAAAACAGCTTTTAAAAGTGAAGCTAAAGAGGCTTATGAAGTAGCTAAAATCATGAAATATTCTGAATTTAGAATTTTTACACGCGTGGCACTTTTGAGTGCAAGACCTGCCATTTTTTCTGGAGCTTTATTGGTTTTAATGGAAACTTTGAGTGATTATGGTGCAAGTGCTTATTTGGGAGTGGATACTTTTTCGGCTGGAATTTTTAAACTCTGGTATGATTTGAATGATTCTTATTCTTCTAGTGTTTTATCGGGTATTTTAATGCTTTTTGTATTTTTGATTATGTATGTGGATTATTATTATAAAAATAAACATCATTATAGTTTTAATCAAAATTTAGCTCTTTTTATCAAAAAAAGAAAATTAAATCCTATTAAACAAATTCTATCCTGTATTTATTGTTTTATGATTGCTTTTGTAGGTTTTATTTTACCTTTTATTTGGCTAGTTTATTGGGGGCTAAAAGATCATAAGCTTTTTGAATCGCAATTTTATATTATCAGTTTTCAAACTATAATCTTAGCTTTAATCACTGCTTTAATTACCACTTTTTTAGCTTATTTTTTGATGTTTAGCTCTAGGATAGTTAAAAATCATTTTTTTAATTTATTTATTTTAAAAATAAGTTCTTTGGGTTATTCTATACCTGCTGCTGCTTTAGGGATTAGCATTATAGTGCTTTTTGTATTTTTGGATAAATTTTTTCACATGAGTTTATTGGGAAATTCTTTACTTGTTCTTGTTTTTGCTTATATAATTCGTTTTTTAGCGAGTGCAATTTATTCTTTAGAGGGAGGATATAATAAAATTCATCTAAATATTGATGAAGCAAGTTTAAATTTAAGAACGAGTTATTTTATTTTATTTTTTAAAATTCACACACCTTTAATGAAACATTTTTTATTTTTGGCTTTTATTATTGTTTTTATTGATACGATTAAAGAACTTCCTTTAAGTAGAATTTTAGCGCCTTTTGGCTTTGAAACTTTAAGTGTTAAAGCTTTCTGGTTTGCAAGTGATGAAAGAATTTATGATGCAGCTTTGCCTTCCTTGTTTATCGTTTTTCTTTCTTTAATGGTTGTTGTTTGGATGGATAAAATCACAAGGAAAGATGATGTTAGAAATTAAAAATTTATCTAAAAATTTTGGAAAAATACAAGCTTTAGAAAATATCAATCTTCATGTCAAAGAAGGAGAATTTTTAAGCATTTTAGGAGGTAGTGGAAGCGGAAAAAGCACGCTTTTAAGGATTATTGCTAAGCTTGAACAAGCTAGTTCTTATGATTTGTTTTCTTGCAAAGGTGAAGTGGCTTTGATGTTTCAAAATTATGCTTTATTTCCTCATTTAAATGTTGAGAAAAACATACTTTTTGCACTTTATGATAAAAAAGATAAAAATCAAATTTTAAATCATTTGCTTAAAACTTTTGAAATTGAAGATTTAAGATATAAAAAAATCGATGAAATTTCAGGAGGACAAGCGCAAAGAGTGGCTTTTGCTAGAGCTATGGCAAGAGGATGTAAGCTTTTGCTTTTAGATGAACCTTTTTCTAATTTGGATCAAAATTTAAAACAGGATTTAAGAAGAGAATTGAAAAAAATGATAGAAAATCAAGGCATTACGGCTATTATGGTAACTCATGATATTGAAGATGCTTATTGTATGTCTGATCAAATCGCTTTTTTAGAAAAAGGAAAAATTTTAGCTCATGCAAATCCTAAAGAGCTTTATTTTAAACCTGATTTTAAAAGTGCACAAATTTTACCTGATTTAAATATCATAGAAGAAAAACTTGATTTAGAAGATGAATTTTTTGCTTGGATAGCTTCAAAAAATTATATTTTTGGTTATGCAGAGCTTAAAATAGGAAATCGCTTTGAGGCTAAAATTTTACAAAAAGAATTTTTAGGGGCTTTTTGTAGGCTAAAATTACTTTATAAAAATATAATTTTTTTTATTTTGGTGAGCTCAAGTTATGATTTAGAAGAGAAAATAAGTTTTGATATTATCAATTTTTAGTTTAAATTTGATAAAATCAAAAAAATTTTTGAAGGATAGGAATGAAAAATCTTTTAATCATAGGCGCAGGTGGGGTAAGTCGTGTGGCTACTGTAAAATGCGCAATGAATTCTGATACTTTTAGTAAAATCACTTTAGCTAGTAGAACAAAAAGCAAATGTGATGAAATCGCTGCTTTTATCAAAGAGCGTTTAGGGGTTCAAATTGAAACGGCGCAAATTGATGCTGATGATAGCAATGCAGTTGTAGAACTTATCAAGAAAACAGAAGCACAAATTTTACTCAATGTGGCTTTGCCTTATCAAGATTTGAGTTTAATGGATGCTTGTATAAAAGCAGGGATTGATTATATAGATACGGCAAATTATGAACATCCTGATTTAGCTAAATTTGAATACAAAGAGCAATGGGCGAGAAATGATGAGTTTAAACAAGCAGGAATTTTAGGACTTTTAGGAAGTGGATTTGATCCTGGTGTAACTAATGTTTTTTGTGCTTATGCACAGCAAAATTTATTTGATGAAATTTCTTATATAGATATTTTAGATTGCAATGCAGGTGATCATGGCTATGCTTTTGCGACGAATTTTAACCCTGAAATCAATCTGCGTGAGGTTTCTGCTAAAGGGCGTTATTGGGAAAATGGCAAGTGGATAGAAACGCAGCCTATGGAAATAAAAATGGAGTGGGATTATCCAGAAGTAGGAGTGAAAGATAGCTATTTGCTTTATCATGAAGAACTTGAAAGCTTGGTAAAAAATATCAAAGGTTTAAAAAGAATACGCTTTTTTATGACTTTTGGACAAAGTTATTTAACTCACATGAAATGTCTTGAAAATGTTGGAATGCTAGGAATTAAACCTGTGATACACCAAGGTAAAGAAATCATTCCTATAGAATTTTTAAAAACCTTGCTTCCTGATCCTGCAAGTTTAGGACCACGCACTAAAGGTTATACCAATATAGGTTGCGTGATTCGTGGTAAAAAAGATGGAAAAGACAAACAAGTTTATATTTATAATGTTTGCAATCATGAAGAATGTTACAAAGAAACTGGCGCGCAAGCTGTGAGCTATACTACAGGTGTTCCTGCTATGATAGGTACGAAATTAATCGCTAAAGGAATTTGGCAAGGAAAAGGCGTGTTTAATATGGAAGAATTTGACGCTAAGCCTTTTATGGAAGAGCTGAATTCTCAAGGACTTCCTTGGAAGATTATCGAAATGACTCCAAGCTTAGGAGAGTAAGTGCTAGAGCACTTACTTTTGTCCTATATAAATAAAGTGCTCCACACTGCCTTCAAAATTATACAGATTAATTAATTCATAATCTCCCCAAAATAAAGGTTTAAAAGGTTTAAAATCTTCTTTTAATTCTTCTATGTCTTTAGTAAAGCGTATATATGAAGAACCACTCAATCTACCACTTGGACATCCTTTTACTTCACGCAAGCTATTATCCATAAGTTCTCCTCTTTCATACATACTATAGCCTTTATCGCTCATCATGGTTGCAAATATAATAGCTCCTTCATTGCATAGTTCATAAAATTCTTGCACAGCTTCTTTAAAAGCTTGTTTTGTAAGATAATATAAGCTTTGATTTGCAAATATAAAATCCATTTTTGTATTGAAGAGTTTTTTAAAGCTAGAATTAGGAGATATGATGTGAAAATTTTTAGAATCTAAGCAAGGATCTTTTTCCCAAACTTTTTTTAAACTAGGAACTATATCAATGCCATAAGGCTCTATACCCCCCCCCGGTTATATTTTTAAAATACTTAGAATGCACTCCATTTCCACAACCAAAATCAAGTAATTTTCCACTTGTTTTGCTTAGTTTGTATTTTAAGATTCTCTCGTAAAATCTTATAACATGACCATCAGGATATTGAAATCCATAACCTTCTTTGTCATATTTTTGAGTATATGCAGATAAAGAATTATCCATTTTTGCCCCTTTTTGTGTAGAATGTTGACTTAATGTCAAAATCCATTCTAGCACAAAAAGGATTAAAGTTATTTTACAGGGTGAAGTTCATTTGCATAAAAGCTAACTGATCCCATGCCTTCTTTTAAAGCCCATTCGTAAGCTTTTGCAACAAATTCCCAGTTAATATGAGCATAGAATTTTTCTAAATAAGCAGGGCGTGCATTGCGATGATCTACATAATAAGCATGTTCCCAAACATCTACAACAAGTAAAGGAACTTTATCTTCAGTAATTGGTGTAGCTGCGTTTGAAGTACCTACAAATTCTAGTTTTTGATTTTTAGTATTATAAACTAACCAAAACCATCCTGAACCAAAAACTCCTGTAGCGCCTTTGATAAATTCAGCTTTGAAATTTTCTAAAGATCCAAATTCTTTTTCTAGTGCCGCTTGTAAATTAGCATCTATACTTTGACATGAACCGCCACAGCCACAGCCTGTACTTGGCTTAATGCAATCAAAATAAAAATCATGATTATAAACTTGAGCTGCGTTATTAAATACGCCCCCATTTGAAGTTTTGATAATACTTACAAGATCTTTACCTGCAAATTCAGTATCTTTAATAAGATTATTTAGATTTGTAACATAAGTATTGTGATGTTTTCCATGATGATAGCTAAAAGTTTCAGCACTCAAAAAATCACCAAAAGCATTGGTATCATAAGGTAATTTTCTTAATTCAAACATAATTTCTCCTTTATTTTTAGTTTGATATTGAAAATATTACCATAATAATATTAAAAAGAGTAAAAATATCTTAAAAGCTTAGTGGGTAAAATTTCTATTTATTTAATCTAAATAAAATAAGATACATTTATAATATATTTTAATAATAATTTAAATATATATAAAAAATTATATTTTTTTGAAATATTTTTACAAAAAATATCTATTTGTTGATTTTTAATAATTACAATTAATTTGCAACTAAAAATTATTCATAAGGAGGAAAATATGAAAAAAGTTGTACTAATCTCAGCATTACTAGGTGCTTTCGCAGCTAATGTTTTTGCAGCTAATACTCCAAGCGATGTAAATCAAACACATACAAAAGCTCATCATTCAAAAGCTAAAGCTGATAAAAAACATGAAGCTAAAACTCACAAAAAAACAAAAGAGCAAACACCAGCTCAATAATGCCCAGCCTTGATATAAGTCTATAATAGACTTATATCAAAAGCTATTCGTATTCTACAAAATAAATTATTAATATTTATTAAATTTCAATAGAAAAAATGAAAAAATTGTTATTTTAAAAGAAAAATTAAAAAGTGGTGACCCATACGAGACTCGAACTCGTGTTACCGCCGTGAAAGGGCGATGTCCTAACCGCTAGACGAATGGGCCACTTTTAAGGAGTAAAAAATAAAAATGAAATTGAATTATATATATTTATTTCTTAAAATTTAATTAAATATATCAAAATTATGTGATTTTTATCTTTGTTTGATTATAATTTCATCTTCAATTTTTTATAAAATTTTAGGATTTGTTATGGATTTTTATAGTCTTATTTTTTTATCCTGTGCTTTAGGAATGGATGCTTTTGCTGTATCACTATGCAAAGGTTTTAGTGTTAAAAAACTACATTTAAAACATTATCTTATTGTTGGAATTTATTTTGGTGGATTTCAAGCTTTGATGCCAACTATTGGTTATTTTATAGGCATAACTTTTGCATCTTTTATTGCGAGTATTGATCATTGGATAGCTTTTATTTTACTTTCTTTAATAGGATTAAAAATGATCAAAGAGTCATTGGAAAATGAAAATTGCGATAGTAATGCCAATCAATTTGGCTTTAAAACCATGCTAGCTTTAGCAATTGCTACGAGTATCGATGCACTAGCAGTTGGTGTGAGTTTTGCATTTTTAAATGTAAATTTATTATTAGCTATATTTTTAATAGGTATTATCACCTTCATTTTATGTATCATTGCTCTAAAAATAGGGAATAAATTTGGAATTTATCTTAAAAATAAAGCTGAACTTTTAGGCGGATTGGTTTTAATTATACTAGGAGTAAAAATTCTAATAGAACATTTATTTTTCGATTGAAAATTTCATTCTTAAAGTAGCTAAAGCTTTATCAAATTCCAAGGCTTTACTTTGAAATTTTTTATTAAAAGTTCTTTGTCTTTTGGCAAGTTGTGTAGTATGTATCGTGATTAAATTTTCAAGCTCTTTAAAGGAAATTTCTCCATCTAAATATTCTTTACACTCTTTCAAACCTATAGAATTTAATGCTTTAAGTTTATGATCAAATTTAGAAAAAAGAATTTTTGCTTCATCTAAAAGTCCATTATCAAGCATTTCTTTTGTTCTAGTTTTAATACGTTTTTTTAAAATTTCTTTATCCCACGCAAGCTCATAAATTTCTATATCTTTAAGCACCCCAGTTTTTTGTGTTCTTTTTAAAAATTCACTAGGAATTTCTCTTGTTTGTTCATAAATACCCAGCCATTTTTTTAATCTATAAGTATCATTTTTTTCTATTTTATAGTTTGGATCAATATTTAATAAAAGAGCATAAATTTCATCGTTATTTAAAGAACTCTTTGACTCTAAGGTTTTTTCACTTAAACCATCTATCATAGTTTTTAAATAAAATCCAGTTCCACCTACTATAATTAGAGGTAAATTTCTAGCTAAAGCAAATTCTTTTGCTTTTTGATATTCTCTTATGAATAACTCAACATTAAAATGTTCATTCACGCTCAATAAATTTACCCCAAAGTATTTTATACTCGCAAGATCATCTTGTGAAGGCTTGGCACTTGCTATATTAATCTCTTTATAAACACAAAGACTATCAAGACTTAAAACAACAGCATTAAATTCTCTTGCTAAAGTATTGGCTATGTATGTTTTTCCACTCGCGGTTGTTCCTATTAATGCTATTTCAAAAAACATTTTAATATTTATCCTAAAATTTATAAAAATTTTAGTAAAATCATAGCAAAAAATATTTTAAAGTAGAAAAATGAACACATTCTGGATAAAATTTAAAGATATTTTAGAACTTGTAGTATTTAAGCATTCTATTTTTGCTTTGCCTTTTTTATTTTCCTCTATGATTGTAGCATCAAAACTTGCAAATGACACTGCTTGGTTTGGTTTTAAGGCGTTGATTTTAGGCATTATTTGTGCAGTAAGTGCAAGAAATTTTGCCATGGCTACAAATCGTTTAATGGATGAAGATATAGATAAGGATAATCCTCGTTGTGCAAATCGCCCTAATGTCAGTGGAAAAATAGGTAGAAAAAGCGTATGGATTTTTATCATTATTAATGCACTTATTTTTATATCATGTTCTTATTTTATTAATACCTTGGCCTTTTATTTGTCTTTTCCTGTGCTTTTGGTATTGGCTATTTATTCAGCTTTTAAGCGCTTTAGTTCTTTAGCACATTTAGTTTTAGGATTTTGTTTAGGACTTGCGCCTATTGCAGGAAGTGTTATAATTATGGGTGAAATTCACATTTATAGCGTTATTTTATGTTTAGGTGTAACTTTTTGGACAGCTGGGTTTGATCTGCTTTATTCTTTACAAGATATGGAGTATGATAAAAAAATAGGACTTCACTCTATTCCTGCTAAATTTGGTTCAAAGGCTACTTTATTTATATCATCTTTTTGCCATATTTTAGCGGTATTATTTTGGCTTCTTTTTGTGTGGGAAGTTTGGGGTGTAGCACTTGGAAAAATAGCACTTATTGGGGTAATTATAAGCGGTATTATTTTAGCCTTGGAACATAAAATTGTTCATAAGAATTTTGCTCATATTGATAGAGCATTTTTTACTCTAAATGGTTATTTAAGTATTATCTTTTTTATTTTTATTTGGATTGATTTATTATGGAATTAGCACTTTTTAAAGCAGGATTTGAAGCTCATTTAGAATGTTGTGAAATAGAAAATAACCGTTTTCTTGGAGAATACCTAAAACTTGGAGCAATTTCTCAAATTTTAAAATGGAAAAAACTTGCTTTACGCATTGATTTTGACGAGGGTGAAAAAATTATTTTTGATCTTCTTTTAAGTCTAAAAGAAGATATTTTAAGACTTGAAAATTCTTTAGATAAAAATAAAGAACTTATACCACTTAAGCAAAAAGGGGTAATAGAATCTTTAAATTTTGAGTATCTAAATTTTTTGGATACTATTTTAGAAGAAGATAAAGAATATTATTTAAGATTTGATTTAAATAATCAAAAAATAGCTATTTTTATCAAAGCTCAAAGTCAAACATTGGCAAAAATTATCAAAATTAAGCCTGAAGACAAAATGGCTTTTGATGCTTTTGTTGTTGAAATCCAAAGAAATATGATAAGAAATAAGAAAGGCCAAGAATGAGTGATGATGTACTTTATTTAGTTTTTATAATTGTGCTTTTAATTGCAATGCTAGCCTACATGAATATCAAAGAAAGAGAAAATAATGCAAAAATAGCAAAACTTCAAAATGTGATAGAAGATATTACCAAAGAACTTCATTATTTTCGTAAAGAATTAGGAGTTAAAGATGATAGCGAAGAGGATGAAGACTATAAAACCTCTCTTTTAAAAGAAGAAATTATGATTGAACTTGATAAACAAATCAGTTCAAAAATCACTCCTGTTTTAAGAACACTAAAAACTATGGAACATATCATAGAAGATTTTCAAAATGAACAACAAAATCGTCTTTTAAATTTGGAACAAAAAGCACAAAGCATGGCTAAACTTACACCAAATTACGATACAGAAGAACAAAAAATAGAAAATCTTTTCAAAGAAGGAAAAAGCATAGAACAAATCGCTAAAGATTTACGCATTGGCACTGGAAATGTAGAACTTGTCTTAAAATTTAAGAAATTAATAAAATAGAATGGAAAATAAATGCTTATAGATCAATTCGGTAGAAAGATAAATTATCTTAGAATTTCAGTTACACAAAGATGTAACTTTCGCTGCCTTTATTGTATGCCAAAAATTCCTTTCGATTATCAGCCAAAAGAAAATTTATTAAGCTTTGAAGAACTTTTTTTATTTGTTAAAGCAGCTATAGACGAAGGAATTGAAAAAATCCGTATAACAGGTGGGGAACCTTTATTAAGAAAAGATTTAAGTATTTTTATAAAAATGATTAGCGATTATAAAAGCGATATTGACCTTGCTATAACTACAAATGGATTTTTACTAAAAGACTTTGCTAAAGACCTAAAAAATGCTGGACTTAAACGACTTAATATTTCACTTGATACCCTAGATCACAAAAAAGCAAAAACTCTTGCGCAAAAAGATGTATTAGATAGTGTTTTATCTGGAATTGATGAAGCTTTAAATCTAGATTTGAAAGTAAAACTTAATACTGTAGCTCTTAAAAATTTAAACGATGATGAACTGATATCTCTTTTGGAATTTGCAAAATCAAAAAAAGCTCAAATTCGCTTTATAGAATTTATGGAAAATACTCATGCTTATGGTAAATTACAAGGATTAAAAAGAGATGAAATTATACAAATTTTGAGTCAAAAATATCAAATTCAACTTATAAAAAAAGATGAAAAAGCACCTGTGAGTATTTACAAGGCAGATGATTATGAATTTGGAATTATAGATCCTCATAGCCATGAATTTTGCGATTCTTGCAATCGCATACGCTTAAGTGCTGAAGGCTTGTTAATACCTTGCCTTTATTTTGATGAAGCATTAAGCATAAAAGAAGCGGTTCGAAAAGGTGATATTAAAGCCGCTGTAGAAATATTACAAGAAGTATTAAGAAATAAACCAGAAAAAAATAAATGGAGTGTTGTTGATAATGAAACCTCATCTCGTGCTTTTTATCAAACTGGAGGTTAATTTTGCAACTTGTTGAAAGTTTCTTAAGCATTCAAGGAGAAGGCAAATATAATGGAAAATTAGCTATTTTTATGCGTTTTGCTGGTTGCAATTTCAACTGTTTAGGTTTTAATGTAAAAATATCAAAAAACGATAAAACTCTCATTGGATGTGACACGATAAGAGCTGTTTTCACAAAAGATTTTAAAGAAAGTTATGAAACTTTAAATGCTAATGAACTTTTAAAAAGAGTGATAAAATTAAAAAAAGACTTTGATCCTATAGTTGTTATCACAGGTGGAGAGCCATTAATCCATTATGAAAATCCTGAATTTATAGAATTTATCCAAATGTTATTAAAAAATAAATTCGAAATACACTTTGAAAGCAATGGAAGCATAGAAATTGATTTTGATAGATATCCTTTTTACAAAGAATGTATTTTTGCTTTAAGCGTTAAACTCCAAAATAGTGGGATAAAAAAAGATAAACGATTAAATTTTAAAGCTTTAAAAGCATTTAAAAATTACGCAAAAGATAGTTTTTATAAATTTGTTTTAGATGCCAATACTCTTGATAATTCATTTTTAGAAATCAATGAAATTCTAAAAGAAGCTCCAAATCAAATTTTTTGTATGCCTATGGGTGAAAATGAGCAAAACCTTAAAAAAAATGCTCAAAAAATTGCTGAATTTTGTATTAAGAATGGTTATAATTATTCTGATAGAATTCATATTCGTCTTTGGAACGATAAAGAGGGTGTATGATTATAAGAAAATTATTTGAATTTGAAAACGCACACATTGTTAGATTTTGTTCTTCTAAGCGTTGCAAAAGTAGCATTCATGGACATTCTTACAAAGTTGAAGTTTTACTTGAAAGCAAATATTTAGATAATGCTGGAATGGTCTATGATTTTGGACTTTTAAAAACCTATATACGCCAAATTATTGATAGTTTTGATCATGCTATCACTCTTTTTAAATATGATGACGCAAAATATTTAGAAGAAATGAAAAAATATTCAAGTCGTTGGATTTGCCTGCCTGTTAATGTAAGTGCTGAAAATTTTTGTCGTGTATTTTTCATACTTATAGATGCTTTATTAAAACAAACAAAAATGGTAAATGGAGAACAAGGAGTGACTTTACAAAGCATCATTGTTCATGAAACAAGAACAGGCTATGCACAAGGTTTTAGAGAAGATGCCTATAGTGAGCTAATGCCAAAAATTTCACTTCAAGACATAGAATTTTCCAATGGCATTAAAGCAGAATGGAATGATATAGATTTTTATAACAAATTAAAAAATGAAGAAATTTTTATAAATCCAAAGGAGATTTAATGCAAAAAGCTAAAATTTTAATTGCCTTAAGTTTTTTTTTATTAGTTTTATCTGCCTGTTCTAATGATGAAAAAAATATTTCCAAGACTCAAAATACAGATCAAGAAGTAGTCCAAATAGAACAAAACGATGAAAAAACAGAATTAAGTGACTCCAACCTGCCTTTACCTGTAGATGATGAAGCACAAAGTTCAAATGATGAACATGAAGTCAATCCTAGTATTATCAACTCTTTATATAAACAAAAATGCGCCACTTGTCATGGAGAAAAAGGGGAATTAAAACCTAAAAACAGCACGGCCATTAAAATCTTGAGCAATAAAATTTTTATACAAAAAATAAAAACGATAAAAGATAAAAACCATAGTTTTTTAAGTGATGAACAAATTCAAAATTTAGCTGATTTTATAAACAAAGGAAAATAATGGATCAAAGTTACGAATTCTTTTTAGCTTTACATCTTTATAGTCTTTATGCGAGCGGTTTTTTAATGCTTTTTTATCTTATACTAACACAAGGAAATTTTAAAACCGAATTCATTTTTATTCGCAGAATACGATTATTTTTACCAATTTATTATTTATTTTTAGCTTTGATTATTTTTACAGGTTGTTTGTTATCAGCAATGAAACAATTTCAAATGAATGTCAATATCTGGGTAATGATTTTTTCTTGGATCTTAATTTTTGCCTTAGCAATTTTTCACTTTGTTTGTTTTAAAAAAGCAAGAAGATTTAGAAAATATGCCACTTTTAGATGGATTAGTTGTTTGATTTTACCTTTTGAAATTTTTTTATTGTTTTTGCCTTTTTTAATAGAAAGATATCTATAAAATGCAATTTTTGTATAACAAGCAAGCTGGAGAAGAGTTTATACAACTTCAAGGTGAAAACTTTAACCATTTAAAAGTAAGAAGAGTAAAGGAAAATTCGGAGCTAAATCTTAGAAATTTACAAGATAATTTTCTTTACAACTATACAATCACAAATTTAACAAGAAATTCTTGCACTTTAAAATTTTTAAACAAAAAATCACAAAATATAAAACAAAGTGAATTAAACTTAGCCTTAGCCATTATAGATATTAAAATTTTAGAAAAAACTCTACCTTTCTTAAATGAACTTGGAGTAAAAAAGTTACATTTGGTTTTTACAAATTTTTCACAAAGAAATTTTAAAATCGATTTAGAAAGATTTGAAAAAATCATTATTTCTTCTTGTGAACAATGCGGTAGAAATACTAAAATGGATTTAATTATCCACCAAAGCACTCAAGAATTTGTTCAAAAATTTCCAAATGCAATTATGGTTGATTTTCAAGGAGAACAACAAAGTCATTTCGATGAAAAAGAATTATATTTTATAGGTCCTGAAGGTGGATTTAACAATGATGAGAGATTATTGTTTAACCGGAAAATCTCTCTTAAAAGCTCTAATATTCTAAAAAGTCAAACAGCTATTATAGCTATAGCTTCAAAAATTTTGCTTTAACTTTTCTTAAATTAATCTCTTTTTTATGTTAAATAATTTATAATCACGGCTTATTGTTTTAATTTTTAAGGAAAACTAATGAAAAAAGAAATTCACCCAGAATATGTAGAATGCAAAGTAAGTTGTGCTTGTGGAAATACTTTTACAACAAAGTCAAACAAAGCAGAATTAAGAGTAGATATTTGTTCAAATTGCCATCCTTTTTTTACAGGCAGTGAAAAAATTGTAGATGCTGCAGGTCGTGTAGAGAAATTTAAGAAAAAATACGCAATGCAATAATTATGCTTTATTTTATTCCTACTCCCATAGGAAATTTAAGCGATATTTCTTTTAGAGCCTTAGAACTTTTAAAGACTTGCGATCTTGTGTTTTGCGAAGATACAAGAGTAAGTAAGTCTTTGATTTCGTTATTAAATACCAAATTTCACACTGATATACATATTTCTAAATTTATAGCCTTACACTCCCATAATGAAAAAGAAGTTTTAGCAAGTATTGATTTAAAGATATTTGAAAAAAATGTAGCTTATTTAAGCGATGCAGGAATGCCAGGGATTAGTGATCCTGGCAAGGCTTTGGTAGAATTTGCACAAGAAAATAATATCACCTATGAAATTTTACCAGGTGCAAATGCAGCCTTAGTTGCTCTTGTAAGCTCAGCATTTTGTCAAAAAGAATTTATCTTTATTGGTTTTTTAGCAAATAAAGGCAAAGAAAGACAAAAAGACATAGAAAAAATTTTAAACCTTCCTTATCCAAGTATTATTTACGAATCCCCCAAGCGTATTTTATCTTTAGTAGAACAAATTATGATTCTAGACAGCCAAAGAGAAATTTTTTTGATTAAAGAAATCAGTAAAAAATTTGAAAAAAAATTTAAAGGCAATGCTAAAGAGCTTTTTGAAATTTTAAAAAAGTCTAATTTAAACGGTGAATGGGTTGTAGTACTGCAATCAAAAGAGCAAAATTTTTTGCAAAATACTCTTTGTGAAAAAGATATTATGGATTTAGAGCTGTCTTTAAAAGCAAAAGCAAAATTATTATCAAAGATCAATGGAAAAAATGCAAAAGAAATTTATCAAAAACTGCTTTTAAGTCAAGATTAGGTAAAATTTTAATATGATAGTTTATGGGAAGCAAATATTTTTTTATATTTTAGAATATCATAAAGACTGTATCAATGAGCTTTATTTAGCAAAAGAATGTGATAAAATTACTTTTTCCAAAATCGCAAAATCAGGTTTTAAAATCAAAAAACTTGATTTTAAAACTGCTCAAGCTTATGCGAAAGGTGGAAATCATCAAGGTTTTTTGCTAGATATTAAAGAAAGTTCTTTTGCAAATTTAAATGAGATCAAAAAAAATGATTTTATTGTTATGCTTTATGGAATTAGTGATGTAGGAAATATAGGGGCTATCACGCGTACAGCTTATGCTTTAGGGGTTGGGGCTTTAATTTTTATTGGTGAAAAATTAGCCATGGAAGGAGTAATTCGCACAAGCAGCGGAGCGGCTCTTGATTTACCTATTGTGATAAGCAACGATGCTTTAAGTGTAATAAACGAACTAAAACAAGTAGGTTTTTATTTTTATGCGAGCGATGGCTCGGGAAAAGAAATTCACAGTGTAAAAATAAGCAATGGTAAAAAAGTTTTAGTTTTGGGTAGTGAGGGTTTTGGTTTAAGCTCTAAAATTATAAAAAAGTGCGATGAATGTGTGGGCATTGCGATGAAAAATAATTTTGATAGTCTTAATGTCAGCGCTGCTTTTGCAATACTTTGTGATAGGATGTTAAATGCTTAATTGGAAAAAAATACAAGAATTAAATTTAAAAGAAGTTGCAGCAAAAACGCAAATTGAACTTGATTTTCTTGAAGCTTTAGTAGAAAAGAATTTTGCTGTTTTAAGTCGTTTTAATGTTAAAGGTTTTGTTAAAATTTTAAGCAGAGAATACGAACTCGACTTTAGTGATTTTAACGAAGAGTATGAAGCTTATCTTAACGAAAACAATCCTACTCCACAAACAAAATCAAAAATGATAACCCCAAAACTAGATGCTTATAGTCAAAAATCCTCTAACGCTTGGCCTTTTTTGATTGTTCTTATTGTTTTAGTGATTATAGGAAGTGGAATTTATTATTTTGATACACTTAAAACTTTTTTCAAAGATGAACAAAATAATACTAGTGCAACAGTTATAGACATAATAGGACAAGCACAAGAAAATTTAAAATCTTTAAGTGGAAACAATGTTGTTGTTATAGACAACAATAAAGCACAAGAAACAAATCAAACAGAGAGCGTTTTACCAAGCCAAAACACCTCATTACAAGAAAATGATAAAAACATAAGCATAGAAAATAATATCAGTGAAAATAACACAACTCTACTCGATGAAGAAAAAAATACCCAAATCCAAGAAGACACAAATACACTAAAAACTGATTCTTTAAAAGAAGCACATTTTAAAACCTCTACCAAGATTTGGATAGGTTTGATAGATTTAAAAAGCCTTAAAAAAACAAGCTTTGTTAAAGAAAAAGATTTTAATATTTCTTTAGATAAAGATCAGTTAATTTTAACAGGGGCTGCAGCTTTAACAATGTTTGATCAAGAAAATAAAGAACAAAAATTTCCTGTAGGAATTTCAAAACGTTTCTTGATTAAAGATGGAAAAATTACCAGTATTTCAGCTGCTGAATTTGTAAAATTAAATAAAGGTAAAGAATGGTAAAAAAAATTATTATTCTTACTTTTTGGGTTAATATATCTTTTGCAATCTCAAGTCTTGAATTAGCAAAAAATTTAGTAAACAATCCTAGTAAAAATTCTCAACTAGAATTATTATTTTCAAATAATTCTTACATAGATAATAATGGAAATTGTGATATTGCAAAAATATCTCAAATATTAAAAACCAATTCTTTAATTGCCTTAACACTATCAAATCCTCAAAGTCTAAAACTAAATTTTAAAGCAAAAGCTGATGAAGTTATGTTTTTTAAAATTTTATCCGATGTTTTAACAGATGCCGGATATATATATTTTATCCCTACAGATTTGATTTTAAGAGAAGGAAATATTGACTATACCATACAAGTAGATTCTCAATATGTTTTAGATCCTGGAACGCTTTACAATCTCTTAAAAGAAAATTCTGTCTATATAGATAATATTAAGCGCATTGGGGCATATGACTATGAATATGATTTAAATTTTTCCAATGCTGTATTAAAAACCAATACAAATGTTAATTTAAATACTCCAAAATCATTAGAAAAACCCCTTAAAGACTATGTGCTTGATTTAAAAAATGCTACAAATTTGATTATTGATGCAAATGATTTAGACAATTGGTTTCCTAAAATCTTCTTTTTAGATAAAAATCTGAATCTAATTAAAGCAGTAAAAAGCGAAAATAAAAATAATCATTTTTCAGAACTTATTCCAAATGGTGCTATATATGCTATTGTAAGCGATATGTATAGTTTAGATAATATACGCAGGGGTTTAAAAATCACACTTAAAAAATAAAGGATTAAGAAATGTTTGATGAAATCCGTTTTAATACCATAGAAAGACTTCCAAATTATGTTTTCGCAGAAGTAAATGCGATAAAAATGGCAGCAAGACGTGCTGGAGAGGATATCATCGACTTTTCAATGGGAAATCCCGATGGTAAAACTCCACAACACATTATAGATAAACTTTGTGAAAGTGCTAACAAAGATAAAACCTCGGGATATTCTACATCCATGGGGATTTATAAACTTCGCTTAGCAATTTGTAATTGGTATAAAAGAAAATATAATGTCAACCTAGATCCTGAAAATGAAGTTGTAGCTACTATGGGTTCAAAAGAGGGTTTTGTAAATCTTGCAAGAGCGATTATAAATCCTGGAGATGTTGCTATTGTGCCAACTCCTGCTTATCCTATACATACTCAAGCTTTTATTATAGCAGGAGGTAATGTAGCAAAAATGCCTTTAGCTTATAATGAAAAATTTGAGCTTGATGAAAATCAATTTTTTGAAAATTTACATAAAACTTTAAATGAAAGCATCCCGCGTCCAAAATATGTCGTTGTTAATTTCCCGCATAATCCAACAACAGTAACTTGTGAGAAAAGTTTTTATGAAAGATTGATAGCAACGGCAAAAAAAGAAAGATTTTATATTATTTCAGATATTGCTTATGCAGATTTAACTTATGATGACTATAAAACTCCTTCTATTTTGGAAATTGAAGGCGCAAAAGATGTAGCGGTAGAAACTTACACTCTTTCAAAATCTTACAATATGGCAGGCTGGCGCGTGGGTTTTGTAGTAGGAAATAAACGCTTAGTCAGTGCGCTTAAAAAAATAAAATCTTGGTTTGATTATGGTATGTACACACCTATTCAAGTAGCAGCTACCATAGCTTTAGATGGAGATCAAACTTGTGTAGATGAAATCCGTGCAACTTATGATAAAAGAATGCACATTTTACTTGAAGCTTTTGAAAATGCAGGCTGGAAACTTCAAAAACCAAGAGCAAGTATGTTTGTTTGGGCAAAACTCCCTGAAAGCAAAAGACATTTAAAAAGTTTAGAATTTTCAAAGCAACTTTTACAGCGTGCTAGTGTTGCAGTAAGTCCTGGGGTAGGTTTTGGCGAAGCAGGTGATGAGTATGTAAGAATTGCTTTAATTGAAAATGAAAATCGCATACGCCAAGCTGCACGTAATATCAAAAAATATTTAAAAGAGTAAGTTATGAAAGTAGCGATTCTTGGTTATGGCACTGTTGGAAGTGCGGTGGTTAAATTTCTTTTAGAAAATGATAAACTTATTCGTGCAAGATGTGGGCAAAGCATAACTCCTGTGATCGCTCTTGCTAGAAGTCCTAAAAAAAATGCTTTAATTCCAATTACTCATAGCGTTGCAGAAATTTTAAATGCTGATGTAGATGTTTTTGTAGAATTAATGGGTGGGGTGGATGAAGCTTTTAAAATAGTGAGTGAAATTTTAAAAAAGAAAAAAGCTGTTGTTACTGCAAATAAAGCTATGCTTGCTTATCATCGTTATGAACTTGAAAATTTGGCTAAAAATTTAGCTTTTGGTTATGAAGCAAGTGTGGCTGGAGGAATTCCTATTATCAAGGTTTTAAAAGAAGGTTTAAGTGCAAATAATATTTTGGCTATAAAAGGGATTTTAAATGGTACGAGTAATTATATTTTAAGTTCTATGAGTCAAAAAAATATGAGTTTTAAACAAGCTTTGCAAATAGCTCAAAATTTAGGTTATGCAGAGGCTGATCCAACTTTTGACATAGAAGGGCAAGATGCAGCACATAAACTGCTTGTTTTATCAAGTATCGCTTATAATCTTAAAGCTAAACCTGAAGATATTTTGATCGAGGGTATTAGTGAAATTGCACCTGAAGATATGTATTTTGCTAATGAGTTTGAATTTACCATAAAACTTTTAGGTATAGCTAAGGTGCGTGAAAATAAAGTAGAATTAAGGGTGCATCCTACTATGATAGATAAAGAAAAAATGCTTGCAAAAGTTGATGGAGTGATGAATGCTATAAGCATTAATGGAGATTTGTTGGGTGAAAGTTTGTATTATGGAGCAGGAGCAGGAGGAGAGGCCACTGCAAGTGCTGTGATTTCAGATCTTATGGATATAGCAAGAGATCAGGTAAAAGCACCAATGCTTGGTTTTGTGAATACTTTAGAATACAAGCTTTTAAGCAAAGATGAAATTTATACAAAATATTATTTAAGGGTGAAAGTTGAAGATAAAATAGGGATTTTATCTAAAATCACACAATTGATGAGTGAAAATAATATTTCTATCGATAGTTTTTTACAAAAACCTAAAAAAAATGATGAAAATTACAGTACTTTGTTTTTTACTACACATTTAACTTATGAAAAAAGCATACAAAATTTGCTTGAAATTTTACGCAAACAAGATTTTATAAAAACCAAGCCTTTTATGATGCGTATAGAATAATGGGTGTAAAAGCTTATTTAGATGGAATTTTAGGGGAAGATAAGGCTTGTAAATTTTTAAAAAAACAAGGCTTTGAAATTTTAAAAAGAAATTTCCATTCTAAATTTGGAGAAATCGATATAATAGCCAAAAAAGATGAAATTTTACATTTTATAGAGGTTAAATTTACTCAAAATGATTATGAAGTTTCCGAGCGTTTGGATAGAAAAAAACTTGAAAAAATTTTAAAAACTATAGAATTTTATCATCTTAAAAATGGAATTTCATCGGATTTTCAGATTGATCTGATTTGCATTAAAAATGATGTGATACAATTTTGCGAAAATATAAGTTTTTAAGCTGATATTTAAAAAAATAAAATACAATTAGACAAAAATTAAAGAAAGGAAAAATTATGGGAAAATATATTGAATTAACAAGTGATAATTTTGCTCAAGCAAAAGAAGGTGTAGCTTTAGTTGATTTTTGGGCTCCATGGTGCGGACCTTGTAGAATGCTTGCTCCAGTTATTGATGAACTTTCAAATGACTTCGATGGTAAAGCTAAAATTTGCAAAGTAAATACAGATGAACAAGGTGATTTAGCAGCTGAATTTGGTGTTCGCTCTATTCCTACGCTTATTTTCTTTAAAAATGGTGAAGTTGTAGATCAACTCGTTGGTGCACAATCTAAACAAGCAATTAGCGATAAATTAAACTCTTTACTATAAACTAAAGGCTAGTATAACTAGCCTTCTTCTTAAAAATTTCAAATTTATACTAAATAATAATTTTTATTAACTACTATTAAGAATAATTTTTATATCATTATTAATAATAAAATTCAATATAAAGGAAATATAAATGTTAGATGTAGCAATCATAGGTGGAGGTCCTGCTGGACTTAGTGCCGGACTTTATGCAACTAGAGGTGGCCTTAAAAATGTAGTAATGTTTGAAAAAGGTATGCCTGGTGGACAAATTACCTCAAGTTCTGAGATAGAAAATTATCCAGGTGTAGCCCAAGTTATGGATGGAATTTCTTTTATGGCTCCTTGGAGTGAACAATGTATGCGTTTTGGTTTAAAACATGAAATGGTTGGAGTAGAACAAATTTTAAAAAATAGTGATGGAAGTTTTACCATCAAATTAGAAGGTGGTAAAACAGAACTTGCTAAAGCTGTGATAGTTTGTACAGGCTCAGCTCCAAAAAAAGCAGGTTTTAAGGGCGAAGATGAATTTTTTGGAAAAGGTGTAAGCACTTGTGCAACTTGTGATGGATTTTTTTATAAAAATAAAGAAGTTGCAGTTTTAGGTGGTGGAGATACGGCTTTAGAAGAAGCTTTATATCTAGCAAATATTTGTTCTAAGATTTATCTTATCCACCGCAGAGATGAGTTTAGAGCAGCTCCATCTACAGTAGAAAAAGTTAAGAAAAACGAAAAAATAGAACTCATTACTAGCGCAAGTGTAGATGAAGTATATGGCGATAAAATGGGTGTTGCTGGAGTAAAAGTAAAATTAAAAGATGGTAGTATTAGAGATTTAAATGTTCCAGGAATTTTTACTTTTGTTGGTCTTAACGTAAGAAATGAAATTTTAAAACAAGACGATAGTAAGTTTTTATGCAATATGGAAGAAGGTGGGCAAGTAAGTGTTGATCTTAAAATGCAAACTAGCGTTGCTGGACTTTTTGCCGCAGGGGACCTTAGAAAAGATGCGCCTAAGCAAGTTATTTGTGCTGCAGGTGATGGAGCTGTAGCTGCATTAAGTGCTATGGCTTATATAGAAAGCTTGCATTAAGATTTTATAAAGTTGCTAAAAGCAACTTTATTTTTATTTAGCTTCCTATCACTCCACCATCAAGTTTTCTTATCATCATTACACTTGATCTTGGTGTTTTTCCATAAGGAAAAGTACTACCTTTCAAACCTTCTCCTGGATGTTGTATGCCTACAAACATTGTAGTATAATCCTCACTAAAAGCAATCCCTGTTAATTCACAAGCAATAGGCCCTGTTAAAAAGCGTCTAATTTCCCCTGTTTTTGGATTTGCTGCTAGCATGCAGTTATTTCCCATACTTTCGTATTCATCTTTATTAGAATAAGATCCATCTGTTTGTATCCAAAGTCTTCCATCTCTATCAAATTTAAGTCCATCAGGAGAATTAAATTTATTTTCACTTGTAATATTATTTGAGCCTTTATATAAGCCTTGTTGGTTATCAGGATTTCCAGCAAGAGCAAAAATTTCCCAAGTAAAATCATCGTCTTTATGAGAATTTTTTGGCATCCATTTTAAAATTTGTCCATAAACATTTTTAGTCCTTGGATTTGCTGCATTAGGTTCTTGGCGATTTTTGTTGTTCGTTAGTGTTGCAAATACTTCTTTAGAACCACTTTGTTTATGGCTTGCTATCCATTCACATCTATCCATAGGAGTTGCACCTACAATACTTGCAGCAAGACGCGTATTGATGAGTACTTGAGCTTGAGACTTAAAACCATTTTTTTCATTTAAGCTGTTTTTGCCATATTCTAAAGCTATCCATTTTCCCTGTCCTTTAAAATCTCCCACATTGCCGTTAAACTGTCCTACATACAAAATACCTTCATCTAAAATTTTACTTGTATCAGCACCTTTTTTGTATTTATGTTTGCTAACAAATTTATAAATAAATTCATTCATCTCATCATCACCCATATAAACTATAACAGAACCATCTTTTTCTACGATAATTTCTGCATTTTCATGTTTAAAACGCCCTAAAGAAGTTCTTTTAACAGGTGTGCTTTGTGCATCAAAAGGATTGATTTCCACTATCCAACCAAAACGATTGGCTTCATCCATATTTTTAGCTAAATCAAATCTTTCATCAAATTTTTCCCATCCATAAAGACTAGTTTTGTTAAATCCATAGCGTTTAAGAGAGTCATTAAATTCTAGATTTTCATCTAAACTTCCAAAAAAATCATCAAAATTTTCTTCACAGGTGATATAAGTTCCCCAAGGTGTTTGTCCATTTGCACAATTTGCAAAAGTTCCATGAACAAATTTTTCATTTTTTAAAACTTCTTTTTTAGCTGCTCCACTTACTTGCATTTTAGTGTTTGCATCGATTCTGCGGTTATACTTAGAGTCTAAAACCACAGTCCAATCATCACCTTTTTTTTCGATTTCTAAGATACTCACACCCACACTGGCTTGCTCATATAAAATATCTTCTTTGCTTAAATTTTTACCATGATGATTAAACATGATTTCAGGATTTATATATTCATTATTAACGACTAAAATTCCTCTGTTTTTTGAAAGTGGAAAAAAACTCATACCATCATTGTCATCTCCAAAAACCAAATGAGCATTTTTAACTGCATTCATGTCGATGATTTTATTTTCATCATAAGGTTTTGCTTTACTAAAAAGTGGATCACCCCAAGAAATTAAAACCTTTGCTTCATAACCTTGTGGTACTATAACTTTATCTTGTGTGCTTGCACTAACAGCTTTAAAACCTAGCAAATCCTTATCCTTAAGCATAGCAGCACTTAAATTTGAACTTGCAAAAAAAGCCACCATAGAACCTAAAGCTGAACCTTTTAAAAACAATCTTCTTTCCATTTGTTTTTACCCCATATTGAAATTTAAAACAATGGAAGTATAAAAATATTTGGAAACTTTTTAGAAACTTTGATGAAAAATTTAAATTGAAGAAAAAATTTATACCTAGTTTTTCACTAGGTATAAATGACTAATTAAAACCTTTTCTTCTTAACATCTTCTAAGATATTATTAGCTATATCACTTACTGTACTAGAAATAATAGCTGATTCATTAGCAATTTCAACATTATCTTTAGTAGTTTGATCAATTTGAGCTACGCTATCATTGATTTGAGTGATACCTGCAGTTTGTTCTTTAATACTTTCTGCCATATCATTGATAGATTGAACAAGTAAATTAGTATTAGCTTCAATTTCTGATAAAGACTTTTGAGTTCTTTCAGCTAACTTTCTAACTTCATCAGCTACCACTGCAAAGCCTCTACCATGTTCTCCAGCACGAGCTGCTTCAATAGCTGCATTTAAAGCTAAAAGATTGATTTGATCTGCAATATCACCTATAATACCTGTAACATTTTTAATCTCTTCAGATTGAGTGATAACATCACTAGTTTTAACTGAAACATTTTGCATAGAAGAAGTGATCTCTTCTAAAGCTGCTGCAGTTTCTTCTAAAGATTGAGCTTGAGAATTTGAAGAAGTGGTTAAGCTTTGAACAGCAGTTTGTAATTTTCCACTTTCATTAGCTAAGGCATTAGCAAAGTCTGAACTTTGTTTTAGCATTTTAACTATTTCATCACCTAAAGCATTAGTAGTTAATTCTACACTACCGCTAGCATTTTCTAATTTATTTCTAAAGTCTAAGCTTTTGTATTCTTCAAAAATTTTATGAATAGCATTCATATCAGAACCTACTCTAGCTTGTAAAACATCAAGAAGTTTATTTAGAACATTTTTAAGTTCAATAAGTTGTGGGTTTCTTGGATTAGCAGTAATTCTTGCTGTTAAATTACCACCTTCTACAACTGATACGGTTTGAACTGATTCTTTAACGGCTTGATTGTCTTGTTCTAAGCCTCTTTTAGTAGCAAGAATGTTTTCATTGATAGCATTTGAGATTTGTCCAAATTCATCATTGCTTTTTACTTCTATAGTAGAAACATTTTTTGTTTTATAGTTGATAAAATCAAAGAATGAAGTTAAACCTGTTTGGATAGCTGCAAGTGGGGAGAGGTATTTTGATACGATGAAATAAAGGAGGATGATGCTAATAGATATCATAACAATTAAGGCTATAACTTGTATATATGCTGCTTTAAATATAGGTTTATTTATAATATCAGCGCTTTCGGTAATACAAGCTGTATAAGCAAAGACTTTAGTACAAGCTCCAAGTCTTTCTTCATTATTTAACTTATAAGAGAAGAAGTTGTTATCACCATGAGCTTTATATGCATTTAGAACAGGAGAATGGTCTACCGAAGGATCTAATAAAGCTTCGTTGGTGGCTGCAAAAATTTTATCTTTATTATCAAAAACAAAGGTATTGCCTGGAGTTCTAGCGATTTGATCTTGTAAACTAGTTAATAAAATATCAATTCCTAAAACACCAATAAATTTACCATCCTTATAAAGAGCTTTAGAGTAAGTAATGCAGTATTCATTACTAATAGCATCAATATAAGCTGGGGTTATATAGATTTGATTACTATTTCTAGCTTCTTTATACCATTCCCTAGTAGTTGCATTATAGTTGTTGGCTTTTCCATTTATAGTTATATTAGTATTTTTTTTCTCGCTTAGATCACTACTCATGATATTTTCACCATTATCTAAACCAATATAAACAGCAAGCAAATTTCCACTATTGCGGTAGTATTTTAATATGGCCCCTACATTATTAACTATGTTATCTTGAGAATTTAGTGCTTCATAGGGTAATTTTAATATATCTTTTTCAAGAGTATTAAGCAAAGATATATTTCTGGATCTAAAATCCTCTATAGAAATTTGTGTTGCTTTAAGAAGTTCTGTTTCAGTATAAAGCGTACTTTGATACAAAGAATCTTTTGTAAAGTAAAAGCTAATGATGCTCAAAATACTTAAAGCAAAAATTGCAATTGAATTTGCAATAACAGAAAGTTTTATTTTGATATTATTCATATTTTTCCTTTTAAATTTAATTAATTTTTGTAAAAGAACTTTTAACATTAATTTTATAAAATATAAAATAATGCTAAATTTTCTTAAGAATTATAAATTAAAAAATCTAAATTTTTACTTAAATATAAAAGTGATAAAAAATTTCATTTAATAAATATTAAATTAATTTATATTTATTATTTTTATTTAAATAAATATCGCTTCGAAAATTCTATGTATTAAGCTTAATATCGTTATAATTTAAAAAATTTATATCGAAGGAAATATTTTGAAAAAAATTCTATTATTTATTTTATCTTTAGGGATATTTTATACTTTCACACAAGCTAAAAATTTAGAGCAAGAACAAAATACTAGTAGCAATTTAGTTAGTGTCAGTATAGCACCTCAAGCATTTTTTGTTAAAAAAATAGCTGCAAATACTCTAGATGTCAATGTTATTTTGCCCCCAAATAGCAATGAGCATAATTTTGAATTTAAACCAAGTACTATGAAAAAACTTGAAAAAAGTGATATTTATTTCACTATAGGCTTAGAATTTGAAAAAGTTTTTACGGATAAATTTAAACAAAATTTTTCAAAACTTCAAGTTGTAAATATGCAAAAAAACATAGCTTTGATTCAAACTCATGATACACACGAACACTCTCATGAGCATGAACACCACGAACATGAGCATTTTGATCCTCATACTTGGCTAGATCCTATTTTAGTCCAAACTATGGCTTTAAATATTTATGACACCTTGATTCAAAAATATCCACAAAATGAAAATTTATATAAAGAAAATTTAGATAAATTTTTAGCAGAATTGGATAGTTTAAATTTACAAATTGCCTCAAAATTAGAAAAATTAAAAAATAGAGAATTTGTAGTTTATCATCCTTCTTGGACATATTTTGCAAAACGCTATAATCTTACGCAAATTCCTGTAGAAATTTTAGGTAAGGAACCAAAAAGCAAAGATTTGCAAAAACTTATCACTCTAATGAAAGATAAAAATTTAAAAGTCATTTTTGTTCAAAATGGTTTCCCTGAAAATGCAGCAAAAACACTTGCTAAAGAATGTGATGCAAAAATTTACAAAATAGATCATTTATCTTATGATTGGGAAAATGAGCTTTTAAAAACTGCTGATGCCTTTTCTCATAATTTATAATCAGGTTTTTTGATGCTTTTTTTTGAAATTTCTAATCTAAACTACGCTTATGATAATGAAATCATCTTAAAAAACATCAATCTTAGCTATGACAATAAAGACTTTCTCTCTATCATAGGTCCAAATGGTGCAGGAAAATCAACACTCGTAAAACTTATCTTAGGACTTTTAAAATCCAAAAATGAAATCCATTTCAAAGCTCTTCAAAGAAAAGAAATAGGCTATGTTCCTCAACACACTCTAGCCAATCCTAATTTTTGCCCAAGAGTACTTGAAATCGTTCTTATGGGACTTGTAAGTAAAAAAATTTTTGGTTTTTATGGGAAAAAAGATAAAGAAAAAGCTATGCAAGCTTTAAAAAGTGTAGGAATGGAAAAATTTTGGAACAAAACCATTGATTCTCTAAGCGGAGGACAAAGGCAACGTGTTTTTATCGCAAGAGCCTTAGCTAGTGAATGCAAAATGCTTATTTTAGATGAACCTACCGCAAGCGTTGATAACAAATCTGCTATACAAATTTTTGAACTTCTAAGCTCCTTGCACCAAAAAGGCATGGGAATTTTACTCATTTGTCACGATATCAACCTTGTATTAGCTTATAGCGATAAAATTGCACATTTAAACAAAGAACTTTTCTTGCATACCAACACTAAAGAAAAAGAAAAAAGTTCATTTTTAAAACATTTATACGAAAACCACTCTCATTTTTGTGATGTAGAAATGAGTTTAAATACTTGTTTTTGCGATGAAGAAAATTGCGATAGTAAAAAACTATGCGAACAAGAATTTACAAGAAGAAATTTGAAAAAAACAGAATTTAAAAAAGAAAATTTTTGTTTAAAATTTTCAAAGGAAAATAATGCTTGAAATTTTAAATTTCACCTTTTTTCAAAACGCTTTACTAGGAGCGATTTTAGTCAGTATAGCTTGTGGGATCATAGGCACTTTGGTGATGATAAATCGCCTTTTTTCTATGGCTGGAGGTATAACACATGGGGCTTTTGGTGGTATAGGTATAGCTTTTTATTTCTCTTTGCCTATTTTATTAAGCACGGGAATATTTACTTTATTTTTGGCTTTTTTAGTAGCTTTTTTAGCTAAACACTATGAACACAGAAGTGATAGTATTATCGCTGTAATATGGGCTTTTGGAATGGCTGTTGGGATTATTTTAATCGATTTAAACCCTAGTTATAACACAGATTTAATGGCTTATCTTTTTGGGAGCATTTTGGCTGTAGGAACACAAGATTTATGGCTTATGGCTTTGGTTGATAGCGTGGTGGTACTTTTGATCTTTTTATTTTATAGACAATTTGAAGCATTAAGCTTTGATGCGGAATTTGCAAAAGTTCGTGGTATCAATACAAGTTTTTTTCATTATCTTTTAATCGCCCTTATGGCTTTTTGTATAGTTATTTCTATACGCCTTGTAGGGCTTATTTTAGTTATGGCTTTACTTAGTATCCCAAGCTTTATTGCTGAAAATTTTACTAAAAGACTTGGCTTTATCATGATTTTGGCAAGTTTTTTAAGTATGATTTTTTGTGTTTTAGGACTTATACTTAGCTATTATCTTAATCTCTCAAGCGGTGCTTGCATCATAGCTGTAGCTTGTTTTGGTTTTTTAGTGCATTTGATAGGCAAATTTTTAAAAAGGTAAGGGTGCGAAAAACACTTGCACTTTTATATCTTTTTGCCCTTGTTCTTTAAAATACAAATGTTCGCTTGCCTTAAAAACAAAAAATTTTTCTGCGATTTTTCTTTGTAAATCTTGAGTTTTTTCACATAAAGGATACACAAGTTTAATATCATAAATTTTAAATTTGCAAGCATAAGCAAACATTTGATACAAATCGCTTTGTTCTATACCCTGTTTTTTCTCATCTTCACTATCATTTGGAATTTTCCATTTGGTATCTAGGATCATTTTATTTTCTATATATAAATCAGGCTTTAACATGAAACAATTTTCATCATTTTTTGAGATTAAATACTTTCCATTGTTTTGAACTTTAATATCTTGAGCTGGATTTACTTTTTTTAGCATATAAGCTACATAATCTTCAAAAATTTTCTCCATAGGAAAAAGCAAAGCAAAAGCTTCATTTTTACCATGATAAGGCATAAAACTTTCATTTTTTAAGAAAATTTTACACCACAAAAGCAAGTTTTCATAATAATCAAAATGTCTTGAAATTTTATAACTAAAATCTTTTTCATAATTTTTAGAAAATTCTACCTCATCGAGAATTTGCATAGATTTTATAAGTCTAAATTTATTCAAACTTGTTTTTGATTTTAAAAAATTTAGCGTTGATTTTATCAAACGATTGGGTGCTATATCTAAAACAAACTCATCATTGCTTGTAAAAAATCTTTCTTTGTGTATCAAATTTCGCTTGATATGCTCGTTAAATAGTAATTTTCCCTTTAAAAAAGCCCTATTTTCTTCGCAACTTAGATAAGATCTCATCAAGCCTTTTTTATATACGCTATCAAATTCATCTAAAAACATAGTGATAAACACTTCAAATAAAGGAATTTTAGAACTTTGCAAAGATGAAATTTGTGATTTTTTAAAGGGGGAGTTTTTTAAGGTTTTTAGCATATTTATCAAAAGATTTTTAGGATTAAATTTAAAATCTTTTTCATAAAAATCATTATTTTTAGAAATATTGTCTAATTCATAACATCTTCTTAGTTTTTCTTTGTCATGATTTGAAGAACTATCTTCTTTTTTATAACTATCTAAATTCGTGCATTTTGGCAAAATCTCCAAAACCCCGCTTTTAGTCTGTATAATGCCGACATAATTTTTAGCTTTTAAGGAATTTTTGTTTTTAAAGCCTAGAAGATTTTCATTATTTTTTGCAAAGTCTTCTAGCTCTTTATAAAACCCTTCGGCCTTTTCTTTGAAAATTTCTTTTAAATCTTCTTTAGAAAAAGCTTGGTATTCGATGATGGAAAAAATACTATTCATTTTCGTTTTTTAATTTATTTGCTATTTCATCATTATAAATTGCTTGATATATTTCTATTTTATCCCAAATTTTATCATCAAATGAAGCAATATTATAAATACTTCTCTCGCTATTAACACTATCTAGATTTTTTATTTTTTGAAGATATTTATCGTCTTTTTTATCTTCAAAAATCATATCATTATCATTTAAAACCGCATTAATCAAAGCATAATCATTATAAAAATACTCTTGCAAAAGCGGAATAATTTTATTTTGAAAAACTTTTTTTAAATCTTCTAAATTTTCAACACTTACAAAAAATGCATGACCTATGGTTTTTTCTCTATCTAGTAAATATTCTATACGAGTGTTTATAGCTTTTAATAATTCTTGTAAATTAATACCTTCGCAATCCATAGATAATTTGCTCACATCAGGCATCATCTCTACAAATTCAAATCTTCTTCTTAAAGCTGTATCAAGAGAAGTTATGCTTCTATCGGCTGTATTCATAGTGCCTATGATATAAACATTTTTAGGCACTCCAAATTTTTCACCGCTATAAGGCAAAGTCACTTTTAACTCTTCTTTTTCACCTATCCTTTTACTAGGTTCTATCAAGGTTATAAGCTCACCAAAAATCTTACTCACATTACCGCGATTAATCTCATCTATGATGATTATGTAAGATTTTAAAATTTCTTTTTTTATTTTAAATTTTTCATTTTGTATATTTTCAAATTCTTTTAATTTATTATAAAACATAAAATAGTAAATTGCATTACCATGATAATCACTTTGACTATCATATTTTGGTTTAATATCTTTAAAAGATAGAATTTTTTTATTTTTAAAATTTAGATAATCTCTTTTTATAATATCTATAGTTAAGCTTTGAGGACTTTTAATTGAACCACCCAATGAAAAAGAACGATATTCATCTTTAAAGTTTAAAAGAATTTTTTTAATACTAACTTTATTTTCTAAAGGAAATTCATTTCCTTTATTTAAAAAATCTTGATTAATATAATTAGCAAATTCAAAAATTAATTTATCTAAATCAATTTCATTTTCATTTTGCATTGATAAAATATAATTTTTCAAAGATTTATCACATAATTCTTTAAAAATTCCATCTTTTACATCATATTTTACTTCTTGAGAATTTTCATCATTGTCTATTATAGGCTTTATACCTTCTACAAATTCTTCATATCCATAGCTTTGATGAAAAGTGGTAAATAATATTTGTCCCTTTCTTACATACTCATCAAATTTTGCTTTTTTCTCATCTCTACTTTCTAAATTTTCACCTAAAATTTCTAAAGCTTTATCTATAGTATGATAAGTTTTTCCTGTCCCTGGAGGTCCATAAAGAATTTGATTTAATGGTATAATTTTCATATTTGATTCCTCAGATTGCACTCTTTCAGTTATAAAAATATCTTGTTCATAATAATCAATCAAAAAAGCTCTATAATAATTCAATGCACTAGAATACATATTGTGTCCATTGCTATTTTTTAACTTAAATTCTTCATTTTTATTTAATTTATTTATATTTTGATCAAAACTAAATAAATCACAACTATATAGATTTTCTTTTAAAAATTCTTTTGATATATTTTCTATAACTTGAATATATTTATTTATAGTATTTTTATCTAATTTCTTTTTATTTAAATATTCACTAAATAAATTTTTCATTTTATCTATATAATTTTGACTATCCATGCCATATTTATTCCATAAAGGAATAGCTATATTTTCTATCATTTTAACTAATGATAAATTTTTATTCTCTAATAATTTTTTATGTATTTGATATATTTTTAATTTTTCTTTAAATTCATTTAAAGATATTAAATCTAAAACATTTTTAGAAAAAATATTAACTATTTTTATATTCTTTACATCTTGATAATGAAAAGCTATTTTCCATTTAATTGCATCCCCAAAATCTATTTTTTCTATAGTTTTTAAATTATTATCTTGACTTGCTTGTATTATTTGTATGATTTTTTCTTTGATATTATTAAATGCTTCATTTTCATTATTGCCATATTTAGCAATCCAAGCATAATTTTGACTATATAATCTACCGCTAGAAGATTCTTTCTGACTTTCATCATTTCTTCTATATATACCAAATTTAAAAGCTGAGCCACCCCAAATACTTCCTAGATTATCCAATTTACTTTCTATCCAAAAAGTAAAATCATCTCTATTTGGATTATCTTTTTTAATGTTAGTATATTCTTCAAGAGTCATATTTTTAACTTTTTCTAAAGTCCATACTTCTTGAAAATTTAAAAAGCCATCAAGCATTTCTTGTAATTTTTTTTCATCTAAATTCCACATTACCAAATCCTTAAATTATGTTATTTTTAAATCATATTTAGATTTCTTACCACTCCACAAAGGTTCTAGCTTTTTTTATATCATTAAAATTTATAGTAGTTTTTTCTTTATTTTCTAAATTTTCTAAAGTGATATTTTCATCATCTACAGCAATGATTTTTGCTTCGATTTTTTCTTTTTCATTGGTTGTGATCTTCGCAAGTTCACCTATACTTTTTGCAAAATGTTCTATCTTGCTAAGTTTTCTTTCAAGTCCTGGTGAAGATACTTCTAAAAAATACTCTCCATTTACAGGTGACTCTACATCAAAAATAGGCGATAAAATTTCACTAAGCCTTACACAATCATCAAGATTTACCCCGCCTTCTTTTTGTACATAAATTCTATAAATTTTTCTGCCATTTTCACTTACTAGCTCATCATCATAAAAACTAAGTCCTGCTTCTTTGCAAAGGGCTTCAAGATTCATTTTTATCCTTTTTTATTTTTTCAAAAAGTGCATCCATATGGTTTTGATACTCAAGCCTATCATCAAATTTAAAATGAAAATTCGGACACCTATACCAGCCCTGCTCACTCATGCAGTAATTTTGCAAAGCTCTACTTGCCTTTTTTAAAGAAGATAAAATTTTTTCTTGCTCATGAACATTAAAAAACATCTTATCAAGATACACAAAAGCATCGTATCTGCCTTTTTTACACTCTACATCCACTACACACAAATTTTTCAAATTTTCATCATCTAAATTTGCTAAAGCTTCAGGGATTAGCTCTTTTAAGATACTTTCAGTGCGTAGTTTTTTAATCTCACTTGGGTTCATAGACTTGCTTGTTCCTCTACTTCTTTATAGCTTTCTATATAATCACCCACTCTCATATCATCGCACCCTTCTATACCTACGCCACACTCATAGCCTTTTGCCACTTCTTTAGCATCATCTTTAAAGCGTTTAAGCGAACTTACATTTCCTTCATAAACCACAACTCCATCACGGATAAGGCGAATTTTGGCTCCACGATTAATCACCCCTTCAGTTACCATACAACCTGCGATTTGTCCGATTTTTGGCACATTGATCACTTGTCTAATCTCTGCTTGTCCTAATTGCTCTTCAGAAATAATCGGGCTCATCATACCACCAAGTAAGGCTTTTACATCGTCTAAAAGATTATAAATTACATTATAAGTTTTAATTTCTACGCCTTTATCCTTAGCACGCTCTTTAACTTCCCCTGTTGGGCGTATGTTAAAACCTAGTACTATAGAGTTTTCACTCGCACTTGCAAGCTCTATATCACTTTGCGTGATTCCTCCTACTCCACTATGAATGATATTCACTTTAATCTCATCATTTCTAAGTTTTTCTAAACTTGCCTTTAAGGCTTCTAAAGATCCTTGCACATCAGCTTTTAAAATAACAGGCAAGGCTTTTAGATTACCTTCTTTGATCTTAGCTCCAAGCTCATCAATGCTAACTTTAGTGGATTTGCTAAGTTCTTTTTGGCGATTGTATTCGTGGCGTTTATTAGCATATTCTCTTGCTTCTTTATCGGTTTTTACTGCGATTAAAATTTCACCTGCATCTGCTACTTCACTAAGCCCTACGATAACCCCACATTCGCCTGGTTTAATTTCTTTTAAGGCTTTACCTTGATCATCGCTCATCGCACGCACTTTTCCATAAGCCTCGCCTGCAACCACGGTACTTCCTACAGTAAGTGTTCCATTTTGCACGATGATAGTAGCCACCGCACCACGCCCTTTTTGCACAGAACTTTCTATAATGCTTGCTTTAGCAAAACTTTTTGGATTGGCTTTAAGTTCTAAAATATCAGCTTGTAAAAGCACGATTTCAAGCAAATCTTCAATCCCCATTCCTGTTTTAGCCGAAACTCCTACAAATTCATAAGATCCGCCCCATTCTACTGGCATGATTTCCATTTCTGCGAGTTGAGTTTTTACCATATCGGGATTTGCTGCTTCTTTATCCATTTTATTAATAGCAATAATAATAGGCACACCTGCTGCTTTAGCATGATTTATCGCTTCTTTGGTTTGTGGTTTTACCCCATCATCTGCGGCTACAACGATGATTACAATATCAGTGATACTTGCACCCCTTGCACGCATAGCAGTAAAAGCTTCGTGACCTGGAGTATCGATAAAAGTAATTTTACGCCCGTTTTTTTCTACCATATAAGCACCCACGTGCTGAGTAATACCCCCTGCTTCACCACTTGCAACGCGTGATTTTCTAATATAATCTAACAAAGAAGTTTTACCATGATCAACATGCCCCATGATGGTAATCACAGGTGCTCTAGTCACTAAATCTTTTTCATCAGTCTCTTCTTCATAGTCTTTTACATAATCAAACTCATCAGCCTCGTTAATGATATTGATCTCTATACCAAATTCAGCAGCCAAAATTTCAATCGCATCTTCATCTAAGAAATCATTTTTTGTTGTCATCATTCCAAGCATGAAAAGTTTTGAAATCACTTCACTAGTGCTTTTTCCTATCTTATCAGCGAATTCATACACACGAATTTCTTTAGAAATAGCAACGCTACCTACTTCTTCTACTTCCTTTTTTTCAATCTTTTTAGATGGTTTTTTACGACTTCTTCTTTGAATTCCACCTTCAAACCCAAAACCCGCAGAATTTCCAACAGCTTGTCTTATAAAATTAGGTTGTTTTTTATTGATATTTTGTGGTTTTTCTTGTTCTTTTACACTAAAATCAGGTAATACTACCTCATCTTCATCATCTAAAGAAATATCACCAAAATCATGTTCATCTAAAAAATTCATTTTTTCGGTACTTTCTTTTTTACTCGCAACAAAAGATTTTTTTTCTTTTTTCTTTTTCTTTAAACTCTCATCAGCATTTGAAAACATAGTTTTTAAACTTAAGCGCTCTTCATTATTGATAGATATATCATTTGAATTTTTTACTTCTTCTTTTTTAACTTGAATTTCTTCTTCGTCTTTTTTCTTTTTAACAATAACAAGTCCGCGTCTTTTGGCTAAAGTTGCACTAGCAAGGCTTTGTGGCTTATGAGCATCAATAATTTCTTGTTTTTCTTCCTCTTTTGCATTTTCTTTTTCAATTTTTAATTCTTCTTTTTTAACTTCTTGTTTAAGCTTTTCTTCTTTTTTAGGTTCTTTTTTTTCAGATTCATTTAGCTTTTCTTGTTCTTTTATATTTTCTTTTTTAGGCTTTTTTGCCGTAGGAGTTTTGATATTTTTCTTAAAAGCTTCTGGAATTTCTCTTGTTTGTATATACTCATAAATAGCTGCCGCAATCTCAGGTTCTACAGCATTTGATGCTGTTTTAATTCCAAGTCCTAATTCATTTGCCTTTTCAATAATTTCCTTACTATCATAACCTAATTCTTTTGCGATTTCATGAATTCTAATCTTTGCCATTTAAAAATATCTCCTTAAGTCCTTGCTGAGTAATTTTAGTATTTAAATTTTTACATATTTTAGAAAATGCTTTTTGTAAGACTTTATCTTCTCTCTCAATACAATTTTGACATAAATATCCGCTTCTTCCATGTTCTGCTTTAGGCACAATATCTCCTAAAACAACTTTAAATCTAAATAACATATTTTGCTCAAAGCGGTTTTTACACACTATGCACATTCTAATTGGTATATGTTTTTTCAAAATTATATCTTTTTTTTATATTTTTTAGCAAATTTCAAAGCCATTATCATCAAATTCTAAATATTGCACACGAAAATCTTTAAATTTTGTTTGTATTTTCTTTGCCAAAGCTAAAGCGTCATCTTTAAAAGCTAAAGAAAAAAAGCTCGATCCCGAACCTGAAAGTGTGCTCATTAAAGCTTTATTTTCTAAGGCAAATTTTTGCACTTCAAAAAGCTCGGGTAAGTTTTTCATACGATTGATTTCATGGAGCTTATCTTGACTTGCAAATTTTAAAAATTCATATTTTTTCTCCAAAAAACAAGCGGTTAAAAATGAAGCATGAGAAAGGTTGAAAACCGCATCATTAAAACTTAAATTTTTGGCCAAAGCTTGGCGTGATTGTTCCGTGCTCATTGCCAAATTTGGGATCACAACCACAGCAGCTAAATCTTTATCAATCTCTTTTTTGATACTATAAACTTTATTTTTTTCAACCAAAGAACACACAAAACCACCAAGAGTAGCTGGAGCGATATTATCTGGATGGTTTTCATAAATTAAAGCTTCATCTAAAATACATTCTTTTTCTACCTTAAATCCACTCATATAATAAGCACTGGCAATAGCTCCAACAATCACAGCTGAAGAGCTTCCTAATCCTCTTGAAAGAGGAATGTTATTTTGAAAAATAAAACGAAAATTATCTTTTTTTCCGCTTAGTTTTTCATAAATTTCATAAAAAATATTTACAAATATATTGTTTTTTTTAAGAAAAATATTATCACTTCCCTCGCCTCCAATACTAATGCTAAAAACACCTGATTTTTGGATTTGAGTTTCATTAAAAAGCTTTAAACTAAGTCCTAAACAATCAAAACCTGGCCCTAAATTCGCACTCGTAGCTGGAACTAAAATTTTCAAATTTCATCCTAAATTGCATCTAAAAAATAAAAGGGAAGATTATCATTATTTAGTTTAAGCTCTTGTAAATTTTTTGGTAAAAAAAACTCTGCTGGGATATTTTGCTCTAAACAAATTTCACCTTCCTTATATACAAAACAAAAATTTTTATTTGCACTTATGGGTTTATAGCCATTTAATTCAAAAGCACTCACCGCAAATAAAGGAATATTTTTTACTATACTTAAAGTACTCAAACTTACATAAGAAATTTTAATCCCCATATAAGAACCTGGACCATTAGCATAGATTAAACTTGTAAAATCATACTCTTTAAGCAATTCATCTAAAATTTTTGGTAAAAATTCGCTTGCTTTTTCTTCACTTTTATAAGTTTTTATAAGTTTATCATCTTGATAAATTCCGATCATTAAAGGCTTAGATAAAGTATTAAGTAAAAGAGAAGTTTTTATGCAAATACCTTTTCATAAGCTTTTTGGGTTGTTTTTTCAAGGCTTACAATTTCATAAGCATCTTTATCTTTTAAAACTTCTTTAGTAAGTAAATGATTTAAATGATGGCTCCCAGCATATGAAGTATAATCCCCAAAAACACGATATCCAAGTAAGGTTAAATCTCCAATTGCATCTAAAATTTTATGTCTTACAAACTCATCTTTGAAACGCAAACCTTCAGGATTTAAAATACGATTTTCATCTACCACTATAGTATTTTCTAAACTTCCACCTAGTGCTAAATTCATACTCCTAAGAGCTTGAACATCTTTTAAAAAACCAAAAGTTCTAGCTCTTGCTATGTTTTCTATATAATTTTTTTTGCTGAATTCAAAATTGTAACTTTGTTCACCTATAACAGCATTGTCAAATTTAATTGTGTAATTAATACGGGGTTCTTTAGTAGGAGTTAAACGCACAAATTTATTACCATCTCTTACTTCTATAGGCTTTTTAATTACCATAATTTTTTTAGGCGCATCAAGTTCTTTTACCCCTGCTTCATCAAGCATCATACAAAAACTAATACTTGATCCATCCATAACAGGAGCTTCATTTGCATTTAAAACTATGCGTACATTATCGATTCCATAAGCATTAATCGCACTCATTAAATGCTCTATTGTAGAAATAAACCCTCTTTCATCTCCTAAAACAGTTGCCATTTGAGTATTGATCACATTTTCAGGACTTGCCTTATAGCTTGCATTAAGATCACTTCTAAAAAATACTATACCACTATTTGCTTCTAAAGGCTCTAAAGTAATTTCTATGGGTTCACCCTTATGAAGTCCTATACCTACGCCTTTGACAGTTTTTGCTAAAGTTAATTGTTTCATTAATTTTTTCCTAAAATTATCTTTTTACCATCATTTAAAACATTGTAAATATTATTTTCTATCCATTTTTTATCTTGCCATTGTTCAGGACGCGTTTCAACCCCTTGAACCAAAACTCCAAAATGCAAATGATCGCCTAAGGCTAAACCACTTGTTCCTGTTTTGCCTATAATGCTTTGTTTATTAATCATTTCATCTAAATCAACATTTTTAGAAGAACAGTGCCCATAAAGACTATATACTCCAAAACCATGATAAACAATTAAATTTAAACCATAAATTCCATTTTCAGCAGCAAAAACAACCTTGCCTGCGTTATTACTTATGATAGGAGCTTGTGCTACGCTTGCTAGATCAAGCCCCATATGATAAGAATCACTCACAAATTGCCCATTATAAGAATAATACCTATGATCAGCAAAATCCGCTACTTTCATACCATTTTTAAGAGGTAAAAATAAATTCAAATCAAAATTATCAATTTTTTCCTCAGGTACTTTTGAAGTGATTTCATGGATAAGTTTTTCATTGCTATTTCTTAAAGTTTCATTGACAAACTTAAATTTTTCATAACGATTGAGATTATTATCTTTTGGAGCGTACTGATTTGCTAAATTCTCAATCTTTCCATCTAAAAATTTATCCGTTAGATTGATATTTGAAACACGATATTTACGATTAACAAAATAATACCTTATACGTTCTTTTGAAATATTGCCCGCTTTATCCGTAGCGATAACAAATGCACGAAATTCCTCATCTCTTGCATCCCAAGCAATCAAAGCCGCATAATATCCTTCTTTTACATAAGGTGTGGCTTTAAAGATTTTACCTTTATTTGTTTCTATATACACCTTATCTAAATTAGCATCATCAGCCTTAAAAACAACTGCCCCAGCACCACCTTGCTCGATTTGGTAAGAATTGCTTATGATATTGATTTTTGGAGCCGTATTATCTACTAATACCGCAATTTGTTTTCTTGCTTCATTGCCACTAAAAAAATTCCAAAAACTAGAATCTTTAGCTATCACCTCCAAAACAAAAGATTTTACATTTTCTTTGTAACCAAATTTTGGCAAAGCAACTTGTAAGGTAATATCTTTTAAATTAGAAATCTTTTCATCTGCTATAACCATTGCACTAGTATTGTCGTCTTTATGCAATATAATTTGTACGTTTTTGATAGAACTTTCATCATCTTTAATATGCACTAAAATAGGTTTTTTAAGATCAGTATATACAACATCTGGCATTAAAATTTGAGGAGGATTTTTTTCAAAAATACTTAATCTTGAAATAAAAAAAATCAAAATTGCTATTAAAACTAAAATTAAAACAGATAAATAAGTTTTGCCTTTTCTTTTTGCCATAACCTTCCTTAAAAATTTTCAATGTTTTTGTTGCTTTTAATATAAATTCTATTATATTTTCAGTAAATATCTAGCAAATTTATAAAATTTCTCTTAGGGTATTAGCCTGTTTCATCCATTCTCTTAATTCATCGTTTTTGTCTAATTGTATCATTTGTTTACATCTCTCTAATTCTTGTTGAAAAAAATCAATAGAACTTAATAAGTTATCTTTATTTTGTAAAAAAATACTTTCCCACATTTGTGGCGATGATTTGGCAATTCTGCTCATACCTTTAAAAGATCCTCCGGCTAAATGAACAATATTTCTTTTATCTTCTTCCTTCATTACAAAATTTGCCAAAGAAAAACTTATAACATGAGGCAAATGAGAAATAATAGCAACATGATGATCATGGGCTTTACTATCCATAAAAACAATTTTCATCCCTAAATGAGAAAAAATTTCTACCGCTCTTTTTTGATGTAAATCATCAGCTATTTCACTATCACAAAGAACACAAACTGCATCTTTATAAAGCTCTTTAAAAGCTGCTTTTGGACCTGAATTTTCAGTTCCTGTCATAGGATGAGCAAAAAGAGTTTGTTTGATTAAATTCTTAGGCAAACTTTCTATAATTTTTCTTTTTGTACTTCCAAGCTCTATAATTGTTACATTAGAAGGCAAATCAACTAACTTTTGCAAAATTTCTATAATAGCATCAACAGGAGTTGCGACAAAAATCATATCACATAAAGCTAAATCTTTAAATTCTATAAGCTCATGAATAAGACCTAATTGCAGGGCATCTTTTTCATTTTCTTTGCTTAAATCCATACCATAAACACAAGAAATAAGCTTATTTTCTTTCAAACAAAGCCCTAAAGATCCACCCATAAGCCCAAGCCCTATAATTGCTATTTTCATACTTTCTACCTTAGTTTTTTTGTTAAATTTTTTTTGCTATTATACAGCTTTTAATAAAGCTTTAGGTAAAAAATCAATGAAAAAACATCTTATTAGTATTTGTGCTTTAGTTGCTATGGCCAATGCAGCAACCATTAAAGATATTAAATTTATCGGATTAAATCATTTATCGAACACAAGCGCTATAAATATCGCGGGGCTTAAAATAGGCGAGGAAATAAATCCTGCAAAAATCAACACTGCTATTCTTAATCTTTATAAACAAAATTATTTCGAAAATATTGCAGTAGAAAACAACAATGGAATTTTGGAAATTATAGTTACTGAAAAACCAACTATAGCAAAGGTTACTATCACAGGTATAGCTTCAAATGATAGAAAACAAGTTGAAAGTATTTTAGGGATTAAAAGAGGTACACTACTTGATGAAGGAAATATAAAAGAAGCTATTGAACGCATTAAAGCTTATTATGAAGCAAAAAGTTATTTTGATACTATTGTAGAATACAAAAAAAAGACTTTAGAAAATACTGATGGACTAGAGCTTGAATTTATAGTAAATCGTGGTGAAAATATCATTATTGATAATGTTCATTTAAGTGGAGCAAAGAAATTTTCATATTCTGATATAGAACCTGCTGTTGTTAACAAAGAAAAAGAATTTATGGGATGGATGTGGGGACGCAATGATGGAAAATTAAAAGTTTTTGAACTTAGTAACGATAGTTCAAGAATTGCTGATGAATATATGAAAAAAGGATATTTAGATGTTCAAGTATCCTCCCCTTATCTTAAAACCTACACAGATACTTATCAAGCAAATTTGACTTATTTTATCAAAGAAGGAAAGCCTTATAAAATTAAAAGTATAAGCATAGAAAATCCTTTATTTGATGATAAGCAAAATGCACAAACCGTAAAAGATTTAAGATCAAGCGCTGGCAAAACTATCAATATCGAAGACATTAGAAAAGATGTTAAAACCATAGAAACACAAAGTGCTGATTTGGGTTATGCGTTTGTAGAAGTCTATCCTGATATTCAAAAAAATGATCAAACTCAAGAAGCCACCGTTGTATTTAAAGTAATCCCTCACGATAAAGTTTATATAAGAAATGTTATTATTTCAGGAAATTCACGCACCGTAGATCGCGTCATACGCCGAGAATTATATATAACAGAAGGTAATTTATACAATAGAACAGACTTAAGCGAGTCAAAAAATGCTTTAAAAAGAACTTCTTATTTTGACGATGTAAATATCAAAGAAGAAAAAGTTGATGATACACATATTGATTTGATTGTTGATGTTAAAGAAGCTTCTACAGGAGCTATTTCTGGAGGCATTGGCTATGGATCAAGCGATGGTATTTTGCTTAACGCTTCTTTATCGGATACAAATATCTTTGGTTCAGGAATAAAAAGCTCTGTAAGCGTAGATAAAAGCGATGATACTTTATCGGGAAGGATTAGTCTCGTAAATCCACGCGTTCTTGATAGTCAATATAGTCTGGGTGGAACACTTTATTCAAATGACTATGAATGGGATAATTATTCAGAAAAAAATTACGGCTTTGATATAACAATTGGACGCCAATTTGCAAGATACTATAATGTAAGCTTAACTTATAATCTTGAACAAAGCGATATATATCACTTAAGTCCAACTCTTTTAAGAACAGGATATGAACTTGGCAAAAGTATTAAAAGCTCTATAACTCCAGCAATCACCTTTAACGATACAGATGATTATTATCTGCCACGATCAGGTATTATTGCTTCAACTAGTTTAGAATACGCTGGACTTGGCGGAGATCAAGAATTTATTTCATCAAGCTCTAAATTTAACTTTTATCAAGGTTTGCAAGACTATATAGGATATGATCTTATTTATCGCTATAAAGCGAGTTTTTATAAAGTATGGGATGAAGGTTATTTACCAATTAACCAAAGAATTTATTTAGGTGGTATTAGATCGATACGCGGTTTTGAAAGCAGAACAGTAAGTCCTAAAAATCAATGGGGAGATGAAATAGGCGGAACCATAGCTTTTGCCAATTCCGTAGAACTTAGTTTTCCTTTGATTGATAGAATCAAACTTCGTGGTAGCGTGTTTTTTGATTATGGTATGATAGGGCGTAAAAATTTAGATGAAATAAAAAGAATGAGTACAGGTATAGGCATTGAATGGATTACACCTATTGGACCTTTACAACTTGTATTTGCCAAACCTCTTAATGATAAAAAAGGTGATGATACTAATAGTTTTGAATTTAATCTTGGAACACGCTTTTAATGAAAGAATTTTTAGATGCTTGCTTGAATGCAAATTTGCAAATACGCAAGTATCTAAACAATATCCCACAAAATGATCTTAAACTTTGCTCTAAATTAGGCTATGATAAAAATCAAGGCTATGAGCTTGACTTAAAATATGAACAAATTTTCATAAAATATCTTAGTTGTTTTGGACAAATTTTTTCTGAAGAAAGCGGATTGATCGGAAAAGCTAGCCCAAAACAAATGATTCTTGATCCTTTGGATGGAAGTTCAAATTTTGTTTCTAAAATACCATTTTATGGAACTTCTATAGCTCTTATGGAAAAAGATCAGGCAAAAAGTGCTTTTGTTTGCAATCTTGTCAGTCAAGAAATTTTTGCTTTTAATAACAAACAAGCTTTTAAATCCAATCTTTCCGATCCAAAATACTCACCCTTAACACCTAATCTATTTTCTAAAATAGGTATAGTTGAAAAAATTTCACTTTATCCAGAACTTCTCGATTTTTTAACAAAAAATCAATTAAAATTTCGCTCTTTGGGTGCAACAGCCTTAAGTCTTGCTTATGCTTCGTATTTTAGTTTTGTATTAATTCTTGGAAAAACACGAATTTTTGATACAGCAGCTGCTTTAGCAATTCATCAAAATTTATATATAGAAAAAAATGAAAATTTCCTTCTCCTAAGCCAAGACAAAAAAATTTTTGATATAATCTTAGAATTTTTAAAAAATAATTAGGTGAATATATGAATTTTGCAGATATTTTTTCAAAAATAAGAAGACAACAACCTAGCGTTAAAGAAGCGCCAAATCACTGGGTAAAGTGCCAAAGTTGTCATGCTTTGATGTATTATAAAGAAATAGAATCTTGTTTTAATGTTTGTCCTAAATGCAATTATCACATGAGAATTTCAGCTGATGAACGTATTAAACTTTTAAGCGATGAAGGCAGTTTTATTGAGTATGATGCAAATTTAGAAGCTATAGATCCTTTAAAATTTGTTGATAGCAAATCCTATAAAAAACGCCTTAGCGAAGGTGAAAGTAAAACAGGTAGAAAAAGTTCTGTCATCAGTGGAGAATGTGAAATCAATGGTTTAAAAACCCAACTTGTTGTATTTGATTTTTCTTTTATGGGCGGATCTTTAGGTTCTGTTGAAGGAGAAAAAATTGTTAGAGCTATACAAAGAGCTATCACAAGCAAAACTTCTCTTGTCATCGTAAGTGCAAGCGGTGGAGCTAGAATGCAAGAAAGTACTTATTCTTTGATGCAAATGAGCAAAACTAGTGCTGCACTTAAACTTCTTAGCAAAGAAAAACTTCCTTATATTAGCATTTTAACCGATCCTACTATGGGTGGAGTAAGTGCTTCTTTTGCTTGGCTTGGAGATTTAATCATCGCTGAACCTGAAGCTTTAGTAGGTTTTGCTGGCGCAAGAGTTATTAAACAAACTATAGGAGCAGATTTACCTGAAGGTTTTCAAAAAGCAGAGTTCTTGTTAGAACATGGACTTATAGATGCCATAGTTGAAAGAGGAGAACAAAAACAATATCTTAGCGATGTACTAAAATTTTTTAGTGGAAAATAATTTGCAAGTTAATATCTTTTGTATTCAAAAAAGTGATGAATTTAAAACTTGTAGTGAGAAATACTCTAAACTCATCTCCAAATACGCCACTTTAAAAGAAATAAATGTTTTTAATAAAAAAATAGCCTTAGCTCAAAATTTAAATGCCATAGAAGCAAAAAAAAGCTATGAAGAAGCTTTTATGCCTTATAAAAAAGGCTATTGTATCGCTCTTGATGAAAAAGGGAAAGATCTTACAAGTATAGAATTTGCAAAACTCATCCAAGATAAAAATGAATTAAGTTTTTTTATAGGAGGTGCTTATGGTTTAAGAGAAGAATTTAATCAAAGTTTGGATTTTAGACTATCATTAAGCAAACTTACTTTAGCACATCAATTTGTTAAAACCTTACTTTTAGAACAAATTTATCGTGCATTTTGCATCAACAACAATCACCCTTATCACAAATAGAAAGTTTTAAAATGAAAAAAAATGAAATACAAAATTTCAAAAATATTTTAGAAGAAAGAAAAAAAGCCATCTTAGAAAATTTGCAAAGCAATTCAAATGAAATCGAAGCTCTTCACAATAGCGTCCCAAGCGATAGTGTAGATTTTTCTGTCATAGAAACAGGCTCTCAAATTGACTTTGCTATCAGCACCAATCTCAAAGAAGAACTTATAGAAATCGAAGATTCTTTAGATAAAATCAAAAACGGCACTTATGGAATTTGCGAATCTTGCGATGATGAAATCGACTCTCAAAGACTAAAAGTCAAACCTCACGCAAGATATTGTATCACTTGCCGTCAAATTGCAGAACAAGGAAAAAAACATGAAAATTAAACTCTTCTTACTTGCAAGTTTTATTTATATAGCACTTATTTTTGCCTTTGCTTGGCATCTAGAACTAGGAAGCTATACTCTAAATATCAGCACTTATACCTTTGAACTACCTATTATGATATGGCTTGTTATTCCTTTATTTATTTATATGATTTTAGCCGTTTTACACATAGCATTTTATGGATTTTTGCGTTATTTAAAATTTAAGCATTTTTTTAAAGATGCAGCTAAATTTGAAGCTTATACTCAAGATTTACTCCTTGAAAAAGATCTTAAAACCACTTTTCAAACAAAAGAATTTAGATCTGTAGCACAACTTTTTAAAACCATAAAAACACATGAAAAAATTCCACACTCAAATAAAATCAATGAAATTTTAGATCTTATTGATGGTTTAAATAAAAACGAATTTTTTAACCTTAGCAAATTTAAACTCGAAAATAACAATGTTTTATATTTGCAAAATGAAAAAAATCATCTCAAAAATGATGCAAATTATGCCTATAACAAACTTAAAAACCTTAATGAAATCAAAGATGAATTTGAAGAAATTGCTTTTAACACTCTTATAGAAAAAGCTAGTTATGAGCAAATTAAAAATGTAAAAATCCCTAAAAAGCCTTCTGAAGTTCTCACACTTATTAAGCGTTTTAAAGAAGGAAATTTAGAACTTAGTGTAGCAGAATATGAAGTTTTACTTTCACACAACATATTAAGCGAAAAAGACTATCTTAACGCAGCAAAACTAAGTACTAAACTTTTAAATCCTGATGCTATTTTAGGAATTTTTAACAAAATTAAAAATGAAAAAAGCGAAGCTTTAAGAGCATATTTATATCTTTTGGCTGAATTTGGACTTTTAGATGAGTTAAGAGAACAAATTCACAATGATGATAAAAAATTTAATGATTTTAAAGCCTTTTTAGCCTTGCGTGAAAAAAATATCAAAATCGATCTAAATCAACTCATACAATGATAGATTTTAGCAAAAAACCCCTGTTTTTAGCCCCTATGGCAGGTTTTTCAGATCTGCCTTTTCGTAATGTAGTAAAAAAATTTGGTGCTGATATTACCATAAGTGAAATGATAAGTTCTAATGCCTTAGTTTATGAAAGTTCTAAAACTTTACATATGCTAGAAAGAGCTGAATTAGAAAATCCTTATATAGTCCAAATTGCAGGTGGAGATAAAGAAGTGCTAAAAAAAGCAGTGCAAATGCTAAATGAAATGGATTTTGTAGATGGGATCGATTTTAATTGCGGTTGCCCTGTAAATAAAGTTGTTAAACAATGTGCTGGCAGTGCTTTGCTAGAAAATTTAGAGCTTTTTAAAAATCTTGTAGGAGTGATTAAAGAAAACAATAAAAAAAGCCTTACAAGTGTGAAATTTCGACTAGGATTTAATGAAAAATATCCTGAAAAAATGGCTAAAATTTGTGAAAGCTTGGGGGTGGATTTTATAAGTATCCACGGACGCACAAGAAAACAGCTTTATAGCGGAAAAGCCGATTATGGATCCATTGCTAGTGCTAAAGCGAGCGTGAAAATTCCTGTGATTGCAAATGGCGATATTAACGCACAAAACGCTAAAGAAGTTTATAAAATCACAAAATGTGATGGACTCATGATAGGGCGTGCGAGCGTAGGAAATCCTTGGATATTTTATGAAATCAAAAGCGGTAAAAGTGTAGATGAAAAACTCAAAAAAGAAATCATACTCACTCATTTTGATGAAATGATAAAACACTACAAAGATCAAGGCGTAAGTATATTTCGCAAGCATTTACACGAGTATTCTAAAGGGCATAAAGACGCTTCAGCCTTTAGAGATACCGTTAATCGTATCGACAATGTCGAAGAAATGCGAAAAAAAATAGAAGAATTTTTTAGTTTAACTTGATTGATTTTTATAATTTAAAAAATCTTAAGCCTTAATATCTATAATTTTTGCTGAAGTGTTTTGAGAAAGAATTTTATTAAATTCCCCTGCATTATCATTGCTAAAATTCATACCAAAAAGAATTTCTAGCTCATCGCTTGTGCCAAATTTAGTTTCTAGTAGTTTTCTTAAAAGCTCATTCATTTTATTATCATCTTTGTAGGTTTCGCTTTTACTTTCTACTTGTATAGGTTTGAAAGCTTTTTTGTCTTCTTCTGAAGTTTCTTGCAGTTTTTTCTGCGATGAATCAATATTGTTAAAATCAACAAAATATTTTTTTTGAAGCTCAAGATATTTTTCTTTAAATTCATCTATACTTTTGCTTGTGTGAAAAATTTTAACATAAGCTTCATCATAACTCACGCCATCAATATGCATCCAACGAGGGTGTTTAGCATTTTCATCCATCCATTGAAATAAATTTTTAACTTCTGATTCTGGTAATTCATTGTTTCTAAGCTTATCTTCTATTGAACCCTCGACTAATTCTATTTTATCGCTGAATTTTTTAGAAATCTTATACAAATCTATCAAATCATTACCTAATTCTTCTCTTTGTTTTTTTGTAAGCTCGGGATTTCCATTTTCAATACTTTCATCTCTTATTTTGGTAAGTGTTTGCAAAGGATTGTTTCCAAAATATCTATTAAAAGAGCTTAGAGGAAATACTATCATCTTTATCACCTTGGAATAAATTTTATTCTAAAGTAAATCGGCAAAAATGATTTTTTTTAATATTTTTACTCATATATTTAAAATATAAAGCGCAAGTCTTCTAGCCCTTGAAAAAAATCTTACTTAATCTTCCAAAGTCCTTACAATCAAACTTTTAGGTAAATTAAAATGCTCTATAAGTTCTTTCTCTTTTTCTCTCATTTCTCCATTATCATTTTCATGATCAAAACCTAACAAATGAAGCATAGCGTGGATAAAAAGCAAGCTTATTTCTTCTTCATAGCTATGCCCTAACTCTTTAGCCTTTTCTTTTGCCAAATCCACATTGATCACAACAGAACCCAAAGGCAAACTCTCATCGATATTTTCAAGTGGAAAAGAAAGTACATCAGTGGTTTTATCTTGTTTTCTTTGCTCTAAGTTAATTTCTTGCATTTCTTTACTATCCACAAAGACAAGCTCCACATCTTTAGGACTTAAAAAACTTGCTATAGATTCTAAAAAATCACATTTTTCATCACTTAATATCATAAACCTTCCTTAATCAAATGATATAAATTTTCTATTTCTTCATCATCAAAAATCGCACAATTTTTACTACTATAAAATTGTTTTAGTTTTTTCTCTTCAAACTCAAATCCTAAAGCACATTGAGAATGCGAAGGTAAAAAAGCCCTTAGCAATGTAATGGAATTTTGAATTTTCTCATCACAGGCAAAACAAAAAAAATCTTTATGCAATCTTCCTTCAAATTCCAAAATTTTTAAATAAGCATCAACAATAACACGCTTTGGATTTTGTTTTTCAAACCTTTTCACACACTCATCAAGTAAATCAAAATAAAAACTATCAAGCTCTTCTACATCTTTTAAGTGCCTATATAAAAGACGGATAAATTCTTGCCAAATAAGCATTTTATCCCTTTGCATAATCCATAAAAATCCCAAATGCAATACATCTTTAAGTCTTGGTAAAAAACTAGGATTTTCTTCTAAAGCAAAGTCGATTTTATAGCCGCTTAAAATACTAGAATGTCTAAGTCCATAAAAACGATAAGCCTTAATAAGCATTTTAGGACTTAAAATATAAACAATCAAATCCTCATCTTTAACTTTTTGAGTATGAAGTATAAAGCCTTGCATTAAACAATTTCAATACCATAAGCCCTAAGTATATCAAAAGCGGATTTTTCTAAATTTTCATCAAAACTTGCACTTAAATTTTGGTGTAAAATTATCCTTGCATTAGGCTTAGCACCAAAAGCTAAAATAATATTACAAAACACACAAATATGAGAAACAAGCCCTGCAAAATGAAGTTCTTCATAATCACTTTTTTGTATGAAATTAGCTAATTCTAAGCTACCAAAAGTATTTTTATAAAAAATTTTATGAGCTTTTTGTAAAAAAGGTTCAAATTCCTTTGGCATTTGCCAACCCAAACTCTCTTTAATGCAATGTTTTACAGGTAAATTTAAACCTTCTTTACTTTGTAGATAATGCTCATCATGCGTATCATAGGTTAAAAGCAAATGCGTGTTATTAAAATCGATTTGATTTAAGGCTTTAAAAATATTTTCTTTGATTTTTAAAGCCTTATCAAAACCTAAACTTCCATCAATAAAATCATTTTGATAATCCACTAAAACAAAAGCTTTTTTCATGCTTTTATGCCTTTTGAAGCCAAAAACTTTCTGTGTGTAAATTTGTAAAAGCAGTTTTTAAGCTTGTAAAAAGCTTAGGATGATCTTTTTCTAAATTTGCTAAAAGCTGTTTAGCTTCTTCTCTAGCGTGTGGAAATTTCACATTTTTTTCGCTGAGTTTCATACCAGGACAAAATTCATTTCCTATCACGCTAAGTTCATTTTGCGTAGCATTATCCCTAAGCTGTCTTTCTCGCACAAAAATCAAAGGGCGTATCACGGTTATACCGCGTTTGCTTTGATAAATAGGCGCTAAGGTTCTTAAAGCTCCATTATGAATAAAATTCATAAAAAAGCTTTCTGCTGCATCATCTAAATGATGAGCTATAGCAAGCTTGTTAAAACCTTTTTCAAGAGCGTAAGTATATAAAGCTCCACGACGCATTCTCGAAAAATAACTACAAAAACTTGAATTTTCTCTTATGGTATCGCCTGAAACTTCATAAATATTTGAATCAAGCACGCTATGTTTAATGCCGTGTTCTTCACAATGTGCATGAAGATGAGAATAATCCTCGCCCATACCATAACTCAAAGTTACCGCTTCAAGTTCAAATTTAAAAGGAGCGTGAGCTTGCATACGATTTAAAAGATGGGCTAAAGCCAAAGAATCTTTCCCGCCACTAAGCCCTAAAAGAACCCTATCTCCATCTTTAATAAGTCCAAATTTAGCATTAGCTTGTGCAACTTGGCGTATGAGTTTTTTGCTAAGATTTATCATAATTTCTCGCACATTTTAAGCACAAAATTGGCTGAAATTTTAGCTGAATTGATCACAAACTCATCAAAATCAAATTCAGCCTTTTCCCCTGCTTTATCACTCATAGCTCTTAAGATAAAACAAGGCACCTTTAAAGCATCACAAACCAAAGCCACACTTGCGCCTTCCATTTCACAAGCATCCGCATTGAAAATTTCTCTAATTTTTGCTTTTTTTGCTTCATCGCAAATAAACTCATCACCCGTTGCAATAATGCCTGCACGCAGTTTGATATTTAATTCCTTAGCAACTTCTAAAGCAAGATTGTTTAATTTCTCATCGGTTTTGATAAAAATTTCATTACCTGGAACAAAACCCAAAGGATGTCCAAAAGCAGTAATATCAAGATCGTATTGAGCTAATTTTGTTGCATAAAGCAAATCGCCAATTTCAAGTTCAGGATTAAAAGCACCTGCAACTCCTGTAAAAAGCAAAGCTTGTGCGCCAAATTTTTCTATCATCACACTAGCACTAAGAGTAGAATTTACCTTGCCAATTTTAGAATACGCTAAAACAAGTTCATGGTTTTTATACTTTGCAAAATAATAAGTATTGTTAGCGTGTTCTATTTTCGTATAATCTTTAAGTGTTTCAAGTAAAGGAGTGATTTCTTCACTCATGGCTCCTAAAATTGCTATTTTCATCATACAACCTTTAAAAATTCATCAATATCATTCATATTTGTTAAAGCATAAGTTTCTTTTGAAGTGATTTTTTTATTCAAACCCTTAAGCACACTTGCGCCAAATTCTATGAAATAATCTACTTCATTTTCACATGCCTTAATGCTTTGTTTATAAAGCACAGGAGAGATAAGTTGTGCTTTTAAAAGCTCAAGGGCTTCTTCTTTGCTTGTATAAATTTTGGCATTTGCATTAGAAATTACGGCTTTAAAATTTGGTTTTAACACCTTTTCAAGCTCCACACAAAGCTTAGCTGAAGCATTTTCCAAAAGAGGACAATGACTTGCCACGCTCATATTTAAAAGCATAGCTCTTTTAGCTCCTGCTTCTTTAAATACACTTTCATAACTTGCTAAATCAGGTTTTAAACCTGCTACAACGATTTGTCCATCGCAGTTATAATTTGCAGCGAAAATTTGCTTGTTTTCTTTTTGTGCTTTTTGACAAAGCTCTTCAACCTTTTCATCATCAAGCCCCAAAACCACCATCATACCTGCTTCAACTTTTGCACAATCTTCTTGCATGAAAAGCCCTCTTTTATTGACCAAAGAAAGAGCCTCTAAAAAATCAAAAGCACCATTGACAGCTAAGGCTGAAAATTCTCCCAAAGAATGCCCTAAAGCAAATTTCGAACTTAAATCAGGTTTTTTTTCAAGTAAAACACTATAAGCCATTAAGGAATTTAAAACGATGGCGGGTTGAGTAAATTCACTTTGATTGAGTTTTTCGTTTTCTTCAAAAAGCAAATGTTTAAAATCAATCTTACAAAAATCACTTGCGTTTTGAAGGAGTTCTTTGGCTTTTATAGAGTTTTCATAAAAATCTTTTCCCATGCCAAGACTTTGAGAGCCTTGACCTGGAAATATAAACGCAGCATTCATTAATGACAACCGCAACCGCCGCCACCACAGCAACCGCCGCCACCATGTCCATGTCCGTGATGATGATCGTGTCCATGTCCGCTTCCACAACCACAACTATGACTTCCTGCGATAATACCTGTAAGAATTTCATCTTCACTCGCAACTCTAGCATCTACGATATTTAAAGAAAAAAGCAAATCACGACCTGCATAAGGATGATTATAGTCAATTGTCACATCATTTTCACCAATTTCTTTTACAGTTACACGAACGGTTTCGCCATTTTCACCTTCGCCAAAAAGCTCCATACCTACTTTTAAATCAATACCTGCAAATTGCTCTTTTGGTAAAGTTTGAACGGCATTTTCATCGTATTCGCCTAAACCTTTTTCTTTTTTAATTACCACATCAGCATTGCTAGGGCAATCAAGCTTCATCACTTCTTCTTCTAAGCTTTCTAAAATCTGACCTTTGCCTAAAATAAAAGAAATAGGTTGAGAATATAAATTTGATTCTAAAACTTCATTTGTATTTGCATCTTTTAACTCATAAAACATTGAAACTACACTATTTTTTTCTATAGCCATTTTATCTCCTTAATTTATTTTCTATTAGGTGAAGCTTTTGCTTCGGGTGAATTTGGATAATTAGTTTTTAAAGCTTTATAAAAACCATTTGCTGTTTTTGTATCACCTGTTTTATCCAATGAAATGGCAGTATGATATAAAAGTTTTGGGAAATAATCTCCTTTTGTACTCAAAGAAGAACTTTTTTTATAATAAACAATAGCATTGTTATAATTTTTTTGTTTATACTCGATCTCCCCTAACCAAAAATTTGCTCTTGCAGGTTTATACTGCTTTGTTATGAGAAAATTTAATTTTGCTTTGGAATCTTCAAAAGCATTTTTATCAACATCTTTTATCGCTAATTCTAAAATTTCATTATTTTTTTTCTTTTTCCAAGATTCATCAATTTGTTTTGCTTTATCATCTTGGGTATTTTGAGTATTATTGTTTTCAATGGTACTATTTGAATCTGTAGTTGAAACAACAACACTAGGTGTAATAGTTTTAACGCTTAAATTTGCATCATTTAATTCGTTTTTAGAAACATAATTTGCATTAATAGCATCTACTAAAGAACTAAGTTCGGCTAAAACTTTTTTTACTTGCTTATTATTAGCTTCTTGAATTTTTCTACTTTCTTCAACATAAGCCTTTAATTTTTGAATTTCACTAGTAAAATTATTTTCAATATTTTGATTATTCTCTTCAACTTGACTTAATCTAGAATTTGATTTGGCATATTGAGAATTTATACCTTCTAAAGTGCTTTGTAAACCCTCGATTCTTTCGTTAATTTCATTAATTCTAGCATTTGTTTGTATATTTTCATTATTTAAATTATCTAACTTTTCTTTAAATAATTTTTCATTTGAAGTTAAACCATAAGAAGAATTGCTTGTTATATCTCCTGCACCAAAAGCTGAGCTTTCTGCATAAAGTAAAGTAGCTCCAAGAAGAGCTACTGTGAATATTTTTTTCATTAATTATCTTGATAATTTAAATTCAGCACGTCTATTTTGCGCATCGCAAGCTTTAGTTTTTTCAGTGCACACAGGATTTGTTTCTCCATAGCTTTTAACAGCAATTCTATCAGCATTTACACCTTTAGCGATTAAAGCTTCTTTTACAGCTTTTGCTCTTTTTAAACCTAGAGCTTGGTTATATTCATCGGTTCCCCACTCATCGCAGTTTCCTTCAACAGTAATACTTACACCGCTTACTTCAGTGTTAAAAATATTAGCATTTGTGCTTACAACATTTTGCATATCAGGACGAATGTTGAATTTATCAAAATCAAAATATACTTTATTTAAAGTATCATTAAGTTGAGAAATTTTTGAATCAATATCCCAACCATCACTTCCACCTGAACCACGATTTGAATCAACACTACTATCACCGCTTACGCTAGTGCTTTTTGTGCTACAACCACTAATAACAACTGCAAGAGCTGCGATTGAAGTAAAAAGAATTTTTTTCATTTATGACCTTTCAAAGTTAATAAATTCTTATTATTATATCTAATTTTTAATTAATTTTAACCTAAAATTGAAATTTTTACCAATCAATTGATTGAATTTTTCCAACCCTAAGAGGAAAATAAAAAGTCTTATTTGCATTTACACGAATAACACCCAAAGCACTTTGCGCACCTAAATATTTGATAAATACTATACTTCCACCATCACTAGAAAATCTTGGAAATAAATTTTTTCCATTTGCTGTAAGTTGACGAATATAATCACTATTAATTGACATCAAATAAATATTAAAAACACCTGCTTGATTTGGTTCACGACTTGAATAAACCAAAAAATCTTTATAAGTCGAAACAGCCGAATTGTTTCTACCATGAAAAACAACTTGTTCAGCACTATTGCTATTTAAATCTTGCATAAAAATATTAGGATATCCTAAACGATCGCTTACAAATACCACTTTACTATCATCTGAGCCAATAAAATTTCCATTAACATCAATACCAGAATAATTAGTTAATTGTGTTAGATTTTTGGTATTTAAGTCATATAAATAAACATCAGGCTGATCTTTTGGAGCCATGGTAACAAGTAGTTTACTTCCATCTACATTCACATCACTTGCTACAACCATACCGCCACTTGATAAAATTTTACTAGCTTTATTGGTATTTAAATCATAACGGTATAAAGTTGGCTTATCATGATCATAAGCTGTATAATAAAATAGAGTTTGTTCTTTATTTCCCCATTTTGGAAATAAATTAAGTCCACCATCAACAATAACTTTTTGATAAGTTAAAGTATAATCAGCCATAATAATTTGACTTTTTTTAGAGCTAGAATTTCTCGCGATCAAAATTTTATGATCCATCCAATCAACAGGTGCAAGTCCTAACGCATTTACAGAAGCTTTGACACTTTTATGTGCCAAAAATGGATATTGCTCTAAACCATTTAAAGTATAAGTTTGCTCTGACTTATCAGAACCGCCAGCTTTTATTTTTACATTTAAACTCAAAGTGTTACCATTTTTATTTAAAGTGTATTCAAAAATATAATTACTTGTCTCAGTTGCATTAGCAACAACTTCAAAGTTTGAACTTACTTTCAAATCGTTCACAATGATATTATAAAAGCTTTTCTTTAAATTCTCATCACTTAAATTTGAATTGTCTTTAACAATAATCTTTGGTAAAACTACACCAGAATTAACAACATCAATCACTGGATCTTCTGCCCAAAGACTTCCTAAAAAGACTAAAAAAATTGCTACAATTTTTTTCATTTTTTTCTCCTAATCATTTTTAACTTTTACTTCATCTCTTAAATTCATGGTAATGCTTATATTTTTATTTTGCGGAGGATAAGTAATAAATTTACCTTTTTGACTTTCTAAAAATTCAGCCACTTTAGCATCATATAAAGGATTCCCACTTTTTTCAACTGAAGTATAGCCAAATTTTCCATTTTCATCAATAAAAATTTTTACCTTAACAGAAATTTTTTCACTATTTGGATAATACTGAGTCCATCTTTGAGTGATAATACGCACAACTTTCCCTAAAAATTCATCATAAATTCCAATCTTTTGCGCCTTTGTGCTTTCGCCTTGCGTTGAACTTTCTTCTTGAAGTAAACTATCATTAAGTTGTTTTACAAGTTCAGAAGCTTGAGGTTTTGGGGCACTAGAAATTCCTGATTTAGCACTTGATTGAATTTTTGTAGTCTTTTCTTCTTGTATTTCTTTAATATTTCCAAAAAGCTCATTAAAATTACTTGCCTTTTGGTCAATATCTTCAGTTTTAACTGTTTTATTTGTAGTCTGAGCAAAAAGCTTTTCTATATCAATTTGCTCTGTTGGTTTTTGTATTTCTTTAGGAGTGTTGCTTTGAGTAATAACTTGTTTTGATGGTTCAGCAAGTTCAATATCTACAAAACTATCTTTTATATCAGTATATTGTATAGCAGGTTCAACCTCGCTTACAAGTCTAAAAAAAACAAGAATTACTATACTAATATATATTGCTAAAGCAAGTAAAAACGAATTTAAATTACTCAAACCATAATTTTTCATGATTATTCAGTCTGTAAAGCAACTTTATTAAATCCTAAATTTTTTACACTTCTTAAGACTGAAATAACATCGTCATATTTTAAGCTTTTATCAGCGCGTATAAAAACCGGATCTTCGGTATTAAATTGTGCTTTTCTTTGAGCAAGATTATCAGCAAAACTTATAAAATCGTATTTTTCTTGATTTAAAAAAATTTCTTTCTTTGCATTAATACTAATAATTAAACTCTTAACAGTTGGAGTGCTGGTATTTTTTTGACTACCTTGTGGAAGATTAATTTTTTCTTCATAAGTAATGCTTGGAGCTGTTACCATTAAAATCGCAAGCAATACAAGCATAATATCTACTAAAGGTGTGATATTAAGTTCAGGTTTTTCATCATCAAATGGCATTTTTAACCTTATTTACTCGAACTTATAACTTTAATCTCGCTATCAATAATGCTTAAAAGTTCAAAAGCTTTTCTTTTAATGATGAGATGAAATGTATAAGCAGGAATTGCTACTAAAATACCACAACCTGTAGCAACTAAAGCCTCGCTGATTTTAGGAGCTATGATACTTAAAGAATTTTGAGTTCCAAGCCCACCAAAAGTTTCAAGTATAGAAATAACTGTCCCAAAAAGACCTATAAAAGGTGAAGTTGAAGCAATAATACTAAGCCAAGTAAGTCCAGCAGAAGCGCGGCGACTTGCTAAATTTTTATAGATTTCTAAATGATTTGAAGTTGTATCATTACATTTTCTTAAAATCGAATCAGTACGACTTAAATCCTTCTCACCCAAGAGCAAAGTTTCTAAACTTTCTTTTTCTTTATTTCTCCATGTAGCCAAATAAGTCAATCTAGCAAACAAAATACTAAATGCTAAAATAAAATATAAAGAAAGCCATAATAAAACTATATAAGTAATAATACTTGAACTATTGAAAAAATGAAATATAGCTTCAAAATTCATTAATGCATCCTTGCATTATCAAGTTTTGAAAAAGTTGCTGCTAAAGCTGCATTATCAGAACTCATAGATTTAATCAAATCTTTTGCTTGAGCAAGATTTTTTTCAATCTCACTTTCATCACTTCCACAAACCCAAACCGCACCCTTTGCTAACACGCAAATCTTATCTTCATCTACCTTTGCATGTCCAGCATCAATAGCAATTAATTCATGGTTTAAATCAGCTTTTTCAATATCAATTACTCCAGATTTTAAAGAAGAAACCAAAGCAGCATGTCCTTTAAGCACGCCAAATTCTCCTTCACTACCCGGTAAAGTAACAGATTTTACTTCTCCTTGATAGATTACACCCAAAGGCGTAACTATCTCGAAATTAATCAAATCGTTCATAAATTAACCTTTTAATTTATCCGCTTTTGCAATAGCTTCATCTATATTTCCAACCATATAGAAAGCATTTTCTGGTAAATGATCATATTTACCTTCTAAAATTCCCTTAAATCCTGCTATTGTATCTTCAAGGCTTATATATTTTCCTGGGCTACCTGTGAAAACTTCTGCAACGAAAAATGGTTGTGATAAGAATTTTTCAATCTTTCTTGCTCTTTCAACTACAAGTTTATCCTCTTCGCTAAGCTCATCCATACCTAAAATGGCGATGATATCTTGTAAATCTTTGTATTTTTGAAGCACTGATTGAACACCACGAGCAACTTTATAATGTTCTTCTCCAATGATATTTGGGTCAAGCATTCTTGAAGTTGAGTCAAGTGGGTCAACTGCAGGATAAATACCCTTTTCAGCAATAGCTCTATTTAAAACCGTTGTAGCATCTAAGTGAGCAAAAACAGTTGCTGGAGCTGGGTCTGTTAAGTCATCAGCTGGAACGTAAACAGCTTGAACTGAAGTGATTGAGCCTTTTTTAGTTGAAGTAATTCTTTCTTGGAATTTACCCATTTCACTTGCTAAGGTTGGTTGATAACCCACAGCTGATGGAATTCTTCCTAAAAGTGCTGACATTTCAGAACCTGATTGTGAAAATCTAAAGATATTATCAATAAACATAAGCACATCAAGACCCATTTCATCTCTAAAATACTCAGCCATTGTTAAACCTGTTAAAGCAATACGATTTCTTGCCCCTGGTGGTTCATTCATTTGTCCATAACATAGAGCAACTTTGTCTAAAACATTACTTTCTTTCATTTCATTATAAAGGTCATTTCCTTCACGAGTTCTCTCACCCACACCTGCAAATACAGAATAGCCGCTATGCTTAAATGCAACATTGTGAATAAGCTCCATAATAATAACAGTTTTACCAACACCTGCACCACCAAAAAGACCTACTTTACCACCTTTTGCATAAGGAGCAAGTAAATCTACAACTTTAATCCCTGTTTCAAAAATCTCACTTTTTGTGCTTTGATCTTCAAAAGCTGGTGGATCTCTATGAATTGCCCATTTTTTATCAAAAGAAATTTCTTCACCTTCATCGATCAAATCTCCAGTAACATTGAAAATTCTTCCTAAAACTTTCTCACCAACAGGAACACTAATGGGAGCACCTAAAGCCTCAGCTTTTAAGCCCCTTACCAAACCATCTGTCATATCCATAGCAATAGTTCTAACTCTATTATCTCCTAAATGAGCTGCTACTTCTAAAACAAGTTTATGTTTTTTTCCTTCGCTTTCAAAATTTACAACAATTGCTTCATTAATTTGAGGCAAATAGTCGTTAAAATCTACATCAACAACCGGACCTAATACCTGTGAAATAAATCCTTGCATTATTTATCTTCTCCTTAAAATTTTACTATTTCATTGATTCAACACCACTGATAATCTCTATAAGCTCAGTAGTAATGGATTCTTGTCTTGCTTTGTTATAAGCTAAATTTAGTTGTTTCACTCTTGCCTTTGCGTTATTAGTTGCATTATCCATAGCTTGCATTCTTGCGCTATGCTCTGCCGCCAAAGAATCGATTAACGCATAATACATATTATACTCAAAATACGTTTTCATTAAATCTTTTAAAAGCTCAGTTCCTTCCGGTTCAAGCTCTAAAAGAGAATTATGAGTCTGTTCAATACTCTTTGGCTCAACTGGAATAAGATGATTAATTTTAAGTTCTTGGGTAATCATATTTTTATAACCATTATGAACTAAAATCACTTCATCTGTATTTCCATTTAAAAAATCATCTACAGCAGCATGAATTACTTCACATGCTTTCTCATAATCAGGACTAGAACTAAGATGGAAATATTTCTCTAACAATTCTATTTTTTGAAAATTAAAATATTCAATCCCAGTTTTACCTATAGCTCTAAGACGAATATTAATATTTTTTGCTTCATATTCTTTTAGCATTTCACTTACTGTTTTTAAAGTCTTAATATTAAAACCACCGCATAAGCCTTTATCTGCAGTGATAAATATTAAATCTACGGTTTTAATTTGTTCTTTTTTATGAAACAAAGATAAACGCACATCATCTTCATTGTGAACAATTTTATTGATCTGAAATGAAATTTCACTCAAAATTTCATCGATTTTTTGTGCATAAATTTTTGATCTTTTAGCTGCTTCTTCTGCTTTTTTTAACTTAGCAGTAGAAACTAGCTTCATAGCATTTGTAGTCTTTTGAGTGTTATGAACACTTTTAATTTTTCTTTTAATTTCTTTTAAATTAGACATAAAAGACCTTATAAATGATTTGCTTTAAACTCATTAATGGCTTTAGCTAGTTTTTCTTCCAAATCAGAATCTAAAGCTTTTTTAGAGCGAATTTGCTCAAAAATATCTGGATGTTTTGCCTCAATAAAAGGATAAATTCCATCTTCAAATTCCTTAATTCTAGAAACAGCAATATCATCTAAGAAACCTTTGGTTCCTGCAAAAATTAAAACTACTTGTTTTTCAACGCTAAGCGGAGAATAAGGTGGTTGTTTTAAAAGTTCAACCATTCTTTGTCCACGTTCAAGTTGTTTTCTACTTGCCTCATCTAAATCACTAGCAAATTGTGCAAAAGCTTGAAGCTCTCTATATTGAGCAAGGTCAAGTCTTAATGTGCCTGAAACTTGTTTTGTAGCTTTAATTTGAGCAGCCCCACCTACACGAGATACTGATAAACCAACATTAATTGCAGGACGAATTCCTGAGTTAAATAAATCAGTTTCTAAGAAAATTTGTCCATCTGTAATTGAAATAACATTAGTTGGAATATAAGCAGAAACATCTCCTGCTTGTGTTTCAATTATCGGCAATGCCGTCAAAGAACCAGCACCTAATTCATCATTTAGCTTGCTTGCTCTTTCAAGCAATCTTGAATGAAGGTAAAAAACATCACCTGGATAAGCTTCACGACCTGGAGGACGACGTAAAATCAAAGACATTTCGCGATAAGCTACAGCATGCTTGCTCAAATCATCATAAACAATTAAAGCATGTTTTGCGTTGTCTCTAAAAAATTCACCCATGGTTACACCAGTATATGGAGCTAAGTACTGTAAAGCCGCAGGATCTGAAGCACCGGCATTTACAACAATAGTATATTCCATAGCACCATGTTCTTCTAGTCTTTTAACCACTTGTGCCACTGTACTTTGCTTTTGACCAATTGCAACATATATACAGATAACTCCTTGACCTCTTTGAGATATAATAGTATCAACAGCAACAGTAGTTTTACCTGTTTGTCTATCACCTATGATAAGCTCTCTTTGACCACGACCAATTGGCACAAGCGCATCAATAGCTTTAATTCCTGTATGTAAAGGCTCATGAACACTTTTTCTCGCCATAATACCTTTTGCTTTTTCTTCAACAAAACGATATTCATTAGCATTGATCACACCTTTAGCATCAATTGGCTCACCTAAAGCATTTACAACACGGCCAATCAAAGCCTCACCTACTGGAACTTTAAGTAATTTCTTAAGTCTTTTTACAGAAGCACCTTCTTTTAAACCTTCTCCTTTTCCAAGTATAACAATACCTACACTCGACTCTTCAAGGTTTAAGGCCATTCCTTTATCACCATTTTCAAATTCTACCATTTCTCCAGCCATAATATTCTTAAGTCCATATACCTTAGCAACACCATCAGCTACAGAAATAATCTTTCCTGTTTCTTCAATTTCAAGATTTAAATCAAAATTTTCAATTCTTTCTTTGATTATTGAACTGATCTCATCAGCTTTAAATTTCATTTACTTTTTCTCCTTAGATAATTTTCAATATATATTCGTTTAGCTTATTTTGAAGAGCTTTCATAGAAAAAGAAAGTTCATAACCTAATTCTTCTAATTCTATTTTAACACTATCATCTTGACTGATTTTATTATTTAGTTTAATATTTGCATCAAATTTTTTGTTAAGTTTGACTTCAAGATCTTTAAGATTTTCTTGACTTAATTTTTCTTTAGAATATACAATACCAACAAAAATATTTTCTTTAAAAGCTTTTTGTCTTTCAAGTTCTTTAACTATTTGAGGAATGCATTCTAATCTTGAATTTTCAATCAAAAGTCTTAAAAAATTTTGAAAACTAGAATTTTTAATATCAAAAAAAGAATCAAGAAATTCCATTTTTCTTTCTTTTTTAATCTCATTAGATTCTATAATATTTTTAAATTTTGGCAAAACAAAAGCAGAATTTAAAATACACAAATTCTGATAAAAATCATTTATATCAGCTCTTGAAGCTATCGCTTTTGCATATCTTCTTGCAATTATATTTTCCATATTTAAGATACCTTCTTCATCATAAGTTCTATTATTTCACTCTGTTTTAATGTCATATTTGGATCAGAAAAAATTTCATTTAAAGTATTTGATACTAATTCTTTTTCCATTTTTCTAAATTCATAATCTTTTTGTTCCTCAAAATGTTTTTGAAGTAAATCTAACTCATCTTGAGTCTCTTTCTTAATATTTTGAACTAAAATTTCAGCTTCTTTTTTTGCTGTAATTAAAGCGGCAGCAGCACTTGCCTTAGCTTCTTCAAGTTTTTTCATCGTGTCTAATTTCTTAGCTTTACTTTCTAAAAGTTTTTTTTGAATTTCATCAAGTTTAGAAGAAATTTTTACAATACGGTTTTTGTAAAAATTTTTAAATGGAGTTGCAACAAAATAATACAATATAGCTACAAAAATTAGAAAATTAATAGTCCTTGGAATAATATCATATTCTCCACTACCGTTTGATGCACCAAAAGCATACAAAGGTAGCAAAAATATAATAAAGAATAACTTACTCATTTCTCTCCTCTTAAATTTTCTTTATGTTATTTTGCAAAGCTTGCTTAAGCTCAGATAAATGTATGTTTAAATGTTCTTGCAACTCTTTTTTTTGAACGGCTAAATCTGCATAAAAACTGGCCATTTTTCTTTCTAATTCTTCTTTCTTGCTTCTAAGAATTTGCTCTGCCTCTTCTTTAGCAGCAGCTATAGCACTTTGTTTAATTTTTTGAATTTCTTCTCTAGTGTTAATATGAATAGCTTCTAATTCATCATTCACACCTAAAACTTCTTGAGAATTTTCTTTTACTTTATTCTCATCATTTTTTATAGAATCATTTCTTTCATCCATAAATTTTAAAAGCGGCTTATACAGCATACTATTTAAAATAACTATCATAGCTAAAAAAATAGCCATAGTAGCAAGCATTATGGAAGGATGCATATCTTCAAACATAATTCTCCTTGGTTAGAATTTTTGAAGGACTATTTTACCATAAAAAAGCTAAGATTTTGGTTAAAGCTTTTCAAGCATTTTGATTAATTTTTTAATTTTATCAATATTTTCTAAATGAATTACAAAATCATTATTTTTATTTTTGCAGTCAAATCCAAAGCGATTTAGTATTTGTTTTAATTTTTTTATTTCATCTTCAAATTCTTGATTAGGTAAGCTTTCATTATTTTTTATTTTTTTAACTATTTTTTCAGTATCTCTAACATTAAGTTTTTGACCTATTATGCTATCAACCAACATTTTTTCATCTTTTTGATCTAAACCAACCAAAACTTTAGCATGACCCTGAGAAATTTTTCCAGAAGCAATCAACTCTTGAGTTCTAATATCTAAATTCAGAAGTCTTAAAGTATTTGTTATTTGAGTACGAGACTTATGAATAAGTTCTGCTAAATTCTCTTGAGTAATCTTATGAACTTGCATCAAATCCTTATAAGAATTAGCAAGTTCAATAGGGTTTAAATTCTCTCTTTGTATATTTTCAATAAGAGCCAATTCTCTAAGTTTATTCTCATCAATATCAGCAATAAAAGCTAGAATTTCTTTTTTTCCTAATGCTTTCACTGCTCTTAAGCGACGTTCCCCAGCAATTAAAATAAATTTATTATTTTTTTTAAATACAATAATAGGCTGAATAAGTCCAAATTCTTTGATAGAATTAGCAAGCTCATCTAAAGCTTCTTGATCAAAATTCTTTCTTGGCTGAAATGGATTGGGTGAAATTTGATCAATTTCTATCATAGTGCTTTGATTTTTATCAAAACCCAATTCTTTGCTATAAACAGTATCCATATCACTGATTAAACTACTTAAACCCCTATCTTTATTTAACCCCATTATAATTATCCTAATATAGAATACGCCAAATTTTGATAAGCAACAGAACCTGGCGATTTAATATCATAAAGAATTATAGGCTTTCCAAAACTTGGACTTTCTGCAAGTTTTACATTGCGAGGGATCACAATAAAGTCATCTTCGTTTCCATTAATAGTAAAAAGTTGTTTTTTAAAATTTTGTTTCAAATCATCTACAACATCTTTAGAAAGATTATTTTGAGAGCTATACATTGTCGGTAAAAATCCACGAACCCTGAGTTTAGAATTAATAGTTTTTTTGATAATTTTAATTGTATTTAAAACCATAGCTACACCCTCGAGCGCATAAAATTCACACTGTATAGGGATAATTACACTATCACTTGCTGCAAAAGCATTTATAGTAATACTTCCAAGAGCAGGCGGAGAATCAATAATAATAAAATCATACTCATCAATCACTTCTTGAATTTGATTTTTAAGCAGCATTTTTTTCTCATTATTTTCACCTTTAGCAAGCTCTTGTTCTATACCTACAAGACCTATATTTGAAGGAGCTAAATGAAGTTGTGGCAATTCTGTTTTTAAAATAATATCTGAAAGCTTTTTTCTTCCTATAAAAACATGGTAAATATTATACTCATAATTATTACGATTAAAACCAAGTCCTGTAGTCGCATTAGCTTGCGGATCAACATCAATCAAAAGTACTTTTTTTTCAGCCACAGCCAAAGAAGCGGCTAAATTTACTGCTGTTGTAGTCTTTCCTACTCCACCTTTTTGATTTGCTATTGTAATAATTTCGCTCATCTTAAACTATACACCCTTTTATCGCCTAGTAAAATTGAACCATCTTCATACAAAAAAGAATTTTCAAGTGAAAAAACTTTACCTTCATGATGGACGCTAAATTTTCTTGATTTTTCGAATTCTAACATATACTTGCTAAAAATATTCTTCCATAAAATTTTTTTTTCTACTTTTTGCAAAAACTCACTCACTAAATCTTTAAGCGAAATTTCTATATCGCATAAAGCTGTATTTTGGGGTGCAAATTTCAGATTTAAACCCATACCGCCTATGATAAAATTTGAAATTTTAGCACTTATAACCCCTCCAGCTTTTTTATCATCTAAATATAGATCGTTAGGCCATTTAAGCCAAATTTTAGAACCTTTTTCTTGTAAAACTTCTTTAAGTAAATAAGCAAAATAAATACTCACAGAAGCTAAAGGTAAATCTTTTGGCAAGTCTTCTTCTTTAATACAGAAAGAAAGATGTAAATTTCCTTTAGAGCTCTGCCAAGAATTTTCCCTACTTCCAACTCCATTTATTTGTTCTAAAGCATAAATAGCAAAATTTTCATCAATCTTTCCATTGCGTATTTGCTTGCATAAAAAAAGATGAGTTGAGTCTATACTTTCAACACAAACTATCTTCACTTTTAAGCCTTTTTCCATTTAAATAAGTCCTACCATCAAGAGCTTTTTTTCCACTTTCTTGAAGTTTTTTAATACGCAAAACTCCTTGTTTGCAAGCAAGCAAAAAACTTTCTTTTTCTAATTCTAAAATTTCACCCATCTTAGCATTTTGTTTTAATTCATCCACAAGTTCAAGTTCTAAGAATTTAAGTCCATTTTCCAAGAAAACTCCAGGCCAAGGGGTGAAAGCTAGATATTTTTGATAAAGTTCTCTTGCATTTTGCAAATTTATAAGCCCATCTTCTTTTTTGATTTTTCTACAAAGTGTTGCTAGACTTTCCTCTTGTTTTTTAGGGGTGATTTTATCGAAATTTAAAAGAGTAGAGAGGATGATCTTAGCGGCCAAATTTGCTAAAAGTTCAAAAACTTCACTTGAATTTTTATCTTTTATATCACATTCTAAGCTTTCAAGTATAGCACCTGTGTCAAGCCCTTCTTCCATGAGCATGGTGCAAACTCCACTTTTTTCATCTTTGTTTAAAATCGCACTTTGGATCGGACTGGCACCACGGTATTTTGGAAGTAAAGAAGCGTGCAAATTCACACAAGGCGCTAAATCCAAAATGGCTTTAGGTAAAATTTTTCCATAGGCAGCAACCACGATAAAATCAGGATTTAAATCCTTAATCTCTCTTATAATATTTTTATCTTTTAAAGAACTTGGAGTAAAAATAGGAATACTAGGATAATTTTGACTTAAAAAAGCCTTAGTATCACTTGGAGTTAAAATTTGCTTTCTACCTACGGCTTTATCAGGCTGAGTAAAAAGTGCTACGAGTTTAAAATTTTCATTTTCTACTAGTGCTTTTAAAATACAAGTTGCGTAAGATGGAGTGCCCATAAAAATAATTTTTTTCATTTTTTCGCTTTGTGTGAAATTAAAAGTTTTAATTATAGCTTATTTGATTTTAAAAGAGAATTTAATAAATTAATCACTCAAACAAAGTTCCACCTATTTGTTTATCTTCTAATAAAAATGTCTTTGCCACACTTAAATCAAAGCCACTTGCTAAAAACATTTTTTTATTGTGTTCAAGTAAAAATTTAGCTGCCTTAAGTTTGGTTACTATACCACCTGTTCCGTGCTCACTACCTGTTTTTATGGTTGCTTGTAGCCATTCTTCTTTAATATGAGTGATTTTTTCTAAACGCTTTGCATCACTAAATTCACTAGGATTTTTATCGTAAAATCCATCAATATCGCTTAAAATCACAAGCAAATCCGCATCAAAAAAATGCGTAGCATAAGCACTTAAACTATCATTATCACCAAAGACAATTTCTTCTATAGCTGTAGCGTCATTTTCATTGATAATAGGCAAAATTCCTAAATTTATCATCATATCGATAGCATTTTTTGCGTGTTTAGTAGCTTTTCTAGAGTCAAAATCCTTGCCTGTAAGTAAAATTTGTCCGCCTAGTTTGTTAAATTTGGCTAAAAGCTCGTTATAAACACTGATTAAAAAAGGTTGTCCAATAGCAGCTAAAACTTGTTTATTAATAAGGTTTTTTCTATCGATATCTAGTTTGGTGTGTCCTGCCGAAATAGCCGCCGAGGTTACTAAAATTACTTCATATTTTTCCATGAGTTTAGCTAAAAATGCGACTAAATTTTTAAGACGCTCAAAACTTAAAGTGTTTTCTTCGCTAATCACATGAGAACCCACTTTAACAACTATTCTTTTCATGCTTATTCCTTGAAAAATTTTTATAATTTTAGCCAAAATTTCATATAAACTAGTTATTTTTGAAAAAATAGGGAGTGTTTGAAATTTTTAATATAAAACACTTCCTAGATTGTTAAAATTTTTTTTGTTATTTCTTAAAGTTTTAATTTCTTCTAAAAGCATGAATTTAAGTTCTTTAAGTCCTGTTTTTTCAAGGCTTGAGACTTTGATTAAAAAGCTTTGTGGATTATTTATTTCTTTGAGATAATTGTCTAACTCATTAATGTTTAAAGCAATTTGCTCAGCAAATTCCTCTCCTAAACGAACACTATCACTTTTTGAAATCATGATGCCAAATTTACGCCCAAAAAGTTCATTGGAAAATTTTTCAAGTTCTTTTCTTAGTACTATAAATTGTTCTTTTAAAGGCATTTGCCTCATAGGATCTAGCACGAAAAGTAAAAAGCTCGTTCTTTCTATGTGCTTTAAAAAGGCAAGTCCTAAGCCTTTACCCCCACTTGCTCCTTCGATAATCCCTGGAATATCAGCCATAACAAAGGAATTATACTCATTTACATCTACAAGTCCAAGTTTTGGAGTAAGGGTGGTAAATTCATAATTTGCAATTTCAGGTTTTGCATTTGAAACAACGCTTATAAGAGTAGATTTTCCCACATTTGGAAAGCCCACAAGCCCTACATCGGCAATAAGTTTAAGTTCAAGTCTGACTAAGCGACTTTCTCCTTTTATACCAGGTTGTGCGTAATCGGGGCGTTGATTGGTGGCGTGTTTAAAATGGGTGTTGCCAAGTCCACCTTTTCCACCTTTTAAAAAAAGCTCTCTTTGTCCTTCTTTGGTAAGATCAAGTAAAATTTCATTGGTTTGTGCATCGATAACTTGCGTTCCTTCGGGCACTATAAGTTCTAAATTTTCACCCTTTTTGCCATTTTTATTGCGTCCCATTCCACCAGCACCATTTTGCGCGCGTAATTCTCTTTTGCCTTTGAAATTTACAAGAGTGTGGGTATTATTATCACATACGAAAATAATATCACCACCATTTCCACCATCTCCTCCATCAGGGCCACCAAGTGGAACATGTTTTTCACGGCGAAAACTTACAGCACCTTTGCCACCATCGCCTGAAGCTAAAGTAATTTTAACACTATCAATAAACATTTAAATTGCCTTTGACTTTAAATTTATAAAGCTAAATTTGAGTAAATAAAAGAAGTTAAATTTATAAATTTAAAGTTTTCAAGACGCTAAAAAGCGTCCTAAAAACTTATGCAGGATATACAGAAACTTTTTTTCTATCTTTGTCTTTTCTTTCGAATTTTACAAAACCATCAATTAGAGCAAAGATAGTATGATCTTTTCCCATGCCTACATTGTTACCTGCATGAGTTGCAGTTCCTCTTTGGCGGATGATGATATTTCCAGCTCTAACAAACTCGCCACCAAATTTTTTAACACCTAAACGACGACCTATGGAATCGCGGTTATTTTGAGTTGAACCTTGACCTTTCTTGTGTGCCATTCTTTACTCCTTAAGCTTTGATATCTTTTACTACAACGCGAGTAAATTGTCTTCTAAAACCGCGTTTGAGTTTAGAATCTTTTCTGCGTCTTTTTTTGTAAATCACAACTTTTTTATCTTTTCCGTGATTGATTACTTCCAAAACAACTTTTGCACCTGCTACGAAAGGCGCACCTACCTTTAATTCTTTATCATTGATAGCAAGAACTTCGCTTACTTCAATACTTGCTTTGCTTTCAGCTTCAAAGTGATCTAGTTTTAGCTCATCGCCAACACTTACTTTGTATTGCTTTCCGCTGTGTTTGATAATAGCATACATTGCTTTTCCTTATAAATTGGTAGTACCATAAAGCACCGTAATAACGGATTTAAAAGCTTTATTGGTTTAATAAAATTTCGATTTTACAAAATTTTTCTTTAATTTTTGATGAATTTAAGAAAGAGTTTAGAGTTTGAGAAAAATCAAACTCTAAAAATTTAAAAGCCTAGATTTACTCCGCCGCCTTCTTGGGTTTGATAATTTGCATCACGACCTATAGTGTAGCCATTTCCACTACCAGTATTACTTAAAGGTCTGCAAATATCGCCCACTTTTACACTACCTTCTGTGATTTTTGCATAAGAAAATTTAGGGCTTGTGCGAGTGATTTCAATACTTCCTGTTTTGCTTTCTACTCTTCCTGTATTTTCTTTTGTATAAGTATCTTTTATAACCTTCCCAAGAGCAAAACATTCATAAACATCACCTTGATTTAAGCTTTGAGAAAATATTACTTCATTGTTTTCAACACTTGCAACTTTCAAAGGATAAATTGCGTTTAAAATATCTCCTGCTATACGATTTGCAATTTGTTTGAGTGCGGTTTCATTGGCACTAAGACTATTGTCTTTAAGATTGACTTTCATGCTTAAAGTATTAGAAAATTTAATTTGTCTTGTAGCAAATAAAAGCACACGATAATCTACGATAACTTCAATTTCAGTTTTGCTTTTTCCTGTTAAATTGCTTGTTTTTTGTTTACCTTCAAGTCCTGAAATAGAAAACAATAAAATATAATCTGTTGCTAACATATTTTTAAGTTTATAAACTTCATCGCTAGCTGCGTCGCCACTTTTGATTAAAGCTTTTTCCATTTCATAATAGCCACTAGAATCACGGTCTAAAACATTAAATTTACGACTTTGCAATAAATCAGAAATGATTTTTTGTTGCAAAGCTGAGCCTATACCTCTTTTTGCAGCATCTGGAGTAGAATCAAAAACAGTAATACTTCTTCTATTATCTGCACTTAAACCTGGAGCTTGATACTTTTTTGTTGTTGTGGTTTTAAAAATCGTTACATTGGCTGTATATTTACCATTTGCATCTTGTTCAACACTATTGATTTCATAAGTATCAGCTCTACCTTTGGTGGCTTTTGAAATTTGCTCGCTGTAATTATCTTGTATATTTGAACCTGAATTATCAGTTGAAACGCTAGTATTAGATTTCTTAAGAGAATTGATGCTTACTCTGCTCATTTTTCCTATAGCCTCTATAATGGCATTGTTTATCGCATCTTCCCTGGTCAAGCCTGTGCCTTCACCTGTGCTTGATTTTGTTGAAGTTGTGGTTATAACTTTAGCATTAAGACTTAGGCTTAAAAATAAGCCTAAAAAAAGAATTTTAATTATTTTCATCTTTTACCTTTAAAAATCATCCACGCTATTTACAACATTAGAACTTCTTTGTATGCTAGAAGATTTTTTAGCTTCATTTTTTGTTGCATTTGACTTTGAATTTAAAGCCTCATTTGTGTTAGCTAAATTTTCATAAGAATAAAATCTCACAGCTCCTACATGTTCAATACCATTTTCACTTGTATAGCTCCATTTTTTAAGAGTACGAATACCACGAATTTTACCGCTTGCGCTTGCTTTTATTTTACTATTTACTTTATCAATAATATTTGTTACGTTTTGAGTTTGTTCTTGAGTGGAACTATCATTAACATTAATACTTTGTTTGATGATTTCCTCGTAAGTATCACCAGTTGTTCTTTCATCTTTAAGACTTAAATTTGTATTAATAAACTCTATAATAGCAGCATCAGCCATAGTAAGTGCTGTTTCTTTGGCTCTATCTTCTAAAATATTTGTTTTTTTAGCATTACTAGGATCTGCTACATAACCCCAGTTTCCATAACTTAAAATAATAGGCGCACCATTTTCATCATAAACTAAGCGAATTCCATATTCATTTAAAAAGCCTTTTGTATCTTTTGGCAGATACTCACTTATTGCCTTGCCTTTACCCTTAATAGCACTCTTTCTTGCTAGTGCCATATCTTTTGCTAATTGGCGAGTTTTATTGGAAATAACAGCAATAACACCTACATCATACTCACCTCTTCTTTGTGTAACTATAGTTTACACAGGAACAAGTCCACTCATAGAACCTATGGCATTTGTCATAGTTTTATTAAGAAATTCTTGCTTTAATAAAGTCTTTTTTCTGTCTTCGCTTAAAGAATTTGTATCTATACCTAAATCTTTTAATGCCTTATCAAGCTGAGCACCAGCTAATTGTGTAAGTTTATTTAAAATTTGATCAACCTTATCACCTTTTGGCAATTCATCAAATTCCTTAGCATTAGTAGAATTATCTGCTTCATAATTTTGAATCTTGCTTGTAGCAATTCTTCCAAAAGCATCTCTTATAAATTCGCTTTGTAAATTTAACATTGCTTTTTGATAAGCATTTTGTAAAGCTTGTGCAAATTGTGGATCAGTATCATTTACAGCAACAGTACTTTTTCCTGTATAAAAAGTTTTTCCATCTTTGGTTATACCATATTCTATACCGAAATTATCGGCAAATTCTTCAAAAAAATCTTCAATTGATTTTGGGGTAATATCCTTAGTACTTGCGTCAGACATTTCATTTTGAGTATTTATATCTTGTTGTGTAATTTCTACAGGCTGGGAACCTTATGCATAAAGTAAACTTGCCATAACTAAAGAGCCGATAAATAATATTTTTTCATTTCGTATCCTTTTAAAAATATAAAAAAAGCCCAAGCTAAACACTTGAGCTAAAAAATTTTATTCATAAATTAATTTTTATTTTACCAAGTAACTGATTTACTAGAACCGGTTTTATCAATAGTTTGCTCATCTTCCCAATAAACTAAACCTGATGTTAGATCAGTAAGTCTTAGCAAGAAAAAGTATTCTACTTGAGTTTTACCATTGCTAAGTTTTACATTATCTTGTCTAATTTTACCCGCAAGAGAAAAATCAGGCGATACCAATGTCCCTTTTTTTGCTATGGTTTTTTGATTAAACTCATCATTATCTCTTAATTCTCTTACATCTTCACTCATGCTATCAAGTGCTCCGCCTGCAGCAACTGCTGAAGTTAGAACAAATTTACCTGATTTTCTTAATGCAGAAGTGATTTTTGCGGTGAGTTTTTCAGTATCGATTCTTTGCGGGGTATCATTCACAACCCTACCAATAGCAATAACCTTTCTTGTACCTGGTTTAATATTTGCAAAAGCAGGATCGCTTAACATACTATTTATCATAGTTTCAGCTGCACTTTCAAAATCTTGTCTGTCAAGACCCAAGGTTAAAGCATCGCCTTTTTTTACCTGACTTGCCTTTCCATCTGTATAAGCTGTTTGCGCACAACCACTAAAAAGCAAAGCTCCAATAAGAGCTGTTCCTAAAATTTTTGTTTTTTTCATGATTTATCCTTCCTAAAATGAGATTAATTTTTTGCTTTAATTTCTAATCTAAAATCATTCGCTCTTGTATCAGATGCAAGTTTACGAAGAATTACCTCTTGTCCTGCTGGAATTCTAAGGGCTTGATAGTCCTCATTTAAAACATCTCTTAGCACAAAACCATCTTTATCTAACCAATCTACTTTATAAATTACATCTTTAGCAAAAGTACTGCGCAAAATCACTTCAAATTCTAAATAACCATTGCTATTTATACGCTTTTGAAATTGTTTTACTAAACTTTTTGGTAAATTTGAACCTAAAATTACAGTATTTTGATTTGAATTTATTTGATAACTTGGTGCACAAGCACTAAGTAAAAACATTAAAATAAATAAAATATTTTTTTTCATCTTTTAGCCTTATTTTTCCATGATAGCAACACTTGCGGGTAAATACGGAGCAAAAGAACGCACTATCACAAGAGCATTTTTATTTTTATCCAATGATTTTTGAAACAAAATATTGCCTTGTGGATCTTTGATTTCTAAATTTCCGTCGTTTTCTATTGTTGCTATGGCAATACTTTTTGGTAAACCTCTCCAAGAACGCACATCAGCTTTATTGGTTGCAGCAGTTGCTACTGCTGTTGCAAGACTTAGCCATCCACCTGTAGAGTCATTATTTGCAACAGCTACATTTAAAGTGGTTTTAATTATAGTTTGAGCTAAGGCTTTAGCAATCATTGCAGGCATATTTATTTTAAATTCAGTAGCGACAATATTGTCTAAATCTACAAAATCATTTGTATTTTGACCATTTATATTTAAATTTGCAAAAGAAGCTTCCCTTTTTTTCAAGGTTTGCAAAGCAATATTTGTGCTAATAATTTTTTTATCCACTATAAAAGGTAAGGTTAAAGCAAATTCATCCTTAACTACACCAAATCCATTTTCATAAACTACAAAAACATATTTTTTAGCTTTTTTGACTTTTATTTTTGTGGCATATTCTTTAAAAATTTTAGCCTCTTTTTTGATAGTTTTGTTTTTTGGATAAATAATAGCTACTTCTCTAAATAAATCTGCAGCTTTTCTATAATCTTTATCCATAAAGAAAAATATTGAAGCAAGATAAGTCGCATAAGGATTTATGAAATTTTTTGTTGTATCAAATTCTTTAAATAAATTGTCATATTGCGCTTCTATAACTTTTGAATTTTCATTCATATTTTTATCATAATTTTTATCTTCTTTTGCCTTATCTAAATCAGCACGATTTTTTTCAATTTCTTTAGCAAAATATTCTTTTGCCTTATCTTGACGCATTAAAACACGATTAAACTCAACTCTTGCATTTTCATAATCATCTTCTTCCATATAGTTTAGAGCTTTATATATATTAACCATAATTCTTTCATATAAAGAACCATCATAATCTACTATATTATCATTAAGCAAGGTTGTACCAATAAATTTAGCTGCTTTAGGGCTTACATTTTCTAAATCCACATCATATTTATAAGATTCTTCTACAGCATCAAAAAATACATTACTTTTATTAAAATCACCACAATTTCTAGCAATCAAACCTGCATTTAATCCTGTATAAATGACATCATCATTTTTTTTAATTTTTTCTAAATTTTGATTGAAAAAATCATCACCACAATATTTTTGTGTTAAAGTATTTTCAAATGTTGTATTTTGTTTAACCTGATTAACACAAGCTGTTAAAAAAAGGCAAGCAATACCTGAAAAAATCAACCCAACTTTTATCTTCATTAAATTCCTTTCTTAAAGAAAATTAAAAATGAATATTATAGCGTAGTATATACTTAAAAACTAATGAAAAAATTTTAACCCTAGGAGAGAAAAACCTAGGGTTTGATTTAAATAAGCATAGGAGCTAATACAAAGCCTAATGCTACAGCAATTGCAATAGCTAAAACCCCTGGTATAAAGAATGAGTGATTAAATATAAATTTACCAATTCTAGTCGTTCCTGTATCATCCATTTGCACTGCACCTAACAAAGTCGGATAAGTTGGAAGTACAAAAAGTGCTGAAACTGCTGCAAAACAAGCTACAAGCATATAAGAATCATGCGGATTTGCTGCTGAAATTCCTAAAGCAGTGATAATTACAGGTACAATGGCCTTTGCGGTTGCTGCTTGAGAATATAAAAGCATACTTGCAAAGAAAAATGCAACTGCTAACATAGCAGGGGTTTGTTTAACCCAGTCGCCTGCTACTTCTTTGATAGAAGCTTCGTGTCCTGCAACAAAAGTATTTCCAAGCCATGCTACACCAAAAACACAAACACAAGCAGTCATACCGCTTTTAAATACACTAGTGTCAAGAATTTTACCTGGCTCAACTTTACAAAGCCAAGTGATCAAAGTTGCTGCAGTAAGTAAAAAGCTCATAATAGCTGCATCTCTTGAAACCACAACAGGATCAATCCATTTAATATTACTTGAAATTGCGGTTGCATAAAGTACAACTGCCAAAACAGTGATCAAGAAAATTACCACTGAAAGTTTAGCACCTGGTTTATCTTCGCCATGCAAAACAGCTCCTGCATCCTTTACAAGTCCTGCTTTTAATCGTTCTTGATAAACACTATCCTTACTCAAATCCATAGGAGTGATTAAACTCACTATAAAAGCTGCAAGCATACAAGCTACAAAAGTTGTGCTAATCCAAATTCCAATTAAAGTTGGATAATTCCATCCAAGTGGCTCTAAAACTCCGCTCATATAAACCACAGCTGCACTTACAGGAGAAGCAGTGATTCCAATTTGCGAAGAAACAACCATTAATGAAAGTGGAACACTAGGTTTTATGTTTTGAGATTTTGCAACATCAACTACAACAGGCATTAAAGAAAATACCGCATTTCCTGTTCCTGCTAAAATTGTAAGCAACCACCCACAAGCTGGAGCTAAATAATTTATAAATTTAGGACTTGATCTTAAAATTTTTTCTGTCACCCTTACCATGTAATCAAGTCCACCTGCTTGTTGCATAGCAGAAATTGCTGCAATAGCTGCGGCAATAATTAAAATAACATCCCAAGGAATATTACCAGGTTTCATACCTAAAACAAGCCCTAATATAACTACACCTAATCCTCCAGCATAACCTATAGCAATACCACCTAGGCGAATACCGATAAAAATCGCCCCAAGAAGGACGATTACTTGCAAAATTATCATTATATCCATATTAAATCCTAAGTGCTATTTTTTAGCTTCCATGTGAGGATTTAGCATATTTGATGGAGTTAAAATTTCATCAATTTGTTCTTTGCTTAAAAGCCCTCTTTCAAGCGCAATATCAGCCACTCTTTTTCCAGTGTTCATTGCCTCTTTGGCTATAGAAGCTGAATTTTCATAACCAATATAAGGATTTAAAGCTGTTACTATACCTACTGAATTATAGACAAAGTCTGAACAAATTTTTTCATTTGCGGTAATACCATCTATACATTTATCAGCTAAAGTATACATTGCTTTTTCTAGCATTACAACAGAATTAAATAAGCTATATGCTACAACTGGTTCAAAAACATTAAGTTGTAATTGTCCACCCTCACAAGCAAAAGTTACAGTTACGTCTGCTCCAATAACAAAATAACAAACTTGATTAACTACTTCAGGAATAACAGGATTTACCTTACCTGGCATGATAGAACTACCTGGTTGCATTTTTGGAAGATTAATCTCATTAAGACCACATTTTGGACCACTACTTAAAAGTCTTAAGTCATTACATACTTTAGAAAGTTTTGTTGCAACACGTTTTAAAACACCTGAAATTTGTACATAAGCTCCCGTATCTTGAGTCGCCTCGATTAAATCCTCAGCCACAGTATATTCAAAACCTGTCACTTCTCTTATTTTTCTTTCTACAACCTTCGGATAATCAGGATGAGAATTAATTCCTGTTCCAATAGCAGTTCCACCCAAATTGATCTCTAAAATCAATTTTCTAGCTTCTAATACTCTTTGTATATCTTCACCTATCATTACGGCAAAAGTTTTAAATTCACGACCTAAAGTCATAGGTACAGCATCTTGCAGTTGGGTTCTACCCATTTTAAGAACATCTTTAAATTCTTCAGCTTTTCTCTCATAAGCTTTTTTTAGATGTTCCATAGCTTTTGCCAAATCACTTAAATAATCATGCAAGGCAAGGTGTAAAGCTGTAGGATAAGCATCATTAGTACTTTGGCTTAAATTAACATGATCATTTGGATGAAGATATTGGTATTCACCTTTTTTATGACCCATAAGTTCAAGTCCTATGTTCGCTATAACTTCATTAGCATTCATATTTGTACTTGTTCCAGCACCTCCTTGGATCATATCTACTACAAATTGATCATAATATCCGCCTTCTAAAATTTTATCGCACGCTTTAATAATCGCATCTTGGATATTTTTATCCAAAAGACCTAATTCATGATTTGCCATAGCTGCAGCTTTTTTTACTCTAGCCAAAGCTCTAACAAAGCGAGGAAAATCTTTTAATCTATCATGAGAAATATCAAAATTTTCAACAGCTCTAAAAGTTTGCACTCCATAATAAACCTCATCAGAGATTTCTAATTCCCCAATAAAATCATGTTCTTTTCTTGTTCCCATTTTGAACCTTTCATAAAAGTATTTTAATTTAAAATCAAAAATTTTTGATTTAAATCATAAAATAATGATATTGCATTTTTAGTTAATAATTGGTTAATAAGAAAACTACTTTCAAATACAATAAATTAAGTATTTTTATATCCTATTATGTCTTTATATTTAATTTTTATTAATATAAAAAATTTTATTTACTTTAAAAAAAATTAATATATTTTTGCAAGCTTTTTTGTTAGAATAAAATTTTTAATAATTTAAATAATTAGGGATAATATGGAAGAAATTACAATAAACATAGATAAGATTAAAATAAATGATGACTGGAAAGAATTTTTAAGAGACGAATTTCAAAAAAAATATTTTCTAGAAATCAAAAAACAATACCTAAATGCGATTAATCAAAATATAGTTATTTATCCGCCTGCAAATTTAATCTTTAATGCTTTTAATTTATGTCCTTTAAAAGAAATTAAAATTATTATCCTAGGACAAGATCCTTATCATCAACCAAATCAAGCAATGGGGCTTAGTTTTTCGGTTCCAAAAAATGTAAAAATCCCACCAAGTCTTAATAATATTTTTAAAGAATTGCAAAATGATTTAAACATCACTCCAGCAAAAAGCGGAGATTTAAGCTCTTGGGCAAAACAAGGAGTTTTGCTCTTAAATTCTATTCTTAGCGTTGAAGCAAATAAAGCAGCTAGCCATAGTTCGTGGGGTTGGCAAGAATTTAGTGATGCTATAATACATAAATTAAGTAATGAAAAATCAGGGCTTGTTTTTATGCTTTGGGGAAATTACGCAAAAAACAAGGAGATTTTGATTGATAATACTAAGCATTTGATTTTAAAAGCAGCTCACCCAAGCCCTTTAGCTAGAACAGGATTTTTAGGTTGTAAGCATTTTTCAAAGGCTAATGAATTTTTAAAAAAAGTTGGTAAAATTCCTATAGATTGGAAAATAGTTTAAAAAATTATTTTAAACTTTAATAAAAATATTAAAATATATTTATTTATTTAAAAATAAATCATATTTCTATGAAATATATTGTAATAAAACGACTCAAAAATTAATTCTTAAGGAGAAAAATGAAAACCATTGGTATTATAGGCGGAATGAGTTTTGAAAGCACTATTACTTATTATAAAACAATAAATCAAGCTATAAATGATAAATTAAAATCTTTAAATTCTGCAAAAATTTTACTTTACAGTGTTAATTTTGAAGAAATAGAAAATTTACAAAGCCAAGATAAATGGCAAGAAGCTGCACAAATTTTGACTCAATGTGCTAAAAAATTAGAACTTGCAGGGGCTAATTTTATAATAATTGCAACTAATACTATGCATAAGGTTTTTGATGAAATTCAACAAAATATAAATATCCCTATTTTACATATTGCAAAAAGTTCTGCTAAGGCTTTAAAACAAGAAAACATACAAAAAATTGGTTTATTGGGTACTAAATACACAATGACGCAGGATTTTTATAAAAAAATGCTGATTGAAGAAAATATTAGCGTTATTACTCCTAGTGATGAAGATATAAAAATCGTTAATGATATCATTTTTAATGAGCTTTGCAAAGGTGAAATCAAGCAAGATTCTAAAGAAAAATATTTAAATATTATAAAAAAACTACAAGAAAAAGGGGCAAAAGGAGTGCTTTTAGCTTGCACTGAAATTGGTTTATTAATATCCAAAAATGATACAAATATCAAAATTTTTGACACAAGCCTTATTCACGCCCTTGATGCTGCTAATGAAGCTTTAAAAGATTTATGATTAAAAGATGCCCAAAAATGGGCAAATTGCAATATTTTGAAAAGATTTATACTTATATCGGTTTAAATCTTATCTTGCTTTATAGTTTGCTATCTTTTTCTAATTGATTGATATTTAGCATTATAAATTTATAGCTCAGATAAATTACTAAAGGCCAAGCCAATAAAAACAAAGTATGTAACATTTTTTCTCCTTAATATGCGTGATCATCGTTTGCGATTTCTTCGCGTGTGATTTTTACTTTATCCATTGCATTCCAAACATAGATAATATAAGCTAAAACAAAAGGTACAAGTAAAGATACATAAGCCATGACGTTTAGAGTATAATAGCTTGAACTTGCATTTTTTAAAGTTAAAGAACTTTGTAAATCACTTAAAGATGGGTAAAAAGCACTTTGACCTAAACCAATGCTTGATAATAAAGCAAAAACTGTTAAAACCGTTCCAAGTCCTAGGGTAAAAATAGCTTTAGAGCAACCTTTTGTTCCTTGAACCATACCTAAAAGCACTAAAATCACACCAATAACAAGCAAAACAGCAAAAATCATTTGATTTAAGAAATTATATAAATATAAATTCGCACTCATGCTTACAACTCCATTTGTATCTACACTAAAACCATCTTTTAAGAAAATCCACGCTAAAAAACCTAAGAAAAAAGGTAAAAATAAAATACTATTGATCATGAGTTTTTTCATAGCTCTTATTTTGATATTCTCATCATTGATATTGTTCATAAAATACGCTGCGCCTAAAAGCCTTGCTAAAAATACTAAAGCTAAGCCTAAGAGATAATTAAAAGGATTAAGTAAAAGTTCTAAGCCGTGCAAAGGATTTTGCCAAGAAACAAAATTATGCTCATTTAAGATAAATTCAGAACCGCTAAAAAAACTACTTACTGCAACTCCGATTAAAAACACACCTAAATAACCATTAATTTTAAGAAAAATTTCATAGGTTTTAGAGCCATAAACATTATTTTCTTTTTTGCGATATTCATAAGCCACAGCCTGTAAAATAAAACAAAATAAAATACAAAGCCAAGCCCAATAAGCTCCGCCAAAACTTGTACTATAAAAAAGTGGAAAAGCTGCAAAAGCTGCTCCGCCAAAAAGTACGAGAGTTGTAAAACCAAGCTCCCATTTACGCCCTAAAGAATTAACTAGCATAGTTTTTTCAAGCTCATCCTTGCTAAGCTCATCGATTAAAGTCTGTCCACCTTGAACAAAAAACATAAAAACTAAAAGTCCACCAAGTAAACTTAAAATCAACCACCAATAAATTTGCAAACCTTCAAGTTCTAAACCAAAAAACATTATTTTTCTCCTTTGCCCATAAGTGGAGTATGTCCTGCATGTGCGTCAAAACCTTTTTTAATCTGAGTAAGCATGATTTTAACTTCTGCAATCAATAATGCTGTAAAAAGTACTGCAAAAATCCAAAATGAAATTTGAACATTGACTTTTCCAAGTTGTGTTGCTGCGATATGTACAGGAAGCAAGTCTTGAATTGCCCAAGGTTGTCTGCCTACTTCAGCAACAATCCAACCTGCTTCAGCGGCAATATAACCCAATGGAATGGATAACAAACACACCCAAAGTACTTTTCTAAATTTCTCAATATCATTTGCCATGGTAAGATAAAGCGTAACGATGAAAAGTAAAAAGAAAAAACTTCCTAAAGCAACCATGATATGAAAGCTATAAAAAGTTAAAGCCACAGGTGGAATAGTATCGCTTGGTTTTTCTAAATATCCATAACCAAAATCTTTAAAATGAGTTTCTAAAATGGATTTGTGATTTGCCATAGCTATTGTATCATTGTTTTCTTTAGCAAGTTTATAGTCTTTTAGAGCTTGTATAGCGATTTTTCCTCTATCGATACGATTTTGCATAGGTTCTATACCTTTGCTTTCATTTCCATAGATCAAATCTTCAATTCCTGGAACAAAAGAATTTGGATCACGGTTTCCTAATATAGAAAGAGCGTAAGGTATAGTAATGTCAAATAAAAACACACTTTCGTTATTATCTATGGTTTTTTTAGGATTTAAAATTCCAAAAGGTACAAGTCCTGCACGATGTTCACCTTGATAAACCCCTTCCATAGCTGCAAGTTTCATAGGTTGAGTTTGAGTTACACGGTAAGCGCTTTCATCTCCGCTGAAAAACAAAAAGATTGAACAAACCAAACCAAAACTAGCTCCTACAACTAAGCTTTTTTTAGCCTCGATAATATGGCGTCCTTTTAACATAAACCAAGCTGAAATTCCCATTACAAATAAAGCTGAAATTACATAACCACTGCCTATGGTATGTAAAAATTTTGAAATAGCTACAGGAGAAAGTGCTACTTCAAAAAAGCTTTGCATTTCATTTCTTGCTGTGTCAGGGTTAAAGCTCATTCCTACAGGATATTGCATCCAACCATTTGCCACTAAAATCCAAAAAGCAGAAAGATTACTTCCTATAGCCACACACCAAGTTGAAAGTAAGTGAAAACCCTTGCTTACTTTATCCCAGCCAAAAAACATAACTGCAAAAAAAGTAGCCTCTAAAAAAAATGCCATAATACCTTCAACCGCCAAAGGTGCACCAAAAATATCACCCACAAACCAGCTATAATTTGCCCAGTTTGTTCCAAATTCAAATTCCATTATAATGCCTGTAGCTACACCGATAGCAAAATTTATAGCAAATAATGAAAGCCAAAATTTGGTGATTTTTTTCCATCTTTCATTTTTAGTTTTTACATAGATGGTTTCCATGATAGCGATCATAAAAGACAAGCCTAAGGTTAAAGGCACAAACAAAAAATGATAAAGTGCAGTTAAAGCAAACTGCGCTCTTGACCAATCAACGCTACTAAGTTCGTTCATTTATTTTCCTTCGAGTGTAAGATTTTTGAGTACAAAAGTGCTTTTTTCTTTGTCGCTTTTAAAAATAGAATTAAAATTTACATCAAAAACAAAAAGTTTTAAAATCACAAACATAACAAAAAGTTTGATAAAAATAATTTTCCAAAGGGTCTTTCCAAGAGTTAAATTTTTAAAACCTTCTTTGTAAAAATTAAAAATTTGAGAGATGCTAAAATATAAGTGTTTAAGATACATATAAATTCTACCTTTAAAAACAACAAAATAAAACATTTTTAAAAAGCGGAAAATTATAATGAAATTTATGTTATTATTTTCTTAAAAATTTAAATACATATCAAGGTTTTTAATGCAAAAAATTATAGTTTTTATTTTATGTTGTTTTATGACTTTTTTTCTTTATGCATGTTCTTCTAAATTTGAAAATGTAAATCCTTTGGGGCGTTCATTTGGAGAATTTGAAGATACTGATCCTTTAAAACTAGGACTTGAACCTACTTTTCCTACCAATCAAGAAATTCCAAGTTTAATTAGCGGTGCTGATTTAGTACCTATTACTCCTATTACCCCACCTTTAACTAGAACAAGCAATAGTGCCAACAATAATGCAGCAAATGGGATCAATCCTCGCTTTAAAGACGAAGCTTTTAATGATGTTTTAATTTTTGAAAATCGCCCTGCGGTTTCTGATTTTTTAACCATTTTAGGCCCTAGCGGAGCAGCTTTAACGGTTTGGGCTTTAGCACAAGGAAATTGGATTTGGGGCTATACTTTAATCGATAGCAAAGGATTTGGCGATGCTAGAGTTTGGCAACTTTTGCTTTATCCTAATGATTTTGCAATGATTAAAAATGCCAAAACCAATACTTGTCTTAATGCTTATGGTAATGGAATTGTCCATTATCCTTGTGATGCAAGCAATCACGCACAAATGTGGAAACTTATCCCTATGAGCAATACAGCGGTTCAAATTAAAAATTTAGGAAATGGAAAATGCATACAAGCACCTATTACAAATCTTTATGGTGATTTTCACAAGGTTTTTAAAATTTTTACCGTAGAGTGTGCAAAAAAAGATAATTTTGATCAACAATGGTTTTTAACTACTCCGCCTTTTACCGCAAAACCTTTATATCGCCAAGGAGAGGTACGATGAAAAAAATTATATGTTTATTTTTATCTTTTAACCTTGCTTTTGCAAATTTAGAAAATTTTAATGTTGGCACTTGGAATTTGCAAGGCTCATCCGCAGCCACAGAAAGCAAATGGAGTGTTAGTGTAAGACAACTTGTAAGTGGAGCAAACCCCTTAGATATCTTAATGATACAAGAAGCAGGAACTTTACCAAGAACAGCCACTCCAACAGGACGCCATGTGCAACAAGGTGGAACACCTATTGATGAATATGAGTGGAATTTAGGAACTCTTTCAAGGCCTGATAGGGTTTTTATTTATTATTCTCGCGTTGATGTAGGAGCTAATCGTGTAAATTTAGCTATAGTTTCAAGAATGCAAGCTGAAGAAGTGATTGTTTTACCTCCACCTACTACAGTTTCAAGACCCATTATAGGAATTCGCAATGGAAATGATGCTTTTTTCAATATCCATGCTTTAGCTAATGGAGGAACAGATGTAGGAGCAATTATCACAGCTGTAGATGCACATTTTGCAAATATGCCTCAAGTTAACTGGATGATAGCAGGGGATTTTAACCGTGATCCTTCTACTATAACAAGTACAGTGGATAGAGAATTAGCAAATAGAATTAGAGTGGTTTTTCCAACTAGCGCAACTCAAGCAAGCGGAGGGACTCTTGATTATGCAATTACAGGAAATTCAAATAGACAACAAACCTATACTCCACCGCTTTTAGCTGCGATTTTAATGCTTGCAAGTTTAAGATCTCATATAGTTTCAGATCATTTTCCAGTAAATTTTAGAAAATTTTAGGACATTTAATATGAAAAAAATTATTACTTTGTTTTTTATGTTTATAACTTTAGCCTTTGCAACTCCTACTGGAGATTTGAAAGATTTTACCGAAATGGTTTCTATAAGAAGCTTAGAAACGGGAATTTTTTTAAGCGCCTTTAGGGATACCTCAAAAGATCCTATTGATCAAAATTGGAATATTAAAGAAATTGTTTTAAGCGATGAGTTAAAACAAAAAGATAAATTAGCTGATGAACTTCCTTTTGGTTATGTGCAATTTACAAATCCAAAAGAAAGCGATCTTTGTTTAGCCATCTTAGAAGATGGAACCTTTGGAGCAAAATCTTGTCAAGATGATCTAAAAGATGGTAAATTAGAAACTGTATTTTCTATAATGCCAACAACAACTTCAGCTGTGCAAATTCGTTCTTTAGTTTTGGAATCTGATGAATGTATAGTAACTTTTTTTAATCCAAATATTCCTATACAAAAACGCTTTGGAATAGCCCCTTGCACCCTAGATCCTATTTTTTTTGCTGAAGTAAATGAACTAATGATTATAACCCCACCTTTAACAGCTGCTACCCCTTTAGAATAAGATTTTTATCTTGTTCTATTTTTATATTTATTTAATATTTATGATATTACTAAAATACACAAAATAATTAATAATAATACAATGTAATTTACCTTACTCTATAATTTTTTTATTTTAATGTAATTTTTTGTTACAATAAATTTATACATAATAATTATCAAGGAGGAAAAATTGGAACAAATTTTAACATGGCAACAAATTTATGACCCTTTTTCAAACATTTGGCTAAGTGCTTTAGTGGCATTTTTACCTATACTATGTTTTTTAGTTTGTTTGGTTGTTTTAAAACTTAAAGGCTATCAAGCAGGTTTTTTAACTGTTATACTTGCTACTTTAGTAGCTTTATTTGCCTATAAAATGCCTTGGAATTTAGTGGGTGCAAGTTTTATTCAAGGCTTTACAAATGGTATGTGGCCTATAGCTTGGATTATCATCGCGGCAATCTTTCTTTACAAACTTTCTATCAAGTCAGGTTCTTTTGAAATCATTAAAAAAAGCGTGATGAGCATTACTCCAGATCATAGAATTCAAGTGATTTTAATAGGTTTTTGTTTTGGTTCATTTTTAGAGGGTGCTATAGGTTTTGGTGGCCCTGTGGCTATAACCGCTGCACTTTTAGTAGGACTTGGCTTGCGTCCTTTACAAGCTGCAGGGCTTTGTCTTATCGCAAATACCGCTCCTGTTGCTTTTGGTGCGGTGGGAATTCCTATTATTGCTATGGCAAATCTTGTCGGCATAGAACAGCATTCAGTTTCTGCCATGGTAGGTAGAATGCTAGTTCCTTTAAGCCTTACTATACCTTTTTTCATAGTTTTTTTAATGGATGGATTTAAAGGTATTAAAGAAACTTTTCCAGCTATTTTAGTTGCGGCGCTAAGTTTTACAACTACTCAATTTTTAAGCTCAAATCACCTAGGAGCGGAATTACCTGATATTATTTCAGCTGTGGTTTCTTTAGCAGTTACGACTGTATTTTTGAAATTTTGGAAACCAAAAAATATTTTTAGATTTGACAATGAAAGCAATTTCACTCAAGATAACACCTTAAGTTTTAATCAAATTTTAAAAGCTTGGTCACCTTTTATTTTACTCATTGTTTGTATTATCATTTGGACACAACCTTGGTTTAAAGCTCTCTTTGATAAGGACGGAATTTTAAGCTATACAAGTATTACTTTACAATTTAGCAATATCACAACTGGAATTTTAAGCCCTTCTATCACAGGCATAGGAGAAGCTAAGCCTTTATCTTTGGCCTTGGGTGTAGATTTAATCAATGGAAAAACCGTAGCTCAAGCAGGAACAGCGATTTTACTTGCCGCTTTTTTAACTATAGCTATTTTAAAAATCAAAGCCGAAGATGCTGCAGAATGCTTTTGGGTTACCTTAAAAGAAATGGCTATACCTTGTATCACCATAGGTTTGGTTGTGGCCTTTGCTTTTATCTCTAAAAATAGTGGTATGAGCACTACTTTAGGACTTGCTTTTGCACACACAGGTGATGCTTTTTCTTTCTTTTCACCAATCATTGGCTGGATAGGGGTATTTTTAACAGGCTCTGATACAAGTGCTAATTTACTTTTTGGAACCTTGCAACAAGTAAGCGCTCAAAAACTAGGTATTAGCGAAGCTTTATTTTTAGCAGCTAATTCAGTAGGTGGGGTTGTTGGGAAGATGATCAGTCCACAAAGCATTGCTATAGCTTGTGCAGCGGTTGGACTTGTGGGAAAAGAATCTGATCTTTTCAAATTCACATTAAAATATTCTGTAGCTTTTATTATTTTAATAGGAATTTGGACTTGCATTATAGCTTTTTTCTTACAAGGAATCATCCCTGAAGTTATAGTGAAATAATTAAAAAAATTTAAGTTTTATTTCAACAAATATTCGTTTTTAGAATATTTGTTAGAAATTTTACTTTGCTTTTATTTTTACAGGATTAGAATATTTATCCTAAATTATCCTAAAAGGAGAAAAATGATGAAAAAAGTGTATTTTTACGCCACATGCTTAGGAAGTACTGCTATGCAACAAAGCGTTTTAAATGCGATAAAACTTTTAAGGCGTGAGGGTATTGAAGTGATTTTCAAAAAAAATCAAACCTGTTGCGCCCAACCTTCTTTTAACTCAGGTTATTTCGATGAAAGTCGTGAGATCGCTTTATATAATGTAGATTTATTTGATAAAGATTATCCCATCGTTGTACCCAGTGGTTCTTGTGCGGGTATGATGAGTCATGACTATAAAGAGCTTTTTAAAAACAGACCTGAATTTTCCAAAATAAAAACTTTTAGCTCTAGAGTGATAGAACTTTCACAATACCTTGATGAAGTTTTAAAAGTAGATTATGAAGATAAAGGTGTACCTATAAAAGTAACTTGGCATTCTAATTGCCATGCTTTAAGAGTGCAAAAAAGCATACAAGCGAGTAAAAATCTTATCAAAAAACTAAAAAACGTAGAATTAGTAGAACTTCAATACGAAGAAGAATGCTGTGGTTTTGGAGGAACCTTTTCAGTAAAAGAGCCTGAAATTTCAAATGCTATGGTAAGAAGCAAAATCAAAGATATACAAAATAGCGGTGCAAAATATCTCATCAGTGGTGATGGAGGTTGTCTTTTAAATATAGATGGCACAATGAAAAGAATGGGTTTGGATATAAAAGGCATACATTTATATGACTTTTTACTTAAACGCTTAGAAGGAGGGAGACTATGAGTCAAAAAATTCCTCACGAACAAATCGTTCAAATTAAACTCAATGACAAACAAATGCAAGAAAATTTAATGACTGCCATGCATACTTTGCAAAAAAATAGACTCAATGTTATTGATGCTAGATTTAAAGACTGGCAGGGCTTAAGAGCTAAAGCTAAGCAAGCTAAAAATAATGCCTTAATGAGCTTAGAAGAAAGACTTTTAGAATTTGAAAAAAATGCTACAAAAAATGGCATTAAGGTGCATTGGGCAAGTAGTGATGAAGATGCCTGTGAAATCGTCTATGAAATCATGAAAGAAAAAAATATCACCAAGCTTTTAAAAGGCAAGTCTATGGCAAGTGAAGAAATAGGCCTAAATCACTACCTAGAAAAAAAAGGTTTAAAAGCTATAGAAACCGATCTTGGAGAGCTTATTTTACAGCTTAATGAAGAACCCCCTTTACACATAGTTGTACCTGCCATACATAGAAACCGCCATGAAATCGGAGAAATTTTCAAAGAAAAATTAGGAGCAAATTTAGAAAACGATGAACCCGAAAGTTTAAATGCGGTGGCTAGAGAACATTTAAGAAAAGATTTTGAAGGCTTAAAACTTGGACTTAGTGGGGTCAATTTTGCCATGTCAAGAGAAGGAGCTTTTTGGCTTATAGAAAATGAAGGAAATGGTAGAATGTGCACTACAGCACCTGATATTCATATCGCACTTTGTGGTATAGAAAAAATCATGGAAAGCTTTGAAGATGCGGCTACTATGGTTTCTTTACTTACTCCTTCAGCCACAGGACAATTTATACCAACTTATAACAATATCATTACAGGTCCTAGAAAAAATGGAGATTTAGATGGTCCTAAAGAAGTACATGTGATTTTATTTGATCACAATCGCTCTAAAATGTTAGCTCATGAGGATTATTATGAGGCTTTGCGTTGTATTCGATGCGGGGCTTGTATGAATTTTTGCCCTGTTTATGATCAAATCGGCGGACATGCTTATCAAACCACTTATCCAGGACCTATAGGAGAAGTAATCAGTCCTAATATTTTTGGTATAGATCATACAGGAGATATTTTGAATTTCTGTTCACTTTGTGGGCGTTGTTCTGAAGTTTGTCCAGTCCAAATTCCTTTGGCTGATCTTATTCGCAAATTAAGATGTGATAAAATAGGACAAGGTAAAAATCCACCTTTAGGAGCAAATAATGTTCATCACAATGCCCTAGAAGCCTTTGCTTTTAAACAATTTAAAAATATCGCAACCAATGGCGATAAATGGCGTTTTTCACTTTCAAAAGCACATTATTTCAACTGGACGGTACAAAATTTCGCAAGCATTTTGCCTGTGATTAAAAAATGGTACGCTTTTAAAGAATTACCTCAAATTAAAATGGATCTTTATAAAGAAGTGCAAAAACTAGAAGGAGTAAGCTATGAGTAAAATCGATGAAATTTCAAGCAAAAGCAAAGCAAATATTTTAGAACATCTTAAAAAAGCTTACAAAGAAACAACTTTCACACGCATTGAAAGTATAGATCCTGTAGAACATATCCAGACAACCCAAGATATGCTTACAGAAATGAAGCAAAAAATGAGCGATAACAAATACATCGTTGAAAATGCTACAAAAGATACCTTAGAAGAAAAAATCAATGAAATTGTCGCAAAATATGGCTTTAAAAGTATGATTTATGGAGCGGATTTAAATTTAAATTTAGAACAAATCAAAGCAGAAAAAAAGATTTGCTTTGATAAAGAAATCGAAAATTTAAGATCTGAAGTTTTTCATAGTGATTTTTCCATCATTCACGCAAGAGCAGGGGTAAGCTCTCACGGAGTTGCACTTATACCTTCAAGTAAAACCCAACCTAGAATGCTAAGCCTTGCACCTAAACTTTGCATAGTATTGCTTAAAAAAGAAAATGTTGTTAAAAGTCTTAGCGAAGCTTTAAATTTAGTAAAAAAAGAAAATGAAATTTTACCTACTAATATCTTATTTATAGCAGGGCCTTCAAGAACAGCAGATATAGAACTTATCACTGTTTTTGGTGTTCATGGGCCACAAATTGCACATATTATTATTTACTGATTCTATACTAGAATCAGTAAGTCTTAATTTTTAATATTAATTATATATATTTTTTATATTATACAAATATAAATAAAATATATAATTTCTAATTAATAATATTTTAATAAAATATTATGTAATATTTCACTCAAATATATTAAATTAATTTTTAAATACAAAAATTAAAGAAGGTGCTTTTAGATAAACTAATTCCAACTTGGAATGAAAATACAGTATTCATGACACAATGATTGACATTCAACACCAAAAACTTTGTGAACTTGCAAGCAAGGTTGAAAGTGCTGTTTATAAATTTGTAAAACGAGAAGAACTCAAAGAAATTTTAACAGAACTTTTTAACTATATGAAAGAACATTTTAGTAATGAAGAAGATTATATGCAAGAAATTCATTATCCTTATTTAAATGAACACAAAATCATGCATAAAATATCATTCGTGATATGTCTTATCTTATACAAAACATAAAAACCACTAATGATTTAAAAGAGAAGCTTTACACAGTTTCTAAAAAATGGCTTTTAGAACATATACTCTATAAAGATGTGAAAGTTGAACAATACAGAAGATCTTCTTTAACTTCTGAAGATGATGGGGAAGTAAGCTTTGAAGAAGTCAAAGAAGAAAAAGATGATGAAAATACAGTTTATCTTTATACATGCGAATGCGTAGAACAAATGCATGATGTACCATTTGAAATTCATCAAAAAATTCAACTTAAGGGCGTAAAATTTAAATGTAAAAAATGCAAAGAAGCCATACAGTTTTATAAAAAATATTCAGAAAATTTCTAATTAACTATTTATGCGTTAAAATAATAAATAAAGTATAAGTTAGACAAAGAAGGAAATTTAAGGATAAAAAATAAAATATTTTATTTTGGATAAATTTGACTATTCCTATCCTATGCTAACCAAAGATACAAAATGCTCATTTTGTGAAAATTTTTTCTCGATAGAATATAGCTCAAACTTAAAAACAATAGAAAAAGAATGTCCATTTTGCAATAATAAAATGGACATTAAGCTTAAAGACTAAGCCTTAGTTTTACTTACAATATTAATAATATTTGAAGCTACTTCATCAGCAAGTTCTAAATGAGAAGTAAAACCTACACAAGAACAATTAATCTCGCCTAAAACATATTTATCATTGCCCTTTTCATCAGTATCTAAAATAAAATCAGCCGTCCAAATCAATGGTAAGTCGTAATTGCCTAATTTTTCCCTTACCTTAGGAAGCTCGCCTAAAAACATATCCACCAAAGTTTTCCAATCTTCTGGCTTATCATAGCGATATTTTGCCCCACTAAAAAGCGTAGCAGAAAAAGCATCAGCATCTTCGGCTGGTTTTTTATGCACTACATTTACAGGGGTGTTATAAAGCATTAAAAGTCTGATTTCACCTTCTTTAATGCGCGGTAAAAAAGTCATATCCACAAGCATACCATTATCACCTATGATATATTGCTCGCAAAAATCCATAAATTCCCCAAGCTCTCTATGTTCTACATGATTATCCTTAGCTTCTGTACATTTGATTTTTGTGTTTAAAGGCAAACTATCTCCACTAACATTACCCTCTACACTCACACGCCAAATTCCCTCTCCTGTAGAGCCACGATTTTGTTTTAAAACCCTTTCACCTTTAGCCAAACTTTTTGGAAAATTTTCTTTAAAAGTCTTAATATCATAGTAAGCATAAGTATCGCTTGGAACAAGATCAGTATCTGCTAATTTTGTAAGTGCATCTTTAGCGCCATAACCTATCATAGCATCAGGATGAGGCATGCCTACAAGCTTATCGGCATAAAGTTTTCTTAACATATCAAAATACTCATTTTCTTCTTTAAGATTGCCAGGATTGATGCGAGAAACATAACCATCAAAATTTTCTTTCACATATTTGTAAATTTCATCTTTTTTACCCACTTCAAAAAAAATCACCTCAGCATTCCAACCCTTAGCTTTTAAGGCATTTACCATAGGCATGGTATCTTTTCTATAGCCATCTTCACCTTTATCACTCCCACCTTTAACTTCGAAAAAAACAATATTTTTTTTCATTATTTTACTCCTTATCTAAGATATAAATAATTATTGCATAAAAATATTACAAAAATTAAATAAAAATATTTATATATTTTATCTAGCGTTTATAAAACTGCTATTAGTTTTATAAGCGATTTCGATTAAGCTTTTACTTATCAAGCTTGATGTTTGTCCTTCTAGGCGGTTAAGAAATTTATCAATCTTATCTTCTTCTTTCCAAACAGGATTTGAAACATTAGCAAGTTTTTCAAGCTCCTTTTTAGCATTTTCATAATTACCAAGCTCATCTATAAGACCAAGCTCCTTAGCCTTGGCAGCTAAAAACACTCTTGCATTTGCCCATTGATCTTTTTTATTAAGATCTAATGCTCTTTCCTTGGCAACAAAACCTGTAAAAAGATCATAACTTTGATCAATTAAACCCTGTAAAAAATTTCTTTCATTCTCATTCCAAGCTCTTGCAAAAGTTCCAGCACTTTTAAATTCACCCGCTTGAATAGTTTGTTCTTTAATACCGAGTTTATTAGCCAATCCGCTTAAATCAGCTCCTTGCATAATCACACCGATAGAGCCTATAAAACTTGCCGGATTGGCTAAAATTTTATTTGCTCCAACTCCTGCTAAATAACTTCCACTTGCCATAGTTCCGCTTGCATAAACAAGCACAGGCTTTTTAATTTTTAAATCCTTTATAGCTAGAGCTAGTTCCATGCTAGGAGCAAAAGCTCCACCAGGAGAGTCTATAACAAAAAGCACTCCTTTGATATTGCTATCATTTTTAGCATTGATAATTTTTTCCAAAACCGCAGAGCTGTCAAAAATTTCACCCTTTAAATCAATGCGTTCTAAATTTGCAAGATTAGAGCTTGAATTTGCACTAGGTATTAAAATCCATATAACAATCAACAATAAAACAAAGGTTTTAAAATAAGTATTGATAAATTTTATACCGCATCCTAAAGCCTTAAAAAATGATTTTAAAATTTGCATTCTTTTCCTTTTATAAATAATTTATCCACTTCCTTAGCATTTAAAATAAACTGCAAAGGAGCTTGCTTTTTATCACATTCTCCTAGCTCAAATACGTTAAAATCAGCAATTTTACCTTTTTTAAGCTCTCCTAAATTTAAATTTAAAGCCCTTGCAGGATAAAGTGTTACCATTTGCAAAAGCTTAGAGGCTAACTCTAATAAATCAAAATTCTTATGTATAAGCAAATTCGCGCGCATTTCATCAAGTAAAGACAATGAAATATTTGAGCTAAGTCCATCGGTTCCTAAATGGATATTTAATCCACTTTTTAAAGCCGTTTTTAAATCTAAGCTTTTTTGACTTAAAAGGCGATTTGAAAATGCACAATGTGTAATAGAATGTAAATTTTTATCTAACCATTCATATTCTTTTAGATAAACACAATGCGTAAAAAGAGTCCTTACTCCTTTAAAAAGTTTAACAAAATCCTTTGGTGTATAAAGAGGCTTAGGATGAAGTGTGAAATTTTCAAGCCATTTTTTAAAACCCCCTTTAGACTCTCTAAGCCAGATATTTTCAGCCTTACTTTCTAAAAAATGCGTACTAGCTAGTAAATTTTGCTTTTTAGCTAAATCAAGAGCAAAATGAGCCAAACTAGGATGAGTTGAATAAGGAGAATGAATCGAAATTGCCGGGATAAAAAAATCATTTTTAAATTTCAAAGAATTTTCAAATCTTTTTAAAAATTCTTGTTTTTTATCTTCAACTTGATTTTCATTTGTACCCAAAATTTCATTAAAAAATACTATACGCATACCCTTGTGACTAGCCTTTAAGCAAGGATCTAAATCACTCCCAAAACTTGAAATTTCACCTATAGTGCCTATACCACTTTTTTGCATTTTTTTAATGCTTTGAAGTATTAATTCTTCTTTGGCCTGTGCATTTAATATGGAACGAGAATTTATAACACTTTTAAGCCAAATTAAAAATTCTCCAAAATGTAAAGTTGTTGAATTTGCACTAAATTCTAAATGTGTGTGAGGATTTATAAAAGCAGGTAAAATAACCGAATTTTTAGGTGTTTTGATGATTTTAGCCTTAGGATATTTTTTTTTTAAATTATCCAATTCACCCAATTCTAAAATTTTATCTTCAAAAACAAAGGCTTGATTTTCTAGTATTGTAAAATCTTCATCGCATAAAAAAAGATATCTTGCAGCAACTATAAACACGATTTTCCTTTCAAAAATTATATTGTAGCAAAAATTTATTTTTAAAATGTTATAATAAAAGGTTAAAAATAAATTTTTAAGGTTAAATCCATGAAAATAATGATTATCCAAGGCCCAAATGTTAATATGCTTGGCGTAAGAGAAGTGGGAATTTATGGTGCTATGAAAATGGAAGAAATTCACGAGCAAATGAAACTTGCAGCATCGCAAAATAATGTAGAACTTGACTTTTTCCAAAGTAATTTTGAAGGTGAAATCGTAGATAAAATTCAAGAATGCCTTGGAACAGTTGATGGAATTATTATCAATGCAGCAGGTTATACTCATACTTCAGTAGCTATTCGCGATGCTATTGCAGCAGTAGCTTTGCCTACAATTGAAGTACATATTAGCAATGTTTATCGTAGAGAAGAATTTCGTCAAAAAAGTCTTATAGCACCTGTATGTTCTGGAACTATTGTTGGTTTTGGTCCTTTTGGCTATCACTTGGCTTTAATGGGTATAATTCAAATTTGTGAACAAATAAAAAATTTGCGCGCGATGCAACAAGCACAACAAACGAATAAATAATAATGCTAAAAATTCAAGGAGTAAAACACTTTGAAAAAAGTCGTTTTTTTCCTTTTTTTAGTCAAAATATACGATCTTTTAAATATTTAGCTCTTATAGGCTTAGGAAGCAATATAGAGCCCGAAAAAAAAAGATTTGATATGCTTTTTCGAGTAATGATGGATGATAAAAGATTTAAAATTTTATCCACATCTCCTATGTTGATAAATGAAGCCTTTGGTTTTAAAGAGCAAAAAGATTTTACCAATGCTGTTATGTTGATACAAACTAATTTGCATGCACGAGCACTTTTGAAAGTTTTACTTTATTATGAAGTAAAATTTAAACGCAAGAGAACTTTCAAAAACGCTCCTAGAACGCTTGATTTAGATCTTTTATACTTTTCACAAAAAGTCAAGCGTGATAAGTGGTGTGAGGTGCCTCATAAAGGGGTTAAAGAAAGAGTGAGTGTAATTTTGCCTTTAGGCATGATATAAGGAATATAAATGGGACAACTTATACATACTTTTACTGTTGAAGATACAGAACAAATTATACCCAAAGTAAAAGAAGATTACGGAGATAAAGCTTTAATTATAACAAATAAACAAATTCGTCCTAAAACCTTAAATCGCAGTGCGCTTTATGAGGTTATGGTAGCCATAGAAGAAAGCGACTATGAAGAACACTTAAAAAAACAAGGAAAATCTTTACCTGCAAAAAAAAGCTCGCCAAAACCATCTTCTACCTCTCTTGCAGAAGAAAAAATTAGATCTCAAATCCCTCAAGAAGATGAAGATGTAGTCTTGGATTTCTCAAACACTCGCTTAAATACAAATTTAAACACTGTAAAAAACAATGACTTAACTAAAAAAACCTATCAAGATTTTCCGCAAAACAAAATCAACCCTCATCAAAATAAGACTCTAGGCTTTGATGATTTCAAAGAAAAACTAAGTGAAGTTAGCAATGAAATTTCTAAAGTCACAAACACACCTTTAGAAAATTACACCCCTAATCCAAATTATAATAAAAAAATAGAAAATTTTGAAAAGCAATTTGAAAAACAAATCAACAAGCTTAATGATAAAATAGATCTTCTTGCAGATATGATGTGGGACGATAAAGCTGAAGCTAGAAAAAATCTTATGATACCTCCTGAATTTGCAAGTATTTATAAACAAGCCAAAGAAAGTGGAATGCTTGAAAATCATCTAGAAGCGATTATGAAAGCAACTATAGAAAATATGCCAGCTGCTATGAAAACCAACAAAGATGCGGTTCAAAGATATTTTCACTCACTTTTAAGAAATATCTTGCCTTGTCGTGTTGAAAGCGATATAAAAAAACAAAAAATCATGATGCTAGTAGGCCCAACAGGAGTCGGAAAAACAACAACCTTAGCTAAGTTAGCTTTTCGCTATGCTTATGGAGATAAGCGTTATAAAACAGGTATTATTACGCTTGATACTTATAGAATCGGTGCAGTTGAGCAACTTTTTCAGTATGCAAAAATGATGAAACTTCCTATTATTGATAGCATAGAACCAAAGGATTTAGATGAAGCGATAAAAAGCTTAAATAATTGCGAAGTAATTTTAGTTGATACTATAGGAAATTCACAATACGATCAAAGCAAACTTGCTAAAACTAAAGAATTTTTAATGCACTCAAATGCAGAAATTGATGTAAATTTAGTGGTTTCTGCAAACACCAAACATGAAGATTTAATGGAAATTTATAAAAATTTTTCATTCTTAAATATTGATACTTTGATTATTACTAAATTTGATGAAACAAAGGTTTTTGGAAATATCTTCTCTCTTGTTTATGAAACAAATATTCCTCTAAGCTTTTTCTCTATAGGACAAGAAGTGCCAGATGATTTAGAAGTAGCCAATAGTGATTTTCTAGTTCATTGTATTTTAGAAGGGTTTAACAAAGGAAAAAATAATGAATAACCAAGCAAATAAACTTCGCAATCTCATGAGTCAAAATGGAACCAAAAAATCCCAAAACACTCATTTTATAGCTATTACAAGTGGAAAAGGTGGCGTTGGAAAAAGTACGATTAGCGCGAATCTAGCCAATGTTTTAGCAAATAATGGTTATAAAGTTGGGCTTTTTGATGCTGATATTGGCTTGGCAAATTTGGATGTCATTTTAAATGTACGCATACAAAAAAATCTCTTGCATGTTTTACGCGGAGAATGCTCCTTGGAAGACATTTTAATAGAAGTTAAGCCAAATTTATGGCTCATCCCAGGCGAAAGTGGAGATGAGATTTTAAAATATAATGATAAAAATATTTACGAGAGATTTTTAAATCAAGCAAGTATTTTAGATGAACTTGATTTTCTTATTATCGACACAGGCGCGGGTATTGGTGGAAATATTTTAAATTTTTTAGAAATGGCTGATGAAGTTATAGTAGTAACTGTTCCTGATCCTGCAGCAATCACTGATGCGTATGCAACCATAAAAACAACTTCTAAGACAAAAGAAAATTTACTAATGCTCTTTAATGTTGTAAAAAATGAAAATGAAGCTTTAAAAGTTTTTGAAAATATTAAAAAAGTTGCAGATGCAAACATTAAAAATCCTTTAAATTTAGAATTCTTAGGTCATTTAAGCGCTTCTAAAGATGTAAGTGGTAGTATTAAAAAAAGAACTTTATTTAGCGATGAAAACACAGCCTCAAGTGATGAGATTAAAGCCCTAGCTTCCAAGCTTTTATATAGATTGGAACGGAAAGTGCTTGATAATGTTTCAAATCGTAGTTTTTCAAGTTTTTTTAGAAAAATTATTGAAAGATTTTAGCAATAAAGAGAAGAGATTATGAGGCCAGAAAATTACGTAGCATTTTTCACTGTTTGTGGATTTTTTATAGGACTTGCATTTAGCATTATTAGTATAGATGAAGCCTTTGATATACTGATTTTTACTTGTTTTATTACTTTTATGTTTTATGTTTTTGTTCATATTGCTATTATGAATTTTATAGATGTAAAGAAAATTAGTGGCAGAATCTTTAATAAACACGATTATGAAAAAACTAGCAATAATATTATCAACGATTTAGTTATTCGTGAAAAGAAAATGGATATAATTTTAGAAAAGCTCAATGAAGAAAGAGAAGAGCTAAAGAAAAATGAATTCAAAGAAAGACGAAGAAATGCTAAAAGAGCCGCCTAAAGCTTATGCACAAATGCTAAAGAAAGAGCAAGATGAGCTTGTGCTTTCTTACATGCCAGCTCTGCGTGCTATGGCTTTTAGACTAAAAGAACGCTTGCCTTCAAGTATAGATGTTAATGATCTTATTAGCATAGGCGTTGAAGAAATGATAAAGCTTTCACGCCGTTACGATAAAGAACAAAATGATAACTTCTGGGGTTTTGCAAGAAAAAGAGTTAACGGCTCTATGCTTGATTATCTTAGAAGTCTTGATGTAATGAGTCGAAATAATCGTAAAATTATTAAAGATATTGATGCAATCATGGATGAATATTTTTTAGAACATGAATGCGAACCTGATGATGAGTATCTAGCCAAAAAACTTGATTTAGATGTAGAAAAAATCAAAGAAGTAAGAACAGCTCATGCTATTAGCTATACCCTGCCCATTGATGAGCAAATCGAACTTTATAATGAAGACAATACTTTAGAAAAAATTGAAAAAGAAGAACTTTTAGAAAAAATTCACGAAGTGCTAGATGATCTTAAAGAGCGCGATCAGTTAATTATTCAGCTTTATTATTATGAAGAATTAAGCCTAAAAGAAATCAGTGAAATTTTACAAATCAGTGAAAGCAGAATTTCACAAATTCACAAAAAACTTCTTAAAAAACTTAGAGAAAGGCTAGTGTAATGGCTGAGATACTCTCCCAAGAAGAAATTGATGCTCTACTTGAAGTTGTCGATGATAACACCGACACACCCATAGCCTCAAATTCAAAAGATGAAAAAGATGAAAGAAATATCGTTGTATATGATTTTAAGCGTCCCAACAGAGTTTCAAAAGAACAACTTAGGACGATTAAAGGCATACATGATAAATTAGCAAGAAATTTAGCCTCTCAAATTTCATCGATGATGAGAAGTATTGTTGAAACTAAACTTCATTCAGTCGATCAGATGACTTATGGGGAGTTTTTAATGTCTTTGCCAAGCCCAACAAGTTTTAACGTTTTTTCTATCAAACCTTTAGATGGAAACTGTGTTTTAGAAATCAATCCAAGCATAGCTTTTCCTATGATAGATAGACTTTTGGGCGGACAAGGTGATAGCTATGAAGCTTCGCGTGAGCTTACGGATATTGAGCTTAATTTGCTTGATTCTATTTTGCGTATCATTATGCAAAGACTTAAAGAAAGCTGGGCTACCGTAACTGAAATTTATCCTAGTATAGAAGCTAAAGAATCAAGTCCAAATGTTGTACAAATCGTATCTCAAAATGAGATTGTTATCATGGTAGTAATGGAAATCATCATAGGAAATTCAAGCGGAATGGTAAATATCTGCTATCCTGTAGTACATTTAGAAAGTATATTAAGCCGTTTAGCAAACCGTGATATTATGATGGGTGAAACCTCAGCCAAAAAATCACGCAACAAAGAACTTAAAACTTTAATCGGTCGTGCTGAAGTGGTATATGAGGCAATTTTAGGAAAAACCTTAATTAATGTTCATGAATTTTTAGAACTTAAACAAGGCGATATCTTAAGACTTGATAGAGAAGCAGATGATAAAGCTATAGTAAGCATCGATAAAAAAGATGTTTTCTTAGCACAAATTGGATTGCATCGTTTTAGAAAATCTATTAAAATTTTAGAACTTATACGCACAGATAAAGATGAAATCAAAGAAATTTTGGAAAAATACGAAGAAGAGCGTAAAGCTAAAGCTAGTGTTTATGATGAGCCTGAAGAGGAGGATGAAGAAATATGATCAATGATTTTTTAAAAATGTTTACAAATGAATGCATCAGCACCATTGAAGGTTTAACAGGAAAAAGTGCTGAATTTAGCGAATATAAAGAATTTGATGTCAATACAAGCGATACTTTAAAAGCACCTTTAGTGTATGCTATATTTAATATAGCAAATGGTGGAAAAATAGGAATTTTAGCTGGTGCTATTTTAATGAGTGCTATTGGTGAATGGATGATGGGTGAAGAAGAGATCACCAAAAACGATAAACTAGGTCCTGATGAAATGGATGCAGCTAAAGAAGCCATCCAAAATATCATTTCAGCATTTTCTACAACCTTAGGAGCCCAAAAAGACATTCCAAAAATGGATTTTAGCATAGAATCTTGTGAATTTGTGCCTGAAAGCGTAGATTTTAAAGATTTTAAAAAATTATTTTTATATGATGTAAAAATAGGCGATTTAGAAGAACAAGTTTCTTTAGCCATGGATCAAACACTCCATAACATCCTAAGCGGGAAACCTGCTGAAACAGGAAATACAAGCACTGATTCTAATCACAATACTGAAGAAAAAGCGATAATGCTTAGCGAAGAGCTTAAAAATATCAATCTTATCATGGATGTGCGTTTGCCTGTTCGTGTGCGTATAGGCAATAAAAAAATGCTTTTAAAAGATGTTTTAACTATGGATATAGGTTCAGTTGTGGAGCTTAATCAACTTGCAAACGATCCGCTTGAAATTTTAATTGGGGATAAAAGAATTGCTTATGGCGAGGTAGTAATTGTCGATGGTAACTTCGGCGTTCAAATTACAGAAATTGGTTCTAAAAAAGAAAGATTAGAACAACTAAGATAAAAAGTTTTAGCCTACAAATTAAGAATAATAAATATAAACGAATTAAAACTAAAACAAACTAAAAGGGCTGAAATCAAAATGTAAAGATTTTGGAGTGTTTAACTTAAAAGGTTTTAGCTCTTTTTTAGGAGCAACAATTAAAGCATAACCACCTTTATTATATCTATCCCAAATACTAAAAAATTGACTTTTAGAACTTATATATTCTCCATGGCTTGGATCAAGCACTTGTAAATAATTACCTTTATGATTGATAATTATAACAAAATGTGGAAAGCGTGGATCATCTTCAATTTTTACAAGCATTGGAATATTTACAAGTTTATCCAAGTTTTCTCTATTGATTTGATATGAATTGCTTTGAAAGCCCAGTTTTTTAACTGCATCGTTTAAATCTGCAAAGCTTACCATATCCGTATAAAGTTCTTGTCCGCTCATAATCTTTAAAAGTTCAAGTTCATCAAACTTTTTTTGATCATCAAGTATATTAAGTAAAGTTGCTAAAGATGAAGCACCACAAGATTGCTCATAAGTTTGTCTTATTACTCTTTCGTTTTTAATTTCTTGATAAGACTTAACTACCCATTCGGCTTTTGTACTCAAAGCAAGAATGGGTAAAAATAATAAAATTTTTAGAATTTTTTCCATAAGCTTATCCCAAATATGCTATCAGGAGAAGCAGAGCTTCCTCCAAAACTAGCATTAACAGAAACTGCGGTATCTGAATTAATGCTATAAGTAGAACCTAAACTTAAAGTTGGAATAGAACGCACTTCAGAATTTTGATAGCCATTGATTTTTTGTTTCATTTGAAATCTTTGCTCTGCTCCTAAATCTAAAGTAATTTTAGGACTTAGAATAATAGATAAATCCCCACCCACATAAATACTATTTCCATACTCTATTTTAAGGGTTTTAAATTTTCTTGATTGATTATAACCAAACCCTGTATAAATACTATAAACTACAGGATCGCTATATCCCCTTAAACTAGCTTGTAAGCTTTGTGATTTTAGATAAAAGTTTTTGGTTTGATTGATTGCTTTTTCTCTTTGAACAACTGCAGTTTGAAAGGTAATTTGTGGAATTAAATCTGCAATACTATCGCCTGTATAAATAAAACCTAGCCATAGATTATCAAATCCTATGCGATCTTTATGGGAATATGCATTTGTGAAAAAATTTGTATATTCTTGTCTTGCATAACTTCCGCCCCCTGAAATAAGTATGTCAAACTTAGGTGTTAGGGTATAAATGAAAGTTTGAGTTAAAAACACCTACTTTGTATCATTCCAAATTGTAGGATCTCCGCCTATTGTTATATTAGGATAAAGAGAATACGAGTTTGCATTTCCTGTGCTAAGTAAAGAAAAGCTTGTAATGCTTCTTAAGCCTATTTGCTTTTTAAATAAACTGTCTATATTTAGCTCATCACTAGCAAAAACACAATTAACTAAAACCATAAATGTTAAGAAAATTTTTTTCATTGTCAATCCTTACATTTTAAATAATCAGCTCAAGTTAATTTTAAAATTTAATCCTTGATATTGAAAAGTTTATTATTCTAAGATAAAATATTTTAAAATCTTTAAATATTTTTACTTGCTTAATATAATTTAAGATAAAAATGAAAATTTGTTACAAAAGCAAACAAACCGAGAATAAAATTTTAAGTATTTAAAGAAAATTCACTTAACTTTCAAAGCAAGATTAAACTTTTGCTAGAATAAGTCGATAGTAGTTTTAAAGAACTTACAAAAAGAATTTATGAAAGGATTTTCAATGAAAAAGATTTTTGCTTTATTAGCTTTAACTTCTTTACTGACTAGTTCTGTTTTGCTGAGGATTTTTTAGCTAAACTCACAAAAGGTGCCTTAAGCGATACAAGCCCGGGTGTCAAAGAACTCAGCCTTGAAGAGATGAAAGAAGTGAAGGGTGGGTATATAACCTATTTAAAACGACTTAGTGATAATGAAGTTATAGCCTTTGCCAAACCTGATTGGAATTTGGAATTAACTTTATTTCAAGATAGTAACGGAGATCAATATTATTGGAATAGAGAAGGACTTGTTCGATTTGGTGGAATGTGCGGTATAGAAACTACAAATTGTTTGGTTAATGGTAAGCATTCCTATATCAATCAAAAAAGACTTTGGGAAACTATGAGTATAGTGGGCGATGACCCTTATCGTAACTTTCTTGGATATACTGTGAAAAGAAATATTGGTATTTCTAATTTAGGGAAAAGATTTGTGTATTTTTCTTATGGAGTGGCTGTAATCAACGAACAATCAGGTTCTTGGTATAGAGTAAAATCAAGTCCTGTCTTTGAATAATTACAGAGTAGTTAAGGAAATCAGTTCAAACTATAAAGACTTTTTAGAAAGATATCTTGGTGGGTATTCTATCAAGTAAAGAGGAAAAACTAATGATAAATAGTCTAAACTCAAATTTAAACTATGATTATAACACTTCAAATTTTAAACAAGATAAAAATATTGATTTTAAAATCAACAAACACGGAGTAGCCGTTATAACAGGAGAAGGTGCTTTGCCTTATCGTGGAAAAAAATTTGAGTATAATCCTAAAATATTCGGACTTGATGAAAGTATTAGCAAAAAAGATATGCAAGAATTTAACAACTTTATGAAGTCAAATGCTTTAAAAGACCCCAATAAAATAGAAAAATCCCCTTTAAAAGATTTTAATCCTGCTTATACAAAATGGGACCCAACTACGGAGAAAATGATGTTAGGTTTTTTTGTTTCTTATTCTAAGATGTTTCATTTGGGCTACGACATCATCAAAAAAGCCGATGAATTTTATAAAGAATTTGACGCACTTATAAGTAAAGATTTAAGCTTAAATGAGTTTAAAACTAAATACATAGATTTTAAGCAAAGATACGATGAATTTGTGAAAGAATACGAAATGGCTATGGGTGATAAAATGTTGCTTTCTAGTGATGATGAAATTATCACTCAACAAAGTGAAAAACCCTTCAAAGCCATTCAAGGCGAAAGTAAAAACAAAGAAACTTACAAAGATGATAGCACAAGAAACGAACTTGTAAAAAAACTATTAGAAGGTAAATTTAGCACTAGTAAAGAATTAGAACTTCTTTTTGGTATGAAATTTAGTGATGATGATGCAGGAGAATTTAATAAAATCCTTTCTTTAAATTCTACACCAAAAAGTATAGATATTAAAGCTTAAGGATTTAAAAGTCTTTAAATTCCTAATCTTAATAAAATAAACCTATTAAAACTTATATAATAAAGAACTTATTATAAATTTTTAGCTAGAATGGAATTTATTTTAACTAAAGGTTGAAAAATGAATGAAAAAATAAGCCAAGATTTAGAAAAATTTGCTAACATACCAAACCTAAAAAATGCCGTAACTTTTTTTGGTTCAGCAAGACTTAAAGAAGATAATTTTTATTATCAGCAGGCTAAAATTTTGGCACAAAAATGTGCTCAAAATGGTTTTTGTGTGATAAGTGGTGGAGGTGGTGGTATTATGCGTGCAGCCAACGAAGGTGCTTTTTCACAAAAAAATAATACAAATTCAATGAGTTCTGTAGGGTTTAATATATTTTTACCTCACGAGCAAAAACTTAATGATTTTGTAGAATATAATATTACTTTTGAGAGCTTAGCCATACGCAAAATGGCTCTTATTGAAAAGAGTCTAGCTTTTGTGATCTTCCCAGGCGGCTTTGGAACACTTGATGAATTGTGTGAAATTCTTACATTAAAACAATTAGAATTTAAAAAAGATGTTCCTATTATTTTGTTTGGGAGTGAATTTTGGCGAGGTTTTGATGAGTTCGTCAGAAATTCTTTACTCAAACTTGAAGTGATTTCTAAAGGAGATGAGTTAAAGTATAAAATCACTGACGACTTGGATTTTATAATTAATACTTTAAAGGAAATTTAATGAAAATTCTAGTCGCTATGAGCGGTGGAGTTGATAGTACAGTCACTGCTTATAAACTTAAAAATTTAGGTCATGAAGTTATAGGTTGTTATATGAAACTTCATGGCAAACCAAATTATCACGAAGAAAATATCAAAAAAGTAGAAAAAGTTGCAAACTTTTTGCAAATTCCTTATCATATTTTAGACTTACAAGAAGATTTTAAAAACAAAGTTTACATGCCTTTTGTGGATACTTATAAAGAGGGTAAAACACCAAATCCTTGCGCTTTATGTAACCGTTTTATCAAACTTGGAAAACTTTTAGAATTTGCTAAAAGTTTAGGTTGTGAAAAACTTGCCACAGGGCATTATGCAAGACTTGAAAACAACTTAATAAAAACCGCAGTAGATGAAAGCAAGGATCAAAGCTATTTTTTGGCCAGTGCAGATAAAGAAGCTTTAAAATATCTTATTTTTCCGCTAGGCGAAATGAAAAAAGAAGATGTGAAAAAATTTGCTTCCACTATAGAGGTTTTAAAATCTTTTGCCACCCAAAAGGAAAGTTCTGAAATTTGCTTTGTTGAAGATACTTATGTGCAAGTTTTAGATCAGTTTATGGATACAAAAATTTCTGGAGAAGTATTAGATAGTAGCGGAAAAGTAGTAGGCAAACATGAGGGCTATATGCACTATACCATAGGCAAAAGAAGAGGCTTTGAAGTGCGTGGAGCGCATGAGCCGCATTTTGTTTTAAAAATCAATCCTAAGCAAAACCAAATCATCGTAGGAACCAAAGAAGAACTTAAAATCAGTGAATTTAACCTAAAAAATATCAATCTTTTTATAGACGCTAAAGAGCTTGATTGCGAAGTAAAAATCCGCTATCGTTCAAAATCCACACCTTGCAAGGTAGAAATTTATGAAGATAAAAGTGCAAAAATCATCCTAAAAGATCCTGTTTATGGGCTTGCTAGCGGACAAATGGCAGTCTTTTATGATCATGATAAAGTCATAGCAAGTGGTTTTATAGAATAATTTCTAGGAATTACTTCCTAGAAATTATTAATAAAATCCTAAAATTTTCCACTAAACAAGCCCAACAGCTATCATCACTACTATATCAACTATGGAAATCACAAAACCTGTACTCCACCATTTTTTAAGAGTTACACAGCCTGTTCCAAAAATAACAGGAGCTGTTCCTATTGCATAGTGAGTTAATGCCATCATAACATTACCTGAAGCTATCATAATAAAAGCATAAAAAAGTGGTGGTGCTCCTAAGGCAAGCTGCACTATAAAAAACAAAAAACATTGCTGATATATGAGCTGTAATGGAAGCAAAGAAATAGTGTGTATATAAAAAAGCAAGGCTTAAAAATATCATAATAGAAATTTCCCCAAGTCCCATAGCAGAAGCAAATTCACCTTAAGCTTCAGCTAAAAACTGTGTAACGCCAAGTTTGCCAAGTAAAGTTGCCATCATTACAAGAGCTGAAAACCATACTAAAGTATTCCAAGCAGCTTTTTCGGCCAAAACTTCCCCAAAAGTTAAAACTCCACTAATCAACACCAAAGACAACCCAAGCAAAGCCACACTAGTCGCATCAAGAGAAATTCCAAAAAAACAAGCCCAAAGCTCTAGCCCATAAAAGTAAAAGCGAGACAAAAACACTGAGCATGATTTTTTCACTATTTTTCATTTTTACAAGTTCTTTTAATTTATCTTTAGCAAAAGTAGAAGCATTAGGCGTGGATTTAATTTCTAGTGGAGAGAGAAAATAAAGCACCAAAGGATTTGGAGCTGTAGCTGTAATAAACATAGCTGATGAAATAGGATTGGCTCTTGATAATTTACCAAAGAAAGATAAGTGCCTATTTTATTTTGTGTTCCATCTTCAGGAGTGGATTTAAAACTTCTTGCAATAACTTGAACTATAGGATTTATGATAACCCCTGCTCTTGCAGTATTTGAAGGAGTAACTGGAGCTAAAATAGTTTCACAAAAAGCTATAGAATAAGCAATACCTAAGGTTTTTTTACCAAGAATACTGATAAAATGATAAGCCAAATGCTCTCCAAGTCCTGTTTTAATAACTCCACGAGCCACAATAATAGAATAACTATAAGCTAAATAAGAGAATTTGAAAAACCACTTAAAGCGTCTTTTATACCCGTTTTAGATTTTAAATTTGATATAGCAGTATTTACCTTTTCATCTTATACTCTTTTGATATAAAAAATCAAGTACTGAAGTATTTAAAGGAAATTTTAGTCTCATCAATAAGTTGTTGCGTAGAAGTTTTCGAAGTAGCTTTGGTGTAAATTTTACTTAGATTTTCAATTGGGTAGTGGTAATGCCACTAAGAGCTACTATGGCAATAGCTATCATACAAACAGCCCCCAAAGGCATTACTTGTAAAATCACTGCCATAATCACAGCAATAAAAAGCCCAAGAAAATACCAAGAATTATCTTCCAAACCTACAAGGAGTAGGTATAGGCCAAAACACAGTTGCAATTAAAATACACAGCACCAACAAGGGAATTTTCTTTCTATCCATTGTTTATCCTTTGATATTGGTAATGTAATTTACAATGCTTAAATTCTAGTTAACTAATATTTTAATAAATCTTAAAATTATAATTTTTAAATAAATTTTTAATTTATAAAAAAGCTAGCCTAATTGAAAAATGGGAATTTTAAAATGAATAAAACCCTTCCCCAGATAACTGCGGCACACACTAAAATCAAGTGCTCTGCTGTGTTCCCACCCTGAAGCGGTGCTTAAAAATAGCATTGCACAGGTCTAAGAAAAGGCTTAAAAATTATATCATAATATACTTAAAAAGCCTTGAGTTGTTAAGATTCAATATATAAATTTGCAATCAATCCATTGTTTTTATAAGAATTTTAAAAATTCATTTGTCAAATTATTATTTTATTTTCAAAAAATACGATATAAAAATAATTATTACATCCAAAAAGGAAAAATATGGAAGTTAAATGGAGTAGAGATTTTAGCATTAAAAATATGCAATTAGACAAACAACACGAACTAATTTTTGAAATTACTAATCTTGCAAATGATTTAGCTCTAAACATTCAAGATAATAATACACAACACAAAAATGATTTAAAACAAATTCTTGTAAAGCTATTTCAATACATCAAAATTCATTTTAAAGATGAAGAAAAATTTATGGAAAGCATTGATTTTCCTTTGATTGAAGAACATAAAAAATCTCATCAAATATTAGTAGAAAAAACTAAAGAGCTTTTAGAGCATTCAGATAATATTGTAAAAATGTCTCAAGAACTTTCCATATTAACCAAAGATTGGATTTTAGATCATTTTGCTAATGAAGATTTATGGATAGCTAATTTTACAAAAAAAGCCCTACACCTTCAAGAAATCCATTATACCTTAGAACAATACATAAAACTAAAATCAATCAAACAAGACCTAAGAGCTGAAAAAACCTATGATTATATTTGCAATTGTTCTTTGCGTATCCATGCAGTTCCACAGACTATACATCAAGAGCTTGTTAGCAAAGAAAATACCTTAAAGTGCGAAAAATGTGGGCAAATTTTAGTTCATTTGGATTATTTTGATTTGAATCAAAATTTCGAAAAATTCAATGCTATTTTTGAAGATGCACTACAAAATCACCATTTCACGACTCAAAAAAATGATATGGGGGGGGGATAGATGAATTTTCAAGTAAAAACCTTAGAAACTTTCAATCCTTTTGAAAGTTTAAATCACGAACAAGCAAACACAGAACAAATTCTTGATTTTAGAGTTATAGATTTTAAACTTCTGTGTTCTAGTGTAAAACCAGCGAAAACAAAAACTTATGAAAGAAAGGATTTTGACTTATTTTATGCAGATGATTTTTTTGTAAAAAACTACAATACCATAGTGCAAAAATTTCTTATAGAAATTTATCCAAAAAAACAAAGTTTTCCTTTTACAGTCAAACTTAGATCCAACTCCAACCTAACCCATCTAAAAGCCAGTATCAACCTTACAGAAAATTTTAAATATTACCCTAATTTAAAATTTGATATTTTGCAAAATATCTACAAAATAATGATCAAACAAAAATTTTTAATCTTAAGACTTGATAAAAATTTATTTGACAAGATTGATGATTTTATCTTATCAATACAAAAAAGTCCATCTATTAAAGAAATAGAGCTTGAAATTGCCAAAGGTGTAGATAAGATTGAACATAAAAGTGATGAAATTATTTATCATAGAGATGTTAACGAAGAATGTTTTGACGAAAATATTAACTATGATGAAGGAAACTACTGTAAACCTATTGAAAAAAATGAGCTACTTTTTGAATACATTTATAGAATTCTTGGAAAAGAAGGACGAAATTTAAGAGGAGAAATCCTTCATTTAAATCCAATAGCCTTTCTTGATAATCCTTTTATCATAAAAGATGAAAGCATTTACACAGAAGAATTAGAAGATAGAATTAAATATTTTAGCGCCAATTATGGATTTTTAAATAAAGACCACTCAGGATATAGCGTTATAAACAATTTAAAATTATCACAAATAGGGCTTAAAACAACCGGTTCAATCAAAACAAATATCGATGAAAATATAAACTTAGAAATCACTAATTTTGATATAAGTGATGATGCTATTAAATCAGGTATTGTAAATGTTCAAGCTTCAAATATAAAAGTAAATGGGAATGTTGGAGCAACAAAACTTTATGGAAAAAATATCAGTATCAAAGGCTTAACTCATGCAAAAAGCGAAATTTTTGCACAAGATATTTTTATTACAACACACAAAGGAACTTTGCAAGCTGACACTGTATATATAAAAAATTTAGAAAATGGGACAATTATAGCTAAAAATGTATTTGTTGAAAACTGCATGGGTGGAAAAATAGAAGCAGAAAATATTTATATTTGCAATTTACTAACGGATAATACTTTATATCCAAGAAAAAATCTAATCATAACAAACAATATAAAATTTAAAAACAATATCGTAGTTTCACCACTAGTTTCTATTGAAAACAACTCAGATACAGAATGCGGAAATCTTAAAAATCTAAGCCTTAAAATAAAAAGTAAGCTTGATGACACCATAAGCAAAATGCAAAATTACTATGATTATCTAATCAAAAATCAAATCAAAATCATCAAACTTCAAAAGACTAAAAATCCTAACGCCATAGAAATGAAATTTTCAAATCTTTATCACGATATCATAAAAAAATACAATCATCTTAGCATTTCGTATAAAAAATTTATAAAATTAAAATATCAAATTGATGCGAAATTAAATTTCTTAAATGAAATGGTTTACAATGTAAAAATATACATAAAAGCCGAAAATATCGGAGAGGATAATTTTTTAAAATTTTATCCTAACACAAACACCAACCTTGAACTAAAACATCATATAAATTTAAAAGACTATGAAAAGGTTTTATATCTTGAAAAAGGACAGCAAGTAAGTTATATTAAATCAAGCCATAATTATAGCGAAAGCGACATAGAAGAAATTAAAATTATTTTTGAAAAATTAGAAAAAGATAATTCCTAAGAATTATCTTTTCATATTAATGGCTTTTTGTATCATCTGATCACTTGTAGTGATACTTTTTGAGCTTGCATCAAAGGCTTTTTGAGTTACGATAAGGTTTGAAAGCTCTGCGCTTAAATCAACATTTGATTGTTCTAAGAATCCGCCTTTAAATTTAGCTGTATTAACAACTTGACCATCTTTCATAATAAAACTTGCATCACCGCTATTTGCCGTTGCTGCAAAAATATTATCTCCCATAGCAACTAATCCTTGCTCATTGATAAAATTATATAAAGCAAGCTTTCCAACTATGGCATTTTTACCATTGCTAAATTGCGCAACAATACTTCCATCATCGGATATATTATATTGTTCAAAAAACCCTTCAGCTACACCATCTTGTTGTGTAACTACATTTTTTTCGACGCCTTGTTTAATATAAATCCCACTATAACCCGAACCAGGCTTGTTAGCATCATAAGGAGAACCTAAATCAATATTAATTGTTCCACCATTTGGATTTGCAATGCTTGTAATATTGTTTTGAAGCAAAGCACCATTTTTATCAAAAACCATATTTCCTTCAGTCGGATTGCCTACGGCATTGCCATTAGAATCATAAATTTGTGCAATAGCTTTATATTGTATATTATCGCCTTCTTGCGGTAAAACTCTTTCAAGTGTAACCCTTAAAGTGCTTTTACTTCCATCTGCATTATAAATAGGGGATTCTAAAATATCTTTATTGGCTTTTTGTTGCTCTGTTGAAATTTGAGCTGTATCAAGCTTGATGCTATTTTCATCCAATCCTTTTAAATCAAGCTCGTTACTTTTAAAATTTAGATTTTCATCTAAAGTCGCTTCAAAGCTTGTTTTTACGCCATTATCATCAGTGAAATTTAAAATAATCCTATCACCCGCTTTAGCACTAAACACATCTTCTTTGCTAACACTACCACTAACTACATATTTTCCATCTTCAGTTTTTGTAATGTTAAATTTACTAGGATCAAGATCTACTTTAACTACTTCTGTTGTTGTGTTAGTATTTAAACTTCCACTCCATTTTACATTTTGAGTTACTTGAGGAGGTAAATACATATTCACAGGTACTTTAATAGCCCCTTGAGAAGCGGTTGTGCCTATACTGAAAGAATTATTTGAATTTACAGTAAAACCATTATTTACCGGAGTTCCTGTGTTAAGATAATCCCCCATAAGCCCAGCAACTCTATCGCTATAGTTAATACCAGTAAAAGCAGGATTCATTGTTCCTAAAACAAAATTTCCATAAGAATCTACCAAATATCCATTGGCATCTCTTCTAAATGATCCATTTCTAGTATAGTAAGCATTGCCATCAGCCCCTAAAACCCCAAAAAATCCTTTTCCTTGCAAAGCCACATCAAATTCGCCATCACTTGCAACAGGAGAACCCTGTTCGAAAACAACTTGAGAAGATGCTGCACCGCTACCATAACCACCTTGAGCAGGGTTGGTTGATTGGGTTGTTATGGTAGTATAAAAAATATCTTTAAATTGAGCATCAGAGTATTTAAAGCCCGTGGTATTGACATTTGCTATGTTATTAGCAGTGATATCAATACCAAAGCTATTGCTTTTTACTCCAGAAATCCCATTATAAAATGAATTCATCATGGCTTATGCCTTTTCCTCTTTGTCGCCATCTTCTGTAGATCCAGACCCAGAAGAATCTCCATCGCTTGAACCACCACTTGAGTCTCCACTTGAACCGCTTCCTCCAGTAGATGAAGATGAACCAAGCTTATAATCTGTTATTTCTTGTATTGCATCAAAAGGAACTTCTTGTCCAGCCATTTTTGCATAGGCAACACCATCTTTAAAAACAACACCTTCGATAGGATAAGTTCCGTAATTTGCAGTGATTTTTTCACCATTTTTATTATTATAAACCATTTTAACAGTGTACTCACCATCACCTGCATAAACCCCATCGTTATTTCTTCCTGGCCACTCCATAGTAAATAAACCTTGAGAAATAGATTTAGCATCGCTTTTTTCACTGAAAACAAGTTTATTATTGCTATCATAAATTTCTAGCGTAACACCGTTTTCATCAGAATCTTCAGGCAAATACATTTTAAGAGCGATAAGCTCATCTGCACCTGTAAGTTTGATTTTATTATCTGAAACAGTTGCCATTTTACCAATAGCCCCTAAAGCTGAAGTACTCATACTTGTACTAAAAGAATCAGAAAGCTTTTGCATAGTTTCAACCATTTTTTGCATAGTTGTATTGGTATTTTGCTGCATTTCAAGTGCACTAAGCTGTGAAGTTTGAGTAAGCATTTTATCGCTATCCATAGGATCTGTTGGATCTTGATGTTGAAGCTCTATCAAAAGAAGTTTTAAAAACGCATCCTTATCTAAGGTAGCATTTGGATTGCTCACTATTCCTGAGCTACTGCTTGAATCTGTTCTAGTTGTTCCACTAGTACTTCCTGAAGAAGTAGTACCTGAAGTTGTAGCAGTGGTATTTAAATTCCAATCCGATGATGATATCATTATAAACTCCTTTTTATTTAGTTTTTTATTATTTAAGCAATAAGTGTTCCAATTTAAAAATACTTCGCTAAAACAAGCTCTAGATTGACTTTTTCACTTTCATTTTTTCCATCTAAAGCATCTTTAAAACCATATCCACTACGATTTTTTCCTTGATTTTGATTTTGCTCTCTTTTACCTTGATCACTAAAATTCATTTCAAGTCCAGTAAATCCCATATTTACAAGAGAATTTTTAAACTCGGCTTGATTTTGGATAAACAAATTCATTGCATTGGCATTGGAGTTGAAATTGATATGAAGGTTATTACCTCTTTGTATCAAAGTTACCTCCACTTCTCCAAGATTATTAGGATTTAGAGTGATACTAAGTTTAGTAATAGGCGCTTTGTATTGATCCACAGCCTCTTTTAAATCTTGTGAAAAATACTGCAAAGTTTCTTTAGGAGTGATATTGCGAGCATTGTTTTGTGTTACTTTATTTAAATCTTTGACTAAAGAATTTAACTCATCTAAGCTATTTTTATCTACATTTTCACTGTGCGTTTTTGTTTGCTCTTGAGTAAAAGTTTCTTTATTAGTAGTATTATTATTAAAATTTGCATTATTCTCTTTGTTTTGAACTACTTGAGTTTTATTTAAATTTTCAAAATTTAATTTTTGATCAAAGAAATTTTGTTTTATATCTTTATTTTCTTTGTTGTTGTTTTTAGGCTCTTTATTTAGATTAAAATCTTTTTGTGTTAAATTTGAAACTAATTTCTGAGTATCTTTAACAATTTCTTTATTTAAATTTTTATCAAGATTTAAATTTTGATCATTGTTCTTTAAATTTTTATTTTGATCTTGTATATTTTCTTGATTTAAATTGTTTTTTTCTTGATTTTTATTTAACTCTTTATTAAAATCTTTGTTTAAGTCTTTGCTTTCTTTATTTAAATTATCTTGGTTTTTTTTATCTTTTATATTTAACTCTTCTGTTAAATTTTTTGCAAACTCATCATTTTTGATATTTTTTAAAGTATTTTTAGCATCTGTGGTATCTTCTTCTATTTTTGATTTAACTTTATCGTTTTTTTCGTGTTTGCTTTCTTTGGATGAAAGTATGGAATCTAAATTTTTTAAAGTTTGAGAAAGCAAAGAACCGCTATCTTTAGAATTTGTTTTTTGCATAGAATGAGTGCTTGTAGTATGAGTTGTATTTTCTAAATTGTGATTTAAATTTTTACTCACATTGGAAATTTTATTATTGATGATTTCTTTAAAAACATTATCCACAGCACCCTTAAAAAAATCAGCCTTATCTAAATTTGGAAAAGTTGCTTTAAGATCAAGAAGACGATCTACTTTAATATTTTTTACATTTAAGCCCAGATCTTTAGCTATGTCCAAAAGCTCACTAAGATTTGATGCACCTTTTAAAGCATTAAAATTAGCCTCTGTTTTAATAAGACTTGAAAGTTGAGTAGAAAGATTTGCTAGTTTAACATCTGCTGTATCTGTTTTTAGCTTATCTAACAAAGAAAGAATTTGCATAAAAGAAGCAGATTCGAAAATGCTTATCTTATCGCTCTCATCAAAAGCTCCTTTTTGAAGTCTGCTCATCGCTTCATTAACAACTTCTTTTTGACTGATCTTCATATGATCAGGTAAAAATTCATTGGTTTCATTGATAGAATTAAGCAAAGAATTTAAAAAACTTTCCGTATCATCTTGAGTTGAATTTTTACTATCACTACTTTCATGTTCTTTATTTTTACTAGTTTTACTAAAAGAACTGCTAGTAGTAGAAGTTTTACTCGGCGTAAGATTTAAAACATCATTTTGCGGAGCTAAATTTGACATCACTTTTCCTTCAAAAAATTATTTTAAAAATTTATCTACCATTACATTAGGAAATTTTTCTTTCAAATAAGAATCTTCATATACTTTAATCATCTTATCTTCATTTAAAGCAGTTAAGATATTTAAAAGCTCTTCTAAATTTTTAGCATTTAAAATTTTCTCTAAATTTTCTTCATTTTCTAAAATTTCTGTAAGCTCACTTGAAATTCTTGCCATTTTTTCGTTTTCATCTGATCTAAAAGTTTCTAAAAGCTCTAAAACTTGAAGCAAAACTTCATTTTTTCTTTCAGCTAAATCACTTTTAAATTCAACAAAAATCTCTTCATTTAATGGTTTTGACATTTTAACTTCCTTTTTAAAATTTTAATTTCATAAGTTTTTAAAGCAAGAAGTGTTCCAAGTTTTGATACTTTGTAGTTTAAGTTAAATTTTTGTATAATTTAAGCTTTTAAAAATTTAGCTTTGGAGAAGAAAATTTGGAAAACATTAGAAATATAGCAGTTATAGCTCACGTTGACCATGGTAAAACCACTATGGTAGATGAATTGTTAAAACAATCAGGCACCTTTAGCGAAAGAGAACAAATTTCGGAACGCGTTATGGATAGCAACGATATAGAAAAAGAACGCGGTATTACCATACTTTCAAAAAACACAGCGATCAATTACAAAGGTACAAAAATCAACATCATAGATACTCCAGGGCATGCTGATTTTGGCGGAGAAGTAGAACGTGTTTTAAAAATGATTGATGGAGTTTTGCTTTTAGTAGATGCTCAAGAAGGCGTTATGCCACAAACTAAATTCGTGGTTAAAAAAGCTTTATCTTTAGGGCTTAAACCTATAGTTGTAATCAACAAAATAGACAAACCAGCTGCCGATCCTGAAAGAGTGATCAATGAAATTTTTGATCTTTTTGTAGCCCTAGATGCAAACGATGAGCAACTTGACTTTGCTATAGTTTATGCTGCAGCAAAAAATGGTTATGCTAAGCTTGATCTAAACGATGAAAGTGATAATATGGAGCCACTTTTTAAAACCATACTTGAACGCGTTCCAGCTCCAAGTGGTAGTGATGAAAATCCTTTGCAGCTTCAAGTTTTCACTTTGGGGTATGATAATTTCGTAGGTAAAATAGGCATTGCTAGAATTTTCAATGGGGTTGTGAAGAAAAACCAAAGCGTAATGCTTGCAAAAGCTGATGGTACCAAGGTAAATGGTAGAATTTCAAAACTCATTGGCTTTATGGGCTTAGAAAAAATGGACATCGAAGAAGCAGGAAGTGGAGATATCTTAGCTATAGCAGGTTTTGAAGCTTTAGATGTGGGTGATAGCGTTGTAGATCCAAACAATCCTATGCCACTTGATCCTTTGCACATTGAAGAGCCGACTTTAAGTATAGTATTTTCTGTAAATGATGGACCATTAGCAGGAACTGAAGGAAAACATGTAACTTCAAATAAAATCGCTGAACGTTTAGAAGCTGAAATGAAAACTAATATTGCTATGAAATACGAAAGCACAGGCGAAGGTAAATTTAAAGTAAGCGGTAGGGGCGAACTTCAAATCACTATTTTAGCTGAAAATATGCGTCGTGAAGGTTTTGAGTTTTGCATGGGAAGACCTGAAGTTATCGTAAAAGTTGAAGATGGAGTTAAAACAGAACCTTTTGAACATTTAGTTATCGATGTGCCTGAAGAATTTAGCGGTGCGGTAATAGAAAAACTTGGCAAAAGAAAAGCTGAAATGAAAACCATGGCACCAACGGGCGATGGACAAACAAGACTTGAGTTTGAAATTCCAGCACGCGGACTTATAGGTTTTAGAAGTCAGTTTTTAACCGATACCAAAGGCGAAGGCGTGATGAATCATAGCTTTTTAGAATTCCGTCCTTTTAGCGGTGCGGTTGAAAAGCGTAATAATGGAGCGTTAATTTCTATGGAAAATGGCGTGGCTTTAGGGTATTCTTTGTTTAACCTTCAAGAGCGTGGAGTACTTTTCATAGAGCCTCAAACTAAAGTTTATACCGGTATGATTATAGGTGAGCACTCTCGTCCAAATGATTTAGATGTTAATCCTATCAAAGGAAAGAATCTTACCAATGTAAGAGCAAGTGGAAGCGATGATGCAATCAAACTTGTGCCACCTAGAAAATTAAGTCTTGAAAGAGCTTTAGAGTGGATAGAAGAAGATGAACTTGTAGAAGTTACACCTATAAATGTGCGTGTTCGCAAACGCTATCTTGACCCAACTCAAAGAAAAAGAATGGAAAAAGCAAAATCTTAATGGATTTAAAAAGCTTAGAAAATAATAGACTTTATATACTTAAACGCTTAGGAATCTTAAAATTCCTAAGCATTATCGAAGCCTTACTTGTAGGTTTTTTAGCCTTTGTTTTTATAAGAGATGCCTTAATCGCAGTAATTTTAGCTGTTTTTGTAGGTGTTTTTTTCTTTCGTTTTACAGCTAAAAAACTAAAACTCGCACAAAAAGAATTGCAAATTAATGCTTTAAATTTATTTTTGCGTCGTTTTGAGGCAAAATTTAAAAAGCAAAGTTTAAGCCAAAAAGACTTTTTAAAATTAGGACTTACAAAGGATTTGAAAGAATTTAAAAGTCAAAACTGCTTTGAATTTAAGGATTTTAAAATTTATGATATTCAGTTTTTGGACGAAAATAAACGCTTTTTTTGCGGAATTTTGCTCGAAATTTTAAATGCAAACAAAAATCCTAGCTTTGAAAACGAAGAACAAATTTATATCAAACTTCAAGATAAAAATTTCACTTTAAATCATGTTTTTTCTAAAGAAAATCATTATCTTATTGCTACTTTAAGCAATCCTTTCTTTATAGATGTAAAAAAAGATTTAGAAAGCAATTTCAAAGATTTAGAAGAAAATCTAAATTCTATAAAAAACAAACTATTTAAATAATTAACATAAAGTTAATATCATAAAATTTTAATAAATATTAATTATATACTTTAAATATATATTACTTTTAGTAACACTTTAAAATTTAATTTTATTTAAATTATTCTTATTATGCTTAATATTTAAGAAAAAATACACTAAAATCAATTTGAACTGCAAATAAAAAGGAGGAAAATCATGAAAAAACACATTTTATTGCTTGGTTTATGTCTTAGTTTGAGTCTTAGTGCTAAAAGCGTGAGTGATTACAAAGTAGGAGAAGAATTAAGCGACAAGGAAGGAGTAGAGTATTTTAAGGAACTTTCCAAAAGACCTGTGCAAGAATGGCCAAATAAAAATTTAAGCATCAATGATGTTCCAAAAGGTAAGCAAGGGGATTTAATCCGTTATGGCATAGAGCTTTTAAGCAAGACAGAAAGTACTCTAGGACCCTATAGCAAGCTAAAAAAGACAAGCAACGAAGTAAACTGTATTTCCTGTCACATGGACAATGACGGCAATGGTTTACCAGGGACAAAAAAATATGTTATTCCATTTTTAAATGTCCTAAACAATTATCCAAAACTTGATATAGAAACGATGAAAATCATCTCTGTTGAAGATAGAATTCGCGGAATGGGTGGAACTGACTCTCATAGATTTCCTAATGATTCTAAAGAAATGAAAGCAATTTTAGCTTATTTTAAATGGCTAAAAGAAGCTTATGGCATCAAAGACGGCGTAAAGCTTGAAGGAGATTTTTTCGCTAAGATGAATTTTCCAAATCGCCCAGCTGACCCTGTGCGTGGAAAAAAACTCTTTGAAGAAAATTGCGTTGCTTGCCATGGCGAAAGAGGACTTGGGGTAAAAAATGATAATTACGAACAAGGTAGCGGACATTTATATCCATCTTTACTTATCTATCCTGATGGTGGACACATGGCTATGATACCATTTTTAGCAAGATTTTTAAAATCAGCCATGCCTTTTGGTGCGAGTGCAGATAATCCTATATTAAGCGATGAAGATGCACTGGATATAGCAGCTTATGTCAATACAGGTTTTGTAAGAATGCCTATAACCACTACAGAAAATCGTGCAGGACTTGATACAGCTTATAGCAAATCCCCATCATTAAAACCTGAGTATTTTGCTTCACCACAACAAAATTTAGACCCTAAAGAATACATAAAAGTAAAATACGGACCTTGGAAAAATCCAAATCACTTCCCAGGAGAATGATTAATTTTGGGCTTAGCCCAAAATTAATCCTCATCTTTGGCTAAATTTTCAAGACTTTTAATCCCTTCTTCGCCTATCAAATTTCCACCTTGTAAGTCGCTAAATATCGCATTTAAAGAACTCACTATGGCAGTGGAATTAAAACTTAGATTTTCTATAGCTCTTTCTCTTTTTTTCCATATATTTTGTAAAGCCCTTTTTTCAGCTTCTAATTCTTCTTTCATATTTTGATAAGTTTTAAGTATAAAAGTGATTTGCGTATTAAATTCCTTGGAATTTAAGTATTCGTATAAAATGTGATTTTTTTCATCTTTGTTTTGTAAAGCATTTTTGAGTTTATAAGCGTTTATAATGCTTTCTCTAAGCACTGCTAAAACACCTTTGAATTCATTAAAAGTACAAATCAAAATTCCTTCTTTAAAATGCGTTTTTTCTTTATCTTTTGGCATAGTTTTTGTGATCAAAACCGCTATATCACTTTTTGCGGCTATGCTGTCTAGCTTAAGCTTATCAAGCCATTCTTTATTAAATTCTTTAGTGCGTTTGCTCTCATACAAAATACTTCCACAAATATTTCCAAAATTATCCTTTACTATATGCAGACAATCAGCTCCATTTACGCCTTTTGGCACTTCTTTTACTTCATCGCTTAAATACTCACTTTGTATGTATTCTTCTATGAGTAGTTCGGCTGCTTCGCCTTGGAGTTGCTGTGAGCCTTGTTCTATCCTGCGTTGTGCGTCTTCTAGCTTTTGAGCTACACTTTTAAAATTCGTTTCTAGTTCTTTGTATTTAAGATCTTGCTCTTGAGTACTTTTTTGAAATTCAAGACGCATTTTTTCTCTTTCAAATTCCAAATTTTTGCTTTCTTGTTCTTTAAATTCTTTAAAAGCCTCTTCTTTGGCTTGAAATTTCAATCTTTCTTCATTTTCTTTTTGCTCTCTTTTTAGCCTTTCATTTTCAGCCTTTATGCTTAAAAACTCGCTAAGTTCTTTGCTTTTTTTCTCGAGTTCTTCTTGCATGATTTTCATTTCATTTTCATGCTCTTTGTTAAATTTCTCGCTGAATTCTTTTTGGAAATTTTGCTTTTGTATAAGAAGTTCTTGTTCAAATTTTTGCTTTTCTAAAAGAAGCTTTTGGCTTACTTGCTCGCTTATGAGTTTTTCTTGTTCTATCTTTTGAGTTTTTAAATCATTTAAAGCTTTGGTATATTCAGCTCTTTTAGCATTTACCTCATCATCAAATTCTTTTTTTTGTTTTAGCATTTCTTGCTTAGCTTTATCTAAAATTTGAGCATATAAAGCAGTGCTGATATCGATAAAACTTCCACAACTTGGGCATTTGATTTGTTCATTTTGGTTTAAATTTTGCATAAAATTTCCTTAGAATTTTTCCCTAAATTTAACATAGAAAAACAAAGATTATTCTAAGATTGACTTGTTAAAATCATTCTTTTAGAATAATTAGGATTACAAATGCAAAAACACACCCAAATTCACGGCTTTGCTAAATTTAAACTCATCGTTATCCTTGCTTTGATGTCAAGCATAGCACCACTTTCTACAGATATGTATTTGCCTGCACTTTCTCATGTGGAGCAAAGTTTTCAAACTAATTCTTTTTTAACCCAACTTAGTATCGCAAGTTTTTTTATCGCTTTTGCTTTAGGACAGCTTATATATGGGCCTTTAAGTGATATTTTTGGGCGTAAAATTCCAGCTTTGGTGGGGATATTTTTCTTCATCGTTTCGAGTTTGTTTTGTGTGATTATCGATGATATTTATGCTTTTATCGCTTTGAGATTTTTTGAAGCACTTGGGGGTTGTGCAGGTGTGGTTATCGCAAGGGCTATTGTCAATGACTTGTTTGAGATCAAAGAAGCTGCAGGGATTTTTGCTTTGATGATGGTTTTTAGTTCTCTTGCTCCTATGCTTTCGCCAACTTTTGGGGGAATTTTGCTAGAGTATTTTTCATGGCATAGTATTTTTGCGACTTTGTTTGCTTTAGGAATTTTACTTTTTTTGATGATACTTTTTGGTTTAAAAGAGTCCGCACCTCATCTTAAAAACAAAAAATTTTCCCATCATGAAGCGATGAAAAGCTACAAATTTGTTTTAAGCAATAAACGCTTTTTAGTTTATATACTATGTGCTTCTTTTGCTTTGGCGGCGATGTTTGCTTATATCACAGGATCAAGCTTTGTTTTTACGCAGTTTTTTAGCTTAAGTGAGCAAAAATTTGCTTTGCTTTTTGGGGCAAATGCTTTAGGTTTTGTCATCTGTGCAAATATCAATGCAAGATTGGTTTTAAAATACGAAAGCGAAAAAATTTTGGCAAAAGCTTTGATGATAATGTTTATATCGACTGTGATTTTACTTGCAAATGCCTTTTTTCATCCAAATTTCTTGCTTTTTGAACTTAGTATTTTTACAAGTATCGCTATGCTTGGTTTCATCGCACCCAATACCACGACTTTGGCTATGGCAAGGTTTAAAGAACATAGCGGAACTGCTTCTGCGGTGCTTGGAACGGTGCAATTTGGTTTTGCAGGGCTTATTTCTTTTGTGGTTGGGGCTATTAACGCAAATACGCCGATAATCCTTGCTTTTGTAATGTGTGCTTGCGTATTGGTTGCAAATATGATATATTTTCTAATCAAAATAAAGGAGAAAAAATGAAAACAAATAATATCTTTATGGCTTTAGCCATAGTTTTAGCAAGTTTGATTCTAGCTTTTGGATTTAACAAGGCTTTAAGCGATTTTAAAACACTTGAAAGAAGTGTAAGCGTAAAGGGTTTAAGTCAAAAAGAAGTCGAAGCGGATACTTTGATACTTCCTATAAAATTCACAAGATCAAACAACAATCTTACAAATTTATACGAAGAACTAGAACAAGATAAAGAAAATATCATCAAATTTTTAAAAGAACAAGGCGTAAAAGAAGATGAGATCAACTACAACTCGCCAAATATCATAGATCGTTTAAGTGATCCTTATAGCAACGACACTCAAGCTGTATACCGATACATAGGCACTGCGAATTTACTCATCTATACTCAAAATGTAAAGCTTGGAAAAAGCATACTAGAAAATATTTCAAGTCTTGCAAAATTTGGTATAGTAACAAAAATCGATGATTATGATATAGAATACCTTTACACCAAGCTAAATGATATAAAACCACAAATGATAGAAGAAGCAACGCTCAATGCTAGAAACGCAGCAATAAAATTCGCACAAGACTCAAACAGCCATCTAGGCAAGATAAAAAAGGCTTCTCAAGGACAATTTAGCATCAACAATAGAGATAAAAACACCCCTTACATCAAAACCATAAGAGTGGTTTCTACTATAGAATACTACTTAAAAGACTGATGATAAAATTTCAAGCTAAGCTTTAAAGCTTAGCTTGGCACTATGGAATTTTTTCGCGCGGTTTTTTGGAGTGAGAATATACAAAGCAAAAGTATAATGCTATATAAAACACTAGTGGATTTTATGGTATTTTCTGTAATCTTGTCTTGATTTATAGTCTTTAAAAGTTCTGTATATTTTTCTCCTAAAACTTCCTTGGCTCTATTTAAATTCGCATCGTTTAATTTTAAAAGATTTTCTTTGTTTGCTACTATCAATGCTTTAGCTGAATTTAACTCTGTAAAAGAAATGTTTTTATACTCTTGATTTAGGTTAAATTCTTTAAAAGAAATTTTTGCAAGATTTATAATGGCACTGGCATTTAAATCATTTAAACTTTTTTCAAATTGACTTTCATAAAGTTTGCCTGATGAAAATACACCTGTAAAAGGGTTTATAAGTTGTGAGCTATTAATCAAAAAGAATAAAAATACTAAATATAACATAAATTTAAATACTATATTAAAAATAATATTTTTAATGTTAAAAAAGAAATAACATATATATATGCTTAATATATAACACATTACTAAATATAAAATTGTCTTATATTCATTAGTTTTATAAAAATAAGTTACGAGATATAAGACTATAAACACCATAGCAATAATAAAAAATATTGATTTTGCAAAAATGCTTTTTTTTCTATTAAAATAAAACATGATGCAGCAAAGAAAAACTAATATACCGATGATAATAAAGATAACGCTCGATTTCAATTCGTTAAAAAATTTACTATAAGGTTCTATACAAGCTTGACAAAAGAAAATAAACACCCCATATAAAACAATCATCCCCACAGTAAAATTTAAAATTTTTAAAAAATCATTATGATGATCGCTAGTATTTCTATACACATTTAACAAAACACAATTAAACCATATTAATATATTCTTAAATATATCAGCATTTTTTTCTCTGTCTTTGACGCTTAAATTTATATGATTTTCTTTCTCTTTCGCATAAAGCTCTAGCTTGTGCCATTCTTGAGCTTCTAAAGTATTATTTTGAGTGATTAAAACATCTTTTATGACTCTGAAAGAATCTTTTAAATGTTTGGCACATTTTAATTTACAATTATTATTACGCTGTTCTTCTGTTATTTCTTGTTTATTTTCACACGTCTCATCTTGATAATTATCTTCTATATATTTCTCCACTGATTTAAAATCTAGCTTATCTATATCGACATTGATTAAATTTACAGCTTTTTGCTCTTTAAAATAACAAGCACTGAAATTCGGAATCTTATGAAACTTTACTCCATAAAAACAAGCTATATCATCAAATTCACACTCGTGAAAATCAGCATAACTATAAAATTCAGAATTATTAAAATAAACATTATCTTTAAAATGAGTATTTGAAAAATTTAATTTTGTTGTATTATCTTTATCCTTATATCCAAAATTAGAATCTACAAAATAACATCTATTTTTAAATTTATTTTTCCACAAATTTATTTTTTCTATAGCACAGTTTTTTATAAAAAGATATCCTTCAAATTCGTTTTCTTGCAAATCTAAGGATGTGATTTTTTTATCGTTTCGTTTATCATAGCAATTTATAAAAACCAAATGATCTAAAAATTGGTTTTGATATATTTCTAAGTCACTATAAAATACACACTGATTAAAGGTTAATGTTTTTTTAAAAATAATATTTTTCAAATTTAATGACTTTTTAAATAACTTGTCAAAAGTACAATTGCAAAAATACAAATGGTTTTTGATTATTCCCTTATAATCTTTTTCTGTGTTTTCTGGCTTGTTTATATGCAAGCAAATATTGCAATTATTAAAAATAACATTACACGGAATATCCTTTATTTTATCACATAATAACAATATATCTATTTTACTATCTTCTTTGCCACAAACTAAATACCATTTTTCATTACCAGAAAATAATTCATCTTTTGTTATTATTTTTTTATTGCTTCTTGTTCTGTATCCTTAGCATCTAGAATAAATATATATCGTTTATCTATAGATAAAACTTTGGACAATTCCTCTTTGATATCAGCAGTTTCTTTGCCATCACTTTCACTCTTATGATTTTGATGTGTTTCTTCACAACATTTTTCTAAGATCTTAGGTGTTTCTTTCATCATTTAATCCTTTCTATCTTTTTTAACTTAGCACTATAGAATTTTTACGTACGGTTTTGAATATAATTTATTTAAAAAATTCTTTCATTCTTTCAAACCATTCTTTAATTTCATCAAAATTTTGCATATTATTTTCATTAATTTTGTCCCATATTTCTTTATTAGCAAACATTAACTTTATACATTCTTTTTTATATTTTTTTGGTTTACAATTATATATATATTCAGCGATATCTTCATTATCCCAATTATTTTTAAAATTATCAGAAAAAACAAAATCTGCACCTAATTTATTTTTAAAATATTCTTCAAGTATATCAACAGGATAATAATTTTCAATTTCTCGCTTTTTTGTTCTTATTAGATTTTGCTCATCAACATCTCTCCTATCCTCATCCCTATCTAAGAAATAAAGACATTTAACATTACTTTGTTTTAAATAATCTTCTCTTATCCAATTTTTAACATTTCCTCCACCACGTAATGGAATCAAAGTTATTGTTTTTAAATCAAATATATTTCTTAAACATTCAAATTTATTATTTAAATTATTTAAAAACTTTACATCTGTTTCTCCTTCTACAAATAAAACTCTTTGATACAATAAATACGGCAAAATACCTAAAGTATCAGCAAGAACCTTTGTATAAATCTCATCTCCATGATAAACTATTCGTCTATCTTCATCATCTTTTTGTATAAAAATAATATTTTCCTTATTAACCATTCTTACAATCTCTGGAGTATGTGTTGTAATTAATATTTGACGTCCTTGGTTTTGTGCTAATTTCTGCAAAGATTCTATAACTATTTTTTGATAGTTTGGATGTTGTGATGTTTCCGGTTCTTCAATTGCATAAATCATATTAGATTGTCGTTTTCTTTCAGCATCTTCTAAAAAGAAACTTAATAAAAACAACCTTTTAACTCCACTACCTCTTTTATTAAATGATATTCCATTATCGCTTTTAAATTCATAACTAAATAATGAGCTCAACTCCTTTGAAGTAATATCTGGGGTTAAGTCTTTTACAATATCTTTATCAAAACTTTTTAATCGCTCAAGTGTCGCATTAGCAAAACTCTTAATATCATCTAAAATATTTTTTTTCATATCATTAAATTTTTGCTCAATTTCAGAGATAGCATTTTGTGTAATGGCTTTTGTTATTTGAGTAATTTCATTATCTTTATCTGTATTTGTTCTATCAGCTTTAAATAATAAGAATTTAGGCATTTTTTCCTTTAATTTGTTGTATATGCTAACAATATCAGTATCTTTTGTGGATATATCTATTTCTTGTTCTGTAAAATTTAATTTTTCTTGCGAAAATAAAAATTTCCTTATTTCTTTTTTAATATCTAGTCTAACTTTAGCATCTTCAGGAAGCAATTTTTTTAATTCTTGAATTTTTGATACAATAAGTGGTTTTTCCCAATTAGTTGGATAGTTACAAACGAGATAAATTTTACTTAACTTTCCTTTTTCCCATATTTTTTTGATTTGTAGCAATTTCTCTTGATTTAATAAATACTCACTCTCTAAAGATGTTTGTGTTCTTTCGCTTTCACTAGCATCAATATTAATCTGCATTTCTGATTCAACCTGAAAGAAACAAGTAATACTAAATTTATTCTCGCTTGAATTAATATTAACATCATCTTCTAAAGCCTTATTATTTTCAAAAAATATATCTAGTGCATCAAATAATGTCGATTTTCCCACATCGTTTTTTCCAATAATTACACTTAAATCTGAAAATTTAAATTCTATATTTTCATAACTTCGAAAATTTTCAATCTTACATTTTACTAATTTCATTTTCACTCCTTATTTTCAATGATTTTTATTTCTTCTTCGGTTAAGTTATAGAGTTTATAAACGATGGAATTGATTTTATTTTCTAACTCTTGGGTGTTTGCGTTTTTGTTTTGTTCTTTGGCTTTTAAAATTTCATCGGCTAAATTTATAAGCTCGTCGGCTATTTTTTGATTTTTAGAATTTATTTTTGGTATAGGAAGTTTTTCTACAAATATTTTACTCATTTCATAACCACTAGCACCTAATTTCGCTCCAATTTGCTTAAAATAATAAAAATTAACATTAGAATTTAGTAATGCCGTTAAATATAACAATTCTTTTTTATTATTTGATTGATGAGATAAGATAAAACATTTTTGATTTAACACAAAGAATTCATTGTCAAAAAACGCTATAAATTCCTTATTCATATTTGGATACACTATCTTTTCTTTTTCAAATTCTTCATAATAAGCGATATTGTCTTGAGTTTCAAACCATTTATTGCTAGTTTTCTTTCTACAACCTTTTTCTCCGCTTTGTTCTATGCGTGGTAAAAATTGAGATAAATATTGCTTTAAAGCAGGATATTGTTCTATGTCGATTTTTAAACTTGGAAAAGTTCCTATCACCCAAAGTCCCGCCCACTCGTAACTATATCTTTTTATATCGCGTCCGCGTAGCATTTTGCGTATGAGTTTAGCGGTGTGTTCTTTTTCGGCTTCATCTTTGCAATTTGCTAAAATTTCATTTCTTTTTTCAGTAGTGATGATAAAGGCTTCATTATAGCCTGTTTTTATCCCATAGTTGATATTAAGCCCATACCATTCTTTAAGCGGAGTTCCTATGCGTTCTATCTTGGCCTTTAAGGCACTAGTATTCTCATCGCTAAAAGTGAAGCTTTCTTTACTTAAAGAATTTTGCGAAAATTCTGCAAAGTCCTTATATAAGCCAATGTCATAAGCACAAGTTTTTAAAATTTCATTGCTTAGGGCAAGGTATTTGAATTTATTATCTTTGCTTTTTGATTTTTCAAAACAAAGTATGGAAGTATCCACTGTAGCACTATCAAAAACTTTTATGCCGTTTAAATCAGTGTATTCTAAAAACTTAACATTTTTAAGCAAAAATTCACGCAAAGCTTCCCCATATCCTGCACGCGTGTATTTGTTAGAAGTGATATAGCTCAATACCCCCCCCCCTATCTTTTAAAACATTAAATCCTAGTTCATAAAAATAAGTATAAATATCGCTCGTGCCTTTATAAACCTTATAATTTTTAGCTAAATGGGACTTGAGTTCTTTAAGCTCCTCTTGTCTTATATAAGGTGGATTGCCGATGATGAGATCAAAGCCTTTGAAATTTCCATCATCGTCCAAAATTTCAGGGAATTCAAAACGCCATTCAAAAGGATGATTGCTTTCTAGGTTGAAGATATTGTCGTATTCTTTTTTAAGATTTGCAAATTCTTTTGTGGCTTCTTTTTCATCAAAGTCAAAAAGAGTCAAATTCGCGCTAACAAAGAATTTCAAATTTTCATCATCTACGGCTAAGAAATTTCCGTATTTTTTAGAGTATTTTTCACATTTATCGTTAAAGCCTTTCATTTCTTTTTTAAATTTATCCGCAAAGCAGAAATTTTTAAAAGAAATTTTGAGATTTTTTATCTCTTGGTTGATGTGGCTTTTATCTGTGTAAAAGCCTTCTTTATAGTCTTTTACTATGCGTTTGTATTTGTTAATGCGTTCTTTGATGTTAGGATAGTGGTTTAGGCTTTTGCCTGTTTCAAAGTAAGATACCAAAGAATTTCCGCATTTTATGTTTATATCGATGTTTGGCAGGGTTTTAAGATCGTGATAATTCTCATCATCAAAGCTTTGATAAAAACTATGTTTTAAAAGCTCTATCCAAAGCCTTAGCTTGGTGATCTCGCATGAGTTAGGGTTGATATCGACTCCAAAAAGGTTGTTTTCTATGATGTCTTTTTTAGTGTGAAAAAGTTCTTGTTGGATAAGATGGGCTTTATCTTTAGGCGTACTTGGGCGTTTATACTCTATAAACTCACCTTTTCTACCCGTGATGAGAATTTCATCGTTTTGCACTTCTAGGTAAAACTCTTCATCAAAAAGATTTAGCTCATCATAAATGCTTAACATAACATTTAAAGCAGAAACCAAAAAATGCCCGCTTCCCACCGCAGGATCGCAAATTTTTATAGAGTTTAAAAGCTCTTTTTGTGCTTTTTTGTCTTCTTTTCTTAAAGACTTTCTTAGTTCGCTTATATCTTTAGCATCAAGATCAAATTGAGCGTTGAATTTATCAAGCACAACTTTTGCGATGCTTTCTTTGCACATATAAGAAGTGATAAAGCTTGGCGTGTAAAAACTTCCTTCTTTGTAGCCATTGAGTTTTTCAAACACATTTCCTAAAACACTTGAACTTATGAGTTCTTTTTGGCTTAAAATTTCGCTTTGCTCATCATCGCTACCAAAATCAAAACTATCCAAAAATTCAAACAAGTATTCTAAAAGCCCCACTTGTCCTTTTTTAGCCTTGCATTTATCATCTTTTAGCACGGTGTTTTTATAGTAAAAAAGCTTTAAGTCATTGCTTAAGCTTGAAATTTCAAGTGTGTTTTCTATGCTTTGTTTTTCAAACAAAGAAGAATTTAGATAAGGCAGATAAGCAAATTCGCTTTTCTTTCGCGTGCTTTTTTCTTTGGCTAAAACTTCAAAGAAAAGTTCGCTAAGCTTGTCAAAATCAGGGATTTTTTTGAAATTTAAAAATTTCAAATTTTTATCATCATTAAAACGCACCAAATTTGACTCTATAAGCTTTAAAAACAAAATGCGATTAAGCCATAAGATCAAAAGTTTTAAGATGGTTTCAAAATTTTCTTCTTTAAGCTTAGAATTTATAGCGGTGTAGAAAGTGCCTTGCTCTTCTTTGCTTTCTTCACTTTTTGCGATGATGAGTTTTGAGTTTTGTTTGCTCTCACAAAGCCCTAAGATATATAAAAGCTCTTTGTAAAAAGCATTGTTGAGTGAATTTGCATCGTTGGGGTTAAACTCATTTAGCAAAAAGTCTCTATGAAAAGTTTTATAAATACTTGCTAGGTTTTTAAAATTTGATTTTTGTTTGTCTTTTAAAAATGTCAAGTCAATCAAAAAGCCTTTTAAGTTTTCTTTGGAATTTTCTATGAGTTTGGCTACTTCTTTATAGAATTCTTCAGTATTACCTTTGAAAAGTGAATTTGGATTACAAAATTCTTCAAAAAGTTTTTTAAAACTTGGATTTTTATAAAAAAGCTCTTCAAACTCACTAATTTTAAAAATGTAAAATTTATAAAAATCTGTGATGATAATAAATTTTAAGCTAAAACTATACTCTCTATTTCTAAAATAATATAAAATAGTCTCGTGTAAGGCTTTAGAATTTACCTTTGTATGAGTGATAAATTCTTTTGAATTTGGCTTTTTAGCCTCAATAAGAACTTCTAAGTCTTTACTAAACTCATCTTTAGAGATGGATAAGTCAATCTCACTTTTGCCTTTTTGCTTGGTTTTGATGTGAGTTTTGAAATTTAACATGGTTAAAAATGGACTAAGTGCATTAGCTACAAGATAATCTTCATTTTCACTTTGCGAACTTTCAAGTCTTTCTAAATATTGCATTAAAGCCTTGTTAAATATATCAAATTCATTTTGCATGATTTGCTTTTTGCGGTAGTATGGGTTGAAAAAATCTTTTTCATTTAGCAAAGTGAAATGCATTTTTAACCTTTATAAAAAATATTTTGTATTTTATCAAATTTTACTTTTATATAAAATTTTTTAAGAATTTAATATATCATTAATACCTTTATATGCTTCCTGTATAGGTTTTTTAATAAAAAAATCATTTAAAATTTGAATAAAATCTTTTTTAGAATTTTGATTTTCAATCAACCAATAAATAAAAGCGTATTCTCCTTCTAATTTTTCATTGTTTATTAATTTATCACAATAATAGTGATTTTGATATTTTCTAACATTTTCTTCTTTTACATCTTTAAATAATTTTAAACATTCTTTATATTTTTCATTTTCTATATCTTCTTCATCATTTGAAATTTCAAATGTCAAACCAATAATATCATAGTATTTTTTTTTAAAAATAAATATATATACATGGATATATGCTTTCATTCTTATAATCAATAGGATAAAATATAAACACACCATGATTAACACGATTTTCTTCTATTTTATTGCCGATAAAAGTTATATCACCTATTTTAATTTCCTTATGTTCAAAACTATCAAAAAATTCTTCTATTATATATTCGCAGATGTTGCTCCATTTATGCTGGATAATATCTTTAGCTTTCTTATAGTTTTCTTCATTTAAATTTTTAAGCTCTGATTTGTTTTTGTTATATCTATATAAAATCATCGCATTTTTTAAATTTTGCATTTTTATATTGTTTTGAAAAATAAATTCTAGTACATCATCTCTTTGAGTATACTCATCTGTCATATACCATTGTAAAATACTTTTGTATTGATTTAGAGTAAAAATAATGTTTTGTATATCAAGAATAAATTTTTGATCTTTGGTTGATTTTTCTTCATATATTTTTATACACTCATCAATCCATTCCTTAATCCATATATAATCCATCTTCAAATAATAGCTAACATTATTTTCATTTTTATCTTTAATCAAATTTGTCTTTATTGTAAAATTTCCCAAACTATAATCACTAGGACTAGCACACTCATCTTGATGCAAATATATAGTCAATATGTTTTTATAACAATCTTTTATATTTTTGATATTTTTTCTTACAAAATTAATATAATCTTTCAATTGATTTTTTTGATCTTTTGCATAAATTTTATTTTCTATTATAATATATCTTTTATCACTTAATGTTATTAAAATATCTATCCTTCTATTATCTTTTATGCAGGCTTCTGTTTCTACGCTTTTTATATCTTCTATGTTTAAATTTTCAAATTTCGTATTTACTAAACTCTTACCAAGTTTTTCTAAAAATACCTTTGCAAAATTTTTTTGATAATGATCCTTATTTATATCAATTAAATAAGCTATAAATTTAGAATGATAATTTTCTTTTGTTTCAATATTCAAAGCATCAAATATATTTATATCACTCAAACCATTATTCACATCTTTTTCAAATTTAATATCTTCTTCAAGCAACCTTTCAATAAATTTTTCCATGTATCACTTTCCAAATTTTATACAATTTTACATGTAAATAAATTTTTAATTACAAACTAAAAAAACTGATTATTAATTTTATAGGCAAGTTAAGTAGAATTAACAAGTCCGCAATGAGCTACTTTCCCCCTGCCAGTAAGGCGTAGTATCATCACCCACGATGTGCTTAGCTTCTTGGTTCGGGATGGAGCAAGGCGTTTCCACATCTGTATAATCACGGACATTGTTATTTAAATATTCTTTGAAAAATTGAATTTAAGAATAAAACTTAATCTTTTATTCCTTTACTTTTTTCTTTATTCTCTTTCTTCTTTTCTTATCTTTTATCTTTGATAAGTTTTTATATAGAATACTTAAAAAACAATGTTAAGAGCAAGTTCTAATACAAACTCTACTTGAAAGATTTCTATTAAACTCTAAATATTATCTATATTCAAAGTCTTCTAAAAACCTTAACAAGGAAGTGATGCTTTATTAAAGATAAGCCAAACGCTCTATTAGTACTGGTCAGCTAAAGGACTTTCATCCATTACACACCCAGCCTATCAAACTAGTAGTCTTCTAGAGAGCTTAGAGAAGATTCATCTTAGAGTTGGCTTCACGCTTAGATGCTTTCAGCGTTTATCCTTTCCAAACTTAGCTACGCTGCGATGCTCTTGGCAGAACAACAGCTACACCAGTGGTTTGTTCAACCCGGTCCTCTCGTACTAGGGTCAAATCTCTTCAATCTTCTTACGCCCACGGCAGATAGGGACCGAACTGTCTCACGACGTTCTGAACCCAGCTCGCGTACCGCTTTAAATGGCGAACAGCCATACCCTTGGGACCTGCTCCAGCCCCAGGATGCGATGAGCCGACATCGAGGTGCCAAACCTCCCCGTCGATGTGAGCTCTTGGGGGAGATCAGCCTGTTATCCCCGGGGTACCTTTTATCCTTTGAGCGATGGCCCTTCCACACAGAACCACCGGATCACTAAGACCGACTTTCGTCTCTGCTTGACTTGTATGTCTTGCAGTTAAGCTGGCTTATACCTTTATACTCTACGAACGATTTCCAACCGTTCTGAGCCAACCTTTGTAAGCCTCCGTTATTATTTGGGAGGCGACCGCCCCAGTCAAACTACCCACCAGACATTGTCCCACTTGAGGATAACTCAAGCTGGTTAGCTACCCAAATAAGAAAGAGTGGTATCTCAACAATGGCTCATATACAACTGGCGTCATATACTCAAAGCCTCCCACCTATCCTGCACATTCTTATCCAAGTAGCAGTGTCAAGCTGTAGTAAAGGTCCACGGGGTCTTTCCGTCTTGCCGCGGGTAGGAGGAATTTTCACCTCCACTACAATTTCACTGGATCCCTCTTTGAGACAGCTCCCATCTCGTTACGCCATTCATGCAGGTCGGTATTTAACCGACAAGGAATTTCGCTACCTTAGGACCGTTATAGTTACGGCCGCCGTTTACTCGGGCTTCGATCAAGAGCTTCGCTAATGCTAACCCCATCAATTAACCTTCGAGCACCGGGCAGGCGTCACACCCTATACATCCTCTTACGAGTTAGCAGAGTGCTGTGTTTTTGGTAAACAGTCGGGAGGGACTCTTTGTTGTAAGTTTCCTTGCTTTCGGAGTAAATCCTAATACAAAGCTAACCACACCTTATACCGAAGATACGGTGCTATTTTGCAGAGTTCCTTAAAGAGAGTTCTTCCACGCGCCTTAGAATACTCATCCCACCCACCTGTGTCGGTTTACGGTACGGGCAACATTAGCTAAACTTAGAAACTTTTCTTGGCTCGACGGCATCAGGGGTTCTTCTATCCATCCGAAGACTTCAAAAAGCCTTTCAGTTCTCGGAGTATTGTTATACGGATTTGCCTGTATAACCTCCTACGACCTTAGACTAGCACTTCCATCCGCTAGCCCCCTTAGCCCTAAGCGTCCTTCCATCGCACACTAATGTTGGTATTGGAATATTAACCAATTTGCCATCGTCTACCCCTTTCGGACTCGACTTAGGACCCGACTAACCCTACGATGACGAGCATCGCGTAGGAAACCTTGGGTTTACGGCGTTAATGATTCTCACATTAATTATCGCTACTCATGCCTGCATGCTCACTTCTATTCGCTCCAGCACTCCTTACCGGTATACCTTCGACGCAAATAGAACGCTCTCCTACCACTTGCACACAACTTAAACTACTTAACTTTAGTCTAAGAATATTTTTACTGATTTTACTAAGTTTTATTTCTATCTTTACTCTATAAAAATCAGTAAAAATATAACTAAACATATAACTTAGTTTCTCATATTCTAAACTTAAATAATCTAAGTTGTGTGCAAGTCTACAGCTTCGGTACTTACTTTAGCCCCGTTATATTTTCCGCGCAAAATCACTAGACCAGTGAGCTATTACGCTTTCTTTAAAGGATGGCTGCTTCTAAGCCAACCTCCTGGTTGTTTAAGTAACTTCACATCGTTTTCCACTTAAGTAAGATTTAGGGACCTTAGCTGGTAGTCTGGGTTGTTTCCCTCTTGACGACGGATTTTATCACTCGCCGCCTGACTGCTGTGATTACATATAAGGTATTCGGAGTTTGATAGGGTTTGGTACATTGGTGTATGCCCTAGCCCATTCAGTGCTCTACCCCCTTATATTACGACACAACGCTATACCTAAATATATTTCGGAGAGAACCAGCTATCACGAAGTTTGATTGGCCTTTCACCCCTATCCACAAGTCATCCCGGGGCTTTTCAACGCCTATGGGTTCAGTCCTCCACTAGTTCTTACACTAGCTTCAACTTGCTCATGGATAGATCACTTCGTTTCGGGTCTGCAGCATCTGACTAAGCGCCCTATTCAGACTCGCTTTCGCTACGGCTTCGCGTTTGCTTAACCTTGCCAGACACCACAACTCGCAGGCTCATTATGCAAAAGGCAGTCCATCACCCTGTATTGCTACATAGGGCTCTGAATGATTGTAAGCAAATGGTTTCAGGTTCTATTTCACTCTGATCACCTCAGTTCTTTTCACCTTTCCCTCACGGTACTTGTGCACTATCGATCTGGTATTAGTATTTAGGGTTGGATCGTGGTCGACCCGGATTCAGACAGGATTCCTCGTGTCCCGCCCTACTCAGGATACTGCTAGCTAAGGTTTGTTTTTCGCATACGGGACTATCACCCTCTATGGTTATACTTTCCAGAATGTTCTGCTAAACTTACCTCTTGCACATTGCAGTCCTACAACCCCCAGTGCAAGCACTGGGTTTGCCCTCTTGCGCTTTCGCTCGCCGCTACTGACGCAATCTCTATTGATTTCTTTTCCTGAGGGTACTAAGATGTTTCAATTCCCCTCGTTCGCTCCTATATAGGTAATGTATATCTCTATACATTGGGTTGCCCCATTCGGAAATCTACGGATCAAAGCTTCTTGACAGCTCCCCGTAGCTTATCGCAGTCTAGTACGTCCTTCATCGCCTTTACCAGTCAAGGCATCCACCATTCGCTCTTAGTAGCTTACCTTTTTTTACCTTTTATTATTGATTCTAAAACGCATCACTTCCTTGTTAAAGTTTTTATGATAAGACTTCTTTATCTTAAGACGGAAAGCATTCAAACACTTAATATAAAACTAAATGATTTAGTCTCAACTAAGCTGTGAGTTTGAAACTTGTCTTTAATTTATAATCCTTAAATCCAATATTCTCTTTATTCATAGAAATAAAGACAGCTAAAAGTTAAGTTAAACTAAAGAAAAGATAAATAGGTTTTATCCTTTAACAAGTCCTGTAAAATTGTTTTTATTAAAACTTGCTTGTGACTCTTAACAATGATAATTAAAAAGAACATTTAGGTTTAAAACCTAAAGGAAGTATATATATTAACATAATCATTATAAATATAAATGCATAATGTATATGCTACTTATATCTATTAAAGTATATTCTTTTATAGTTAAAGATAAAAAATAAATCTAAGTATAGAGTTTATATTTTATATTTAATCTATTTTATATACTTGCTTTAGATTTTAAAGCTTCTTTATTCAAATCTTTTTTATGGTGGGCCTAACAAGACTTGAACTTGTGACCTCACCCTTATCAGGGGTGCACTCTAACCAGCTGAGCTATAGGCCCTTAATAAATGGTGGAGAATAGCGGGATCGAACCGCTGACCTCCTGCGTGCAAAGCAGGCGCTCTCCCAGCTGAGCTAATTCCCCATAAACAATTAGCTTTATCATCAATCTTTGAAATCTAAACAAGAATCAATTGAGTTTATATATTGAAGTAATAGTTGTGAGACTTATTACTTTGTACTCTAGAAAGGAGGTGATCCAACCGCAGGTTCTCCTACGGTTACCTTGTTACGACTTCACCCCAGTCGCTGATTCCACTGTGGACGGTAACTAGTTTAGTATTCCGGCTTCGAGTGAAATCAACTCCCATGGTGTGACGGGCGGTGAGTACAAGACCCGGGAACGTATTCACCGTAGCATGGCTGATCTACGATTACTAGCGATTCCGGCTTCATGCTCTCGAGTTGCAGAGAACAATCCGAACTGGGACATATTTTATAGATTTGCTCCACCTCGCGGTATTGCGTCTCATTGTATATGCCATTGTAGCACGTGTGTCGCCCTGGGCATAAGGGCCATGATGACTTGACGTCGTCCACACCTTCCTCCTCCTTACGAAGGCAGTCTATTTAGAGTGCTCGGCCGAACCGTTAGCAACTAAATACGTGGGTTGCGCTCGTTGCGGGACTTAACCCAACATCTCACGACACGAGCTGACGACAGCCGTGCAGCACCTGTCTCTAAGTTCTAGCAAGCTAGCACCCTCTTATCTCTAAAAGGTTCTTAGGATATCAAGCCCAGGTAAGGTTCTTCGCGTATCTTCGAATTAAACCACATGCTCCACCGCTTGTGCGGGTCCCCGTCTATTCCTTTGAGTTTTAATCTTGCGACCGTACTCCCCAGGCGGTACACTTAATGCGTTAGCTGCATTACTGAGATGACTAGCACCCCAACAACTAGTGTACATCGTTTAGGGCGTGGACTACCAGGGTATCTAATCCTGTTTGCTCCCCACGCTTTCGCGCCTTAGCGTCAGTTGAGTTCCAGCAGATCGCCTTCGCAATGGGTATTCTTGGTGATATCTACGGATTTTACCCCTACACCACCAATTCCATCTGCCTCTCCCTCACTCTAGACTATCAGTTTCCCAAGCAGTTTAATGGTTAAGCCATTAGATTTCACAAGAGACTTGATAATCCGCCTACGCGCCCTTTACGCCCAGTGATTCCGAGTAACGCTTGCACCCTCCGTATTACCGCGGCTGCTGGCACGGAGTTAGCCGGTGCTTATTCCTTAGGTACCGTCAGAATTCTTCCCTAAGAAAAGGAGTTTACGCTCCGAAAAGTGTCATCCTCCACGCGGCGTTGCTGCGTCAGGGTTTCCCCCATTGCGCAATATTCCCTACTGCTGCCTCCCGTAGGAGTCTGGACCGTGTCTCAGTTCCAGTGTGACTGATCATCCTCTCAGACCAGTTAAGCGTCATAGCCTTGGTAAGCCATTACCTTACCAACTAGCTGATACTATATAGTCTCATCCTACACCGAAAAACTTTCCCTACTCAACTTGTGTTAAGCAGGAGTATAGAGTATTAGCAGTCGTTTCCAACTGTTGTCCTCTTGTGTAGGGCAGATTAACTATACCTTACTCACCCGTGCGCCACTAATCCACTTCTAGCAAGCTAGAAGCTTCATCGTTCGACTTGCATGTATTAGGCACGCCGCCAGCGTTCACTCTGAGCCAGGATCAAACTCTCCATAAAAAATTATAGATAGTTTAATCTTTTTCTTCAAAGAAAAAGTTATGAAAGATTAAAAGAAAAGTTTTTAATCTTTTTAATTATTAGATTGAATAGATTTTACATAATTGCTTATGCCTAAATCTGTTCTGGCTCAATCGATCACTTATTTAGATTTCAAAGATTGACTAATAAGATTTGAATAACAATACTAATTTAAAAGAACAAAACAAAAAATCATTTTTAAAAGAAAAGTTTTTAAATTAAAAAACAAGATTTATAAAAAAGCTTTTAGTTTATAAGACAAAAACCAAAAGAGTTAATTTATAAAATCTACTAAGCTAGTGAAACTTTATAATTTAAAAGATTTTAAGTCCTTTTTTCAAAAAAGGAAATGAAAGTATAACCAATTAAACTTAAAAGGGGATTAAACAAAGGATTAAATAGTATAAATATTTGTGTAAGTATTTATATAAGTATTTGGTGGGTTTAAAAATGGGGGGCGGGGTTAAATGATAATAAAAAATACAAGATATAATATACTATTAATAGGATTGAAAGGCTTGACTTAGGGAAGATAAGTTCCCTAAGTTTAGAAATATTTAAAAAATTTTAATATTTTAAAAAATACTCTTGAATTTTTTTAGGATCACTTGTTTTTGTAAGTGCTAATATAAGCAAAACTCTTGCTTTTTGAGGATTTAAATCTTCAGCACTAATAAAACCTAATTTTTCATCTGAATCACTCACAGCAACACAACCTGCTACAACCCTTGAACTTACAACAACCTTAAGCCCTTTTTTTAAAAGCTCTTTTAAAACATCTTTTTGATTTTTGTGTATACTTCCTGCTCCACTTCCTGCAACAACTATGCCCTTAGTTCCATGTTCAAATAAAGCTTTTGCAGCGACACCACTACCATCATTTGAATAGCTATAAAGAATATCTACTTTTGGCAAACTTGTGAGTTTGCTTACATCAAAAGGAGCGTTTTTTGTGTGAGCTTTAGTAACATTATTATAGAAAAAGACTTTACCATCTACTATATAACCCAAATCCCCAAAATCAGGAGAAGAGAAAGCATCAACATTTAAACTATGAGTTTTTACTACGCCTCTAGCGCTTAAAATTTTATCATTTATAGCTACCATAACACCCTTATTCTTAGCTTCTTTATTGGCAACTAATGCCACTGCATTATAAAGATTTTTCGGACCATCCGCACTTATAGCAGTTGATGGACGCATAGCGCCAACTAGAACTACGGGCTTATCACTTTTAATGGTTAAATTTAAAAAATAAGCAGTTTCTTCCATAGTATCAGTACCATGAGTTATCACCACACCGTCTATCCCCTCAGCAAAAAGCTTAGCAATTTTTTTAGCAAGCCTTAACCAAATTTCATCACACATATTTGAACTATCAATATTTGCTATTTGCTCCCAACTAATATCTGCTAAATCTCTAATTTGCGGAACTGCTTTAATTAATACATCTATATCAATGGCTCCGGCCGTATATCCTGTTGTAGCAATAGTGCTATCAATGAAGCCTGCTATCGTTCCGCCTGTTCCTAAAATAGCAATCCTTGATTTAGCTTTTTTCATACATACTCCTATAAAAAGACAACATATAAATAATTTTTTAATCTCTTGTATATTAATTTTTTAATGTTATTAATGCAAATTATAAGTAAAAATTTTTATAAAATCTCTTTAACAACAAACTGTGGAGTTACCATTCCCCTAAATTCATTCTTAGAAATACTTCCAAGCAAAGAAATATTTTGATTCAATTCTGGCTCTTTATCAAAATTAAAAAATAAAGCTTCTATGGTTTTATTTTCCTTAGTTAAAACAAGCTTTAAGTGTTTTTCATCTTTACCTAGAAGTTTTTTATTTTTTACACAAAGATTTTCTAAAACAAAAAAAGGTCGTGGATTTTTATGTCCAAAAGGTTCAAAAGATTCTAAAATTTCAAGCATTTCAAAATCAATTTCGCTAGGTTCTAAGATTCCTAAAATTTCATCTGTATCCAAAAATTCACTTTCAGAAATTTGCGAACATTCTTTTTTGATTTTATTTTTAAATTGTTCAAAATTTTCAGAGTTTAAACTGATTCCAGCAGCACCTTTATGACCACCATAATTGCTTAATATAGAATTTGTCTTAGAAATTAAAGCTAAAATATCAATCTTGCCAACACTTCTTGCACTGCCTTTTAAGTGTTCTTCATTTTGAGAAAATACAAAAGCAGGTTTATTAAAATGTTTAGCTAAACGACTTGCCACAATCCCTAAAACACCTTCATGCCAATTTAAACCCGATACCACAATACAAGAATCGTTTTCATCGATTTGATTTAAACTATCTTCAAAAAGCTGTTTTTCTTCATCTTTACGACTTTCATTAAAACTAACAATTTGCTCTAGATATTCTAAAGCTTTATTAAAATCTTTAGTGTGTAAAAATTCATAAGAAATACTTGCATCATCCATTCTTCCAGCACTATTTATAAGCGGAGCAATTAAAAATCCTATATTATCAAGAGCAAATTTATCCTTTTGATAATAATGCTTAATAGCCCTAAAAGCAGCCCTTTTAGATTTGTTAATATGATCTATGCCACGCCTTACTAAAGCACGATTTAAATCTCTAAGTTCCATCATATCTGCAACAATTGCAATCGCCAAAAGTTCTAAAAATTTACACATGTCATATTTAAGCTTGCACACCTCTTTTAAAGCCGCTATCAAATACCATGCGACTTGAGCTCCACAAATTTCAATTTCTGGAAAATCACAATCTTTTTGCTTTGGATTGATAATGGCAAAAGCATCAGGTAAAACATCTTGAGGCATATGATGATCAGTGATAATCAAATCTATATTTTTTTCTTTACAGAGTTTGGCTGCTTCAAGAGCAGCTATTCCATTATCTACTGTTATTATTAAATTTACATCAAGTTCGTTGATGATCTCAGCATTTAATCCATATCCATCTTTAAAACGATTTGGAATTCTTATAATATAATCAAAACCTATATCATCGAAAAATTCTGCCATAATAACACAAGAAATGATTCCATCAACATCATAATCTCCTACTATGGCGACTTTCTCATTTTTTTCTACAGCTTCTTTGATGCGATTAGCTGCTTTATATGCATCCTTTAAACAGCATGGCAAAGGCAGATCACAAAGTTTGGTATGCAAATCTTTTTCAAAGCGTGAAGCCAAAATTTTTTTAATTTCATTTTTATTAATTATCTTCATAGTTTATAGCTGCCTTGATAAAACTGCAAATCACAGGATTAACATGCTCAAGTCTTGATGTAAATTCTGGATGAAACTGCACAGCCAAGAAAAAAGGATGACAGTTAAGCTCAACTGCTTCAATCAATCCTTTGCTTTCACCACTTACAATCAAACCGTGTTTTTCAAAATCTGCTCTATATTTTGGATTTGCTTCATAGCGATGACGATGGCGTTCTTTTACACTCTTTACTTCATTATAAACCTTAGCCAAAAGGGATTTTTCCTTGATATCACATTTATAAGCCCCTAAACGCATAGTTCCACCTAAAGGAGTTTTTGCAGTACGAATTTGTTTTTCTCCATTTGTATCCATAAATTCATCAATCAAATAAACCACAGGATTTTGGCATTTTTCATTAAATTCACTTGAATTTGCATCTTTAAGTTTTAATACATTTCTAGCAAATTCCACTAAAGCAAGCTGCATACCTAAACAAATTCCTAAAAAAGGAATTTTATTTTCTCTTGCGTATTGAATGGCTTTTATCTTACCTTCTACACCACGATATCCAAATCCCCCAGCAACCAAAATTCCACTCACATCTTTAAATACTTCAGAACTTTCCATATTTTCAAGTTTTTCACTATCTACCCATTTTAACTCCACTTTAGTATCTAGGGCTGCACCTGCGTGTATAATAGCTTCAGTAAGGCTTTTATAACTTTCTTTTAAATCCACATATTTGCCTACAAAAGCGATTTTAACTTCATTGCTTGGAGCTATAACTCTTTTTACCAAAGAGTCCCAATTTTCCATATTAGGTTTTAAATTTTTCAAATCCAAAATTTCAGCAATAGGGCTTAAAATATCTTGCTTTAAAAAATTAAGTGGAATTTGATAAATACTAGCCGCATCAACACTTTCTATCACGCAATTTTTTTCCACCCCGCAAGAAATAGCAATTTTATCTTTTAAATCTCTATCAAGAGCTTTTTCACTACGACAAATAATCATATCAGGACTAATGCCTATGCGCCTTAACTCGCCTACACTATGTTGAGTTGGCTTTGTTTTTAATTCCCCTGCAGCCTTAATAAAAGGTACTAGAGTAAGATGAATATTCATAGCATTATTTTTACCCACTTCCAAACGCAAAGCACGAATAGCTTCTAAAAAAGGCAAGCCTTCTATATCCCCAACAGTTCCGCCTATTTCAACGATAAGTATATCTTTGCCTTCTCCTGCTTTTTTAATGCGATCTTTGATTTCTCCTACTATATGAGGGATAACTTGAATGGTTTTGCCAAGATATTCTCCACGCCTTTCTTTTTCAATCACACTTTGATAAACCCGTCCTGTAGTAAAGTTATTATCTTGAGATAAACTCTCATCCAAAAAACGCTCATAATGCCCCAAATCAAGATCCGTTTCTGCTCCATCATCAGTTACAAAAACCTCTCCATGCTCAAAAGGACTCATAGTGCCTGGATCAACATTGATATAAGGATCAGCTTTTAAAATACTCACTTTAAGCCCTGAATTTTTTAAAAGTGTTGCGATAGAAGCAGCGGCTATCCCTTTACCCAAAGAACTTAAAACTCCACCTGTTACAAAAATATATTTTGTTTGTTTCATTGATAATAAGCCTTATTTTTTTATCTAATTATAGCTTGATAAAACTTTTTATTTCATTAGAATTTTAAGTAAAAAATGCAAGAATTACAAAAAATATTTTTATCAAAAAAGGAATAAGCATGCAAATCACTTTACTTTTTCACACTCCATTATCTGTTTGTTCTCATGCAACAAGAACTTGTTGGCAAAGCTTTGAAAAAGGCGATTGCGGTGGCGAAAAAGATAAAGAACTTATCGATCGCGTGGGCAACAAATTCAAACACGCTTCAACCTTAGAACATCTAAACTATACTTTTTATATACAAGGAATTTCAAGAGCTTGCTTACAAGAAGTTGCAAGACACCGTCACACTAGTCCTAGTGTAAAAAGCACGCGTTATACCTTAAAAGAACTTCGCAATGAAGCTGAATTTAAAATAGGAGATTTTGAAAATGCAAGCCGTTATCTTGTGCTTTGTGGTAATGAAGAGGTTGATAACGCAAGCATTAAAGCCTTAGAAAATTTACGCACTATTTTACAAAAAAGCATTAGTCTAGATATAGCCAAATACTGCTTACCAGAAAGCTATAAAACTGAACTTACACTAACGATTAATGCAAGAAGTTTGCAGAATTTCATTTCTTTGCGTAGTTCAAAATCAGCTCTTTGGGAGATTAGAAATTTAGCAAATGCTTTATTTGAAGCCTTGCCACAAGAACACAAATTTATATTTGAACATTGCTTACATAAAGATATAGAATAAATCATACTAATTTTATCTTATTTAAAATATTTTTGTGCTACTATTTATAAAATCAAGCTTTATGCAAGTATATTTTCATATACCTTGTGCTTGATTATAGTTTCTTATAAGGACTTTTTATGAATAAACAATTTTTTCAAGATTTTTTAATGCTTTCACAAGCTCATACTATAGCTACTCTTGCTATACTTTGTGTTGTTTTTTACGCATTAAAAAAAATGCGGGATATAAAAATCAATTTTTCTCTTCGCATGCTATTTGCGCTTTTAATGGGTTTGGGGTTTGGTTTTGCTTTGCAATATTTGGCAAATTTTCCAGATGCTGAAGAAGCAAGCAATATTCTTTGGTATAGTGAAACAAAACATTGGTTTGCATTTGTAAGTTCTGTTTTTGTAGCTTTTATAAAAATGCTAGTTGTTCCTCTTGTAAGTATTTGCATTATAAAAGCAATTATAGAAATTGATAAAAATATCAAAATATCCTCCTTGCTTGGAATAAGTCTTTTTTGGATACTCTTTAGCACAGCCATAGCTGCAACCTTGGGTATATTTTTAGGTTATAGTTTTGATTTAGGAAGTAATTTTGCTATATATGAAGGAAATAAACAAATTCGCGAAATTCAAACTTTTTCAAATATTATACTAGGGCTAATACCTAGCAACATCATTGCAGCTATTAATAAAGAAAATATTATAGCTATTGTCATTTTTTCTTTTTTTATAGGAATTAGTGCTAAAAAAATTTCTAAAAAAGAAGAGTATGAACAAGCCTTTAAAAGTTTTCATAATTTTATCCTAACCTTTTATAATATTATGATGAACATGACTGCTACAGTTATTAGATTTATGCCTTATGCTGTAGTTTGTATGATGGCTAATGTGCTTTTAAGCAATGGTTTTGAAGCTATCAAAACAGCTGGACTTTTTATAATGCTTATTTATATAGCTATGTTAATAATGTTCGGGGTGCATTTTTTACTTCTTGCTTCACAAGGGCTAAACCCTATAAAATATGCAAAAAAAGCATTTCCTGTATGGTTATTTGCATTTAGCTCAAGATCTTCTTTGGGCACTTTGCCTATGACTACTTCAACTTTGCAAAATAAATTTGGAGTTAATTCAGCTATAGCTAATTTTGTAGCATCTATAGGTACAACAACAGGACTTAATGGTTGTGCGGGATATTTTCCAGCTTTAGCGGCAGTTTTTGTAGCTTTTGCTACACATACACATATTGATTTTACATTTGCTTTAATGATAGTTTTGGTAGCTGTTATTGGATCCTTGGGTATAGCTGGAGTACCTGGAAGTGCAACTATGGCAGCTTCTATCATGCTAGCAGGGATTGGATTTGGTAATAATTTTGTCATGCTAAGTTTGATTTTAGCTATAGATCCTATTATAGATATGGCAAGAACAGCAAGTAATGTCTCAGGAGCTATGACTTCGGCACTTTGTACTGCAAAAAATCTAAAAGCCCTAGATAAAGAAATTTACAATTCTTAATCTCTTAAAACCCAATATTTTTCATTGGGTTTTAGTATTTATTGGCAACCTTCACATTCTATGCTACGATCTGCAACATTGACTTTTTCACTATCAGGGCTTTCGCTTCTTAGATAATAAGTAGATTTTACTCCGAGCTCCCAAGCGAGTTGATAAATTTCATTTAAATATCCCCCACTTGCTTTATCAAGCGATAAAAAGATATTTAAACTCTGCCCTTGATCGATCCATTTACCACGCACAGCAGCAGCCTTTACAAGAATTTTTTGATCAAGTTCGTAGGCTGGAGTATAGTATTGCCAAGTATCAAGGCTTAAATTTGGCACAACAACAGGTATCATACCACTTAAATTTTGTTCAAACCACTTTCTTTTGTAAACAGGTTCTATAGTCTGCGTAGTACCCACTAAAATAGAAATAGAAGAAGTAGGTGCAATGGCCATCAAATAACCATTTCTCATACCATCTTTTTTAACTTTTTCTCTAAGTTTAACCCAGTCGCATTCACTTTGATCAAATAAGCCCTCTCTTAAAGTTAAAGCTTTAGCCTTAGGACTTGCTACATCAATAGGAAAAATCCCCTTGCTCCAATTTGATCCTTCAAAATCTTCATAAGAACCTTTTTCAAGAGCTAAATTTGAACTCGCATTAATAGCCTCAAAGCTAATTTGTTCCATAATCTCATCGATTTTATTTAAATGCTCATCGCTTCCCCAATAAATCTTAGCCTCAGCAAGCATTTGTGCCTCACCCATGACTCCAAGACCTATGGCGCGAGATTTTAAATTTGTATCTTTTACTTTTCTATGAGGATAAAAATTTAAATCTATCACATTATCAAGCATACGAATAGCCGTTGGCACAACACGCTCTATATCTTCTTTAGTATACACTTTGCTAAGATTTATACTTGCTAAATTACAAACGGCTGTTTTTCCATCATTTTTATATTTTTCCACTATATAAACTTTATTACCATCAATACTATCTAAAGTTGAGATTTTTTTGGCTGGTTTTTCATATCCCCCATCGATCACAACTTTTTGTTCTTCATCAAAATGAAGCTCATCTCCATTTTCAAAAACTACTTTGATTTGATAATAATTTGGCTCGGTATTTTGAAAAATTTCAGTACATAAATTTGAACTTCTAATAATTCCTACATGAGCATTTGGATTTGCTCTGTTGGCACTATCTTTAAAGCATAAAAATGGCAAGCCTGTTTCAAAATAATTTAGCAAAATTTTCTTCCAAAGCTCTTTAGCTTCTACGATTTCTTTGGTAATGCTTTCATCTTTTTCATATTCTTCATAGCGTTTTTCAAAAGCCTCGCCATATAAATCACACAAATCCGCTGTATCTGCAGGATCAAAAAGAGTCCATTTATCATTAGCTCTTACTCTTTTCATAAAAAGATCATTGATCCATAAAGCAGGGAAAAGTTCATGAGCACGGCGTCTTTCTTCGCCTGAATTTTTACGCAAATCGATAAAATCACTTATATCCATGTGCCAAGGTTCTATATAAACGGCTATAGCCCCTTTTCTGGTTCCTAGTTGATCTACTGCCACGGCAATATCATTAGTAATTTTCAAGAAAGGTATAATCCCTCCTGCGGCATTTTTATGCCCATCTATGCTTCCACCCATAGCACGCACTTTAGACCAATCCCAACCTATACCACCACCAAATTTAGAAAGTAAAGCCATTTCTTGATAAGAATCAAAAATACCTTCAATATTATCAGGGGTTGATCCTATATAACAAGAGCTAAGCTGATGGCGTGTTGTTCTTGCATTAGATAAAGTCGGAGTTGCAAGCATGAGTTCAAATTTAGAAATAAGATCGTAAAATTTCTTCGCCCATTCTTGAGGATTAAATTCATTCTGCGCTAAAAACATCGCAATGGCCATAAACATTTGCTGAGGAAGTTCTATAGGCATACCTTTACTATCTTTAATCAAGTATCTATCATATAAAGTTTTAATACCAAGATAAGTAAATTGCATATCGCGTTCAGGTTTAATATAAGCATTTAAATCATCTAAATCATATTTTTCTTTAAGACCAAGTAAAATTCTTCCTTCTTTTTCACCTTTTTCAAAATACTCACACAAATGATTATAGCGATTCATACCATTAACTTTTTTATATAAATCAAATAAAAAAAGTCTAGCTGCAACAAAGGTCCAATTTGGACAATCAATATCTATCTTATCTACTGCAGTTTTAATTAAAGTTTTTTGAATTTCTTCAGTTGAAATTCCATCGCGAAATTGAATCTTTGCATCGAGTTCAAGTTCGCTTAAATTCACACCCTCTAAATCTTTTACAGCATCAGAGGTGCATTTTTTGATCTTGGAAACATCCAATTCTTCTGTACGACCATTTCTTTTAATAACTTTCATTGCCTTCCTTGCTTTTTATTTAAATGTTCTTTTAAAAATTGCATCAACATTTTTTGTATAGTAGTTATAATCGAAACATTTTCTTACATCCTCTTCGCTCAAACTTTTTCTTAAATCTTCATCGCTTAAAAGCGCTAACAAAAACAAACTTTCATTTTTTTCATTGATAGCAGCCTTGCCATTTTGCAAATCTGCCCAAACTTTCATAGCGTTTCTTTGAACTATTTTATAAGCTTCTTCACGACTAATGCCTTTAAATGGAAGCTCTAAAAGCACCCTCCCTGAAAATACAAGCCCGCCTGTAAGATTTAAATTTTTCATCATATTTTCAGGATAAACTAAAAGCTTATCAATCAAATTTGTAAGACGCATAAGCATAAAATCAGCCGTGATAAAAGCATCAGGCAAAATAAATCTTTCAACACTAGAATGAGATATATCTCTTTCATGCCAAAGTGCAACATTTTCTAAAGCTGGAGTTACAAAAGATCTAAGCACACGACAAAGCCCTGTGATATTTTCACTTAAAACAGGATTTCTTTTATGTGGCATAGCTGAACTTCCTTTTTGTCCTACACTAAAATACTCTTCAGCCTCATAAACTTCAGTTCTTTGAAAATGTCTTATCGCTACAGCGATTTGCTCACAACTTGAAGCTAAAATTGCAATAGCAGAAATAACTTGAGCATAACGATCTCTTTGGATCACTTGATTTGAAACAGGGGCAGCTTTAAGACCTAAATTTTTACAAACCTCTTCTTCAAATTCTAAAGGAGCATGAGCAAAATTTCCCATTGCACCACTGATTTTTCCATAGCTTATCACTTCTTTTGCATGTTCTAAAAGCTCTTTTGCATGCAAAATTTCATCATACCAAATAGCTAACACTAAACCAAAAGTGATAGGCTCTCCATGAATTCCATGACTTCTTCCTACCATTAAGGTATTTTTATGCTCCAAAGCACGCTTTTTGATCACTTCTAAAAGCAAAGAAACATCTTCTAAAATAAGCTCCAAACTCTCTTTTATCTGTAAAGCAACAGCCGTATCTATACAATCAGAACTTGTCATTGCATAATGCACAAAACGACTCTCTTCTCCCAAACTTTCACTTACACTTGTAAGAAAAGCGATAACATCGTGTTTTGTGGTTTTTTCTATTTCGTCTATTCTTGCAATATCAAATTTTGCATTTTTAAGAATTTTTTCGCAGTCTGTGTCATTAATGAGACCGAGTTTATTCCAAGCTTTTACAGCGGCTAATTCTACTTTTAACCACGCATCGTATTTTGCTTGCATGTCCCATTTTTTAGCCATGATTTCTCTGCTATATCTTTCAACCATCTTTGAAACCTTTTTAGCTATAATTTTATATTTTAAAAAACAGAAATTATATCAAATTATCCTAAGAAAGTTATTAAATGGCTTACATAAAAATAAAACTCTCAAATAATGGAAAAAAGGCATTTCAAGTCCTTATGGAAAATTTAAAAATTAGCATAAATGAAGCACAAAAACTCATAGACAAAAAAAGACTTTTTTGTGATGGAATTTTAGTAGAAGAAAAGAATGAAATTTTAAATGGTTTAGTAGAGCTTATAGTCTATGAAAACAATCCCAAAGGAGTAGAAATTGTCTTTGAAAATGAAGACTTTGCCATACTTGAAAAAGAAAGTGGGATCTTAAGTCATCCAAATGGTAGACATTGTAAATACAGTCTTAGTGATGAAATTTGGCATCTTTGGGGAAAAGAAGCTTGCGTAGCACACAGACTTGATAAAGAAACGAGCGGACTTATACTTGTAGCCAAAAATAAAAAAGCTCAAATTGATCTTAAAACTTTGTTTGAAAAAAAACTGGTTCAAAAAGAATACCTTGCTCTAGCTAACGGAAAAATAGAAGAAAATTTTATAATTGATAAAGCCATAAATTTAGCCAAAAACTACGATGATGTAAAAACAAGGATGCAAATTTGTAAGGAAGGAAAACAAGCTATCACTGAGTTTGAAATTTTAGAATACTTTCCTAAAATCAACGCTACTCTTTTACTCTGCAAACCCTTAACAGGCAGACAACACCAAATAAGAGTGCATTTACACTATAAAAACCATACCATTTTAGGCGATCCACTTTATGGGCTTAGCAAAGAACAAATCGAAAGTATTTTAGATGAAAAATTAACCCCCAAAGAACGCTTAAAACTTACAGGTGCCTTGCGTTTGTGTTTGCATTCTTATCGTTTGAAATTTCAATATAAAAATCAAAATTTTAATATCAACTCAAAAATAAACATAAAAGAAATTTTCAACAATTCTATAAAATAAAATGATGTTTCACTACGCTACAATCAATCACTTTTTTACCAAATTTTAAAACAAAAAAATAATTCTTGCTAAAACTTTAAGTATAATTAAATAAAAAAGCGAGATTTTCCAAATGAAATTTGTTAATTTTATACAGGGTCAAAAACCCAATCTAGGAGTACTAAATTCTAGTGGAAAAATTGTAAGTTTTGATGATCTTGGCATTGAAACTAACGATATGAATGAATTTATTATCCATTTTGATAAATTTAAACACAAACTTACAGACTTGGATTCTAAAATAGCCTATGAAATTCCACAAGAAAATTATCTAGCCCCTATTATAGAACCTCGTCAAGATATTATATGTCTTGGGATTAATTTTTTAGATCATGCCAAAGAATCTGCCAAATTTAAGGGTGAAAAATTTGAAGAAAGAGAATATCCTGTATATTTTGGAAAACGTTGCAATCAAGCTACGCCACCTTTTGGCGATATACCTTTACATGCAGATGTAACTTCTCAGCTTGATTATGAATGTGAGCTTGCATTTATTTTAAGTAAAGATGCTTATAAAATCAAAGCTAAAGATGCAAAAGATTATATCTTTGGCTATACTATTATCAATGAAATTTCAGCTCGCGAACTTCAAAAACGCCACAAACAATTCTACCGAGCAAAAAGTCTTGAAGGTAGCACTATAATGGGACCTTATATCACAAGCGTAGATGAAATTTCTTATCCTCCTAAACTCCAACTTCAAAGCTATGTCAATGATGAACTACGCCAAAACTCTAACACTCAATTGTTTATTTTTGATATTGCTTATGTCTTAGAAGAACTTAGTGCAGGCATGCTTTTAAAAGCTGGAAGTATTATATCTATGGGAACTCCTAGTGGAGTAGGTATGGGGTTAAATCCACCTACTTTTTTAAAATCAGGAGATAAAGTACGTTGCGTTATAGAAAATTTAGGAGAACTTTGTAATAAAATAAAAAATATCAATTATTAAATAATTTACTAAAATTATACTATAATGGCATTTTAAAAACTTAAATTAAGGCAAAAATTTATCATGAAAAAAATAATAATGATTTTATGTTTATCTTATGCAAATATAGTCTTTGCAGTAGATATGATAACCCCTATTCCAAATTCCATCTCTTATGATAAAGAAAAAGCTGAACTTGGAAAAAGTCTTTATATGGATAAAAGTTTATCTAAAGATGGAAAAGTTTCGTGCAATACTTGCCATAGGCTTGATCAACACGGTGTTGATGGGCTTGAATTTTCAATAGGAGTTGATAATCAACTCGATAAACCCTTTAACACTCCTACAACCTTTAATTCTGTGTTTAATTTTGTGCAATTTTGGAATGGCAGAGCTAAAGATTTAACAGAACAAGCTATGGGACCTTTTTTCAATCCAAAAGAAATGGGGCTAAGTCCTGAACTTCTTTTACAAAAAGTTAATTCAAATGAAAATTATGTAAAAACTTTTAAAAAACTTTATGGAGAAGTTACAGTAGAAAACATAGCTCTTGCAGTTGCTGAATTTGAAAAAACCTTAATCACCCCAAATTCTCCTTTTGATCGCTATCTTAGCGGGGATCAAAATGCTATTTCAACTCAAGCTAAAAAAGGTTACGAAGATTTTAAAGCTAATGGCTGCATCTCTTGTCATCAAGGTCAAAATATAGGTGGGAATATGTTTCAAAAAATCGGTATTTTTGAAGAATACCCAAACCAAGAAGATTTAGGGCGCTATGAAATCACAAAAAGAGAAGCTGATAAAATGATATTTAAAGTTCCTAGTCTTAGAAATATAGCCAAAACCGCACCTTATTTTCATGATGGATCTATACCTACTTTAGATGCTTGTGTTCAGTTTATGGCTTACTATCAACTAGGAAAATTTTTAGATCAAGAAACAGTTGACAATATAGTTGCATTCTTAGAAAGCTTAACAGGAGAATATCATGACAAATAAAAAAAGTTCATTTTTGATAAAATTTATTATTTTATCTACACTAGTTTTAGCTTTCATTCTTGTTTTATTAGGTATTATTTTTAATAACTATTCTTCATCTAAAGATAATAAAGAATTGATAAACATAGTTCAACAACTAGAAATTTCAGATGAAAAAATCAATTCTGTTTTTCAAAATAGTTTTAATTTTATCAACTACGATCCAAGTGTTCAAGCGATAAAAAAAATGCAAGAAAACTTTACAAAACTTAAAACTTTTGGGATTGACATAAACAAAGCAGAAGAAATTTTTAATGCCAAACTAATCCAGCTTAATTATTTTAAATCCGCAAATTCCATAGCAGTAAATTCAAAACTTTATTTATTTGAACTAGCTAAAAATTATTTTGAAGAATTGGAACAAAACCATGAAACAAATAAAAACAACTATAAAACAATGAGTTCTATGTTAAGCGTTCTTTCAACTGAAAATATTTTACAAAAAACAACACTAAATCAACTCAACAATCTTATGAAAGAAATCAAAAATGATACAAAAAGTGAAAATTTACAACTTTTTTTAAAACACTATAACATGATTGTAAAGCAAATTTCTATTATGCAAGATAATTCTTCTATTTATGAGAATAATTCTCTCATGAAAGAGTTAAAACAACTTAACACTTTTACCCAAAATACTATAGAACAATCTAATTTATTTAAATTTTATATCGCTTTAGCAGTATTTGGAATTACTCTTGTATTATTTGTATTTTTTATTTTATTAACACTAAAAAAAGTCATCATGCCAATTCATACTTTAGAAAAACTAAGCGCTAATTTAGCTAGCAAAGAAGCCAATCTACACTCTCGTTTAAATATAGATCCAAAAAGTGAGCTTGGACAAAGTGCTCAATATATTAATTCATTTATTTCCACCGTTCAAAACTCAATCATAGAAGCCATAGAAAATGCTAAATCAAGTCATCAAAATTCACAAAAACTCAAAAACAACTCTATGATGCTTGAAAACAGCTCTAATTCGCAACATGAACAAATTCAAGGAGTTAAAGAAATCACTCATGTTTTAGATGATCATATCAATCTTGCGGGAAATTTAGCACAAGAAAGTATAGAAAATATGCAAGATATGCACATACTAATGGATAAAGTAGAACTTACTCTATCTGAACTTGTAAATTTAATAAATGAAAACAATGAAAAAGAACAAAATATAGTAGCCAATATGGACAATCTAACCCAAAGTGCGGATAATATTATAGAAATCACAAACTCCATTAAAGACATAGCTGATCAAACTAATTTACTTGCCCTAAATGCAGCTATCGAAGCTGCAAGAGCAGGCGAACATGGGCGTGGATTTGCTGTTGTAGCCGATGAAGTTGGACAGCTTGCTGATAAAACAAGTAAATCTCTTTTAAACATCAATGCTACTGTTAATACTATAGTCCAACAAATCAATGACAACAAAGCCTTAATGGATCTTATCCATGATTCTATGAAAGAAACCTCTTCAAAAACCAATGATTTACAACAAGAACTTGTAAATTCTATGCATAAATTGGAAAGCTCTATAGAATCAACCCAAACCATGAAAGATAAAAGCATGGAAGTAAAAGATAAAATGCTTATCTTAGGAACAAATATAGATAAAGTTAACGAACTTGCAAATTCTGTTAAAGATTTATCATGTGAAATCAATAATATCTCTCAAAATGTTCTAAATGGTGCCTCTAAACTCTCCGAAAAATTAAGTAGCTTTCAGTAACTTTTTTCACGTTAATTTAACTTAACGTGAAATTTCAATAAAAATTTTATTTTTAATTTATGTTTTTCAAGTAAAATTAGCAGTTTTTATTTCAAAGGAGATACTATGGAGTTTCTTGAACTTTTATTAGTTTTAATCGCCTTGATACTGATTATCAAAAAACCAGAAAAAGAAAATTTGGCTTTTGGTTTGGTAATGGTAGCTTGGCTTTTAATGGTTTTTTTCTATGTTGGCCACAAAACAGGCGCACTATTAACAATAATGAATCTGTAAGGAAGGGCTAAATGAACGAAATCAATAAAACAAAAAATTTCTACACACTAATGTGTTTAGCAGGCTTTTTGATTATACTCTTGCCTGTAGGTATTGCAAATTTGATATTTGGTTATATGTTGGGCGATAGTCCTTGCACGCTTTGCTGGGGACAAAGAGAAGCAATGATCTTTATCGGTGTAATGGCGCTTTTCATTGTTCGTTATGGTATGAAAGGTAAATACCTTGCTGCTCTTTTAATCATGACAGCAGTAGGGCTTTATCAATCTTTTGCTCACTATGGTAATCACGCTCATAGAGATTTAGATCAAGGTTTTGGTTTAGCAGTTTTTGGTATCCATACTTATTTTTGGGCTGAAGTAGTATTTTGGGCTGTTGTATTGCTCTTAGGTGTGATTTTTGCTTTTGCTCCTAAATTTAATGCTTTTGAAGCTGAACTAAATGGAGAAAAGTTTAGAAAATATACTAAATTTAGCTTTGCAGCAGTTTTAATCAGTGCTATCATCGTAGCATCAAATGTTTTCCAAGCCTTTGTTAGCACAGGTATTCCTCCTTATGTAGGACAAGGCGATCCTGTAAGATTTAGTTTAAATCCAAAATACATCATTTGGAGTAAAGAAGGTTGGAATGGTTTATGGCAAAATATTTCTTTCTTAGGAAAACGCGATGTTAAAGCTCCTGATTATGCTTTTGCACCTGCAAGTGAAAAACTTGGCATAAAATTTGATAATGATATCAACAATGCTCCATTTGCAAAAATCAATGATGAGCTTAAAATCACAAATAAACAAACCATAAATTTTGACAAAGCCATCAATACTCTTGATTATATCAATAACGAATTTGTAGCAAGTTCTAAATGGGATGTAGCTTTCTTAGATAATAATTTTAGCGTTAAAGAAGGTTTTGAACTTGATCCTTATTTTTCAGCTTCTATCGATCCAATCATCGGTATCATACCTTATATGAACGATAAATTCATTCTTATGGGCTCAAACAAATCTTTCTTAAGATTTGCAAAAAATCCTAATGCAAGTGAAGAAGATATCGCCAAACAATACGCTGACTTTGTAAAAGGTAATGATAAATTTAAAGGTCAAGGCGAAAGTTTAGGTCGCGGAAGACTTGATACCGTAAGAGCAAAATTTAACCATGTAGCAAGTATGACTACAGATGGAAATTATCTTTATCTTGCAACTGTTCCAAACAACAAAGACGCTAAAACTTTTGTAATCTCTAAAGTTTCTTTAAAAGATCGTGTTCTTTCAGGAGAATTTACTCCAAAAGCAAATCTTAAAGAAGGTAAAACTTTAGGCGATCTTTATGTAACTTCTATGACTTTTAAAGATGGGGAAATTTATGCACTTAGCAAAAATCACAATGTGATTGCCGTAATTGATCCAGTCAAAGAAGAAGTAGTAAAAACCATCGCTTTCCCAAGCTCTATCACTAATGCTAGAAGCATTTTCTTTAAAGATGGAAAAATCAATATTCTTTCTTATCAAGATGGAGCAAACAAGCTTTATACTTTAAACTAAGCTTTAAGTCCTAGTGAAAACTAGGACTTATATTTAATCTTATCTTTAAATCCTGCTTTTTCAAAACCTCTTAAACGAAGCAAACAACTATCGCACTCCCCACAAGCTTCATCTTCACTCTCATAACAAGACCAAGTAAGTTCTAAAGGTACATTTTCTTTTAAGGCTAGTTCTACAATTTTAGCTTTGTTTAATCTAACAAGCGGAGTTTTTATACAAACTTTGAAATTCTTACTCGTACCTTCATTGATAAATTCTTGTGCCTTTTGTATAAACTCATCAGTACAGTCAGGATAACCACTGCCATCTTCTTCTACCACCCCTATAAAAATACTCTCACAATTTTCCTTTTCAGCCAAAGATCCTGCTATACTTAAGAAAATTCCATTGCGAAAAGGCACATAAGTGATAGGTGGAGTATCGCTTGTACAAAGCTCATTTTTAGGGATGTCTATACTTTTATCGGTTAAGGCATTGCCCCCTATATCCTTGATAAAACTCACATCTAAAATATAAGATTTTTCTACTTTTAAAGCCTTGCAAATTTGCTTAAAACATTCTTTTTCTTTTTCTTGAGTGCGTTGTTCATAGTCAAAATGCAAAGCGATGATTTCATAACCTTCTTTTTTGGCCAGATAAGCACACAAAGTACTATCCATACCACCACTTATGATACAAAGTGCTTTTTTACTCATTTTTATCCTTAAATTTGCTATAATTTCACAATTTTAACGAAAATTTTTAAATTTAAATTGCAAAAAAGGCAAAAGCATGATAAACATAAAACTCATAGAACACATTTTTAAAGCCGCTTCTATCAGTCGTTGGAATGATTATCCAAGAATGGCAAATTTGGTTGAACTTGACAAACAAGCTCATAAATTCATCATCGCATATTTTATCGCTAAAATGGAAAAAGATGTGGATATGAGAGTGATTATAGAAGGGGGAATTTTTGAGTTTTTAAGTCGTGTTGTGGTAACTGATATACGCCCTGATGTGTATCATGAAATCGTGCGTCAAAAAAAAGCTGAAGTTAATGCTTGGGTTTTAAGCAAAATCGAACCTATGATAGAAGATATAGAAGATGGGGAATTTCTAAAGCGTTTTGAAGCGTATTTAAATGGTAATGCTTATGCTAAAGAAAGACTTATCTTAAAAGCAGCTTCATATTTTGCTACAAGATGGGAATTTAACATAGTTTATCAAACCTCAGCTTTTTTAAATGATATTGATGAGATTAAAAACAAAGTTGAAGAAGAATTAGAAGATTACTATGAGCTTATAGGAGCTAGAAAAATCGCTTTAAATCAAAAAATAGCCAAAATTATTGATCTTAGCGGAAGACTTCGCTTTCAAAAACGTTGGGCTCAAACTCCACGCATACCAGAAACCGCGGTTTTAGGACATATGCTTGTGGTGGCGATTTTAGGATATTTTTACTCACTAAAAATCAAGGCTTGCGATAAAAGACTTGAGAATAATTTTTATTGTGCTTTGTTTCATGATTTGCCAGAGTCTTTAACACGTGATATTATCAGCCCTGTAAAATACGGCATTGATGGACTTCATGATATCATAAATGATTATGAAATGAAACTTATTAATGAAAGAATTTTACCCTTTGTACCTGAGGGTTTAAGGGCTGAGTTTTCTTATATTTTAGGCATTAGAGAAGGTAGAAACGGTGAGTCAAATTTTGTAAAAAATGAGTTTGAAAATCGCACTTATAAAAATGCTAAAATCGAGCTTTGCAGCGGAAGTTTAAGCTCTTTTAATGAAAATGAATTTGGTGCTATAGATGGTAAGGCGCTTAAATACTGCGATAAAATTGCTGCTTATATAGAAGCAGGACTTAGTATAAGTTATGGTGTAAAGTCTAAAGAACTTGAAAGTGGTTTTTTAGGAATGCATGAGTTTTTTAAAGAAAATCCTACTATAGATGGGGTGAATTTTTTTGAAATTTGCGAAAGTTTAAGAGAATATTTTAAAATTTAAATAAGATTTTTATACTCCTATTTTCAATATGTTTTAAATAAAAATATTATAAATTCAAATTTTATTTTGTATAAAACATAAAGGAGTTATTATGAAAAAATACTTTCAAAAGCGCTATACTTTAGCCTTTTTTATAGGTATATTAGCGGGTATTTTCGGAGCTATTGTTAAATGGGGTTGGGAAGTACCTTTTCCTCCAAGAAATCCCAATGTTTTTTGGCCAGCAGATGCTTTAGAACGTGTTACTCCACCTAAAATTTTTCTAGAACAACTAGGCTTACCTACTGATTGGACTTATATGTTTTCAGGTATGCAAATGCCTTTGTCAATTTTTATAGTACATGTCGGTTTTTCTATTATTTTTGGAGTGGCTTATTGTATGATAGCGGAAAAATGGCACCGTATTACTATGTGGCAAGGTGCAGTTTTTGGATTTTTTGTTTATCTTTTTGCCCATGTTATTATAATGCCTTTAATTGCAGAAGTTCCACCACTTTCTGAAATTCCTTTTGATGAACACCTGTCTGAAATTTTTGGCCATATTGTTTGGCTGTGGGGCATGGAAATAGTTCGTAGAGATATAAGAAATCGTATAACCAAAGAAATAGAAGAATGAAAGGAAGCCTTTCATTCCATATCTAAAACCGCACCTTTACTAGCATTGCTAACAAGTTTTTGATACATTCTAAGCCATCTTGAAGACACCTCTTTTTGAGGCAATGCAAATTCTTTTTTACGTTTAGCAATTTCTTCTTCACTTACATTTGCATGGATAGTATAAGCATCTACATCAATTTCTATTTCATCTCCATCTTTTAAAAGTCCTATAAGACCACCTTCAGCTGCTTCAGGGGAAATATGACCGACGCTTAAACCCCTTGTAGCCCCACTAAAACGACCATCGGTGATTAAAGCTACATCAGCACCTAAACCCATACCCATTAAAAGTGAAGTAGGACTTAACATTTCTTGCATACCAGGACCCCCTTTTGGACCTTCATAGCGTATTACACAAACATTTCCTTTTTGCACCTTGCCTTTAATAATGCCTTTTATAGCTTCATCTTGAGAGTTAAAACAAACAGCTTTGCCTTTAAATTTTCTTTCTCCGATTATTCCTGCGGTTTTTATAACGCAACCTTGCTTGGCTAAATTTCCAAACAAAATGGCAAGCCCACCTACTTTTGAGTAAGCATTATCTACTTTACGAATGATATTTTCATCTTTGATTTTGGCATTTTTTAAGCGTTCTTTGAGACTTTCTCCTGTAATGGTCAGTGCATCAAGTTCTAAAATATGTCCTTGTCTGTTTGAAATTTCAGCCATAACTGCACTCACACCGCCTGCTTTGTGGATATCATCCATATAAACACTATTTAGCGATGGGGCTATTTTTGCTATGTGTGCAACTTTGCTTGAGATGAAATTTAAATCTTTAATATCTAGTGCTACCCCTGCTTCACGCGAAATGGCAAGCATGTGTAAAACTGTATTGCTACTTCCACCCATTGCCATATCTACTACCATAGCATTACGCACAGCTTTTTGAGTGATGATATTACGAATTTTAAAACGTTCATCTAGGGCGATTTCACAAATACGACGCGCTGCTTTTCTTAAAAGCTCTTCTCTTTCTTTACTTAAAGCTAAAATGGTTCCATTGCCTTCTAGTGCTATACCCATAGCTTCGCATAAGGTATTCATAGAATTTGCTGTAAACATTCCCGAACAAGATCCACCACTTGGACAGGCTGAACATTCTATATCTTTAAATTCTTCTTCACTAATTTTTTTGGATTCATAAGCCCCTACAGCTTCAAAAACAGAGCTAAGGCTGATCTTTTCTCCTTTTTTGGTTACTCCTGAAGCCATAGGCCCACCACTTACAAAAATGGTTGGAACATTGACCCTTAAAGCTCCCATTAACATACCAGGAGTAATTTTATCGCAGTTTGGAATACAGATTAAAGCATCAAGTTGATGAGCATTCATCACCGTTTCAATAGAATTTGCGATAAGTTCACGACTTGGTAAAGAATAAAGCATACCTTCATGTCCCATAGCTATACCATCATCTACGCCTATGGTATTAAACTCAAAAGGTACGCAACCATTTTTGCGTATCTCATCTTTAATGATTTTAGCATAATCATTTAAAAAATAATGCCCTGGGATTATATCTATATAGCTATTTGCTACACCTATAAAAGGTTTGTCAAAATCTTCATCTTTCAAACCACAAGCACGAAGTAAAGAACGATTAGGTGCTCTTAAATGTCCTTTTTTTATCGCATCGCTTCTCATTGTAACTCCTGATAATAATTTTTTAAAATTATATTTAGCAAAGCTTAATTTTTGTGAAATTTATTTTGATATACATTTTCATAAATGATAAAAATTATTAATTGACAAAAATATTTTTTTATAATACAATACTTTTTGATAATCAAAAAAGGAGTCAAAATGAGACAATATGAAACCTATAAATGCCAAAAATGTGGCAATGAAGTAGAAGTTCAAAATGTAGGTGGCGGTAAGCTTAGTTGTTGTGGTGAAGAAATGAAATGTATCACTACAGATTTAACTGCAGTAAATTTAATGAAAGCTTTTGCAGGCGAATCTATGGCAAGAAACAAATACGATTTATTTGCTGATGTAGCTGAAGAAGAAGGTTGGCATGCGGTTGCTAGACATTTTAGAGAAGCGGCTGAAAATGAAAAATGGCATGCAAGAGCAGAATTTAAAGCTTATCATGAAATCGTTGATGGCAAACCTTTAGAAGTAACTACAAAAAACCTAGTAACTGCTGCAGAAGGTGAAAACTATGAGCACACAACTATGTATCCAAATTTTGCAAAAATCGCTGAAGATGAAGGCAAAAAGGCTATAGCGAGATTATTTACAGCTATTGGTAAAGTAGAAATCGAACACGAAAGAGAATATCTAGCGCTTAAAAAAATGCTCGAAGAAGAAGAATTTTTTAATAGTGAAGTAGAAGAATTATGGGTTTGTGAAGTATGCGGACATATACATCGTGGCAAAAAAGCTCCAGCAGCCTGTCCTTTATGTAAAGCACCAAAAGAGTATTTTAAACGCGAATTTTTGGGTTAAGTTAAGAAATTCTTATCCTTTTTAGGATAATATTATAATTATTTTTTAATAAAAGGATAAGAAAATGAAAAAATTACTATTTTTATTTTTTGCTTTAACGGCTTTTCTCTTTGGTGCTGTAAATATCAACACTGCAACACTAAAAGAATTAAAAAGTTTAAATGGTATTGGCGAAGCTAAAGCTAAAGCGATTTTAGAATACCGCAAAGAAGCAAATTTTACAAGTATTGATGATCTTAAAAAAGTTAAAGGCATAGGTGATAAGCTTTTTGAAAAAATCAAAAATGATATCACAATAGAATAAAAGGGCATTTTTGCCCTTCTTTTTAGAAAAATTTGAAAACTTTATTTGACACAAAAGAACTTTTAAACGAATTTGATATAAATTTAATCGGTATTGATGAAGCAGGACGCGGTGCTTTAGCAGGTCCTATGATGATGGCAGCTTGCAAACTGAACAAACAACTTGATGGGTTGTGTGATTCTAAAAAACTAAGCGAAAAAAAACGCGAAGAACTTTATGAAATCATCATCAAAAATTCAAACTATCTCATACTTGCTTTTTCTTCAGAACAAATCGACGCACTAGGCTTAAGCACTTGTTTAAAAAAAGGCTTAAAACTTATAAAAAAGCATTTTAAAACAGAAAATAACTTCTTATATGATGGAAACACCAACCTAGGTATAAACGGGATAAAAACACAAATCAAAGCCGACACTAGCATTTTGCAAGTAAGTGCAGCTAGCATACTCGCAAAAGTTAGTAAAGATAGAGTGATGAATTTCTTAGCTAAAGACTTTCCTTGTTATGAATTTGAAAAAAACAAAGCCTATGGCACAAAAGCTCATAAAGAATTTATAGCTAAATTTGGAATTTGCAAACTCCACCGAAAAAGTTTTAAACTTTTATGATTATTTTGCTAAATTTTGATGCAAACTCAAAGCACATTCTATACCATCTTTTATAGCCCAAACAACTAAAGATTGTCCTTTTCTAGCATCTCCACAAGCAAAGATTTTTTTATGAGTGGTTTGGAAATTTTCTGTGCTTATGTTGTTTTTCTCATCTAATTTCACTCCAAAATTTTTAGAGATAGCTTCTTCGCACCCGCTAAAACCCATAGCTAAAAGCACTAAATCCGCTTTATAAGTTTTTTTAGAATTTGAAATTTCGACATTTATAGCTTTGCCTTCTTTAAACTCGCGTTTTAAATCATTTGCTTCAACACCTTCTACATGAGTTTTTCCTAAAAATTTCTTTGTCATTTTTTGATATTCCCTAGGATCTTTGCCATATACAGCAATGGCTTCTTCTAAACCATAATCAGTAGTAAAAATGTCAGCTTTTAAAGGCCAAGGATTGTTTTGGCTTCTTTGCAAAGGTCTTTTTGGACTTCTTTCAAAACGCACTATAGATTTAGCCCCTTGTCTTGTCGCTACAGCGATACAATCCACACTTGTATCCCCGCTTCCTATAACCAAGACATTTTTACCTTTGGCCATATCTGCACCCTTGCCTGTTTTTAACAAAGTTTTGGTATTTTGCGTTAAAAAATCAAGGGCAAATTCAACCCCTTTTAGCTTTCTACCTTCTATATCAAGATCTATAGGCTTACTTGCTCCTGTACAAAGCACCAAAGCATCAAATTCTTTTAGAAGTTTTGAAACCTTATCTTTGCTGTCTATATTTTCATTCACTTTAAATTCAATCCCACTTTTTTTAAGCAAATCCACCCGTCTTTGAACTATACTTTTATCAAGCTTCATATCAGGGATGCCATACATCAAAAGTCCGCCTATTTTATCGCTTCTTTCAAAAACACTTACTTTATAACCTAGTGAATTTAAAGTATTGGCACAAGCAAGCCCAGCAGGCCCACTTCCTATGACAGCGATTTTTTTGCCATTGTATTGCTTAGGTTTATTTACTCTTACTAAATTTTCCTTAAAAGCATTTTCTATAATGGATAATTCATTATTTTTTATGCTCACACTAACACCATTTATCGCACACACACAAGAATCCTCACAAGGAGCAGGGCAAACACGACCGGTAAATTCAGGAAAAGGATTGGTAAGATCAAGTCTTTCATAAGCTTCTTTCCATAAAGAACGATAAACAAGATCGTTCCATTCAGGAATGAGATTGTTTAAAGGACAGCCCACATCTTTTCCTTCGCTCATCACACCCGTATGACAAAAAGCTACCCCACAATCCATACATCGTCCACCTTGAACTTCTTGTTCTTTTTTATCCAAAGGTATAGTAAATTCTTTGAAATTTAAAACCCTTTCCTTAGGAGCAATTTTTTTAAAATCCATTCTTTTAAAGTCTAAAAAACCTCTTGCATTTCCCATTTTTACTCCTTATTTAATATACTTTTTAGCTTGTCTATAATAATTTTTTTTCTTTCTTCTATAAAATTATTAAAATTTTCCAAAGATAAATCAACATCAGGAATTAAGTGTTTTCCTAAAAATTCCTTTCTATTTCCATTACATTTTTCATTTACCCATTGCTTTAAAGGTTTGTTATTTTTAGATTCATTTTCATTTGCATCAAGCATTTGTAAATTTGGTAAAGAATCATAAATATTAAAAGAAATACAATTATCTGTAGCTTTATAAAGTTTTTCATATTCTTTATATGCGGACTCTGGATGCAAATGATCTTTATGAAAATTATTATTTTTATAATCTAAATTTGGATAAAGTAAAGATAACACAGCAAACGCTTCAGGACTATTTTTACGGCATTCTATGACATTATTTTCTAAATATTCTTCATCTATTGTTTGTATATATTTTGCCTCTTTTTCAATTTCTTCCAATGGAAATAATTCTATTTCTCTATCAAAAAAGCCACTATTTTGCTTAAAATCTTTAATAAAAGCTTTACGCATGTTAGACAATACCGTATCACTACTTCCACCAAAAGGCTTTAAAATAATTGCCCTTAACAACCATTTTTTTATTATAGCTCTATTTTCATTACACTTGACAGAATCTACTATATTATTTGTCAAATTTTTATGATAAATAAAATATAAAATGGGTAAAATAGCATTATTTGATGAAAGTGTTTTTGCTTCAAATCCAAAACTTCTAAGCAATCTAAATGTTTCAATAAAAGCATTTTTTATGCCTTCCCATTTAGCTTCTATGGATTCTATAAAATTTTTATCAAAACTATTGATTTGAAATTTAATATTGTTATGGAATAAATATAAAAATCCTTTAAGGATTAAATCTTTAGAGATATCGAAATTTTCATTAATTTTATCTACAAGATTATTTATTTCTGTTCTTGCATCAATTTTATTCCAATTTGCAATAGCAATACTAAATAAAATATCAGAATAATCAAGAGGCTCACCATTTGAATTAATTCTAATAAAAATATTAACCGCTTTATCTGGATCTTGTTCTTCTTCTAAATAGAAATTAATTAAATTCTTATCAAATATCTTTTGATGCAATAGATCTAATCTATCTTCTTCATTTTCGTTTAAATTAAATTCTTTTGCTATTTTTCTTACTCTTCCTGAATCATATTGATATAAATACTGACACTTAAACCATTTTTGCTGATATTTATCAATATAAATATTTTGTTCTTTTGTTTCTAATTTATCAAGCCATAAAAATTCATATTCAATATTTTCATTTTCTGGTTTCTTGCTTTGAGTGAGATTAAAATAAAAATGACAAATTTTAAAATATCTATCATTGTTCTCCCATTTATTATATGATCTGTGAATATCATAATTTCCAAACAAAGCAAAATAAAGCGAAGTTAATCTTTGTTGTCCATCTAAAATCGCATAAAAATCTTTATGGTTTGAGGTGTTAAAATAATCATTATGCGTATGATACGATTCACGATAATATTCTAAAAATCTATAAAATTTCCAAGCTGTCTTGCTTTCATCTTTTACTTTCCAAAAAAGCATAGAACTTATAGGATATCCTCGTATTAGTGAATCAAATAATTCTTCTATCTGCCAAGGCTCCCAAACATACTCTCTTTGAAATGCTGGAAGTAAATATTCATTGTTTTTTATTCTTTGCATTGCTTCATTAATTGTTATTGGTGATTGAAATCCTGCCATTTTTACTCCTTATTTTTGTGTGATTTTCAAAAATGCTGCTAAATTTGGATCTTTTTCATTTTTACAAAGATCAAGCATTTTTAACATCTTTTCATAATCTCTTGGCATGACTTTAAAAAAGTCTTTTTTATCGAATTTTTCTAAAATATCTTTAGCCTTTTTAGAATCTGTATAAGTGATATGTTTTTCTATCACAGCTTTTAATTCTTTTTCATCCTTAGCATTAAGATCTTTAATATCCACAAGCTCGGTATTTACATGAGCTTCATTGTGTCTTCCAAAGATATAAACAACGCCCCCACTCATACCAGCAGCGAAATTCGCACCCACATCTCCAAGAACTACAACTTGTCCACCTGTCATATATTCACAACCATGCACGCCTGTTCCTAAAACCACAGCCAAAGCCCCTGAATTTCTTACACAAAATCTTTCCCCTGCTATACCATCTAAATACACTTCACCTTTTGTAGCTCCGTATAAACAAGCATTTCCTGCGATGATATTTTCTTCAGGTGAAAAAGTGGCTTCATTTGAAATTTTTGCTATGATTTTACCACCACTTAAACCCTTGCCTAAATAATCATTGCTATCGCCTATAATCTCAAGTTTAATACCCTTTAACAAAAACGCTCCAAAGCTATTGCCTGCATTGCCTATAGCTTTGATATGGATACTATCTTCATCTAAAGCATCTTTTCCATAAGTTTTTAAAATTTCACTTGAAAGCATAGTTGCAAAAGTACGACTTTGATTTCCTACTTCTAAAGAAAGTTTGATAGGCTCTTTTTTCTCCACAGCATTTTTACAAAGTGGTAGTAAAATTCTATAATCAATCGTTTTTTCAAGTTTATTGTCTTTATAATCTTTAAAATGCACAGCGGTTCTATTATAAGTAGGCAAGGATTTTAAAATTTTATCTAAATTTAGCTTTCCTGCTTTACCTTGCACACTTTTTTGGCGGAGTTTATCCACGCGACCTATCATATCATCTAGGCGTTCAAAACCAAGCCTTGCCATATATTCTCTAAGCTCCTCAGCTATAAAATACATGAAATTAATCACATCATCTACTTTGCCTTTGAAACGATCTCTAAGTTCTGTATCTTGAGTGGCTATACCAAAAGGACAGGTATTTAGATGACAAACTCTCATCATTGTACAACCTAAAACAATCAAAGGAGCGGTTGCAAAACCAAATTCTTCAGCTCCTAAAAGTGCTGCTATGGCTAAATCACGCCCATTCATAAGCTTTCCATCAGTTTCTAATCTTACCCTATCTCTAAGCTTATTTAAGATCAAAGTTTGATGCGTTTCAGCTAAGCCTAACTCCCAAGGAATTCCAGCATGCGGTATAGAAGTTCTAGGACTTGCACCCGTACCTCCATCATAACCTGAAACAAGGATTAAATTCGCGCCTGCCTTAGCCACACCTGCAGCAACCGTTCCTATGCCATTTTCGCTTACAAGTTTTACTGAAATTTTAGCGTCTTTGTTCGCATGTTTTAAATCATAAATGAGTTGAGCCAAATCCTCAATAGAATAAATATCATGATGAGGAGGTGGGGAAATAAGCGTCACACCTGCAGTAGAATGTCTAGCCTTAGCTATCCAAGGATAGACTTTAAAGCCCATTAATTGTCCGCCCTCACCTGGTTTTGCACCTTGAGCGACTTTGATTTGAATTTCTTTTGCATGACTTAAGTAGTTTAAATCCACGCCAAAACGCCCACTTGCTACTTGCTTAATGGCTGAGTTTTTATCCACACCCTCTTTGATTTCATAGCGTTCTTCATCCTCACCACCTTCACCTGAATTTGATTTAGCACCTATTTTATTCATAGCCTGTGCTAAACACTCGTGTGCTTCTTTAGAAATAGAACCATAACTCATCGCCCCTGTTCTAAAGCGTTTAACTATACTTTCTACACTTTCAACCTTATCTATACTGATAGCTTCACTAAAATCAAATTCCATCAAAGAACGCAAATTAACTTGTTTTTCATCTACTAAAGCCGAGTATTTTTTAAAGCTTTTATAGTCTTTGTTGCGACAGGCTTGCTGAAGATTAAAAATCACAAGCGGATCGATTAAATGTTCTTCTTTAGCACTTCTAAAACCATGAATTCCTTTAGAATCTAAAGCCTTATGTGTATCGTTAAAAGCATGTTTGTGTAAAGCAATGAGTTCTTTTTCAAAATCTTCTAAATCCATACCTTCAATGCGTGAAGTTGTAGAAGTGAAGTATTTATCAATCACCTTAGAGCTTAAGCCCAGACATTCAAAAAGTGCAGAGCCATTATAACTTTGCAAGGTAGAAACCCCCATTTTAGAAGCAATTTTGACTATACCACTTGAACTTGCCTTGATGAAATTTTCTACCGCCTTTTCATAACTTAAATTTAAATCTTTATTGGCAATGAGTTTTTGTATACTCTCATAAACCAAATAAGGATTAATAACAGTCGCACCATAACCTAAAAGACATGCAAAATGATGAATTTCTCTAGGTTCACCACTTTCGATGATAAGACTTGTATGTGTTCTTAAATTTTTTCTTACTAGATGATTATGCACTCCAGAAACAGCAAGCAAAGCAGGGATATAAGCGTTTTTTTCATCCACTCCTTTATCGCTTAAAATGATAATAGAAACACCTTTTTTAACCTCATCTTCTATCTTAACGCAAAGTTCATCTAAAGCCTTTTCTAAAGTTTTTTTAGAATAATCATAAAGTATAGAAAATTCTTTAACTTGAAATTTATTTAAAGCCTTAACTTCAAAAAGTTCTTCATTGCTTATCACAGGCAAAGCTATTTTTACGCGTTTTGCATTGTTTTCATCGGGTTTTAATAAATTGCCTTCGCTTCCTAGATAAATCCTTGTAGAAGTAACGATCTCTTCTCTTATGGCATCAAGAGGAGGATTAGTTACTTGTGCAAAAAGTTGTTTAAAATAATTATACAAAGGTTGATAAGTTTTAGAAAGTATAGCCAAAGGAGTATCTACACCCATAGCTGCTATAGCTTCTTTACCATTTTGAGCCATAGCAGCCACACTCATTTTAAGCTCATCATAACTCCAACCAAAAGCTTTTTGGAGTTTTAAAACCTCATCTTCTTTTAAAAACTGATGTTTATAAACTCCGCTTTTTTGTTTTTCAAGTTCAACTAAATTTTTAAGCCATTTTTTATAAGGCTTAGCATTAGCATAATGCTCTTTGATTTCATTATCAGCTATAACCCTACCTCTTGCTGTATCAACGAGTAAAAGTTTTCCAGGTTCTAAGCGTTTTTTGGCTTTGATATTTTTTTCATCAAGTTTTAAAGCCCCTGTTTCACTTGAAAGTATGAGCATATCATCTTTTGTAAGATAATACCTTGAAGGACGAAAACCATTTCTATCCAAACTCGCCCCCATAATCACTCCATCAGTAAAAACTATAGCAGCAGGCCCATCCCAAGGCTCCATCAATAAAGAATGATATTCATAAAAAGCACGCTTTTTGCTTTCCATATTTTCATTTTTATGCCAAGGTTCTGGCACCATCATCATAAAAGCTTCTTCTAAAGTACGACCATTTAGAGCTAAAAATTCTAAAGTATTATCAAACATTGCAGAATCACTGCTAGGCTTAGCTATGATAGGAAAAATTTCATCTAAATTTTCAAAATACTCACTTTGCATCAAGCCTTCTCTAGCTCTTATGCTATCAACATTTCCGCGTATGGTATTAATCTCTCCATTATGCACCATATAACGGTTTGGATGGGCTCTTTCCCAACTTGGGAAGGTATTAGTCGAAAAGCGAGAATGCACCAAAGCGATGGCTGATTTCATATTGACATCTTTAAAATCAAGATAAAAATCGCTCAATTGAGTTGAAAGAAGCATTCCTTTATAAACTATGGTGCGTGAAGAAAAACTTGAAAAATAAAATTTTGGCACATTAATAGCTCTTTTTTCTATAAGTCGACGCGTACTATAAAGCACTCTTTCAAACTCAAGTCCTGCACTTATTTTACTTGGTTTTTTCACAAAGGCTTGTAAAAAATAAGGCATAGCTTTTAAAGCACTTGCACCTATATCGCTAGGATTAAAAGGCACTTTTCTAAAACCTAAAAATTCAAGTTTTTTATCCTTTAAACCTTGTAAAAATATTTCTTTTGCTTCTTCTTTTGCATCAGTATTGGGTGATAAAAACATCTGTGCTACAGCATAATCACCCTTTTTAGGAAGTTCAAAACCCAATTCTTGAGTTTTAAAAAAATCATGTGGAATTTGGATTAAAATCCCCGCCCCATCACCTGAATTTTCTTCAGCTCCTGCACCACCTCGGTGTTCAAGATTCATCAAAATTTCTAAAGCATCACAAATAACCTTATAAGAAGCAATACCGCGTATATTAGCAACTGCAGCGATACCACAGGCATCGTGTTCGTTCTTTGGGTGATATAAACCTATGCTTTGATTATTTTCTAGGATATTTTCTAAATCCATTTTGCTCTCCTTATAAGACTGATTTAAATTTTGTTAGCTTTATAAGGATTATAGCATACATTTTTTTAAAATCGATATAATTTTTATCTTAAAAATAAATAAATTAAAAAATATTTTGATAGATTTGCAAAAATTATAAAAACATGGCGATAATACTACCCAAAATCAATAATGGACCATTATAAAAAATAAAAGTTGGTATGCAAGTATCTTTAATGTGATCGTGTTGTTTATCAGCATTTAATCCTACAGTAGTTCCCATGGTTGTTTCACTGGCTGGACTTCCTGCATCTCCTAAAGCTCCTGCTACTCCTAAGATAAATATAATAAGTGCTGTACTAAAACCAAGTTCCAAACAAATAGGACAAAAAAGCGTAGCTATGATAGGTATAGTTCCAAAAGAAGTACCTATACCCATAGTGATGATAAGTCCTATTAAAAGCATGAAAAATACTGCTAAAAATTTACTTTGCTCCATCCAAGGAACGACTGAATTTACAAGATCTACTACTGATCCACTTTCTTTTAAAACTTCTCCATATCCTGCAGCAACAAGGATAACAAAAGCTATAAAACCCATCATTTTAAGCCCATCATCAAAAACTTCATTGACTTTTGAAAATTCAACTCCACCCAAAATAACCATTAAAACAAAACCCAAAAGCCCTGATAAAGGTAAATTCATAGTCAAAATTTGCAAAATTAAAGTTAAAACAAGCCCAGCTAAAACACCCCATTCTTTACGCGTCATTTCAAGATTTTCTAAATCCACTTTAGCAATTTCTACTTCTTGATACTCTCTTGACTTACGATAAAACACAAAAAGCGCTAGAAAAAGTCCTGCTATCATACAAATAGCAGCGAAATACATAGTATTTGTAACATCATTTAAAGATGCACTTACATTATTTGCATTTAAATTATCTTTTAAAAGATCTTGAAAAGTAAGTCCAAAGCCTACTGGCAAAACCATATAAGGCGTAGTAAGTCCAAAAGTTAAAGCACAAGCAACCGCTCTACGATCGATTTTAAGTTTATTAAAAAGACTTAAAAGAGGTGGAATCAACAAAGGTATAAAAGCTACATGAATAGGAATTAAATTTTGAGAAAAACAAGAAATCAAAGCTATAGACAAAAGCAATAAATATTTTTTATGAGATATAAAATGACTTACTATCTTAATCAAATATGCAGTTAAATTTGTCTTTGAAATCGCTGCGGCAATGGCCCCTAAAAGTATATAGCTAAGAGCTGTTTTTAAATTTTCTTTCATTCCGCTTATAAGTATATTCATAGTATCTACGAGTTCAAGATGAGAAAATACACCTGCAATAAGAGCTGAGATCAAAAGACTCAAAAGCACATTAAAACGAAACAAACAAAGTAAAGTCATCAAAACAACACTGATAATGATAGGATTAGTAAGTAAAGTCAAAATCATTCCTTAAATAATTTTAAAAATTTAATTGTAGAAAAAACTTAGTTAAAATGTAATAAAACTCGAACATATGATGATTTTATTTTAATATGTAAAATTATAAAAATAATTAATTTTTTTAATTTAAATAATTAATTATATTAATTATTTAAATTTTTAAAATTTATAATAAAATAAAAGATTATATAAATATTTAAGGATATTTCAATGAAACAGAACGATCAAAAAGAAAATCGTAGAGACTTTCTAAAAAATATAGGATTTGGTTTATTTGGCATTAGTGTATTGTCAAATTTTTCTTTTGAGAATTTTTTAGGAAGTAAGGCTTTGGCAAAAGAATTGCCTGATTTTAAAATAGAAGGTAAAAAAGATCTTATCTATCATGGTGAAAAACCATTAACAGCAGAAACTGAAATTTATGCTCTTGATTCTGATTTTACTAAACCTGAAAATTTCTTTGTTAGAAATAATGGCTTACCACCAAGCCTAGAAACGATAAAAGAAAGACTTCATAAAGGTTGGACTTTAGAAATCGATGGAGAAAGCATTATCAATAAAAAATCTTACACCATAGAAGATTTAAAAAAGAAATTTAAAACCTATACTTATGCCTTAACAGTTGAATGCGGTGGAAATGGTAGATCCGAAGTTATACCTAGCACAAAAGGAACTCAATGGGGTTATGGTGCAGTAGCTTGCGGTAGATGGACAGGAGTGCGTTTAAAAGATATTTTAAAAGATTGTGGTATCAAAAATGATGCGGTTTATATCGGATATTATGGCATAGATACAAAATTAAATGGTGAAGAAACTTCACCTATTAGTAGAGGAGTTCCTATTTCTAAAGCTTTACAAGATGAAACTCTAATAGCTTGGGCTTATGAAGGCAAAGATATTCCTTTAGTCAATGGCTATCCACTTAGACTTGTTTGTGGTGGTTACCCTGCAAGTACAAGCGGTAAATGGCTTTATAAAATTTCAGTAAGAAATAAAATTCATGATGGTGAAAAAATGGAAGGTTCTTATAAAGTTCCTGTAAATCCGGTAAAACCAGGAGATTTTAACTATAAAGGCGAGATGAAAATCATAGAATCAATGCCTATAAGATCTGTAATTACTAATATCAAAAATGGTTCTGAAATAAAAGCAAATAAAAAATTTGAAGTTAGAGGTAAAGCTTGGGCTGGAGAACTTGAAGTTAGTGAAGTTTATGTAAGCAATGATTATGGGGTAACATGGGCTAAAGCAAAGGTAGAAAAACCATTAAATAGATTAGCATGGCAAAAATGGAGTGCTCAAATATCAATACCAACAAAAGGATATTATGAAATTTGGGCAAGAGCTATCGATAGTCAAGGTAACAGTCAACCTATGGTTTTAGCACAGTGGAATCCAGGAGGATATATCAATAATGCATGCCATAGAGTTAATGTTTATGGAGTTTAAGTATGAAAAAAACTATATTGATCTTAGCATTGTTTTTAAGTGCAAGTTGGGCTCAAAATCTTGAAATTAACCCTGATACAGGATTGATTATCGATCCTGATTCACCTTTAGTGGAAGCAAATTGTTTAGCTTGTCATGGATCCAATCTCATTACCAATATGCATGCAAGTAGAAAAGCTTGGTTAGCAGCTATAAGATGGATGCAAGATAGTGAAGGACTTTGGGAAATAGAACCTGAAGATGAAGAAAAAATTTTAAATTATCTTGAAAAATATTATGGAGAAAAATACGATACAAGAAGAAGAATTCCTCTAGCTATACTCTTACAAAACAAAACTCATTGAAGAAATCATTTCTTCAATGATAAATTTACACATCCAAATGCTTTACATCTTTAGCGTGTGCTTGGATATAATCGCGTCTTGGTTCAACCTCATCACCCATAAAGAGATTAAAGGTATCATTTGCACTTTGTGCATCTTCAATAGTGATTTTTAAAAGTCTTCTTACGCTTGGATCCATTGTGGTTTCCCAAAGTTGCTCAGGATTCATTTCCCCTAAACCTTTATAGCGTTGTATAGTAGCACCTTTTTTAGCATTGGTTTCAACATCTTCAAGAACTTCTAAAATATCTTTATCAAATTCCAAGCCTCTATCTTTAATCTTATCAAAAATATAACTTGCTTCTTCATATAGTGGATGAGTGAAAAGTTCTTCATTGATCACAAGTTCTTCTAAGCCATTTTGAGTTTGAACGAAAGCTCGAATTTCATTTTCATTGATATAATGATTTAAGATATTGTGTCCTTGTGTTTCTAAAAATTGTTTGATTACACTAAATAATTCTTCATTATTTGCTTTAACTAAATTTGAATTTTCTATCATATAGCGTATCACAGAAATCACATTAAAACGCTTTTCAAGATCTTTTAAAATCGCACGATAAGCTGCGACGATTTTTAAATAATCTTTTAAATCATTCATTCCTATACCTTCATAGTTTAAACCTTCTATTCCTGTTTCTATCAGGTATTCGCTCAAAGCTTTTTCATCTTTTAAATAAATTTGCTTTTTAGCTTTTTTATAAAGATATAAAGGTGGTTGTGCTAAATAAATATGTCCATTTGTCACAAGTTCATTCATAAAACGGAAGAAGAAAGTTAAAAGCAAGGTTTGTATATGTGATCCATCAACATCCGCATCTGTCATGATGATGATTTTATGATATCTAAGTTTTGAAAGATCAAAATCTTCACCTATACCACAGCCAAAAGCGGTAATCATATTTTGAATTTGCTCAGATTTTAAAATTTTATCTAATCTTGCTTTTTCAACATTTAAAATTTTACCACGCAAAGGCAGTATAGCTTGGAAAGATCTTTCTCTACCTTGTTTTGCAGAACCTCCTGCAGAATCCCCTTCCACAAGATAAATTTCACTTTCACTTGGATCTTTACTTTGACAATCAGCCAATTTCCCTGGTAAAGTTCCTACGCTTAAACTTTCTTTTTTGCGCGTTAATTCTCTAGCTTTTTTCGCTGCTTCTCTTCCTCTAGCTGCCATTAAAGCTTTATTCATTATAGCTTTAGCTTCGATAGGATTTTCTTCAAAATATTTAGTCAAATACTCAAAACTTGCTTTTGAAACTATAGGACGCACATAAGTTGAACCAAGTTTTCCTTTGGTTTGTCCTTCAAATTGTGGTTCAGGCACCTTTACACTCACAATAGCGATCAAACCTTCACGCACATCATCACCCGTGATTTTATTATCCTTTTCTCTAGCACTTGCATTTGCTTCTATATAGTTACTTATCACACGAGTTAAACCCATTCTAAAACCAGCTTCGTGTGTTCCACCATCTGGAGTTTTGATATTATTTACAAAAGAGAGTAAATTTTCACTATAAGTATCATTGTAAAGCAAAGCTACTTCAACATTCACATCTTCTTCATCTACGCTAAAGAAAATTGCTTTAGTTAAAGCTTCTTTTTTATTTAAGTCTGTAACAAACTGAGAAATTCCACCTTCAAAGTGAAAACTTTCATGTTTGCCTACGCGGTTATCTTTAAAATTTATAGTGATTTTTGGATTTAAGTATGCAAGTTCACGAAATCTTTTAGCCAAAATTTCATAATCAAATTCAGTCACTTCAAAAATTTGATCATCAGGCCAAAATTCTATAGTTGTTCCTGTTTTTTTACTTTTTCCTATCACACCAAATTCACTGATAACTTGACCTTCTGAAAATTCTTGACGATAAATTTCTCCATTTCTTTCAACTGTAGCTACAAGTTTTTTAGAAAGTGCATTTACAACCGAAACCCCAACACCATGCAAACCGCCTGAAACTTTATAAGTATCTTTATCGAATTTTCCCCCTGCATGTAGGACAGTTAAAACAACAGTTAAAGTTGGCATATTTTCAGTTGGGTGCATATCAACAGGAATACCACGACCATTATCACTAACTATACAGCTTCCTTCAGTAGTGATTTCTACATCTATAGTATCACAATGTCCTGCCATAGCTTCATCGATAGAATTATCCACAACTTCATAAATCATATGATGAAGTCCGCCTATGTTTGTATCTCCTATATACATACCTGGGCGTTTTCTAACAGCTTCTAGGCCTTTTAGGACTTTAATATTACTCGCACCGTAATTTTCTTGCATATTTTTCCTTTATCTTTTACTTGTTTTATTACAAAATCATAGGCATGATAATCATTGATAGTCCTTGGGATTTGACTATAAATGCTGAATTAGGTTCATTTACACTTAAAGTGAATTTTTCTTCTTCTATAGAAGTTAAAAAATCAAGTAAATATTTGATTTTTATAGTAAGATTAAATTCTTCACTTACTCCTGTTTGAATTTCAAGTTCTGTTTTTGCTTCCATATTGTCTAAACTTATACCTTCAAAGATGATTTTATCTTTGTTAAAATGAAGTTTCATTTTTTCAGTTACAACGCTGATTTTTTTAAGACTATCTATAAAATCTTCAGTTGAAAAACTGAGTTCTTGTTTGAAAGTTTTTGGTATAACTTTTTCATAATCTGGAAATTTATCATTGATAAGTTTTGTAAAGAATTCAAAATTTTCATTTTTAGCGATAAGCATATTTTGATCATAAAAAATTTCTATTTTTTCATAGAAAAGTTTTTGCATTTCCATAATAGCTTTTTTAGGGATACTAAAACTAAATTCTTGATTATTTGCTTTTTCTAAAGTATAGATTGCAAGGCGTTTTGTATCAGTTCCTACGAAGTTAATTTTATCTGTTTTTATATCTAAAAATGCACCATTTAAGGAGTATTTTGGGTTGTTTGTATCAATACTTGGTAATATCTTTTTAAGAGAACGACTTAAGTCACTTGAATCAATGTCAAATTGGTTTTTTCCTTCTGTATTTGGAAAATTTGGAAAATCTTCATGATTAAACATAGGAAGTTTGTATTTTGTGCTTTTTTGTCTTATAAATAAAAAATTATCAATGGTTTCTAAAACAACTTCTTCATTGTTTAAGCTTTTAATAACATCTGCAATACTTTTTGCATTTGCAGTAGCAAAACCACTTGATTCTACGCGGATTTTTTTTATCTTATAGTTGATACCTATTTCATAATCACTAGCTCTAATAAGAAGTTTATCTTCATCAGCATGAAAAAAAAGATGAGAAGTAATGGTGCTTGAGTCTTTTTTTTCTACATAAGCATTACATAAAATCACTGCAGATTCTAAAGTATTTTTATTGATACTTAACTTCATTTTTTCTCCTTGGTTTATTTTAATTTTAAATTCGTTGTAATAATAAGCTTGTTGAAATTGTGAAATTTTTCAAAGCAAAATAATCAAATTTGTATTTTATCATACTTTGCTTAATTTCTTTTTTTCACACTCTAGAATTTATTTTTCACATCCTTTCACTTAACTTTGACTTTTAACAAGAATTTTGTTTTTAAGTTCTTCGATTTTTGCTTTTAAAGAAGCATCATTTTCTATCATTTCTGTGATTTTTTTAACATTATGTGAAATAGCTGTATGATCTTTCATTTCAAAATAATTCGCAAGTTGTGGCATAGTCAAAGCCGTAAGTGCCCTAGCTAGGTAAATCACAATGCGTCTTGCTGTGACTATATTTTGAGTTTTTTTATTGGATTTCACATCGCTTGGTTTGATGTTAAATTCTTTACATACCAAAGATAAAATGTCATCTATAGTGATATTTTCTTTCTTTTCTTTGATATGATCTTTCATCACACTTTTGGCAAGTTCGAGTGTGATTTCTTGTCCTAGTATGGTTGCATAAGCATTTAAACTTATGATGATACCTTCGATTTCTCTTATATTATCCCCTAAAGAAGTAGCGATATAGTTTATAATATCATTAGAAAGATTGATATCGTTAAATTCACATTTTTTTCTTATGATGGCTATTTTTGTATCTAGTTGAGGTGGAGTTATATCAGCTATGATCCCATGTGCAAAACGACTTTTTAAGCGTTCGGTTATACCTTTTAGCATGTTGGGTGGATTGTCTGAAGTCATGATGATTTGTCCATCGTTATTTTTGATTTCATTAAATATAAAGAAAAATTCTTCTTGAATTTTATCGGTTTTTCCTAAAAACTGTACATCATCTATAAGTAAAACATCGCAGTTTCTATACTTTTCATGAAATTTATCTAAAGAACCATTTTTTAAATTTGAAGTAAAATCGTTGATGAAATTTTCACTGGTAGCGTAAATAACTTTTTTTCCCATTTCTAAGCTTGCATTTCCAACTGCTTGAAGTAAATGTGTTTTTCCAAGTCCTGTAGGTCCATAAACAAAGATTGGATTATAAAGTTTTCCAAGTTTGTCTTTATGTGCTATGGCTTTACATGCTCCATAAGCGTATTTGTTAGAATCCCCTACAACAAAACTTTCAAAAGTAAAAGAAGGATTTAAAATCGTGCTTTGTGCTTTTATATGAGCTATGTCGATTTTTGTGCTTTTGTTGCTTTGTTTAGCACTTTGTGCTTGTATATTTATGATGGCTTTATTTCCGCTTTGCACTTCATAAAAATGCGCGATTTTTTTGCCGTATTTTGTTTGTATGAATTTAGCCATGAGTTCATTTGGAGCATTAAAAACTAAAAGATCTGCTTTGCTTTGTTTTTCGTTGAATTTTAAATTTGATAAATAGTTTTCGTATTCGTTTTCACTTAATTCTTTTTTTAAATTTTCAAGTATTTGGCTTGGATTCAT